>CBDDPN010000043.1:0-23388 GCA_965232315.1 Longimicrobiales bacterium | reverse complement strand
GCCGATGCGGCGGCGCGGCACGCCGCAGACCTATGTTCCCGATTGGCGCGAATTGTTCCGCGCAAACATCTTTCAGAATACCTTCCGGACGCCGGGGGGCCCTTCCGAACGCCATGAACTCGATCTGACGGGCATGTTCAAGACGGGCTACATTCTCAATCGCCGAGCGGACATGGTGTGGTTCCTCGGCCTGCCCTTCTTCGCCGTCGCGCTCGCGATGGGCTTCCAGGCCTGGCTTCCCTACGTGGCGGTGGCGTCGATCAACCTGTGGATCACCATCCCCCACCACTACGCGGGATGGGTCCGCTCCTACGGCATGCCCGACATCTGGGAGCGGTTCAGGAGCCGCCTGATCGCGGGCCCGGTGGTGATCGTCGGCTTCACCGTGCTCGGCCTCCAGTTCGCGCCCATCACCCTGCTTCTGCTGGTCACCGCCTGGGACCATCAGCACAGCCTCATGCAGCAGCACGGGCTCGCGCGCATCTACGACTTCAAGGCCGGCGCCGGAATCCCCTCGACGCGCCGCTTCGACCTCGGCCTGCACTGCGTGCTCTACGGCTTCATGTTCGTGAGCGCACCCATGTTCCGCTTCCTCTGGATCCGGGAGCTGCACCGGATGCACGTGCCGGTATCGGCGGGGTTCGTGGACGGGCTGCTGACGGTCAGCCAGATCGTGCTGGTGGGATACCTCATCGTCTACGCGCTGCACCTCAGGCGGATCGTGGCCGCGGGCGGAACCATCAACCCCATCAAGTACCTGTTCATCGGCGCCAGCTACTTCCTCTGGTACTTCGTCGCCTGGCAGACCACCTCGATCCTGCTCTATGCGGTCGCGCATCGCCTCATGCACGGGGTTCAGTACATCGTCATGGTGTATTCCTACATGCGCCGGACCGCGAGCAAGGGAGCCTCCAGACCCGGGTTCTGGTCCCGCGTCACGGGTCCGGGCAGACTTCGCTGGTTCCTCGTGGGCGGCGCGGCCTACGCCGTTCTGTTCCAGCTCGTCATCAACCGCCCCCTGGACGAATTCGGCTTCGGGGTGGTGAACTTCGCGCCCTATCCCGCGCTCCCCGAGTTCGGGATTCCGGCCCTCGACTACTCGAGCGGATACGCGCTCTTCTCGCAGATGATGGTCTACGCCTACGGGCTTATGCACTACTACCTGGATTCGTTCATCTGGAAGGTGCGCGACAAGCAGACCCAGAAGGGGCTCTAGCAGCCACAACATCCGGCTCCAGCAGCCACAACGTCCGGCTCCGGCAGCCACAACATCTGAAGGAGGAAATGCAGGCGTGATCCCGGACTGGTACCGCCGTTATCGCATGCTCATAGGCATCTACGCGATCGCCGTGGTCGTCGGGGCGCGGGAATACCTGGTCTCGCGGGGACAGGAACCGGTCGACTTCCTGAGCGAGAAGTGGTCGGCCATGACCGAAGTGGTTTCGGTGATCAATCCGGGAGACCCGGACACCGATTTCCTGGAGGCGGTGCAGGCGTTGCAGCAGGGAGACGAGGAGACCTTCCTGGAGCACCTCGAGGAGGCGCTCGACTCGGACGTCAAGCACAACGACCTGTTGCTCCAGTCCTACGCCCAGCATCTCCTCAACACGGGGAGGGATTACGCGCAGGTGAACGCGGCGCTCAACCGCTGGCGCGACAACCATCCGTTCTCGGTCGAGACCGTGTGGCTTCCGCTCGCGACCGGCCCGCGAGGCGCGACCGATCTGGGGGACCTGAACCGCGCCTTCGCCGAAGTGCCGTGGGTGACCGAGGCGAGAGTGGAGTCCTACGGGGACGGCGGCGGCCAGCGCTGGCGCGCCACCATCACCTTCCGGCCGGGACAGCCGGTGGACATCCGGGACGCGGTCGCGGCGGCCAGCGTGCTGGCGCTGCCGCCGGGGCAGCGGGATCTTTACGAGGTGACCTGCGTGAACCTCACCGACTGCAGCGCCTCACGGCGCCGGCCCTGACGGCCGCCCACCTACCTTCCCACCGGTACCGAGATCAGCGGCACCATCAGATCCGGTTCCGGCGGCGGCTGTGCGGGTTCGCCCTCCGACTCCAGAATAAGCGTCAGAATCGCGGCAACGCCCCCAGCCACGACGCCCACGAAGGCGGAGGTGGCCAAGCCGTTCAGCGACCGCCGTTCGGTGGCCAGGATCTCGCTCTCGGGGATTCGCACATTCTGTTCGAGACCGATGGCCTGGAAGCCCACCTGGCGTTGGGCGACCTGCACGGCCAGCAACAGGTCACCAGCGTCCCGCCCCACGATCGTCCCGCGCAGGGTCGGCACCGCCGCGTCCACCTCGTAGACCTCACGGAGGCCGTCCGCGCCCTCCCGGGTCACGTAGACCCTGACCGGCTCCCCGGGGGCCGCCGCGGCGGTTGCGATGGGCACGTAGCGATAACACGCGGAGGAAGCGAGCACGATCGTCGCAGTGCAGATGGTCAGCCCAACGGTCCCTCGCATGGCAGCCTCTCCTTGCGTAACCCTCTCTCGGAGCGAATTCTGGAAGATTACGGTTCGACCCCCTCTATTCACCAGCACCAGCGTCAGTTGAGACGGGCGATTCGTCCACGCGCGGTCTGGGATTTTGGTCCCAGGGGCATTTGGCAGGAGTCTGTTTCTCGGCGCACCGGGCGCAACGCCGGTGACGTGTGTCGCCGAAGGAGGGCTCCATGATGTCCCGATTGTCCCCGCAGTTCTCGCGCAAATCCTGCGCATTCCGCCGTTTCGGCAAGGGAGGGTTGGGCGTCCCGGTTGTAGCGGGCCTCCTGCTCCTCGCGCCCGCACCCGCGTACGCCCAGAACGGCCGGGTTACGGGGGTCGTCACCGACGCGCAGTCGGGCGCTCCGCTTGGCGAGGTGCAGGTGTACATGGTCGGCTCCTCGCTGGGGACGCTGACCCGGTCGAACGGACGCTACCTCGTCCTCAACGTACCTCCCGGTTCGTATGAGCTGCGGTCCGAGCGCATCGGCTTTCAGACCCTGACCGAGTCGGTCGACGTCCCCGCCGACGGGACCGTCACGATGGACTTCGCCATGACCACCGAGGCCCTCGGGCTCGATGAGATTGTTGTCACCGGGGCGGCGGGCGCCGCCCGCCGGCGCGAGATCGGCAACGCCATCGCGCAGATCAACCTCGCCGACGTGCCCGAGCGCCAGGTCAACGTGTCGGAACTGCTGCAGGCGTCCACGCCCGGCGTGCACGTCATCGGCGGCAGCAGCGAGCCCGCACAGGGGAAGCAGATCCGCCTGCGCGGCAACTCCAGCGTATCCATGTCCAACCAGCCGATCATCTATGTGGACGGCGTCAGAATCATGGACGACGCCTTCCCGCGCGTGGAGACCCCGGGCACCGGACTCGGCCGGCCCGCCCTCATCACCGTGACCCCGCTCGACATGATCAACCCCAACGACATCGAGCGCATCGAGGTCATCAAGGGCTCCGCGGCGACCACGCTGTACGGCACGGAAGCCTCGGCCGGCGTCATCCAGGTGTTCACCAAGCGCGGCTCGGCCGGCGCGCCCGTCTGGACCGCCGAGATTCAGCAGGGTACCGGGTGGATGCAGCCGTTCGGGGCCCCGGGCGGCGACTTCATCCAGATGGAGCACTACATGCGCGACGCCTGGTGGGGCGGCGGCTACGAAGGGGGTCAGTATGCGCCCGACTGCGTGACCGACGACGACCGCTGGCAGGGCGTGAACGCGAGTACGCAGGGCGCCTGCAGCTGGCCGGGGTCGGTCTGGTTCCAGAACTACCTGCTTTCGGTGCGCGGAGGCGGTCAGAACCTCCAGTACTTCATCTCCGGGCAGTACCAGGACGACAGTTACGTGCTCGCCAACGACGAGCTGGAGAAATACAACTTCCGCGGCAACTTCACGATGACGCCGGTGGAGGACCTCCAGATCCAGTGGAACACCGGCTACACCAGCCAGTGGCTGAGCGGCACTCCGTCGGGGAACAACGCCGAGGGGATTCAGCTGAACGCCTTCCGCCAGGAGCGCAACTACGTGGGCTCGGCGGATCCGCGCGAGATCGGCAAGCTGCTGGAATACGAGTTCAACCAGACCAACGAGCGGCTCAACTCCGGGATCACCCTGACCTATACGCCCCAGGCCCGGCTGACCAACCGCTTCACCTTCGGCTACGACTATTCGAATCAGGAGGGGCAGAACCAGCGCAACTTCGGCTTCTTCCTGAAGCCACTGGGCTCGCGCACCAACGATACCTTCCAGAGGCGGGTGCTGACCTTCGACTACGTGGGGACCTTCAACCTCCCCGTCACGTCCACCATCAACTCGAACTTCTCCTGGGGCGGACAGGCCATCGGAGATTCGGAGGTCCGCCTGCGGCTGCTGGGCGAGGACTTCCCCGGTGCGGCGGAGCCGACGGTGAGTTCAGCCGCCATCAAGGTGGCGGAGGAGGATCGCGAGAAAGTCTGGAACGCGGGCTTCTTCTTCCAGAACGTCTTCGACATCAGCAACAAGTACTTCGTCACCGGCGGAATCCGGGTCGACGGCAACAGCGCCTTCGGCTCGGGCTTCGGACTCCAGGTCTATCCGAAGGTGAGCGGCACCTGGGTGATCAGCGACGAGGACTTCTGGGATCCGGGATACGGGTCCATCAAGCTGCGCGCCGCATACGGCCAGTCGGGGCGGGCCCCTGGCGCCTTCGACGCGGTGAGGACGTGGGAACCCTCCGGCTACGCGGGCACGCCGGCGTTCACGCCGGAAAACCTGGGGAATCCCGACCTGGGACCCGAGGTGACCCGCGAGTGGGAGGTGGGCTTCGACGGCGCGTGGCTGGACGACCGGCTGAGGGCCACCTTCACCTACTTCGATCAGCGCACCACCGACGCCCTCATGAGCGTCAGCGCCATCCCCTCACAGGGCTTCACCCAGAGCCAGCTGGAGAACGTCGGCACCGTCGACAACTCCGGCGTGGAGCTGCAGCTCGACGCAACGCTGTTCCAGAGTTCGAGCTTCGCCGTGGATGCCGGGCTGGGCATCGCCACCACGAATTCGAACGTGGTCAGCCTGTGCAAGGGCGAGACCGAGCCGAGCGACGTCGTGCTGGCGCGCGACCCCAACGCCAAGTGCATTGACCGTTTCTTTGATCTCGGCGGATGGATCATCGAAGGGCAGCAGCTACCCGTGGAGATGGGCCGCCGGGTCATCAATCGGGACGAGATCGCGCCCCCCCAGTTCGACGACGATCCGTATACGCCTGCGGCGCCGGGCAGGACCGGCGAGAACGTGATCATCGGGCCGCAGTTGCCCACGCGCATCATCACGCCGACGCTCGCGCTGCGCCTCCCGAGCAACATCCTTCTCTCCGCGCGCGGAGAATACCTGGCCGGGCACGTTCAGTACGTCAACGAGATCTCCATCAGCCGCTCGGTGCGTTCGCCGCTCTGCTTCCCGTGGTACGTCTCCCCCAAGACCTCCATCGAGCTGAAGTCCGAGACGCCCGCCATCTGGCGCGAGCGCTGTACGCCCGGGTTCGGCCGCGACTACTGGTTCGATGCCGACTACTTCAAGCTTCGCCACGTGAGCCTCACGGTGCCCGTGGACGCCATCTTCCCGGAGAGGATATCCAACGCCACGCTCACCGCCACCCTCAGCAACGCCTACGACTGGTTCCGGGAGATCCCCTGGTACGATCCCGAATCGCTGGGGAACAGCCCCGCCCTCGACGACGGAATCGGAGGCCAGACGGAGCGGGTGCCATCTCCGGCCACCTTCCGGCTGTCCGTCCGGGTCACCTTCTAGGGGAGGGCTGAACGATGAACGAGAACAGAGCAAGACACATCGGAATCCGCTTCACCCGGGTCCTTCTCATCGCCGGAGCCGCGGGGGTGACCGCATCCGGCTGCGAGGTGACCAACCCCGGACCGGTCCAGGACGAGTTCCTGGCGCAGCCCGCGTCCCAGCAGGGACTCGTCAACGGCGGCGTGCGCCGCCTGGCTGAGCTGCTGACCTACGGGAGCTATACCCACGCCATCCTGGCGCGGGAACTCTTCCCCGGAGGCCAGACCGGGTTCATGGGTCACGACCCGATTACCCAGTCGGGGCACATTCTGCCCGGCAGCTTTTCCAATCGCTGGAACGACGGAGTGCAGGCGCGCTTCATCACGGAGACGGCGATCAGCCGGTTCCTCGAGGTCGGAGCGCCAGACAACATTCTGTACCAGGCGTATCTGTGGAACGCCTTCGCCTACCGCACCATGGGAGAGTTCTGGTGCGACGCGGTGCTCGGTCCCACGGATCCGGACGATACCACGCCCGGCACCTACGAGCAGGGGTCGTCAGGGAACTTCGAGCGCGCCGTCGCCAGCTTCACCGCGGCTCTTGGGTACGCTTCGACGCCCGAGGAGACCCACGCGGCACGGGGCGGTCGAGCAGCCGCGCACGCCTGGCTGGGGGACTGGGGTGCGGCCGCTTCGGACGCCGCGACGATCCCGGACGACTTCGTCTTCTGGATCAACTACGACGATGAGCTCCAGCCCTACTACAACACCATCTTCGAGGCCAACGCGCGCCAGCCGGCAGGATCCTACTCGGTGATCTACACCTTCTTCGACGACTACTACACGCAGACGGGAGATCCCAGGACGCCCTGGTTCGAGGACGCGAACATTCCCTACGCCACCGCGAGCCTGGACACCTACGGCCAGGTGGAGTGGAAGAACCAGCGCAAGTACAACAGCCGCAACGACGACCAGCGCATCGTCAGCGGCTGGGAGATGCGGCTCCTGGAAGCCGAGGCCCAGCTCAACTCCGGGAACTGGCAGGCGGCCATGACCATCATCAACCGCGTGCGCACCCGCAACATCAGCGACACCACCGGCGAAGCGCTGGATCCCTGGGTCGCAATGAGCATGGAGGAAGCCTGGACCTTCCTCAAGCGGGAGCGCTACATCGAGCTCTGGCTCGAGGGGCGCAGGCTCGGTGACGAGCGACGTTGGGCTGCGACCAATACGCCCGGGGCGCTGGATACGCCCGACTGGGGAAGCACCGCGTTTGCCCCGGGGTCACGCACCGACATGTTCACGCGCAACCCGAGGTCGTACTGCTTCGACATTCCCGAGTCGGAGCGCGACCGCAACCCCAACGTCCCGCCGATCAGCTGATTCGCGGCGGGTCGAATCAGGCCGGGCCGCGGGGAGTGTTCAGCCCCGCGGCCCGGTTTCCCATTCGGGGAGGCAATCAGCACAGTTATGATCACCGGCGCGCATGCCATCCTCTACAGCACGGATCCAGTTGCCGACCGGAGCTTTTTCCGCGACGTGCTCTCCTTGCCGAACATCGACCTCGGCGGTGGTTGGCTGCTCTTCGCCCTGCCTCCATCGGAAGTGGCGGTGCTGCATGAGGTCATCGCCGACACCTGACGGACGATCCGACGCGATGCCGTCCGGCCCATGGCGGTGCTGCAGACCCGGATAGGGAACCGAGACCTGGAAGCTCTCCGTCCGCCCATCTACTAAATCTATAGTTGACAGAGCGGGCAGGCTCCCATATCGTGCTACTAGAACATTAGTAGTACCTGGAAACGCCTCATCCCGGGAGAGAGACGATGAACGACACCGACTTGGGACAGGTGCACCCGAAAGCCTCGTCTCTGGACACCCCTTCCATGGAGACGGCGAACGACCGCTTCAAGAAGTCGTTCAACACCTGGTTCTGGGGATCTGTTGTGGTCGCGACCGCGTTTCACTTCGCGCTGTTCATGTTCTGGCCGAACATGACCGCGGACGACGTCTCCTTCGACTCCGAGGAGTTCGAGGCCGTCAACATCCCGCCCGAGATCGAGATTCCGCCCCCGCCACAGGCGATCAGCCGGCCCGCGACCCCCGTGATCGCTGCGGCCGACATCAGCGAGGACATCACGATCGCGCTGACCACCTTCGAGGACAATCCGGTCGAGGAGCTTCCGCCTCCGCCGGATGACGAGGCCATCGATTTGTCGGCCGCGCCCACCTTCACCCCCCACACGGTCCGCCCGGATCTCATCAACGAGCGGGAAGTCGAACGCGCGCTCGAGCGTGAATACCCCTCGATCCTGCGGGATTCGGGCATCGGCGGGCAGGTGACCGTGAATTTCTTCATTGACGAGGAAGGGGCCGTTCAGAGAACCCTGGTGGCTCAGACCTCCGGGTATGCCTCCCTCGACGAGGCCGCGCTACGCGTTGCAAACGTCTTCCAGTTCACCCCGGCGCTGAATCTGGACAAGGTCGTGCCGGTGTGGATCGCGGTTCCCATCACCTTCCAGACGCGATAGTCGACGCTTCCATTCCGCACGTCTACTAAATGTCTAGTTGACAGACCCGCCCCTCGCTCCTCATCGTATCAGATGGGTGTTCTCGACGCCCTGTTACGCCTTGGGAGGAGCGTGTGACAAATCTCACCACTCGCGAAATGGACGTCATGGCGGTCCTGTGGGACCTGGGTTCCGCCACGGTGGCCGAAGTCAACGCCCGGCTGGACGACGATCTGGCCTACACCACCGTCCTCACGGTGCTCAGAATCCTCGAGTCGAAGGGCCTTGTTGGCCATGAGAAGGAGGGTCGTGCGCACCGCTACCACCCGTTGCTGGCGCGCCAGGAGGCCGGCCGGTCGGTGCTCGACAGACTCCGGGACAAGGTCTATTCAGGGTCGACCGAAACGCTCATGACCAATCTGGTCACCGACGAGCGCCTCTCCGCCCGGACCATCAGGCGTCTGCGCAAGCTGCTCGACGAGCGACTTGAGAAGGAGGAAGGAGAATGATTGCCGCGTGGATGCTCTGGTCGGCCGGAATCGGCCTGTTGTTCTTCGTGGCCGGGCTGGCAACCGAGAGGCTCCTCACGCTTGGCGGCCGCCAGACCCGGTGGGTCTGGGTCATCGCGGGAGTCGCGACGATCGTTTTGCCGGGGCTGCGGCTGTTGGGCCCAGGTCCGGGCCAGGAGGTCGCACCACCGGCAGTCGCGCCGGTCCTGCTGGAGCCGCTGGAGGTTACGGTCCCAAGCGACTCGGTGCTCCGCTCCTTCGACGATGTGCTCCTGCTGGGCTGGGTGGTTCTGTCGTCGTTGCTCGTAGTGACGGTGCTGCTCGCCTTCGCCCGCCTGGTGCGCGAGGGGAAGTCGTGGGAGCCCGGCTCTCTTGGCGATCGGTCGGTGTTCTGGTCCGGGACGACCGGCCCGACCGTGGTCGGTCTCCTGCGGCCGCGCGTTGTTCTCCCTGCCTGGGTGCGCGCAATCAACTCCAGCCAGCAGGAGCTGATCCTCCTGCACGAGGCGGAGCACATTCGCGCCGGCGACGCCCGGCTTCGTTTCCTCATGACGCTGCCCCTGCTCGCCTTTCCCTGGAACCCCGCTCTGTGGCTGCAGCGTCACCGTCTCAGCCTCGCCATCGAACTGGACTGCGACCGCAGGGTGATGCAGCGGATGCCGAGCCACCGCCGCACCTACGGCGATTTGCTCCTTCGCGTGGGCGCCGGACGCAGCGGCCTGCATCGTCTCGCGATCGTATCCCTGGCCGAGGGGCGTTCGCAGCTGGAGCGTCGCATCCGGGGCCTGGTGGAACGAGTGCCGCGTGCGCGGCGCGTTCAGGGTGCGTTCTTCGCTCTCGGGGTTGCACTCCTGGTGACCATGGCCGTCTTGATGCCGCGGATTCGCGGCGAGGATGGGTCGGTGGCCGAGCAACCGGTGGACCTTTCGGCAGCGCCGACCATCACGCCCTTTGAAGAACGTCCCGAACTCCTGAACCCGATGGAGGTTCAGCAGGCCCTGGCGGAAGAGTATCCCCGGACGCTGCGGGAGGAGGGAATTGCAGGGACGGTGCAGGTGCACCTCTTCATTACCGGCGAGGGCGACGTGCAAAGGGTCCTGGTCGCCCGGACGTCGGGTCACGAAGTGCTCGACTCGGCTGCCCTCCGGGTGGCCCGCGTATTTCGGTTCAGCGCGGCGCGTAACCTTGGTGAGCCCGTCCCCGTCTGGTTAGCCATCCCGATCACGTTCAGCACGCGCGACGAGGATGCCAGGAGTCGGCCCCAGTCCCCGCCTGATCCGGACGAGGCAGCCGAACTCGCCGACGAGTTGGAGGATGCGCTCGAACGCATGCGTAGTGGACAAGCGGACGCCTCCGAGGAGCTTGCGGAGGTGTTCTCACGCCTCCGTCGCGCGCGGTCGGCGCCCGGTTCCAGCGATCGCCCGGCGGACTCCGACGTGCCGCAGGAGGCGTCGCTGGCGGACGCCCCCACCTTCACACCCTTCACCGTGCGTCCCGACCTGGTGAACGAGACGGAGGTCATGCAGGCGATCGAGGACGAATATCCTCCCATCCTGCGGGACGCAGGCATTGGAGGAACGGTCCAGGTGCACTTCTTCATCGATACCGAGGGCCGCGTGCAGCGGGTCCTGGTCGAGCAGACGTCGGGTCACGAAGCCCTCGACGAGGCGGCCCTCCGGGTTGCCCGCGCCATGCGTTTCACCCCCGCGCGCAATGAGGACGAGATCGTGCCGGTGTGGATCGCCATCCCGATCACGTTCAGGGCTGACAATGAGTCCCCCCGGGACCAGGCGGACGCACCGGAGAACCCGGATCGGCAAGAGGAAGCGAGCGATCCGGATACCCAGGTGGAGGCTGGGCTGGCGGACCTCATGCAAGAGCCGACGTTCACTCCCTTCACGGTGCGTCCCGACTTGGTGAACCAGCAGGAGGCGCAGCAGGCGCTCGAGAGACAATATCCTCCGATCCTGAGGGAAGCAGGCATGGGAGGGAGAGTAGTGCACTTCTTCATTGACGCGGAGGGTAGGGTGCGGAGAACCCTCCGGCCCCGGCCCGCGGGGCCCGAAGGACTCGAGGAGGCCGCCCTCCGGGTTGCCAACGTCTTCGATTTCAGCCCCGACCCCCGCACCCGACAGGAAGTCTCCCTGGCCGACGCCCCGACCGTCACGCCCTTCACGGTACGTCCCGACCTGCTGAACGAGCGGGAGGCGCAACTGGCCTTGGAGAGAGAATACCCTCCGATGCTGAAGGAGGCAGGGATTGGAGGGACGGTCCAGGTACACTTCTTCATCGACGCCGAGGGCGTGGTGCAAAGGGTACTCGTCGCCCAGGCCTCGGGTCACGAAGCGCTCGACTCCGCGGCCCTCCGGGTTGCCCGCGCCATGCGTTTCACGCCAGCGCTCAACCAAGACGAGGCCGTGCCCGTCTGGATTGCCATTCCGTTGACATTCCAGACCAGGTGAAGAACCAGCGGAGGGGAGGCAGCCGCAGGCGGGACATTCGGCCGACTGGGGCGGGAGGGCTCGAACCTCCAACCTCCTGGTTAACAGCCAGGCGCTCTGCCGGTTGAGCTACACCCCATCAAGGTCAGCCTGAAGTCGTGCCGGGCTCCGGAAACGAGACCGGCGCAACTTCGACCCTGTGGAAATGAAGCGACTCCCGCGCCCGCATGTCAACACTGCTTCCCGCGTGCGTGTCCAGAAGGTAGGTTGAAAGGCTTGCGTACGTGCGTCCGGCTGCGGCGGCGTTCGCCAGGCGCACCCAGACAAGCCAGCCCGCTTCCGGAGCATCTCGCCTCGAATGATTCTCAAGCTACTTGCGATACAGGCCATTCTCGTCCCCGGCCAGGGCGACGTCCCGGCGAGCCCGCCCGCGGTGGCGGAATACGACGGGTCCGCCGGGCAGCTCGAGATCGCCACGCCACGGCTCGAGGATCCGGACATCGACATCGATGGTCGCCTGGACGACGCCGCATGGGAGGGCGCCGCGCTGCTGCGCAACTTCAGCCAGTACGATCCGGTCGAGGGAATCCCCGCGGTTCAGCCGACCGAGGCGCTGGTTCTGGTAAGCGACGACGCCATCTATTTCGGGATTCGGGCCCACGACAGCGACCCGGCCGAGGTGCGCGCCTCCCTCAGCGAACGCGACAGCTTTGCCCGGTCCGACGACTACATCCGTATCGTGCTGGACACCTTCAACGACAAGCGCCGGGCCTACAGCTTCATGGTCAACGCCTACGGCGTCCAGCAGGATGGCATCTGGGTCGAGGGAGGGAGCGGTGGCGGCGGCGGCGGTCGCGGGCGGCGCGGTGGTGGTGGCGGTGGTGGCGGCGGTCGCCGCGGCGGTGGATTCGGCCCTCCTCCCGTGGACTACAATCCGGACTTCATCTGGGAGTCGGACGGCCGCCTGGACGACCAGGGGTACACCGTCGAGATCCGCATCCCGTTCAAGAGCATCCGCTTCCAGAACGTGCCCGCCCAATCCTGGGGCATCAACATCATGCGCCGGGTACAGCGCACCGGCTATCAGCAGTCGTGGGCGCCGCTCTCGCGCGACCTGGCCAACCAGCTCGAGCAGAACGGAACCCTGGACAGCCTCCTGGAACTGGATCCGGGGCTGTTCCTTGAGATGAACCCCGTCGTCACCGGCAAGCGTCTGGGCGTCCGGAACAGTGAAACGGGTGTCTTCGAGCGCGACGATCCGGACGGCGACTTCGGTTTCTACACGACCTACGGCATCACCTCGAATCTCACTCTGGACGGCACCTACAACCCGGACTTCAGCCAGGTGGAAGCCGACGCGGGCCAGATCGCCGTCAACGAGCGATTCGCCCTCTTCTTCCCCGAAAAGCGTCCGTTCTTCCTCGAGGGAATGGACATCTTCCAGCTGCCGAAGCAGCTCGTCTATACACGCTCGGTCGTCGATCCGATCGCGGGCGCGAAGATCACCGGGAAGGTCGGAAGCTTCAACGTCGGCTATATGGGAGCCGTCGACCAGGTCGAGTCGAGCAGCTCGGGCAATGACGCCATCGTGAATCTGGTGCGCATGCGGCGCGATCTGGGAACCAGTTCGACCATGGGGCTGACCTATACCGACCGAACGCGTTCCACCGACGTCTTCAACCGGGTCGTGAGCGCCGACACGCGGCTGGTCATGGGTGGGCGCTACACCCTTCAGCTCCTCGGTGCCGGCAGTGTCCGGGGCATGAACGAAGGCGGCTCGGAATGGGGGACGCTCACCTCCGCAAGCTTCGCGCGCACCGGGCGCACCTTCTCCTTTAACGGCGAGTTCGAGAACATCGAGCCCGCCTTCGAAGCCGCCAGCGGGTTCATCCGGCGCGTCGGGCTGACGCAGATTCAGGGAAACGCCTCAGTCAACAGCATCGGCGAGCCGGGCGCGCTGGTGGAGCGCTGGGGGCCGTCACTCTCATTCCGCACGCTCTGGGACCACGATGCCTTCTGGGACGGGAGCAGCACCGAGGAGAGGGAGATCCGGCTCACCGGCACGGCCTCCTTCCGCAACAACATCACCCTCTTCCTGACCGGCACGCGCACCGATTTCTTCTTCCCCGAGAGTGACTACAGCGGACTCTTCACACGGGAACGTGAGGATATGCTGACACCGCTTTCGGTCAGCCAGTCGAACTTCCAGGGCCTGCACAGCGCCACCGCTTTTCTGATGGCCAGCTCCTGGAGCAAGGTGCGCGGCAACATCCGCTTCAGCTGGGCCGAGGCGCCGCTGTTCTACCGGACACTGGACGTGCCCATCGAGGCCGCCGACCAGTACTCCGGCAGCGTGAGCCTGAACCTCTACCCCTTCACGTCGCTGCAGGCCGAGGTCGGAGTGACGCACGAGACGCTCATCCGCAAGCGCGGCGGGCAATACTCGGCGGCGACGATTCCGCGGATCCGGGCCCAGTATCAGTTCTCCAAGGCTCTCTTCCTGCGCAGCATCTTCGAGTACAGCCACCGGGATCAGGAACCGTTGTTGAACCCGGTCAGCGGCCTCCCCCTCGAATCCTGTATCGGCGATACATGCAGCGCTCTTTCGGGTGCTCACGGACTGGATATCCACGTCGAAGTGCTGCTCAGCTATGAGCCGTCGCCCGGCACCGTGATGTACGTCGGCTACACGCGCGAGATGGAGGATTCGGCAGCCTTCCGCTTCCGACGCGTCGCGCCACAGGCGGACGGCCTGTTTGCGAAGGTGAGCTACCGATTCCGTTTATAGCATTGCCGATGGAACAGGAATTGCCGCTGGAACCCGCACGGAGCGGGAGTTGGATGGCACTCGCGTTCGAGACCGGGGGTGGAGCCGAGACGCGGAGTCGTTACTTTCGATCGAGCACGGCGGTGCGTCGGCACCGCTCGCACATCAACCAGATGCGGTCGCGCACGTACGAGACGTCCGAACGTGGGCGAACATCGCGCCGAACCATCGTTGATCGGCACCTGGGGCACAGAGGCGGCTTGCCGCTGTCCAGGCCCTCCTTGAGGAGGCGCTCCTCCCCGGGTGTGAAATTCATGGCCGCCCATCCTCCTGGAGCGACAAGGCTCGCGTCATGGAGGGTCGGCTGACGTGCCGTCCCCTTTCGCAGGATAAGAGGCCCGCCCTTGGCAAAACAGGCAATCGAAATCGAAGGAACCGTAATCGAAGTTCTCCCCAACGCGACCTTCCGTGTCCGGCTCGAGAACGGACACCAGATCCACGCGTATCTCTCCGGAAAGATGCGCCAGCACTACATCCGGGTGCTGGAAGGCGACCGCGTGAAGTGCGAGATGTCTCCCTACGACCTGTCGAAGGGACGCGTCACGTATCGGTACAAGTAGTTCCTGAGGGGGGCTTCCCCCCGCTTCCAGTCGGCTCCCCCGGCAGTCATCCCCGACTGCCATCCCAACGCCCGCCTGAAAGGGCGAGATTTGTGGTGCCCGGAATGCAGCGGGCACAGAGTGGCGCACGAGGGGGACGATGCTCAGCACCGTACAAAGCATCAAGCGGGAGCTGTTGGGCGAGAGTCCCCAGATGGAGCGCGCCCGCCGCCTGATCGCCCGGGCCGCGGACGTGGAGGTGCCGGTGCTCATTACGGGGGAGACCGGCACCGGTAAGAGCCTTACCGCCCGCCTCATCCACGCTCACAGCGGTCGCCGCGGTGCCCCGCTGGTCCCGGTCAATTGCTCCGGGATCCCCGAGGGACTGTTCGAGAGTGAATTCTTCGGTCACCGCCGGGGCGCGTTTACAGGGGCCGTCGAGAGTCGGCGCGGACTCTTCGAGGCTGCGGACGGCGGCACCCTGTTCCTGGACGAGGTCGCTGAACTCCCGCAACACCAGCAGGCGAAGCTGCTCACCGTGCTGGAGGACCGGGAAGTGCGCCGGGTTGGGGAGGAGAGACTACGGGCCCTGGATGTGCGCGTGCTCTCGGCGACCTCGTGCGACCTCTCCAGGGCGGTGCCCTCGGGGCGCTTCCGGGCCGACCTCTTCCACCGCATCGCCGTGCTGCGCATCGTTCTCGCGCCCCTTCGGGAGCGTCCCGAGGACATCCCCGCGCTCGCGCACATGCTCCTCGAACGGCTGATCGAGAAATATGGGGTCCGCACTCGCAAGCTCCCCGTCCGGGTCGAAGAGATCCTGATGGAGTACGCCTGGCCCGGAAACGTTCGCGAGCTGGCTCACGTGATCGAGGCTTCCGCGATCTGCAGTCCGCGCCGACGCATCTCGGCGAGCGGTGTCGAGGAGGTGATCGAGGCGCAGCCGGGGCTTATGCCATGACAGGCGATCAAAGCCGTTTCTGCGGCAACCGGCCCTGAAATGAATACCACGCCATGGTGGTGATCGCGTAAACCATAGATCTCCGATCCCCTGCCCGGTCTGCGATGTCGCGCGACATCATCGGATCTGCCGGGGCCGTGGTGCTGGAGAACCTTGCTTCCGTCGCGTTGTCCCTGCGCGCCGATCCGTCGCGCTGTCGGGGTGTTGCAATGGTTGTAGCTGGTGTCTACCGTACCCGCTGTCGAATCCGACATTCAGCGCCGGGCCGGCGTGACGCCGTCCGGTCAGCCCGCGGAGGTCTCGATGCGTACAAAGCTCCCATCCACCGTCGTCCGGCGTCTCTCGCTACTGGCCGCCGTCCTGGCCATGGGGGCGGGCGTGTCTGCCGTCGACGCGCAGCAGCCGGACGTGCAGGAAGCGGATGATCCCGTTCGGGCACTCGTCGCTCGCCTCACCCTGGACAACTACAAGACCACGCTCAAGGGCCTGACGCAGTTCGGCGACCGCCGCCAGGGCACGCAGCGCAACCGCGACGCCGTGGACTGGATCGAAGCCACCCTTCAGGACTTCGGCTGCACCACAACCGAGCGCATTCACTACGTGTACCCGCCACCCGGCGCCGCGCCACGCCGCCCGCCCGCCCGTACCGGCCCCCGCCCGCCGCCGCCCCCCCTCAACGAGGATGTCGCCACCACGACCGGTGGCCGTGTCGGCCGGCGCGGACCGAGTTCCGGCGGCAGCATGATCTTCGGCTATCGGGGACGCACGGGCGTGAACCGCGACCTGATGGCGCAGCCCGACGAGCGCATCCGCGAACTCAACCGGGAAGAGCCGGTCGACGGCGACCGCTCCCTGGTCTACTGCACCAAGGTCGGGACCACCCGCCCCGACGAGATGTACATCCTCGGGGCGCACATGGACGGCCACGGGGTGAACGAGGCCGTCAACGACGACGGATCCGGCACCGCGCTGGTCATGGAGCTCGCCCGTGTCTTCAGCTCCCCGGACGTGCAGACCGAGCGGTCCATCCGCTTTGCCCTGTGGAACAACGAGGAGACGGGCCTCAACGGCGCGCGCGCGTACGTCGAGCAGCGCCAGTCACTTCAGGGCGTGGAGAATCCGCCGGGATCCGGCCAGTATCCGGAGCCCACGTGGTTGGGGATGGTCCAGCACGACATGATGCTCTGGGACCACGGCGCGCCCGGCCCGGACGGACGCGTGAGCCGGGATCAGCGTCCGGAAGCCGACGTCAACGTCGAATTCCAGTC
Organism: Longimicrobiales bacterium; assembly: GCA_965232315.1. Classification (GTDB taxonomy): domain Bacteria; phylum Gemmatimonadota; class Gemmatimonadetes; order Longimicrobiales; family Gaopeijiaceae; genus BD2-11. Next base: position 6,583 of record CBDDPN010000043.1, on the reverse strand, counting down.
CAATTCCGAGATGGCGAGCGAGTCCATGGAGCTGGCATTCTTCTTCAAGGCCGCCAACGAACAATACGCGACCGACTATCCCGCGGCCGTCGGCCCGCACATGACCAACACCGACTCGACTCCCTTCATGAACGTCGTGCCCGCCATCAGCCTGCGGGAAAACGAGAGAGGGGCGCAGGTGGGGGCCGGCTGGGATCCGAACTGGCACCAGCCGACGGACGTCTGGACCACCTATACGGACGACGACTTCCGGCTCGGCCTGAACGCCGCGCAGACTACGCTGGCGGCCATCGCGCAGCTGGTTGGTGCGACCGCTTCGCGCTGAGGAGGCAGGCACGATGACAAACAGGGAGCGGGCCACGGGTGGGATCACCGCCACGATCGTCGCGACCCTCGGCAGCGCGGTGGCCGGCCTCGTTTCGACGCCTGGGGGCGTCGCATCCGGCATCACGATCGCACTCCTCGCGGCATCGGGACTGGAAGCGCAGGGGGCGGCAACTCCAGCGGGCGGACCTCGACCTCGGCTTGAGGACGTGACCTTCAGCCGGGACATCGCGCCCATCCTGCAGCGCGCGTGCGTCCGCTGTCACCGGGACAACGGCGTGGCGCCGATGCCGCTGGTCACCTACCAGGATGTGCGCCGCTATGCCAGGCGGATGGCCGAGCGGACACAGATTCGCGATCGTGCGGGCGCCATGCCCCCCTGGTATGTCGAAAAGGACATCGGCATCCAGCATTTCAAGGACGACATGTCGCTCGACGAAGCGGAGATCGCCGCGATCGAGGAGTGGTACCGCGCGGGGGCGCCGGAAGGGGATCCGGCGGACATGCCACCGCCTCTCGAGTTCGATGACGACGTTCTGTGGACGGCTGGTGAGCCGGACCTCGTCGTCCGTCTCCCGCAGGTGCTGGTGAAGGGGGACGCGCCCGACTGGTGGGGCGATATCGAGAGCGTCTCGACCGGCCTCACCGAGGACCGGTACGTGAAGTCCGTCGAGATCCGCGAGGTCAACGACGTGCCGTCGACGCGGACCGGTGCCGAACACGAGGGTCGCCACACGGTCGGAGGGCGGTTCGTGGTGCACCACATGATCTGGAGCACGCGCGTGCTCGAGGGCCGGGAATCGGGGGTCGGCGCCGATCGGGCTTCGACCGACGTCGGCTGGCCGGTGCACGAGGTAGGACGCGAACCCGACATTTTCGATGAGGACGCGGGCCGACTGCTTCGGGCCGGGTCGTCGGTCGTTTCCAACTCCGTGCATCTTCATTCCAACGGCCGCGATACGCGCGCCCATCTGGAGATCGGCTTCCGGTTCCACCCCGAGGACTACGAGCCCAGGTACAGGAGGGCGTCGTTCGGGCTCGGCAACGGAAGCGACATCGACATCCGCGCGGGGGAGTCGGGACAGGAGTTGCACGCGTACCGGGTCCTGAACCAGCACACCAAGATCGTCACCTTCGAGCCCCACCTGCACGCGCCCGGCATGCGCATGTGCCTGGAGGCGATCTGGGGGTTCAACGTCGAGACCCTCAACTGCGTCGGCTACGATCACAACTGGGTGCGAGGCTACACCTACGCGCAGGATCACCAGCCGCTGCTGCCCAGGGGGACGATTCTGCACATCATCGGCTACATGGACACCTCCGAGGAGAACCGGAACGTGCCCGATACCCGAAACTGGCAGGGCTCCGGCAACCGCTCGGTGGCCAACATGTTCATTGATCTGGGCATGCGGGTGGAGCTCACCGACGAGCAGTTCGTGGAGGAAATGGCAACGCGGAGGGAGCGCCTTGGGTTGGGGCCCAACGACCATGCGATCGGCTGTCCCCTGTGCATGGTCATCCCGGAGAACGGGAATCCGCGCTACTACACGGATGCCGCGGCGGCCGCCTCGGACCGGGACCGGACCGGACCCACGGGCAATCCGCCGGGATCCGGCAACCGTTAGTGGCGTGACCGTCGTCGGGAGAGCCCGCCGGCACTACGTGACCGCCTGCGGGAGAGTCGGCCGGCTCGTCGCGCTGTTGACCCTCGCGCTGGTCTGGGTACCGGGCTCCGCCGCACAGACCTACTCCCGTGGCCAGAACGTGGCTCCGGCGTTCGAGGGCTGGGAGAGGAACGACGACGGTTCGTTCAGCCTCCTGTTCGGCTACATGAACCGAAACTGGCTCGAAGAGCTCGACGTGCCCGTCGGGGAAGGCAACTCGTTCTCGCCCGGTCCGGCAGACCGCGGCCAGCCGACCCACTTCCTCCCGCGCCGCAACCGGTTCGTGTTCAAGGTTCGCGTGCCAGCCGACTGGGGCGACCAGGAACTGGTATGGACCCTGACCAGCAACGGCGTCACCGAGCGGGCCTACGCAACGCTGCGACCTGACTACATCGTGGACAACACGGTGATCATGTCCGAGACCGGCGCGCTCGGGGCCGGCTCGAGCAGCCCGGAGATGCGCGCCAACCAGCCGCCGGCGGTCACGCTGGAGGGGCCCGACGTTCGCGAGACCTCGGTGGGGCGTCCGGTCACCGTAACCGTCCTGGTCGAGGACGATGGTCTGTTGCGCCCCCGCCGCCGCCGGGCGCCCCCGCCCCCCGAGACCGCGGAGGACTCCGCGCGCGCCGACTCGATTGCCAGCGCGCCCCCGACCCTCAGCCGGCGCCAGCTTGCGCCTCCCAGCCGCGTCACCGTGCAGAAGGTCAACGGCCTGTTCATGTCGTGGTTCCTCTACCGGGGTGAGGGCGTGGTCGCCTTCGACCCGCCCCAGGTGAAGGTGTGGGAAGACACCCGCACGGGCGCCAATTCCCCGTGGGCGCCGCTTTGGTACCCGCCCAACCCGCCGGAGGACGGCCGCTGGACCGTGAACGTGACCTTCGACCAGCCCGGCACCTACCTCCTGCGTGGCCGTGCGGACGACGGCGGGCTGTTCGCGGACGTGGAGCTCACCGTGGTGGTGAGGCCGGCAGCCAGCTGAGCGAGCACGGGCGCCATACCGCTCGGGCAGGCTCCGGGAAGGGTCATCGGCCCCAGGTAGTGCAACCCGAGGCCTTGCGGATTCCCTCCGCAAGGCCTCGGGCCAGGTGTGATGTCGATGGCCCGCAGCATCACGGGTTCCGTGGCCATCGACCCTTGTCAGTTTGTCGCGTTGTGTGAAAAACGGGCGCTAGGACGCCCCTCCTCCCAACATGCAGGCATCATCCCGGATAGTAGTCGTACACCTTGCTGCAAACGGTAAAGACCTTGAAGAAATCAAGACAAAACCCGAACGACCTGCATTCGTCCCCGCTATTCGGTCCACAACCCTGTTCCTCTTCTTCCTCCTCCCCCGTTGAGAGCTCCTGGTTGAACGCAAGCGCCTGATGCGGTGACGATGCCCATAGCACGGCACCGAGAATACAACCGGCCACAAAGAGGCGACCCATCCTGAGTACTCCATGTCGGGTTCTCTTCGAGGTAGCCATCTCTTGATCTTTTTCTCTTACCATTCCCTCATCTCCTTTCAAACACAGTTATCGTCAGGTTAACACTGCGGACACCACGCTTCCTGCTCCGTCCTTTGTCTTGCGCACTGTAGTCATCGGTCCTCGTCGGCCCGAGCGCGCAGTACGGCCACTGTAGGAAACAAATCCTTGTAATCTATGACTGCATAGATCCCGTCCCCACGTGCAGTCATCTTCGTCACCGACCGAGCCACTCCATGCGAATACAAGTAGGCTCCGGTAGACAGATCATACTTGTCCAGCACACTGCCTGCTTCACCCCCGAACAACACAACAAGCGTATCTCCAACAACAGACAGACTCTTGGCGGAAGACATGGGCCTCGACAGCAGCGAAGTAACCGTTCTTACTCGTAGTCCGCTCCGTGATCGTTGCCGGGCCACTGGCGGGAAGTCCGTGTGCTCAACATAGGGATACGACCTCGATGTCCCATCATCACCAAGAACAAACCATCCATTCCCGTACCCGAATCCGAAAACCCACACACCGTCTTTCCATCGTGTCACATTACCATTCCATTGCAGGAATGTCATCCTGTCGAATCCGTCCCACGGAGCGTCTACCCTTGCAATCAGGTCACCGTTGCCGTCCACGATCATCCATGGAGGATTCGAGTCCGTACTCAACAGATAGCGATCCCTGCCAAGTACCGCGATACCTTCGACATACGCCGGCTTCTCCAGGCGCGCTTCGTTCAGTGTTGCGCCGTCTTCGCCAAGTACGAACAGTCTTCCGTTACCCGAGTCCACCAGAATCACCTCGCCGGATGGCGCTACGGTCAGCGCCCTGACATCACGTATTTCTCCGGGACCTTGTCCGATGGTTCCCCACGACCAGCTCAACCTTCCTGAAGCGTCAAGAGAGTGAACCCGCTGTGTCTGAAAATCCACCCAGACGACGCCACCGGATGGTGTCCAGGTCACATGCCCTGGAGCGGCAAGTATTGTGTCGGTGAGCGCGCCCCAGGACCAGAGAGTATCGTATTCCACGGGCACATGTTCGCGACTGCCGGCCCCATCGTTCCACAGGTTGACTGGACTCGTGGATTCAGGACCGCTGCAGGCGGACAAGACGGCAAACAACCACCAATACTGAATTGACCCTTTCATCAGTAGTCCTCTTCTTCGATCAGTGCCGCGACATGGCGACGGAGATGATCCGGCAGACCGTCACGTGTCACGACGGGAGCGACGCTCGTTCTGCCGGTTGTGCCGTTCACGGTCAACATCAAGGGTGTTCGACGGAGGCCGGACATGTTGCCGACCAAGGCTGCGGCGCGCATCGGAATGGGATAGTGGGCAAAACGGCCGTTTGCATCGTCCAGAAGGACACGTAGATCCTGTGATGTAACGCCGTCCGAAATGACAAGCCCGCGTACCACAAACCCATCGTCGAGAAGATCGGCAGCCAGTTCTTCGAGCATGTCGCGAGTTTCGATGCAGTCCACAGGCGACAGCACGAATAGCACACCCCCGTGAGGGGATGCCGCTGCCGCTGCCAGGTGACCTGCCAGGACTCGCGAGGCAGCATCGTCTGCGCGCTCATCTACGAACAGGATTGCGACTGCGATGAGAAGCGCGGTCGTTATCCAAGGCCCGTTGTAGAGCAAAACGCAGGAGTTGGGCGCGCACTGTCGTTGTCGTTAGCATGTCTTGCTGGTGCAAAAGAACACCGGAAGTTCCTCTTCGGGTTCCTCGTTATAGTAGCGCGTGCCGCTAATGCAGATCCCGAACAGGCAGAATTCGAAGGTGCTGCACACCTGGCCATCCCCGATACCGCAGCCTGCAGCGGCAACCGTCGCTTCTGCGGTTCGAACGAAGGCGAAGGTGCCGACCAGCACCGAGACAGCGACCATCCATCGCAGCACCGCGCTACTCCGTCCGCTGGACCTGCAGTTGGTTGCTGAGGTTTGAAGCCGTTTCGCGTTTCGTCTCTTCATCACATCTCCTCCTGGTTTGGTTACTATGGACACGGGTTTACTCCAATCGGCGCGCTGGCATCCTCCTGTTGTGGCTGGCGGTGTGCCGGGTCGCTCGAGGCGACGCGGCCATGGCGGAACGGTCGAGTCTCCGGGAATTCTTCCGGGTTCACCGGATCGGGCGTGAGCAGGCATGTTGTCGGGAAATCCGTTTCCGTCGGCATCCTGTCCCTGGGGAGTTCTGGCCGGCACGGCGATTTTTCTTGCTGTCTCACGCGTCCTCCGGCCCCGGTATCGGCGAATCGGTCTCCGTTCGCGGTTCACTCATCCAAGCAGCGTGCCGAAGGAGTGAATCGGGGCGTGTCCATGGCCGGGTGGGACGTTCGTCGCGCTTGGCGGTGCCTAAGTGGAACGCATGGTCTGCGTGCCCGGCCATGGCAGGATGGGAACCTTCATGACGGATCGTGCCCGACCCTTGAGTTTGGTCGAGCGACGGGGTTGGCCGCGGCGGGACGGCTGACCGCCGGCATGTAGCCCCCGCAAGGCAAGCCGAGGGCGTCGAGTCCATGGCCGGGCGGGACATCGGGTCTCACCCGGGGCAGGCGTTGCCGCGAAGGGCCCGGGGTTCGGGAAACTTCCATGCCGGAAGGGCGTACGGCGGCGGACATCGAGCCCAACACAACGAAGAGGATGAAGATGAAGACGTTTGCTCAGCTGTCGGCGGTGGGAGTCGCCGCGGTCCTGCTGCTGAAGCTGTTGGGGGTGATCGTAGTCCCCCTGCTCGGCTTCATGGCGCGGCGTTCGCCTTTACCCTGAAGTTCCTCCTGATCGCCGGAGTCGCCTGGCTCGTCTGGACGCTGGTCAAGAAAAGCGGGTGCTGCGGGACCCGCGACGAGGAGTAGGCCGCTCCGACAGTACGGGCGGTCGATGAGGAGCAGGCCGCCGTGACCGGACGGGGTCCGTCCAGGGCCTCATCCCATCCGGGACCCTACATCGGCCCTACGTCCACCGCCCCAGTTGCTGCAGCTGCTGGGGCGTTCCCATAACGACCAACTCGTCGCCTACCCCCAGGGTCGAGCTTCCCTTCGGATTGAACGCAATCCGTGTCTGCTCCCCGCCAGGAAGCAGCGCAACCACCACCACGGACTCGGGTATGCGCGTCGCGGCGAGCG
>CBDDPN010000042.1:0-250480 GCA_965232315.1 Longimicrobiales bacterium | reverse complement strand
GCCTGTCATTTGGAAGGCACCATCTCCGACGATAACGAGACACCGCGTATCCGGCATACTCAGTTGAGCACCAACGGATGCTGGCACTGCAAACCCCATTGAGGTGTAGTAGGCAGGACTGATAAAGTTGGTATGTTGATGAATCCGTAATTCCACCGCCCCAAAAAGGCTGTCGCCGACATCAGCGATAACCGTCAGTTCATCGTTTATGAATTCATTGAGATGTTGAAACAATCGGGAAGTTGTTAAAGGTTTGTCGGGTTCGACTTTAAACGGTTCCTTATCTGGAGATGCCCATCCCAAATTCGGCTTCCGTCGTCTTCGGAGTTTAAGCGAGTTAATACCGTCAATAAAATCGTCAAACATGACCTCTTCGTAATTATGGTAACGGACTGTAATTTTTTCCGAGGTGGCATAGATTGAGCGCGCTTGATCGAGGTTTGCGGTGTAAATTCCAAGGTTCACATCCGTCATGAACGCACCGAGAATAATTACGCAATCCGAGTCTTCAACAAACTGTCGGACCTCCTGTCTCCCCATCGCACCTTCATAAATACCCAAGTAGAGCGGATGTGATTCCGGCATCACCGACTTTCCGAGAAGCGTTGCCACTACCGGAATACGTTTTTCTTCTACGAATCTCAGCAATTTGTTTTGATAGCCGAATCTGTGGAGTTCTACACCCGCGAGAATGATGGGTCTTTTACTGTGATTGATAAAATCAGTTGCATCTTCAACGGCGGCATCCAATATTTCCGGTTCACTGAGGTGTCCTCCTGTTGAGGGACGCTGATAAAGCGTGCCCCGAACGTCGACCATATCGCGTGGGAGTTCAAGCTCTACATCGGCGTCGAGGGGGCCGAGGTGCCGGGGATGGTCGTGTACGACGTCGCTCGCGGGGTCGTGAGCAGGAAAATCGACCTTCTCCTCGAGGGTGGACACTTCCTGGCTGTCGACCCGCGCACGGACAAGCTGTACTACCCGCACCGCGATGACGATCGAGTGGTGGTGATCGACACGCGCACCGACGAGATCGTGAAGATCATCGACGTACCTGGAGGGCCGGTCGGCGTGGCCTTCACTCCCGGCGGCGAGGCGTGGGTGCACTCCGACTACGATGGCACCGTCACGGTGATCGACACGTCGGTGGACGAGGTCGTCGCGAGGCTTGACACCGAGGGCCGGGGTGCCGGCCGAATCACGGTTTCGCCCGACGGGCGGTTCGCAGCCTCCACCCGCAACGAGACCGGGAACGTCGTCCTCATCGACATCGAGAAACGCGAGGTCACGGGACAGGTTGCGCTCGAGCCCGGGCCCGGCCCCGGCTTCCCGCTCTTCGCTCCCGACAGCCGCACGCTCTACGTCATGGTCCGTGGCGCCGGCGACATCGCGGTCATCGAACTGAGCGGGAACGGGGACGGCCACCTCGCGGCACGCCATCCCGTCGGGGAGACCCCTTTCGGCGGTACCTTGCGCCATCTGCCCGGACGGTAGCCGGGGAGCTTCCGCGGCAAGCCGGCGGTCGGGCCGCGCCGAAGCGACGACGGTTGGCCGGCTGCGCCGGACTGCCGACGGTTGGCCAGCCGCGCGGGACCGGTACCATGTTGCGGGTGACCCGCTTCCCGAATTCCTGGCGGCCGGGACATCCGTGTCCCGGGCCACCGCAGTCCTGGAGATCGTCATGACCAGATCGTCGCTGGCACGGAACACTTTCGCCCTGATGCTGCCTTCCCTGCTGCTCGCGCTTTCGATGCCCGCCTCGGCCCAGGAGCCGGTCGCCTGGGGAGAGGACCTGATGTTCCACACCTTCTCGATCGTCGGCATCGATCCCGCGACCGGTGAGTCCGGGGTGGCGGTCACCACGCGGGTGGCCTGCGTCGGCAACGCCGTGCCCTGGGTGCGACCCGGGGTGGGCGCGGTTGCCACCCAGGGCGGCACGCGGCTCGAGTACGGCCACGACCTCCTCGACCTGCTGGAACAGGGCATGGCGCCACGGGAGGCGATGGACCGCGTGGTGGCCGCAGACGAGGGACGGGAGCGCCGGCAGGTCGGCGTGATCGACATGCAGGGCCGGTCGGCCCAGTGGACGGGCTCCGGCCAGTACGGGGCCGAGGACCGGGGCGACTGGGTCTCGGAGCGCCCGGGCCTCAACTACGCCGTGCAGGGCAACTCGCTGGTGAGCACCGCCGTGGTGGACTCGGTCGCGGTCGCGTTCGAGAGGACCGAGGGCTCGGGCCGCCACCTCGCGGACCGGCTGATCGAGGCCCTCTATGCCGGACAGGTGCTGGGCGGGGACGGCCGCCACGGACGCACCCAGTCGGCCGCGGTGCTGGTCGCGGATCCGCGCCCGGGCATGTCACGCCGCCAGGACGGCGTCACAACCGACATCAACGTGTGCGAGCACCCGGAACCGATAAGGGAAGTTCGGCGCATCTACGACACCATCTCCGAGACGCTCGGTTTCCGGAACCTCCAGCAGTTTGCCGGCCGCGATGTCCTCCAGCTCAAGGTGATGCTGCATGCTCTCGGGTACTATCGCGCCGATGCATCCCCCCCTTCCATGGAATCACCCGACGCGCTCGTCTACGACGGGGAAACGGTCGAAGCCGTGGACCGCTTCCGCGCGGATCAGGCGTGGCAGACCTCGGTCCCCGGTTGGGTGGACGACAACACCATCGCCCGGCTGTGGAGCCGCCTGGAGGAAGACGGCCTCGCCGACGAGGTGCACCAGCGGTTGCGCGAGGTGGTGCGGGTCCGGCGGTAGGAACTCCTCAAGCTTCGCGCGGAGAACGCCGGGATGCGGCGGTCGGTCAGGAAGGCTCGCGGCGGAGCACCCGTCCGGGCCGCGCTCCGGTCACCGCCCTGCCTTCGTAGACGACCGTCCCTCCGACCCACACGCGCTCGATGCCGGCAGCCCTGAGGTGGGGATCCACCGTCGTCGCCCGATCCATGACGGTCGCGGGGTCGAACAGGACCAGATCGGCCGCCGCGCCCGCCTCGAGCGTACCGCGTCCCGACAGCCCCATGTGCGCCGCCGCCAGTCCCGTCATCTTGTGGACGGCCTCCTCCAGGGCGAGCCGTCCGTCCTCGCGCACGTAGCGGCCGAGCACCCTCGGGTAGGTGCCGAAGCCGCGCGGATGGGCACCGCTGAGCCCGCCGTCCGACGAGACGTTGGTGTGCGGCCAGGCCAGCAGCGCCGCGATGTCGTCGACGGTCATGCTGGTCGCGACGATGCTCTCGCTTCCGTCCCTTCCCTCCGCCCGCGCGGCGCGCGACTCGGCGATCAGATCCAGATAGGTGGTAACCGGATCCGTGCCACGCTCGTCCGCGATCTCGGCCAGCGTCCTGCCTTCCAGGCCGGGGTCGGGCCCGAAGCGCCCGATGAGCATGCCTTCCGGCGCAACGAGCTCTTCCAGCGCGTACCGCGCGGCTTCCCGGTCGGTGAAATCACGCTCCGGGAAGAGGACGGTCATGGTGGACTGCCAGTACTCGTACGGGTAGACGTCCGCCGTGATGTCGAGGCCCGTGGCGCGCGCCGCTTCGAGTCGCGCGAGGATCTCCGGCGCACGCCCCCAGAGGCCGCGCGCGGCCAGCTTGAAGTGCGAGATCTGGACGGGAAGGCCGGCGCGTTCGGCGATCTCGATGGTCTCCTCGAGGGCGTCGCCGAGGGCGCGATCCTCGCTTCGCATGTGCGAGATGTAGCGGCCGCCGCTCGCCCCCGCAGTCTCGGCCAGCGCGACCACCTCATCCGTTGCGGAGTAGATCCCGGGATCGTACTCGAGCCCGGTCGAGAGCCCGAGCACCCCGCTGGCGAGCTCGCTCTCGAGGAGCGCCCGCATGGCCGCTACCTCTTCGGGCGTCGCCTCCCGGCGGAAGTCGTCGCCCATGACCTGCCGGCGCAGCGTACCGTGTCCCGCATAGGACGCAACGTTGACCGCTGCCGGAACCGCTTCCAGCGCGGCGAAGAAGTCGGCGACCGGGAAGGGCGATCCTCCGTCCTGGCCGACCACGATGGTCGTGATCCCCTGGCTGACGACGGCCAGCGCGGTGAGTTCGTCGAGCAGGCCCCCGTCGTGGTGGCTGTGCGTGTCGATGAACCCCGGCGCAAGCACGAGCTCCGATCCGTCGTAGACCCGTTCGCCGTCCAAAGGCGACGAAGCTGCCCCGTCGGCTCCGTCGGCCGCCACCTCGGCGATCGTAGCGCCGACAACGCGGAGCGACCCGGTGAACGGAGGGCGTCCGGTGCCGTCCACGATGGTGGCGCCCCGGATCAGGAATGAGTCACCGGCGGCGGTGGGTGCCCGGCCGTCGTCGCCGCAGGCCGCGAGCAGGAGCGCCAGTGCAGGCGGGACGATCTTCCACTTCATCAAGCCTTCAGCTCCTCATCTCCCCGCGCCACGCCTTCGCTGCGGGACTGCTCGCGCCAAACAAGGCGCAACGCTCTTCTCAAGTCTCGCGCCCGACGGTTTCGCCAAACATACGGGTTGCGCCCCAAGTGCGATACGCACTCCGCGCGCGGCGACTGGCCAGAGCCAAGGCTAGCGGCCTGAGCGGATTGCCTCCAGGATCTCGGCCTGGTTGTGCTCCATCCGACTACGCAGGTCCCGGACGTCCGTCTGGACATCGCCAATCCGGGCACTCAGCTCGGTCCGGGTCTCCTTGATACGGGCACTCAGCTCGGTCCGAGTCTCCTTGATACGGCGGTCCATGCGGTCCATACGCCTGTTCACCCCGTCGAAGCGAGCGTCGATCGCATGGAAATCGTTGGCCTTCAGGTCTTCCTTGAGCCGGTCGGTGGCATCGCGGGCCACCTCCACCGCCATCGGTCGGAACAGTCTCGCCAGGGACCACAGCAACCCCGCGATCATCGCCGCCATGGTTACGGTGGGGAGCACGTTTTCCCAGTTCATGACGCCTCGCGTTTCTCAGGTTGAGGAATACGATCGACCCGCTTTCGAGAACCGATGGATCCCGTTCCCCCTCATAACCTTGGACGCACCATGTTTCGCCGGGAATGCCTGGGGAACCGCAGCGTGCTGGTGAGGCCTCAGCGGCCCGACTCCTTGAAGGCTAACTCGCGAGCGTGCGCGAAACCATGGGAATTTGGGACAGCACCACACCGGGGCATCAGACCGGGCATCCCCGACCCCTACCTTGCACCAGCCGGGCACGCTAGCATAGGAGTTTTGCACGCCCCTGTCCGTGCGTAGCTTGCGTGGGCAGCGTCCAGCACGCTTGGGCGATGGTCGCGCCCGCAAAACAGCGCCAACCAGATCTTGCGGTACACCGGGGAGACCGATGCCGACAATCGAACACAGGCATGGATCGCCTTGGGGCAAGGACACCGCCACGCGCGTCCTGGATCATTTGCATGCCAGCCGCGGCCGAATGCGCGATCTGCTCGAGCGGCTGGTCGAGTTGGAGTCGCCTTCCATGGTTCCCGCCTCGCAGGGGCCGGTGCAGGCCGTGCTGCAGCAGGCCCTGGGGTCCATCGGATACCGCTCGCGGATCTTGTCCGGGCAGTCGACGGGAGGCACTCTGCACGCCTCTCCGCGCGAGCGCGGGCGCCCATCTCCGTATCAGCTCATCCTCGGGCACACCGACACCATCTGGCCTCACGGGACGCTGGAGACGATGCCGATTCGGATGGACGGCGGACGGCTGTACGGCCCGGGCACCTTCGACATGAAGGCAGGGCTGGTTCAGGGTGTCTTTGCCGTGGAGGCTCTCCGGCACTGCATCGGAGAACCGGAGGTCACGCCGGTTTTCGTGTACAACTCGGACGAGGAAATCGGCAGCCCCGACTCCCGGCACCATATCGCGCGGCTGGCGATGCGGGCCGACCGGGCACTGGTGCTCGAGCCCGCCATGGGCAAGAACGGCAAGCTGAAGACGACCCGGAAAGGTGGCGGGGATTTCACCGTCCGCGCGACCGGGCGGGCGGCGCACGCGGGGCTGGAACCGGAGAAGGGCGTGAGCGCGATCCTGGAACTCGCCCATGCCATCCGCAAGCTGCATGCGCTCAACGATCCGGCCCGGGGCGTGACGGTCAACGTCGGAACCATAACCGGGGGCATTCGGCCCAACGTGATTGCCCCGGAGGCGAGCGCCGAAGTGGATGTGCGCGTGCCCACGCTCGGAGACGCGCTCCGGGTGGAGCGGGCCATTCGCACCATCGGCGCGACGGTGCCGGGCGCCTCCGTCGAGATCCGCGGCGTCATGGACCGTCCTCCCATGGAGAAGACCCCGGGCAACCGCCGGCTCTGGGAGCTGGCCCGGGAAGCCGGCGCGCGGCTGGGGCTGAAGATGGAGGAATCGACCTCCGGCGGGGGATCGGACGGCAACACCACCAGCCTGTACACGCCGACGCTCGATGGGCTGGGCGCGGTCGGAGCAGGGGCTCACGCCAGTCACGAGCATGTGGCGCTCGAACGGATGCCTGAGCGCGCCGCCCTGGTGGCGATGCTGCTGGCGGCCCCGGCGATGCAGCCGTACGGGGCGGAGGCCTGACGCGCCGGCGGACAGGGTTGCGAGGGGCCGGCTCCGGAGGCACCGGCTTCTGCGGGATCGGCTACAAGGCCTCTTTCCCGGCCTCGTCTTCCCCTTCCCCGCGTGGCCGCACATGTCGCAACGCCACGCCCGCCAACAGGATGGCCAGCGCCAGCCAGATCAGCCAGTTGATCTCGAGCACCATGCCCCCCAGCCCCAGTCCTGCGCCCGCGCACATGAGCGCGGTGCGGGCTCTCAGATACCGGTCTTCCCCGGTGCGCGAGCGGCTCAGGAAGATGATCAGCATGGTCAGCCCTTTCGGCGGGCGAGGAACCGGCGCACCCCATCCCGGCAGGCCTGGGTGAGGCGGGCGGCGACGTTGACCTTGGCAGCGTACTCCATCCCCTCCTCGAAGCCGCGGCCATCGAGATCGTAGAGCAGCCGCTTGGAGAGCACAACCGAGGAGGGTGGGCGGCTGGCAAGGGCGGTGACGTAGTCGAGTACCTCCGACTCGAAGCTCTGGGCGGGCAGGACCCGGGTCGCGATGCCCCACGCGAGAGCTTCACCGGCGGAAAAGCACTCTCCGAGCGTCGCCAGCTCGAAGGCGCGCCCTTCGGAGACCTTCCGCCGCAGAATCGTCATGACCAGGGAAGGCACGAACCCCAGGTGCACCTCCGGGTAGCCCAGTTCCGCATCTTCGCGTACCAGAACAACATCGCAGGCCGTGGCCAGGCCACATCCGCCGCCGAGGGCCCGGCCATGAACGGCCGCCACCAGGGGCTTCGCCAGCTGCCGCATCCGGACGAAGAGAGCACCCATGCGGCGCGCGTCGTCGTGGCTCTCCACGGGGCCGCGTCGAGTGATGGCCTCCAGCTCGGCGAGGTCGGCTCCCGCGCAGAAGTCTGGACCGGCGCCGCGCAGGAGCACCACCCGGACGTTGCGGTCGTCGCCAGCCCGCACGAGCGCGTCGTCGAGCGCCTCCACCATTCGCGAGTCGAGCGCGTTCCGCTTGTGCGGGCGGTCAAGCGTGAGCGTCGCCACTCCGGCTTCGAGGCGGTACCGGAGGCGGGACTGCGAGCTCATGAACCTGCTTCTTCGGCCCGATCGGGAAGCCGGACCGAGCCGTTCACACCGTGAGGAGCCATGTCATGGATGCAGATTTCGTCGCAAAAAAAAAGATTTCGTCGTATGATACGTTCGTGCTTCGTGACATGGAAAGCCAATGCGGCACATCATGACCGGGATTCTTCGCTGCTGGTGAAGCCCGGGGGCACTCTTCCCCGCCCGCGTACGCGCTCGGCCACCTCGTCGGGCACGTCCACCTCCATACGCAGGAGGGCGGTCGAGAACACCTTGCCCTGTGCGTCCATCAGGAGCGAAACCGTCCCCCCGCCACCCAGCGCACCGGGCAGCACGAAATTCAGGGCGTGCAGGTTGGGGAGCTCGTAACGAACCACTTCGCCCTTCACCAGGTCGCCGAAGTGCCCCTGCACCCGACGGGCGGTCAGGGCGTTGGCGATGAGCGAATAGTGGGCCGGTTCGCAGGCGATGACGCCGATGTTGACGACATCCCCCTTGTCGCCGGATCGGGCGTGCGCGAGTTCCACCAGCTGCACGGTCGCCATGGTCAGAGCCTCCGCGAGCTTCTACGCCGGACTATCCCCATCCGCCACGTGAACGCTCGCAAGGGAAAAGAGTGGCAGGGGTGCGAGGGAAGCAACAGAGGGCCTTGAGCGTCGCCTGCCAGGACATGATCACGCCTCGCGCACTTCCACCCGCACCAGGGGATCCACCGCCGCGCGCGGGACCAGCGCGGGCCAGAAGGCAGCGACCTCCCGAACGCGCGGGCGTCCCTCTCCGAAGCCGGTCACGGAGGGGGGGCCGGTCAGCACCAGCGGGGCCACCTCGCGGGTGAAGCGCTCCACCGGGGCGCGCTCCATGCCGCGGACGGCGACCCGCAGCTGCACTTCGGGCAGATCCGGCGGCGGCGGGCCCGCCAGCGCCCCGTGCGTCGAATCCCACCCCACCAGGTCGCTCCGCACCTCGTCGAAGCGGAGCCCCAGCCGGTCGAGGCGGGCCCGCAGGACGCGGTCGGCGGCGCGCGCCTTGGCGGCCGCGTCCGGCCAGGCGTACACGAGCGTACCGACGGCCCTCCACCCGCCGGAGTACACGATGGACGCCTTCAGCCACCCGGTCGGCGGACGGCCGCGTGCGCCCTCGACCCGCACCCGGTCCTTCGCGGCCCTGCTCAGCCGCACGCCCGTGAAGTCCGTGACCACGTCCGGCGTGGGGTAGGCCGCCGGATCGCCGATCTCGTAGACGATCTGCTCGGTGACGGTGGCGGGGGTCACGCGGCCGCCCGACCCCTCGTGTTTGGTGACCACGAACGCCCCGGAGGGCTCGGCCTCGATGATCGGGAAGCCCACCCGGTCGAGGTCGGGGATGGTCCACCACTCGGCCAGGCAGTTTCCACCGGTGGCCTGGGCCCCGCACTCGTTGATGTGACCGGCCACCACGCCCGCGGCCAGGCGGTCGTAGTCGTCCCGGCGCCACCCGAACTCGTGCAGCAGCGGCGCCAGGGTGAGCGCGGCGTCCACGCAGCGCCCGGTCACCACCACGTCGGCGCCCCGCCCCAGCGCCTCGGCGATCGGAAAGGCGCCCAGGTACACGTTGGCCCCCGTCACCCGGTCGCGGATGCTCGCCAGCGGCTCGCCGGTCTCCATGTTGCGCAGCTCGTGGCCGGCGGCGAGCAGTTCGTCGAGGCGGGGCATCAGGTCGTCGCCGGTCACCACACCCAGGCGCAGGCGGTCGCGCACGCCGGCGCGCCGGGCCGCGAGCGCCACCTGGTCCGCGCATCCTCCGGGGTTCACCCCGCCCGCGTTGGCGACCACGCGGATCCCGCGCTCCAGGCAGGCCGGCAGGATGCGCTCCATCAGCGAGGCGAAGTCGCGCGCGTACCCGGCCTTCGGGTCGCGGGCGCGCTGCTTGTGCAGGATCGACATGGTCACCTCGGCCAGGTAGTCCATAACCAGGTAGTCGATCGGCCCTTCCTCGACCTGGCGAACCGGCGCCTCCAGGTCGTCGCCCCAGAAACCGCCCGCGCCCGCGACCCGCACTCGGCGGGCGCCGCCGGATCCGCCGGGCCGGGCAACGCGCGCTCCTCGGGGCCCGCTGGATGCGTTCGATGACCTCACGTCACGCCGGGCGGCAGATGAAACGCCCCCAGGTGCGGCCCGGGGTTGTTGAGCGCGGCCCGCAGAAGCAAGGCCAGCGCCCCGCGCAGCTCCTCCGGCAGAACGACTTCGTCCACGAACCCGCGCGCGCCGGCGAACCGGGCGTCCAGCTGGCGATCGTAGTCCTCCCGTACTTCATCCATGCGCGTGCGCAGATCTTCGTCGGGCACCTCGCCCGCCTTGCGCAGCTCCTCCAGCTGCCGGCTGAACAGCGCCATGACCGCGCTCTCTCCCTCCATCACCCCCATCCGCCCCGTCGGCAGCGACAGGATGAAGTCCGGATCGAAGCCCTGGCCCGCCATCGCGTAGTAGCCGGCGCCGGAAGCGTGATTGAGGGTAAGCACCAGCTTGGGCACCGTAGCCGTCGCCATCGCCTCGACGAAGTCCGCTCCCGCCCGGATGATGCCGGAACGCTCCGCCTTGAGTCCCACCATGAAACCGGAAACATCCTGCACGAATAGCAGCGGGGTGCGCCGCCGATTCATGGTTTCGATGAAGCCGGCCACTTTCTCCGCGCTCTTCGTATAGACGATGCCCCCGAACCGGGGCGGCCCGCCGTCCGCGTCGCGCACCATTCCGCGCGCGTTTGCGATGACCGCGACCCGCATCCCCTCGATGGCGCCGGTTCCGCACATCATCTCCCGCGCGTAGTCGGGCTGATACCCGACCAGCCCCGGATCGTCCAGGATGCAGCGGAGCACCTGCGGCATGTCGTAGGGATGCCGGTGATCGTCGGGGAGGAGATCGTTGAGGTCGTACGCGGGCCGGGCCGGGCTGATGCGCGAGGGCGGTCGCTCATGCGGCGGCTCCTCCCCGGACCCGCGAGGCTCCACGCCCTGCCGTGCTTCGCCGACGCCAGCTGTGCGCCCTGCCCGGAGTGCGTCCGGATCCGCTCCTTCCGAGGCTCCGAAGCCGGCCGCGAGCTCAGCCCGGTGGCCAACTTCCTTCGACAACCCCTCGATCAGCACGCGGATCTTCTCGATGCAGGCGGGATCATCCTTCGCCAGGTAGTGTGCGACTCCGCTGACCGACGTGTGCATGCGCGCGCCCCCCAGCGCCTCCGCCTCCACCGTCTGCCCGATGGCCCCCTTGACCAGGTTGGGCCCCCCGAGCCCCATGAAGCTGGTCCCCTCGACCATCACGATCACGTCCGAGAGCGCGGGCAGGTAGGCGCCCCCCGCGATGCAGGGGCCCATGACTGCGGCGATCTGGGGGATGCCCAGGTAGCGGCGCATCAGCGAGTTGTAGTAGAAGATGCGCGCGGCTCCGTACTTCCCGGGGAAGACGCCGCTCTGGTAAGGCAGGTTGACCCCCGCCGAGTCCACGAGATAGACGATGGGGATGCGGCAGCGCATGGCGATCTCCTGCGCCCGCAGGATCTTGCCGATGGTCTCGGGCCACCATGCTCCCGCCTTGACGGTCGCGTCGTTGGCCACCACGACCACCTCGCGCCCGTGGATCCGGCCCACCCCGGTGACCACCCCGGCGGCGGGTGCCCGCCCGTCGTACAGGTCGTGCGCCACCAGCAGGCCGATCTCGACGAAGGTCTCCCCGGGGTCCAGAAGCGCCGCGACGCGCTCCCGCGCCGTCCATTTGCCGCGCGCGTGCTCCCGCTCGATGCGCTTCGCACCTCCCCCCTCGCGGATCCGCGCACGCAGCGCCTTCAACTCTTCGGCGAGCGCGCGGACGCGGGGGACGGCCGGTTTCGCGGCCCTGGCGCTGGCGCCCACTCCCCTTCCGGCGCGACGACTCCTTCCGGCGCGAGCCGGCCCGGTCCTGCGCGCGCTCACCCGGGGTCCCGCCCCGACGACGCAAACCAGTCGCGGATGTAGGCGACCGTGTCCCCCGTGCGCGTGCCCGGTCCGAAGAGCCGTCCGATGCCGGCGGACCGGAGCTCCAGTGCGTCCTTCTCCGGGATGATGCCGCCGCCGGTCACCAGCACGTCGCCAAGCCCTGCCTCGTCCAGAAGGGACTTCACGCGAGGCAGGAGGGTCATGTGCGCGCCCGAGAGGATCGAGAGCGCCACGACGTCGACGTCCTCCTGCAGGGCGGCCTCGACGATCGCTTCCGGCATCTGATGGAGGCCGGTGTAGACGACCTCGAAGCCGGCGTCGCGAAAGGCGCTCACGATGACCCGGGCCCCGCGGTCGTGACCGTCCAGTCCCGGCTTCGCCACCAGGACGCGGATCCTGCGACCGGATGTGGTCATGGCTGCTCATCTCCGGAAGACGGCGCGGGCCGAGACTTCGCGGGCCGTGCCGGGTTCCCGGGCAGGATACCTCCCCGGGCCCGCAAACGTTCTACCGCGTCGTACACCGTTTCCTCCCCGCCGGCCACCGCGAGGGCCGCCTCCGCAAAGCCGCGGTCCCCGGCAAGCCGGGCAAGGCGGCGTTCGAAGGCGGCCCGGAGACCTGCGCGGAGGCGTTCCTCCGCGCGCGCGGCTCGCCGTGCCGCCAGCTCCCCCGACCCCGCCCCGCGGCGACGGTGGTCGTCCAGCGCGTCCGCGACCGCGTCGATGCCCTCGCCCGTCGTGGCCACCGCCGCGAGCACGGGGGGACGCCACTCCGGGCCGGGGTCGCTACAGGCGGTCGCTTCGTCGTCAGCGGCCGGGCGGGCCTCCCCAGCCGTTGCCCTTCCCGCAGCCGGACTGATCCCCGCGGCCGTTGCGCCTCCCGCAGCCGGGCGGGCCCCTGCGGCTGCTTCGTCCCTGGCGCGCGCGCCGACCTCCTCGCTCTTCACGGCCACCGCGGCTCGCGCCGGTGGCACCCGGCCGGGCGCGGCGCCTTCCCCCGCGGCCGTGCCGGACGGGCCGCCACCCCCTGGGCCGTCACCCCCACGCCGGCGCGCCAGCCCGACCGCGTCGCGCAGCTGACGCACGAGAGCGCGCGCGCCCGGGCGGTCGGCCTTGTTCACCACAAACACGTCGGCCACCTCGGTCAGCCCGGACTTCATGGCCTGCACCTCGTCCCCCGACTCGGGCGTAAGCACCACCACCACCGTGTCGGCCGCCGCCGCCACCCCGAGCTCGGTCTGGCCGACCCCCACGGTCTCCAGGAGAATGCGGCCGAAGCCGCTCGCTTCCATCAGGTCGGCCACGTCGTGCACCGCCTCCGCAAGGCCGCCCCCGGCCCCGCGCGTCGCCATCGAGCGGATGAATACGCGCCGGTCGAGCTGGAGCGGCGCCATGCGCACGCGATCTCCCAGCACCGCGCCCCCGGAGAAGGGAGATGTCGGGTCCACTGCGATGATGGCCACCTCCTCGCCCGCCTCCCGGTAGCGCCGCGCCAGCTCCGCCACCAGGGTGGACTTCCCCGCCCCGGGCGGCCCGGTGATCCCCGTCCGGTGCGCCCGGCGCCCGAACGCCGCCGCCCCTGCCAGCAGCTGCCGGAAGCCCGGGCGCCGATCCTCAACCACCGAAATGGCACGCGCCAGCGCCGCCCGATCGCCCGCGGCGCACCTCGCTGCCAACGACCGGGCCGCCTCGCGCTCCCCCCTCCACCGACCTCTTCTCCAGGCCTGCCTTCGGCTTCGAGACCCTTCTCCGCTTAGAGGCCGCTTTCCGCGCCGGCGCCCCCTTCCCTCTCGGAGCCGCCTCCCGCTCCGGCTCTCTTCTCCGCTTAGAGGCCACCGGCCCTGGCGCCTCCTTCCCCTTCCGGGGCCACCCGCCGCCTCCCTACGGCCGCCACGTACGCGACCCCCAGCCCGCGAGCGTGGCGCAGCGGGTTGTCGAGCAGGTGGGCGGGAATGACGAGCACGACCAGGAACAGCACCAGCGACGCGAGCAGCCCCGCCGCCAGCACCCACACGTTCTCGAGCGAGATGTAGATGATCGCGGAAATAACGGCCGTGGAGGCCGCGAAGATCGACAGCAGCAGCCGCCTGCCGAGCAGGGTGAGGGAGCGCTCCAGGCCCTGGATGTCGCGCGGATGCACCCGTAACGCGCAGGTTCTCGCGCTCGGCCCGCACCAGAAGTTCGCGCGCGGAGCGCACCAGACCGCTGGTCTCGGACCACACATCCCGGGCGATGGCGACCGGCTCCCGCCCCGCGGTGCGCAGGATTTCGCTCCGGTGCGTCCTCACCACCCTCCGGAAGACGGCGAACGCGTCGAAGTGGGCGTCGTAGGCCGTGCCGATGCCCTCCAGGAGCGCGAGCGTGCGGAACAGGTAGACCAGCTCGCGGGGCAGCATGAGCGGCCAGGTGTAGAAGGTGTCCAGCACCTCCCGAACGCGCTCCTGCATCCGCCCGCGGCTGTCCTCGCGCGCGCTCTCGACCACGCGCACGATCTCGGCCGCGGCCTCGCGAATCTCGCCGCGCGATACCTCCGGGCCGATCATCCCCAGCCGGTACATGGCGCCGATGGCGCCATCGATGTCTTCCCGCACCACGGACATCGACAGGCTGAGCAGGCTCTGGCGGGTCCAGCGTGGAACCTCGATCACCGCGCCCCAGTCGAGCACCACCAGGGAACCGTCCTCGGCTACCAGCAGGTTGCCCGGATGGGGATCGGCGTGCAGAAACCCGTCCATCATCATCATGCGCAGGTACACCGAAGAGAGCTTCTGCATCAGGAGCCCCGCCGAGGGACGCCCCCTCCTGACGCGTTCTCCGAGACGATCGATGCGCGTGCCCTCCATGTACCGCATCACCAGCACCCGCCGCGTGGTGAAGTCGTCGAAGACGCGGGGGGCCTTCACCGAGCGATCGCCGGCGAAGGCGCGGCGGAAGCGCCGAATGTTCTCGGCTTCGATGCGGAAGTCCATCTCCTCGCGCACCTTCACCGAGAACTCGCGGATCACGTTGGCCAGCGCCCGCATGTGATGGTTGGGGAAGAGGACGTTCAGCCAGAAGACGATGCGGAACGCGGTATCGACATCCAGAGCCACCCGTTGCTCGACGCGCGGGCGAAGCACCTTGACCGCCACGTCGCGTCCGTCGAGCCGGGCGCGGTGCACCTGCCCCAGGCTGGCGGCGGCGAGGGCCTCCCGTTCGAAGGTCTCGAAGAGATCGGCGACTTTGCCGTTCAGTTCTCCCTCGATCACGCCTACGATCTCGTCCGTGGAGTCGGGCGGCACCTGATCCCGGAGCGTGCCTACGGCGGTCAGATAGGGCTCCGGCAGGATGTCGGCGCGTCCCCCGAAGAGCTGCCCGAGCTTGATGAAGGCCGGTCCGAGACCGGCGATCGCCTTCACCAGCCTGCCGGCGCGGCGCTCGTGGTCGCCGGGCTTCCGGCGCGCCGGGCGGCCCACCACGATCCAGCGCCTGCGGTCGCGCGCGAACGCGATCAGAAACGGTTGCAGCCGAAGGAACACCCACACAAAACGTGCGACGCGCCTCATGGTGGAGTCATGACCTCGTGGCCTTCGCCCTTTAGGGGGATGGGATGCCCGATGCGCGAGCCCCGATAGCGGGATACCGCGCACGAAAAGCTGGCCGCGCCCTGCCGGCTTCGTCTACCCCCGAGCCGGCACGGGGATCACGAACCCCGGTCGAGTGAGGCCCGCATGGCCATGATATGCGGCATCCGGGATGTAGGAGAAGAACCCGGCGACCCATTGAACCCTCCACGCCCCGGTATCCGAACGGGAACCCGGCGCAACGCAGCCTGAGAAACGATGATAGCCCTGGCTCGGGTGGACGAGTGCGGGGGCGGCTCTGCATCTTGCTTCCCGGCCCGTGCCACCATCTGATACCCAGACCTGCTCCCGGAGTATTTCGAGACCATGAACGAGAAATCTGAGCGAACCCGGTTCCGCAGCCTTACCCGGCCGGCGATAGGTGCAACCCGTGTGAGTCTGGGCCTCCTGGCCGTGCTGGCCTGCGGCGGCGAGAGCCAGGAAGCCAGCCGAGTCGGCCTCGGCCCGGCGCAGGCGGTGCTCGAACAGGAATTCGCCGTCATCCAGACCGTGCGCGAGCTGCGGGACGGGCGGGTGCTGCTGGCGGATCCGCTGGGGCAGGCCCTCGTCGTGGTGGACATGGAAGCCGGGACGGCGGATACCCTCGGTCGTGTGGGCGAGGGGCCCGAGGAGTACCGCCAGCCCGACGCCGTGTGGCCACTTCCGGGCGGAGGGTCCCTTCTGGTGGATCTCGGCAACGGCCGCCTCACGGAAATGGGCACCGACCTGAGCTTCGGCGAGACCCGCCCCTACATGCTGGGATCGTTCGAGCTGGGCTCCCCGATCATGCTGGCCATCCCGCAGGGCGTGGACGACCGCGGGGGCATCTTCTTCCAGGGCTTCGGGATGAGCGCGGGAGGCAACGTCTCCGATTCCGCGGAGGTTCTGCGCTATGACCTGAGGACGGAGGCGGTGGACACCGTAGTGAGCGTCAAGCTGACCGACCGCACCCGCCGCACCTCGGGCGGAGCCGCCAACCAGAACGTCTCGATCTCGCCCGTTCCGCTCTCGTCCGCCGATTCGTGGGGCGTGGCCGGCGACGGCCGTGTGGTGGTGGCCCGCTCCGTCGCCGGATCCGGGGAGTTCTGGGTCGAATGGTTGGCGTCGGACGGCCAAGTGATCCGCGGGCCGGCCTACCCGTATTCGCTGGTAGGCATCGGAAGGGCCGAGATGGAGGAGTGGCGAGACTCCCGCGCGGAGACGGGCGGTGGCATGACCATCCAGGTCGAGGGGTTCAACGGCGTGATGAACCTGCGCGCCGGACGCGGCGGCCCCCCGGGCAACAACGAGCTCGACAGCTACGAGTGGCCCGACAGCAAGCCGCCCTTCTACCAGGGTCGGATCCCGGTCGACCCCATGGGACGCGCCTGGTTGCGACGACACACCCCAGCGGGCGAGGCGCCGGTCTACGACCTGTTCGACGGGTCCGGCACGCGCGAAGCAACCATCGAGCTGCCGATGGGGCGCCGCGTCGTCTCGTTTGGCGACGGCGTGCTGTACGCGGTCAGGATGGACGAATTCGACCTGCAGTACCTGGAGAGGTACGGGTTGCCGTAGGGGGTTGTACCCACAATTTCCGGCGGAGCCGAAGCAGCGTCTCCATCGCCAATGGCCGGTGGCGCACTCGGACGCCAAGAATAGAGCCGTCGAAATGATCAGTCGGGATCCCCGACCCGCCCCGGGCTCCTTGGCCCCCGTTCAAGGTCCACGGCGCTCGTCTTGGTGCGCTGCAGGATGTGGTGCCCGGCTTGGGTCGTACCGAGTATTCTGCGGTGAATGGAGTTGCCGGCCTGGGAGTCCAGGATGAAGGCCGGCTGGCGTTCGAAGGCCTCATTCACGATTTGGTCGCAAACACGCTGATTCCCGTCTGAAGTGGCTGGATTCATGTGGACGGCAACCAGGTCCAGGATCTCTTCGGCGGGAAACCTGCGGTAGTTCGGATTGGGAAGCGGAAGCCTGTCGACTGGCAGGGATTCAAGATCCACATTATCGACGACCAGCAACGCTGGCTCCAAACTCAACAACCCTCTTCCCGCAGCGTCCACTGAGGGTCTGAGTCCAACGTGCTCCAGGTTCGGCACAGCCGGGTTGTCCACGTCCTGACCCGTGCCCACGACCTCAAAATCAGCGCCGGACAAATCTGGGAAGCCGAGTTCTGAAGCCACTTCGCGGTGATCTATCGCTTGCGTTGCCACCACTCGGGATTGACCGGGGGCGACGGCGTGTTCGCGACCATCACCAGGAAACCGCAGGTGCCACTCCGACCAGATGCCCTGCGGGTCCAGCCGCCAATGCTTGAACTTCTCGCAGTTGTCCAGTGAAGTTTCGTCGAGGTCGCTCTCCCAGACGTACCAGAAGGCGGCTGCGAGGATCTTGCCATCCAAGTACACCGTTGTGTCTGCGTTGTTGAAAACCTCCACATACCTGGCCTGCGAGTACTGGAGAGCCGGTCCGAAGTCCACGTTGGGCGACCAGTCATGGATTTCGCTGATCACAAGAGATCCACGCCGGCCTGCGACGGCATCCACTTGCGCCGCCGCTTCTGGTGGCTGCACCGAAACGAGACTACCTCCACCGACCGCGTTGATACCGGCGAGATCGGCACGAGCGGCAGCAACCACCATTGTCTCGTCCCGGCTAAACAGGCGCAGAGAGCCAATCCGATATCGACCAGGGAGAACATCCGCGAATGTGACCATCCCGAGCGAATCCGTGGAAGCGGCACGAACGGATACCTCGCCCAGTCGCTGGACTCGCACACTCGCGCCCGCCACACGACCCACCGGCTCGCCAAGCGCATGGATCGCCTCTTCCGCTTCCCCAGCTACCCTGACCGTGATCACCAACCTCGCTCGCCGAACACCTCCTGTCGTGTCTCCGGTAGCCGTAATGCCTGTCGTTGGGGGCTCGATCTCGACCAGGTCCTCGCCGCCGCCGCAAGCGACGATACTGCTCACGACCACTCCCGCTGCCCATCCTCTCCCGGCTCGCGCCAGCCCTGACCACCTTTCGCGAACCAGATCCCTGCCTTGCTGCGGTCCTGGCTCTTCCTCACCCATGCTCCTCTGACGACCACAAACACAATTGAGAACAAGACAGCGGATACACACTGGCCAGACGCCGGAACCTACCCGATGGTACCTCATGAGATTGAACCAGCCTCCTGGCCGAGGAGCACGCGTCCTCTAACGCTACCACGATGCGCATTGCCAGTCGATGAATCCCATGTCCCCTTCGTTGCCCGACGTCCGTCGAACACCCTTGGCCCGCACGACCACAGAGAAGTTCCTGCTACCCCTGACACACTGAGCCTAGCTCACCGCGATCCCCCTCTTTTTTTCCTCGGATGAGCCTCGCCGGATGACACCCTGCCAGGAGGGTGAGGCAACCGGCGGTTGCGAGAAACATCCGCCTGGAGACGATTCCGACCAGCTCTCGGCTTGGGCTTGAAACGGTCGCATTGCTCTGACATATGAAGATCACTGGACGCGCTCTCCGGTCCAGCCTCCGAGCTATTCCGCCCCATCACGAGCACGAGCAGCGAGAAACTTCGCCTCTCTCTCAATGTCGGCAATGAAACCGACCAATTCATCTGCCTCGTCGATTGTGACGGTCTTCTTAATCGCCTTGAGCAGAATGGCCATCTCCCTTGTGGGTTTATCACTCTCAGCGACCTCTATTCTGACTGACACCGGCACATGCGATAGGCGACAGAGCTCCTTATCCGACAGTGACCTTATGTCGCGGATGAAACCTCGAAAGAAGCGGTTCACGCTCTCGATGGTCGTCATACATCGCTCCTGCTGCATCGCTAGTCCCGCTCTAACATGATCCACAAATTGCCGCACTTCCTCACGGTGTGACATCATGCGACCGGTTCTTCGCCTCTCTTCCTCCAGCAGCAACCGCCGTTTCGGAACCGCCAACTGTTCGACAAGGTCCTGCAACAACTTCGGAGATTGAAGCTCTCTTGTCAGTGCATGGAACAACTGACTTGCTGAACCTACAATCGCCAGTAGTTCCTCTAGATTGGACGCTGCTCTCACGAAAGATTTTTGGTAACGATCAGTGTCTGTCGATTGCATCACAGTGCTCCAAACATCGAGGCACAGGGACCCGCCGTGTCTAGCGATGTATTCATCAAAGGCTTGTGTCGCGGGAGAGGGCACTCCGTCTCGTTCCAGTGCGTCTCTTAAAGCCGCCGTCGCGACTATGAGGTATTGGCTATCCCTGAAGTTGTCCTGCCAGATTCTTAGCTGGAACTCGAAGTCGGTGATATTGCGACGAACAGCCGCACTGTAGGTTCTTCGGATATCGGCCTTGCTTTTGCGGACGGCAAACCAGAAGGTGGCGACGGCTGCAACGGCTGCGAAACGCCGTGCCGATCGATCCAGCTGCTTGCAGGAACTCAGGGGTTAAGCTTTGCATGGGGTTTTCCGTGAGATTTGAGTCGAATTGAAAGCTCTTTAGTGCACAAATGGTCAGGCCAAGGGACTATCCTTAAGTAACCAAACGCTAGTCGAGCGGAACATGCCGCATCTCGTGAGTTATCATCCACATATCCGTGTTGTGCACGGTTTTGTCAAAAACCACAAGGCGCGTGCGTTTCTCGTAGTCGACTTCGAATTGGATGATTCCCACGGTTAGCACAGCTTGACCATTGCCGTCAAGGGAGAAACTGCCCTTGTCGAATGTGAATTGGTGTCCCAGGAATTCTGCTACCGAAAAGATGACTAGTCCATTCTCATTGTTTTCTTGGAGGCCGTCGAGTACGCTCTTGAGATCATCCAGTCCCGTTGCAGTCAGCGCACGTATTATCCTCGCCAATGCTCTTACGTCAACAGAGAATTTGCCTTCGTGAATCTTGAATACAGGGTAGTTGAGCTTGTCGGTTACCCATCCTTCCTGCTCTAACGCCCTAATGTATCTAATGTACCAATGCCATGTGTCCTGGAACAGAGAGCCTTCATCGGATGCCGATCGAAATGCGCGAGCCTCACTACTCAGTGCGTTCCGAATAGTGAGTCTGGATGTTCTATCGGCACTCAATAGTGACGTGATCGATTCAATATGCTGTAACATGGTTGATCCCCTTGATGTCCTCTGGACGAGTAACGGAAGGGCCAAGGTCTTGAAGCAGTCTGTAGACGAAGGGAACTACCCTTACGCCCAGGACGTCTCGCAAGACAGTCGGTGTGCTCACTTGCACAGGCATTGGCCATCTCGGAGGCAGATGCTACCCCAGTCACCACAACACCGGTCACACCACCAGTCACTAGTGCATTTGTCGCACCCATTCGCCGCCTCGCCGCTCCCACGAACCGCCTCCGCCGTGCCAACGGCGACGACAGCGGCGAGAAGTAAAGCAACAAGAAACCGGCTTGCAACAGCCATCTTCGCACTCATCAGGTCCTCCTCAGAAAGGTGAAAAAAAAATGATCCTTAGGACCGGCTGGCTGCTAGGGAGCGGTCATGTGCCAGCGTGGTCACTTGCCGTTGTGGCCGCATATCGATCACCCCGCCCCTCACTTCAGCGCCACGGTCACAACCGAGTCGATGGCCGGCCCCTCTCCTTCACCGAAGATCGACCCGATCTGGGCGTACCTCACCGCCCCTATCTCATCCGCGACGAGCGTGATGGGGACACCGCGTATTCTGTAGAGCTCCCGCATCCTCTCGTCGTGAAACGGAACCACAGGGAAGGTGAGCCCGTGCTCTTCGACGTACGCCCGGGTCTCCGGTACCGGATCCAGCGACAAGCCATAGACTTCGACCGAATCCGCGTGTGGCCTGAGCGCCTCCGTCATCCGCTGCCAGGACGGGAGGGTGACGAGGCAATTGCCGCAGCGGGTGTCGAAAACGAACAGCACCTGGCGGGCCCCACGCCGGAGTTGGCCGACAATCACAGAGTCTCCGGCTACAGTGACGGCCTTGAAAGGAGGAACGACCATCCCGACGTGGGGCAACTCAACATGCCGCCAAACGGTGTCGCGCAGTGCGACTACCTCGATCCGAAGCTGACGCTTCTGGAACGTCACCAGCACCAGCAGGCCTGCCAGCACGATGGCGACGACCTGGAGGATCCGCATTCGTGCATCCGCACTCCGCTTGGTCCCTGGGAGACCAGAGCTATCCGTTGACCTGCCTGTGAATCCCAGCACGTAGCCCAAGCCTTTCCGACAGATGCGTGAACGCGACGGTATCATGGCGTTAACGGCTGACCACCCCGTTTCTTGACAACCGGGAGACGAATCAGAACCCTTTTTGTCAGCAAGGCGCCTTTCGAGGCGGCATTCTGTGCTATCGAGCGAGATCCGCCTCCTCGTCAGGAACCAACCTGTTCGGGCGTTAATTCAGTTAGTGATCGGCCCGTCGCTGTCCGGTGCACCGCGTGCAACACTTCGCGGTTCGTCGCGTGGCCGGAAGGGAGTACCGTGCACTGTAGAGGCCTGTTTGCAGAGGTGTACCCGGCGCTCCTGCGGTACGCCCACAGGCTCACAGGCGACTCGGACGTCTCCGAAGACGTGGCCCAGGAAGCGTTCGTGCGTCTTGTCGAACGACGGGTGGAGGGGACGGATCAGGAACTCCGCCTGTGGTTGTTCAGGGTCGCGACGAATCTCCTTCGGGACCGCGGGCGAATGGCCAGGACGCGGCGGCGTTTGACGCGGGAGAACGCCGGGCCTTCGGAGGAGGCTCCGTACGCGGACGATGACGCGGAGCGGGCCGAACGGATTCGGATCGTGCGAGGGGCTCTCGACAGCCTGGACGCACGAGGGAAAAAACTGCTCCTGATGCGGGAAGAGGGCTTCAGCCATCGCGAAATGGCGGGAGCCACCGGGGTCGCGACGGGATCGGTGGGGACGTTGTTGGCACGGGCGCGGAAGAAGTTCGCGGCCGAGCTGGAGACGCGAGGATATCGGCATGACTCATTTTTCTGACGGGCAGCTCCAGGCCTATCTCGACGACGAGCTCAAACCGAACGAGGGCCGGGAAATCGAGCAGCACCTGCGATCATGTCCCGGGTGCGTGTCGGCGCTTGACCAGCTCGACCGGGCGGGGCGCATAACGACCTCTGCTCTCGCCGCACTGGACACCATACCGGAAGAGGCAACACTCTGGGACGGCCTGAATGAACGGACAGGTACCATCCAGCTCCAGGCGGAACGGAGACGCAGGCACCGCACACGAAGGAGAAGGCTGTGGGCGGCGAGCCTCTTACTGGCGATCTCCGCAGGGGCGCTCGGCGCTGCTTTTCCCGCCTCGCCGTTGAGAGCGTGGATGATGGATGCCTGGGAGCGAGTGGTTCGGATCTTCGAGGGTAGCGCGGGCGAGCCGACGCCACCTCCGACCCTGGACACCGAACCAGGGCCCGCGGCGAGTCCCGACGCTCCGTTGTCCGGTGAGCGCGGCTCGGAGGCGGCTCCCCCGTCGCCCGAGGAAGCCGGTCTGTATGCGGACGCCTCTCTGGGGCCCGTCGAGATCGAGTTGCGTGAGCTGTCGCCCGGCGCGGTCGTTGAGGTCGTATTCGTCGATGGCAGCCTGACCGGCGTCTTTGCCACCGTCGAAGCCCGCTTCCGTTCAGGTCCGGGACGACTCGAGGCGACGATTCCCAGCGGTGGCGCGAGGGTGGAGGTTCCGCGACTGACCGGCCAGGTCCTGCTGCTGGCAGACGGGGATCTCCTCCTGCAGAAAGACGGGGATTCGCTGATCGTGCAGGGCGCGGTCCGCGAGCGCGACCAGAACCGGATCGTATTCGCGATCCCCGGTGGATGAGCGGGTTGGCCTGCCGATCTCCCATCCTTCGCCTCGCTGCTCTGCTGGTCTGGGCGCTCGCCCTGTCCACGGCTGCGCACGCTCAGACACGGGCCGTTCTCACAGGTCGGGTCGTGGACCAGGAGACAGACTCGCCCCTGGCGGGCGTCATCTTGTCGCTGGAGGGGGAAGAGTTCGGAACGGTGACCGACTCGGCAGGCCATTACCGGCTGGAGGGGGTGCCTCCCGGCCCACAAGTGCTGGTTGCCGCAAGAATCGGGTACGCCAACCTCCGGGTCCCGCTCACCCTCCCTGCGACGGGGGTAGTGGTGCTCGACATCGAACTGGCGACTTCGGCGCTCCGGATGGAGGGCATCACGGTCACGGCGGACCCGATCTCTCGCGCGCGCGGCGAGCTGGGTACCGCGAGCGTGATCGAGCAGGACGCCATCGACGTCCAGACGGCGACTTCCCTGTCGGGACTCCTGGAGCTGATACCGGGCATCGAATTGAGGCCTCCGGGGCTCGACGATGTGGAACAGATCTCGCTCCGAGCCGCCCCCACGAGCTCAATCGTGAGCCTGGTGGAAGGTGGCCCCTCCGCGACGCAACTGGCGGCCTTCGGCACCCTCATCGTGCTGGACGGCGTTCCCGTGTCCAACAACGCTAACCTCCAGAGCACGGGGCTGCGGGGGCAGTTGCGGCTGCCGTCCAGCGCGGGGGGCGGGATCGACCTGCGGCGGATTCCCGCGACCACGCTCGAGCGTGTGGAAGTCATTCGCGGAGTGCCCTCGGTGCGGTTTGGGGACCTGAGCCAGGGCGTGATCGTGGTGGACACTCGCGCGGGTGCCTTCGAGCCGCGCGCGGAGGGCATCTTCGATCCCCATACGACTGGCGGCAGCTTCGTCGGAGGCTGGGGCCTGGGCACCGGCGACGCGCTCTCGGCAACCTTCGACCTGACCGGTACGCGTCCCAACCCGGGCTTCGACGACAACCGCTCGGTGCGCATCTCCAGCCAGGTGACACACCGGACGCGTTTGGGCTCTCCTGTGCCCGTCGCACCGGCGACCGGGGGCTCCGGTCCCCGGGTCACGATGGACAGCCGCCTGACGCTCTTTCAGGTCGTGCACGACATCCCCGAGGACCCGGTTGTAGCTCCAGGCTTCTCGTCCCGCAGCCGTGACCGGGGATTTCGTCTCTCCGAGCGAGCTCGGGCCAGCTTCTCGCCCGAATTCCAGGTGGAGTTCACGGGAGCGCTGGACGTTACCCAGCAGCGCTCGTTTGTGCAGTCGCCCAACTTTCGGGGAGCCTCGCCGTTCACCGACCGCCTGACCGAAGGGCGTTCGACTGGACGCTTTCTCGCCGGCGAGTTTCGGAGCCGGGTGGATGTGGACGGGGACGTATGGCAGATCTTCTCCCGGCTGGAGGCCGACCGCCGGGGCTACTGGCCGCACGGCGACCAGCGTGTGCGCGCGGGGATCGTGCTCCGCCGGGAATGGAACTCCGGCCCGGGATACCGGTTCGACGTCGAGTTCCCTCCTCAGGTGACCTTCAACGGCGTGGAGGGCTTTCGACGTCCGCACCGCTTTGACGATCTCGAAGCGATGGCGACCAGCGCGTTCTATCTCGACCAGCGGGTTGCCGGCGCCTTCGGCGATGCGTGGAGCTACGAGGTTCAGGGAGGTTTGCGTCTGGATCTGCTCCACGAGCGCGGCCAATGGGCTTCGGGGGTGCGTGACCGCGTGCTGCAGCCGCGGCTGAACGTCCAAGTCTCGCCCCGGCCTTGGCTACGCCTGCGCGCGGGCGCGGGCCGAACAGCCAAACAGCCGGCCCTGGCCCGGTTGAGCCCCGCGCCCCGGTACTTCGACGTCGTGAACGTGAACTGGTTCGCCCCGGCTCGCGCCGAGCGGCTCGCGATTCTCACGACCTTCATCCGGGATGTCGGGAATGCGGAACTGGCGTTCTCAAGGACCCTCAAGGCCGAGGCGGGGGTGGAGATCTCCGGCCCGGGGCGTGACTACTCGATCAGCCTGACCTCCTACCGGGACCGCACTACCGGCGGTGTCGGGATCCGCCACACTCCGACAGCAATCCTTCGCGAGCGATACGCGCTGGCCGACTCGACGCTGGGCACCGGCGTGCCCCCCCGCATTCTCGAGCCCTTCGTCGCTACGGATTCGATCCCGGTGCTCCTGGATATCCCGGACAACATCCTCTCGCTGCAGTCCAGGGGGCTGGAGCTTACGGCGCGGCTGCCGGAGTTCCGGATGCTGCGTACCCGCCTGGATATTCAGGGCGCGCTCATCAATACCCAATTGGTCAAGGAGGGTCTCGATTTCGGCACCCGTTTCGGTGATTTCCAGCTCGACTGGCGTGTGCCGCGCGCTCCCTACTGGGAGAGCGTGACGCGGACCGGGACACGGGGTCTGCTCACCTACCGAGTCGTCCATCACCAACCGGCGCTCGGCCTGGTGATCACCGGAACCCTCCAGCACTTCGCCCTGGAGAAGACGCGCAACGTCGCGGGAACAGACACCCTGGCCTGGCAGGGATACGTGACGCGGGGCGGAACCATCGTTCCGGTCGCGGAGCAAGACCGTGGACGTCCCGAGTTCGCCGATCTGCGCACCCCTCGCACCAATGTCTATGCTTCACCCGAGGAGATTGCGCCGGACTGGCTGCTTGGCCTCCAGTTGAGCCTCGACCTGCCGTTGGACGGACGGCTCTCGCTCTGGGCCTTCAACGCGCTGGACCGGCCGGGCAGCAGAGGTACCGATGACCTGAGTCCCCGCTTCCTGCCGGCGCTGCGCTTCGGGCTCGAAGGGGCGTTCCGGCTGGGTTGGCTCCTGCAGCCGAACCTGCGCGGGCCGTGACGACATCCGACGGAATCTGTCCGCCCCGCAGATCGAGATCGGGCATCCATCGACCGCTGGGGGCTGGCGGTCCTGGTGAGCTCATCCGGCTGATTCTGTTCGCGTCACTGCTCGCTCCGGGTTCGGTGAGCGGCCAGTCACATGACCTTCTCACGCCCCTTCGCGATCCGCACTGGCCCGAGTGGACAGGGAGCTGGAGCCGGCTGGCCGCGCGGAGTTCGGACCAGCGGGCCGTGGCCTTCGCACCCGAAATGCCGGGCCTTCTCAATGCGCCCGCACCCCGCGTTGGGCAATTCTGGAGTGCCGGCAATCCAGCAGCACTGGCGCACGAAGTGAACGATACCCGAGGTGAGATCCGACTGCGAACGGGCCGGCGGCGAGGGGCTTACCGCCACCCCCTCGACGCCGCGGACTACGGCATCGCCCAGTTCTCCGGTCTTCACTGGCAGCCGCTGGGCGAGCGCTCGGCCGTCGCGGGCCGGGTTGTCGCGGACGAAACCACCTCCAGCGCCGGCTCCTTCTCTCCATTCCTTGTCCGCCATTCACCCGATCCCTTCGTCGTCACCGATGCCACGAATCCACCCATGCGGCACATGCGGGTTCGCGTCGAGGGGGCCTACGGATGGCGCACGGGACCCTGGGGCATCGGCGCAGGGCTCGGACTTGAAGTCAGCGACGACCGCACAAGCGAAGCCCGCACGCCGCGACTGGGCAGGACGTCCGCGCCCGCGCTGAGCTTCGGTCTGCTGCGCGCGTTGGCCGGTGGCAGTTCGTCCGCGTCCGTCTATGGAAGCTGGATCGGGGCGCACGAAAACAGCCGCATCGCCCTGCCCCCGGGAACGATGGTCGTCGTGCGCGAACTCGACGGTTTCGGAGCGGCACAACCGTTGCGGGTAACAGGGCCCCGGGTGTTTGCCCGCGATGTCGGGCGCGCGCGCCGTGTGTTCGGGGTAGCGCTGTCGGGGCACCGGGGGACATGGCGTTGGGTAGCGCGTGGCGAACGTGAAGAAATCGGCCACGAGCATGAGAACAGCCGTCTCTCCGCAGACCCGCCCAACCGATGGGAAGCGGGGACATGGCGAGCCGGTTTGGACCTGCTGGGCCGCCTGGGTCCCCTTCGCGCCCGGGCATCGGCTCTGTACACCACTCTGGACGGTGACGCCTTCCGGAGGGACCTCATGGGCCAGGGCGCCATCTTCAGGGTTCGCGATCGCTCGTTCCGGGCCCTGGTCGATCTCCGGATGCCGCTGGCCGGATCGGCCTGGACTGCCGCGGTGCGCGTGGCAGCACGACGACAGAGCCGACTGCGGCAGGACTTCCTGATTGCAGCCACGTCCGACCTCCGGTTCTGGCAGCCGGACGCAAGCTTCGAGGTCGCACGCATGCTCACGAAACGGACCGCCATCTCCGTGGGCGGCAGCGTATCTTCATACCGACCCTCCGGCTACGTTCCGGAGACGGGTGTGTTCGGTGCCGTGGACCCGCTCTTCGCTGCTCCCGAAATGGTGTTCCATTCCATCCGCGCACGAGCGCATGCAGCCACCGCGGCCGTTCGCGTCCGGCTGGGCGGCGGACCCGCGCTGGCAGGGACAGGTCGCTTTGAGCGTGCGGCGCCCCTCGCGCGCCAGGGGGAGCCCGGTGGACACCGGTCGGTGTGGAGCGTGTCAGCCAGCGCAATCTGGGACACTGGAAGGAAGTAGTCTGCGATCACTCCCGGCCGGTTAGCGGGGGCTCCGCACTGCCACGCGTAGCGTCGCCCGCCGTACATCCGCCTCGAGCGTACCACCCTCTCCGCTTCTTCCGCGCAACCTCGCAACGCCTTCCGAGCCCAAATCGATAAGGGGGATACTCGGGTAACCGAGTTCTTCGGCCACCAGGATGCCCAGCACCAGGATCGCGTCCGTGGAGCCGAGAACGATCGCGGCGGGGGCCACGTCGTTGCGCAGCAGCTCCAGCATGATGGCGCTGGAGGAACTCGACCCGATCGCCCGCTCCATGACCAGGATGCGGCCGCGCAGGGGTTCGCCGTGCTGCGGGTGCCGGGGATCGGAAACCCGGCCGGTCTCCGGGTCGACCCCGCCCCAGAAGCTGAGTGGGCGCTCGAGCACGAGCAGCGGCCCGCGGCTCTCCCCTCCGTGCACGGGGACGCCGGTCAGCTCCACAGGGCCTCGTCGCGGGTGACGCGTCCGGTCACGGCCGAGCGCACGCAGTCCTCCAGGCTCCCGTAGACGACATCGTAGCCGGTGGTGGCCGGGGTGTAGTGCGCGAACTTCCCCGAGTTGGTCATCAGCACGCTGCCGCGCGCGGGCAGGATGGGTGTCACCACAACGCAGGTGTCGGCCACGATTTCGACCCCGGACTCCTGAAATCGACGCAGACGTCCGCCTTCCTCCAGCCGCTTCACCTCCGCTCTTCCCGTGCACACGTAGAAGGGGATCCTGAAGGGTTCCCCCGGCAGCTGAGCTTCGAGGAGGGAGAACTCCTCGCGGGAGAAGTGCGGGCTGCCCAGCGCCACCGCGTCGATTTCGTCCGCTCCGGTGGTGCTGAGCGCGTCCCGCACCCGCCGGAGTTCGCGCGCACGGGGCGTGAGCACGGCCTCGGGCGCCCGTCCGGCCAGCGCCGCCGCGAGGTCCGGGGCCTCCGGGGTGACGCCCTCGACGTGGAAGAGCCCGACCGCGCCGGACGACGCCGACGCCGCTCCCATCGCCTTGAGCTGGTCCTCGGTCACGGTGTCGGGAAGGCCCGTGACCACCGCGACCCGCTCGCCGACGGCGGCGCCGAGCCAGGTGCCCAGCACCGGGTAGAACACGTCGCGCTCCTTGAGCACCGGGTTGACCCTGGCGGTATCCACCACGACGGTCGCCCGCCGATTCTCTTCCAGGTGGAGCCCGGTGCGCGGCGCGCGGCCCGTAAGCGCGCAGCAGATGTCCATGAAGTCGCCGTAGCGGTTGGTGCGCGCGCCCAGCACGGTGTTGGCAAACACGACCGCGTTGCTCTCCCCCCAGGCGACGTCCTGGCCGCGCTCGGGCCGATGGCCCGCCTGGTAGGGCGCGCAGGTCCAGGTCGGGCGGCAACCCAGCGCTTCGTAAGCCCGCATGAGCCTGAGCGCCATCTCCCGCCGACGATCCGACGCGCGCACGTTGCGCGGGTTCAGCAGGTCGAGGGCACCAACGTTCAAGGTGGTCGGCACCGACACACTTCCGCCCAGGGACACCAGCCGCTCGGCGAACTCCACGCCCCCGTCACCGTGGTAGAGGCAGCCGTCGATGTGGGCGGAGGCCACGGGCACCAGCTCGCGGGCCCCGAGAATGGCGCCCATCCTCACCACGATTCGCATCGCCAGCTGCGGCGCGGGACCATCCGCCCCCTCCAGGACCGCTCGTTCCTCG
The DNA here is from genome assembly GCA_965232315.1 of Longimicrobiales bacterium. GTDB lineage: Bacteria > Gemmatimonadota > Gemmatimonadetes > Longimicrobiales > Gaopeijiaceae > BD2-11. The sequence goes on along the minus strand of CBDDPN010000042.1, from coordinate 221,350 downwards.
TCCGATAGGATCAAGGACGATTCCGGCGTCGCCATCGCGGCACTTGTCGCGTCCAGGGTCATCGGCTCTCGGAATTCATTGCTTCTCGTGACTCTCGCTTCGTCCCCCGAGTCGGTCCGCGGCACACGATCATCGCGCCCGAAGAGGATGCCCGCGGTCGTAGGCTTCCCCACGCCTGCGGTCGTACACTTCCCCGCCCCGAACCACGGCCCGGCACGGGTTGGCGCCGATCCAATAACTTAACTCCGCTGGATGGTCCACGTCCCACAATGCCAGGTCCGCGCCCATTCCCGGTGCGACCACGCCCACATCCCCCTCAAGCCCCATCACAGGCGCCGCGTGGCGCGTCATCCCGGCCAGCGCCTCTTCCGGCGTGAGGCCGAAGAGCACGCAGGCCAGGTTCATCGCCAGCAGCGGCGATGTCACCGGCGAGGAGCCCGGGTTGAGATCCGTCGCCACGGCGATGGGCACGCGGTAACGCCTAAGAGCATCGACAGGCGGCCGCTGCGACTCGCCCAGGAAATAGAACGCGCCCGGCAGGAGGACCGCCGTGGTGCCGACCCCGGCCATCGCGCGGCAACCCGCGTCGCTCGCGTACTCCAGGTGGTCGGCGGAGCGGGCGCCGTGGCGGGCCGCGAGTTCGGCGCCGCCGGAAGGCGAGAGCTGGTCGGCGTGCAGGCGCACCGGCAGGCCGTGGGCCGCGGCGGCACCGAAGACCCGAGCGCATTCCGCCCCGGTGAAGGCGATGCCCTCGCAGAATGCGTCGACCGCGTCCGCAAGGCCCGCGTCGACGGCGCGCGGGATCATCTCACGGCACACCAGGTCGAGGTACCCGTCGCGACGATCGTCGTATTCGGGAGGCAGTGCGTGGGCGGCCAGCAGAGTGGGCGAGACGCGGATGGACAGACGCTCGCCCAACGCTCGGGCGACCCTGAGCATCCGTAGTTCCGTTTCGACGTCGAGGCCGTAACCGGACTTTATCTCAACAGTGGTAACGCCATGTTCTGCAAGGACCTGGAGTCTCGCAACCGCCTGATCGCATAGCTCGGTTTCGGACGCCGCCCGGGTCGCCTCCACGGTGGAGCGAATCCCGCCACCGCCCCGTGCGATCTCCTCGTAGGTCATGCCCCGCAGACGCATCTCGAACTCGCCCGAGCGCGTGCCCGCGAAGATGAGATGCGTGTGGCAGTCGATGAGCCCGGGGGTGACCCACCCGCCCTGTCCGTCCAGCACGCGGAGCGCGCGGGTCATCACTCGACGAGGCACGTGAGCCTCCGGACCGACCCAGGTGATCCGCCCATCCGCCACAGCCACCAGCCCATCCCGCACGGCCCCGTAGGGCTCGCCCGTGTCGGCCATCGTGGCGACATGGACGTTGCGGATCACCATTTCCGGGCCAGTCACCGATTCAGTATGGAGTGTGTTCCCTTCTTCTGCCATTTTGTCAGTATGACATTTTGTCAGGTGTGGCCGCGCAAGCCGTGCCCGGAACAGGACGAAACGTTGGATTCCCAACTTGCCCACAATTGATGGGAACGAAAACCTTCCGAAGGACAATGAGCAGTTTCCGCGAATGCTCCGAGTGTGGGACAGAGACCCTGCGGCCACCAGCGCAACCATGCCCGACCTCTTCTTCGACCTTGCCCTCCTCCCCGATGGCTGGGCCCGCGACGTCCACGCGCAGGTAACCCCCAACGGCGATTTCGGCAGGATCCGGAGGGGAGCCGACCCGGACGGAGCGCGACGCGTAAACGGCGCCGCCGTCCCGGGCGTGCCCAACCTGCACTCCCACGCCTTCCAACGGGCGATGGCGGGGCTCACCGAGCGAGGAAGCACCGCGGAATACGGCTTCTGGAGCTGGCGCGAGCAGATGTACGCCTTCCTCGGCCATCTTGCTCCGGACGATGTCCAGGCCATCGCGACGCAGCTGTATTCGGAGATGCTTCGGCATGGGTACACGGCGGTTGCCGAGTTCCACTATCTGCGCAACGGCCCGGACGGCCAGCCCTACGCCGCACCGCATGAAATGGCCCTGCGGCTCCACGAGGCCGCTGCCGCCGCCGGGATCGGGCTCACGCTCCTGCCGACGCTCTATCGGGTGGCCGACTTCGGAGCCGACGTAGCGCTCCCGGAACAGCGGAGGTTCGTTGCAACGGTCGACGAGATCCTGGCCGACGGGGAAGCAATCCGGCAGGCCACCGCGGGCGACGGCAACCGCCGGGTCGGCATGGCCCTCCACTCCCTGCGCGCCGTTCCGTCCGGTGACCTGGCCGACGCCGTCGCCGCCCTGCACGCGACCGACCCCACCGCCCCCGTCCACATCCACCTGGCAGAACAGGTGCGCGAGGTGCGGGCGTGCCTGGACTGGAGTGGGGCGTCCCCGGTGGAGTGGCTGCTCGACCACGCCCCGGTCGACGGTCGCTGGTGCGCGGTGCATGCGACGCACATGACCGGGGAAGAGACCCGCGCCCTGGCCGCTTCGGGCGCCGTGGCGGGGCTCTGCCCGACCACCGAAGCCAACTTGGGCGACGGGGTCTTCCCGCTCGCGAGCTACCTGGTCGCCGGCGGCCGGTGGGGCGTGGGAAGCGACTCGCACGTCAGCGTGAGCCCGGCCGCGGATCTGCGCATGCTCGAGTACTCGCAGCGTCTCACGATGCATGAGCGCAATGTCGCCGGCGGCCGCGAGTCGCACTCCACCGGGCGGGCCCTGCTCGAGGGCGCCTGGGCGGGGGGGGCGCAGGCGAGCGGCCGGCGGCTGGGAGCGATCCGGTCGGGCTGCCGGGCGGACATCGTGGTACTCGACACAGAACACCCCGCGCTGGTGGGCAGAGACGAGGACCAGCTGCTCGACGCCTGGATCTTCAGCGGCGAGGACACACCCGTGCGCGACGTCATGGTGGGCGGAGCCTGGGTCGTCGAAGGCCGCCGCCACCGGGCCCAGGGGAGAATCGCAAACGCGTATCGGGCGGCTGCCCGGCAGCTTCGCGGGGCCGGCTGACGCTACGTCAGTGTGGCATGCCAGCCCCGCATCAGCATGTGGCCTGCCAGCCTCTCATCAGCGCGGGCCCGCCAGGCATCGTCGATCCGATCACTAGCCCTGCATCGGCACGCTCTGCGTGCGCACGATCAACTCGATGTCCCAGATGGCCTCGGCCACGGCTCGCCCGATCAGCTCCATCCTGCGCACCTCGCTGATCCGCGACTGTACGTTCTTCAGCTCGCGTTTGGACAACAGCCACTTGAAGATGCCGCACGCATCGGCGAGCGCGATGATCACGATGTCCCGGGGATCGGGGATCATGTCGCTGAACAGCACTTCCATGATGCGCAGCTTGACCTCTCGCTCGACCGTCTCGTCGACCACCGGATAGCGCCGAGAGCGAAAAACCCACAGGAAGCGCTCCTCCTGCCGCGACAGGATGCCTGCGGAGACCAGCCGCTCGAGCGCCGTCTCGCGGATTTCGCCGGCTCGGCCGGCGGCGTGCTCCACCCAGTAGCGGGCATCGTGGGTCTCGTCGGCCCTCGCGATCTCTGCGAGCATCGGGTCCAGCAGGCTGTCCCCGACCGGCGTCGAGTCGACCAGAAAGAGCCTTTCCAGGTCGGTGTCGATGCGGTTCTCGAGGGCCAGGTCCATCAGCACCCCTCCGCCGAGCGCGTAGTTGAGCGACCAACTGGGCACGTGCGCAAACGTGCCGTTCTCGTCGTCGAGCAACAGCAGCATGATCTCTTCGGCAAATCTCAGCACGGCGGCTTCTCCCGTGAGCTCGGTCTCGCTCGCAATGTACCGGGGTCAAAATGCCGTGTTTCATCCTCGCAGTAAACCGCATTCGACGCGCGAACCGCATCCAAGGCGCGATCGATCGACGTAGCTGCGGCAGCATCAGGATGTCCTCCGGTGAAGCGCCGCATCACGGGGAGGCCTCCGGAAACACAGACAGCGAAGCCGAGCGCAGGGCCTCGACGAATCCCTCCGCCAGCCGGCCTCGCACGACCTCCTGCACCGGCCCCCGCAGGACCACATCCAGCTCCCGGCTGACACCCACCTGCAGCGTCCCGCCTTCCATGCGCACCTCGACCGCTCCGTAGTCGACCGCCCCGCGGCCCGCGGCCGCGACCGCCGCTGCGCACGAACTGGTCCCCGAGGCCTGGGTGCGGCCCACGCCCCGTTCCCAGATGGCGATCTCGATGCAGCCTGACGAGACGGGCCGCGCCAATTGCACGTTCACGCCCGCCGGGAAGGCCTCGTGGGCCGTCAGGAAGGGACCCACGCGGGACAGTGCCGCATCCGACAGGTCGTCGGTGAAGACCACGCAGTGGGGGTTGCCGATGCTCACCGGGGTGCAGTCGAGCGGGCCGTGAACCGGGTGTGCCAGCGGTCTGCCCGTCCAGTCGGGTGCGAGCCCCGCGTCCGCCGGATCCAGCGAGGCCGGCCCCATCTCGACCGAGACACCGTATACGCCCCCGGCCAGTCGCTCCTCCACGCGCATGTGGACCCGCTCTCCACCGACCTCCACTGCGAAGGACTCGTCGCCCACCCAGCCCTGCGACGCCGCACACGCCGCGAACACCCGCAGCCCGTTGCCGCTCCGTTCGAACTCGGAGCCGTCCGGGTTGTACATGCGCAGCCGCCACGGTCGCGCATGCGGCGGCGAGTGCAGGACGATGCCGTCCGCGCCCACGCCGCGCCATCGGTCACACACGGCCCGCACCGCTTCGGGCGAGACCGGCCAGCCCTCTCCGAACGGAAAGACGAGATAGTCGTTGCCGAGGCCATGCCCCTTGAAGAAGCCGGATCCGGCGCGGGGAGGGTCCTTCGTCAACCCGGAGCGGCTCATCACCGGCAATCCATCGCACGCGGATCCCGCATCTCGAGGCCTTTCGGCGGCCTAGGGATAAAGCCGCTCACAGCTCCACCCTTCCCCGTCGCGCCGAAAGGCCAGTCGGTCGTGGAGCCGATCCGAGCGCCCCTGCCAGAACTCGATGCGCTTCGGATCCAGCCGATAGCCACCCCAGAAATCGGGCAGGGGCACATCCCCGCCCTCGAACCTCTTCTCCATCTCGCGCACCCGCCGCTCCAACGCCTCGCGCGCCTCCAGCGGCTCGCTCTGACGCGAAGCCCAGGCGCCGATCCGGCTGCCCCGGGACCGCGTTCGGAAGTAGGCGGCCGAGGTCTCGTGGCTGAGCTGAGCAGCACCCCCCTCGACGCGCACCTGGCGCTGCAGCACACCCCAGTGGAAGCAGAGAGCGGCCCGGGGGTTGGCCTTCAGTTCCTTCGCCTTGCGGCTTCCGAGATTGGTGTAGAACTCGAACCCGGTCTCCCCGAAATCCTTGAGCAGGACCATGCGTGCGCTGGGAGCCCCGTCCGCGGACGCGGTTGCCAGCGTCATCGCCTCCGGCAGGAGAATCCCCGCCTTGCGGGCGGCCTCGAACCACTGTCCGAAGAGCTGGATCGGGTCGAGTCCCGGATGCGCATCCGGGAGCCCGAGGGTCAGGCCGCGTCCAAGCGAGAAGACGAGGCGCAGGTTGGATCGAAGCGACATGTAAGCTGATGGACGAAGTTGGAATTGATCCGATGCACGGGTTGGACGGTCCGTCCGGGACCGGCGCATGACCCGGATGAACATGCTACCGCCTGAACCGTCCGGGCGAAAAGGGGGCCAGCCGGGGATCATCCGCGCCCGTTACGTGATTGGCGACCATCTCGCCGGTAACGGCCGACAGAGTCAGCCCGAGGTTGCCGTGACCGACCGCCACGCTGAGCCCGCCGACATCGCCGAGCGGACCGACGAAGGGCAGCCCGTCCGGCGACATGGGCCGCAGCCCGCACCACTCCGAAACAGGCGGAGCATTGCCGAGCGCCGGCAACCAGGCGCGGGGCTTCGCAGTGAGCTGTTCGAGCCGAACCCGATTCAAATCCAGATTGTACCCGGCGAACTCCATGGTCCCCACAAAGCGCACCCGCCCCTGCAGCGGCGTGCAGATGATGCCCGTGTCCCGGTTCGTGCACGCGACTCGCATGGCCGGGGCTCCCCCGGGGCCGACCGCGACTTCACGGTGATATCCCTTGCCTGGCTGAATCGGGAGCCGGCACCCGGCCTGCTCGGCGAGCGCGAGGCTGAAGGGACCGGTCGCAAGCACGACGGCATCGGCCGCGACGGTCTCGCCCTGCTCTGTGACCACCCCCCGAACCGCCCCGGCCGCCACCGTCACGCGCCGCACCCCCACACCCTCCCGGATACGCACGCCCCGGCCGCGCCCGGCCTCGGCAAGGCCGAGCACGAAGAGATACGGGTCCAGGATGCGGGTCTCGGGGAAGAGCACGCCCCCGGACACCCCCGGGCCGAGAGCCGGCTCCAGTTCGCGCGCCTGTTCCCCGTCCAGTACTTCGGGTCGAAAGCCGTGCGCCGCCATGGTTGCGGCCTCTTCGCGTGCCCTGGACATCGCCTTCTCGCCGACACAGACCTCCAGGTAGTTGCCGCGCCGGTAGTCGCACTCGATGCCTTCCTCGCTCACGATGGCATCGAAGCACGCCAGCGTATCCAGCCCCACCGGCGCGAGCGCCCGCAGGCAGCGCTTCTCCTGCCGGCGCGTGCAGTGCCGCGCGAAGAGCGCCAGCCAGCGCCAAACCCGGAGGTCGGCGCGCGCGGAGACGTAGAATGGACTCCGCGGATCGAACAGGCGCCGGAGCGACTGGCGAACCTTGCCCGGACGATTGAGCGGCGGATGTCCGGCGGCGACAATGCCGGCGTTGCCCCGCGAAGCGCCCGCGCCGACCTCGCGGCGCTCGAAGACGACGACCTCCGCCCCACCCCGCGCCAGGAACCAGGCCGCGCACAGGCCGACGAGGCCGCCACCGACGACGACAACGCGGGAAGTGGACATGGCGGCTCCGGGGGCGGGGATGTGGTCATCCAGTTCGGCCTGCTCGCCCTACCGTCAGCCCGCGCAGGCTGTTCCCTTCTCGGCGAGCCACACCGCCTCGCCATCGCAGGTCCAAACGCGGTCATCGCCCCGCCCGAACCTCGACGAGAAGATCAGGAGCCGAACCCGACCTTGACCTGTCGAAGCCGGCTGGTGAGATTCAACACCCCAAGATGAAAATGATTCTCAATCCCAGCTAGCTGCTCCCGGACCCAAACCGGCAGGTCTTCCGAGCACGAGATGAGCGACTCCCCTATCTCATCCACCGATCGCCAACCCAACCACGGGTGGCGCCGACTGGTGCTCTGGCTTCTGATTTTCGGCCAAGCGGGCGTCCTGCTGGAACTCTGGCTGCTGGAACACTATGAGGATGTGTGGCAATGGGCACCGCTGGCGCTTCTTGCCGGTGGTCTCGTCGCGAGCCTGTGGATCGCCGGACGCCCCGGCCCACGCTCCCTGAGGATCGTCTGGTGGATCCTGCTGGTGCAGTTGGCCTCGGGCGCCGTCGGCCTGTTCCTGCATCTCAAGGCCAACGTCGAGTTCGAACTCGAGTTGCACCCGGACAACAGCGGCTGGCAACTCGTGCAGGAAACCATGACGGGCGCGATTCCCGCTCTCGCCCCCGGCGCCATGTTCCAGCTGGGGCTCCTGGGAATGTTGTTCTGTTGGCGGCACCCGGAACGCATGTCCGGAAACGAAACCGGTTGACGCCTGATTCGGGGCGATGGGAACGCCCTCTCTCTGTTAGAACCGGCGAGATCGCTTGCCGAAGGAGTGATGGACGATGAGAAATCGGATCGGAATCTGGATGACTGCGGGGCTCGGGGTCTCGGCGCTCGCGGTAACGGCGTGCGCTTCGGAGCAGGCCGTCGATGAACCCGTGGAGATGGAAATGGAGGCGCCGGAGGAGATGCGCTCCGCAGACGCCGGTCTCCTCAACCCCAACGACGCCACGGCAGAACAACTTGCCTCGGTCATGGGGCTCGCAGCGCCAGCTGCGGAAGCTGTTCTTGCGGCCCGGCCCTTCGATCGCGTCGCCGATCTGCATGCCGTGGTCACGGCGCATGTGGCGGAAGACGGGTTCGACCGCGTATATAGTACGCTCTGGGTGCCGATTGACCTGAACACTGCGACGGGCGATGAAATCCTGCTTATTCCCGGCGTCGGCGAGCGCATGCGTCACGAGTTCGAGGAGTACCGTCCGTATACCTCGATGGCTCAGTTCCGCCGCGAGATCGGCAAGTACGTGGACGGCGAGGAACTCGAGCGCCTGGCGCAGTACGTCGAGGTGCGTTAAGGCCCGGTTCCCGGGTGACCCTGCCCGCGAGCTTCGGGCGGGGGCGGGCAACGTCATGAGGGTCGCCGGCTCCTGGCCGGCGATCCTGCTCCTGGGGGCCTGCAGCCCCTCCGCCGCCTCGACACCCGACGGCCAGGCGCCGGAACCCGGGCCCGTGGCGGGTGGCCCGGAACAGGTCGCGCACCGCGTCGCGACGGTGGTCGACGACCTGTCCAACCCGTGGGCGGTGACCTGGCTCCCGAACGGCGACATGCTGGTCACCGAACGGCCCGGGAGGCTGCGCATCGTGCGCGACGGCGCCCTGCTGCGCGATCCCGTCGACGGGGTGCCGGAGGTCGTGGACCGCGGGCAGGGCGGCTTGCTGGACGTCGTCCTGCACCCGGACTTCGCGAGCAACCGCCTGCTCTATCTCAGCTATGCGAGACCGCACGAGCAGGGCGGCGCCAGCACCGGCGTCGTGCGCGGGCGCTTCGAGAACGACGCGCTGACCGGCGTCGAGCAGATCTGGGTCGCGCAGTCCCAGGGCCGCGACCACTACGGATCGCGCCTGGCCTTCGACGCGGACAACTACCTCTACATCACCGCGGGCGACCGGCAGGCGTCGGCCCGGGGCGGGCTGGCGGAGCTGTCGGCGCATCCGGCACAGGACCTCTCCAACCACAACGGCGTGGTCGTGCGCCTGCACGATAACGGACGCATCCCGGCCGACAATCCCTTCGTCGGCAGAGACGGAGCGCTCGAGGACATCTACAGCTACGGCCACCGCAACCCGCAGGGCCTCGCCTTCCATCCCGAGACCGGGGACCTCTGGCTGAACGAACACGGTCCGCAGGGCGGCGACGAAGTCAACGTCGTCCTTCCGGGCCGCAACTACGGGTGGCCGGTGGTCGGGTACGGGGTCAACTACGGCAGCGGGTCCAGGATCCACGTCGGTACCCACCTGGACGGGATGGAGCCTCCCGTGCACTACTGGGTGCCCTCCATCGCCACCTCGGGAATGCTCGTCTACACGGGAGACCGCTTCCCGGAGTGGCGCGGCTCCCTCTTCGTGGGAGGGCTGGCGGGCCAGCAGCTGGCGCGCCTCACCCTGGACGGCCGCTCCGTCACCGGCGAGGAGACCCTGGTCCGGCGCATGGGCCGCATCCGCGACGTGCGCCAGGGCCCGGACGGACTCATCTACCTGGTGTTCGACCGTCCCGGCATGGTCGCCCGCCTGGAACCGGCCTCAGGCTAGGCCCCTGGCGGACAACCTTCATGGCGGAACACCACGGAAAGGCCAGCCCGCGTGGGCGCGCCATCGGCTTCTGGCTGGGGCTGGGCTGCTTCCTCCTGCTGCTCGCCTTCCCCGTGGACGCGGCGAACCTGCCCGCCAGCCGCCTGGCCGCCGTCGCGAGCCTGATGGCGATCTGGTGGGTGAGCACCGCGCTGCCGCTCTTCGCGACGGCCATTCTTCCGCTGGTGCTCTTCCCCCTGCTCGGCATCATGTCCGGGAACGACGTCGCGCCGGTCTATTTCAACAGCACGATCGTCCTCTTCCTGGGTGGCTTCATGATCGCGCTCACCATGGAGAGGTGGAATCTCCACAAGCGCATCGCCCTCGGCATCATTCACGCCGTGGGAGGCGGACCCCCGCGCATCATCCTGGGCTTCATGGTGGCGGCCGCCTTCCTCTCCATGTGGATCTCCAACACGGCCACTGCGGTCATGATGGTGCCGATCGGGCTCGCGATGGTGCTTCAGGTCGAGGAGACCGCCGGCGCCAGACACTCGCGCACGTTCACGATCGCCCTCATGCTCGGCATCGCCTACGGCTGTTCGATGGGCGGACTCACGACGCTGGTCGGAACGCCTCCCAACCTGTCCTTCCAGCGCATCTTCCAGATCATCTTCCCCGAAGCGCCTCCCATCGACTTCGGCACCTGGATCGTGCTGGGCCTCCCCATCGGTGTGACGATGATCGTGGTGGCCTGGCTGCTGCTCACCCAGGTGCTCTATCGTCCATCGCCGGAGGTGCGGATCGAACGGGAGGTCCTCGAACGCGAACGCGCGCAGCTGGGAACAATCTCCTTCGAAGAACGCTCCGTGCTGATCGTCTTCGCCATGACCGCGCTGCTCTGGGTCTTCAGGCGTGATCTCGAGCTCGGCTTCGCTACCGTCCCCGGCTGGTCGAACCTGCTTCCCTACGCCGGCATGATCGACGACGGCACCGTGGCCATCGCAATGGCGGCGGTGCTTTTCTTCATCCCGACCCGCAACCGGGCGCCGCGCAGTGCACCCGTCGAGGCCCCGGACACGATCCCGAAGTGGCTGCAGCCGCTTCGCTGGGCAGTCCGTTTCGGGACTGCGAACCGCGTCATGGGCGCGGAGGTGATTCCGCGCCTGCCCTGGAACATCGTGCTCCTCTTCGGAGGGGGGTTCGCGCTCGCGGCCGGCTTCCAGGAAACCGGGCTCGCGACCATCATCGGGACGCAGTTCCAGGGACTCGGCGGGCTGCCGGACTTCGCCGTCATCCTCCTCGTGTGCCTCACCCTCACCTTCCTCACCGAGCTAACGAGCAACCTGGCCACCACGGAGATGATTCTCCCGATCCTGGCTTCCGTGGCCGTGCTGACGGAAATGAACCCGCTCATCCTGATGGTCCCTGCGACGCTGTCCGCGTCGTGCGCCTTCATGATGCCGGTCGCGACGCCGCCCAACGCCATCGTCTTCGGAAGCGACCGCATCTCGGTCGGGGAGATGGCGCGCGCGGGCATCGTGCTCAACCTGATCGGAGCGGTCGTCATCGCAACGCTGGTCACCACGCTGGGAGAGACGGTATTCGGCATCGAGTCCGGGGTGATGCCGGAGTGGGCGACGGAGGGCGCCGCGGGCGAGGCCGGCGGCTGACGTCTTCGCGGGCGGGCGGGTGGGACGACAGTTGGCCCGGCGCGGGATCTCGGCCCGCCTGGAAACCGGCCGCAAGCCAGACTCGCCAGAGGAGGACGCCATGACGGATCATCGACCGCCGACAAGCCGCAGGACGCAGGCGATCGGGTTCTGGCTCGGCCTGGGCTGTTTCCTCCTGCTGCTGGCCTTTCCGGTGGATGCGGCCAACGTGCCCGCAAGCGGCCTCGCCGCCGTCGTGAGCCTGATGGCGATCTGGTGGGTCAGCAACGCGCTTCCGCTCTTCGTGACCGCCATTCTCCCTCTGGTGCTCTTCCCCCTGCTGGGCATCATGTCCGGGAACGACGTCGCGCCGGTCTACTTCAACGGCACGATCGTCCTCTTCCTGGGAGGCTTCATGATCGCGCTCACCATGCAGAGGTGGAACCTGCACAAGCGCATAGCCCTGGGCATCATCCACGCCGTGGGAGGCGGACCCTCGCGGATCATCCTGGGCTACATGGTGGCGGCCGCCTTTCTCTCCATGTGGATCGCCAACACCGCCACCGCCGTGATGATGGTGCCGATCGGACTCGCAATGGTCCTTCAGGTCGAGGAGACCGCCGGCGTCAAACACTCGCGCACATTCACCGTCGCCCTCATGCTCGGCATCGCCTACGCTTGTTCGATGGGCGGAGTGACGACGCTGGTCGGAACCACGCCCAACCTGTCCTTCCAGCGCATCTTCCAGATCATCTTCCCCGAAGCGCCCCCGATCGAGTTCGGCACCTGGATGGTGCTGGCCACGCCGATCGGGGTCACGATGGTCGCGGTCTGCTGGCTTGTCCTTACCCAGGTCCTCTATCGTCCGTCTCCGGAAGTGCAGATCGACCGGGATGTCGTCGAGCGTGAGCGCGACGGGCTCGGGCCCATCTCGTTCGAAGAGCGTTGCGTGCTGGTCGTCTTCGGCATCACGGCGGTGCTGTGGATCTTCCGGCGCGATCTGGAGATCGGCATTGGAACGATTCCGGGCTGGTCGAACCTCCTGCCCTTCCCCAGGATGATCGACGACGGCACCGTGGCGATCACCATGGCGGCGATCCTCTTCTTCATCCCGACCCGGAACCAGCCTCCCGGCGCCCGCCGGGAGGCGGTGACCGGCGCGAGCCCCTGGCTGGAGCCGCTTCGCCGGGCAGTGCGTTTCGCCAATGCGAACCGCGTGATGGGCGCGGAGGTAATTCCGCGTCTGCCCTGGAACATCGTGCTTCTCTTCGGAGGAGGCTTCGCCCTGGCGGCCGGTTTCACCGAGACCGGGCTCGCGAACATCATCGGGAATCAGTTCCAGGGACTCGGCGGGCTGCCGGCCTTCGTCGTGATTCTCCTGGTGTGTCTCTCTCTCACCTTCCTGACCGAGCTGACCAGCAACCTGGCCACCACGGAGATGATTCTCCCGATCCTGGCTTCGGTGGCGGTGGTGACAGAGATGAATCCGCTCACGCTGATGCTCCCGGCGACACTCTCCGCGTCGTGCGCCTTCATGATGCCGGTCGCGACACCGGCCAACGCGATCGTCTTCGGGAGCGACCGCATTTCGGTCGGGGAAATGGCGCGCGCGGGCATCATACTCAACCTGATCGGGGTGCTCGTGGTCGCCACGCTCGTGATCACGCTGGGAGAGACGGTCTTCGACTTCGACCGGGCGGTGATGCCGGATTGGGCGACGGAGGCCGCTCCTGGCGAGGTGGGCGGGTAGCCGGGAGGAGAGTTACGCGGCGGCGGACGTGTTCCGTGTGAGAATCGCGTCGAGAATGCGGTCTTCCCGCTTGTTCATCTCCTCCAGCATCCTGTCGTCCCGCTTGTTCATCTCCTCCAGCATCCTGTCGTCCCGCTTGTTCATCTCTTCCCTCATGCGGGCGTCGCGTTCGCGCATTTCCTTTTCCATGCGGGCGTCGCGTTCGCGCATTTCGTTTTCCATGCGGGCGTCCCGCTCGCGCATCTCCTCCCTCATATCGGAGAGTTGTACGCCCATCTGGTCGAAGCGCTCATCAACGTGCTCGAAGCGCTCATCGACACGCTCGAAACGACTGTCGATGCCGTTGAGGCGCCCGTCAATGCCGTCGAGCCGGTCTTCGACTTGCTGCAACCGCGTTTCCGTCCGCTCCCCCATTCGGGTGAGCCGCGCGTCCACCTGATCGAACCCCTTCTCGATGCGCCTGTCCATGCGGTCGAAGCGCTGTTTGATACCGTGGAAGGTCTGGTTCTCCAAGCGGTCCTGCAGTCGCTCGCTGGCTTCCTTCGCCACCTCCACCGCGACAGGCCGAAACAACTTCATCAGAACCCACAGCATGCCGGCAATCGTCGCCGCTACCGTCAGCAGGGGCAAGACGCTCTCCCAGCTCATGGCATGCTCCTGAGTCCAAGATCACTTTCGCCTGCGGCACGCGCCGCCCTCGCCGAAAAATAGCCCGGTTGGACGGGCGCGAGAATGTCTGGATGGGACATCCTTCGTCCGCTGTCACGCTTCGATGCGGGGCGCCAGCTCCCCAGCAATCATTCCTGGTCCCGTTTCCTGGCCTGGCCCGCGACCGCGGCGCGAATCGCCTCCTCCAGCCGCTTGGGATGATCGCTTCCCACGTAGAGCCTCCGGCCCTCAGGGAGTCCGATCACGACCGCACGGTCTCCGCGCGCGGTCCAGGCCTGCTTCTTGCGAGCGCCCCGCACTCCCCAGCCGCCGAACTCCACGAGCGGCCGGTAGCGTACGCTTCCCAGAGAGACAATGCTGTCGAAGGGCACGACCTTGCGTACCAGAGCCACCGACCCCAAGTGGATCACGATACGCGACTCCTGCACCAGCACCGTCAACCCGCCCAACACCCCGCGCAAGCCCCAGCCGGCAGCCAGGATCGCGGCGGCGATGAACAGCCGCATCAGAATGTTGGTGCCCCAGCCCACGAGCACCGGGTAGCAGCACGACAGGATGGCCGAGCAATAGATGATGTCCACCCATAGCGCCCAGGACGTCCGCTCGCGATAACGGGTCTGTTCTTCCGTCGTCACATGAACTCCCGCAGGCATCGGGTGATGGGGAACGCTGCCTTCCACAGTCATACTATCACCCCTCCTTCGTTGTCGCGCTCTCCGGGCCCGACTCCAGCCGGCTCCTCAGGAAGCGCCGCAGAATACGGTACGTCAGCCCCCACACCGGCTGGCCCGCGACCCGGTAGCAGGGAAAGTCGCGCCTGCCCGCGGGCGTGTCTATCGTCACCTCTGTTTGTGCGGCGGGATCCGTCAGAACGGCGACGGGCACCCAGTAGACGGCCGCGATCTCCGAACTGGCGGCACGCGCGCCTGTCTCCCGCTTCAGTCTATAGACGAAAGGCGCGATCACCAGGCGCGGGATCGCCCGCGAGGTGGGCTTCAGATCGGGCAACCGACCCAGCAGCACGCCGGTGCTATCCAGATCGACGCCCGTCTCCTCGCGCGTCTCCCGCACCGCGGTCTCGCGCAGGTCGCCGTCCTCCGGGTCGCGCCGACCTCCGGGAAGCGCCATCTGACCGGACCACGGATCGCGCGCGGATCGGGCCCGGCGGACGAGCAGAAAGGCGGGTTCGGGCTGCTCGCGCAGCACGAGCGCGACCGCAGCCTGCATCCTCGTGCCTCTCCCGGTCGAGATCGCTCTGCTCACTGGCCCTGCTCCTCGGTCACCTGGCTTTCGCCCGGCCTGCACTCTCCGCTAGCTCACCACCCTCTTCTTCGCCCTGGGTCCGTCCTTCTGCTCCAGGAACGGCACCCCCTTCGTGATCCAGTCCGGCGCCGGATCGCCCTTCAGGTAGTGGCCGAACCACTCGAGGATGCGTGTCTGGTAGTCCCGCTGGTTGGGTTCCTCGGCCAGCCCGTGGTTCTCGCCCTCGTAGACCAGGAGCACCATATGCTTCCCGGCTCGGCGTGCGGCGTTGTAGAACTCGACTCCCTGGTTGAACTCGACAGCCCCGTCCTCCGTGCCGAACTCCATGAGCAACGGCGTGTTCAGGTTCTCGATGTGATGGATGGGGGAGTTGTTGAAGTAGGAATCCCAGTCCTCCCACCACGGGACCTGCATGCGTCCCTGGCTGATCTCGAAGATCCGCGCGTCGGTGCCTCCGCTGTTCCAGTAGAACGACAGATACATGCTCATGAGGTTCGTGAGGGGCGCGCCCGCCACCGCGCCGGCGAACAGATCGTCCTGTGTGACGAAGAAGGTCGTCTGGTAGCCGCCCCAGGAGTGCCCGATGAGGCCGACCCGCTCCGGGTCCACCAGCCCGGTCTCCAGTACCGCCGCCACGGCCGGCCGCAGCGTTTCCACGTTCGACTGCCCCGGCCTGCGATCCCGGTAGACGATATCAGGCCTGAAGACGAAGTATCCTTCCTGGCTCCAGATCTGGATGTTGTAGTAGCGAGTCGGATCCGGCACCTGATACTGATGCAGGGTCTGCGACAATAATTCATAGTGATAAACTATCATCGGATATTGTCTGTCCGGCTCATAGTCGGCCGGATAGGTCAGGGCTCCCTGCAGGCGCCGCCCCCACTCGTTCTCGTACTCCACCAGTTCGGTGCGGCCCCAGGCAAAGTCATCCTGGAAGGGATTGGTGCGCGTGACCTGCCGGGCGTCCTCCAGCTGCGGACCGGCTGCGAAATAATCCGGGGAATCGTCGAATCGTTCGCGCCGGAAGCTGAAGACGTCCGCGTCCCGGGCCTTCGTGAGCCCGGCGCGGAATGAACCGTACGATGCGTCCTCCCGAACGAGGACCTCGGGGTCGCGGCCGAGCCGGGCCCGTGAGAACCCCGCCTTCTTGGTCCACTCCCCGTAGGTCGAGTAGTAGATCGGATCGTCCGGGTCGAAGGCATCGGCCTCCGGATCCGTCTGAACCACACGGTAGCGCACCTCGTCCTCGGCTCCCGGGGTCAGGCGGCGCCCGTCCGAGCCGTCAGCAGCGACCTCCCACACATCCCAGCGGTCGTTGATCAGCACCGCCTGGTCGTCCTCGGTCCAGCCGGCCACCCCGAACGGCGGCATCTGCTGGCGCGTCGGGGTCAGGTCGAGGTTCACGAACACGCCGTCCAGCCCCTCGGTGATGTTGCGCGTTTCCCCGCTCGAGAGGTCGTGGGTCCAGTAGTCCTCTCCCTCGAACCAGAACACGTACCGGCCACCCGGGCTGCCCTGGGCCGCGAGGGTGATCCGCTCACGGACCAGCGACTCGCGTCCCGAACCCGCGTCGACCGCGTAGAGGTCGTAGAACTGCTGGTTGAACATCGCCTCCACGTCGTAGGGGGTCTCGTCGCGGTTCAGGACGTGACGCCCTCCTTCGAGAAGCGCTGTCTGGTCGGCATGCGGTCCACCGAGCATCAGGAAGCGCCCGTCGTCCACATGCCAGGCGCCGATCTGGTTCTGCTGGCGCAGCTGACGCTCCCGCACACGCTGCTGCGGGACCGGATCCACGTCGAGGGAGTGCCAGATCTCGACGCCGGCGCGCTCCTCCTCGTCGTCCTGTCCGGCGGCGCTCTCCTCTCCGTCTCCTTCCGAGTCCCCTCCGTCCGCCTCGGCATCGCCCTGCTCCTCATCGCTCTCGGCTTCTTCCCCTTCCTCCTCGCCTTCACCCTCCCCTTCGTCTTCCGGCACCGGAATCCGCTCCCGGATGCCGAGGAAGAGGATGGCGCCGTCGTCGGACCAGGCCGGCGCGCGGTGCTCGACCACGCGCTGCCCGGGAGGGAGCCCCGAGGCGGCGTTCGGATCGAGAACGGACTCCACGCCGTCGCCGTCGTCCAGGCCGCGCCAGGCCAGGACTACGTGGGCGGTGTCCTCGTACTCGTCGTCGGTGTAGGTCTTGAGCACGGCGAGGTCCGCCGACTCCTCGCGCCAGGAGAGTTCCCGGTACTCGGCCTCATCGGTGTCCAACGAGCGGATGCGGCCCGACACCGGATCGTAGAGCCGGACCCCGTTCCCGACCTGGTCTTCGGCATCCACCGTCATCGCCAGCAGATGCCCTTCGTCCTGCCACGCGAGCGCGGCTACGTTGCCAAAGCTGATCGAGGCGCCCGAGGCCAGATCGCGCACGATGGCGTCCGCTCCCGCGCTCTCCTGCTCTTCGAGCTCGTAGCGTCGCAGCGCGAGATGGCGCCCGTCTCCCGAGAAGAAAAAGGACGAGATTTCCTCGATGGTCTCCTGCTCGCCCGTTCGCAGGTCCAGCAGCCCCATGTCGTTGCGCACCGGCTCGCGCCGCTCCTGAAGCGCCTCCCGCTCGTCGGGGGAGATGCCGATGACGTAGGCGAGCCAGGCTCCGTCCTCGCTGAACCGGGGACCGCGCCCGAAGGGGACCACCACGACCGAATCGGAGTCGGTGCGGTGGATGCGCAGCTCGTCCTGGTCGTTGACCCGGCTGATGCCGACCGCCAGCCAGAGGCCGTCGGGCGAGAGGGTCGCCTGGCCCAGGGTCTCCCACTGGCCGTAGTCGTCCGGGGCGAGGGTGGGCTGCTGTTGCGCGGAGGCGTGCGGGGCCAGTACCGCGGTGGCCGCCAGGAAAACGAGGAAACGGTGGTGAGATGCCGGTTTCATGCTCTTCCTCCTGCTGGTCCTCTATGGCCGCGCAACAAAAAACGTTGCGCGTCGATGTTCAACTGGGGCTGACTGCAACGTCTCTAGGCCACCCCGCCGCCGGACAGCGCCTTCACCAGCCGGTACAGGAACTCCTGGCCCTGGAAGAAGCTCTCCACGCCGAGGCGCTCATCGCGGCCGTGCGCGCGCACGTCGTCCATGTCGACGAAGAGGCCGCTCACCCCGTACACCGGGATGCCGGCGTTGCGCAGGTAGAGGGCGTCGGTCGCGCCCGTGGACATGACCGGCAGCACCAGCACGCCGGGCCACATCTCGGTGGTGATGCGCTCGATGGGCCCCAGCACCTCGTCGGTGAGCGGAGAGGCCGGGCTCGGGGTGACGTTTCCGCGCGGCTCGACGGTGACGTCGAAGGGCGCGGCCAACCCCGCCAGGGTGGCTTGCACGTCGGCGGGATCGTGCCCCGGGAAGATGCGGCAGTTGACGTTGGCGCGGGCCAGCTGGGGCAGCGCATTCTGGGCGTGGCCCCCCTCCAGCAGGGTCGCGACACAGGTGGTGCGCAGGCGCGAATTGTATCCGGTCTCTGCCGACAGCACGCGTGCAGCCTCGGCATCGCCCGGAGCGGCGACGATGCGGCGCATGGCGTCGCCCATCTCGCCCCCGACCAGACCCGCCGAGCGTCCGAAGAACTCCTCGGTGGTTTCGTTGAGCATCACCGGGAAGTCGTGGTTCTGGACCGCGAGCAGGGCGTTCGAGAGATCGTAGATGGCGTTCTTGCGCACCGGCAGCGAGGAGTGCCCGCCGGGGTTGGTGGCGGTGAAGAAGAAGGAGAGGTAGAGCTTCTCTGCCGCCTGCACGTTGTTGGAGAGCCTCTGGCCGTTCTGCGACATGCCGCCTCCGCCCTCGTTCAGCGCGTACGCCGCGTCGATCAGCGCGCGATGCTCTTCCAGGAGATAGGCCACGCCGTTGCGCGGCCCGCCCTCTTCGTCCGCGGTCAGGGCGACGATGATGTCGCGGTCGGGGACGAAGCCCTCCTGTTTCATGCGGATGAGATTGGCGGTGTAGATGGCCGCCTCGTCCTTGTCGTCGGTGACGCCTCGGCCATGGAAGTAGCCGTCGCGCTCGATGAACTCGAAGGGGGGCAGGTCCGGGCTCCAGTCCTCGGGAAGCGCCTCGACGACATCGATGTGGGCGAGCAGGAGGATGGGCGCGAGCCCCGTGTCGCGACCCCGCAGGCGCGCGACCAGGTTGCCCTTGGTGGGTGCGTCGTCCGGCACGAGGACATGCACGTCCTCCTCCGGGAAGCCCGCATCCAGCAGAACACGCGCGGCCGCCCGAGCGGCGAGCGTGTTGTCGCCGCGCTCGGTGTTGGTGGTGTTGATCTCCACCAGCTCCTCCAGGAGCGAGCGGGCCAGTTCCATGTATTCGGGCGGCGAGGTGTTCTGGGCGCTCAGCGAGGCCGGGACCGCCAGGATGGCGCTTAGGGCGAGGATCGTCCCACAGACGATGACGACGAGGGGGTTCTTCATGTCGAGCGGGCTCCGCATTGCTGGGCGTTCGGTGGATCGGGATACAGGGGTCCGGCGGGCCGGGATGCAGGGTTTGGAAGGTGCCCGCGGGGACCGCGTCAGGCAAGCGGAAACCGCTGCGGGCCCGGGTGCGGAAACGGTCGATGGGCAGGATGTCTCCGGTGGGCAGCCGGGCGCAGTCGAACAGGGCCGCGCGCGACGCTGCGGGCGGGTGGCGGTTGAAGACGGGGCGGCCATCTGGAACAGCCGGACCGAACAGCCGGTAGGATCGCGCTAATGAGAGACTTCGTCACCTTCATGATTACGATCTTCGTCGCGGGCTGGGGTTCGGCCGTGCTCTACACCGTGCTGCGCTTCTTCTGGAAGAGGCAGAACCGGAGTTCCCTTCCGCGCGGTGACGAGCGCATGCTCTCCGCGATGCGCGAAGAGTTGGATTCGCTCGATACCCGGCTCGCGCGGGTGGAGGAAGAGACCCGTTTCGCGGCCGAGCTGCGGGCCCCCCGGATCCCGGAGCGGCTGGGCCCGGAAGAGGAGCGCGCACCACCGCCGGGGAGTTGAAGCGGGCGGAACCACGGCGCGAACGCTGGCTCGAACGACGGGAACGCCGGGATTCCCGTCCCTTCCTCAGGCGGGGATCATCCCCCCGGCACGAGCCTCCGGTATTCGAACCCCGCGCTCGTATGGGCCACCAGCTCGAGCCGGCCACCCAGCAGGTCGTGCATGAGGCGCGCGGTGAGCGGGGTGCCGCGGGTGATCTCGGTGATGTCCGGCCCGGCCAGGCGGAGCACCACCACCCCACCCCCCTCCCCATCGGCCGCCGGGATCCGCCGCAGGACCACCCCCAGGGCATCCGCCGGCTCGACCCCCGCGAGCGTGATCCGGTACGAGAGCGTCCCGGTCGGCAGATCGAGCAGGAACGCCCCTGCCACACCGCCCTGCGGCGGGTCGAGCGCGACCAGCACGGGATCCGGCGGGCGTCCCCTTTCGAGCGGCGGGGTGCGGAGCGGCGCCCGCCGCTTCGGGGAGGCCGTCTCGAGCGCGTAGGCGAAGGCGACCAGCCGGGCGTCGTCGAGGGGGCGCCCGAGCAGCTCGAGCCCCGCCGGCACCTCCGTCTCGGTGAACCCGGCCGGCACGGTCAGCGCCGGCAGCCCGGTGTTGGCGCTCAGCGAGCAGGTGGAGCCTACGGGCGCCGCCCCGATGAGCGCGGTCTCCTGGCGCATGGTGGGATAGGCGAGCGCGTCCAGTCCTTCGGCGTCCATGAAGCCGAGCACGGCCTCCCGCAGGGCGCGCCGGCGGGCCATGGTCCGGTCGTACTCGTCGGTGGGCCGCTCGGTGCGGGCGATGCGCCGCCGGAAGTTGCCGTCCAGCGCCTCATGGTGGAGGCCGGCCTCGACGATCTCCTCGAGCGTCGACACCGGAGCGTCCGGAACCCCGGCCAGGTAGTCCATCAGGTCGAACTTGAACTCCAGGTCGATGAGGCCGGTGTTGGCGAGCAGGCTGTCCAGGTCGGGGATGGTCACGTCGACGACCTGCGCGCCCAGGGAGTCCATCCCGGCCAGGGCGGCGCGCAGCACCTCCGTGATGCGCCCCCCTCCCCCGTCCTCCTCCAGCCAGTCGGCCAGGACGCCGATGCGGGCGCCCTCCAGCGCCGCCGGGTCGAGGGCGGCCTGGAACGCAGGGGTCGGGCGGCCTTGCAGCACGGCCGTGGCCGGGTCCGCCTGGTCCGGCCCGACCGTCGCGTCCAGCGCAATCGCCAGGTCGGTCACGGTGCGTGCCAGCGGTCCCCCGGTGTCCTGCGAATGAGAGAGCGGCAGGATGCCGTCGATGCTCGAGAGGCCCTTGGTGGGCCGCAGCCCGACCAGGTTGTGCACGGCCGCGGGGATGCGGATCGAGCCGCAGGTGTCGCTCCCCCACCCCACCGCCGCGAAGCTGGCGGCCACCCCCGCCCCGGTCCCGCCCGAACTCCCGCCCGGGTTGCGCGCGGGCTCGTAGGCGTTGCGGCTCTGCCCGCCCAGCGAGCTGATGGTGGTGATCCCGGCCGCCAGCTCGTGCAGGTTGGTCTTCGCCACCACGACCGCGCCGGCCTCCCTCAGTCGCGCCACCTGGAAGGCGTCGTCGGCAGGCCGGAGCCCCGAGAGCGCCAGACTCGACCCGGTGGTGGGCATGCCCGCCACGTCGTAGTTGTCCTTCATCAGCACCGGGATGCCGTGCAGGGGCCCGCGCACCGTCCCCGCCGCCCGCTCCAGGTCGAGCGCGTCGGCCTCTTCGCCCGCCCGCGGATTCAGTCGCGTGACCGCGTTCAGTTCCGGTCCGGCGCCGTCGTAGGCCGCGATGCGGTCGAGGTAGTGGTCGACCAGCTGGCGCGAGGTGACCCGCCCCTCCCCCAGTGCCTGCTGCAACTCGAGGATGGAGGCCTCCGCGACCTCGAATTCGGAATCCGCCGACCTCAAGCCGTCGCAGCCGGTGAGGGCGAGTGTGATCACGGCCAGCAGGAGACTGTGGCAACTCGTACGCATGGAGACTCTCCGGGGTTGGACGCGATCCATCGGTCGATGGTGCCCCGTCCGTCAGGCCATCATGCCGAAATCATGGGGTCTTGCCCGCGCCGCCGCCAACGCATGAGGTATTCGCGGACCGTCACCACCTCGTGGGTGTCCTCCACTGCCCGCGCGATGCGCTCGATCAGGTCCGCCCTCACACCCTCCACGAAGGGGTGGCCGTACATGAGCGCGAAGCGGCGCTCTCTGATGGCGCTCGCCGCCGCACGCACGATCTCGGCGTCTCCCTTCCCGAGCGCCAGCATCTGCTCCACCAGGGGGACCGAGCCGGAGCCGGCGACGTTGACCGGAACCTGGTAGTGGGCCAGCTCGCAGCCCCCGACCCGCGGACGAAACGGGCGATCTCCCGGCATGTCGGCCCCATACTCGAATCCGTAGCTGTCGGTCATCCGAAGGACGCGGTCGTCATGGCGGAAGCCGGGACTGGCGAAGCCCCGGGGGGCGCCATAGTCCCGCCTGAAGCTTTCGTACGCCGGCCGGAGGAGGTTCTCGAGCTGCCGGTCAGAGAGGTCGGAGAGAGCTCTCTGCCAGAGGGCGTGATCGGTTCCGCCGTGCAGGCCCAGCTCGTGTCCCGCCTCGAACAACTGGTCGAACGTCGTCTTGAAACGCCTCCCCAGCTGCGGATTCAGCAGCATCGTCTCGATCACTCCCGTCGGCCGCAACTTGGCGAGCGTCGACAGCGACGCATGGCGGGGCGTGCCGGGGGCTGCGCGGATCAGCTGTTTGCGCGCCACATGCGCGAGCGTGTGCTTCCAGTTGAAGGTGTATCCCAGATTCAGAAAGAAGGTGAACCGAACGCCCAGCCGGTCGGCGAGCTCGATCAGGCGCGGGATGCCCTCCCTGCAACAGCGCACCGAGTCGACGTCGAAACGGAAGGCGAGGGTGTTCACCCGGGTTCCCGGGCCCTCGATTCGATCAGCGCCTTCATGGCCCCAAAGGAAGTGGCCCTTCCCGCCTCCTCCGGGGAAAGCACCACCCCGAACTCCTGCTCGACCGCCAGAATCAGATTGATGTGAGCGAGGGAATCCCAGGCGCCGTCCGTTCCCGCGGCAGAATCTCCGTCCGGCGCCACGCTCACTCCGAACTGCAGGTTGAAGATCCGAGCCAACCGGTCATGCACCGTCATGTAGTCCCTCTCTCGTTGAGCCCTGCTCTCAAATCGCCCCCTGGCTCCCGCAGCCCTGCTGTCAAACTGCCCCTCTCTCATGCAGCCCCTCTCTCGAGATCGCATGCGGGAGGCTCTCGAACGCCGCGGGATCGCGCGGAAGCCGCAGCAGATAGCGCACCCCGTCTTGCAGGCCTCCTTCTGCACCGGATCCCGGGGCTCCTTCCGTCCCGGATCCCGCGCCTCTTTCTGCCCCGGCGGCGTTCCCGTCCTCCGGACCGGCGTTCGACTCGAACCCCTGGCGCGAATAGAAGTCCCGCACCATGGCGTTGCGCGCGGTAGGCCGGAAGGCCGCCGTCACCCGCTGTACACCGTCCGCCGCAAGATCATCGAGAACTACCCCGAGGAAGGTTTCCTCGATGCGGCGGCCAAAGGCCCGGCAGCTCATCAGCAGGGAGTCGATCTCCGCATCCCCGGAGTGCTCCGGATCCTTGACGATGGCGACCGCGACGGTGCCGTAGTCCGAGAACCGGTCCCGCATCGCCATGGAGTACACCCGGTCCCGCTCGAGCATGGCGCGCACCTCCGCCACCGAGTAGCGGCGGGTGGTGAGGTTGAACTGGTTGGTCCGCTGCGTGAGCTGACTGATCCGTTCGACCTGCCCGGACGCGCCCCGCCGGATCGTGAGTTCGATGCCGAGGCTCTTCAGGAACTCCCGGTAGCCGCCCACCCGTTCGCGCAATGCGCGACGCCGGATGTCGGCACGGAGGGACTTCGTGCGCCGCAGATCGTCGTCGGTCACCCGCAGGATCTCGGTGCCGCGCAACGACTCGATGAAGCCGGGGATCTGCAGCGGGACGCCCGGAAACCGCTCGACCTGCACCTCCGGCAGCGCCTGTCTCACCCGCTCGCACTCCACGTCGCTGTCATCGATGAAGACGAGCGAATCGGTTCCGACGTTAAGGTCGGCGGCGACGGCGCGGATGTTCTCTGCCTTGTCCCCCCAGTTGATGCGATGGGTCGCGAAGTGCTCCTCGCGAAGCACCATGTCGGGGGACGACCCGAGAAAGGCGAGGACTTCGGCTTCGTCGTTCCTGCTGTTGAGGGCCAGGAGAAACCCCTGGTCGTACAGGGCCTTGAGATGGAGCTGAAACAGACGATACAGACTCCCGGGGTACTCGGTCCCGATCTGGACGCCCTCCGGGCCGTCTTCGCCCAGGACGCCTCCCCACAGGGTGTTGTCGCAGTCCAGCACGAGACACTTGCGGGGCTGGGACAGCGCGGCGGCCGCCGTGTCCGCAAAGGCTGCCGCAAAACGACGCGCGAACGCTGCGCTGAACGCGACCCGCGACGGATAGTAGGTGCGGCCGTCCCGGTAGCCCGACACGCCGAAACGGGCGACGGCGTCCGCGAGGTCGAGCACAGCGACCGAGTCGCTTTGGGAGGCGAAGTCGGCCAGGGCCAGGTTCAGCCGGCGGATGACCTGCGGCCAGCTGCGCGGATCAAGGGCGCCGCGCGTTCCGAACACGTCGTGCATCGGCGGAGCCAGATTGGCGACGACCACCGACCCGTCCACACGCTTGAGGAGGCCGTCCAGAATGCCGGTGAATCGAGCCTGCAGCGCCTCGCTCAGGTCGTCCGGGGGCGCGAATGCAGCGTCGCCCGCCAGCTGCTCCGGATCCCAGTACACGAACGCGATGTCAGCTCCCGCCAGCAGAGCCCGCCGGCGACCATCGAGACCTTCCGCATAGGGCTCGTAGACGTCGAAGTCTCCCAACCGGAACTCCGGGACGAAACCGCGCTGAACGAGCGCGACCGTGACCGCGGGAAGAGCGGGTTCGAGCGTGGCGTTGCGAAGTACGGCAACCCGCAGTGGTCGAAAGCCTTGCGGGAGCGCTTCCAGGTCGAGCCGAGCCAACAGCCGTTGAACCATCGACGCGAGTGGCAGATCGGTGACGGCCACGGGCCCTGCGCCACGCAGGAGAGACAGGAAGGAGTGCCAGTCCTCCGCCTCCGCCAGGCGGGCGAGGCGATCGCCAAGGGCGTCGCTGCGAGGGGGGTCGGTCACGGAGACGGGCAGATCCGGGGAAGCGCGTGAGAGGCGGTCATCAACCTAGCATCCACCCATACGCCGTGGGAAGTTGGCGGAAACTCGCGGGTGGGCGGAAGCCCCGCCATCGCCGCGTCCGGCAACGCAGACCGCGCGCACCGGCACTCTGCAGCTGTGGAATCGATCCGTTGTCGGCTTCGGGGCGAGCGGGTATGTTTTCGCGCCAGACTCCTCCGTCCATCCCCCGATGTGTACAGTTCACCAGGAGGACAGTGGCTCGCAGCATGGCTGCCAAGCAACATTCCAACACCGAGTACATCTCCCGCATTGTCGTGGATGAAGCGGCCATGCAGGCCTTCGCGGAATTGTCCGGTGACGAGAACCCGATCCATGTGGACGAGGAATCCGCCCGCCGGTTCGGTTTTCCCGGGCGCGTCGCCTACGCGGGCGTCCTGCTTGCCGAGATCAGCCGAATAATCGGTACGCAACTACCGGGAGCCGGGGCCCTGTGCCTCTCCTATCAATTCGATTTCAAGGCCCCGGTGTACGTCGGGGAGTCCGTGGTATTCGAGACCATCCTCGCGCACGTTTCCCCGGCTACTGGGTCGGTGCTGGTCAAGTTCGTTGCGCGGCGTGAACACGACGGGGTAGTGGCCATGACCGGTTCCGCATCGGTCAAGGTTGGTCAGGAGAGTGATGAACAAGGTCATTAGGTACCTGGCTGCGTTGCTTCCCTTCCCCCAGGGACGGCGAGCCGATCTCTACCGGCTCTCCGGGATGCGAATCGGTCCGCAGACCATCATCGACCGCAATCTTCAGGTTACTCGGCCCGACATGATCGAGATCGGCGCGCGGGTAACCATCTGCAACGCGGTCTCGATACTCGGTGAAGTCACCGCTGTACACTCCAGGCTTGAAAAGGCGTATGACCTGAAGAAGGCGGCACCGGTCGTGATCGAAGACGACGCATACATCGGGGTGAAGGCGACGATACTGCCGGGCGTGCGCATCGGTCGAATGGCTACCGTCGGAGCCAACACACTCGTGATGGCCGACGTGCCCGCATATGGCATCGTCCTGGGCGTTCCGGGTCGCGTCATGATGATCCGGCCCCACGAGGACGAAACATCATCAGAGACCAGGCATGCCGACGACGCGAAGAAGACCGACACCTGATCCCGGCAGCAACGGTTGGTCCTAAGGGAATCCGACGGCGATTCGGGTGCCTTGAATGGCTCGAACGACCATCTGCTGTGACATATCGTCTACCACGCGGCTAACGTCCTCGAGCATACCATAGTCGTGCCACACGATTACTCCCCCCGGGCGCAGGACCTTGAGCGCGTTTCGGGTATCCGAGAGCGCATACTCATAGGTGTGGCAACCATCGATCAGGATGAAGTCGTAGGGCGCGTGCAGCGACCAGTCGAACGTCCCGGAATCCTCGAACACCTGAGTTACCCGATCGCGGTAGGGAGAATCCAGGAACTGCCTCCCGATCCGGACCCCGACCGCTGCGTTTACGTGGATACTCGGCACCCCTTGCGCATACGTGCCATCCCAATCGGGCGGAAGATCGACGGTCACGATCCGGGCCTCGGACGGCGCGTTGGCAATCAGGTTGACGGTTGTATTCCCTTCGAAGGTGCCGATTTCGAGTAGCCGTAGCGGCTTCAGCTTCCGCACCATGGCGGCCAGCACAACAACTTCCGTTGGGAACATCGACAGCAGTGGCTCGCGGTCGAATGAACGAACGATGCGTACGTCCACCGCTTCGATCCCCCGGAATATCGCGTTCATGTGCTCCCGCTCGAGCGTGCCGAAGGACCACCTGACTGCGCGCCGGAACTGCGCATCAGGTGACTTCGCGGCAAATGGAGACAAGCGGGGCCAGAGCACCCGGAAAGCCAAGGCGGGATTGCGGGCACTCTTTGCAAGAGCGCGCAGCACGCGCCTGAGCGTCGCAGGTCGACCATAGCGATGATCGGCCGTCGTGGCCTGAGGCGACTCACGGGGAGGAGGAGACACCGGGTTACCCTGGGTTGGGGAGACGATCTGGAGGTCCGCGACAGGAGTGGCCCCACGATGTCGCAAGCATGCTCGGCGGGCAAGGCTGCAACTCGGCGTTCCTTCGACTCGGTCGTTTCTGCCGAGACCCGATTGTTTTGCTAGAATCATGGTGTTCCGAGAAGACGCCATCGGCTGATGGCCCGGGCAATACCGCTTCACCGGACCAGATCGACCGGCCCACCTTTGGCCGGAGCCCATGACCGAAGCCTCAGTCGTCCCCGACCCCGGAATCCGCCATGAACAACGACGCTGCTCACCGCCATAAGGCCGGACGCGACTCCGGGCTTGCAGACATCGCATCCGGGGAGCCCCCCGCCCTCAACCGCCGTGACTTCCTCAAGGCCGGGGCGCTGGGCGTTGCGGCTGGCGCTGCCGGATGCACCGAGCCAGGAGCCGAAGCGGCTGTGACGGGAGCCCAGGCCTCCACCACCGCCGCCACCCCCCAGGGACTCCCCGCCCCTCCGGCCCGGCCCCTCGCCGCCCCGCCCCTCGACCCCGTGCGCATCGGGTTCGTCGGCGTGGGCGGGATGGGCACGGCCCACGTCCGCAACCTGGTGCGCATCGACGGGTGCGTGATCACGGCCGTCTGCGACATCGCGGAGGCCCACGCCGAGCGGGCCGCCGCCCTCATCGAGGAGGCGGGCCACCCGCGCCCCGCCCTCTACACCCGCGGCGAGCGCGACTTCGAGCGCCTGTGCGCCGAGGAAGACCTCGACCTGGTCTATACCGCAACGCCCTGGCGCTGGCACGTCCCCGTCTGCGTGGCCGCCATGGAGAACGGCAAGCACGCGGCCACCGAGGTCCCCGCCGCCTACACCCTGGACGACTGCTGGCGGCTGGTGGAGACTGCCGAGCGCACGCAGCGCCACTGCTCGATGATGGAAAACGTGAACTACGGCCGCGCCGAGCTCCTCTGCCTCAACCTGGTGCGCCAGGGGCTGCTCGGAGAGATCCTGCACGCCGAGTGCGGCTACCTCCACGATCTGCGCGAGATCAAGTTCGCCGACGAGGGCGAGGGGCTTTGGCGGCGCGCGCACTCATGGACGCGCAACGGCAACCTGTACCCCACCCACGGCCTGGGCCCGGTCGCCAACTGCATGGACATCAACCGGGGCGACCGCTTCGCCTCTCTGGTGTCGATGAGCAGCCCTTCGCGCGGCCTGCAGGAGTGGGCAGCCACCCACTATGGCGAGGGGCACCCCAAGCGCGCCGAGACCTTCGCACTGGGCGACGTCAACGCGAGCCTCATCAAGACCGCGCTGGGGCGCACCATCTACGTCGCCCACGACACCAACCTGCCCCGCCCCTACGACCGCATCAACAAGGTTCAGGGCACGCGCGGGATCTTCCAGGGTTACCCGGACCGGGTCTATGTCGAGGGAAGCAGTCCTTCGCATCAGTGGCAGGACGCCGAGGAATACTACGACGAGTTCGAGCACCCGCTCTGGAGCGCACTGCGCGAGGCCTCCATCGGCGCCGGACACGGCGGCATGGACTTCATGGAGGACTATCGGCTGATCGAGTGCCTGCGCCGAGGCGAGCCCACAGACATGAACGTCTACGACGCGGCGGCCCTCAGCGCCGTCTGCGAGCTGTCCGAGATCAGCGTCGCCCAGGGGAGCGCCCCGGTAGCCTTCCCCGACTTCACCCGGGGACAGTGGATGGACTGGGACCCGTGGCCCATCGTGACGGCGTAAACCGGGTCTGCGCCACCCCAGACCAACATCGTACCGAATCGCCTGAGGCAGCCGGCATGACCGCTACCCTCCACTACCGGCCGCATCCCGCAAGCCATGGAGGAGCCGTGAGACACGGTGAACCGGCCACTTCACTGCGCATCGCCGCCGCCCTGTCCGCAGCCGCGTTCCTCCCAGGTTGCGACGGCACGCTGGACGGCGGCGCGGATGGTCCACTCGAGCTGAGCGGGTCGGCAATCGAAGTATTGGGCAGCTCCGAGTCCCTCGCCGTCGTGCAGGACCTGGAGGTACTCCCCGACGGCTCGGTCTGGGTTTTCAATTCCGTCGAGCCCTACTTCCTCGGGTTGGGCCCGGACGGCGGATCCCTCGGCGCTCACGGAGGCGCCGGAGGCGGACCCGAGGAATTCCCGATGCCCTCCGCCTTCCTCACCGGAGGATGGGACGGAGAGGCATGGGTTTTCGACCTGAGGCGCCACGCCATGATCCGAATCTCGCGGCCGGAAGCGGACTGGGCGGAGATTCCCCTGCGATCGGCGTCCCTCCCTCCGGGCAGTATCCGGGGCGGGATGAACCTGCTGAGCTCCGCGGTGCGGACTGCCAGACTCGGCGGCGAGATCGTCGTGCCGCGCGCGCGGCCGCCGAGCGAGGCGGGCATGCTCGGGCTCCGTCTATCGCTCCTGGCAGCCGATCTGGTCGCGGTCGATCCGGGCGCGGCGGAGACACGAACCCTCGTCCCGCTGGGGAACGTGCTCGACGATCCGTCCGGAGACTTCATGCCGAGCGAGGGCGGTTTTCCGCAGTGGTATCGGCTTTGGGCGTCCTGCGGCGAAAATCTCGTGCGCGTCTACGATCGGGTGAGGAACCAGCTTCGCGGCTTCGACGGATCGGGGGCCGAGGTAGGCCCGGTCGACCTTCCGCCGGTTCCCTTCACAGAGGTCAGTCCCCGACAGTTCGCCGGAGCGGTGTTCGAGCTGAGGCAGGCCGAGTTGACGGGAGATGTAAGGGGAAGGCTCGCCGAGACGGACCGGCAGCGGGTGCTGAATGAGATGGCCCAAGGGGTCAGCGGCAGCGCGCAGGAGTTGGCGAGCTATCTGCCGCGCTATGTGGACTTCCGCTGCAGTGCGGACGGGACGATGTGGATGCACCCGTTCGATCCCGACGCCGGCGGACTGAACGGCGGTCCGCGGTGGCTTCGGATCCGGCCCGATGGAGTCGTGCGAGAGGTGCGCCTCCCGGACCGGTTCGACGCCCTGCGCTTCTCGAATTCCCGGATCTGGGGCGTCTACAGGGACGAACTGGATGTCCCGTCGGTCGCGTCGATCCCGCTACCGGCAGGTTGAGGGACCCATCGGGTCCGCGCCCTCAGCAGCTGCACCAGCCCGACCCGGCGAGAACCGGAAGGAAGTGGACAACGAGCACCGAGAGCAGCAGGCGAGCGCCTCAGAACGGGTTGCGCCCTTCGTCCTCCGGCTCCGTGCCCGGCTTGATGCGCAGGACGGCCTCGGCCGCACCACGCGCCGCAGGCGGATCTTCACCGCGTCGCAGACGGATAACCGTCCCTCCCGTTCCAGTTGCTTGCAGGAGGCCATCCCACTGCGGTTCGGCGATCAGGCTGCCGCTCGACTGTGTACGCGCCCGGATGCTGCCCTTGGTGACCCGCCGGTTGACGATCTCGCACCCGCCGCTGCTCAGACAGCTGTATCGAATGTTGTTCTCCACGATGTAGGAACTGGTGCCGGATAACGTTACCGTGGCCACCCCGTTCGAGAACTGGAAGTCGACTCCGCCGCCGGCCTGGTCCGGAACCCAGAAACCTGTCGGCAGCGTCTCGATCGTCTGCCCCGTCGTGTAGGTCGTGTCGCTCGCGCCACCGCCACCCGTCCGGATCCCTGTCACTTCTGCGGACGGCGGTAGCGCGGGCACGGTAACGGGTTGGCCGATCTGGTCGTCGGTCGGCGAGATGGTCGCATTGCCCGACTGGAAGGTTCGCCAGCGGGTCGTGGCCGACGTAGCGTCGCCCTGGTTGCGGATCGTCACGTCGTAGGAGAAGCTGTCCCCTGGGGACACCGTCACGCTCGCCTTCGACAGACTCACGACCAGATCGGGGGCGCCGGAGCCCCCCACGATTACCCGGACGCCCTGAGAGCAGTTGTTGCCGGTGTCGGATTCGCCGGCCACGGCGTCGATGCAGATGCCGAAGTAGGCGGTGCCGGAGGTCAGGTTCGACACGGTCCCGGTAATCGTCGTGCTCTGAGCGGTATCTGTCGAACCGTGCCGTACCCGGGACCAGAAGCGTCCCGCGCTCCCGCGCATGGCTGGCGTTTTCCCCTCCCTGGGCCCATCGTCACGGCGCGGAGCCCTGTCAGCCGGCATCTGAACGCCTGAGGCTCTTCCTTGCGCCCGGGCCAATCTTGAAGGAAACCACCATGACGATCAGACGAACCCTCCTCGCGGTGGCCGCCCTCTCCTTCGCGGCGCCGCTGCCCGCCCAGACCTTCCCCTCCGATGACCCCGTCATCCAGGCGATGTGGGAGGAGGGCATGGGCTCGGGAAGCCAGGCCTTCGACCTGGCGCAGGCGCTGCTCGACTCCATCGGTCCCCGGTTGATGGGCTCGCCGGCCTACTCCCGCTCCGCGGACTGGCTGATCTCCAACTACGAGCGCTGGGGCATCGAGGCGGAGCGGCAAGAGTACGGCACCTGGATCGGATGGGATCGCGGCTTTACCCACATCGACATGCTCGAGCCCCGCAGGCGCACGCTCGAGGGCACGCTGCTCGCGTGGAGCCCCGGCACCGACGGACCCCTGGAGGGCGAGGTGATCGCGTTGCCCAGCTTCGCCAACGCCGCCGAAATGGAAGCCTGGCTGCCGTCCGCCGAAGGCAAGTTCGTGGCCGTCACCCTGGCCGAGCCCACCTGCCGCGAAGACCAGTCCTGGCTGGATCACGCCACGCCCGAGTCCTTCCAGCGCATGAACGAAGCTCGCGAAGCGGCCAGGCAGGAATGGGCGATCAGCTACCAGCGGAGGTTCCTGCCCGACGGGCCCCAACAGCTGGAGGAAGCGGGCGCTCTCGGGCTCATCACCGGCCGATGGTCGCAGGGCTGGGGCGTCGACAAGATCTTTTCGTCCTCCACCCGCGAGATCCCGTCCATGCATCTCGCATGCGAGGATTACTCGCTCGTCCACCGGCTCGCGTCACGGGGCCAGGGACCGCGCATCCGCCTGCAGGCCGACGCCGAATTCCTGGGCGACGTCCCCGCCTTCAACGTGGTGGCCAGCATCCCGGGCACCGAGCTGCCGGACGAGTACGTGCTCCTGAGCGCGCACCTGGATTCGTGGGACGGCGCCTCGGGCGCGACCGACAACGGCACCGGCACCATCATGATGCACGAGGCAATGCGCATCCTGAATGAGACCTACCCCAACCCGCGCCGCACCATCATGGTGGGGCACTGGGGCGGCGAGGAGCAGGGACTGATCGGCTCCAATGCCTTCGCGGCCGACAATCCCGAGGTGGTGGACGGGCTGCAGGCCTCCTTCAACCAGGACAACGGCACCTGGCGCATCGACTTCATCCGCATGCAGGGCTTCCTGGGTGCGGGAGAGCATTTCGCCCGCTGGTTCGAGCGTATCCCGCCCGAGATCACCGGGCATATCGAGCTGGATGTGCCCGGCGTGCCCGAGACCGGCGGCTCGGACCACATGTCGTTCATCTGCAAACCCGCGCCCGGCTTCCGGCTCCAGTCCAACTATCCCGACTATCGCCAGTACACCTGGCACACCAACCGCGACACCTTCGACAAGATCGTCTTCGACGACCTGCGCAACAACGCGACCCTGGCCGCCATGCTCACCTACATGGCGTCCGAGGACCCCGAGCGCATGGACGTGACCCAGCGCGTGCTGCCGACCAACCCGAACACGGGCAGGCAGGCAACGTGGCCCCGGTGCAGGCCTCCGAGAAGGAGTTTCGGGGGGTAGCCATCGGCAGACGGCGGGCAGAGCCCCGAAGGGGTCGTGGCGATCCGGGGCACCAGATCAGGATCGAGCGTGTAGGGTAACGATCATGAGGACCCCGTACAGAAGCGGAGCCCGCGCTGCCATCGCGGCCCTTTGCCTCCTGGTCTCTCTCGCGCCGGTCGCGGCCCGGGACACCGAGAGGGTCCGTCCCGGTCCGGACGACGTGCACCAGGCCCGCTTCCAGCCGCGCGACGCAGTGGGCGCTTCACGCGCGCGAGAGGCCATCCGCGTCAAGTCCCTCCTCCTGTGGGGCGGAATCGACGCCGACGGCGTACCGTTCCTGGACCCCGTCTTCGTGATCGACGCCCCGCCCGCCCTGCCACGCTCGATCGGTGACTACGTGCTCACAGGACGGACCGGAAACGATACCGTGCTCTTCTCCCTCCCTTTCGAGATGCCGGAAGTGGCCGATGGCGACGGCAGCTCAAGCTTCGTCTTCGTGGTCCCGGCGGAGCCCGGCTGGGAGGGCGCCCTGGCCAGCGTCATGCTCACCGGGCCCGGGGGATCGGTCACGCTGGACAGGGAGAGCCGTCGTCCGATGGCGATCCTGCGCGACCCCGGGACCGGCCGGATTCAGGGAATCCTGCGCGACCTTCCGCCGACTGTCCTGACCCAGGCAATCGCGGACACCACCGTGCCCCGGGCCCCTGGCCTCGAGGTTCTCTTCAGCCGAGGAATTCCGGGCCCGGGGGCCTGGCGACGGTAACGGCCACCGCTACTTGGAAGCGGAGGGCTGGCGGGGCCCGTCGCCCATCTTTACGGTCACGTTGACCGTAGCCCCCTCTTCGATCAGAATGCGCCCGGTGTTGATCTCGCCGTTCACATCGCAGGTAGCCTGGAGTCGCACCAGCGAAGCGATGGTCAGTTTGCCCTGAATGCGGCCGTCGATTACGGCATTCCGAGTGGTAATGTCGCCGATGACCACCCCGTCCTTCCCGATGGAGATCCCCTCCTCGGCTTCCATGCTTCCTTCCATCCTGCCCTCGATCTGTACCCTGCCGCAGGTCTTGCAGCGACCCACCACGCTCGTCCCGTGGCTGATGACCGAACTCGAATTCTGGGGCGCGGCGGGCGGCTTCTGCATCTGACGATGCTTGTTCATCCGCGGTCTTCCTTTCCTGCAAAGAGGAGTCAGGGTCAGGCCGTCCGCAACGTCGGAGTTGTGGTTGCGTTATCCGCAGGCCAATTCCGGGGCTGATCTGCCCGGACTATATCCAAGCTACCCCAACCGACCTCGAATTCACAGGCTCATGTCGGACTTGATCCCATCCGGGATCGGGCTCCATGCGGGATTTGATCCCATCCAGGATCCGGTAGCCACCTCACGGATTCGTGGCCCCGGCACTGCCCGGGCGGCTACATCTCCAGCGGCATCCCCAGGGCGGCCGCGGCCTCGTGCAGGGCGAGGGTTCTTCCTGAGAGCGCCTGAGGCCGGCCGAAGCGGAGGTCGTTCCCGGTGCGACCCGTGAAGAGGACGACACCGTGCCAGTCGCCCCGCTGACTCGACCACCACCTGAGGCCCGCGTTTCCGCTGTCCCACACGGAGGCAGCGATCGCCTGTGTTGCGTGGCGATGCCTCGAGGCGACCTGATCCGGCGAGATCTGTCGGCGTCTCAGTGTGGCGGGATCACAGAGGTCGACGATCTCTGAAGCAGCCTCCGACTCCAACTGCACGCTGACGAGGGCCAGCCGGCGCCCGGCGCGCCGGAGATGCGGTTCGCGCAGTGGCCGGTTGCACCACGGCTGCAGGGCTTCGGCGATCGCGTGGTCCGGGGATTCGGCCAGGTAGAGCACGGGAGAACAGGCCACCGGGAGGTCGAAGCGACCGCGTCCGGTGGTCGGCGGAATGTACGACGGCGAGAACGGGCTGCCGTCGACGGCCCCGGGATTCCACGGAAAGACGCGCCAGAAGAGAGCCACGAACGCAGCAGTCAGGCGAAAACGCCGGCCTTCATCGCCTCCACGGCCCCCACGACCTCGGCGAGCTGGCTTCGCTGGATGAAATACGAGGGTGTTGCGCCATCCAGATGGGCGTTCGGACCCGTCAGCCACTCCTCGAGGATGTCCGGCTCGACCCATCGCATCAGCATCTCGACGACCAGGGCCAGTCCGGCGAGCCGGTCCGCGTTCTCCCGATCCGGATGCTGACCCTGCCTCCAGCGCGACACCTGCGAGGCGGAAACCCCCAGAATCGCTGCAATCCCGCGATCGGAATCCACGCCCCGGCGAATCATCTCGAGGTGGCTCAGCGTCCAGCCAGAGCCGTCTTCGCCGTCTTCGGAGTGTTGCGCGGTGACTTCCTCGGCCTCGTCCATGCTCCAAAGTTACCGGGCTCCAAGAGGCCCCGCAACAAAAAACGTTGCGCGAGGGCGTGGTGCAGACTGCGACCACGGCACCGACTTGGCAAGATCTCTCCACGCTGGTGGTCAACGGGAGATGGGTCGAAATGAATCACGTTCCGGTGCTGGCAAGATGATGTCAGAGACACTATAATACTGGTCATGAGCGTTCAAATCACGATCCGAGGTGTCCCCGAGAAAGTGCGCGATCAGATCGCTGCGCGCGCGGCCGCACGAGGTCAGTCCATGCAGCAGTACCTGCGCGGCGAGCTTGAGCGGATGGTGGCCAAACCTTCCCTTGACGAGTGGCTCAGGGAAGTCCGCGATCGCAAGCGGGCGATGAACAATCGCGTGACCACCGAGAGCATTCTGCGTGCGCGGGACGCCGATCGGAAGTGACGATTGTCGTCGACGCCTCGGTGCTCGCGGCAGCCGTCGCCCACCTGGGACCGGATGGGACCTGGTCTGAAGCCACGATCGCGGAAGCGCGAGGGAGCGGCTCGATGGCCGCTCCGCAGATTGTCCTGGCGGAGGCCAGCAATGTACTTCGCCGTATGGAGCTTGCCGAGCGTCTCCCGAGCTTTGAAGCCAACCTCGCCCAACGCCACCTGCTCAGGTTGAGAATCGATCTCTTCCCATTCGACTCCCTCGCCGAGCGCACATGGCAGCTGCGCCACAACCTCACCATCTACGACGGCTGGTATGTGGCCCTGGCGGAGGCCTTCTCCTGCCCGCTGATAACGCTCGACCGGCGACTCGCCCGAGCCCCCGGTCCCACCTGCGAGATCATTACCCCACCCTCATTGCGGGTCGTAAGAGAGCGGGCGGTCTCGACCTGAGCCGTTCCTCTCACCGCGTCTGCGGCGCGTTCACCTGCAGCGGGATGATGTCCACATCCCAGCGGGTGTCGCCCAGGAGGTGCTTCACGAAGTACTCCGCGCGCAGCCAGAACCAGTAGTCGCTCATGTCGCCGAAGCCGTGGCGCTGGCCCGGGAAGATGAAGAAATCGAAGCGCTTGTTCGCGCGGATGAGCGCCTCCGCCATGCGGAAGGTGCCGGCGTGGTGGACGTT
This sequence comes from Longimicrobiales bacterium, assembly GCA_965232315.1. GTDB lineage: Bacteria > Gemmatimonadota > Gemmatimonadetes > Longimicrobiales > Gaopeijiaceae > BD2-11. Next base: position 185,243 of record CBDDPN010000042.1, on the reverse strand, counting down.
ATTGTCGTTGTCGCCGGTGGTGAGAAGGAGGTGGCCCTTGAGGTTGGCGGCAAGGTCCGAGTTGCGCTCGATGTCGTACTCGAAGCTCACGTTGCCTTCGTCGTCCACGACCTCCTTCACGCCGTGGTGGGTCTCCGACCAGGAGCGGTTGTACACGTCGTTGTTGTGATTCCCCGCCGAAGACACCGCGACCTTGAAGAAGTCCGGATAGACCAGCATGGCGGCGGTGGACATGAAGCCGCCTCCGGAATGTCCGTATATTCCTACCTTATCTATATCTATAAAATCGTGGCGGTCCGCCAATTGCTCAAGGACGGCTTTCTTGTCGGCCAGTCCATAGTCGCGCAAGTCGCCGTATCCATAGTTGTGATACCATTTGGAGCGGTCGGGGTGACCGCCCCGGTTCCCCATGGTCACCACGATCATGCCGAACTGCGCCAGCGCCTGCTCGTAGGGGTTGGCCGACCACGATTTCGAGACCGACTCGGTCTGCGGCCCCGGATAGACATAGGCCACGATGGGATACGTTTTTGACGGATCGAAGTCGTAGGGCCTGTACATCACACCATGGATGTCGGTCACCCCGTCCGCGGCTTCGACCTGGTAGGGCTCCGGGAATCCGTATCCCGCCGATTCCAGGGCGCTGAAGTCGGCCTCGCCCAGGTCGAGAATCCGCCGGCCCGCGGCGTCGTAGAGGGCGGAGGCGGGCACGGTGTTCACCCGCGAGTAGTTGTTGACGAAGAAGCGGTTGGACTCGCCCATCTCGAACTGATGGTTGTAGTCGCCCGGGTTCAGGAGGGTGAGCCCCGTGCCGTTCAGGCTTACCCGGTAGAGGTGAGCGTAATAGGGATCCTCCCCTTCCTCCCTGCCCTGGCCGGTGAAGAAGACGAACCCGCGGGCCTCGTCCACGCCGACGATGCCGTCGACGTGCCACGCGCCCTCGGTGAGCCGCTGCTTCACCTCCCCGTCGGGCCCGTAGAGATACAGATGCGCCCAGCCGTCCCGCTCCGACCACCACAACATGTCGCCGTTGGACAGCATCTCGATGGGACGCGTCTCGATATAGGTGTTCAGGCTGTCCACGAAGAGCATGCGCGCCTCGCCGCCGGCGGCGTCGGCGACCATGACCGCGGCCCGGTGGCGGTCCCGGCTCAGGCGTACGAAGTAGAGCTCCTCGGAATCCTCCGAAATCCAGAGCGAGCGGTCCGGCTCATCGGAGTCCTCGTACTCGAACCGGCCCTCGACGGTGATGCGCAGATCCTCGTCCTGCCAGGGCTCGTGGGCGACCGTCAGCTGGCTCTGCGAGGCCAGGTCGTAGACGACGAGCTCCTCCTGGGTCACCGATTCCTCCCCGGCCATCTCGTAGGAATACGTCTCCAGCTCGGGCCGGGCGTTGCCCTTCCCCACCACGTGCACGACCCAGAGCTCGCCGACCTCCCGGTTGTCGCGCCGGATCAGCGCGAAGCGGCGCGAGTCCCTGGCCCAGGAGACGGACACAGCCTTGCGGTCGTCCATCTCCTCCTCGAGGGTGACGTTGGTCTCGCCGCGCCCCGTGTAGTTGGCCTCGTAGGTGTAGTACTGCTCGCCGTCCGTGGTGAGCTGCGTCTCCTCCACTTCGACATCGTCCTCGGCGTCGTCGGCATCGTCGCCGGACTTGCCCCGGCGCGCATCCAGGATCTGCTGGTAGTCGGCGCCGCTCATCATGAACAGGTTGTGCTGCCGCGCGAAGACCACGGTCTCGCCGTCGGGGGACACGCTCGCCCAACCCGGATGATTGTCGGGCGCCTCGTAGTCCTCGAGCTCCCTGAGCGTCCGGGTCGACACCGTGTACTCGAAGTGATGGACCCGCTTGCGGGTCGAGTCGCCGGCGTCGTCCTCCTCCTCGTCCTGATCCTCCTCCACCTCTTCATCCTCGTCTTCCACCTCCTCGTCCTGGGAGGATTCGACCTCGAAGTGCAGCACGTTGTCGCTGATGAAGCGGATGTTGCGGATCGGCAGATGCTGCCCGTCCCAGGGATCGCGGGTGATGCGCGTCAATTCGGCAGCGATCCGGTCGTTGTCGAATAGGAGTGTGCGCGAGCCGGCCCCGGGATCGACGATGTAGAAGAACTTGCCGTCGGCGTTCTCCCACTCGTACCAGAACTTGTCGGTCCCCTCGATCCAGCGCGGATCGACCGAGGTGCTGTGCACCATCTCCTGGATGCGGTAGGGCGCGAAGCGCGCGGCCAGCTCGTAGTTGGCGGGGCCGGCCTGGCCCTCCGATTCCTGTGGAGTCGGAGCGATAGCAGCCTCGGCGGAACCGGGCGCGAGCAGGATGAGGGTGAGAAACGGCGGAAACGTGCGCGCGAGAAACCTGATGACGGCGTTCATGGTAGGGCTCGTTCGATGGAAGGGACGAAGCGGGCGGGCTCCCCTGAGGTGGTTGTGCACAAGTGAATCCGTCGCCGGAGACCGGGCAAGGGTTTTCGGGCTCATCTTCAGGATCACGTGCAACCGGCCGGGGAACCATCCCGCCCGTTCACGCGATAAACGATTCTCGCGCGGGTGTTTCGAACCGCGGTACCGGCGCCGGGTTTCCTCGAACGGGGCGGCAGGGATGGAAGCGGAGTTCTTAATCGTGCTGGTGTCCGTCTTCGTCACCGGCGGGATGATCGGAGCCGCCGGCATCCTCCTCGCCCAGTTCTTCATGCGCCGCATTCCCGGGGTAAGCGCCACCGGCGCTCCAACCCGCGCCGAACTCGAGGGCATCCGCCGGGACGTGACCGAGATCGCCTACCACCTGGGGTCGATGGAGGAACGCCTCGACTTCACGGAGCAGCTGCTGGGCGGTGCGAGCCCGACCAAGGTGCCGAAGGCGGTGGCCCGGAAGGGGGTGGAGGAGAAGTCGGGGTAGGCTCCGCAGGGGTCCGGCACGCTGGGCGAGATCACGGTGCAGCTACAGCTTGCGCGGCCACGAGTATCAGCCCGTGAGTTGGGGGTTGGAGCTTGCCCGGGCCAACGGCGTTGGGTGAACTTACGGTGGCCTTGACGCTCTGGACGTTGGCTTGGGCCTACGAAGATCTCCATCAGAGCTAACCCGACATCGCCCACCGAAGATGACCGACTACCCGCGCATCGAGCGTGTCCATATCCGTGGCTTCCGCTCCTTGGCAGACGTGGAGTTCTTGCCGGGTGCCGGCGCAAGCGTGCTCATCGGGGCCAACGGCTCCGGAAAATCCAACTTCGTGCACTTTTTCAACATGCTGAGGTGGATGCTGAAGTCACGGCAGCTTGCGGAGTTCATCGGCAGGGAGGGCGGCGCGGACGACCAGCTGCACGGAGGCAATGACACTACGCCGCGTCTGGATGCTGAAATCGCAATACGCACGAAAACCGGGAGAAACGACTACCAGTTCTCGCTTGCCTTCGCGCATCCCGATCAGTTGTTGTTCACCAAAGAGGCATTTCGCTACAGTCGCGACGATTTCGACACCGAAGCAGCTTGGAATTATCTGGCCAGCGGGCACCGGGAGGCCCGGATCGTCGAGGTGGGACAAGCTCATGGCGTGGGGGCACCGGCATCAAAGGCTCAGACCGCCCGCACCGTCACGTACCTGCTGCGGAACTGCCTGGCCTTTCAATTCCACAATACCGGTACCACGTCCAACTTCAAGAAATCCTGGGACGCAGCAGATCACGCCTACATGCGAACCGACGGCGGCAATCTGGCTGCCATCCTACACTGGCTCGAACGAGAGGATTTGCACCGTTACGAACTCATTTGCCGCCATATCCAGCGAGTGCTACCGGGTTTTGACCGCTTCGAGATTGAGGAGCACTACGGAAAGGTTGCCTTGCGATGGCGATCGAAGCTCTCGGACAAGACCTACGGTGCTCACCTCACGTCGGACGGCTCGCTGCGCTTCTTCGCCCTTGCCACACTGTTGAACCTGGCCGACGAAATGCTCCCCAGCGTACTTCTGCTGGACGAACCGGAACTTGGCCTGCATCCCATGGCTATCGCACTGGTTGGAGACATGATCCGGTCTCTGGCCAGGAATCGGCAGATCATCGTAGCAACTCAGTCACCCCTGCTGGTAGATGTTTTCGACCTCGATCAAGTCTTCGTGCTTGAAATCGAGGATGGGCGCACCGAGCTGAGGAGGCCGGACGCGGACCAGCTTCGAACTTGGCTCGATGAGTTCAGCGTCGGCGAACTCTGGCAGAAGAACCTGCTCGGCGGGCGTCCGTGACCCGGCTGGCTATCTCCGTTGAAGGGCAGACAGAAGAAGAGTTCGTCAAGAGGTCGTTGGTGCCCCATCTTCAAAGCTGTGATGTCTACGCGCGGCCCGTCCTGATTGGCCGAGCACGCCGTGGTCGGGGTGGCGGAAATGTCACGACCGGCCGACTCATAGGGGACATGCGGCGCCTGATGCACAGCTTCGACGCCGTAACTTCCCTGGTGGACTTTTATGGTTTGGGAGGCAAGGGCACCAAGTCGCCCGATGACCTGCTGGCGGCAATCCGAGCCGATCTCGGTCGCGTTTGACACCCCCGAGGACATCAACGATAGCTCCCTGACGGCACCGAGCAAGCGTATCCAACAACTGATCCCGCGATACCGAAAAGCGTTGTATGGTCCCGCGATCGCACTTGAGATCGGATTGAGCGCGATACGCGCCGAGTGCCTGAGATTCGACGCTTGGCTGCGCCGCGTAGAGTCCCTTGGAGGGGCTGCCAAGTAGTACGTAGGATGCTATCGATGCCCGCGAGCCCTCTCGGCAATTCCATTTCGGCCCTGCAGCACGAGACCCTCTACATGGCTGGCGTGTCCGCGCCTGCTCAGGATCCGGGCCGCGTCCTGCCTCAGCGACGCACAGCCTCCTGCCCGAGATTCACGAGCAACATGATCAGGCTCGTGAGAGCCACCAGCTCCAGGAACCCCGAGCCGGTCAGCCAATGCGCTACCGCGGCGACGACGGTGAGGATAGAAAACGCCTTCATGCGGTGTGCGTCAATCCACACTACCCCCCGATAGAGGAACGGCACCGGGCCATGCTGGTCCTCGCGCATCACGCCCCCCTACCGCCGACTCCGCCGGGCCCGCCTCTCTGCAGCCATCTCAACCAGACGGCGCAGCTCCGCGATGGGCTCGTCGTGGTCGTCGACCTGGAGGCGAAGCACCACGTCGTTGTTGAGCCAGACGCCGCCGTCCTCCCTGACGATCAGCAGGGCGGCGGACTGCATGCCGCGGGTGTCGCCGCCAGCCGCCTGACCGGCCTCGAGGGCGGTCACCAGCCGTAGGGACAGGTGGCCGGGCGTGTCCTCGAAGGCGGTTACCATGTCGTCCACCACTGCGGGCCCGGCCAGGATGTTGCCCTGCGCGGAAGTGTAGCGGCCGACGCGATGCCCCGCCCAGTCGCTGGCGCGCGGGCCGGTGTGGGTGGCCACCTCGCCCTGCGCGTTCATGACCGAGAACTGGCGCCCCTCGATGCTCCACCGCTCCGGGTCGGGATTCGGGTCGGCGGCCAGCACTCGCTCCACCACCTCGGCGGGAGCGTGCCCCGCGCGCAGGAGGGCGAGCGCCTGCGGCCCGTAGCTCACGTCCACCACCGCCTGGGTGGCCACCACCCCTACCCCGGCCTCGCCCCAGATGACGCCGTTGCCCACGCTGAACACCCGCGACTGGACTGCGACGCCCACCTCCCCCGTCTCGGGGTCGTAGCCGACGATCGAGAAGGTTCCGACCGTATCCCAGGGGGGCCTCCTGGTGTCGGCAGCCGGCTCCCGGACGTGTAGCGGGTCAGCTCCACTTCTGCCCAGGATGTAACGCCCGTCCGGATGAACCCTGACGAGCGTATGACCCCGATACTGGTATGCGATGATCATGTCCCGGGCGGCCGCCTCAGCACGCAGCTTCGCGAGGAACGGTCCACTCTGCGACCGGATCCGAACCGCGTCCAGCGGCTTTACCTCCACGACCTTCTCGACCAGCCAGCCTGTCGATTCCTCGGCCGGGGGAGCTGTCGCACAGCCAGTCAGCGCCACCGCCAGGAAGAGCACCATGCCGTATACTCTGCCGTTGCCTTTCATTCGCCTACGCCTCCGCGGCCCTTCTTTCACTCGCGTGTGCCATCATTCGATTCCCCTCTCGATGATGGACGGTACGATCTCCACGGTGGAAACTTCGCCCGGGGAAGGCGTGTCCGCCAGACAGGCGACTACCCGGGGAAGCCGAAGCGCCGGCCGGCCTGTGGAGACAGTGGCCGTCGGGCGGCTGGAGGCAGGGCTGGACCGCCTGCCGGAGAGGCTTCCCTTTTCGGCGCACGGGAGTTCGTCACATTATCCATCCCGTAATCCTGGCGGGGATGCAGCTGGATTCCAGATCCACGCAGATCCGGCCCCAAGGACAAGGACTGTAAACAGAATGACATTTCGCAAAGCAGACATGGCAATGGCGATCTTCCTGATGCCCGCGTTCTCGGGGTGCGCGACCGAGGGCGGTGGGGACGCAGCCGCCAGCGAAGTTCTCGACTTCGAAGCCCTCTCGGCCAATCTCCTCGCGCGGATGGACCTGCAGCCCGGTGAACGCGTCCTGCTGGTCGGGGAGGGCGGCAGCCGCTGGGACGCGATCGTGCCGTTGCTGCGGGCGGGCGTCAGGGCGGCGGGCGGTGTGGATCTGGGTGCGGTGGATGTGCGTGGCGCGGCGCTTGAGACGGGTGAGCCGGCAGCGGGCGCGGACGCAGGTCGGCCCGCGGAGTTCGCGGCTTCCCTGGGGACTGCGCCGGAGGGGTGGGCGGAGGCGCTCGCCACGGTGGATGTCGCGGTCAAGCTCCCAGGCGCCGTGGCCGACCCGACGCTGGACAACGACGTGTACCGCGCGCTGCAGGACGTGCTGCGGGGCGGGCGGGGGCGGACCGTTCACTTCCACTGGGCCGGCGCCACCTCGTTCGAGATGGAGGAGCTTCCCGCCGACGAGCGGGTGGATCGCCTCTATCAGGCCGCGGTGCTGGACACCGACTACGCGGCCCTCGCCAACGCGCTCGCGACCTTCGAGGCGGCGCTGACGAGCGGGCCGGTGCGGGTGACGACGCCCGCCGGGACGGACATCACCTTCCTTGTGGACGACGGACCGGTGACGCGCCAGGATGGGGACGCGTCGGCTGCGCGTGCGGACCGTGCGCGCAACCTGATCGATCGCGAGGTCGAGTTGCCGGCGGGAGCGGCGAGGGTCCTGCCGGTGCTGGAAACCGTCGTGGGGCGGATCGCCTTCCCGCCCGCGCAGTGGGGCGGCGAACGCGCGGAAGGAGTGGTGCTGCACTTCGAGGGAGGCCGTGTGGTGGAGGTGGAGGCCGACGCCGGGCGTGACGGAGTGGTGCGCGAGCTCGAGGAAGCCGGTGAGGCGGGCCGGACCTTCCGCGAGCTGGGGGTGGGGGTAAACCCGCTGCTCGCGATTCCCGAGGGCGAGGCGTGGATCCCGTACTACGGCTACGGGGACGCCGTTGTCAGGCTGTCGCTGGGTGACAACACCGAGCTGGGCGGGTCGGTCGGAGGCGGCTACGTGCGCTGGAACTTCTTCGCGGACGCGACGGTGACGGTGGGGGGCGAGGTCTGGGTGGAGGATGGAAGGCTGGTGGAGGGGCGGTAGAACTCGTTTGGTCGATTCACCCCGCGCGGCAATTCTCCGAGCGCTGCCGGGTTCGTCCCCTCATGAACCCCTATGCACCCTATGAATCCATGCTGCTCGTGTACAGGAAGTTGGTGAAGCCTTCGTCGTAGTCCGACAGTCCGTTCTGGCCGGTGAGCTTCATGCGCTCGTCGTAGAGGCGGCGCATCAGATTCGCAACCGTGCCCTGGGCCGGGCCATCCTCTGGATGAAGGGCCAGGAAGTCGCCACGCAGCTCCTCGCGCAGTCCCCCCTCCTCGACCATCGTCCGGTACCGTCCCGGATCGCGATCGGCCAGCACCCAGAGATTGCGGTGGAGCCGCTCGCAGCGCGCCGATTGCACAAGCACCGGCTCGCCCGAGCCGACCATCGCCAGGTATCCCAGGACCTGCGCGTGCAGCTCCTTCAGGTACCCCTTCCGGTGCGAGAACTCATGCGCGATGATGTGCGGCTCGAAGACCCCCGCGTCGCGGAGAATCGACACGTCTCCCGAGAAGATGTCGCAGGTGCCGAGAGCGAAGGGGAAGACGAGTCCGGCCAGGGTGAATTGCCGCACTTGCGAGCTTGTTTCCACCCGCTGGCCGGTGAGGTTCGCGATGTAGTCGGTCAGGTGCCGGTTGATCAGGCGGGCGAGTTCCGGACGCGGGATGCGCTCTGGGGTATACTCGTCGCTCACGCGCTCGCCGAGCCAGCGGGCTTCGCGGTCGCGCTCCGGCACCGGCATCGGCGTGAGCTGGTGCACGTCCGCTCCGAAGGCGTCCAGGAAGTCGATCGCCCGCACGTTGCGACGAGAGAACCAGTCGACTGCCACGCTGCCCGCGTAGGCCCCCAGCGCCACGGCCTGCAGCGCACGCCCGGGGGGAGTCGCCCCGAGCAGGATGCGCGACGCGAGAGGCGCCGCGACCATATCAGGTCGGTCAGCGAGATGGGCGAGTAGGTCGCCTGGTTGGGAATGCGGACGGTTTCCATGAGCCTTCCCGAAGCAAGGGCCAGCCTTTTCTGGAGTAAGGGCCGGCCATCGTGGAGTATGGGCCGGCCTTCCCGGAGGAGCAGCAAACGCTCCGGGAATACGCGGGCCTTCCCGAAGTAACGGCCCCGGAGCCCGAAAGTTCCTGGCGGGCGGGGGCTGGTCCCCGACGGACCGGATGCGCCTCTGGTTAGTATACTGACGCCATGACTACCCTCGCACCTGCCCTTCGCGCCGGTCCATCCGCCCGCGCACCCGTCCCGGCGCCGCCATCCGCTCACGCTCAGCGCACGGAAGAGCTGGAGCGCGCCCTCAGGGACCGCATCCTCGTCCTGGACGGGGCGATGGGCACCATGATCCAGCGCTACCGGCTGGACGAGAACGACTTCCGCGGCGAGCGGTTCGCGGACCATCCACAGCCGCTCAAGGGCGCCAACGACCTGCTCTCGCTGACCCGCCCGGACGTCATCCGGGAGATCCACGATGCCCACCTGGAGGCCGGCGCCGACATCGTCGAGACCAACACCTTCAACGCCACCTCGACGTCGATGGCGGACTATGGCCTCGAGGCCGCCGTCTACGACATGAACCTGGTGTCCGCGCGCATCGCCCGGGCGGCGGCCGACGCCATCACCGCGCGCAATGAGTCCCGCCCCGCGCTTCGTGGCCGGTGTTCTGGGGCCAACCAACCGCACGGCCTCCATGTCACCGGACGTGAACGACCCGGCGTTCCGCAACGTCACCTTCGACGAGCTCGCGTCGGCCTACGAGGAACAGGCGCGCGGCCTCCTGGACGGTGATGTGGACATGCTCATGGTCGAGACCGTCTTCGACACCCTTAACGCCAAGGCCGCCCTGTTCGCGATCCGCTCGCTGCTCGACCGGAGCGGGCTGGACGTGCCGGTGATGGTGTCGGGCACGGTGGTGGACGCAAGTGGGCGCACGCTCTCGGGGCAGACCGTCGAAGCCTTCCTGAATTCGGTGCGCCACGCCGACCTGCTGGCCGTCGGCCTCAACTGCGCGCTCGGGGCCGCCGCGCTGCGCCCGCACGTGGAGGAACTCGCCACCCGCGGCGACCTCCTGGTGAGCTGCCATCCCAACGCGGGCCTGCCCAACGAGCTCGGGGAGTACGACGAGACCCCCGAGTTGATGGCCGCCCAGCTCGGCGAGTTCGCGCGCGCGGGCTTCCTGAACATCGTGGGCGGGTGCTGCGGCACCACTCCGGCGCACGTCGAGGCCATCGCCGAGGCCGTGGCCGGAATCGCGCCGCGCCGCCCGCCGCGCATCGAGCGCCGCACCCGCCTCTCGGGACTCGAGCCTCTAAACCTGGGCCCCGACTCGCTCTTCGCCAACATCGGCGAGCGCACCAACGTCACCGGCTCCGCCCGCTTCCGGAGGCTCATCAAGGACGACGACTACGAGGCCGCGCTCCAGGTGGCGCGCCAGCAGGTTGAGAGCGGCGCCCAGCTCATCGACGTGAACATGGACGAGGGACTGCTCGATTCCGAGGAGGCGATGGTGCGCTTCCTCTCCCTGATCGCCTCCGAGCCGGACATCTCACGGGTGCCGATCGTCATCGACTCCTCGAAGTGGAGCATCCTCGAAGCCGGGCTCAAGTGCGTGCAGGGAAAGGGCATCGTGAACTCCATCTCGCTGAAGGAGGGGGAGGACGTCTTCCGCGAACAGGCGCGCACGGTGCGCAGATACGGCGCCGCGGTGATCGTGATGGCCTTCGACGAGGACGGACAGGCCGACACCATCGAGCGCAAGGTGGAGATCTGCCGGCGCGCCTACCGCATCCTCACGGCGGAGGTCGGCTTCCCGCCCGAGGACATCATCTTCGATCCCAACATCTTCGCGGTGGCTACGGGAATCGAGGAGCACGACCGCTACGCCGTCGCCTTCATCGAGGCCTGCCGCGGCATCAAGCGGGAACTCCCCGGCTGCAAGGTGAGCGGAGGGGTGAGCAACCTCTCGTTCTCGTTCCGGGGTTCGGACGTGGTGCGCGACGCCATGCACTCGGTCTTTCTCTACCACACCATCCAGGCGGGGATGGACATGGGGATCGTGAACGCGGGCGCGCTGCCGGTCTACGACCAGATCCCCGCCGAGCTGTTGGAGCCCATCGAGGACGTGATCCTGGCGCGCGATTCCGGAGCCACCGAGCGCCTGATCGTGCTGGCCGCCCGGTACCGGGGCGCGTCAAAGCGGGCGAGTGTGGCGGATGACGGGTGGCGCGAGGCCCGGGTCGAGAAGCGGCTGGCGTATGCGCTGGTGAAGGGCATCTCCGACCACATCGTCCAGGACACCGAGGAGGCGCGGCGGACGCGCGAGCGGGCGCTGGACGTGATCGAGGGCCCGCTCATGGACGGGATGAACGAGGTGGGCGACCTCTTCGGCGCGGGCCGCATGTTCCTGCCCCAGGTGGTGAAGAGCGCGCGGGTGATGAAGAAGGCGGTGGCGTATCTGGTGCCCTTCCTGGAGGCGGAGAAAGCGGGCAACGGGAAGGCGCGGACCGCGGGACGGGTCGTGCTGGCCACCGTGAAGGGCGATGTGCACGACATCGGCAAGAACATCGTCGGGGTGGTGCTCCAGTGTAACAACTATGAAGTCGTGGACCTGGGGGTGATGGTGCCCGCTGAACACATCCTCGAGACCGCTCGCCGCGAGGACGCGGACGTCATCGGGCTCTCCGGGCTCATCACCCCGTCACTCGAGGAGATGGTGCATGTGGCATCGGAGATGGAGCGGCTGGACTTCCGGCTGCCGCTGCTGATCGGGGGCGCGACCACTTCGCGCATGCACACGGCCGTGAAGATCGAGCCCCGCTACTCGGGCCCGGCGGTCCACGTGCTGGACGCTTCGCGCGCGGTGAGCGTGATGAGCCGGCTGCTGAACGAGCGCGAGGCGCCGGCGTTTCTGCGCCGAACGCGCGCCAGCTATGCGGAGCTGCGGACGCTGCACGCCGACAAGCGGTCCCGGGCCCGGATTCTGCCGCTGGAGAAGGTCCGGGAAAGAAGGCTTGCCGTCGACTGGGGCGCCGAGCCGCCGGTGACGCCGCGGAGGCTCGGGATCCAGGTGTTCGCCCCCTGCCCTCTCGCGGAACTCGTGCCCTACATCGACTGGACGCCATTCTTCCAGGCCTGGGAGATGTCGGGCAGGTTTCCCCGCATTCTCGATGATGAGGTCGTGGGAGAACAGGCGCGCGACCTCTACGGCGACGCCTGCGCGCTGCTGCGCGAGATCGTGCGCGAGGGCCTGCTGCAGGCGAGCGGGGTGGCGGGCATCTTCCCCGCCAATGCTTCGGGCGATGACGTGGAGATCTACGCCGACCAGAAGCGGGAGGAGACGCTGGCGGTGGCTCATGGGCTGAGGCAGCAGTTCGCGAAGGCGGCGGGGCGCGCCAATTCGTGCCTGAGCGATTTCGTGGCCCCGCGTGCCACGGGGATCGCGGACTACCTCGGGGCTTTCGCGGTGACCGCCGGCACCGGCCTGGAGGCGCTCTGCCACCGCTTCGAGCGCGATCACGACGACTATTCGAGCATCCTGGCCAAGGCGCTCGCCGACCGGCTGGCGGAAGCCTTCGCGGAGCGGCTGCATGAGCGCGTGCGCAAGGAGATCTGGGGATACGCAACGGAGGAAAAGCTGGACGGCGAGGCCCTGATCGCGGAGTCGTACACGGGCATCCGTCCGGCTCCCGGGTACCCCGCCTGCCCCGACCACACCGGCAAGCGCACCATCTTCGAGCTGCTGGATGCGAGCAGGCGCACCGGCATCCGGCTGACGGAGAGCTGCGCCATGGCTCCGGCGGCCAGCGTGGCCGGCTGGTACTTCGCGCACCCGCGGGCACACTACTTCGGCGTTGGGCGCATCGGCCGCGACCAGGTGGAGGACTACGCCCGCCGGCGGGGGACGAGCGTGCGGGACGCGGAACGTTGGCTGGCCCCCAACCTGGCGTACGACCGGTGAGCGTGAGGGTGCGGGTGCGGGACCCGCGCACGTGCGGGCAGGCCAGGCGCGGGTACGGGCAAGGCGGGCGCAGGTACGGGCATGCCGGGGAGGTGAACCGCCCGTGAGCGTCACTCTGCGAGATCTGATCGCCGACGGGCGCGCCCATGTGGCGGACGGCGCCATGGGCACGATGCTCTACGGACGGGGCGTCTTCGTGAACGTCTGCTACGACGAGCTCAACCTCGAGAAGCCCGAAATGGTGCGTGAAGTGCACGAGGAGTACGTGCGCGCAGGCGCCGAGATCCTCGAGACCAACACCTTCGGGGCAAATCCGGTGAAGCTGTCCAGCTTCGGATTGGACGGGCGCACGGAGGCGATCAACCGGGCCGGGGGCGAGCAGGCGCGCGAGGCCGCCGCGGGACGGGCGAGCGTGGTGGGCGCGGTGGGCCCGCTGGGCATTCGCATCGAGCCCTGGGGGGCGACCTCCTTCGAGGAGGCGGTGGACTTCTTCCGGCGGCAGGTGCGAGGCCTCCTGGACGGCGGCGTGGACGGGTTCTGCCTGGAGACCTTCAGCGACCTGAGCGAGCTGGAAGCCGCCTTCCGGGCCGTGCGCTCGCTGACCGACCTGCCCGTGCTGGCGCAGGTCACCATCGGCGAGAACGGCCTGACCCCCGGCGGCACGACCATGGGGGCCGCGGGCGCCGCCATGGCCGCGTGGGGGGTGGATGTGGCGGGGATCAACTGCTCGGTGGGGCCGGCCATCATGCTGGACGCGGTAGAGCGGCTGGCCGCGAGCTCCGGGCTGCCCGCCTCGGCCCAGCCCAACGCGGGGCTCCCGCGGGTGGTGGAGAACCGCCAGATCTATATGGCGAGCCCGGAGTACATGGGCCAGTACGCCCGCCGCCTGATCGCGGCCGGGGCGCGCTTCGTGGGCGGTTGCTGCGGGACCACCCCCTCGCATGTACGCAGGATCCGCGACCACGTGGCCAGCGTGCAGCCGGCGCGGGTGTCCGTCGCCACGCGGGTCGGGCCCACCGCGCGGCCGGGCCGGGCCGCGGCGCCGCTCGCGGAGCGCTCGGCGTGGGGGAAGAAGCTCGCCGCCGGGCAGTTCGTCACCACCGTGCAGGTCGCCGCTCCGCGCGGGTGGCGGATGGACGAGACCACCCGGCGGGCGCGCGAGCTGGCCCGCGACGGGGTGGACGCGGTCTTCGTGGTGGAGGGCGCCCGCGGACAGGCGCACATGGACGCCCTCACCACCGCCGGGCTGCTCGGCGCCCGGGCGGGGATCGAGCCGGTGGTGCGCTACACCTGCCGCGACCGCGACATGCACGGCATGATCAGCGACCTGCTGGGGGCGTCGGCCGCCGGCATCCGCAACCTCCTGATCGTGAGCGGCGAGTCCACCAGCCTGGGCCCCTACGCCGACTCCACCGCAATCTCCGACATCGACTCCATCGGCCTGGTCAACGTGGTGCGCCGGCTGAACCGCGGCCTGGACGCGGGCGGCAACGACCTCGGGGCGCCCACGCAGCTGGTCGCGGGGGTCGCGCTCGACCACGCCGCGGTCGACCAGGAGCTCGAACTCAGGCGCTTCGCCTGGAAGGTCGACGCGGGCGCGGACTTCGCGGTCACGCGGCCGCTCTTCGACCCGGCACGCCTGGAGGACTTCCTCGCGCGCGCCCACACCCGCATCCCGGTGATCGCGACGCTGCTCCCCCTCGCCTCCCTGCGCGACGCCGAGTTCATGGCCAACGAGGTGCCGGGCGTCGAGGTGCCCAGGCGTATCGTGGAGAGGATGCGGGCGGCCGAACGCAGGAGCCCGGCGCACGCCCGCGCCGATGGGCTGGCGATCGCCCGGGAGGTGTTCGCCGGGGTGCGGCACCTGGTGAGCGGCGTGCGTATCCGCCTGCCCCACGACGATCTTGCCCGCGTGCCGGAGCTGCTCGGTTCACTGGAGGTGCCGCGGGCGTAGAGCGGCTACATTGGGGGCGTCACCGGGCCTGGTTGCAGATCCGGGCCCGCCGCACGCGAGGGAGGACGCGGTGCAGGTTCAGGAACGCCACATGGGGTTGTTCGGCGCCACCGTGCTGGGGGTGGGCGCCATCGTGGGCGGGGGGATCCTCGCGCTCGCGGGCACCGCCTTCGCGGTCGCGGGGCCGGGAGCCATGGTGGCCTTCGCCGTCAACGGCGGCATCGCGCTTCTGACGGCAGCCAGCTTCGCCCGTCTGGCCCGGCGCTTCCCGGAGTCGGGCGGCACCTACACCTACGCGAAGAACGTCCTCTCCATCGAGTTCGCCTTCGTGGTGGGCTGGGTGGTCTGGTTCGCCTCGATCGTGGCCGGGGTGCTCTATTCGCTCGGGTTCGCGGCGTTCTTCATGGAAGGGCTGCTGCGCGCGCTGCCGCAACTGGCGGCGACCTGGTGGGGCACCGACGCCGCCCGCCTGGCCGCGGCCGCGGCCGCGATCGGCGCCTACATGCTGGCGCTGGTGCATCGGGCGGCCGGGGGCGGCACGGCGGAGACCATCGGCAAGGTCGTGGTGTTCGGGGTGGTGATCGCCGGCGGGGCGTGGGCGTGGGTCACCGGGTCGCCGGGGGAACTCGCGGATCGGCTCAACCCGTTCCTGACGGAGGGGCCGGGCGGGGTCGTGCGGGCGATGGGCTACACCTTCATCGCGCTCCAGGGGTTCGACCTGATCGCCGCGGTGGGGGGGGAGGTGCGCGACCCGCAGCGGACCCTCCCGCGCGCCATGTACCTGTCGCTGGGCATCGCGCTCGCCCTCTACCTGCCCATGCTCTTCCTGTTCGCCACGGTGGGGACACCGGCGGGGGCGGGCGGGGTGGCGGCGGTGGCGGCGGGCAACCCGGAGGGGCTGGTGGCGGTCGCGGTCGAAGAGTACATGGGAGTGACCGGGTACTGGCTGGTGATCGGCGCCGGCATCCTGTCGATGCTCTCGGCGCTGCAGGCCAACCTGCTGGGCGCGTCGCGGGTGGCCTTCGCCATGGCGCGCGACCGCACCCTGCCCCGCCAGCTGGCGCGCATGCGCGGGTCGAGCGGCACGCCCGCGACGGCGGTGGTGGTGACCGGCTGCGTGCTCGCGGCCATCGCCCTCGCGGTCGGCGAGGTGCCGGCCGCCGGCGCCGCCTCCAGCCTGATCTTCCTCATCTCCTTCGCGATGGTGCACCTCGCGGCCATCCTGGTCGAATACCGCTCGGGAGGCCGGCGCAGCATCCCCGTGCTGCCCATCATCGGAGGGGTCGCCTGCGCGTCGCTCGCGGCCTTCCAGATCTTCGCCGTGCCGTTCGCGGGCAGCATAGTGATGACCTGGATCGCCATCGGCACCGCGCTCTACCTGACCCTCCTGGCCCCCGCCGCGCGCCTCACCGACGTCTCGGCAGAGGCCACGCATCCTCACCTTACCCTTCTCCGAGGGCGGAGCCCCCTGGTGCTGGCCCCCATCGCCAACCCGGCCAACGCCGCCAGCCTGGTGGACATCGCCGGCACCCTCCGGGCACCGGGATCGGGAAGGGTCCTGCTGCTCACGGTCCTCTCTCCCCCGGACTCGGCGGCGGAGGCGGAAGCACCGGTCATCGATGCCCAGAGCATCCTGGGCAAGTCGCTGATGCACAGCCTCGAGCACTCGCTGATCGCCGAAGTCCTCTTCACCATCGCCCCCGATCCCTGGGCCGACATCGGGCGCGTCGCCGAGGATCACCGTTGCGAGACCGTGCTCCTCGGCCTGCCCAACCTCTCCGATCCGATCGTGGAATCGGCGCTGGAGCGGCGCATTGCGGGGATCGACTGCGACGTAGTCGTCGCGCGCACTCCGCCGGGATGGTGCATGGACGACGTTGAAACGGTTCTCGTCCCTCTGGGGGGACACCGCAGCCACAGCCGCCCCCGGGTTCGCCTGCTCGCCAGCCTGGCGCGCAGCCGGGGCCGATCGATCCGCTACCTTTCCACGCTGCTGCCTTCGGCCTCCCCGGAGACCCGGCGGCGCTTCGAGCGCGAGATCCACCGGATGGTCCGGGACGAAGCCACCGGCCCGTATGACGTGGTCGTTGAGACCGCCGCGTTCCCCGAGGATGCCATCATGCGGCACGCGGCCGCCTCCGATCTCGTGGTCATGGGGATGCGCACGGAAGCCAATGGCAGGCGCAGCCTGCGCGGCATCCCGCACGCCGTCGCGGTCGGGTCGAAGACCCCCCTGATCCTGATCGGCCGCCGGCCCAAATCCGCCCTGGTGCGCACCGGACAGGACCTGCTGGCAGCTCCGCGGAGGGGCGAGTCCCGCCCGGACCGGCCCACCGGCAAGGAACCGCAGCCACCCTCATCGTAGGCAGCGGAACCTCGGGTGCCCGACAGTCGAAACCCCATCCCCGCCCCGGGACGCGAAGGCTCACCCACCCTCCGGATCCGACATGGGACTCGTGGAAGCCCTGTCGGCGCGCGCGGCCTTCGGCCACATCTCGGTGCACGAGGTGTTCGAATGCATCGCAGCGCATGAGGGATGGCATCCGGGCCGGCTCGGCCACGACACAGGGGGACGAAGGACCGGTTGGTGGAGCATGAGCGAGAGCGCGGAAGCCATTCTGGATCAACTGGTTACCTGGCGAGAGCTCGGATTCAGTCGATGCCTGCGGGTGGACCGCTACTACGCCTATGAGGAACTCTCCGATCGGGCACGCGGGACGCTCGCGGCGCGCGCCTCCGATCCCTGACGGGCGCGCAACGAAATCCGTTGCGCGTCACCTCACCCGCCCATCCCCTCCAGGGCCCGCATGATCGCCCGGTAGCGCCGGTCCACGTTGCGGAACCCCAGATTCGCCAGGTAGATGTTGCGGGCCCCCGCTCCCTGCAGCGCACGGATGCTGCGCGCGCAGATCTCCGCGGCGCTGGCGCCGGCAGCGAACTCGCGTGTCACTTCGCCGGCCGGGATGGGAAGGAACCGGCTGAGACGGCGCAGGGTCGCAGGATTCGCGCTTCGGTAGAAGAAGACCCCGAAGATGGGCGGGACGCGGACGCTCCGGCGGTCGAGCTCGTCCAGAAAGCGCTCCACCGCCGGCAGCGAATGGTGTGAAACGATCTGGGTCAGGAAGAAGTCGGCCTCGAAATCGCCGCGCGCGATGTAGCCGGCCTGGGCGGCCGGGTCCGCGTGCGGATTCGCCCATCCTCCGAGCGTCAGCGACGGGAACTCGCACCGGATGAGGTCGCGCAACTGATACCCGTGCTCGACGCAACGCGGTGGCGGTCCGCTCGTGTCTCCTCCCACCACGGCGAGTGCCCTGCACCCGCTCGAGAGCGCCCGCCGGGCGAACATCATGCAGTAGTCCAGCGAGTGTTTGGCGGTCAGGAACGGGATGATGCGCGATGCCGACACGCCCCGCGCCAGGTTGGCGGCGACGTGGCCGAGGCTCTCTTCCTCCGAGGCGTCGACGGCGTTGTCCGTGAGGAAGATGTAGCGGTCGTCGCGCGCCAGCCGCTCGAGGGTGTGGTACATGTCGATCCAGGCGTCCATCCCCGCGGCGTAGGAAAGACCGCTCCGCGGGGGACGCAACTCGACGGTGATGGTCGGCTCGGGGGCACGCAGGCGCGCCAGCAGTCTCATCGAGCCCCGACCAGCGCCTCCACGGCGCCGGCCTCCGCAGGCAGTGCCGCCGTGAGGTTTTCCACCCCCGAGGCGGTCACCAGGATGTCGTCCTCGATGCGGATGCCGATCCCGGCGAAGCGCGCCGCGGGTCCTTCGGCATCCTCGCGGAAGTAGAGGCCGGGCTCGACCGTGAACACCATCCCCTCCTCGAGCGTCCGCGACTCGCCGTCGACCGCGTAGTCACCCACATCGTGGGTGTCGAGTCCCAGCCAATGCGAGGTCTGGTGCGGGAAATACCGGCGAAACGCGCCGCTCGCCTCCGCTTCGCCTTCCACCCGGGCCAGGACGCCGAGCCCTGCCAGCCCTTCGGCCAGCACGGCACACGCGGCCTGGTGCACCGAAGCCACCGACACCCCGGGGCCGGCGGCGGCGACCGCGGCAGCACGCGCGCCATCCACGATCTCGTAGACCGCGCGCTGCTCCGGAGTGAAGCGCCCGTTCACCGGATAGGTGCGGGTCACGTCGGCGCAGTAGCGGCCGAGTTCCGCCGCGGCGTCCACCAGCACCAGCTCGCCCGCCCGCGCCCGCCGGTGGTTGTCGGCGTAGTGCAGCACGCACGCATTCGGGCCCGACGCCACGATGGACGGGTAGGCGGGGGTGGAGCCCTCGTGCCGGCGAAAGACCGCCTCGATGGTGGCCTGGAGCTCCCACTCGCCCACTCCGGGGCGCACTTCCCCCGCCAGCGCGCCGTGCCCGGCGACGCTGAGCGCGGCGGCCCTCCTCAGCGCCTCCACCTCGCCGGCATCCTTGCGCAGCCGCATCTCGTCCAGGATCTCGCCCGGATCGACGACCGCGCGGGGCCCCGATCCCGTCCTGGCGCCACGGGCCCGGGCATGCGCCAGCGCGCCCCGCACCAGCCCGTCGACCCATGGATCGGCGCCCAGCCGGAAGAAGACGTGGCTCGCTCCCCTGAGCAGCGTGCCCAGCTGTTCCTCCAGATCCCCGAGCGCAAGGCACGCATCCGCGCCCAGCCGTTTGCGCGCCGCCTCGGGCCCGAGCCGCCTCCCACCCCACAGCTCCGCGGTCGCGTCGCGGGGGCGTACGAACTGCACGAAGTGGCGTTCCGCGGCGAATCCGCGCAAGACCACCACGGCGCCGGGTTCGGTGAAGCCCGTGAGATAGAACAGCTCGGAGTCTGCGCGATAAGGAGAGGGATCGTTGCCTCGCCGGCAGGCATCCGCCGCGGCCGGAAGCACCATAGCGGCGCTCCCCAGCTCGTCAAGAACCAGTGCACGGCGCTCGCCGAAGATGTCGACCGCGGGCTCGAACGCATCCGCCACCCGCTCGGGGAAGTCCGCCGAGGCTTCAACCTTGTTCATCGCCTGCTCGGAGACCTCCTCCGCGCGTTCGAAACGGTCCTCCCTCATCGCCCGCCCTGTCGTTCGGCGATGGTCTCGAGCCCTGCCTCCACCAGCGTCCACTGCAGCTTCATCTGATGCTCCGCGGGCATGGGCCGGAGTCCGAGCCGGGCACCTTCCCGGGTGACCTGAGCGGGCGAGGCACGTCCGCTCGCCAGCGCCGCCTTCCAGCCATCGATGCGGGCCTTCCAGCGTAGCGCCGCCGGATCCGGAGGACCGAGCGTGACACCGACCCCCGGAGTAATGAACAGCGGCATCTCCGTCACCAGCGTAAGCGTGTCACCTCCCAGCGAGCGCACCGCCTCCATCGAGCTGGGGCGGAAGCGTCCCGCCGTGGCTTCGTCTTCCAGCGCCAGGAAGTGCTCGCGCATGGCGTTGTGGTTCGGGCGCGCGCAAAACCCGGGAGCGATGCGCGCAAAGCCCTTCTCCCCTTCCCTTTCAACATCGTGCAACCGATAGCCCATGCTGCGCACGACATCCGCGCACCGCGCACGCAAGGGCCCGGTCCGATCGATCCAGTGGGGATCGATGAGGAACCACGGTCCCGACGAGAACCCCATTCCGTGCAGGGAAGCATGCAGATCGAAGGCGTCCCCTGCGCTCCGCCACCACTCGAAGACCGCGCGGTTTTCGGGTCGGGCACCGACGTCCCGCCCCTTACTCCCATGCTGTGCCTCACACGCGTCCGTCCGGCCATTCGCATCTCCCCCGTTACGCGCGTCGTGCCCGTCATTCGGAAACCCGAACTCGATGTCGTCCCCGGGGAGCTCCCGCACGACGTGCGCCAGGTACTCGCCCAGCTCGAAGGTGAGTCCGGGCGCCTGCCACGGGCGATTGCGCAGCTCCCCGTCGGGATTCACGTGCGGCACGATCCACCACTCGAAGCGCTCGAGCATGGGATGATCAGGAGCCAACCCGCCCAGCCAGCCGCACAGCCGCCAGAGCAGCGCCGGACCCACGGGCTCGTCGGCATGGCATCCTCCGAGGAGGCTCACGCGCAAGGGTCCGGAACCGAACCGAAAGGCGTGAATGGGACGTCCTTCCCGTGAAGTACCGATGCGCAGCCCTGCGTCCGGACTCGCGGGGCGAGCCCCGAGTATGCCCTCCGGATCCGCGCGCGTTCCCCTCCTGGACTCGCTCATGCCTCTGCCGGATTCACGCATGCCGCCACCCGATTCGCGCATCCCCGCCCGGCTCCGCGATTCCCCCTCCCGGGCTCGCGCATGCTCCTCCCGCGCTACCGGCGCTGGCTGGTCACCGCCTCGCTCTCCTCGATCAGCCAGTGCACCATCCAGCTGCGGATGCGCTCAAGCCTGTCCACCAGCAGCCAGGGCTCACCCGTGCGCGAGAGACCGTGGCTGGATCGGGGATAGCGCACCAACTCGACCGGGACGCGCAGCTTCTTGAGCGACATGAACCACTGCTCGGCGTCGGGCATCGGCGTGCGCCAGTCCTGCTCCGAGTGGATCAGCAGCGTCGGCGCGGTCACGTTCTCGACATAGGAGATGGGCGACAGACGTCGGTACAGGTCCCGCTCCTCCCAGGGAGTTCCGCCGAACTCGTACTCGGTAAGCCCCTGCGCGTCGGAGGTGCCCCACCAGCTCTCCCAGTTGGTGATGGAGCGGCTCGAAGCCGATGCCGCGAAACGGTCGGTGGTGGCGGTCAGCCAGTTGGACATGAAGCCGCCGTAGCTCCCGCCGGAGACGCCCAACCGCCCCGGATCGATGGCGGGATACGCCTCCAGGGTGGCATCCACGCCGGCGAGATAGTCGTCGCGGTCGACGATGCCCCACTGCTGCCGGGTCGCGTACTGGAAGCCGTGGCCGTACCCGGAGGAGCCGCGCGGGTTGGTGTAGAGCACATAGAAACCCGCTGCCGAGAGCACGTGGAAGGTCGGGAAAAACGTGTTGCCGTAGGCGCTGTGGGGCCCCCCGTGAATCTTCAGGATCATGGGATAGCCGCGCCCGGAGACCTCGTTGACGGGCCGCACCACCCAGCCCTCGACCTCGGTGCCGTCGTCCATCGTCCAGGCGATGCGCTCGGCGGGCATGAGGGTGATCTCGGAGAGCCAGTCGTCGTTGAAGCCGGTGGCCTTCTGTTCGGTTGAGCCGTCGCCCGCCGCCACGTAGAGCTCGGTCGGGGTCACCGGGTCGGTGGCGGAAAACGCCATCACGCGGTCGTCCCCGGAGAACGAGAACCCGGACAGCCTCCGGTCGCCCGCCGTCACCTGGCGGATCTCGCCGCCTGCCGCCGCCACGGCAAACAGGTGGGCGTTGCCCCCGATGCCGGCGGAGAAGCGGATCTGGCCGCCGTCCGCGGACCAGGAGGGCGCGCCGGGCTGCAGATCCCAATCCGCCGTGAGGTTCAGGGCCAGCCCGCGCAGACTGCCGTCCGACCCCACCTCCTGCACCAGGATGTCGGACTGCTCTCCGCGCGCCGGGCTCGACAGGTAGGCGATCGACCCGCCGTCCGGCGACAGCGCCGGCGCGGACTCGCTGCCCGGGTTGGTCGTCAGGCGGCGCACCGAGCCTCCCGTGACCGCCACCGACCAGATGTCAGCGGTGTTGTCGCGGTTGTACTCGTCGTCCTGGCGCTCGTTGCCCGTGAAGTAGATGCGGCGGCCATCGGACGACCAGTGGACTGCGCCCACGTCGAAGTCCAGATCGGTGAGCCGGCGCGGCGTGCCGCCCTCGGCGGAGACCACGTAGAGCTGCGTCTTCTCGCGCAGGGAAAAATGCGGGAGCAGGGGGTGCTCGCCGTCGCGTTTGTACCGCATGGCGGTAATCACGTGGCCGTCGAAGCGTTCCGCGTCCAGGGTGGCGGTCACCGCATCGGGCGCGATGTCCATGTTGCCCTCGTCGTCCTCATCGCCCTCCTCCTCCGGACCCCGGGTGAAGGCGATGTCCTGGCCGTTGGGCGACCACACCGGCGCGCCCTCCACGCCGTCGATATGGAAGGCCTCTCCACCCGGCCCGTCCACTCGCAGGAACCAGATGGGGTTGGGGTCGTCACCGCGGCTGGAGCGGAATGAGAGGAGGCTGCCGTTCGGCGACCACGCCGGGGCGCTCGACTCCGAGGTGGGATCGGAGAACCGGATGGCCTCGCCGTCGGGTCTTCCCCCGGAGAGCGGCTGCAGCCAGACCTCGCGGTGGCGCCGGTTCTCCTCCTCGATCACCCGCGTGACCGTGAAGGCGACGTACGCTCCGGTGGGCGACATGGCGGGCTCCGACACACTTGCGAGCCGGTAGTAGTCGCTGGGCTGGAAGCCGCGCTGCTGGCCGGCCGCCGGGGCGGCGACCGCGACGACCACGGCGAGGCACCCCGCCAGCTTCTTCCCAAAGTGGACAGGCGGGGACCAATCGTGTAGCGATGCATGGGGCAGGCCGAACATCCCGGACCTCCTGCGCTCAACGAAACAACCGGCGATTTCACTCAATATAAGTGTGGGCAGGGCTCACGGTAACGCGAAAGGCGGTATCGTTGCGGTGTCGGGGCACCGTCGAGCCAGATCAGGAGGAGTCGCGCGATGGCGACAGACGAGAAACACCCTGAAGCGGGATCAGCTCCGGGACGCGCGATGAGCCGCCGTGCATGGCGTGGTCTCGGCAGGACCCTGGACGAGGCGCCATCGAAGGCGGACCCGCGGCTGCCATCGTCACTCATCCGGCGTCAGCGTGTACGCGCAGCGATGCGCGCGTGCGCGGTCTGGCTCGCTCTGACCGGCATCCCATCCACGGCCGCCGCCCAGATCGTGCGCGGCCGCGTACTCGAGGAGGGCAGCGGCACGCCACTGGCGGGCGCGATGATCGTGCTGATGGACGCGGCCGGCGCCCTGGCGGGGCGGATCCTCACCGACGACCTGGGCAGGTTCACGCTGCGCGCCCCGCGGGGCGGCACCTACACCCTGCGAGCCGACCGCATCGGCTACGCCAGCATGGCCTCCCCCGCGCTGGAGCTGGCCCCCGGGGCCGCGGTCCTCCACGACATGGTGGTTCCGGTGCAGGCGATCGCGCTCGCCAACATCACCGTGGAGGGCGAGCGCCGCTGCGTGCTGCGGCCGGAGGGCGGGCTGGATGTCGCGCGGGTGTGGGAGGAAGCGCGCAAGGCGCTCGCGGCAGCGGCCTTCACCGACGAGACGTCCGTCTATCGCTACGTCACCATGAAATACCAGCGGGACCTCGACTCCGACGCCCGCACCGTGACGAACGAGCAGCGCAACTTCAGCGACCTCATGCAGCGCCAGACCTTCGTCTCGCGGCCCGTCGAGGAGCTCATGGCGGACGGCTTCGTACAGGAGGAGGAGGACGGCACCTACTACTACGCCCCCGACGCGAACGTGATGCTCTCGGACGCCTTCCTCGACACCCACTGTCTGCGCGTTCGCCAGGGCGAGGACGAGACGGCAGATCTGATTGGGCTCGCCTTCGAGCCGGTCGAGCGCCGCCGCGGCCATATCGACATCCGGGGCGTCATGTGGTTGGAGCCGGCCTCCTCCGAGCTTCAGTGGCTGGAGTTCGCCTATGCCGATCTGGACGCCGAAATCCGCTCGCGCCATGTGGGAGGCAAGGTCGTGTTCACGGGAATGCCAAACGGGACCTGGGTGGTGAGCGAATGGTACATCCGCATGCCCAGCCCCGGTATGCGGCGAAATCCCTTCACCAACATCCCGGAACGCTTCCTGGCGGGGATCCGCGAGACCGGCGCCGTGGTCATGCGCATTCTGACGCCGGCGGGAGAGACCCTGGTGGAGGCCGAGACCGGGACGATCGAAGGAACGGTGCTGGATTCGCTGCACACCCGCCCGCTTGAGGGTGCGCGCGTGTTCGCCGATGGCACCGACCACTCCGTCGTCACCGGGCCGGAGGGTAATTACCGGCTGACCGGCCTGACCGAAGGGGTGTACCGCATCGCCTACCATCACCCGGTGCTCGAGGAGGTGGGCTTTGCGCCCGAGCCCGTCGAGGTGCAGGTGCGCCGCGGTGAGGTCGCCGCGCTTCGGCTGCTCACCCCGTCCCGCCGGGAGGTGCTGCGCGACGCCTGCGCGGGCGAGGACGCGGTGGAGGGGACGGCCGTCCTCGCCGGGCGGGGTGGTGGACGCCGCCCTGGGCATCCCCGTGGAGGGCGCCACAGTGACCGCCACCTGGACGGGCTGGGACATCTACTCAAGTGGTCCGGGAACCTCCGCCAACCCGCGCGGCGGAGGCGACCCCAACGCCGGCCTGGTGGGCATCGAGGAGCGGATGGGCCAGTACGAGGAAATCACCGGCGCGGACGGGCGCTTCCTCTTCTGCCGGGTGCCGGTGGGACCCAACGTCGTGGTCGAAGCCGCGACGCCGGACGGTGCGGCCGCCCAGCGTGAAACCCTCGTTCTGGAGGAAGCGGGCCAGGGTGAGTTCCTGACCGTGTATGTCCGCAACTAGCGTGGTATCATTACCGGCGATCCACGGGTCGCGCCCAAACCCGGCAGGACCTGCGTCGACCAACCGTGCTGGGCCTGCGTCCACCCGGCCCCCTTCCCAACCGAGCACCCGACAATGACACAATCCCCGCCTCAGGTTCCCGCGCGGCCGCACTCCCGGAGTGTTCCGCGCTCGTCCCGCCGACGGAACTCCGGTCACGGGCTGGCGTTCGCAGGTCTCGCGCTGGTGGTCGCAGCGACACACGCTCCCGGAGGACTCGCGGCCCAGGAGCCCGACTCGGCCGGCGTGATTCCGCTCGACGAGATCGAGGTGACGGTGCTGCGCACGCCCATCCTGCTGGGCGAGGTCCCCTTCGCGGTCTCGGTGCTCGGCGAGTCCGCGCTCACGCGGGGCAAGGCCGGCCTCTCCATCGAGGAGGCGCTCCAGGGTCTTCCCGGCGTGCAGGTGCAGAACCGCTACAACTCGGCCGTTGGCGAGCGCATCTCCATCCGCGGCTTCGGCGCCCGCTCCCAGTTCGGCGTGCGGGGCGTGACAGTGCTGGTGGACGGGATTCCCGCCACTCTCCCGGACGGGCAGTCGACCCTCGACCATCTCGACCTGGGGACTCTCGGGCGGGTGGAGGCGCTGCGCGGCCCGGGCTCGTCGGCCTACGGCAACGGCGCCGGCGGAGTGCTGCGCTTCGAGACCCGGCGGCCGGCCGACCAGCCCTTCCGCCAGGATTTCTCCACCATCTTCGGGAGCAACGGCATGAGCCGGCTCCAGGCCACCGCCAACGGGGTGTCCGGTGACACGGAGTATCTGCTCAGCGGGTCCCGCTTCCAATACACCGGGTTTCGCCGAAACCCGGTGGCGGACGACGGGACCGTGTACGGGGAGGCGCGCCGGCTGCACCTGAACGGCCAATTGCGCTCGCCGCTCGCCGACGGGGAGCTGGCAGTGACCGCCAATCTCGCCAACCTGGATGGCGATAATCCCGGTTCGATCAACGATTCACTGCTGGCGGTGGGAGACCGCCGCGCGCACCGGGGCAACATCTTCCAGGGGACCAACAAGCAGGTCACTCAGGGACAGTTGGGGATGCGCTGGACCGGACCGGCCGCCACCGGCGAAGCGGATATCTCCGCCTGGGGACTCTTCCGCAACCTCGACAACCCCATCCCGCCCGCCGTCATCGACCTGAAACGCAACGCGGCGGGAGTGCGCGGCGCGCTCAGTGGACAGGCAGGGGAGTCCGAGCAGTTCACCTGGAGCTTCGGCGGCGAGTACGCCCTCCAGCGCGACGACCGGCAGAACCACGGCAACGACGGAGGCGAGCGGTCCGACCTGAGGCTCGACCAGCTCGAGAACGTCCGCACCCTGGCGTTCTTCGGCCAGGGCAATCTTCGGATGGGTGAGCGAGCGCGCATGGTCGGCAGCGTGCGTTACGACCGCATGAACTTCTCCGTGGAGGATCGCTTTCTCTCGAACGCCGACGACTCCGGGGAGCGCCTGATGGACGCCATCAGCCCCTCGGTGGGACTGCACGTCGCGGCGGCCCCTTCCCTCGGCCTGTTCGCAACCGTCGGCACCTCCTTCGAGAGCCCCACCACCACCGAGCTGGCCAACGACCCGAGCGGGCGCGGCGGCTTCAACCCGGAGCTGAACCCGCAGCGAAGCGTCAGCATCGAGGTGGGCACGCGAGGTGTGTCCGGGAGCCGCTTCGCCTACGAACTGAGCGTCTTCCGAACCGGCATCACCGACGCGCTCGTACCCATCGAGGTGCCCGACATCGACCGCACCTTCTACGCCAACGCCGGTTCTGCGAGCCACCGGGGCTTCGAGGCTGCCTTCACCGTGGCCGGAGGAGGAGGAGCCTCGCTTCGGGCGACCTACAGCTACACCGACGCCGTGTTCGACGACTACGTGGTGGACGGGACCGACTACGGCGGCAACCAGATCCCGGGACTCGCCCCCCACCGTGCCCGAGGGCATCGCTTCGCTGCGGCGCCCGAGCTGGTTCGCGGAGCTGCGCGCAACCCACGTGTCGGCCATCGCCGTCAACGACCGGAACACCGCCGAGACCGACGCCTACCAGCTTCTGGACGCACGCTTCGAGCTCGATCCCGTTAGCGTTGGAACGCTCGACGTGGCCCCCGTCGCCGGTATCACCAACATCTTCGACCAGCTCTACACCGCATCGGTGGTGGTGAACGCCTTCGGAGGGCGCTTCCATGAGCCTGGTCCCGGGCGGGAGCATATACGTCGGGCTGCGTGCAGGGCTGCCGTGAGAAGAGTTCTCGCGGTCCTGGCGCTGGTCGCCGGCCCCGGGCCTGTCCCGGGAGACGTGCTTCACGCCCTGTCCCCGGTCTCCGCGGGAGCGGCGTCCGCGCCCTCTGCGCCCACAACGCCGCAAGCATCCGTCGCGGGGGACGATCCACCCGTCTACCGCTACGGGCTGGCCCTGGGTGGAACCGGCTTCATCTCCCTGGTCTTCGAATACGAGTCCAACAACCGGGCGATCGAGTTCGCGCTCGGGACCTTCTCCGGGCGCGATGTTTCCCTGGGCGTCACCGGCAAGCAGTACGTCGGCGGGGGCAGCGTGCGCGCGCTCGCCGGTGTCGGGTTCTGGGCGGTGGCCGCCTTCCCCGCCGACCAGGGCGCGGGGCTTGCGCTCATTGCGCGAGCGCCAGTCGGCGTGGACTGGCACGCGCTCGACCGTCACGCGACCGGATTCGAACTCGGCTTCAACCGGGCTCTGGCGATGCGCCGCCCCGACCCGCTCGACGAGCGCCCGCCCCGCACCCGCATCGTCCCCCTGCCGGCGTTCTACTACCGCTTCGCGGATCCCCGCCCAAAGATGCCCTGATCGCTCCCCTTGGCGCCCCTCCGGATGCCCGACCTCATTCCACGGGCGTCATCCCCACGTACTTGAGACCGCTCCCGGTGTTGAAGAGCACCGTCTCGTCGTCCTCGGAGAGCAGCCCCATGCGGACCAGTTCGGGGACGGCCGCCAACACCGCGCCTCCCTCCGGGCACGCGAAGATGCCGGTGCACTCGCCCATGGCCAGCACCGCCTCGGCCATCGCCGCATCCTCGATCGCCACAGCCCCGCCTCCGGATTCCCGGATCGCGCGCAACATCAGGAAGTCCCCCACCGCCGCCGGGACCCGCAGCCCGGCCGCGTAGGTATCGGCGTCCTCCCAGAAGTGGGCCGCCTCGGTGCCTTCCTGCCAGGCCCGCACCACCGGCGCGCATCCCGTCGGCTGTACCGAGAACATCTTGGGGCGCTCGCCGCCGATCCAGCCCATCTGCTCCATCTCGTCGAACGCCTTCCACATCCCGATCAGTCCGGTGCCTCCGCCGGTCGGATAGATCACGGCGTCGGGAAGCCGAAACTCCAGCTGCTCGAAAAGCTCGTACCCCATCGTTTTCTTGCCCTCCACGCGGTAGGGCTCCTTCAGGGTCGAGAGATCCCACCAGCCCATGTAGTCGGCCCCCCCTCGCGCACAACCCGGCCGCAGTCTGTGATGAGGCCCTCCATCAGCACCAGATCAGCGCCCAGCCCCCGGATCTCCTCCACGATGGGCGCGGGCGTATCCTGAGGCGCGACGATGTGAACCGGCAGTCCCCCCGCGGCCCCGTATGCGGCCGCCGCGCTTCCGGCGTTGCCCGCCGATGGGATCGCCAACTCCCTGGCGCCCAGCTCCTTGGCGCGCGAGACGGCCAGCGACAGCCCCCGATCCTTGAAGCTGCCGGTGGGATTCATTCCCTCGTTCTTCACCCACAGGCGCCGCATCCCGTAGCGTTTCGCGAGCCGCGGGGCGTCGGTGAGCGGCGTCCAGCCCTCCCCCAGCGACAGCTGGCAGTCCCGCACACGGACGGGCAGCACCTCCTCGTAGCGCCACAGGTCCGGCCGCCGTCCGGCGAGGTCGCCGGGGCGGAAGTGGCGCCGGATGGTGTCCAGGTCGTAGCGCGCGAAGAGCGGCCTTCCGGCCGGCGACAGCCCCATGAGCTGCTCGCTGTCGAAGGTCTCTCCGGTCCAGGTGCACTCCAGATGGCTGGCGCCGCGTGCCTTCCACGGAATCGCGTTCATTCAGTCGCCTTCCAGGCTTCAGGTGATGCTCCGACGTCGGTTCGGCGGGGCGCGAGCCGGGCCGGGCGGAGGTGTCGGCGGTAGGCCGCGCCTCCCGGATGTTCCGAAACGTCAGCGGACGGTGTAGGCTTGATGAGGATGCGCGCGCAAGGTTACAGGCAACCATCCGCCGCCGCAACACATCCAACAGACGATATCCGGGATGTCGGACCCGGTTCGGACACAACCCGGATAAGTCGCGCACAACAGGTATTCGCGCCTGTCACAAGCGAATACCGACGGATGAAGGGATGACCGAATCCCAGATGATCCGCAGGGCGAGCGAAGGTGACGCCCGGGCGGTGCGGTCGCTCTATGACCGCTACAGCCCTCGCGTGTACGCCGTGGTGCGCCGAATCGCCGGGGACGACCAGACTGCGCAGGACTACGCACAGGAGACGTGGGTGCGGGTCATCCGCGCGCTGCCCACATTCCGGGGCGAATCGAAGTTTTCGACCTGGCTGCATCGCATCGCGGTCAACGCGGCGCTGCAGGCGCGGCGCAGGGAGAGCACCCGGCAGGATCGGGAGGTGCCCATTCCCGACACCCTGTCGGTGCGTTCCGGGACCGGGGATCCGCTTATGGCGCGGCGGCTGGAGGCGGCCCTCGACCGCCTGCCGGAACGGATGAGGCGCGTGTTGATCCTCCACGACGTGGAGGGCTACACGCATCAGGACATCGGAGAGCTGATGGGCGTCGCCCCGGGCACGTCCAAGTCCCAGCTCTTCAAGGCGCGGGCGAAGATGAGACAATGGCTGGGGTCGGTTCACGAACCCCAATACGAACAGGAGCGGAAAGCATGGAGCATCTGAGTCTGGAAGCTCTGGCTCGCCTGGTGGACGAAACACCCTTCAGGAGCGAGAGGCAGCACCTCGCGCGCTGCCCGGAGTGCTCCCGGGAGCTGGAGCTTCTGCGCAAGCAGACCGAGGCACTGGGGTCACTGCCGGACCTGCGTCCGGCTCCCGGCGACTGGCCGGCGCTCGAGGCGCGCCTGGAGGGCGAGGGGCTCCTGCGCAGGAGCGATCCGGTGTCGACGGAGATCCGCCTCATCGACAGGCGGCACGGGTGGATGCAGGCCGCGGCGGCCGTGGTGCTCTTCCTCGTGGGAGGTCTCTCGGGAGCGGCGCTGGCGCCGACACGTTCGGCGCCGGACACCGGTGCCGGCACGGAGATCGCGGCGCGAGAAGCCGCGGCTTCGGAAGCGGCCACAGCCGAAGAGGCGGCGGAGATCGTGCACCTCGCCGAACAGCAATACCGGGACGCGATCCTGCAGTACCGGGCACTGACCCGCAACGCGGAGGCCGAGACGCCGATGGATGCGCGCCGCCTCGCGGCTATCGACGCACTGGTGGCCATGAGCCAGGCGGCCGTCCAGGAGGCCCCCGACGATCCGTTTCTGAACGGGTTCCTGGTCAGCGCGGTGGCTGAGCGCGAAGCCGCGTTGAACACCCTCTTCGCCTCGGACGACCGGTACTAGCCATGGTCCGTTCTCGGATTCGCGGAGTCCCGCTGCTCCTTCTGTCGCTCGCAGCCGCAGGCACAGCCGTCGAAGCCGGCGCAGCCCAGGAGCCGCGCGGCTGGATCGGCGTGGAGGTCCAGGGCGCCGCGTTTGCGGATGGCTCGGCCCGGGTCATGATCGTGCGCGTCGACAGGGACAGCCCTGCCGAGCGATCCGGCCTCCGTCCCAACGACATTCTGCTCCGCCTGGACGGCGTCGATGTCTCGCTGGATGTCCTGCGCGACCTCATGGATCGCATCCGGCCGGGAACTCCGGTTGAGGTTACCGTTCTGCGCGAGCAGCAGGAGCAGAACATGCGCATGATCGCCGGGACGCGGCCGGCGCCCATGGGTCCCGCAGCGATGGAGGTGCTCGCAGCTCGCGTCGACTCGGCGCGCGGCCGCATCCTTCAAGTGGTGGATTCCCTTCTGGCCGATAGCGCCTGGGCCGCCGCCCACAGCGAGATGGAAGCCGCGCGCAGAACCCTGGACGAAGAGGGAGCGGCCATCCGCCAGGTGATGGAGCGAACGCGTGAGAGGATGAGCTCCATGCGTTTCCGCCGCCCGCCGCGTCCGCCGACCGACGCGCCTCCGGTGCGCGGACGAGGCTCGGCGGACGAGCGAAGGGGCCCGGGCGGACGGCCACGACCGCGCGTCACGGTGGGCGGCGAATTCGGTGAACGCAGGGGACCGGGCGGGCCGCGGCCGAACTCCCGCTTCCGATCTCCCTACCTGTTGGGCGAACGGTTCGTGGCGGGGGCCGAACTCGAGGAGATGGAGCGGGACGCCGACGCCGATGCCCCCGCCGGCGGGAGATGGCTTCACGTTGTGCACGTCGTGGAAGGCAGCCCCGCCGACCGCGCCGGCCTTGCTCCCGAGGACGTGATCGTGAGCATCGGTGGCGAGCCGGTGGCCGACCTGCGGGAATTCCGCATTCGTCTCGGACGGCTGATCCTCCAGGGTCTGCCGGAGATGGAGGTGGTCCGGGGCGACACGACCCTTGTGGTCATCCTGCCGCGACCGTAGGGCGGGTTCGCGAGCATCGCGCGGACCCGCTCTACCCGCGCGTTCGTTCCTCCCCCGCTCTACTCGTACCTGAGCGAGTCGATCGGATCGAGCAACGCCGCCCGGCGCGCGGGCCAGATCCCGAAGAACAGCCCGATCCCCGCGGAGAACAGCAGCGCCACCGCGACCGCCGCGGGCGCGACCGCCGTCTCCCAGCCCGCCGTGCTCGACAGCAACTCCGCGCTGCCGACTCCCGCCGCTACACCCAGAATCCCGCCCATCGTGCACAGCACGAGCGACTCGATGATGAACTGAAGCAGGATGTTCAGCCGCGTGGCCCCCATGGCCTTGCGGATGCCGATCTCGCGGGTGCGTTCGGTGACGCTCACCAGCATGATGTTCATGATGCCGATGCCCCCCACCAGCAGGCTGATCGCCGCGATGCCGCCGAGCAGATAGGTGAAGGTCTGCTGGGTCTCGTTGAAGGACTCGAGCAGCGTCGCCGAATTGCGGATGGAGAAGTCGGCCTCCTCCCCCGGCGGAATGCGGTGCTCGCGTCGCAGAATGCGGTCGATGTCGGCGTACGCGCCGTCCATCGCGTCCTCGTTCAGGACCTTCACGCTGATGGAGTTCAGCCGGTCGCGGCCGCCGAATACCCGGTACTGGGCCGTGCTCAAGGGGATGTAGACACGCTCGTCCGGCTGCGACCAGGGGCTGGACTCGCCCTGTTCTTCCAGCACGCCGATGACCTCGAAGGGGATCCCGCGGATCTGGACCGTTCGTCCCACCAGCAGCGCGGAGGGCGTCTCCAGCTCGTTCGGGATCTCCGAGCCGACCACGGCCACACGCCGGCGACCCTGCACCTCGCCCTCGTCAAAAATCCGTCCGAGCGCCAACTCGATATTCTGGACATCGAAATACTCGGGCCAGGTGCCCAGCACCTCGTTGCTCGAGTTCCAGCGCAGATACGAAACCTGTTGGCGTTGCTCGATCTCGGAGGCGATCAGGAGCGTGCCTTCGGTCTGCATGCGCAGCGCCTCCGCGTCCTCGTCGTAGAGGCGCGCGCGCGCGCCGCCGTCGCGGATGCCCCGGAACATGCTCTGTCCGGGCCGGATCGTGAGCACGTTGGTGCCCATGTTCTGGATCTGCTCCTCCACCCGCCGCTGCGCGCCCTCTCCGAGGGACACCATGGCGATCACCGCGGCCACGCCGATGATGATCCCCAGTGTGGTGAGGAAGGACCGCAACGCGTTCACCCGTATGGCCTGCAGGGCGACGACGACGATTTCCTTGATCAGCATTTCGGCCTCCGAACCGCGTTAGCGCCTGCCGCGAGGGCTTCCGCCCCCAAACGGGCTTCCGCCCATCCGTTCGCGCATGCGGTCGATGAATTCCTG
Source organism: Longimicrobiales bacterium (assembly GCA_965232315.1). Taxonomy (GTDB): domain Bacteria; phylum Gemmatimonadota; class Gemmatimonadetes; order Longimicrobiales; family Gaopeijiaceae; genus BD2-11. Next base: position 152,244 of record CBDDPN010000042.1, on the reverse strand, counting down.
CTGCTGGGCCTGCAGCTGGGCCGCCCCGATGAGCGCCACTTCCTCTTCCTCTTCGAGCCCGGCAACCACTTCGGTGTTGTCCCAGTCGTTCAGACCGATCAGGATGGGGCGCGGCTCGATGGTGCCGTCGGCCGATACCACGAACGTGATCGCCGGGCGAGGTGCGCCCTCTTCCTGGCGGCGGCCTGCGAAGCTCCCGAAGGCGCCGTCCATGCCATCCATCATGCCCTGACCCGCACCAGGTCCCATCCCCATCATCCCGGCACCTCCGCCGGCCGCCATTCCAGGGCGCCCGTCAGCTGCTGCACCGGCATCCCCGTTGGCACCGGCCGCAGGGCGTCCAGCGCCCCTGCCGGGGGCTCCTGCCATGCCCGTCTCCGGGCCGCCACCGTTCTCCGCCCGGGCCTGCTGCATCTGTTCGCGCATCTCCTCGGGCGAAATCTCGCCGCTCGCCAGCCGGTCGCGAAGCTCCTGCAGGCGTGCGTTGCCCTCGGCGCCAGCCATCGCTCTCCGGCCCGCCGTCATTCCATCCGGGGAAGCCATCACCCCGCCGGCACGCCCGGAGGCAGCCGGCAGCGAAGCCCGCAGATCCGCGAACACCGAGCGGTCCATCTCGATCGCGTCAGGGTCCATCCCGAGCACCATCGCCGCGGGCGCCATTTCCTGGAACTGCACCAGCGCGTTGTTGGGGATAAGCAGGGCGTCGGGACGCTCGGCGACCAGAATCTCCACCTCCGCGTTCATGCCCGGCTTCAGCAGCCCGCCGCGGTTGTCGATCATCACGATCACAGCGAACATGGTCACGTTCTGCTGGACCTCGGCCTGCGGCTCGATCTTGTCGACGATCCCCTGGAAGGTGCGCCCCGGGAACGCTTCGACTGTGACCGTGGCGGTCAGCCCGTCCGAGATCTGCCCGACATCGGTCTCATCCACCAGGGTGCGCACCTGCATCTCGGCCAGGTTCGCCATCATGAAGAGCGTCGTGCCCCCGGACACGTTCTGGGACGCGGACTGAATGACCTGTCCCTCCTCCACGCTCTTCTGGATGATGGTGCCCGCCATGGGCGCCCGGATGGTCACGTCGCTGAGCCGAAGCTCGGCCAGGTCCTGGTTCGTGTTGGCCTTGACCAGGTTGGCTTGCGCGTTGGCGTAGTCCAGGTTGGCCGATTCGTGCTCCTGCTCGGTAATGACTCCCGCTTCCAGAAGGAGCCGGGAGCGCTCCAGCTGGGCGCTCGAGATTTCCACCCGGGCCACCGCCACGTTCAGGTCGGCCTCGGCCTGGTTGAAGGCGTTGCGCACGTCGCGCGGATCGATCTCGGCGAGCAGCGCCCCGGGCTCGAGTTGGTCCCCGGTGTCCACGTACAGGCGGAGGATCTCCCCGGAGGCCTTGGACTTGACCTCCACCGTGCGCACGGGCTCCATCAGACCGGTGGCTTCGGCCACCAGGCGCAGATCGTCGCGTAACGCAGGCATCGTCGTGATCCCGGGCGCCTCCTCGGCCGGTCCGGGCGTGTCGCAAGCTGCGACCGCAAGCACCACGAGGAGCCCCAGCGCTCCGTCTCTTATCTTCGTGCTGGCTCTCATTCCCTCTCCAATGAATCCTGCATCCGCCGGGTCGCGGGCAGTTGGGGTTTTTCCGTTCAGACGGTCGCCGCCACCCGCGGCTCGTTCAGAAAGTCGCGTTCCACCAGTCCGTCGCGCAGGTGAATCTGCCGCTGCGCATACCGCGCGATATCGTGCTCGTGGGTGACCACGAGGATGGTCTGACCCTGCCGATGGAGCTCCGTGAAGACCGACATGATCTCCTCGCTGGTGGTGGAGTCCAGGTTCCCCGTGGGCTCGTCCGCCAGCAGGATGGCGGGCCCGTTCACCAGAGCGCGCGCGACCGCGACACGTTGCCGCTGGCCGCCGGAGAGCTCGGGGGGGCGGTGGTCCATGCGCAGGCCCAGTCCTACCGTTTCCAGGGCCTGGCGGGCTCTCATGCGCCGTTCCCGGGCGGACACGCCGGCGTAGATGAGCGGCAGCTCCACGTTGTGCAGCGCCGTCGCGCGCGGCAGCAGGTTGAAGGTCTGGAATACGAACCCGATCTCGCGGTTGCGCACGTGCGCAAGCTGATCGTCGCTCAGCTCGCTCACCAGCTGTCCGTTCAGCCAGTACTGCCCCCTCGTGGGGGTGTCCAGGCAGCCGATCAGGTTCATGAAGGTGGACTTGCCGCTGCCGGAGGGCCCCATGATGGCAACGAAATCCCCTCGGTTGATCTCGAGGTCGACGCGTCGCAGGGCGCGGACGGTCTCCGCTCCCAGGACGTAGTGCTTGGTCAGTTCCCGTGTCTGTATGACAGGTCGGCTCACAGTTCTCTCCCCAGAATCGCCTCCAGTTGCGCACGCGCGACCGCGTAGTCGTATCGCGCCGTCACCAGACCGGATTCCGCCTCTACCACCGCGATCTGACTCGTGATCAGGTCGAGGATCGTCGCCGCCGAGAGGTCGTAGCGCTGCTGCACCACGCGGAGATCCTCCGTCGCCACCTCGCGCGCCTGGATGGCGAGGTCGATGGCTTGCTCGGAGGTCCGCAGCGCGAACAACGCCCCGTCCACCTGGGCGCGGACCATGCGTCTGGCATCCTCCTCCTGTACGAAGGCGACGCGTTCCTGATTCTCGGCACGCGCGATGCCCTGGTCGCGGTTGAAGCCGTCGAAGACGTTGTAGCTGCCGGAGACACGCACATTCCAGGAGGTGCGGCCGCCATCGAATGCGACCGCGCTGTTGGCCCAGCTGTAGCCAGACGAGAGACGCAGCGACGGAAACCGGGAACTCCTGGACGAGCCGGCTGCCGCGGAGGCCGCCCTCGCGGCGGCACGGGCGCTGCGCACGGCCGGGGAGAGCTCTTCGGCGAGCGCCAGAATCTCCTGCTCGCTGAGGGGTACCGGGCTGGGGTCGAGACCGTCGGGAAATTCGGGTACGACCGGCTCCGACACCCCGACCTGTCGGCCGAGGTTGAAGCGGGCCGCCCGCGTAGCCGCCTCCGCCTGGAGGACGGCCTGCATGGCGTTCGTCAATTCCAGGCGGGCCCGCAACGTGTCGGAGCGCGTGCCCGAGCCCAGTTCCGTGCGGCGGCGAGTGTTGGCCAGGCTCTCCTCTGCCCGTTCCACGCTCGCGCGCGCCACTTCCAGCAGATCGGACTGGCGCAAGGCCGCGAAGTACAGATCCTTGGTCTGCAGGACAACCGCGAAACGCTGGTTCTCCACATCGGCCTCGGCTGCGGCGATGTCGGCCCTCGCCCGATCCATGTCGGCGAAGCGCTGGCCGCCGTTGAAGAGGCTGTAGGAGAGCGAAAGACCCGCGTTGTAGCTCTGGCTCGCACCTACCACCGTGCGCTGCGTGGCCGCGTCAAAACGCTGGCTGCTGTTGGTCGACGCCCCCGAGCTGAGGCTCAGGCTGGGAAGGAAACTGCCCCAGGCGGCCCGGTGGGAGACGCCCGCGTTGTCGAGCCCGGCCCGGGATTGGGCCATCGACGGGTGCACCCGCAACGATCTTGTGATCGCCTCGTCCAGCGTGAGCACCTGCTGGGCCGATAGAGTGCCCGCGAGTGCGAGCAGCGTGATGGGCAGCGCGGCGAAGCGCCGACCGTATCTCATACGTGGTGTGACCATTCTCCCCTGTCCCGTTCTCTCCCGTCCCCATCCCGACTGTCCCGCTGGGGGCGCGCCTGGTCGCCCTGCCCGCGGTCACCCTCGCGCTCGCGGCCTTCCGACCGAGGTCGCTCCCTCTCCCGTTCCTCATCCATCTCCCTGCGGCGGTCGAAATCGGTCAGCAACGCGTCGTATTCGGCAGCCTGCCCGGGGGTGAGAACCGCCTTGATGGCAGAGCGCGTGGACTCGATGAGTTCGCCGTACCCCGTCCGGTAGTCCGCCCGCAGCTGCCGCATCATTCCGCGCGCATGGCCCACCACCGAGTCGACCTGAACCTGCTGCTCGGCGCTCAGGCCCACCCGTTCCACGATCAGGCCGCGACGGCGAGTCTCCCGTCCGCGGTCCTCATCCGCCTCCTCCGCCGCCACGGCCGTGGAAGTGGTGGGTTCGCTCTGCTCCGGCGACCTCTGCGACCAGACCAGACCGAGGAGAAACCCGGCGGCCAGGGTCAGAAGGAGGACGCCGCCAGCGGCTGCGTGCGTGTTGCGTGCTGTCATTCTTCAGGCCCCCTCGATCGCGACCAGGAACGCCACCTCATCCACCTGATCGGAGACCAGCACGGCCGGAAGCGGGTCGTCGTCGAAATCCGAAATAAGAGCTTCCTCGATGGCGATATCGGCCCCGGTCGTCGTGTCGGCCGGCATGAGGAGCGAGGCCATCGCCGCGGCCCCCACCACCGACGCGGGGACCAGCAACCTCCACCACGACGCCAGCACATCGCCCACTGTGGGCTGGCGCGATACACGCCGCCTGGCCAGTTCCGGACCCGCAAGAACCATTACGCGTGCCTGGAAGCGGGCCCAGTGGCCTGGGTCCTCGTGTCCAGGATCGAGTAGCTCGAGAAGGATTCTGTCGTTGTGGACCATGTCCCGATCCCTGCTTGAATCAGCTTGAGTGTTCATTTGACTGCTTCATCTATTCCGTTGATGCGTGGCGTGTTACGCTTTCTTAGCCGAGAGTTCCGTCGATGCTTATCGGTCCCGTTTCAGGAGCTGGCGAAGCGACTTGCGCGCGTAGTGGAGATGCGAGCGCACCGTCCCCGCGGGAAGCCCGAGTCGCTGGGAGATCTCTCTGTGTTTCCACCCCTCCAGGTCGTGCAGCAGCACGATTTGTCGTTGTACCTCGGGGAGCTCCCCGAGCGCAGCAGCGATCTCGTCGCGCAACTCGGACAACTGAGCCTCCCGCTCCGGCGTCGGGCTGTTCGAACGGGCGCTGAACGGTATCGGGTCCGTCGCCCGCAACGCCTCCCGGCGCACGAGGTTGTTCGACCGGTTTCGGACGATCGTCATCAGCCAGCCCCCGAACCGGCTCGGGCGACGACAATCGTCGAGGCGCTCGAGGGCGACCAGGAAAGCTTCCTGAGCCGCGTCCTCCGCGTCCTCCGGTCTTCCGATCACCGAGAGGGCCACCAGAAAGGCCGCTCTCTGATATCGGGTGACGAGTTGCCCGAAGGCCTCCCCGTCTCCTGACCGGGCCATTTCAACCAGCGTGGCGTCATCCAAGTGATCGTTGCCTCAACGTGAATGACACGTGGATACCGAACGTTGTTGAATGGCTAGCGCCGCCGACGCCGACGGCCACGTCGTTTCCGGCTCCTCCTGCTGCGTTCGCGGCGCACTTGCGTGGCCTCCCCCAGCAGCGCCCGCCATTCGTCGGGGTAGAGTTCTCCCAGGTCGCGCACGGCCGTCAGAATCTCGCGGCGAGGTTTGTCCGACTCGTCCGTCTGCGAAAAGAACCGCACGAGCATCAGGGTGGCGCCGGAGTCCGCGATGCGTCCGCTGCGGGTTGTACCCGCGACTCGTGCTATCCATGCTGCCCCCGCGGCATCGGAGAAGCCCCACTCGGTGGACGCGGCCGGGACGAACAGGGTTGCCTCATCCCGATTGGCTTCGCCCTGAGCCGGGGGTCCGCCCGCGGGGCCGGGACCCGCGCGGCTTCCCGGTGTTCCCGGCTGCTGCGCGGGAGAGGAACCCCGTCCCGGGGATCCGGCGCGCCGGGGCGGCGACCGCGGGACCGGGGCGGCAGACGGGGGCTGCGATCCGGGCGGGCGGGCCGGGCTGGGCGCGGGCGGGGAGCCCGGAGGCTGCGGCACCGGAGTGGCGGGGCTCAGGCGGGCGGGGGGAGGTGGCGACCCGGTGGCGGGCGGGGACGAGGAAGGATCCGGGCGCGCGGGTGGCGGTGTCGGCCCGGTGGCGGGCGATGCCGGTGGCGGACCCGGGGACGGTGGCGCCTGGGGACGCCGCGGTGGGGGTGGCGACGGCTTCCGACCTCCACCCTCCGGCGGCGATGGAGGCTTCACCCGGCGACGGCCGACGGCGCGCTCGACAGTGAGAGCGCCTTCAGGATCTCGTCTCCGTAGAACATGCGCACGTACTTCGCCTGTACGGGGGTCACGCTGCGCACCGCCCACACCAGATGCACGTAGTTGGGCTCCGCGGGCGTGGCGCGAAGACGCATGCCCGCCTCCCCGGGGGTATGGTTCCCCTTGCGGTTGTTGCAGGGCGAGCACGCGGACACAACGTTCGCCCACTCGTTGCTGCCCCCCCTGGAGAGCGGCAGGACATGGTCGCGGGTGAGGAACTGACGTCCCTTGAGGCGGTCACGATGGCGGCCGCAATACTGGCAGCAATAGTCGTCGCGCGCGAAAAGAAACGTGTTGGTCACCTGCCGGCGGAAGCGACGCGGAACGTGCACGAAGCGCACGAGGCGGATGACGGCCGGGAACGGAATGTTCCGGTGCTCCGAGCGGAACGCGCGCGCCTCCTCCGCTTCGAGAATCTCCGCCTTGCTGTCCAACACCAGCCGCACCGCGCGCCGGGCGGGGACGATGGTCAGCGGCTCGAAAGAGGCGTTCAGGGCGAGACAGCTCATCGTGAATCCGGTTGTCGGGACATTCCCTTGCCTGGCACGGCTCCGGCCCGGCTCTTCCCCGGGGCTCCCCTGGCTTGCTACATCCAGGAGCAGCTGACCGTGCAACACCATCCCGCGGCTGAGGCCGTGCGGCGCCGCAAACTACGGGGCACGCGGGCAGGGAGCAACCGGGGGAACGGGTCGATGGGCGAGACCCGTCATCCGCTTCCAGGACCCGCTTACCACCCGAATCGGTTCCCGGGGAGCGGCAGGGGTGGATTCCTCCCTACAGCAGCGCCATCGGATCGCGGTCGATGAGCACGCGTGTATCGGATGACGGCCGGAAGCTCTTCGCGAAGGCCCGGGTCAGCATCCCAAGCTCGCGGGCGGAGCGGCTGCGCAGGAGAAAGTGCCAGCGCCACCTCTCCTTCAGGCGTTCGATGGGTGCGGGAGCCGGACCGGTCAGCATGACCGGGGTGCCGCGCAGACGGCGTTCCACCCAGTCGGTTGCCTCCTCGGCCGCGCTCGCGGCGGCTTCGGGGTCGGGGCTGGCGACGATCACGTTGACCATGCGGGTGTGCGGCGGGTACCCGGGGCCGGCGCGCTCGGTCAGTTCGCGCTCGGCGAACCCCTCGTAGTCGTGCTCGCAGGCCGCCCGAATGGCATAGTGGGAGGGCATGCGGGTCTGGATGAGGACCTCTCCGCCCAGGGTCCCCCGCCCCGCCCGCCCGGCAACCTGGCTGAGGAGCTGGAGGGTACGCTCGCTGGCTCGGAAATCGGGCAGGTGGATGCCGACATCCGCGTCCACCACCCCGACCAGGGTGACGCGCGGGTAGTCGAGCCCCTTCGCGATCATCTGGGTGCCGAGCAGGATGTCGACCTCCCCGCGGCCCACGCGCCCCAGGATCTCGCTGTGCGCCCACTTGCGGGCGGTCGTGTCCACGTCCATGCGCGCGACCCGGGCTCCCGGAAACGACTCGGTGACGACGCGCTCCACCTGCTCGGTGCCGAGGCCCCGGCGTGATAGCGCCCGTGCCCGACACCGGTGGCAGCTCTCGGGCACCGGTTCCTCGTACCGGCAGTGGTGGCACAGAAGGCGCCCGGTGGCCCTGTGGTAGGTGAGCGACACCGAGCAGGACACGCACACCGGTACTTCGCCGCATTCCCGGCACTGGAAGAAGCTCGAGTACCCGCGGCGGTTGAGCAGCAGAATCGACTGTTCGTCGCGCTCCAGACGCGCGCGGATGGCGTCCGACAACTCCGCGGAGAGCACGGTGCGGCCCATGACCGAGGGACGCCCGCGAGGGCCGCCGTTGCGCGGAGCGGCTCCGGGAGGAGTGCGCTCGCGCAGATCCACGACGCGCACGGGGGGCAGCTGAACGCCGGTAGCCCGCTCGGGGAGGCGAAGCAGTTCGAACTTCCCGGCGCCCTGGTTCGACCAGCTCTCGAGCGACGGGGTCGCGCTTCCGAGCAGACACACGGCGCCCTCCCGCCGCGCCCGCATGATGGCCACGTCGCGGGCGTGATAGCGGGGCGCGTCCGACTGCTTGTAGCTGGACTCGTGCTCCTCGTCCACGATGATCGCCCCCAGGTCGGGGAGCGGCGCGAAGATGGCCGAGCGGGCGCCGATGGCAATGCGCCGGGCGCCCGAACGCAGCTGTCGCCAGGCGTCATAGCGTTCTCCGTCCGAAAGGCCGGAGTGCAACACGGCGACGCTGTCGCCGAAGTGCGCGCGGAAGCGGCTGACGGTCTGGGGTGTGAGCGAGATCTCCGGGACCAGCACGATTCCGGACCGGCCGCGCGCGGCTACGACCTGCTTGAGCAGTTCGATGTAGACCAGGGTCTTGCCGGATGCGGTAACGCCGTAGAGCAGGAACGGTCTCGGTGCGGGCGCGTCGAGTGCGGAGACGAGGCCCTTGAGCGCGGCGGCCTGCGCGGGATTGGGGACCAGATCGGGAGGCGGCTCCGTCCCGGTGGACGCAAAGGGATCGCGTACCATTTCCTGGTCCCGGATCTCCACGATTCCCTTCCGCTCCAGAGCCTTCACCACGCCCCGGCCGAAGCCCTGCTCGAGGAGGGACGCCAGCGGCATCGATCCCGCCGCGCGCTCAAGCGATTCACAGGCGGCTCGTTGGCGGGGGGCGCGCGTGAAGGCGGCATCCCGCTCGGCGAGGGACTCCAGCCACGTTGCTATGTGTACGATCTTGTGGGTGCGCACCTTCGGCGGCCCTTGCGCCGTCGCGCACAGAACCGAGGGAACGACGGCCCGCAGGACGAGACCCAGCGGGGCTACGTAGTAGTCGGCGATCCAGTGGGCCAACTCCAGAAGCCGCAGGGGGAGTGATGGTTCCTCGTCGAGAATCCTCGTCACCGGGCGCAGGCGCAGCGTCTCGGATCCGGGGCGTCCGGGCCCCACTACCCATCCGACCCGTTTCGCTCTGTGGAAGGGCACCAGGACGCGGGTTCCCGCAGCGGGCCGGGGCTCCGCCGGATCGAGCGCATAGGTGAAGGTCTGGTCTACCGGAAGCGGCAGGGCGACCTCGACGCGGGACGTCAATGCGGGCGGCGGGGGGAGAGTCTGTCGGGTCGTCAGCGGCCGAGCAGGAGGAAGACCTCCTCCTGCGGATCGGGCGTGGTCACCTCGGGCCCGTCCTCACCCAGGTACACGTCGATTTCGCTGCGCACGCCGATGTCGTCATGAATGTAGATGCCCGGTTCCACGGAGAAGCCGATGCCCGGGAGGAGCAGGCGGGTGTCGCGGGTTTCCAGGTTGTCGATGTTGGGGCCGCTGCCGTGGAGATCCACATCGATGGAATGGCCGGTGCGGTGCACGAAGCGGGTTCCGTAGCCCCGTTTGCGGATGAGCTGGCGGCAGACGTCGTCCACCTCGTAGCCGCAGACCTCGTGGCCCGCGCGGATGCGTTCGCTGAGGAAGTCGACCGCTGCGTCTCGGGCGTCGCGCACCGCCTCCCAGATCTTTCGGGTGCGCCGGGGGAGCCTGGCGCCCAGGAAGCCCATCCAGGTCTGATCGGCGGGGATGTCGTTCGGCGCTGGCTTGCCCCACAGGTCGATGAGGAGCAGGTCGCCGCGCGTGATCGGCTCGCCCGCGCCGACGGGGGCGTAGTGGGGGTCGGCGGCGCGCGGACCGATGGCGACGATGCAGTCGACCTCATCGGTGAGGCCGCCGGCGTTCAGGCGGGCGCGGATCCAGTCCGAGAGCACGCCCTCGGTGGTGGGCTCCCCCGCTTCCACGGCGGCGGCGGCCCGCTCGAAGGCCTCGCGCGCGACGCGGGCCGTCACGGCGGCGGAGTGGCGGTGGGTCGCCAGCTGCTCCGCGGACCAGCGCGAGTGGAAGAGCGACACCAGGTCGCCCGAACTCACGGCATCCACGCCCACGGCCCGCAGCAGCTCCATCATCCCGGCGGGCACCCGGTCCAGATAAGGAATGGCCGAACCAGGCGAGGTCTCGAGCGCGAGACGCGGCCGGCCGCGCACCAGGTCCGCGAGCGCCGACTCCATTTCGCGCCAGGACGAATAGGTGCGCTTGCGCCACGGCCAGTGCCGCCACGAAGACCCCTCGATGGCGTGAATCAGCGCCACCGGATCTCCGCGGTCGGGAACCAGGGTGAAGGAGCGGCGCGTGTTCCACCCGAGCCCGACCATGGACGCGGCGATCGGGTTCTGGCCGTGGAACTCGAAGAGCAGCCAGCCGTGCAGCCTCATGTCGGCGAGCGCCGCCTGGACGCGCTCGACGCCCTCGCGGCTCAGAAGCGGGCTATCGGCCAAGGGGTCCTCCTTTCGCGGGGTTGGTCTTCCGGCCGGGCCCAGCGGGCGGCGAGGCCGGGGTTCGGGCCGCGAATAGTAGGAGCCGCACGCGGGCGATTCAACGTCCACGTGCTCCATCCTGGAGTCCGCCGAAGCGCCCTCGCCGGATCCCCAACGAGCTATCGCGTGCCTCCGAGCATGAATCGCCGGCGCCGGCGAGTGCTTCGCCACCGAATGACCTTCTCACAATGCCAAGGTTGTCACCAATGTAGGCGAAAGACGCCAAAGTTGAGGAAACTGTAGAAGGCTACAGTGACCACCGCTGTCGGCTAGAACCGGTATGCAAAGCTGACGATAGGGCGGATCTCCGCCTCGTCCTCCAGATAGTAGGCGAGGCCCGCCTCCGCGGCGATGGGCGTCTGGAGGAAGCGCAGGCCAGCCGTGACTACGTTGGTTCCATCCTGGAACCCGACCCGCCGGAATTCGCCTCCAAGCCCCACCTCCGGCGTCACACGGTAGTCGCCGCCAACCGCGAAAACGCCGAGCTGCTCCGTCTGGCTCCTGCCGGAGATTGTTGATGAAACCCCGAGCATGCCGCCGGAGGCATGCAGACTGAAGCCTCTGTCGACAGCCATCGAACCTGCCACGGAGCCCGCATAGTATGTCGCGTTCTCCTCCGCAAGCCAGAACCCCACATATCCCTCAACAGCGACGGAGACCTGCTCGTTGTCCCATGCGTGGTACTTGGGAGCGACGTACGGAAAAAGATCAGAGTCGCCACTACCCACGTTGTAGTAAAAGAAGCCGGAGCCTGCGGTGACTGTCAGATCGTCCGTCACTCCGTAGGAGGCCTGGGCAACACTGGGCCATACATCCCCGAAATCGCCGACCTGCGCCAGCGGGCTGGCACCCAGATAGCCGACGCTCACATGGCCCTGACCCCGGGCAAGAGTATGCCCCGTCGACCCCACGAACCCAGCCAGCAGCCGTGGAGGGAAGGGATCGGGTTGCCGGGCTCCGATGGCGACCTCAACGGCAGCTGCCTCGGCCGTGGCGGGTGCGGGGGGCCGCGGCCGCTCGGCCTGTGGCGGTGCGGGGGGCCGCGGCCGCTCGGCTTGTGGCGGTTCGGGGGGCGCGGGCTCGGGCCGGACCGCTTCCGGCGGCTGGTTTCCGGGCCGTCCTGGAGCGGGCGCCACCGCATCCAGGCTCCCGGCGACCGTAATGGTCTGCTGCGCCAAGAGACCACCCGGATCACCGGCCACTGCGTTTACCATCGCGCTGCCGGGACCCGCTTGTCTAATGGTGACCACGTCGCCCGAAACCGCGACACTGGCTACGGACGCGTTGGAGGTCGTTGCCGCAAAGCTCAGGGCTTCGCCCTCCGGATCGCGAAAATAAGAGGACACGCTGATGGATACCCACTGGCCCGGGCCGAGAGTTTGGCCCGGGATCGTCCCTACGAGCTCCGGCGCCCGGTTGCGCGCCTCAACCGTGATCTGGATGCTCTGTGTTGCCGGCAGACCGCCGGGGTCGCTGGTCAAGACCGTCACCACCGCCGTCCCCGATTGCACGCCCGTGATCGTCAGGATGCTTCCCGACATGGAAATCGTGGCGATCGCAACATCCGAGACCGTGGCCGCGTAGGCCAGGGCGTCTCCGTCCGGATCGCTGAAATATGCCGCCAAATCGAGCGACGCCGACCCGCCCACTGCGACGTTCTGGGGGGAAATGGCACCCACCGCCTGGGGAGCCCGGGGAGCCTGGGCAGCCGCAGGCGCCGCCGACCAGACCATCGCACACAGGACAACCGCCACGGAAAGTTGCGCTCTCCGAATCCCGACCATCTCGCACAAGCTCACTGCGGGGTTGCACTTGTGGTAGACCGCCATGCCTCACCTCCTCGCTTCGTTGGACCGTACAAATATAGTACCGTAGAGGGAATTCGCGACCAGTAGCCTCCAGATTTGGGGCGGCGCTCCGGGAGGGACCTGGAGGGCGTGAAGGAAGGCCGACGGGCACGCCACACCATGCGTGGTGGTGCCCGGACATCACGCCGGCAGGAAGAGTCCTACGCCGTCCCGAGCCCGGCCAGCGCCTGGATGACCGCGACCGCTCCTTCGCCGGTCCGCGCGGGATCGTAGCCTCCCTCGAGCAGCGCCACGATGCGGCCATCGGCATGCTCGGCGGCAAGATCCATGAGCTGACTCGTCATCCGCTGATAGTCCTCGGGCTCGAGCAGCATTCCACCCAGCGGATCTCCCGCCATCGCGTCGAATCCCGACGAGACGAAGACGAAGTCGGGCCTGAACCCGGCCACGACCTTCGCCAGAGCCTCTTCGAACACCTCCAGCCAGGTCGCCCGGGGCGTAGCCGCGCGCAGGGGCAGGTTCAGGGTGGTGCCCAGACCGGGGCCGCTTCCCCGCTCCCCGAAAGCGCCCGTGCCCGGATAGTAGGGCGACTGGTGCAGAGAGAGGTAGAAGACCGAACCGTCTTCATGGAAGATGTCCTGGGTGCCGTTGCCGTGGTGCACGTCCCAGTCCACGATCAGCACCCGCTCGGCGAGCCCGCGGGCCTGCACGTGGCGAGCTCCGACGGCGACGTGGTTGAACAGGCAGAAGCCCATGGCGCGGTCGGCGGTGGCGTGGTGACCGGGCGGGCGGCTCGCCACGAAGGCGTTGGCGGCCGTGCCGTCGGCGACCGCCTCCGACGCGGTGATCACCGCGCCCGCGCTCCCCGCCGCCGCCCCCCACGAGGCGGGGGAAACCACCGTGTCGGCGTCCAGCCGCACCAGCCCCTCCCTGCGCGAGCGCGCCACCGCCCGCCGGATGCGATCCACGTGGCCGGCGGTGTGCACCCGGAGCAACTCCTCCTCGGTGGCCGCGCGCGCGTCGCGCTGTTCCACCCGGTCGTGGAGGGTGAGCAGGTTGCGCCCCACCGTCGACGCCAGCGCGCGCAGGCGGCCCTGGTGCTCGGGGTGTCCCCATCCCGTGTCGTGCAGGGGGGCGTCGGGATGCAGGTAGAAGGCGGTGGGCGCCCGGTCTCCCATCAGCCGGCCGCGTCCGGCAGGGCCGCGACCAGGTCGCCGGGGGCGGCGGCCGGTGGCGCGACCCTCCCGTTGCCCGGGCGCCCCAGGCGGTCCTGCAGGCTCCTCACCTCCGGGGTGCGCGAACGCAACGCGATCACCGCGTCGCACGCCGCCGTCATCGCGGACATGGTGGTCAGGTAGGGAACGCCGTTGGTGATGGCCGCCCGCCGCATGGTGTAGTCGTCGTACTGCGACTTCTTCCCGAGGGGCGTGTTAACCAGCAGCTGGACGCCGCCGCTCACGATCAGGTCCACGATGTTGGGGCGCCCTTCGTTCACCTTGAAGATGCGCTCTGCCGGGACGCCCAGCCGATTCAGGTAGGCGCAGGTCCCCGCGGTGGCCAGGACGCGGAACCCGAGGTCGTGGAACCGGCGCGCGATCGGCGTCATGGTCGGCTTGTCGGAGTCGTTGACGGTGATGATCAGCGTGCCCCCACGCTCGGGCAGGTGATTCCCCGCGGAGGTCTGCGCCTTCGCGAAGGCCATCCCGAACGAGTCGTCGAAGCCCATGACCTCCCCCGTCGAGCGCATTTCGGGACCGAGCAGGGTGTCCACATCGAAGCGGTTGAAGGGGAACACCGCCTCCTTCACCGCAACCCCGGGAACGGAAGGCTCCCCCGGCACGTTCAGGTCGGCGAGTCGTTCACCCGCCATCACCCGCGCGGCCAGGCGAGCCAGCGGGAGCCCGGTAGCCTTCCCCACGAACGGCACGGTACGCGACGCGCGCGGGTTCACCTCGAGCACGTAGACCTGCCCGTCGCGGATGGCGTATTGCACGTTCATGACCCCGACCACGCCCAGCTCGAGGGCGAAGCGGCGAGTAAGTTCGCGCATCTCCTCCAGCTCCGGGCCCGTGAGCAGGTACGGGGGCAGGACGCAGGCGGAGTCCCCCGAGTGGATGCCGGCTTCCTCGATGTGCTGCATGATTCCGCCGATCACCACGTCGGTCCCGTCCGAAAGCGCGTCCACGTCCGCCTCGAAGGCGTCCTCCAGGAAGCGGTCGATCAGGACCGGGTGCTCGGGCGCCGCTTCCGCCGCCCGGGCGAAGTACCCGCGAAGTGAATCTTCGTCATAGACGATGTGCATGGCCCGCCCGCCCAGGACGTAGCTGGGCCGCACGAGCACCGGGTAGCCCACGCGGCGCCCGACCTCCACCGCCTCGTCGACGCTGGAGGCCACCCCGTTGGGCGGTACGGCCGCGCCGATGCGGCGGCACAGGCGCTCGAAGCGCTCGCGGTCCTCGGCCCGATCGATTGCCTCCACGGGCGTTCCCAGGATGGGCGCGCCGGCGTCCTCGAGACCCTGCGCCAGCGCGAGCGGCGTCTGTCCGCCCAACTGTACCACGACGCCGATCGGCTTCTCGCGCTCGACGATCTCGAGCACGTCCTCGAGCGTCAGCGGCTCGAAATAGAGCTTGTCGGAGACGTCGAAGTCGGTGGAGACGGTTTCCGGGTTGGAGTTGACCATGATGGTCTCGAAGCCGGCCTCGCGCAGGGCGAGCACCGCCTGAACGCAGCAATAGTCGAACTCGATGCCCTGCCCGATGCGGTTCGGGCCGCTCCCCAGGATGAGGATCTTGTCGCGACCGGAGGGAGCCGACTCGTCCTCGTCCTCGTACGACGAATAGTAGTAGGGCGTGGCGGCCGGGAACTCGCCCGCGCAGGTGTCCACCACGTTGTAGGTGGGCCGGATGCCCCAGCCGTGCCGGCGCGCCCGCACCTCCGCTTCCGTCTCGCCGCGGAGCGCGGCCAGTTGCCGGTCGGAGAAGCCGTCCCGCTTCATCGCCCGCAGGTGGGCCGGCGTAACTTCGGGGAGGCTCGCGTACTCCTGCTCGTCTTCGATCACCTGCATCAGCTGGTCGAGGAACCAGGGATCGATGCCGGTGGCGCGGTAGATGTCGTCGAGCCTCAGGGGCGGACCGTCCCCCGGCCCTACTCTGCGTCCGGGCGGCGTGCCGCGCAGCGAGTCCCCCTGGACGCTCTCGTTCGCGTCCGCTCCGGCACCCCTCACCACCGCCTCGAGCGCCCGCTTCAACTGGAAAGGGCGCTCGGCCGTGGGGATGCGCAACGCCGCCAGCAGGCGGTCGCGATCCTCGCTCTTCAGCCCGTCGTCGGCCAGGCTCTTGCCGGTTGTCCATCCGGCGCGCCCCACCTCGAGGCCCCTGAGCCCCTTTTGCCACGCAGCCCGGAAGGTGCGCCCGATGGCCATGGTCTCGCCCACGGCCTGCATCTGGACCCCGAGGACCCCGTCCGCCTCCGGAAACTTCTCGAAGGCGAAGCGAGGAAACTTGGCCACCACGTAGTCGAGCACCGGCTCGAAGGAGGCGGGCGTGGTGCGGGTGATGTCGTTGGGGAGCTCGGAGAGCAGGAAGCCAACCGCGAGCTTGGCTCCCACACGCGCGATGGGGAACCCGGTCGCCTTGGAGGCGAGCGCCGAAGAGCGCGACACCCGCGGGTTCATCTCCACGACGAGCAGTTCGCCGTCGTCCGGGTTCACCGCGAACTGGATGTTGCATCCTCCGGCTTCGACTCCGATTTCGCGGATAACGGCGATGGCGGCATCGCGCATCGTCTGATACTCGACGTCGGTGAGCGTCTGGGCGGGCGCCACCGTGATCGAATCGCCGGTGTGGATGCCCATCGGGTCGAAGTTCTCGATCGAGCAGACCACGATCACGTTGTCGGAGGCGTCGCGCACCACCTCCAGTTCGTACTCCTTCCACCCGATCACGCTGCGATCGATGAGGACCTGCGTGATGGGCGAGGCGTCCAGTCCCCGGCGCACCAGGTCCTCGAACTCTTCCGCGTTGTAGGCGATGCCGCCGCCGGTGCCGCCGAGGGTGAAGCTGGGGCGGATGATCGCCGGATAGTCCGTCTCGGCCACCAACGCGCGCGCCTGCGCCATCGAGCTCGCCACGCCGCCCGCAGGCACATCCAGCCCGATGCGGCGCATGGCCAGGATGAACTCCTCGCGGTCCTCGCACATCGAGATGGACCGGGCGTTGGCGCCGATCAGCTCGACACCGTAGCGCTCGAGGACATCGGCCTGCTCCAGCTCCATCGCGATGTTGATCGCGGTCTGGCCGCCCATGGTGGGAAGCAGGGCGCCGGGGCGCTCGCGCTCGATGACCCGCTCCACCCACTCGGCGGTCAGCGGCTCGATGTAGGTGCGGTCGGCCAACTCCGGGTCCGTCATGATGGTGGCCGGATTGGAGTTGACCAGCACGACCCGGTAGCCCTCTTCCTTCAGGGCGCGGACCGCCTGTGTCCCGGAGTAGTCGAATTCGCAGGCCTGGCCGATAACGATCGGCCCGGATCCCAGGATGAGGATGTTTTCGAGGTCGGTCCTTTTAGGCACGTTCGGCTTCTGACTTCTCCGATTCCGTGCGCACGGCCTTGGAGAGAACCAAGGCGAAGCCGCCCCAAACGAACGCGGCGATCACGATCATGGTGACCCAGGTAGCCGTCGTCAAAGAGTGGGCTCCAGCGATGGGGTATGGGTGAGAGCGGGTTCCCGTAAACTGACCGCACGCCCATCTGGAGGCAACCCGGCGGGCGCGCGCCCTCGCGGCGGGCTGAACGCGGTTGCGGATGAGGGTGGCGCGGGGCGGCGGATGAGGGTGGCGCGGGCGGCGGGAGAGGGGCGGGCGAGTTCGACGGGGGGGCGCGCGTGGCCCTCTTCATTGCGGTCCACCCCCCTCCGCACCGTGTTGCATTATCGGTCAGGCAACGTCCTGTTACATCTGTGAACATGCAACACCCTGCAGAGTGGCCCGTTAACGCCCAATACTAGCGTCGAGACCGCGCCCGCCGGCGCGCGGCCAGGTCCTCGGCGCGCACCTCGAGCACGTCGGCGACCGTCCGCAGGCCGTCGATCACGTTCTGTATGTGCTGGGGCCGCGGGATTCCGATGAGTTCCACTCCGCGCGCCACTTCGCCGCGGTGCACGCCCGCGGCAAAGGACTTGTCCTTCAGCTTCTTGGCCACCGACTTGGGCTTGAGGTCGTCGATCCCGTTGGGGCGCACCAGGCAGCAGGCGTAGACGAGACCGCTCAGCTCGTCGCAGGCGCACAGGACCTTGTCGAGGTCGGTTTCCGGCGGTACGTCGGTGAGGTCCGGGTATCCGTGCGCGAGCACGGCGTGGATGACTTCCTCCGGATAGCCGTCGCCGCGCAGGCGCGCGACGCCCCGGTGGGGGTGCTCGCTCGGGTGCTTCTCCCAGTCCAGGTCGTGCAGGAGACCGGCCAGGCCCCAGGTCTCCTCATCCGCTCCGTATTTGCGGGCGTAGAAGCGCACGGCGGCTTCGACCGCGTACATGTGCTTCCTGAGCCCCACGTTGTCGACCCAGTCGTGCAGCAGAGCTACCGCGTCGTCGCGGGTGGGCATGGGCATCGTCCTCGATTGGGGGAATTGGGTGGTCGGAGACAAGGTTGACCGCGCTCGGCCGGGTGATCGCGCACCTGCGCCGGACCCGGGCCGGGCAAGCGTCCGATTCAGACGCTCGATGAGGGGCACAGGCGCGAAAGCGCACACGCCTCGCAGCGGGGCTTGCGGGCCGCGCAAACCTGGCGCCCGTGGAAGATCAGGAGATGGGCCAGCAGTGTCCAGTTCTCGCGCGGGAAGAGCTTCATCAGGTCGCGCTCGACGCGTATGGGATCGGGGTGGCGGGTGAAGCTCATGCGTCCCGCGAGGCGCTTGACGTGCGTATCAACCACCACGCCCTCGTCGATGCCGAAGGCGTTGCCGAGGATGACGTTGGCGGTCTTGCGGCCGATGCCGGGGAGTGCCACCAGTTCCTTCATGGTGCGCGGAAGCTCGTCGCCGTGCTTCTCCACCACCGCCGTCGCCATGCCGATCAGGTTCCTGGCCTTGTTGCGAAAGAAGCCGGTCGAGTGGATGAGCTCCTCCACATCGCGCTGGCGCGCCCCGGCCAGATCCTCGGCCTCCGGATATCGCTCGAAGAGAGCAGGTGTGACCTTGTTGACGCGCTCGTCGGTGCATTGGGCTGACAGGATGGTGGCGACGGCCAGCTCATACGGGTTGCGGTGATGGAGGGCGCAGTGCGCCGCCGGATAGCATTCGACGAGCAACTCGTAGATGCGCGCGGCCCGATCCCTGCGGGCCTTGACCGATTCTCTCATCGTTCCCTCACCGGTTGCATCATCTCGCCTTTGCGGGTTCCCTCACAGCCCATTCGCGCATTCCTTCATCAGACCGCCGCTGATTCTCTCAGCGGCTTCCCTGTATCGTGATGGCCCGATAACGCAAGGTACTCTCGACCGGGGCGCGCTCCGTCCCCGCCGCCTCCCCGCCCTCCCGCGGCATCCGGGAACCGGCCCCCGCACGGCCCACGGACGCGCCGGCCCGCAGCAGCCCCTGCTCCAGTTGCCGGAATACGCGGCCGGCGAGCTTGACCACCTCCCCGAGCGTCTCGATCGAGTACAGATCCTCACCGCCCGGCAAGGTACTCTCGAAGTCGTCTCCCTGCTCGCGCACCGTACCCGCGGCCCACCGGCCGGCGTCCTCGCCGGGGATTCCGGGGACGGGCATCACACCGAAACCGGGGCGGTCGGCACGCATCCCGCTCGCGACCATGAGGTGCAGACGATGCGCGGGCGTGAGCGCCCAGAAGAGGCCGTCCAGCGGCTCCGCCGGCCCGTCCGCCTCGGGCCTCGCCCAGAAGAGGTGTTGCGGAAGCTGGAGGTAGCCGGCGCGGGAGGGCGCCGTGAACGCCCCGTCCGCCGGTCCGGAGAGGAACGCCCCTCGCACCACCTGGCGGGCCGCCTCCGCCTTCAGCAGATACAGGGGTTCGCCGGCGCTCCAGAAATGGAACGCGTGATAGAGGATGACCCCGAACTGCACGAAGAGCACGGGGTTGTCGTCCTCTTCGCGAATGTCGCCAATTGCGCGGCCCGCCTGCTCCAGCATGGTGAACGCGCCGGGATCCCAGATGTCGGCTTCGCGCCGGACCGCTTCCTCCCGGATCAGCGGGAAGCGCTCCTCCGCGAACGCGCGACCGGGAAGCGCGATCTCGTACGGGGTCAAGCGGGCGCAGGCGTCGTGAAACCTCATGCTTCGGCTTCCTTCACCGGCCGCGCGACTGCCTCCGACTCCCAGAGCTCCTCCGCGGGCCGTTTCAGGAACGCCTCCCACCACCTGCGCCTGCGCAGCAACACAAGCTGGACTTCGCCCGGTCCGGCCTCCACGCCGTCGATCCAGACGAAGTGCGCGTCCCCGAGGCGCTCGGGCGCATCGATGCCGAAGACCTCGCCGCGCCACTGGAAGCGCACCTCTCCGGCGCGCGCGAGTTGGTCCAACGTCCACTCCTGCTCGATGAAGAAATCGGTCTCCACCCGGTAGACTCCGGGCGCGATCTCATCGCCGGACTGATAGTAGCAGGGATCGAATTCCAGTCCTTCGCTCCGCTTGAAGGACTCCTCCATGGCGTAGTCGACGCCGCCCAGCTCGTCCTGGTCCGCGAGTGACTCCAGGTGATGGCGAAGCTCGTGGGTGAGCGTCTCCCACAGCTCGCCGTCCCAGTCGAAGCCCGGATCCAGCCGGGAAAGCTCGCGAAACGAACCGTAGTAGAGGGCCACCACCGAACGCGTGGTCTCGGGCCCCTGCCAGTCCGACGGGTAGGATTCCGTGGAGCACATCCCCAGCGTGTAGATGTCGGGGAAGACCGGGTGCGGCAACACCTCGGGGCGAACCGAGAGCCCGTCCAGCCCGCTGGTGTACTCCTCCGGGATTTCGCGAAAGGCGCGCGAGGCGGCGTCTTCAAACTCTCGATACGTCATTCCGCTGTCGCGCCTGCCCCTGTCACACCGGCGTGCGCGGCCAGTGCCCGCAACATCGGGCCAACCGACGGCGACGGGGTGCGCGGCATGCGCCACGGGCTGGATAGCCGCCCCGGGCCGAGCGGTCTCACGCGGGAGGGCTGCTCCCGCCGAGGGTTGCGCGCGCCAGCCGCCGGTTCAGCGCCAGCAGGACGACGATCACCACGGCTGCCTGGATGATGACGCTCCCCACGTTGTAGGGACTGAACAGTGTCCAGGTTTCGGCAAAGCTCTCGCCGCGCGCTCCCCAGAGGAACCACACCATGAGCACCACCGCCTCCACCATCACGAGGCGAATCGCCCAGTCCCACCACGCCCCGATGCGAATGTCGGAATCGCCCGTGTTGATGAACTTCCGGCGCCACTCGGTCACGCCGTAGCGCAAGACCGCGAAGGCGAAGAAGAAGCCCGACAGCATCAGGCCCACCCCCCACACCCAGTCCTGGTTGTGGAAGAAGTCCATGTTCAGCGCGCTCGGAATGCCACACAGCAGAGCCGTGATGCCGACGATGCCGACGGCGCGCCCGCGCTCGACCCCGGCGTCGCGCAGGACGCGGCTTGCCAGCTCGATCATGGCCACCAGGCTCGTCCACGCCGCGAACACCAGCGCCATGAAGAAGAGGATCATGAAGAACTGACCGCCGGGCATGCGCGCGAAGAGCTGCGGCACCCAGATGAAGGTGATGCCCTCGTTCCCGGCCCCGACGATCTGGCTGGCCGCGTCGGGCATCACCGAGAAGACCGTGCACAGCACCATGATGCCCGCCAGCAGCGACATGGAGTTGTTGCCGAAGCCGATCACGAACGCATTGAGCGCGGTGTCTTCCCGCTTTCTCATATAGATGGCGTACGTGAGCACCAGTCCCCATCCGGCGCCGGTATCCCACGCGTTCTGCGTCAGCGCCTCGAGCCAGATCCGGTAGTCGGCGAGCTCGCTGAAGTTCGGGGTGAAGAGGAACGCGAGGCCGGCGGAGGCGCCCGGGAGCGTCAGGGCCCGGATGGCCAGCACGATCACCAGCACGATCAGGCTGGGAATCAGGAAGCGGGCGGCGGTCTCGATGCCCTTCACGCCCCTGGACACCACGAACACCCCCAGCGCCAGCGCGATGGCGTGCGTGATCATCGCCGAGGGCGTGGCCGCAAACCCATTCCAGAAGGCGTCGGGCACTTCCGTCGGGATCTCGCGGGTGATGGACGCCCACAGGAAGCGCAGCGTCCATCCCATCACGACGCTGTAGTAGAAGGTGATCGCGGTCGCCACCCAGGCGACCCACGCGCCCATCCAGGCGAACTTCGGCCCCAGGGTGGTGGCGAAGGCTCCCACCGGCCCCCTGCGCACGGCCTTCCCCATCCCGAACTCGAGGATGAGGAGCGGGATCGACCACAGGAGCAGGAAGCACGCCCACGCGACCAGGAAGTTGCCGCCGCCGTTGGAGGCGGCGATGCGCGGGAAACGCCAGATGTTTCCGGTTCCGACGGCCATGCCCAGCATCGCGAGCAGCATGCCCCAGCGCGAGGTGAATACCTCCGACCTGGATGCCATCAGCCTTCTCCCCTGTTCGGTGATTTGCCCCGATTCGCGGTGGGCGCGGTTCCCGGATTCGCGGGAGGCGCGGTTCCCGGATTCGCGGTGGTCCGGTGCCGGTGCCTCAGCCCGCGAGCCGCTCCCGCAGGTAGTCTATCACGCCGTCCGCGTTCACGCGCACCTGCTCGAGGGTGTCGCGGTCGCGCACCGTGACCGTCCCGTCGTCGACGGTCTGGCCGTCCACCGTGATGCACCAGGGCGTGCCCGCCTCGTCCTGGCGGCGGTAGCGGCGCCCGATGGACCCCGCCGCGTCGTAGAAGCTGGGGACGGCCGCGGCCTTGAAGGCGTCGTGCAGCCGCGTCGCCAACTCGGGCATCCCGTCCTTGCGCACCAGCGGGAAGATCGCCGCCTTCACCGGGGCCAGCCGGGGATGGATGCCGAGCACCGTGCGCCGCTGGCGTCCGACCTGCTCCTCGTAGTACGCGTCGGAGAGGACCATGAGCACCATCCGGTCCACCCCGGCCGCGGTCTCGATGACGTAGGGGATGTACCTGCCGCCGCCTCCGGGTTCCACGTAGCGCATCTTCTTGCCCGAGTACTGCTGGTGCCGCGAGAGGTCGAAGTCGGTGCGGTTGTGGATGCCCTCCAGCTCCTTCCAGCCGATGGGAAACTCGTACTGGATGTCCACCGCCCGCTTCGCGTAGTGCGCCAGTTCGTCGGGTCCGTGCTCGCTGAAGCGGAGAGACTCGCCCCGGATCCCGAGCGCCTCCGTGTGGAACGTCATGCGCGCCTCGCGCCAGTGCTCGAACCACTCCTCATCAGTCCCCGGAGTGACGAAGAACTGCATCTCGGCCTGCTCGAATTCGCGCGTGCGGAAGATGAAGTTGCCGGGCGTGATCTCGTTACGGAACGCCTTGCCGATCTGGGCCACGCCGAAGGGGACCTTCTGGCGCGCGGTAGTCTGCACGTTGAGGAAGTTTACGTACGAGCCCTGCGCCGTCTCCGGCCGCAGATAGACGGTCGCCGCGGCCTCCTCCACCGGCCCCATGAACGTCTTGAACATGAGGTTGAAGAGCCTGGGCTCTCCGAGTTCGCAGGCCTTGAATTCGCCCGGCGCCTTGCTCGGCTTCCTGCCGCAGCGGGCGCCCTCCATTTCGTCGGCGCGGTAGCGCTTCTTGCAGGTCTTGCACTCGACCAGCGGGTCGGTGAAGCCGTCGACGTGCCCCGAGGCCTCCCACACGCGCGGATGCATGAGGATGGCCGCGTCGATCCCTTCGACGTCGTCGCGCTGGTGCACCATCGCGCTCCACCAGGCCTCCTTGACGTTGCGCTTGAGTTCGATGCCCAGCGGCCCGTAGTCCCAGACCGAGCCGGTGCCGCCATAGATCTCGGAAGACTGGAAGACGTACCCGCGCCGCTTGGTGAGGGAAACGAGCTTGTCCATACTATCCAGTTCAGGCATAACAACTTGCACCTTGTCCAGTGACGCTTCGCGAGAGTCTTGCGCCGCGGCGCGATCCAGGCCGTCGCCGGAGAGCGGACCGCGTCGGGCCGGAATATCGGCAAGGCATGGCGAGCCAGCAACCGGCGGGCTGTTGCTTCCGCCGGATGTCGAGCCATATTTCATGGTTGAATGCAAGAGGCCGGACCATTCCTCGCCACGCGGGGTTCGTCCGGATGCGCGGCCGATCACGCACGGAAACCGGAGCCGCAAGGCCCTGCACGCAAGGATGCTGAATCGATGTTGACCTTCACGGACAAAGCTCGCGAGATGGTGCTTTCCTTTATGGGAGGAGAGGCCGACGACGAGCAGGCCCTGCGCGTAAAGATGGACGGGAGTCCCTTCGCGCCCAACTTCGAGCTTACGCTGGTCGCGAACGCGGACCGCGGCGAAGACGACGTGACCCTGGACGGAGGCGGATTCACGGTGTTCGTCGACGGCGCCAGCGCCCCGCGGCTCAAGGGGGCGACGGTCGATTTCATTGATGAGCTGAGCCAGAGCGGATTCGAGGTGAAGACGTCACCGGACGCGGACGGCCGCAGCGACGGGGCACCTTCCGGGCCGCTCGCCGAGCGCGTTACCGACCTCCTGAACCGTCAGGTGAACCCGTCCATCGCGGCCCATGGCGGCGAGATCCGTCTCGCGGGCGTTCAGGACACCGAGATTTATCTGGAGATGATGGGCGGATGCCAGGGATGCGCCATGTCCCGGCTTACCCTGCGCCAGGGCGTGGAGAAGATGATCCACCAGTCCATCCCGGAAGTGACCGCGATCCACGACATCACCGACCACCAAGCCGGAGAGAACCCCTTCTTCAGTTAGGGTGGACACCGTTCGCACGGATCCTTCCGCCAGTGATTCGCGGCGCTCCGGTCGGCGAAGCGGCTCGACTGACGTCCGGGTGATGCCTGGAGCGCGGCTCTAGAGGGTGGAGGGATCGTAACGCAGAGGCCGGACCCGAATGCCGGCCCGGTCGACCGCCAGCGCCGCCTCCGCGCCCTCCGCGCAACGAACGCCCCCGATGTACCAGCGTGCGGGATCCTCCGGAAGATCCTCGACGTGCAGGAGCCCCTGCGCCGCGCCGGGAGACGGATCCACCGAGAACGACCTGAGCGGGTGCGTAAGGCCGAAGCCGAGTGCCTTGAGGAACGCCTCCTTGCGGGTCCAGATGCGGAAGAAGAGCCGCCGACGCTCGTTCGCGGGCGCCGAGTGCAGCCGTGCGGCCTCGTCACGCGCGAAGTTCTTGTCGGCGATACCGAGCATCAGGCGCACCCGCCTCAGTTCCTCGATGTCCACGCCCAGACGCCCGGACGCCGCCACCGCGATCATGATCCGCTCCTCCGAGTGTGACTGGTTGAAGGACGGCCCACCGGGCAGAAAGGGCTTCCCCTTGTCCTCGTAGCGGAAGCCCACGTCCTCGGGGCGGGTGCCGGTAAGCTGCCCCAGGACGCGGCGCAGGTGGGCCTGCGCAATGGTGTAGCGACGACGGTGGCGATCGTACGCGAAGCGGTCGGCGCGCTTGCGCTCCCTGGGGGAAAGGAGCGTGCGGGCGGCGGCGGTGACGCGGTCGGGGGCGTCCAGGCGTCCCTCCCAGATGTAGACGACGCCGGTTCGCAGTTCGCGATGACCGATGCTCATTCGAAGTGGGTGCTGGAGGAGGACGGCTGGCGGCTCGAACCGCACTGCGTATGGCGCGAGGTCGGCTGCGCATCAAGAATAGACCAAGCGCCTGGGCAATGTTCACCGACCCTCAAGGAGCCGTCCCGATGTTCGCCACGCCAATGTCCCGCAGGTCCCGGTGTACCGCCATCTTCGCCCTGGTCCTCCCGCTCGCCCTGGCTTCGTGCGAGGCCCCGCCCGGGGCGGAAGAATCCATGCCGGCCGAGCCCGCCGCGCCGACCCCCGCCGCCGAGTACACGCTCGGAGCCGGGAACAGCCACAATCGCTGGAGTTCCACCATCCCGCCCCAGCTGACCGTGCCCTCGGGCGCCGTGGTCGAGGTGTTCACCAAGGAGGCCTCCGACGGCCAGATCACCGAATCCACGACCGCCGAGGACCTGCTCAACGTCGACTTCGGCCTCATCCATGCGCTGACGGGACCCATCTACGTGGAAGGCGCGAGCCCGGGCGATCTGCTGGCGGTGACCCTGCACGAGATCGAGGTCCAGGGCTGGGGATGGGCGGGCATCTTCCCCGGGTTCGGCTTCCTGCCCGAAGAGTTCACCGGGCCGTTCATCCGAGGCTTCCCGATGGTGCCCGGAGCCACGGAAGTCCCCTTCAACGACGACATCACGATTCCGCTGGCGCCGTTCGCGGGGGTGATGGGGGTCGCGCCCGACACCGACTCGATGCTCGTGACCATCCCGCCCCGTACCAACGGCGGCAACATGGACAACCGCCACATGATCGCCGGGACGACGGTCTACTTCCCCGTACAGGTCGAAGGCGCCCTCTTCTCGATCGGCGACACGCACGCGGCCCAGGGCGACGGCGAAGTATCCGGCTCCGCCATCGAGACACCCATGCGCATCGTCTTCGAAGTCGAGGTCATGGAGAACACGCGCGGAATGGTCGAACCCCAGTACGAGAGCGACGACTACTACGCCGTGACCGGCTTCGCCACCACCATCGACGAGGCGGCCCGCAAAGCCACCCGCTACATGATCGACTACCTGGTCGCGGAGCACGGGCTCACGCCCGAAGAGGCCTACGTGCTCTGCTCGATCGCGGGGGACATGAAGATCTCCGAGACGGTGGACGTGCCGCACATGCTGGTGAGCATGCACATGCCGAAATCGATTTTCTGATTTCCGGGCGCCGCCGGATTGAGTGGCGACATACGATGACAGGGTGCAGCTGGGCGCGACTACAAACATGAGCAGATGAGCATATGAGCATGATTCGCCGACATCGTGCGGGCGTTTGGGGTCTCACCCTGTCCGCCATCACGCTGGCGAGCCCGGGCGCGGACCTGGCCGCGGCACAGACCCCGACCGCCGCCCGCATCTCCGAGGAGACCCGCGTCCTGGACACCTACCCGTTCTCGGACCCCAACCCGATCCCCATCCTCGCCAGCGACCGCAGGCTGTACCCGTACCACACCTTCGAAGGGTATTCCACGACCTCGGAACCACGGGAGTGGAAGGTTGTGAAGATGGAGAACGACCTCATCGAGCTGTTCGTCCTTCCCGAAGTCGGCGGCAAGGTGTGGGGCGCGGTGGTGAAGGCAACGGGGCACGAGTTCATCTACCGCAACGAAGTCATGAAATTCCGCGACATCTCGCTGCGCGGACCGTGGACCTCGGGCGGCATCGAGTTCAATTTCGGGGTCATCGGGCACACGCCGGCCACGGCCACGCCGGTCGACTACATGCTTCGCGAGAACGACGACGGCAGCGTGAGCACCTTTGTCGGGACGATGGACCTTCCGTCGCGCACCCACTGGCGCGTCGAGATACGGCTGCCCCCCGACCGCGCCTATTTCGAGACCCACGCCCTCTGGTACAACCCGACCCCGCTCGAGCAGCCCTACTACAACTGGATGACCGCGGCGGCCTTCGCGCAGGACGACCTCGAGATCTACGTGCCGGGTGGCTCCTATCTGGAGCACTCTGGCCGTGAACGAGCCTGGCCGGTCGACGATGAAGACCGTTTTCTGCCGCTCTACCGCAACAACGCCTTCGGCGGAAACAAGTCCTACCACGTCGTCGGCGAACTCAACGACTTCTTTGGCGGCTACTACCACGACGACGGCTACGGTTGGGGCCATTGGGCCCGCTACGAGGACATGCCGGGGCAGAAGATGTGGCTCTGGGCACTCTCCCGCGCGGGCGGCATCTGGGAAGATCTGCTCACCGACACGGATGGTCAGTACGTCGAGTTCCAGGCGGGGCGTCTCTTCGTCCAGTACTCACCGGGCGACCACCGGAACCCGGTGACCGAGGCGGTCTTCGACCCGCTCTCGGCGAGCCGCTGGACCGAGACGTGGTTCCCGCTTGAGGGGACGGGCGGGCTGACGGACGCGTCCCGGGAGGGCGCGATGCACGTCGAGCGGGAGGGGGCGCGGGTGCGGGTGGTGGTCAATGCCTTCGGCGACGTCTCCGATACGGTGCGGGTGTGGGCCGGGGACGATCCGGTCGCGGCCGAGTCGGTTGACCTGGTAGCGCTCCAGCCCTTCGAGGCGACCTTTGAGGTGGGCGCGGACCGACCCTTCCGGGTGGCGCTGCCCGAGCTTGATCTCGACTACAGCTCCGACCCGGCCGAGCGCATGCTCGACCGGCCGTTCGAGGTGGATCCGGCAGCGTGGTCGACCATTCCCGAGGCGGACCGGCTGGTTTTCCAAGCAAGGGAGCTGGCGAAGGGCCGCCGCTACGCCGAGGCGCGGGCGCTCTACGAGGAGGCTGCGGCGCTGGAGCCATGGCATCGGGAGGTGCTGCTCGGCCTCGGTGCCCTCGCGCTGCGATCGGCCCGCTACGAGGACGGACTCGAGTCGGCGCGGCGGGCCCTGCAGCTCGACACCTACGACGCCGGGGCGAACTTCCTGGCCGGCAACCTCTACCGCGCGCTGGGACGCAGCGCCGACGCGCACGACGCCTTCGGGTGGGCGGCCCGCTCGGTGGCCTTCCGGGCGGCGGCGTACATTCAACTCGCCGAGATCGCGCTCGGAGAGGCGAAGTGGGGCGATGCTGAACGGTACGCTGAATTGGCGCTCGACTTCGACCGGCATAGCGTGCCGGCCTGGCAGTTGCTGGCCACGATCGGTCGCCGGACCGGCGACGCGGCGGGGGCCGGGCGGGCGCACGCCGCACTACTCGGCATCGACCCGATCCACCACTTCGTCCTTGCCGAGCGCTACCTGGCCGATTCGACCGCCGACAACCGCCGCGCGCTGACCGGCGCCATGCGGAGCGAGTTCCCGGAGCAGACGCTGCTGGAACTGGCGGTGGGGTACGCAGGTCGTGGCCTGACGAACGACGCCCTCGCGGTGCTGGATCTTGCGGATGAGGTGGGCGGCGGCTCCCTCTCGCTGGCGTGGAAGGCGTACCTGAGGGGCGATGCGTCCGGCCTCGCGGCTGCAGAGCCTCCGGCCGACCCCGCGTTCGTCTTCCCCTTCCGCACCGAAACGCTACGCGTCCTGCGCTGGGCTGCAGAGCAGGATGCCCACTGGACGTGGCGCTACCTCCTCGGCCTCAACCTCTGGGCGCTCGACCGGGACGAAGAGGCGGCCGCGACGCTGGCCGCACTGGGAGACGAGCCCGACTATGGGGCCGCATACGCCGCGCGAGCCTACCTGCTGCAGCACGCGCGGGGGCGCGATCCCGGTGATGACCTGACCCGCGCGGTGGAACTCGACCCGCACGACCGCCTCCTGCGCGTGGCATTGATTCGCCACGCGCAGGAGACCGGGTCGTGGGACGAAGCCGTGCAGCTGTCGGCGACGGCGCGCGGCGACTTCCCGGAAGACTTCAACCTCGCGCTGCTGCATGTGCGCGGCCTCTTGAGCCAGGACCGGCCCGCCGAGGCGATCGAGGTGCTGGCCGCGACGCACGTGCTGCCCTCCGAGAACGCGCGCGAGAGTCACCGCCTGTACGAGCTGGCTCACACGGCCGCTGCACTGGACGAACTCGACGACGGGAACCACCGGGCCGCGCGCGACTACCTGGAAGCCGGACTCCTCTGGCCGGAATCCCTGGGTCAGGGTCGACCCTATGACCCGGACGAGCGCCTCGTCCGCTACCTGCTCGGTGTAGCCGCCCGGAGAGAGGGCGACCTGCGCGCTGCACGGGAGGCGTTCGAGGCGGTAGTGGCGGGTACACGCGCCCTGGACACTCCCCCGGACGGCGCTGGCGACCCTTCTGGAAGCGTTGGCGACCTTCTTGGGATCGCGGCGTCGCACGCCCTCGGGCGCGACCCCGGTCTGGCGCTCGATGATGCCGTGTCGGAGTTCCTTGGTCGCGTCTCCGGCGGATGGCCGGAGCGTACGGATCCCGCGTCGCTGGCATCGCTGGAGTGGAGGATCGCCCAGCGAGCCCTCGCGCTCCGGGTGGGTGGGTGAGACGCAGGGAGACCCGGTCCCTTTCCTTCCCGGGAGACCGGGCGGAGATTGACGCGGGCTCCGGGCACACCGGAGCGAGAAGCCGCCTATTACAGCGACCACTGCCATGAGACATTGCTGCGCCTGCTGCGCCCTCGTCCTGCTTTCCGCGTGCGCCGATACCATGCCCGCGCCCCAGCCGCCCGGTGACGGGGACTGGGTGACCTATGGGCGCGACGCGGCGGGGTCCAGGTACTCGCCGCTGGACCAGATTACGCCCGAAAACGCGGGCGAGCTTGAGCTGGTGTGGAGCTGGGAGACGGGCGAGAAGCCGATTCCCGGACCGTTGTCACCGGTTCGCGGGCAGGAGGTGCGGCCGGGCAACTTCGAGACGACGCCGCTGGCCTTCAACGACACCCTGATCTTCACGACGGCGTACAACCGCGTCATCGCCATGGACGGCAGCACCGGAGAGCCGCACTGGGCGTACGACCCGCGCACCGTGGAGTGGGGCCAGCCACCCAATGGCACCGGCTTCGTCCACCGCGGGGTCGCCGTGTGGAGCGGGGCCGGCGAGAGACGCATCTTCCTCAACACGCGCTGGCGCCTGATCGCGCTCGATGCCGCCACCGGCGAGCCGATCCAGTCGTTCGGGCACCGGGGCGAGATCGACCTCACCGAGCAGCTGCTCTGGCCCACCAACCGCCTCCACTACACCCAGACCTCGCCGCCGGTCGTCTTCGAGGACCTGGTGATCGTGGGCAACGGCGTGTGGGACGGCTTCGTCTACCCGCGCGACCCGCCGGGGAATGTGCAGGCCTTCGACGTGCATACCGGCGAGCTGGTGTGGTCGTTCAACCTGATCCCGCAGCCGGGCGAGCCCGGAAACGAGACCTGGGAGGACGGCAGCTGGGACTATACCGGGCACACCAACTCCTGGGCGCCGATGGTCGTGGATGAGGAGCGGGGGCTCCTGTATGCGGGAATCGGCACCCCGTCGAACGACTACTACGGCGGCCACCGCCTGGGCGACAACCTCTACGCGGAGGCACTGGTGGCGCTCGACGCGCGCACCGGAGAGCTGGCGTGGCACTTCCAGACGGTGCACCACGGGCTGTGGGATTTCGACCTGCCGGGGGCGCCGGCGCTGTTTACCGTGACGGTGGACGGCCGGCGGGTCGACGCGGTCGCAGTGGCGGGCAAGACCGGGTTCGTCTACACCTTCGACCGGGAGACCGGAGAACCGGTGTGGCCCATCGAGGAACGGCCGGTCCCGGCGAGCGACGTGCCCGGCGAGGTAGCGGCCGCGACCCAGCCCTTCCCCACCTGGCCGCCTCCCTTCGCGCGCCAGGGGTTCGCGCCGGACGACCTCATCGACCTCACGCCCGCACTGCGCCGGCGTGCGCAGGAGCTCACCGCCGGCTACCGCTTCGGCCCCCTCTACGAGCCGCCTTCCATGGAGGGCACCATCGCCATGCCGGGCATCCTGGGCGGCGGCAACTGGGGCGGGGTGGCGGTGGACCCGGCGAGCGCGGTGCTCTTCGTGAAGTCGTCCGAGGAGGCCAGCCTGCTCAAGATCGCCCCCGCCAACCCGGCGACCACCGTGGGCGACTACGCCATCGACCGCACGTCGTCCCGCACCCTGACGGTGGACGGCCTGCCCATCTCCAACCCGCCCTACGGCACCCTGACCGCCATCGACATGAACGGGGGCGAGATCCTCTGGCAGGAGGCGGTGGGCGAGCGTCCCGAGATCGCCGGGCATCCGGCGCTGGCCGGGCTCGACCTGCCCGCCCGGCTGGGGGTGGTGGGGGCGCCGGGGCCGTTCGTAACCGCCGGCGGCCTGGTGTTCCTTACGGGCGGCTCGGATGTCCTGTACGCCTTCGACGCGGAGAGCGGAGAGGTGCTCTGGGAGGGCCGGCTGCCCGCGCGCGGCTACGCCAACCCCATGACCTTCCAGACGCGCGACGGCCGCCAGCTGGTGGTCATCGCGGCCGGCGAACGTGACGGAGGGACGCTGCTGGCGTACGGGCTGGGGAGATAGCCGCCCACTGGAGTTACAGCCCGTGTCTCTCCTGCAGCACGGCCGCCGATGCCAGCATCAGCAGCAGCGAGTCGACCGATGGACGATCCTCGTCCGCGAGTTGCGGCAGCCCGTCCAGGATGTCCGCCACCGCCCCCGCGTCCAGGAACGGGACCGCGCGCACGGCCTCCCCCCGCAGCGTGTCCTGCAGAAAGTCGTGCAGCGGCCCGTCGCTGCCGACTGCGGAGGGAGCCATGAAGGCGCGCTTGGTCCTGGCATACACGGAGTCCGGGATGTAGGGCCGCATCGCCTCGCGGAGCAGGTGCTTCTCCTGCGGAGGAGCCGTGAGCTGCGCAACCGGGAGGCGGTTCGCGTACTCGAAGAGCTCGTGGTCGAGGAAGGGCAGGCGCACCTCCACGCCGTGCGCCATGTCCAGTCGGTCGGCGGCCAGGTGGTAGTTGACGAAGATCGAGTGCAGCCACAGGTAGAGGAGCTGCCGGGCGGGCTCGCGCCGCGAGAGTGAGCCGGTCTCGCGGCAGCGGCGGTAGAACGCGTGGTACAGGTCGTATCCGGCGAAGCCGCGCAGGAAATCCTCCGAGCACACCGACTGGATGAGACCGAGCCCGCGAGTAAGCCGTGTGAAGAGCGACGGAGCGGCGGGTAGCAGAAGGGCGATGCGGGCGAGCCACGGGGAGACGGCGGCAAGCCCGGGATACGCCCTTGCCGGCGAGCGCAGCAACCCCCGCAGGATGCGCAGGATCCTGCGGGGACCGAGCCCTCCCCCACCCGCCGCGGCCGCCGCGCGCAGGAACTCGTAGCCGAAGAACGCCTCGTCGGCGCCCTCACCGGCCAGGACCGACCGGTACCCGGCCTCCCGCACGCCACGGGCGAGCAGATAGCGCGCGACGCCGTGGGTATTGTACTGCAGCGTCTCGGCGTGCCAGACCGCGTCCGCGAAGTGGTCGGCCAGCGCCTGGTCATCGAGCATCACGACCGTGTGCTGCGCCCCTGCCGCTGCCGCCATCTCGCGCGCGCCCTCGCTCTCGTCGTACCGGCGGCGCTCAAAGCCCACCGTGAAGGCCGCGACCGGCCTGTCCGCGCCCGCTGCGGCCACGCCCAACACCGACGACGAGTCCAGTCCGCCGCTCAGCAGGCAGCCCACCGGGACGCCGGCGACCATGCGCAGGCCGACGGCCTCTTCAGTCAACGCCCGCACCCGCTCGACGGCGTGGGGGAAGTCGGGAGCGGTGGCCGCGTGACCGGACAGGGTGAACCCGGAGTCGGTACGCGACCGACCGGACCGGTTCGCGCCGGCGACTCTGGATCCGGACCGACCGGCATCGGGGGCCACCCTGGATCCGGACCGACCAGCATCGGCGACCCTGGATTCGGTGCCCGATCGGCCGCGGCGGCCCACCCAACCCCGCCGCCGCGGCGACGCCGGCAGATCCCAGAATCGCTCCAGCCGCACCCCATCCTCCCCGGCCCTCAGAATGTGCCCGGGCGGCACCTGCGAGATCCCGGCGAAGAGCGACCGCCGCTCGTCCGGGCAGGCGTGGAACGAATGATAGACCGCTCGCGCATCCCACGACCTCGGAACCCCCGCCGCGAACAGGGCCTTCGCTTCGGAAGCGAAGTACAGAGCGCCGCCGTGCTCGGCGAAGAAGAGCGGCTTCAGCCCGAATCGGTCCCGTGCGGCGAAGAGCCGCCCTGTCTCCTCGTCCCAGATGACGAAGGCGAACTGGCCCCGCAGCTGCTCCAGGCACCCGGCGCCCAGGTCTTCGTAGAGGTGCAGCGCGATCTCGCTGTCGGAACGCGTGCGGAAACGGTGCCCCCGCTCCTCCAGTTCCGCGCGAATCCGCACGAAGTCGTAGAACTGGCCGTTGACGATGATTCGAAGCCGCCCGTCCTCGCTGGCGATCGGCTGAAAGCCCTCCGGGTCGTTGATGGCGAGAAGGGTATGGCCAAGCCCCGCACGCCCGGTCGGCGAAACCCAGGTGCGCGTGCCGTCCGGGCCCCGGTGCTCGAGCGCCGCGGTGGCGCGCCGCAACGCCGATTCGGGGACCGGGCCGTTGCGCGAGAGGATGGCGACGATTCCGCACATGGGAGGTGAGGGACCTCAGCTCGGGAAGTGCATGACGGCCTCGCCGCCCCGGCAGGTGAAGCGCATGAGCGGCCGTCGCTCGCCGCGCGTCAGCTCGAGATTGTCGGCCGTGACCCGCTGCACGACCGCGACCACATCGATCGTGCCCGCCTCCGGGTGAGCCCGGGCATAGCGGCGCGCGTGGCGGACCAGCAGCGATCTGCGAACTGCCTCAAGCTTCTCGGAACCCAGCTGCAGCCAGATGTTGCCGATCAGGTAGGACTGCAGCAGCAGATGACGCATGCTCCGCGGGAAGAGTGGGTCGGGATCGATGATATGGGCTGCATCTGTGCGCCCGATGTCACGAACCTCCTCGGCGCCGCCGACGGGACTGGCGCCATCGGCGCCGCCTGGGTGACCGCCCTCGACAGCGTCCCGCATCCGCCTCACCTCGAAGCGCACATGGTAGTTCCGGTCGTCGACCCAGTCGAACAGCCGGTAGCTCTGATAGACGCCCCCCATCCACAGCAGCGCCTGCACCGGATTGTACCAGCCGCGCTGCGAGTACCGCTCCGTCAACCTCGTGCCGGTGAGCACGATGTCCCAGAGCAGCATGATCACCAGCAGCCCGACGAGCGTGACCGCCACCACGCCCGACGGGGCGAGCCCGGCGGCGGAGATTCCCTGCAGAGACGGAAGGCCCAGCGCGCCGTGCATGATCTCCGGGGCGAAGGCGAGGGGCAGCGCCCCCAGCATGGCAAGGTTCGAATACGGGATCTTGAGCGTTGCCGCGATCCCCACATGAAAGAACACCGCCCCCGCCGCCAGCAGCCACTTGGCGGTCGAACCCGCCGGGAGCACGAAGATGAGCGCGAAGAGCGGCTCCATCACCAGGGAGGCGTGGGTGACCAGGCGCAGAGGCGCGCGGTAGCGCAGGGTCCAGAGCTCCGGCGCCCGCGCGATCGGCATCCTCAAGGCCGCGTGCATGGCCGAGCCGTCCCGCCACATGGGGCTCGTGAACTTGTAGAGCCCCGCGACCACGTACACGAGCGCCATGTTCGCCAGGAAGGCGCGCGGAGCCAGCCCGGGAACGGTGGCCCGGACCCATTCCCCGGTCGCCGGCCCGCCGGCCAGCAGATCCGGCAGCGTCAGCGTTTGCCCGACCGGAAGCAGCACCAGCCACAGGCAGAAGATGTGCATCATGGCGTCGTCGAGGTACGCCGCCAGCACGTTCCAGCGGAGGGTGGAGACAGCGGCGGCGAAGAGGAACACCGCCGCCGCGCGCGGATGGTAGCCCGCCACCACCAGCAGCGACGCCGCGCACGCGCACAGATGGACGACCCGAAACACCAGGCCCGGCATCCCCGGCTGAAACAGGCTGATCCGGGTGGGCGGAAGAAGCCGGATCAGGAGCCGGTGGTCGATCAGCCCGTCGGGATCGCTGATGTCGCGCGACTGCCTGAGGGCCCCCAGGAAATAGAAGAAGAGAACGCCGCCGATGATGATGCGGGCGATGTCGAGCGGAAGGGCGCTGACGGGTGCGTTGATGTCGATCAAGTCAGGACTCGTCGCCCTCTTTCCGATTCTCCCGCAGAAACTCCTCCGCCCCCTCCGGCAGCAACAGCTTGTCGGAGATGTCCGCGATCTCCTCCGCCGCTTCCCAGGCCTTTTCCAGCAGCCAGAGTTCGCCTTCCAGCGCCCGCCGCTCCTGTTCTTCGTGAAGAGCCATTTCGAGGGCGAGCTTGTGCGGCTTCGGCATCTTGTTGACGTAGCCGGGGATCCCTTTCTTGTCCTGGAAGCGCTCTCCCTCCGCGATCCTGACCAGATAGCGCTCCGGGTGCCCCGTGGTCTCGATCAGGTCCACGGCGTTCGTGACTGTGTCCTTGCTCCCACCCATGTGGTTCATCTTCGGAAGAATCGCCCCCGCGAACCGGTGCGCTTCGGCCCCCTCGTACCAGGTCTTCTTTTTTCCCCTGCGTATCTGGACCCTGAAGCCCTGCTCGTCCTCGGCCGGCCGCACGCGGGTGCCGAGCAGATCGTGGCGATTGAGCTTGACGACGCGTTCGCCTTCGGGACGCAGTTTCACCAGGGTGCGCCTGCTGTGCCAGGCGTTGAACCAGTTCGGGATTTGGCTGATCAGACCTACGCCCACGCCCGCCGCGGCTCCGCCGACGACGATGCCTCCGACCACGACCGCCCCCGCCGTCCCGTACAGGATTGCCCGCCGTCGCCGGCGCCCGAACTGGTCTCCGTAGCGCCATGCCGCAAACTCGGGACGCATGGGCGCGCCGATGCGCACGAGCGTCAGTCCCTCCGGATGGCGCGCGAGGCCGATGTTGTCGGTGGACACGCGGATGCGGGTGTCGCGGAAGATGCGCTCGCAGTCCTCGACCGCCTCCCAGCGCTCCTCCAGCGGCGTGAGGTTCCAGCGCTCGCACTTCCTGCATACGACCCACAGGCGGCCGCGGGCGGCGTCGAAGGCCAGGCGGCGCCCGACCGGAAACGACTCCACGACTTCGTTGGCGCCCAGGGGCCTGTGGCAGAACATGCACGAGGTATACACGGCGGTCCTTGTTGGCTGGGGACGAAAGCCGCACGCTGCACGTGAGGCCGGCTTCACCCCGCCGTTGACTTGTGCTCCGAGCTCGGGTCATGGCAAGGTGCTGCACGGGCCGCACCTCGCAAGTCCTCTACCTGATGAGCCCGCGTCCCGTTTCCCGGTGGCGAGGCTGCCGGCCGGGCGTTGACTCCACTTCTCCAGGCGCCGATGCTGATTCTTCCGGGATACTGTAGCATACTGGTATCTACTGTTATTTACTGATAACTACTGAGACAGGAGAAAAACGCATGGGTCAGGAGACGACGGCACTCATCACAGAGCCGATGGCGGTGTTCGGATTCCTGGCCGCCATCGTGGCGCTCGTGTTCTGGGTCTCGGAGCTGCCGCGCTTCCGGAAGGTCTTCGAAGTGGTTCCGCCGGTCATCTACGTCTACTTCCTGCCGATGCTGACGACGACCGCCGGAATCACACCCGCGTCCTCGCCGCTCTACGAGTGGACGGTCCCCTACCTGCTCCTCTTCGCGCTCCTGCTTCTGATGGTCTCGGTGGACGTCGGGAGCATCCTCAAGCTCGGGGGCACGGCGCTCTTCATGGTCGCGGCGGGCACGGTGGGAATCATCATCGGGGGGCCGGTATCGCTCCTGATCTTCAGGGACATGCTGCCGCCGGATGCCTGGACTGGCTTCGCGGCGCTCTCGGGAAGCTGGATCGGCGGGACGGCCAACATGGTGGCCGTTGCCGAAAGCGTGGGCACCTCGCCCGACGCGCTCGGGCCGGCGATCGTGGTCGACACGGTGGTCGGGTACGGGTGGATGGGGGTGCTGATCGCGATGGTCGGGCTGCAGGGCCGCTTCGACCGCCGCACCAGGGCGCGCACCGAAGTGGTCGAGGAGACCAACCGCCGCCTGGACGCGCTGAACCGGGAGCGGCGGGCCATCTCGCTGCGAGACGCGGTCATCATGATCGGGCTGGGGATGGCGTGCGCGGTCGGGGCCCAGCGGGTGGGCGGCATGCTCCCTTCCCTCGGCGACCCGACCATCATCAGCGGCACCACCTGGGCGATCCTGATCGTCGTCACCGGCGGACTGATCCTGTCCTTTACCCGGCTGCGGGAGCTGGAGGCCGCGGGCGCGTCGCACCTCGGCTACACGGCGCTCTACCTGCTGCTGGCGGGGATCGGGGCCCAGGCGGACCTCAGGGCCGTGATTGACGCGCCGGTCTATCTGCTGGCGGGCGCGGTGTGGATCGCGATCCATCTCGCGGTGCTGCTGATCGCCGCCCGGATCGTGCGCGCGCCCTTCTTCTTCGTGGCGACCGGGAGCATGGCCAACATCGGCGGGGCAGCGTCCGCGCCGGTGGTCGCGGGGGTGTACCACCGGGCCATGGCCCCGATCGGGCTGCTGATGGCGGTGGCGGGCTACATTCTTGGGATCTACGGGGCGCTGGCGTGCGCCGCGCTGCTCGGGATGGTGGGGGGGTGACGCGGGTGGGCGCGCGACACACAGAACGCGTGCGAGCGATGGTTGCGGCCGGGAGGTACGCGGCTCGGATCTGCCGGTCGGGGATGGTCGCGCGCGTGATGGCGATGCTCTCGATGTGCGCCGCGTTGGTGGTCGCAGCCCGCACGGCCGCGGGTCCGGTCGTCGGACTGCGGCGGGTTGGCCGCTCCCCGGATGTCTGGCTGCTCCTGCTGCTCGTCACCGGCTGCTCCCCTGCCCCGGCCGAGCCCGACCCCACCCTTCTCGAGGCCGTCGACTGGTACACGGGGGTTGCCGGAACCGTCGACGATGCCCGCGCCCGCGAGCTGCTCCAGGAGGCGGTCGACCGCCAGGGCCCGCTGGCTCTGATGTGGCTGGCGCGCGTCCACTCCACCGGCCGCATGGGCTTCCCCCGCAACGAGGAGCGGGCGCGCGAGATCGCCGCAGGCATCATCGCGGAAGTGGAGCGGGCGGCGGAAGCCGGCGTGCTGGAAGCCGTCTTCCTGATGGGCACCGCCTTCGACGAGGGGTTGGGCAGGCCGGTCGATCCCGTCCAGGCGGCGGCCTGGCACCGCCGGGCAGGCGAACGCGGCCACGTCCTGGGGGCACACAATCTGGGGAACGCCTACGCGGCCGGGCGGGGCGTGGAGGAGGACCACGCCCTCGCCGCGGAATGGTGGCTGCGCGCCGCCGAACGGGGTGACGCCATCACGCAACTGCGGCTCGGCGAGGCCCATGAGGCCGGGCGGGGCGTTGCGCGTGACCTTGAGCGGGCACGGGAGTGGTATGTTCGCGCCGCCGCGGCCGGCAACCGGCAGGCCCGGGAGGCGCTGGAGCGGTTGGATTGACAAAATAACGCCTCTGTCGTCATTTTTCCCGTCAATATGACGACTCTACCGCGATTTCTCACGGTCCCGCGCGGGAGTTTCTTTCTCTTCGGCCCGCGCGGGACGGGTAAGACCACCTGGCTGCGCGAAACGCTCCCGGACGCGCTCGTGGTGGACCTTCTGCGTGCGGAGGAATTCCGCCGGTTTGCGGCTCGCCCCGAGCGGCTGCGGGAAAGGGTCCGCGCCGCGCCATCCCGCCGGGACGTGGTGGTCGACGAGGTCCAGCGCGTCCCGGAACTCCTCAACGTGGTGCACGAACTCATGGCGACGGGATCCGGGCGGCGCTTCGTCCTGACCGGATCCAGCGCGCGGACCCTGCGTCGCGGAGGCGTCAACCTTCTGGCGGGCCGAGCGATCGTGCGGACGATGCACCCGTTCACGGCCGGTGAGCTGGGGTCGGCGTTTGACCTTGCGACGGCCCTCACGCTGGGAACCGTCCCGACCGTGCGTTCCTCAGACGATCCGGCGTCGGCGTTGGCCGCCTACGCGTCTCTCTATGTTGAGCAGGAGGTACGTGCCGAGGGCCTGGCTCGAGACGTGGGCAGCTTCTCGCGGTTCCTCGAAGCCGCTGCTTTCTCCCACGCGGCGACGCTCAACGTGAGCGCAGTCGCCCGCGAATGCGAGGCGAGCCGGTCCACCGTCGCGGGCTACCTCGAGTTGCTGGAGGATCTTCTGCTGGCATTCCGCCTCCCGGTCTTCACACGGCGAGCCAAGCGACGTCTCGTGGCACATCCCCGCTTCTTCTACTTCGACTGCGGCGTCTTCAGGAGCCTGCGTCCGTCAGGACCTCTCGACCGCCCCGAGGAGATCGCCGGTCCCGCGCTTGAGGGGCTGGTCGCACAGCACCTGCGCGCGTGGCTGGCCTACTCGACAGCGGACGGCAAGCTGTACTACTGGCGCACGCGGACGGGCGCCGAGGTCGATTTCGTCCTCTACGGATCACTGGGCATCTGGGGTATCGACGTCATGAACGCCGACCGAATACGCCCGGCTGATCTCCGGGGACTCGGAGCCTTCGGCGAGGAGTATCCTGAAGCCCGCAGGGTGCTGCTGTACCGCGGCGAGCACCGGCTGGTGCGCAATGGCGTGCTTTGCGTCCCGGTCGAGGCGTTCCTGACACACCTGAATCCCGCCAGGCCGTTGGAGGACATCTTCGGATAACCGCCCTGGGAGAGCAACCGCGTCAGTCTTCCGGTCGGTACGCCGCCGCCGCCCGGTGCAGCGCCCGGAACACCACCCCACGATCCCCCAGGCGATGCTGCAGTTCACGCTCGAGCCCCGCGATGGGGTAGAGGTTCTGGGGAGCACGGTCGTCCTTGTGGGGCTCGGACGCGAAACGGGGGAGGAGAGCGGTGGTGGCGTCCGCGATCGCCGTCACCCGCGCCAGCTCCGCGTCCGGCCACGCCTCGCACCGAACGATGCCGGCCCACGGGTGCCCGGTCGCTTCCGTCAGGCGCAGGTACCACGAATACCGCGTCCACCTGGTCTGGATGAGGAAGATGGGGGTGCGCTCGCGGGCGGCGAGGCGGGCCACGACGGCGCGCGGGCCCGTCGTAAGGTATTGGACCCGGTGGCTCTTCACATAACCGATCGCTCCCGGGATGCGCTGGCGACCACGCAGCGGACCGTCCAACACGACCAGGGCACCGGCATGCAGCGGGGGATTGGCGCCATTGGAATCCGAACCAGCGCCCACGCGCGCCGAACCGCCACGCGAGCCCCCCGGCCGCTCCACCCCCCGGCAACCTCGACCTCCAGCTGGCCCATGCGTTCCTGCAAGCCGTTGACCAGCTGCTCGATGGCGTCGTCGGCCACCACGCACGCGGGGAACGTCCCCACCCGGGTCACCAGGTTCGGGACGCCCGCCCGCCCAAAGAAGCCGCGGCGCACCTCGGCGGACACGATCTCCGCCTTTCGGCCGCAGCGGACCACGCCGGCGGCGTAGGAGGCACAGATGCCCAGTCGGGATTCGTCCTGGTCGCTCATCCAGACGCGCGCCTCGATGCGGCGCACGCCATCGACGAAGAACACCCTGCCGGGGATCGCTGCGCCTTCGCCGGGAGGCAGCGGACGCCATTCGTCAACGGGTAGTTCGACGCCGGCGTCCACCTGCTCCGCCGGAACCTCTTCCCCCTCCGTCTCGACCGGGGAGCCAAACTCCGGCGACCAGCCCTCGATGGCGAGAGCCTCGAAACGCTTCACACCTCCACCCGCTTCAATGAAGACGAATTCCCCACCTTCTTCACGCGATACTGAACCGGGATGCGGTCGGCGAGCTCGGACACGTGGGTCACGATCCCCACCATGCGTTCGGTGCCGAGCTGCTCGATCGTGGCCGCCACGACATCGAGCGTCTCGGAATCGAGCGTGCCGAAACCCTCGTCCAGGAAGAGCGCCTCGAGCTTGGCGCTGCCCTGCGCCGCCAGGTTGGCGACCTGCTCAGCCAGCGACAGCGCGAGAGCCAGCGACGCGAGGAACGTCTCGCCGCCCGACAGGCGTCTTCGCCAGGCGGGGCTCGTCGGCGTTCCGATGATCGATCACCAGGAACTCGTTCTTGTCGGAGAGATCCAGGGAGTACTGGCCGCTCGAGAGTTCCCGAAGCCGGTCCGTGGCGCCCTGAACGAGCCAGGCGAGGATCTGGTTCTGGAGCCAGGCGCCGAAATTAATCGCGTTCAGGTGTCTGCCCAGGTCCTTGGCGATGCGGGCACGCGCGCGCGCGGCCTTCTTCTCCTCCTCGACGCGCTCTCTTTGGGCCGCGGCTTTGCGGAGAACGTCCAACCCCTTGCGGGCGGCCCCGAGAGTCGCCGCGCATGTCGTTGCCGGATCTTCTTTGCCTCCCAGTGAGAGTCCGCCGGCCCGGCAGCGCTCCCGGAGCTCGGAATCCAGGCGGCGCCGGTCGTCGGACGCGCTCGTCACCTCTGCATCGAGGCGAGCCAGCAACTCCCCGGTTTCTGCATGGGCTCGATCTGTCCATTGCGACAAAACCGTCCATGATTGCGACAAATTCCTCTCGACAGCACCGGGTGGCTTCATCTCGGCGACGCGATCCCGGGTGGCCCGGTACTCCGACCACGCGGCGTCGAGCCGTCCCTCCCAGTTCTCGAGCGCTTGTTCGGCCTCATGGTGGGTCCGCCGGGCTGACGCCTCTTCCACCTGTGTCTGCCGCAACGACTGCTCCGCCGCGCGGATTCGGTCCAGCAAGGCAGCGGTCTCCTCAGGGGTCGGCGCGTCCACCAGGTCGGCACGGAGACCCGCGGCGAACTTCTTCTGCTGATCGAGGGTCGCGCTGGCGGCGTTCAAACGCGCCCCTTCCTCCGCACGCTTCCGTGAAGCCTCATCGACGCGCTTGTTCAGTACCTGGACCTTCTCTTCGGCTTCCCCGGTTTCCCGCAGAAGAACGTCGATTTCGTCATCCGTCGGGTTTCCGGCGAGATCCTCCCGAAACGAGCGGGCAACCATCTCGTGCCGCTTCAGCGTCTCGGCCGTGGTGTCCCGCTCGAGTTCACACTGCGCCCGGCGCCGGACAGCGTGCTCGGAGTCTCTCACAAGTATCCCAACTCGCGCCTCCGTCTCGCCGATCCGGGCCACCAGCACGGTGATCTCGTCCAGGGTTGGCTCATTCAGCAGCGCCGTCCGCAACGACGCGGCGGACTTCTCCTGCAATTCCAGGGTTGCGACCCGCGACGCCATGCGCGAGGCGCAACGTTGCAGCGCTGCCTGGGCTCCGGCGCAGGCGTCGGCCGCGGCGCGCTTCGCCTCATGTGCGGTTTCGAGATCCGCCGGAGCGTCGTGCTCGGGTAGCCGGACCACGGACTGGAGGCAGACCGGGCACGGTTCTCCCAGCTCCAGGTGGCGGGCCATGTCGGCAGCACTGTGCGCCACCCTCAGCGTCTCCAGAGCCTCTGTGGTCACCGCGAGCCGCTGATCCGCGGCCCCGCTTGCCGAGCTCGGCGCCCGAGTACGCTTCCTCGGCCCGAGCCAGCTCCCTGCGGGTTCTGTCGGCCTCGCCTTCCACCTGGGTCAGGCCCTCCCTCCGCTCGCGGGCAGTCTCCAGCTTCTCCTTCGTCGGAAGGGCGGCGAGCACGCCTTGCGCCGTCGCGAGCTTCACGCCGACCGAGTTCTCGCGGTCACCTGCAGCCTGCAGCGCTTGCTCCGCCACCGCCAGCTTCTTGCGCGTGCCTTCCGTCTCTCGCTCCAGCGCCTGGAGCTGTCGTCTCGCCTTGCGGACGCCGTCGAGTGTCGCCCTCGCGGGAAGACGAGCAAGCGATCTCTCAGTCTCCGCGAGCTGTTGCCGGACCGACTTCTCATTCCGGGTTGCCTGGGCGGCAGCTTCAGCCGCCTCGGACAGCGCGCGCCTGCTTTGCCCGATGTCCACTTCCAGGCGCTCGAAGTGGTGCCGCTTTTCCACGATCTTCTCGATGGCTGCCCTCTCCGGAAGATCGTCCCGGGTCTTTCCGGCAGCGCGCAGACGCGCGGCCGCCGCATCTTTGGCCCTGGTGGTCTCGCGGAGCTTCTGTTCGGCGTTCCGGTGGCGAGCCGCCAGAACGGCCCGTGCCCTCGGGAACGCGAACCTCGGCCAGGAGTTCGAGCTGACGGGCGGCTTTCGTCCACCCATCGCTTGCGGCCTGGACCGCGGAGGTGAGCCGGCTCAAGTCGGTAGCGACTTCGCCGATGTGCTTCCCGAGTTCGGTCAGCGCTGCCACTTGGGCCTCAGCCTCGCGCACAGCTTCGGGAGTCGCGTGCGCCAACCCCGACTCCAGCTGCCACTGAAGCTGACCCTCCCGGCTCTCCTCCAGCTTCCAGCGCAGGTTTGCGGCCTTGCGCAGCTTGTCGTAGAGGCCGAGCCCGAGCAACCGCTCGAGCAACTGCTTGCGCTCGCCCGGCTTGGCGCGCAGGAAGGCGGCGAATTCGCCCTGCGGAAGCACGACGCACTTCGTGAAGTGGTCGAGGCCCAGCCCGATCACGTCTTTCTGAACGGTTGTGGAGAGTTCCGCCTCCGTGGCCGCGAGCGTCTTGGCCGGCTCCCCGTTCGCCCGCTCCTCCAAGCGGGCCTCCTTCGTGGTCGCGCCGGTCTTTGTGCGCTGGATGACCCGGACCGCCGTGTACACCCTGCCCCGTGCCTCGAAGTCCAGCCGAACTCTCGCGCGAACCTTGCCTTGGCTGATGACCGGCGCGATCAGGTTCTGATTGGCGTAGCGCGGAACGGAGCCGTAGAGCGCGAAGATCATCGCGTCGATCAGGCTTGACTTGCCGGATCCGGTCGCTCCCGTGAAGACAAAGAGATCGGTGTTCTCGAAGTTCACCTCCGTCTTCTCGCGGAAGGAGGTGAAGCCCTCCAGCTCAAGTCGAAGCGGACGCATATTCTTCCTCCAGCAACTCGTCAAAGAGCTTGGCCAACTCTTTGCCCTCGATCTGCCGCTCCTCCAGATAGCGGCGGAACTGTTCGCGCGGGTCTCGTAACTTCTCGGGATCGACGATCCGTTGCTCGTCTTCCGGCCCGTCCGGTTGCACCACGATCACGTCCACCGCGTGAGGGAACATCTCCCGCACCCTCTCGGCGAGCCCGGGTGACGGCGACTCCTCGACGAAAACGCGCAGGAAGTCGTCGCCGGTCTGGTCGACCAGGTCGGAAAGTTCGAAACTGCTCCCGCGGATGGTTCTGAGAGCTCGTCCCGACATAAGCGGAATCGGTCGGACGCGTGCTGGACGCCCGGCTTCCGCCTCGATGACGAGGACGCAGTGCTCCCCCGTGGGTCTCCCCGAAGTCGAGCGCGAAGGGCGATCCCGCGTACCAGATGGGACACCTGCCGGCGATCTGCTGGGGCCGGTGGATGTGCCCCAGTGCGACGTAGTGCGCGGTTACCGGGAA
Organism: Longimicrobiales bacterium; assembly: GCA_965232315.1. Taxonomy (GTDB): domain Bacteria; phylum Gemmatimonadota; class Gemmatimonadetes; order Longimicrobiales; family Gaopeijiaceae; genus BD2-11. The sequence continues at coordinate 108,059 of CBDDPN010000042.1, read as the reverse complement.
GATGTCCGCGGGCACGTAGTAGTCGAAGATATGGGCCGTGCGTTCGCCACCTCCCACCGCCGCGCCCACCACCGTCATGTGAGCCACGACCAGGTTGACGGTGTTGTCCCCGAACCCGGCGCACAGCGCTCGCGCGATGTTGCGGCAGCGCTCGATGTAGTCCTTCTGGTGGTCGTCCGGATCTCCTTCCATGAGCGCCTCGGCCCTGACGATTCCGCGCTTCGACTGGAAGGGAAAGAGCGCGATGCAGGCGGTCTCGCCCGACCTCGTGGTGAGACGCACGACCCCACCCTCGCTCGGACGAGCCACCCTGGCCGCCGAGGTGACGTTGGCCAGCTCCAGGAGCGGGCGTATCGCCGCCAGCCGCCGCGGGTTGTCGTGATTCCCCGGCGATTACGACCACCTGGGCACCTGTCCGGGCGAGGCGTAGAAGCGCGTCGTAGACGATCCGCTCGGACTCGGGGCTCGGGACCGCGCGGTCGAACTGGTCTCCGGCGACCAGGACCAGGTCCACGGCCTCGTCACGCGCGATCGCGACGATCTCGTCCAGGACCGCCTCGTGCTCATCGGCCCGGCTTCGGCCACGCAACATCCTGCCGACGTGCCAGTCGGCGGTGTGGAGGATCTTCATGATGGTGGCGTCCCGGGTCGCTTCAAACGAGGGCCGGGAGGGACAACGGATTGGGCCGTCACCTCGCCCCGGCTACGCCCGGCCGGCGCCCCGCCTGCGTGCCGGTCGACGGTGTGGATCAGCACGCCTACAGCCCCTCGAAGGGATCGCCGGGGTCCCCGTCGTCGCCCTCGCCGGGCGCGCCCCCCACCTCGTCCGGCCGCGTCGCCCACGCCGGGAACGGAAACTCGAGCACCAGCGGGACCGGCAGCTCGGGCTGCGACAGGATCATCGTGCCGGGCTTCAGAATGGTGGCGCGCTGGCGGTGGGCCGTCGGCAGAAAGGCGTATTCGGGCCGCCCCGCCTCGGCGCTGTCCAGGCGCCCGGCGACCCGGAGCGACGAGTTGGCGATCACGCGGCGCTCCACCTCGCTGGCGGTCTGCTGGGCCCCGATGAGGATCACCCCGAGCGAGCGGCCGCGCTCGGCCATGTCCAGCAGAATCTCCTTGATGGGGCTGCGGCCGTCCCGCGGTGCGTATTTGTTCAGCTCGTCCAGCACCACGAAGAGCAGCGGCTCGCGCGCGCCGGTCTCCTCCTTCTCGCGGAAGGTCTTGCGCAGGACGACACCGACCACGAAGCGCTGCGCCCGTCGCGACAGCTTGGCGATGTCGACCACGGTGAGCTGTTCCTGCATGCCGATGCGATGCTTGCCCGGGTTGGGCACGTCGCCCCGCACCAGGTGCTCGGCGTCCCGGCGAGCCGCGTAGAGCCGCCGCACGAAGGCGTTGATCGTGCCCCCGCCGATTGAGCGGCCCGCCCAGTCGAACTGGTAATCGGGATCCTCCACCCGCTCGCGGATGGCTTCGATCAGGTCCCCGAAGGTGCGGCAGGTGGTCCCCGCGATGCGCACGCCTCCGTCATCGAGAGGCCTCGCGTCGCGCCGGAGCCGCGCCGTGACGTTGTGGACCACGATGGTGTACTGCTGCCGCTCGTCTTCCGCGTCGGCGAAGAGGAACGGGAGCAACTCGTCCTGGCAGAAGTCCGCCAGCGTCCAGAAGAACGAGGTCACGCCCTCGGAACGGCTTCCCGTGTGCGGCGCAGCGGATGGGTCGCCCCGGCGCGGCGGCGCCCACAGCTCGACGCTCCGGAACGGCTCGGCGGGAAGTCCCAGCGCGGCGTAGCGCCCCACCTGCTCGCCGTCGAGGTGGCGGTTGAGCTTGTCGAGGAACAGCAGATCCTCTCCCTTCACGTTGAAGATCAGCGCCTTGGTGTTGTGGGCGCCGGCGCCCAGCTGGCCCGAGGTGAACAGGCTGTGCAGCAGGAAGACGGCGTAGCTGGTCTTGGTCGCCACGCCGGAGACCCCGCTGATGTTGACGTGGGCGCCCCGGGTGCCGTCGATGAACTCGACGTTGGCGTGCACCACCTCGCCGTCGCGCGACAGGCCGACCGGCATCCTGCGCTCCATGCCGTCGAAGAAGAGCGCCTCCTCGCGCTCCTTGCCGACGGCCTTGCGCACCATCTGGCCGGGCACCGGAGGCACGAACACCTCGGGCTCGAAGCGCGTCGCCAGCACCTTGGCGGCCTCGGTCACCTGCGCCGGGAGCACGCCCTCCTCGATCAGAAAGACATCGCTGTCGAAGCGAGCGCCTTCGTGCCGCACGCGCAGGTCGGCGACCATGCCGTAGATGCGGATCGGTTCGGGGCGCCCGGGAAGCGTTCGCTCGACCACGATCACGTCGTCGAGCTGCAGGAACGTCTCCTCGGCCACCGCCACCCAGAATTCGAGCGGCGTCGCCGGATCGGTGCCGATGACCCGACCCACCGGGATCGACTCGCTCACGGCCAAACCCCGCTCCGCTCAAGCGCCGTCGACGACATCCCTTCCTCCGGACATGGCCACGAGCGCCGGTCTCTCGGGACGGTGCACCTCGCTCCCCCTCCCATCAGGCCGTCTGGCGGGCCTCCGCGAGAGGAGGCACCAGCGGCCGGCCGATGTATTCGGCGATCCCGCGCACCTGCGCCATCATCTCGACGCACTCCTGCGGATTGAGCGACTGGGCTCCGTCCGAGAGCGCCGTCGGCGGATCGGGATGCACCTCCACGATGAGGCCGTCCGCACCGGCGGCGACCGCGGCGCGCGCCATCGGCGTCACCTTGTCGCGAATGCCGGTGCCGTGGCTCGGATCGGCGATTATGGGCAGGTGCGACAGCGTCTGCACCACCGGGATCGCGGTCAGATCGAACAGGTTGCGGGTCTCGGTGTCGAAGCTGCGCACCCCGCGCTCGCACAGGATGATGTTGGGGTTGCCCTCGGAGAGGATGTATTCGGCCGCGAGCAGCAGCTCCTTGATGGTGGCCGCGAGCCCCCGCTTCAGGAGAACGGGCCGCGAGGAGCGACCCGCGCGCCGCAGAAGCGGGTAGTTCTGCATGTTGCGGGCCCCGATCTGCACGATGTCGGCGTACTCCTCCACCGCATCGAGGCTTACCGGGTCGATGGCCTCGGTCACGATGGCGAGGCCGGTGGCCTCCCGGGCGCGCGCCAACAGCTTGAGGCCCTCGACCCCCAGTCCCTGGAACGAATACGGAGAGGTACGCGGCTTGTAGGCGCCGCCGCGCAGGACGGTGGCCCCCGCGTCCGCCACCAGCTCGGCCACTCCCATGATTTGCTCTTCCGATTCCACTGAGCAGGGCCCGGCCATCACCACGACCTCGCGTCCGCCGATGGCTGTGCCGTTGTCGAGCGTCACCACGGTGTCGTCCTCGCGCCACTCGCGCGACACCTGCTTGTAGGGACGGCTGACGGGGATGATCTCCAGTACGCCGGGGAGTCCTACGAGCCGGGCCTTGTCGACTCCCCCGTCGTTCCCCACCAGGCCGATTGCCGTACGCTGGCGGCCGGGCATGAGATGCGCCTGATACCCCATCGTGTGGATGGTGCCCACGGCCCCCTGGACCTCCTGGGCCGTAGCGTTTTGCTTCATGACGATGAGCATGTCCGTCTCGTGGATGAAGTGTGGCTGCGAATTCGCAGGGCTGGATGAGTGTGGCTGCGGCGACGTGTGGCAGGAATGGAAGTCCGATCGCGAAGACGCCCCGGCCTACGCAGGTGCACCCGCGTCGAGGCGAACCCCTACCACAGAACTCACCCCCGGTTCCTCCATGGTCAACCCGTAGATCCAGTCCGCCGCCTCTATGGTGCGCGGATTGTGCGTGATCACCACGAACTGGCTCTGCTGCTTGAACTCTCGCAGCAGCTGAACGAATCGGTCAATGTTGCTCTCGTCAAGCGGGGCGTCCACCTCATCCAGTACGCAGAAGGGGCTGGGCTTCACAAGGTAGATCCCGAAGAGGAGCGCGAGCGCGGTCAGCGCCCTCTCTCCTCCCGACAGCAGATCGATGCGGCGGGTCTTCTTGCCCATGGGAGAGGCGTGGATGTCGACCGGCCCGACGAGGGGATTCTCGGGGTCGCCCAGACGCAGGTCGCACTCGCCGCCCTCGAACAGACGCTGATGGATCTTGTGGAAGTTCTCGCGCGCCGCCTCGAAGGTCTCGAGGAAGAGCCGGGTGGCGGTTTGGTCGATCTCGCGGATGGCGGCCCGCAGGTCGTTGCGCGCCTGCTCGAGATCGTCCCGCTGCCCGGTTAGAAAAGACAGCCGCTCGTTCTGCTCCGCGTGTTCCTCGATGGCGAGCATGTTGACGGGTCCGAGGCGCTCGATCCCCCGCACGAGCCCGGCGAGCTCCTCCTTCAACCCGTCGAGGTTCCCCTCGACCGGTTCGGCCATCTCGGCAAGCCGCTCGAAGGGACGCGCCCATTCGGCCTCGACGCGCTCCCGTATGCGAACAATCTTCCCGTGCAGTTCCTGTTCCTCCAGGTTGAGGCGATGGCGCCGGTCGGAGGCGGCCCGCTCGGCCGCGCGGGCGGCTTCGACCCTCCGGTTGGCCCGTTTCACGGCTTCCCTGGCCTCTTCGAGCGCCCCTTCGTCCTCCGAGAGCCGCTCGCGCGCCTTGTCGCGGCGCAGGAAGAGCCGCTCGACGGCTTCCCCGCCCTTGGCGAGGAGTTCACGGGCGTCCGTCAGTTCACGCCCGAGCTGCGTCTCTTCCTTCTCCAGCCGCCGGATCTGCGAGGCGGCCAGCTCACCCGCCTTGCCGAGATCGTCGAGGCGTTCATCCGCGCGCGCCTGCTCCCCCTCGTGCTGGTTCGTCAGAATCGCCAGGCGCGCCTCCTCCATGCGCGTCCGTTCCCAGTCCGCCTCCGCGACCTCGACCACCTCGGCGGCCTGCTCTCCGCGGCGGCGAAGCGTGGCTGTCCGGCCAGCGAGGCCGTCGTGTTCCTCCCGTTCCGTGCGCGCCCGCCCGGCAGCGGCGGCCTTGGCTTCCCGGGTGTCCCGGACGCGCCCCTTCAGGTCGTTCTTCTCGCGTTCCAGGCGCGTGCGCCGTTCTGCCTGGGCGCCGTGGCGCGCCCGCTCTGCACGCAGGTCGTCGGCGGCACGCGTGAGGTCAGCCCGGCAGGCCGCCAACACCTCCTCCGCCCGCGCGGCACGCGCCTGCGCCGCTTCGCGCGCCCCACGGGCGCGCGAAGCTTCCCCGGCAGCGGCGGCGGCGGCCTGCTCCAGCGCCGCGAGTTTGGCGCGGCGCTCGAGGAGGCCGGCCGTCCCCGCGGGGTTGCCCACGACCAGTACGCCGCGCGCGTCCACCGAGGCGGGCGAGGGGTCCTGCCCGGGCGCCTCGTCCTGCCCGGCGGGATCGAGCGCCTCCGCCTGGTTCACGCCCGCCAGCAGCACCCGCACCCACGGGGCGCCCGGGCCTTCGGGCTGGAGCGCCTCCAACAGCGAACCCGGTGGGTCCGCCTCGGGGGCGGCGTCCAGCGGCAGCAGCACGATGCCCCCGCCCTCCGTCCACTCGGCGGCGAACCACCTTCGCAGCCGCGCGGCGGCCTCGCCGTTCTCCACCAGCAGCGCCTGGGCAAGGTGCCCCAGATACGATTCGGCGGCGGCCAGCGCTGCCGCGGACCCGGAAATACACTGTGACAACGTGCCAAGCACGAGATCCCGACACGCCTCGCGGGCCGCCCGCACCACCGGCTCGTAGCCGGCCCCTTCCCGTTCCATGGTCTCCAGGGCGGCCCGGCGGGTCGCCAGCTCGGACGCGCGGTCCGCGGTCTCGACCTCGGCCGCGCGCGCCCTCGCCCGCGCCGCGCGCGCCTGCTCGAAGCCGCCAAGGGCCTCGTCCACCTTGTCGCGCGCCCGGGCTGCGGACGCCTCCAGGCGGATCATGCGGTCATCGGACGCGCCTCCCCGCCTGTCCAGCTCGGCAAGTTCCTGCTCCGCCGCGGACACTCTTTCACTCAGCCGGGCGAGGCGGCTCCTCAAGTCGTCCAATCGGGCGCTGGAAGCAGCCACGGTCCCTTCCAGCCGGGCCAGCCGACGCAGCAGCTTGCGTTCCTCGCCGCGCACCCCCGCCAGGGTGCCCCGCGCGAGCCTGAGTCGTTCCCGCGCACGTGCCGTCGCTTCCCGCGCGTCTCGCGCCGTGGCACGGACTTCCCGCAGCTCGGCTGCGGTCCGGGCGCGCGACCTCTGCAACTCTGCGATCTCGCGCCCCAACTCGCGCGAGCGCCGGCGGGCCGCCCCCTCATCCTCACTGATCTGCTCCAGCCGTCGCTCCGCATAGGTGATCCGCTCGCGCGCCACGGCCAGATCCCGTTCCCAGCGGACCAGATCCTTCTGAATGCTGTCCAGCACCCTTGCCGCGTCGGCTCGTGACTTCTCTGCCTCCAGACTCCTGACGCGCAGAGTCTCGCGTCCGGTCTCGGCGGTGCGCAGTTCGACCAGCTTCGCCTCCTGCTCCTCGAGCCCTCCGTGCAGGAGTTGCCGGACGTGCGCGCGCCGATTCTCGAAGTCGGCCAGTTCCCGCGAAACCACTGCGACCTCAACCGACAGGCGTCGCTTGCGCAGGTCCTGATGGCGTTGCGCCTTCCCCTTCTGGCGCGCGAGGGAGCGCACCTTTGCGCCGACCTCCAGGATCACGTCTTCCAGGCGCTCGAGATCCAGCTCGGCCCGGGCCAGCCGCTGCCCCGCGATCCGGCTGCGATCCTTGTACTTGCCGATGCCCGCGGCTTCTTCGAACAGACCCCGGCGTTCCTCCGCACGCTCCGAGAGAATCGCGTCGATCATGCGGCTTTCGATGATCGCGTAGGCGTTGGCGCCGAGCCCGGTATCCCGGCAGAGCTCCTGCACATCGCGCAGACGACAGGTGGCACGGTTGATCGAGTACTCGCTGCCGCCGTCGCGGAAGACGGTGCGGCCGATCTCGACTTCCCCGAAGGGGACGGGCAGCACGCCATCTTCGTTCGTGACCCGGAGAACCACGGAGCCGCGGCTGATGGGACGCCGGTTGACGGTCCCCTGAAAAATCACCTCTTCCATGCGGGAGCCGCGCACCACCGTCGGCCGCTGCTCGCCCAGCACCCAGCGAACCGCGTCGCTGATGTTGGATTTTCCGCAACCGTTGGGTCCCACGATCGCCGTTATGCCCTCGTGGAACTCGATGTCCGTGCGCTCAGGGAACGACTTGAACCCGTGCAGGCTGAGCGAGGCGAGCCTCATCAGACGAAGAGCTGGCTGATCCGGGCGAGGAGACGCTCGAAGAGCTCCCACAGCCGGCTCACCCACGGGACCTCGACGATGCCGGCATTGCTTATCCCGATCAGTGTCATCAGCATCGCGAACAGGACGAGGACCGTGAACGCCAGGACGCTGAGGCCTCGCCCTCGAACGCGGGATCCGGAACCGGCGGGAGCCGAGGCTGCCGAAGTGCGTTTCCCGGCCGTGGCCGGGTCGAGGGCATCGATGTCTGCAGCCTCATCCTCGAAGCCGTCCCATAACGAAGCATGGTAGGCCTGCTTGCCGAGGTCGTTCTCGCGCCTGGAAGAACCGGTTGGAGCGGGGCCCAGCAGAGCGATCGCATCCCGGAGGCCCACCTTTCCCAGCGCGGCCATGGGTTCGCCCTTGACTGCCAGTACGATCGAGGAGGTGCCGCGCGGATGAACAGGCCACTCGGCCGGCTGATAGGTGACGACCGTGATGCCTCCGTCAACCAGGGTTTCCAGCAGACGGCGCCAGCGGGGCTGGACGAGCAGGAGGCGCGGGTTGGCGACGGGAGTTCCGCCCGTGGCCACCCAGTAGGCGCCGCCGTTGGCGGGGCGAGCGATTCGCCTCAGGGAGGCCCCGTACTCCAGGGCGTCGACAATACCCTCGATATTCCGGGCTCCGAACACCCGGTGCAGATGAGGCTCGCCCAGGTACAGGTCCACAAGCAGCACCCTGGCTCCGTGTGCGGCCCAGATACCCGCGAGCGCAACCGCGGCGTGGGCCGCCCATTCGTTCTCACAGGCCCGGGCGGTGGCTCGCACCGCGACCACGCAGCCCTCCCCCTCTTCGGATGGAAGGTCGACTTCAAGTATGTCCGAGAGGATGTCCCGGGATATGTCGAAGGGCTGCAATTCGAGCGCCGAATAGCCGCTGCCGCCCTCGCCGGGGGTCATGGTGCCACAGGCCCCGAATCCGCCGCGATTTCGTGGCGCGGCGCATCGCCCCAAAGCGTCTCCAGCTGGTAGAAGGACCTCACCTCGGGGTGGAAGACGTGGACCACGAAGTCGATGTAGTCGATGAGGACCCAGCGGGCTTCCCTCGCCCCCTCGGTGTGGGCGGGCCGGGTGCCCTCATTGCGCAGTTCCCGGGTCACATGATCCGATATCGAGCGCACCTGGGTATCGGAAGTGCCGGTGGCGAGCAGAAAGTAGTCGGTGGCCGAGGAGATGCCGCGCAAGTCGAGGATCACGATGTCGCTGGCCTTGCGTTCCAGCGTCAGCTGCGCGGCCCGGCGGACCTCGCGCGGCAGCCGGAAATCGCTCGAGGAGGCTCCGTCGCTCATACGCTCCGCACCACCCGGATCAGCCTGTCCTTTCCACATGGACGGTCACGCTGACCTCCACTTCCGCGTGAAGCCTGATCGGAACATCGAATGAACCCAGGGTCTTGATTGACTCCGGGAGGATGACCTGCCGTTTGTCCAGAGGGAAATCGAGCCCCGTGTTGACCGCCCGATCCGCGATGTCGGCGGCGGTCACCGAACCGAACAGCTTCTCGGATTCCCCCGCGCGAGCCCGGAAGACGAGATGCATCCCTTCCAGCCGCGCAGCGCGCCGTCGCGCCTCCAGATATTCCCGCCGGGCCCGCTCTTCGGCCCGCCGGTGCTCCTCCTCCAGCCGGCGGATATTGGCCGTGGATGCTTCGTAGGCGAGGCCGCGCGGCAACAGGTAGTTGCGGGCGTATCCCGGCTTCACCTTCACGACATCGCCCGGTTCACCGAGGCGATCTACTGATTCCTTGAGGATCAATTTCACCGTGCACTCCTGTTTTTTTGAATCTTGCGACTCGGACCGCAATGCGCCACGCAGCCCCCGGTCGTTCGCTAAGTCTTTACGGCTCTCGCTCGTATGTCCAGCCAGGTGTCACCGAGCCCGATCAGCAGCGCCGCCGCGAGCAGAAAGGGTGCCAGCAACAGGAAGGCGAGCGCAAGCATGACCCATCCGAAGGCCGATACCCTCGGTATCAGGCTCACCATCACACCGGCGCCCCGCACCGCGTAGAGGGCGCCACTGAAAACAAGCAGGTTCAGGCCCGCCCGGCCCAGCGGATCGTCGGGTTGAAGGAGGAAGAGAACGGTGCCGAGGACCAGCATCCACACCATCTGGTCGTTGAACCGGAATTCGCTCAGCGGACCCAGCTCCTCACCACTCCGATGCACCAGGCGCGCGTAGAGCCACCATGCGACCCCCAGCGCGGCCAGCGAAGACAGCGCGAGCATGGCCGGGAAGAGGTTGCTCTGCCATTCCGCGAGCCGGAAAACCGTGCTTACAACCGTCCCGGGAAGCGGGGCTCCGTCCCTGAGCACGCGCATTGCCTCGAGCGAGGTGCCCAGACCGTCCCGCAACCGGTTCGCCACCATCTCGTCGATGATTGCCCAGCGCCGTGGGCTCAGCCCGAGGGCGGCCCACGCGCCACCGACCGAAATGGCCACGGCCAGCAGCGCTCGGGGCAGCAACGGCTGCTCGGGCCGCCGCAGGGTCAGCGCGGCAAAGGAGCCGCCGAGGATGATCGTCCAACCGCGCTCCACGTACCACAGGCCGGATCGGGTTACGCCAGCCAGCGCCACCACCAGTCCCATGCCGCCGGCCATCAGCGGCACAAGCCGCCTCCCGGGCGACGTAAACACGAGACAGGCGAACGGGATCAACACCAGAACAGCCGGAGCGAAGACGGAAAGCAGAAGGGCGGCGAGGTAGAGGGCTCCAGCTCGTCCCCAGTTTCGCAAGGGGCTTGTCGTCGGCCAGTGGCGAGGGCTAGCCCTCGTGCCGGCGCACGTAGGGGAGCAGGGCGAGATAGCGCGCCCGCTTCACCGCCCTCCCCAGCTTGCGCTGGAATCCGGCAGCCACCCGGGTCGTGCGCCGGGGAAGGAGCTTGCCCTGCTCGGTGATGAAGCGCGACAGCGTGGCGACATCCTTGTAGTTGAGGATTGCGATGGGAGGACCATCGATGCGCCTGCGATGCCCGCGTCCGCCGGAAAACTCGGGCGGGCTCGTGCGGGACCGAGACTCGGCTTCCTTTTCCTCCTGGTCTTTCCCCTCGTCCTTTGCGCCGTCCTCGGTGGACTCCTCGGGCGCGCCGGGGGCGGGAGCCGCCTTGGCCATCACCGACATCCCGGAGGAGGGCTCTCCCTCGTTCAGGACGAGCAGATACCGGAGCACTTCCTCGTCGAGCTTCATGATGCGCTCCAGCTCGGGGAGGGCGTCGGGATCGCCCAGAAACTGCGTCACGACGTAGTATCCGGACGTCTGTTTCTGGATGGGATAGGCGAGCTGGCGGCCGCCCCAGTGGTCTACGACCGTGATCTCGGCGTCGCCGCCGGATACCAGGCCGTGGAATCGCTCCAGCTTTTGATGGATGGCATCCTCGCCCAGGGCGGGATGGAAAACAAGGACGAGTTCGTAGTCGCGCATGGTCTCTCCCATGGTCCGCGTGTTGACGGGCCCCGCTCCCGGGAGGGCTGTTCACGGGAAGGAATTCCTCCGGGGCCGAGGCGGGATCGGCAACGGAATATACCCTTCCGGGCGAGAGCTTCAACCCGGCGGCCACGGAGGGCGTGCCGGGCCGGGCACGACGGGCACCATGTTCGGGTCCCGGCGGAGGCTCGGGTCCGATTTCGACGGCGAGCTGGTCTGTTCGACGCGGGTTCCGGGTCGGTCCGGGACGCGGGCCCCGATCCCACCCGCCAACGTCAGCTTCCCGCCAGCGCCTCCTGCACCGCGAGGATCAGCGACGGATAGCGGCTGTAGGCCCAGCGGGCCTCGTCCACGTCGAGACGTTCGCGGTTGGTGTGCGCGTAGCGCTCCTCTCCGGGAGCGAAGCCGATGGTGGGGATGCCGAACACACCGCAGGTCCAACCCCCGTCGGTGGCGAACGTCCACGGGCGGCAATGGGCGGATGCAGCGGGATCGTCGCGCCGCCCGACCGCCCGTGCCGCCGCCGTTACCACGGGGTGATCCGGCTCCATCAGGAAGCCCGGGGTAAGCAGGCTGCGAGCGGCGGATCGACCGGTGTAGGCGGTCTGGCGCTCCGAGGCGAGGCGACACTCGATCGCGTAGCCGGCGGGCACGTCCGGGAGCTCCTCCGCGATGGCGGCCTCGACCCGGGCGATGAGGCTCGCCTTCGTGTCCGTCGGCAGAATGCGCCAATCGAGCACCACGGTCACCTCGTCGGGGATGACGTTCGGGCTTTCGGGCCGCACGGTCACATCCGTCGGGGCGAGGCTGGCGGGCCCGAGCACCGGATCGGAAGCCTGGCGCCCGGCCAGGCGAGCCACTCCGTCCAGCACCCGGGGCAGAAGCGCCAGGGCGTTGCGGGCGCGGTCGGGGGCGCTGGCGTGGCCGGCTTCGCCGTGGATGACCACTTCGAGTTGGGCGCGCCCGCGGTGCCCCAGAGCGATGTCCCCGAAGGTCGACTCGCCGATGATGACCGCCGCCGGCTTCACCAGGCCCGACCGGACCAGGTTCTCCATGCCCCAGCCGCCCCGCTCCTCGTACACAACCTGGCCCACGATCACGTCGCCGGGGGCGCGGCCCGCCAGCGCCGCCGCCGCGTAGACCTGGAGCGCCATGGGACCCTTGATGTCCATCGCCCCGCGACCGTGCAGGCAGCCGTCCACCACGGTGCCGCTGAAGGGGGGATGTTCCCACTCCTCGTGGGCGCCTTCGGCCACCACGTCCAGATGACAGGAGAGCATCACCGGGGGCGCGGTTCCCCTTCCCTTCACGACCCCGGCCACGCTGCCCAGCCCGTCGACCTCCACCTGGTCGAAGCCAAGCACGCGCATCTCTTCCTGCAGGCGGGCGGCGACTTCACCTTCCTCCCCGCTCATCGAAGGGATGCGGATCAGATCTCCGGCGAAGGTCAGGGCGTTCTCGAAGGTCACTTCTCGGGTCATTGGTTCACGCTCCCGTTGTCGCCGAGAAGGCTATCCGAGGAAGGCATTCAGGATGTCCCGGATCCAGGACATCGAGACCCCACCCTCTCCGTGCACGCGCACGAACCATGGCGCGAGCACCAGCGCGACCACGCTCATGAGCTTGATGAGGATGTTGAGCGAGGGGCCGGAGGTGTCCTTGAAGGGGTCCCCCACCGTGTCGCCCACGACCGCCGCCTTGTGCGGCTCGGAACCCTTTCCGCCCATCGCTCCGCCTTCGATGTACTTCTTGGCGTTGTCCCAGGCGCCGCCCGCGTTGGCCATGAACAGAGCCATCAGCACACCGGTCACCGTCGCGCCCGCGAGCAGTCCGCCGAGGGCCTCCACGCCCAGGAAACGGCCGACCACGACCGGTGACAGCACGGCGATGACCCCCGGGAGGATCATTTCCCGGAGCGCGGCCCGGGTGGATATGTCGACGCAGCGGGCGGAATCGGGTTTGCCGCGGCCCTCCATGATCCCCGGGATCTCGCGGAACTGGCGGCGCACCTCGTCGACCATCCCGGCGGCGGCGCGTCCCACCGCAGTCATGGTGAGGGCCGCCACCAGGAAGGGCAGCGCTCCTCCCAGGAAAAGGCCGATCACGACCAGAGGATCGACGATGCTGATCCCCGTCTGCTGGAGGCCGACCTTGGTGGTGTACGCCGAGAACAGGGCGAGCGCGGTGAGCGCCGCCGAGCCGATGGCGAACCCCTTGCCGATCGCGGCGGTGGTGTTGCCGATCGCGTCCAGGGAATCGGTGATCTTGCGGGTTTCCTCCCCCAGACCGCTCATCTCGGAGATGCCGCCCGCGTTGTCCGCGACCGGCCCGTAGGCGTCCACGGACATGGTGACCCCCACCGTCGCCAGCATCCCGACCGCGGCGATGCCGATGCCGTAGAGCCCCGCCGCCAGGAAGGAGACGAAGATCGCCACGCAGATGAGCAGGACCGGAACCACCGTGGACTCCATCCCCACCGCCAGCCCGGTGATCATGTTGGTGGCGGACCCGGTGTCGCTGGCCTTGGCGATCCGCTGCACCGGCTTGCCGGCCGTGTAGTACTCGGTGGCCAGCCCGATGAAGATCCCCACCAAGGTGCCCGCGAGGATCGCCCAGAACGGCCCCATCGGGGAGTAGACCGTATCGCCGTCGGACAGCTGGAGCCCGAGCGACCCGACAATCACGTACATCGCCACCAGAAAGAGGCCCGCGGCGACGAAGGTGACGTTGCGCAGGGCGCCGGCCGGGCTGCTGCGCTCCAGAACCTTCATGGCCGCGATCCCCAGCAGCGAGGCGAGCAGCCCCGCCATCACCGTGAGCACGGGCAGGGCCACCGTCTCCGTCACGCTCGCAGCCGTGAGCTGGGAAGTCGCGGCGATGGCGATGGTGGCGATGATCGATCCGACGTAGGACTCGAAGATGTCCGCGCCCATGCCGGCCACGTCTCCCACGTTGTCCCCCACGTTGTCGGCGATGGTCGCGGGATTGCGCGGGTCGTCCTCCGGGATGCCCGCCTCCACCTTCCCAACCAGATCCGCCCCAACGTCCGCGGCCTTGGTGAAGATCCCGCCCCCGACGCGCGCGAAAAGGGCAATCGAACTGGCCCCCATCGCGAAGCCGGAGATGATCTCGGAAAAGCGCGGGAAGTCGTTGGTGCCCGGGATGGCGCCCGCCGCGAAGATCCAATAGAAGATCCCCACCCCGAGCAGCCCCAGCGCGGCCACCGACAGCCCCATGACCGCACCCCCTGCAAAGGCGATGCGGAGCGCCTTGCCCTGCCCCTCGGTGCTGGCCGCGGCCGAAGTGCGCACGTTGGCCCGGGTGGCGGCCTTCATGCCGAAGAAACCGGCGAACACCGACGATGTGGCGCCTGCCACGTAGGCCACCCAGGTCCATCCCGGAATGGCCACGGCCAGCAGGATGGCGACCAGCGCGACAAAGCCGGCAAGCACCGTGTACTCGCGGCGCAGAAACGCCATCGCTCCGTCGTGGATCTGGTCGGCGAGGTCGACCATCACATCCGAGCCCGGGTCCTGCCGACTGAGGTAGGCGAAGACCGCGCCGGCCGCCGCGAGCCCAAGTACGCCGAAAACCCAAGCCCAGTTCGCCAGGGGTACCAAGTCGCTCATCTGATCTGCTCTGCTTGAAGTAGCGGTTCAGTTCCCGCCGTCCCGCGGCGGGTCATCGGTTGTAGGCATTCATGACGGGCTCGATGCCCTCGTCCATCCAGAGTCGAACGGCCGCGGCCAGCTCACCCAGAAGCCCCACGACGGCGTCCTCGTCGTCTTCGTTCATCGCGGAGAGAACCCAGTCGGACAGATCGACGCCTTCCGGCCGGGCGCCCACGCCGATGCGCAACCGGGGGAAGTCCGGGGTGCCGAGGACGGTCATCAGCGATCGGAAGCCCCTGTGCCCGCCGGCGCCGCCCCCGGGGCGGAATCGCAGGCGCCCGACATCCAGGTTCACATCATCGGCCACCACCAGGAGATCCTGCCCGATGCGGAAATCGTCGACATCCAGGTAGGGCGCCACCGCCAGCCCGCTCCGATTCACGTACGTGACCGGTTTCACCAGGTGCACGACGTGGTGGTCGACGGCCCCGACGGCCAGGAGTGAGGCACCGGTCCGCTCGAACGGCCCCAGGTCCCAGTCGTACGCCAACCGGTCAATCGCCCACCAGCCGACGTTGTGGCGCGTGTCATCGTAGCGGGGTCCGGGATTCCCGAGGCCCACGACGAGCTTCAACTAGAGTTCCCCGTATTCCTCGCCGCCCTCTTCCTCTTCCTCCTCCTCCTCCTCCTCGGCGTGGGCGATCGCGACGTGACACACAATGGTGTCCGGATTCGCGAGCAGCTCGATCCCGCTGCCGAAGCGGATGTCTCCGAGGCGGAGCGATTCGCCGATATCCAGCCCCGAGACATCCACCTGGATCGATTCGGGGATATTCGACGGGATGCAACGCACATGCGCATCGTAGAGGACGACATCCAGGCGGCCTCCGGTGAGGGTGCCGCGCGGTGTTCCGGTGAGCGCGAGCGGCACGTTCACCTCGACGGCGACCCCCTGGCGCACGCGCATGAGATCGACGTGGAGGATGTCCGGGCGGAAGGGGTGGGTCTGAATCTCGCGCACCAGCGTGCGCATTGTGTCCCCGCCGCCGATGCTCAGCTGGAGGACGGTGTTGGCCACCGGGATGGACTGGAACAGGTGAACCGCCTCCTGCTCGTCCAGCGAGAGCGGGATGGGTTCCATGTCCTTTCCGTAGACGACCGCCGGGATGCGTCCCGCGCGCCGCAGACGGCGGGCCACGCCCTTGCCGGTCTCGTTCCTGTGCCGGGCCTGGAGGGAGACTTGTGCTACGCTCATTTCGCGTTCTTCGTCAGGGTTCGAGGAGAATCAGAGGGGATTGCCGGCGCCGACCTTCCACGCACGTGTCGGTGCGGAATCGCCATCGCCGGCCTGGACCACGATCGGCGCCTCGCGCGCCGGCATCTTGAACAGCTGGCTCACCGAAGCGTTGGAGTGAATGTAGCGGATCGCGTCGGAGAGCAGTCCGGCCACGGAGAGCACCTTCAGCTTGGGAAAGCAGCGCTCCGCAGGAATGTCGATGGTGTTGGTGACGACGACTTCCTCGACGGGGGCCTCCTGCAGCCGCTCGGATGCCCTCCCGGACAGGAGTGCGTGCGTGGCGCAGGCGTAGACCGCCGCGGCTCCGCGCTCTTTAAGCGCATAGATGCCGTTGGTGAGGGTGCCTGCCGTGTCGACCATGTCGTCGGCGATCAGACAGGTCTTGCCTGCCACGTCACCCACCACGTTTACGACCTCCGCCACGTTGGCGGTGCGCCGGCGCTTGTCGATGACCGCGAGCGAAGCCCGCAGCCGGCGGGCGAATCCGCGCGCCATCTTCGCTGAACCCGCATCCGGGGCGATCACGACCAGATCTTCGAGGTTCAGGTCGCTGAAGTACCGGGTCAGGACCGGAGCGGCATACAGGTGATCGACGGGAATGTCGAAGAATCCCTGGATCTGATGCTGGTGGAAGTCCATGCCCAGAAGCCTGTCGGCGCCGGCGGCGACGATCAGGTTGGCAACCAGCTTGGCGCCGATCGAGACTCTGGGCTGGTCCTTGCGATCCTGACGCCCGTAGCCGAAGTAGGACACCACGGCGGTCACGCGGGCAGCCGAGGCGCGCACGGCGGCGTCGATAAGGAGCAGGAGCTCCATGATGTTGTCGCCCGGCGTCGTTGTCGGCTGGATGATAAACACATCGCGCCCACGCGCGTTGCGGTCCAGCCGGACGAAGATCTCGCCGTCGGCGAAATCGCGAACCGTGGCCCCGAAGGCCGACTCGCCCAGCCTCTCGCCGATCTCCGCAGCCAGGGGCCGGTTGGCCCGGCCAGCCAGAAGCAATAGCGGACCGCGACGGTATTGATCGTCCATGAAGCCGTCACCGTGGTGTTGAAAGGGTGTCCGTCGTCACGATAGCCGTTAAGTATAGATAGCATGCCGTGGAGCGTCAACGCGCGCCTTATCCGACGATCTCCAGGCGCCTCCTTCGGATTACCGGAGCCCATTCCCCGACACTGAGCTGCAGCCGTAGCTCGTAGCTCCCGGCTTCGAGATTCCCGAGGTCGAGATCGACGGACCGAAAGTGAACGCCCGAATGATCCGGACTCGGCTCACTCCATTCCAGGTTCAGGGGATGTTCGCCCTGGCTCAGCCGCAGAAACTCCCCCAGACGGCTGAGGAGCGAACGGTCCAGACGTTCGACCACCAGACGATACGCGACCTCCGCTTCGCCCGAGGCTGTTCCGTATGCCTCCCAGGCGACGGCCAATTCCTGCAGCGCGCCCAGCGCCAGCGACGGCAGGGCGTGGCCGGTCACGTCGTCCAGCGTCTCGGGCGGCAGGTCGGGGGCTTCGACGATGAGGAGGTCCGAGAGATCGGGGATGTCGGGCGGATGTCGACCCAGGGCGAGGTCTCCGCGCAAACGCGCTCCCTGCCCGGCGCCACGGTCGAGAGCCTCCATGCTGTAGACGTAGTTGCCCAGCGGAACCATGAGCGACAGCGTACCGCTCTCAGCCAGCGTTCGCCTCGCGCTGGGGCGGATCTCCCCGTGCTTCTCGCCCCAGGGCACCAGGAAGAGTCCCGCCTGGACGTCGCTACGAGGGCCATTCGGCTTCCCGGTGCCAGCCGGGCTCGATGCTTCGCTGGAGCTGTCCCTCGGCTCGAACCCGAACGCGGCCACCACCAGCAGGGAGTCACCACGCCGGAAGCGGGCCAATACCGCATGCATCGCGCCCAGTTCGGGGGCGTAGGACGGCGCGTAGGCGCTGCGGGGCCTCTCCACCGGCTCGCCCCAGACGGTGCCAGGAGGAAGAAAAGCGCCGGACAGAACGCCGTCCGGGGGCAGATAACGCTCCGAATGCGGCGGATGGCGCCCGGTCACCAGCGGCCGCATGCTCGCTCCCACGGTCGGGACAGACCGGGTCCAGCTGATCTCGTGGCCATAGCGGATCGCGAGTTCGTCCAGCCCCGCGGTCCACGGCATGCCGTGGGGATTGGAGGCGCGGCTCAGGATGCGGCCACCGGTGTGGCGGCTCAAGTGCTCGGTCCAGCGGTCGTTGCCGCGAACGAGATAGTACGGATCCGCAAGAGACCACAGAAGCCGGCTGGCCGCCGCGTGCGCCTCGGGTTGGAGCCGGTCGAGTTGGGAACCGTCCGACCTTCCCAGAAGTGGCTCGGGCGAGAGCCACTCCTCGGCGCTCCGGGACTCCATGGCCTCGAGTCCCGCGCGAAACGCACGCTCGGCATCCTCGAAACGCTCCAGGCGATGGAGGGCCAGGCCACGCAACGCTACGCACCAGCCGGGTTCGGTCGCCATGCAGGTGCGGGCTGCGGCGAGAGCCTCGTGAGCCCGCCCCGCTTCGATCAGATAGTGCACGCGCTGTCCGGCAATCCAGCTGTCGCCGGGCAGCTGGCGTGCGGCATGGGCCAGCGTGTCGAGCAGTTCCTCACGCGCGAGCGTGATCTCCACCGCCTCCGGATCCGGCTCGTAGTGGTTGTCGCCGTGCCAGTAGCACATGCGACCGATGCGCTCGTCACAGGGCGATGAGCCGGAGGAGAGGCCGACGGGCAGATGGCGCACGCGCAGCCGTTCGAAACGGCGCTGCGCGTCGCGGCTCCGGTCCAGGATCGCAGAAGAATCCACCTCCGGCCCCATCTCCTGGGGAGGCCGATCCGAAGGCGGACTTCGATCCTGCCCCGAGAGGATCGCGGGTGCGGCCGCAGACGATCCCGGCAAGGTTGCAGCAAGCGTGAGCGCCAGCAGAGCGGGCGTGAGAACCGGATTCCTGATAGCGGCTCCTGGTTCACGGCTGAAGCGGATTGGCCCGGGTGGATTCGAACCACCACCGCCGGTTCCAAAGACCGGTGTCCTGCCATTAGACGACGGGCCACTAGGGACGGCTCCCGGAATCCTACTAGCGCACCGGTGCGGTCTCAAGACGCGGTGCCGCTCCGGGGCGGCCCCTGGGAGTCCCAGGGGCGGGCGCGCAGCAGCTTCCGCGAGTCGCGGGTGGACCGATGCAAGGACAGGCTGTGGGCCGCTCGCCGCGCCGGGACGCGGGCGGGATGTCCGACGCGCCGGGGCCAGGATCATGGGGCGGCCAAGCCGCGGGAGGCGGTCTGCGAGCCCGGCGCGGTTCTGGGCGAAGGCGGAAGGCTGGTGCCCTTACGCCGGTCGAACGGCGGGGAAGCTCGAAAGGGTGCTCGTCAGGTAGACGCGGCCGGCCCGGTGGATTCGTTGAACGCGGTCGCGGGCCCGCTCCGCCGACTCCTCGTCCCGGTACACGGCGAAAACCGTGCTGCCGCTGCCCGACATGAGCGCCAGGAGGGGCGAACTCTCGACCAGCGCGAACACCGTGTCCCGGAGGTCGGGGCGGACGGCGAAGACGGGCGTTTCGAAGTCGTTGTGGGCCAGCCCCGCCACCGTGAGCCAGTCGGAGCAGCTGGCGGCGGTGAGTGGGGGCGGCTGCTTCGGGGCTGGCTGCTCCGAGCCCGGCCGCTGCTCCGGGGTCGGCCGCTGCTCCGGGGCTGGCTGCTCCGGGGTCGGCCGCTGCTCCTGGGGTTGCCCCATCCCCCCCTCCTCCCGCCCCCGGGCCAGCAGGTTGTACGCCCAGGCAGTCCCCACCCCCTCCGGCGACCCCACCAGCAGCACCGGGCGGGCGGGTAGCGGCGGCAGCGGCGTGAGGCGGTCGCCCCGGCCGCTGCCGAGTGCGAGCGGCGACCGGCACAGAAAGAAGGGAACATCGGCCCCCAGGCCGCGCGCCACCTCGGTGAGGGCGGCGACGCCCACCGGGGGCGAGAACAGCTCGTCCAGGCAGCGGAGCGTCGCCGCCGCGTCGGAGGAGCCGCCTCCCAGCCCGCCGCCGACCGGGATGCGCTTCTCGAGCCGGATGGCCACCCCATCCCGGCGGCCACGGGCCCGCAGGTACGCCCGCGCCGCCCTGTAGACCAGGTTGTCGCGCGGGTCGCCCAGGTCGGCGCCGGTGACCTGCAGGGCAATGCCGCGCGCGGCGCGGTCCACCCGGAGGTGGTCGCACAACCCCACCCCCGCGAAGAGCGTGTCGACGTTGTGGTACCCGTCCGCGCGCCGCGCTCCCACCCTGAGGATGAGGTTGACCTTGGCGGGAGCCTCGACGAAGACCGTGCCGGTCACGTCCGCGCCTGCCTCCTCACGCTCCGGAAAGCTCCCCGCGCTCCCGGTGAAGCGCCGAGGGTCCGCGCTTGCGCCCGCTCCCGATCTCCCTGAACGAGAACCCCATGCGCCAGAGATACCACAGCCCGATCGCGGTCACCGGGATGAAGGTCGCGATGTGGTAGCCGGCGGCGAACGCCAGCGCCGGGGTTTCGCCGACGCCGAGGACGCCGACGAGCGCGACCCGCACCGCGGCCTCGAACGGGCCGAAGAAGCCGGGCGCCGAAGGGACCGCGACCGCGAGGGCGGTGATGCCATTCAGGAAGAGCGCCTCCGCGTACCCTGCCTCGATGCCGAACGCGTGGAAGCCCAGCCAGAACGACGCCGAGTGCCAGAGCCAGAAGACGAGGCTCCACACCGCCCCGCGCACGACCAGTCGCGGACTGCGCAACGCGCCGAGCCCCTGGATGAGGCCCTCGAGAACGGACAGTACCTTCTCCCCCGCTCGGCTCGGCAGTCGCGTGACGGCGAGGCGCGCAACCCCCAGCACCATATCCGGGCGCGCGAGCACCAATGCCACGACGACCACCACCACCACCAGCACGGCCACAAACCCCACCAGCGCTCCGCCGACCCGTTCGCCGGCCAGTCCCGCGTCCGCGGACAACCCCGGCAGCGACAACGAAACCACCAGAAGCGCCACGATCGTGACGCCGTCGAGAAGCCGCTCCACGGCAAGCGAGGCCAGACACGCGGAGACGCGCATGTCTTCCATGCGAGCAAGCGACCATGCCCGGGCGAACTCGCCGGCGCGCGCGGGGAGCAGGTTGTTCGCCATGAAGCCGATGGAGGTGGCGGCGAAGCGGGCCCGCAGCCCGGTCCGGGGGCGCAAGGGGCTGAGCAGCACCTTCCACCGCA
Source organism: Longimicrobiales bacterium (assembly GCA_965232315.1). Lineage (GTDB taxonomy): Bacteria > Gemmatimonadota > Gemmatimonadetes > Longimicrobiales > Gaopeijiaceae > BD2-11. The sequence goes on along the minus strand of CBDDPN010000042.1, from coordinate 87,272 downwards.
TCGCGCGCACCAGGTAGCCGGAGGTCGCGACAAACACCGAGGCGAGAAGCCACCACGGGTCGGCGGCCGCGACCTCCGCCCCGATGGCGCCCAGATCTTCGCCGCGGAATACCCACCACAACAGTACGACGCTGATGGAGAGCCCTGCGATGGACTTCCACGCCGACGTCACCGGAAACCTCAGTAGCCGATGGGAGGCAGCCAGCCGTCGGCGCCCATCATGGCGGGGGCGCGCCGTATGATGTCCTTCATCTCCGCCACCGCCCGCTCGAGGCCCACCAGCACCGCGCGCGAGATGATGCTATGGCCGATGTTCAGCTCCTCGATCTCGCTCACGGCGGCGACCGGGATGACGTTCTCGTAGGTCAGACCGTGTCCGGCGTGCACCGCCAGCCCGGCAGCACGTCCGGCACGGGCCGCCGCGACGATGCGCTCCAGCTGCGCGGGGCGCCCGTTCAGGCTCGCCAGCGCGTACTCACCCGTATGAATCTCGACGGCGTCGGCGCCCACCTCGGCGCTGGCTTCGATCGACGCCTCGTCGGGATCGATGAAGAGCGAAGTCCTGACGCCGGCGTCGCTCAGGCGGGCGAGCGCGTCCCGCATGGCGGCACGCACCTCCGCCGAACGGAGCGCCAGTCCGCCTTCGGTGGTCACCTCCTCGCGCCGCTCCGGCACCAGCGTGGCCTGCATGGGCCTGAGCTCGCACGCCAGGCCGAGGATGTCGGGGGCGGTCGCCAGCTCGAGGTTGATGCCGGTACGGGTCGTCTCCATGAGAAGCCGCACGTCGCGGTCGTGGATGTGGCGGCGGTCCTCTCGCAGGTGCACGGTGATGCCATCGGCGCCCCCGAGCTCGGTCAGCACCGCCGCGCGCACGGGATCGGGCTCGTCGGTCCGGCGCGCCTGCCGGACGGTGGCGACATGATCGATGTTGACATAGAAGCGCATGGTGCTCTCAACCGGATGAAGGGACGATGTCTTCGGACACTCCCGGAGCGGCGACCTCCAGAATTTCGATATCCCCGCGGGCCTGGAGGCGGCCGAGAGCCGGTGCGGGCAGTCGGGCCGTGACTGTGAGGGCCGAGTCGTCTCCCGTCGTCTTCACAACCTCACCCTCGCGATACAGCGCTGCAAGCGTCCCCCCGTCCGTCACTTTCACCACCACCTGAACGCTGCGCAGCGCCGCTCGGATGCGCGCCAGGAGCACGTTCTTCAGGCGCCCGAGCGTCTCCGGCTGGAAGACCGACAGGAAGACGGTGGGGTTGGGCTCCCGACCCCGCACCCGTTCCCTCAGGACTTCCTCTTCGGCGTGGGTGATGAGATCGGTCTTGTTGAACACGAGCACGCGGGGCGCTTCCAGCAGCTCCAGCTCCTCGAGCACCTCGTGCACGACCGCCAGGCGCCCTTCCCAGTCGGCGCACGAGGCATCCAGCACGTGCAGGATCAGGTCAGCCTCCCGCGCCTCCTCCAGAGTCGACCGAAAGGAGGCGATCAGGTCGTGCGGCAGCTTGCGGATGAAGCCCACGGTGTCGGTGAGCAGCGCCTGGTGGCCTTCCCCCACGGGCACGACGCGCGTAGCGGAATCGAGGGTGGCGAAGAGCCGGTCCTCCACAAACAGGTCGGCGCCGGAGAGCGCCTTGAGCAGCGACGACTTGCCCGCGTTGGTATACCCGACCAACGCTGCCCGGAACGAGTTCGCGCGGCCCTTGCGCTGGGTGGCGCGCGACCGGCCCACCGCCTCCAGCTTATGCTTCAGATCCGTGATCCGGGTGCCGATCAGGCGGCGGTCGGTCTCGAGCTGGGTCTCTCCCGGCCCTCGCAGCCCGATCCCTCCGCGGATGCGCGACAGGTGGCTCCACATGCGCTTCAGCCGGGGCAGCAGGTATTCGAGTTGCGCCAGCTCCACCTGCATCCGGGCTTCCCGGGTTCGCGCCCGGGTGGCGAAGATATCCAGGATGAGCTCGGCGCGGTCCATGACCCGTATCCCCAGAAAGTCTTCCAGATGGCGGGCCTGGTCCGGTTTCAGCTCATCGTCGAAGATGACCAGGTTGGCCTCGGCCTCGCGCGCGACCGAGCGAAGTTCGCCGGCCTTTCCCCGGCCGATGTAGAAGTGCGGATGGGGCCTGCGGATGCGCTGCCGGACCTTCCCGACCACGTCCGCTCCGGCCGTGTCCGCAAGGCGGGCCAGTTCGTCGAGGTGCTCCCGCGCGGTGGCCTGCCGCAGACGTGCGAGGGGCGCGCCCACAAGGATCGCGCGATCCGTGGCCGGGCGGTTGTCGATGAGTCGCTCAGGGATTGCGCCACCTCCGTGTGCTGCGAGTGTCTCTGCGTTTCCTCGGCCCGCTGCCGCGCCCGTGGGGAAGGGCAAGGCTCGTGGCAAGTTGGAGCATCCGGATTTCGCCTACGTCCGCGAGTGTGGTAAGGTGTCCCCTGCCCCGGGCTCGTCATCCGACGCTGCGCGGGCGCGCAGAACTCTGAAGCGTTCGAGCCTCTCCGCGATATCGTTCTCCGTTCCGGCAACCCCCGGAGAATAGAAGCGCCTTCCCTCGAGCTCGTCGGGAAGGTAGCTCTGGGCGGCGACGCCTTCCGCGCTGTCCGGGTCGTACTGATACCCGGCGCCGTATCCCAGCTCCTTCATCAGATCGGTGGGCGAGTTGCGCAGATGCATCGGCACCGGCACGCCAGGCGTCTTGCGTGCCGCGCTCGCCGCGACGGTCCACGCCCGGTAGAGACGATTCGACTTGGGAGCCGCCGCCAGGTACACCACTATCCCCGCCAGCGCGAGTTCCCCCTCGGGCGAACCCAGGAAGTGGAAAGCGTCGCGCCCGGCCAGCGCCACGGCCAGGGCCTGCGGGTCGGCGAGCCCGATGTCCTCGGAGGCCATGCGCACCAGCCTTCGCGCGATGTAGAGCGGATCCTGCCCGCCCTCGAGCATCCGGGCCAGCCAGTAGAGGGCGGCATCCGGATCGCTGCCGCGAATCGACTTGTGGAGCGCGGAGATGGTGTTGTAGTGCTCCTCTCCTCCCTTGTCGAAGTGCGCGAACCGGTGCTGGGCCGCTTCCCGCGCGTGTTCCAGCGAGATGGCCCGATCCGCGCCGGCCAGGTCGCTGGCCCGTTCCAGGACTCCGAGGGCCCGCCGGGCATCTCCGTCCGCCTGCCGGGCGATCCAGTCGAGTGCATCGCCATGCGCGCCCTCCGGCGATCGTCCCAGCCCTCGTTCACCATCCTCGAGCGCGCGCCTCAGGATCCCGGTCAGCGCTTCCACGGATAGCGGCTGCAGGACGAACACCGGGGCCCGCGAGAGCAGCGGGCGAATGACCTCGAAGCTCGGATTCTCGGTGGTCGCGCCAACCAGGAATACGACCCCCTCTTCCACGTAGGGGAGGAACGCGTCCTGCTGGGCCTTGTTGAAGCGGTGAATCTCGTCGCAGAAGAGGATCGTCCCGCGTCCGGTCGCGGCGAGGCGCTGACGGGCTTCGGCGATGATCCCGCGGACGCGCGCCACCCCCTCGGTGACTGCGGAGAACGCGACGAATGCGGCATCGCCACGGCGGGCCAGGAGCCGCGCGAGTGTGGTCTTGCCGCTGCCCGGGGGGCCCCACAGGATGAGGCTCGATAACGCGCCGCCCTCGAGCATCATCCGGAGCGGCCCCCCTTCTCCCAGTAGTTGATCCTGTCCCACGAACTCGGGCAGAGCTCGCGGGCGCATGCGGGCGGCGAGCGGCACGGCGGCACGCCTGGCCGACGCCTGTGCGGGACCTGCGCCGCGCTGGCTTGCCAGCGCATCCCCCGCCCGGAGGCCGGAAGCGCCAACCCGAGCATCCCCGAAGAGCGTTGGTTCGTCGGGCGCTCCGGATCTGCCGGCGGTCACCTGGCCTCACCCTCCCTGCTACTCATGACCAACGACCTCTCCGACCAGTGACTCCGACCAACGACTCCGACCAACGACTCCGACCGGAGACCTCCCCCAGCCGACCTCGCCCCATTGCACCCAATTCGCCTACCTGAACTCACATCGCTCCTCCGTTCGGATTGTCGCGCCGCCTCCCTCGTGCGGTGATGTATCGCCGGGCTCGGTCCGCCAGGACGGAACGGCGATTCAAGGCAGGCTCGTCCAGCACCAGCTCCAGCAGGTGAGCGAGGATTTCGCCGAAGCCCGGCCCGGGCAGCATTCCCATGTCGATCAGATCCCGGCCCCCGAAGGCGAGATCCGCAACGGTGAGGGGGGGGATCGGCCGCCATTTCTGTCCTGACCGTTCTCCAGCGCGATAGAACGGCGGCCCCCGCACCCCGGACTCCCAGGCCGGCGTCGAGGCGAGCGCGCGCGATCCAGACGCGGAAGAGACCGCGTTGGTCGACCCGACGGGTCCGGCGCAGCCAGCGGCGCAGCGTTGCAGGACGCGCGTCCGGGGCGGGGGGCGTTGCGGTGGCCCCTGTCAGTGCGCTCACCGCTTCGATGTTGGAGCGTGAGTAGCGCAGCCGCTCCATCAGCCCAGCGGCACGCAACCCGGCGCGCTCTTCCACGGCGAGCTTCCCGCCCATGCCCGTGGAGGGTACGCCGATGCCGTGCAGGAGGCAGGCCAGACGAGCGAGCGGATACCTCTTCGAGACGTTGTCGGCCATGAGCAGGCCGGCACTCCATAGGTCGAGGAGTGTTCCCTGGTCACGAAGGCGACCGCTCCGGCGGGGTCGTCCGACATGGCCCAGACACCGCTCCAACTCCGGATACAGCACCGGGAGGACGCCCGCGGCGGCGTACAACGAAAGCGCCCGCGAGGGCATCGAGGAAGCGAGGATCTTCATCAACTCCTCGCGCACCCGCTCGGGCGACAGGTGTGCCAGCTGCTGCCGGTGCTCGCACAGGGCGGACCAGGTCTCCGGCTGAATGGTGAGCGCGAAGCGGCCGGCGAAGCGGAGCGCGCGCAGGATGCGCAGGAAGTCTTCGGCGAAGCGAGTCGGGGCATCTCCGACCGTGCGAACGACACCCCTGGCCAGATCGTCCGCGCCCCCGAATGGATCGCGCATCTCCCTGCGCAACGGGTGCCAGGCGATGGCGTTGATGGTGAAATCCCGCCGAGCCAGGTCCTCTTCGATGTCGTCGGCAAACTCGACGGTAGCCCTGCGACCGAAGGTCTCGACATCGCGGCGGAAGGTGGTGATCTCGTGCATGCCCTCGCGCGTGACGACCCCCACCGTGCCGTGCTCGACCCCGATCGGAACCACCCTTCCGAACACAGCCCGCACCTGCTGGGGCCGTGCGCGCGTGGCCAGATCCCAGTCGTCATCGGCGGGCCGTCCCGCCAGCGCGTCGCGAACGATGCCCCCCACGGCCCACGTGTCGAAGCCCGCCCGCTCGAGCTTGCGAATCACCCACTGGACCGAGCCGGGAGCGGTCGGCAGCTCCTTGCGTTGCGTCACCGCCAGGCAGCCGCGCAGCGATTCAGGGTCCAATCGAGGCGAGAGGCGATGTCGGCGGCCCCCGTTTCGTCCGTGGCGGCCTCGCAGGCGTAGGTGAGAAACGCATCCGCCGCCAACAAGTGGAAGGCGGCGTTGCGATCGAGCCGCCGCGTCACCTCGGCTCGCTCAAGCTCCGCGATGCCGAGTCCGACCAGCGCCTCGACCGAGAAGGGCAGGTCGTCGTCGACTGCGAGCCAATCCCTCAACGCGTCAGGGACAACCGGGCGACGAGCCTCCAGCCAACCTCGCAGACCCGTCACCGCACATCGCCCTGGCCGCGGCCCGACAGTTCGCGCACCACCGCTTCGCCCGCAGCCAGCGCCTCGTCCAGCCGGCTGGGATCCGCGACACCCGCCTGGGCCATGTGAGGTCGTCCGCCGCCCCGCCCACCGACCACCGCCGCCACCCCCCGCACCACCTCGTCCGCCTTGATCCCGCGCCGGACGAGAGCGGCTCCGACGAAGCTGAACAGGGTCTGCTTGCCCCCGGGAAGCTCGGCGGCGACCACCGCCACCCCACCCGGCTCGGCGGCCAGGAAGTCGTCCCCGTAGCTGCGCACCTCCGCTGGTCGGCGCGCGCGCAGACGCACCGCCCGGTAGGCCGCCCGGAAGGGATCGCCGTCACCGAGGGTGAGTTCGCTGGCCACGACCACGGTTTCGCGCCCGCTCCCCGCCTTGCTCATCTCGTCCAGCAGCCGCTCGAGCTCCTTCTTCTCGTCGATAAGCTGCCGCGTGCGCCGCACCGCGTTGCGCACCGGCGTGCGGAGCAGGCCCGACACCTGCTCGAGATCCGCTTCGATTCCTCGATAGTACTCCAGCGCCCCGGGGCCCGTGACCGCCTCGACGCGGCGCACGCCCGCCGCAACCCCGGCCTCGCCGACGACCTTGAAGAGCCCCACCTCGCCCGTGTGGCGCAGGTGGGTTCCACCGCACAGCTCCGTGCTGATCCCGGGAATCGTGATCGTGCGCACGCGGTCGCCATACTTCTCGCCGAACAGGGCCATCGCGCCTGCCGCAATGGCCTCGTCGTAGGACGACTCCCCCACCTCGACCGGATGGTCGCGCCACACCGCCTCGTTGACGTAGGACTCAACCCGCTCGACCTCGTCCGGCGTCATCGGCCCGGAGTGGGCGAAGTCGAAGCGCAACCGGTCCGGCGCCACCAGCGACCCCTGCTGTGTGGCGTGCTCGCCCAAAACCGACCGCAGCGCCGCATGGAGCAGGTGGGTCGCGGTGTGGTTTCGCTCGGTGTCGTGCCGGATGTCCTCCGGGACCTGCGCCCGCGCCGGAATCGGACCCGCATCCAGCGGCGGCGGATCGCCCTCCAGCGGCCCGATCAGCGCGGTCCGCCCCTCCACCCGCTCGACCCGCTTCACCGTGAGCTGCCAGCCGTCCCCGGTCACCGTCCCCTGGTCGGAGATCTGGCCGCCGGCCTCCACGTAGAAGGGGTTCTCGCGCAGCTGCACGCCCCATTCAGCGTCGCCTCGGCGCGCGGCGATGACCTCGGTGGACACGCCTCGACAATCGTAGCCGACGAACGTTTGCTCGCCATCCGGATCCAACGGTCGCCACGCCTCAACGACCGTCAACTCAACCGGGTCATTTGTGCCTGGACCGCCCTCCACGGTCGGGACGGTGATCGGGATATTCCGACTCCGCTCCCTCTGCCTCGCCAGCGCCGCTTCGAACCCGTCCACATCGACACCGTACCCCCGCTCACGCGCCATCACCTCGGTGAGGTCGAGCGGAAAGCCGAAGGTGTCGTATAGCCGAAAAGCGTCCTCTCCCCCGATCACACCGCCCTGCGCCCCGTCCGCGACGATCGCCTCGAAGCGCTCCATCCCGCCTTCGATGGTGTTCAGGAAGCGCTCTTCCTCGGCGCGCGTAATCGAACGGATGTGATCCGCCCGCTCGACCAGTCCGGGGAACGCCTCGCCCATGGTGGAGATCACCGCGTCCACAACCTCCACCACCGTGGGCTCACGGCGTCCAAGCAGCCACGCGTGCCGAACCCCACGGCGCAGAATACGACGCAGCACGTAGCCCCGCCCCTCATTGGACGGATAGACCCCGTCCGCCAGCAGAAACGCCACCGCTCTGCCATGGTCGGCTAATACCCGGTAGCTCACCCCCGCCGGCTCGTCCGCTGCGTACGGCCGCCCGACAGCCTCGGCCGCGCGCTCCAGCAGCGGCCGGAAGAGGTCGATGTGGTAGTTGGAGTCCACGCCCTGCAGCACCGTGGCCAGGCGCTCCAGCCCTGCTCCGGTGTCGATGGAGGGCGCCGGCAGTGGGTGCTGCACGCCCGCGTCATCCCGGTTGAACTGCATGAAGACCAGGTTCCACAACTCGAGAAACTCACCCCGCTCACCCTTCTCCTCGAACTCGGCCACCGGGAGGATCACGCCGCGTTCCGCCTCCGGGCGCAGGTCGTAGTGGACCTCGGAACACGGCCCGCAGGGCCCCGTGTCGGCCATCTGCCAGAAATTGTCCTTGTCGCCCAGCCGGTAGATGCGCGCGCGGTCGAGGCCCGCCACCTCGTGCCACAGCTCCGCCGCTTCGTCGTCGGTGTAGTGGACGGTCGCGTACAGCCGGTCCGGATCCATTGCCAACTCGCCGGTGAGGAAATCCCACGCGTAGTGGATGGCCTCACGCTTGAAATAGTCCCCGAAGGAGAAGTTGCCGAGCATTTCGAAGAAGGTATGGTGGCGCGCGGTCCGTCCCACCTCCTCCAGGTCGTTGTGTTTTCCGCCCGCGCGGAGGCATTTCTGGGAGGTTACGGCGGTCCGGTGCGGCGCAACCTCCTCTCCCAGAAACACGCGCTTGAACTGAACCATGCCCGCATTCGTGAACAGCAGGGTGGGATCGTCCCCAGGCACCAGCGACGAGCTTGGCAGGACGCCGTGCCCACGCTCTTCGAAGAATTTCAGAAAGCGTCGGCGAATGTCGGCAGTGTCCATCGGGATCGGGCCCTCTGGGGAAGATTCAACGGGCCCTGCAAGGGGGGCGCTCGGCTCTAGAATAACCACGCCCCGCAGCCGGGCTCAATACGTGCCCGGCCCGGCGTCATCGCGACGTCAAGCCACGACCCGCTTTCCGCCGACCTTCCTGGCCGTGCTTCTGCGCGGACCCGCCGTGGACGATGGGCCAGTTCGGGCTCGCGCCCGCTTCCCTTTGGGCGAACTCTTCTTGTCGGCCTCAGCCGCGGGACTCTCGTCGGGCCGATCCAGTCCGAGCGCAACCCGCACCTTCCCCTCGATCTCCCGGGCGATGTCCTCGTTCTCCTCCAGGAACTTGCGGGAGTTGTCCTTGCCCTGCCCGAGACGCAGGTCCCCGTAGGAGAACCACGAGCCCGACCGGGAGACGACCCCCTTGTCCACCCCCAGGTCGATCAGAAGCGAGGAATGGCTGATGCCCAGGTCGTACAGAATGTCGAACTCCGCCTGGCGGAAGGGCGGCGCGCACTTGTTCTTCACCACCTTCACGCGAATCCGGTTACCCAGGAATTCCTGGCCGTCCTTGATGGCACCGATGCGCCGGATGTCGAGTCGCAGCGAGGCGTAGAACTTGAGGGCACGGCCCCCGGACGTCGTTTCCGGGCTTCCGAACATGACCCCTACCTTCTCGCGGATCTGGTTCGTGAAGATCACCGAGGTGTGCGAGCGATTCACCGCGCCCGTCAGCTTGCGCAGCGCCTGGCTCATCAGCCGCGCCTGCAGCCCCACGTGCGAATCGCCCATCTCCCCTTCGATCTCCGCGCGCGGCACCAGAGCAGCCACCGAGTCGATGACGATGACGTCTATGGCGTTGGAGCGGATCAGCACCTCGGCGATCTCGAGGGCCTGTTCGCCGGTATCCGGCTGCGCCACCAGCAATTCGTCGATGTTGACGCCGAGCTTTCGCGCATAGCCTATGTCCAGAGCATGTTCCGCGTCGATGAATGCCGCGATGCCCCCTCCGCGTTGCGCGTTCGCGATCACGTGAAGACAGAGGGTGGTCTTTCCGCTGGATTCGGGTCCGTATACCTCGCTGATCCGTCCTCGAGGCACGCCGCCGACTCCGGTCGCGGCGTCCAGATTGAGCGACCCCGTGGAGATGGATTCGATCTGAATCCGCGATGAGTCCGACCCCATCTTCATGATCGCGCCCTTTCCATGAGCCCTCTCGATCTGCGTAAGGGCGTTCTCCAGCGCCTTGCTCTTCGAAGTGGTCTGGATCTTGCGAGCCATCGCTGTCCGTCTCCTTGTCGTTTCCTGTAACGAAGAAGTGCAGGTCAAGATACGAAACCCGAACAGAAAGCGAAAGGGTTCCGCGCCGGACCAATAATAACGCCCCGCCGTTGACACCTGGAATGTCTATTCGGGACGACCTGCGAGCCCCCGTTGCGGAGCCACGGCAACCGCTGTTCTCTTTTGAGGATCGGCCCCGGCCGATCCGGCTCGCCGGAGCACCCTCGCTGGAGTTGCAGACAATGTTGACAAGAAAGACCCTTCTCCTGCCACTGCTCGCATCCGCGATCGCGACAACGCCGGTCGGTGCGCAGGAAATTCCCGACCATGCGGATTTCACCAGTATCCTGGCGGACATCGTCCGTACGCCGCGCGTGGACTACGCCGCTCTCCAAGACCGCCTTGCGGACCTGGACGCCTATCTCGACCAGCTACACGAAACTGACCTCGACGCGCTCGAATCGGCGCCTGGCGACGTCCAGCTCGCCTTCTGGATCAACGCCTACAACGCGTGCATGCTGCACCGGGTGTCGGCGCACTACCCGATCCGGAAAAACGCCGGCCTGGTGGGCTCGATCCGCAATGCGTTCGCCGACCGTCCGGACAACTCCGTCTGGCAGATCCGGGACGTGTTCACCGGAGCCTTCTGCGATGTGGCCGGCGCGACGCGATCCCTCGACGAAATCGAGCACGAGATCATCCGTCCCACATGGGATGAGCCGCGCATCCATTTCGCGGTGAACTGTGCCGCGCTGAGCTGCCCCCCGCTTGCAGCCGAGGCGTACGTGCCGGAGCGCCTCGAGGAGCAGCTCGATCGCGCCGTGCACGGGCTGGTGGCGAATCCCGAGCATTTCCTCATGGACCGCTCGGGCGCGGGATCCCTCACCTTGAATCGAGTGCTGGACTGGTATGGCGGTGACTTCGGAGGAAGGGACGGCCTGCTCGAGTTCCTGGCCCGGTACGTACCGGAGGATGATGCCCGGTTCCTGCGACGCTCGAACATCGAAGTGCGCTTCTTCGAGTACGACTGGACGCTGAACGACCTCGATCCGTGACCGGAGCCACCCTGGGGGTGGTGATCCCGACCATCAACGAAGCGGGTCACCTGCCCGGACTGCTGGCCGACCTCGCCGAGATTCAGCTTCCTGTCCGCATCGTCGTATCCGACGGTGGCTCGACCGACGAGACTCTCAACCTGGCCCGCGCCGCCGGCGTGGAGTGCGTCTCGGCACATCGCGGCCGGGCAGCCCAGATGAACGCAGGCGCGCGCGTTCTCGACACCCCCTGGCTCCTCTTCCTCCACGCGGATTCCCGGCTTCCGCCGGTCTCGCGCTCGACGCTGGCCGCCGCGCTTCGCTCCGACAACAGCCCCACGGCGGCGTATTTCCTGTTTCGCCTGCAGGGACGGGGCTGGTTCTGGCGCCTGGTCGAGACGGGTCAACGGCTGCGCGAGCGCCTCACCGGTCTCGTATACGGTGACCAGGGGCTGCTGGTGCGGCGAGAGGCCTTCCACGCGGTTGGCGGCTATCCCGATCTGCCACTCATGGAGGATGTGGAGATGGTGCGCCGGTTGAGGCGGACGGGCGGCATCGAGCGGCTGCCCGGCCCGCTGATGACCAGCCCCAGGACGTACCAGCGCCTTGGAAGATGGAGGGTGTGGTTTCGCAATGGCATCGCCATCTCCCTGTTCCTGGCGGGAGTCGCTCCGCGGCGTCTCGTCCGCTGGTATCCGGAACGAGCCGCATCGAGGAATGGACGCGACGGGTGACACCAGGGGCGCGGGACGCACCCTGGTCGTGTTCGCCAAGGTGCCCCGCCCCGGTCGTGTCAAGACGCGCCTGGCCGCAACCATCGGCGACACCGAGGCGGCGGCACTCTACCGGACCCTGGGGCGGCAGGTGCTCGACGGGGTGCGCGGCGGCAACTACCGCATCGTGGCGTATATCGATCCAGGGAATGAACTGGACAAGGCCCGTAACTGGCTGGGAGAAGGGGGCATCGATTTCAGGCCACAGGAAGGCGACGACCTGGGCGAGCGGCTGAGGCGGGCCTGCCGGAGTGAGTTGAGGAGGGCGCGCTACGTATGCGCCATCGGCACCGATGCTCCCGCGGTCGACCGCAGCCTGGTCGACCGGGCATTCAGCGAACTGGTGAACAGCGATCTCGTGCTGGGTCCCGCGCTGGACGGCGGGTACTATCTCATCGGCATGACCGGTGACTGGCCCGCCCTGTTCCGCGGAGTGCCGTGGAGCACCGCGGATGTGCTCGCGGCTACCCTGGAGCGCGCGCAAACGCTGAAGCTCCGAACTTCCACCCTGCCACCGCTCACGGACATCGACACCGTCGAAGACCTGGAGAGAGCCGGCTACCCCCTGCCTTGATTCCCGGCAGGCCAAATGCCCGCGCGAGGTCTCCGCACGCCGTGACCAAACGGAAGCGTGCCGCAGGCCGTCCTGGGATGCCGCAAGTCCCTGAAGACGTCAGTCCATCGTCAGGGCACCTCCATGTAGGGGAGCGCGACGTCGCGGGCCGGCCAGTTGCGCCGGATGTACCATAGCAGGACCGGAAGCGTCACCGCCGTCATGGCCAGGCCGGGGACGAGCATGGCCTCGATCTCCTCAACTTCTGCCGCGAACGTCCATGCCTCGTCCGATCCGACAGTGAGTACGGCGAGCATTCCGACCAGATTGTTCGCGGCATGGAAGGCGATCGGGACGATCAGCGTTCTGGACTGAAGGTAGAGCAGAGCGGTAATCAGGCCGAAAGCCGTTGCACCCGCCGCGTCGATCGCGTGCAGGACTCCGAACACCAGCGCGGTCGCGACGATCCCGGTCCTGACGCCCCACTTCACCCCCCAGCGGCTCAGGACGACCCCCCGGAACAAGACCTCTTCAATGACGGGGGCGAGCACCACCGCAATGACGACCGCCAGGACCTGGGAAGCGATGGAATCCGCTACCGGTTCGTCCAGGGCCATCAGCGACTCCAGCATCGCCGGGGCAAGGCGAGAGAGGCTGTACGCGGCTACGTACCACGAGCCGATCGAAAACACCATGGCGGTCGCAAGGAGACCCGCCGCGGGAAACCAGTTGTACCCCGCCGGGACACGCCCGATGAGGCGGCCCAGGTCGGCGCCGGATTCGCCGCACGCCCACACGATCCACGCCGTGAGCACGCCATAGACGACGATCTCCCCGACGAGGTCCCCGGCTGCCGAGTCCGTGGGATCCGCGGCTGCTACCAGGCTTACGATCACGAACGACACGGCGGTGGCGATCGTCGCGACGATCATCCACGGGATGAGCGTTCGCGTACGGAGCCTCAGGAAGGGGTTGTCGGGCGCGACAGCCTGGTCCGGCACGGTCTCAGAAGCGGGTAGGCCCGGGCGCGAAGAAGCCCGTCCCGGCGATCACGCCGAGACGGGCTCCACCGACCCCCGATCCGAAAGAAACCGTCAGCCGCGAACTCGTGCCGGCAGTTCATACGGCTGCCAGCGCCCGGGGGCCACGGGCACGTAAACCATGGGGAGGGGATCCTCTCCCGTCATGGAGGATTCCGCGAAGAGCGGAACTCCCATCCACTCGCCGACCAGAGTGATGGTGGCGCAGTTCGGGCTCACTTCGTTGCCCGACTTCTCGTACGGGTTGCCCGCGTGCTCGATCTCGCTGTCGTCGTTGAACCACTCCGCCTCGCCGGCATACGAGCCGCCCAGCGCATCCACGGAAATCACTTCCGCGCCCTGGGGCGTCACCAGCACGATGCCGTTCTCACCCGTGGCCAGGCAGAGGGTGCGCGCCTCGGTGAGATCGATCATGACCTCGTTGGTGCGTTCGATGACGACTGTATCCGGCGGCGGCGCCGGGAGCTGAATCGGCTCCGGGCGGTCGAGCAACTCGGGCCTGCACAGCATGCCGCTTCCGGGACAGAGCGCCACCGAGACCGTGACACCGTAGTGGCGGCTGCGGTATATGGTCGTGTTCCGGACGTTCTGGGCCCCGATCACGTAGGCACCGGCCCGAATCCCTCCGACATCCAGCTGAAAACCGGTATTGACGTCCCACCCGTCGTACTCCCCCATGACGTTCAGGAGCACTCCCTCGGAGAGTTGGACGTGGAGGGCGCTGGCCGCAAGCCAGCCGCGCGAATAGCGCCTGCCGTACCAGCTGAGGTCCTTTCCGCTGTCGCCGAACATGCCCGCTCCGTATCCGAGACCGAAGGTGAGGTCGTGCTCGGGCAGAAAACCGGCGTCCAGGCCGGCGAGCCGGAAAGTCCCCATCACATACGGGGAAAACCTGGTGGACACATCGTCGACCAGGCCTCCCTCGTATTGCCCGTAGAATCGGATGTCGGGGACTCCAAGGCGGGTAGGCATGTAGTCGTGATTCCCGGGGAAGGAGGGCCCCGATACGAAGCGTCCGCCCACCGCCAGTCCGACTCCCGTCGCAGCTGGATTCAGCAGCGCGACCCGGCCGAACGCACCCACCATGCTTCCGCCGTTGTCGGCGTCAGCGAAGTTCTGGAACGAGGCACCCAGTTCCACCCGGTCGAAGAGCCCGACCGCTACCGATGCGTCCTGGGCCCACTGCGAGAACTCGGGGGGGAGACGACCCTTCTCCAAGCCGCGGGGAGAAGCGATTACCCGGTCGTCCACGCTGATCCCGAACCCCGAATAGGTGCCCGTGATCGCCAGGTGCGGGAGCGTGGACGCGGCGGGGACGTTCAAGAATCCAGAACCGTACCGCAGGGTGCTGGGCATCGTGGTGCCCTGCGCATGGAGGGGCTGGAAGTTGGCCAGCCCTGCAACCGCCACGATGAATGCGGGCAGCAATCCACCCGAATTCGCGTGTCTTTTCATCCTGTGACTCCTTGACTTGGTCCAGTACGCCAGCGCGCCGCTTTCAGGCGCCCGGACGTTGGGCACCGATGTGTTAAGCGTGCGATAAACTATATGCGAACGGTCCCGAAGGCCAGATAACTCCCTTCAAGGACCGATGAGTCCCTCCAGGGGCAGTAAAAGGCCTCATCCAGGACGGTCGTCTTGCCCCGCTCCGGCGTCTTCCAGTCGCCGGATCCGTCGACCGATGGACAACAGCCAGCCCATCAGCAACAACCACGCCAGCGCGTAGGCGATAAACACGTACCAGTACGGCCGGAGGGACTGCCGCGCGAGCACATCGGTTCCCACCTGAGCGAACGCGGGAGCGTCGCTGACGAGCAGCGCCAGGACGGTGGCGGCAAGGGCGATTCCCGATGGAGAACGAAGAATATGCATGGCCTTGATCCTTATGCTGCTCGAGGTTCGTTGCGCGTCTCCAGGGCATGCTGGTAGCGCAGGTGCTCGAGGCCGTATCTGAAGAAGAAGAGAGAGAAAAAGACGAGGGTGAATGCGATCAGGCCGGTGAAGAGGGTGATCAGCATGTCCGCGTCCAGCGTCGGTCCTTCGTCCTTGATCACCACGGGCTGAGGATGGAGTGACGGAAACCAGAGCACGCTTACGTGGATCAGCGGGATCAGCAACGCTCCGAGGACGCCGACGACCGCCGCCATGCGCTTCCCCGCCTGCGGATCCTCCGCCGACGCGCGCACGAGGAAGTAGCCGAGGAAGACGAACCACATCAGTAGCGTCAGGGTGAGGCGCGGCTCCCACGTCCAGGGTGTCCCCCAGGCGTACGCAGCCCAGAGCGGCCCGGAGGTGAGCATGACCGCGCCGAAGACGAGCCCGCCCTCCGCCGCGGATTGCGCCGCCCAGTCCAGCCTCTCGTCGCGCAGCCAGAGATAGGCGGCCCCACACAGGGCCGTGATCCCGAAGGCCAGGAACGTCACCCAGGCAGAGGGAACGTGCACATAGAAGATCCGTTGCACGACCCCCATCGTGCGCTCGGTTCCCACCCAGAAGAAAACCTGCCAGTGAAGAACCAGGACCCCGGCGACCCCCAGGGCCGCCAGGGCGATGGCCATCCATCGGATGCGCGAAAGTGACATCATTCCTCCACCACGTATCGAAAGAGAACCGTGCCCGCCGCGAGCGCCACTACGGTGAAGGCAGCCAGAAGATACAGGCTCCCCTCGACCTCCTCGGGCGGACGCGAGGCGAAGATGCGTCCCGTGGCCGTGACTCCGAAGATGACCACAGGCACCAGCAGCGGAAAGATCAGGATGGGAAGAAGCGTCTGGCCCATCGTGGTCTGCACCGAAACGGCGCTGAACAGGGTGGTCACGGCCACGAATCCGAGCGTCGCCACGCCCAGCACTCCGGCCAGGAGGAGCGGGTCGCGCCCGTAGTCGAGCCCGAAGAACAGCCAGTACGCCGCCAGGGCCACGAGTTCGATGAGCGAGACCAGCAAGAAGTTGGTGGCGACCTTGGCCAGGTAAATGCCATCCAGAGGAATGGGGCTTGTCAGAAGACCCTGGATGGCACCCTGTTCACGCTCCATCTCGAAGGTGCGGCCCATCCCCAGCATGCCCCCGAACAGGATGGTAATCCAGATCAGCCCGGCGGCCAGATTCTGCATTCGCACCAATCCCTGGTCTATCGCGAAATGAAAGAGGATCGCCAGCAGCACGGTCAGCGCCGCCATCGCCGCCAGCCGCTCCCGGGTGCGCAGCTCCAGCAGGAGGTCCTTGCGGACGATGGCCCCGACCTGCCGCAGGTAGACCGTCACGCACCCGCCTCCACCACCCGCCTGTAGGACCGCTCCAGGCCGTCCGCGTCCAGCCCTGCCCGCTCGGCTTCGAACACCAACCGGCCCCGCACCTGAATCGCCACGCGGTCGGCAAGCTCGAGTCCCCTGCCAAGATTGTGGGTGACCATGACCACCGTTCGCCCCCCGCCCTTCAGCGCCGACAGCACATCCTGCAGCATCGCGCTGGCGTAGCTGTCCAGACCCGTATAGGGCTCGTCGAGCAGGACGATGTCGGGATCGTGCAGCAACGCGCGCGCCACGGCGAGCCGCTGCACCGTGCCGCGAGACAGCGTGTCCACGGGGCTGTTGGCGTATCGTTCGAGGCCGACTTCTCCGAGACGGGCGGATATCCGGCGGTCGAGGTCCCCCAGGCCGTGCAGCCGGCCGTAGAACCACAGGTTCTCCCGCGCCGTCAGGCGGCCGTAGAGAAAGCTCAGGTGGGACAGGATGCCGATGCGGCCACGCGCAGCGCGGTCCCCGATGGTGAGGGGCGCTCCGGAGACACGCACCTCGCCCGCGGTCGGTCGAAGTCCGCCCGCGAGGAGCCTCAGGAGAGAGGTTTTTCCCGCTCCGTTGGGGCCGAATACCGAGAGAAACTCGCCCGCGTCAAGACGAAAGGAGACATGATCCACGGCGCGCACCGGCCCGTAGTCGCGAACCAGCGACGCCGCCTCCAGGACCGGAGGAGCGGGTCCGGAGCCGGCGGCGGCGGGGACGGTCATCGGATCGTCAGCTCCGCGCCGCGGACGCGGTCTCCTCCTCGCGCTCCGGCTCCAGGGGCTTGCCGCAGGTTCCGCAGAAGAGCGCCTCCGCGACGTTGGCGCTCCCGCAGCGGTCGCACAGCGTGCCCGCCCGCAACGCGATCCGATAGGCGGCGATCTCCCGCTCCAGGTCGTCTTCCATGTTGTCCTGCTCCGGTGGGGCGCCGCCCACCTCCTCCCTGGCTCGCCGCACCTCCCGGAGCGCGTCCAGCGCTTCGCGCGCCAACTCGTCCCGCAACCCGCGGTAGTCGTGTTCGTCCACCTTGCCGGTGGCGAAGTCGTATTCGACGTCCCGCAGGGCGACCAGGCTCAGATGTCTGCGGGCCTCCGCCTCGGTGAACTCCTCGTCGAGCCCGGCGAGCGGCGCCTGCTCTCCGCTGAACACGGGTTGCACGACGTAGAGGACGACCGCCGCGGCAACCAGCACAGCCCCCAGAAGAATCGTCATGCGCGTCGCGGTGGCGTAGCGAGGGACAGGACCCGATGGCGCCCGGGTCAGACCTTCGTGAACCGGGCGCGTGCGGGCGCCACCTGAACCTTGCGCCGCGCCGGTCCGCCCGCGCCGGGCCAGAGGGCGATCAGCGCACCCAGGGTAATGACCAGCCCGCCGTACCAGATCCATCCCACCAGCGGGCGGACCAGCACCTGGAAGACGGCCCCCTGGGCGGAGGCGTCGTTCTGGATGGCGCCCTCGAAGTCCTCCACGCCGGCGAGGATGACGTAGACGTCTTCGAGCGGGGTCGAGCGGATGCCAACCTCCCGGATCGGCTGGTCGGCCGTCACGTAGATGCGCTGCTCCGCGGTGATGGTGCCGAGACGCCGCCCTCCCCGGGAGACGTCCATGAGCGCCACCCACTGCCACATGTTCGGGGTGCGCGCCGAAGACAGGCCCTGGTAGGTGAGTACGTACTCGTGCCCGTAGGGAGAAACCGCCCGGATCTGTTCACCCGGCTCGACGCTCTGGTCGATCTCGGTCTGGAACGAGGATCCCGCGAACCCGGCGAAGATCAGGACGATGCCGACATGCACGATGTAGCCGCCCCAGCGGCGACGGTTGCGGGCGATCAGGTGCAGGAATGCCACACCCAGCCCCTCCCCCTCGATGCGCGCGCGCGCCTTGGTACCCTTCCAGAACTCCGTCACCAGGATGGTGAGCACGAAGCCGCAGATGGCGAAGGTGGCCATCGGGTAGAAGCCGCGCATGCCGGCCATCATGAGCCCGGCCACGACCGCGACCGCCATCATCACCGGCGCCGTGAAGTTGCGGCGCAGGTTGCGGCGGGTGGCGCGGCGCCAGGCGATGACCGGCCCGATCCCGGTCAGCGCCAGCAGCACCAGTCCGATCGGGATGTTGACCCGGTTGAAGAACGCCGGCCCCACAGCCACCTTCTGCCCCGCGAACCCCTCGGATATCAGCGGGAACAGGGTGCCCCAGAGCACCGCGAAGGCCGATCCCAGCAGGATCAGGTTGTTCATCAGGAAGGCGGACTCCCGGGACAGGAACGACTCGATGGTGCGTTCCCCGCGCAGGTCGTCCTTGCGCCACAGGATGAGGATCACGCAACCCATCGTGACCGCTCCCAGAAACGCCAGGAAGATGTACGCGATGCGGGTGTTCTGCGCGAAGGAGTGGACGGACTCGATGAGCCCGGAACGCGTCAGGAAGGTCGCGAAGAGAGTGAGCAGGAAGGTCAGCGAAACCAGAGACAGGTTCCACATCTTCAGCATCCCCCGGTGCTCCTGAATCATGATGGAGTGGAGGAATGCCGTCGCGGTGAGCCAGGGAAGCAGAGAGGCGTTCTCGACCGGATCCCAGAACCAGTATCCGCCCCAACCCAGCTCCTCGTATGCCCAGCGCATGCCGAAGATGATCCCGTTGGTGAGGAAGAACCAGCTCAACAGGGTCCATCGCCGGGTCACGACCAGCCAGCGGGCGTCGGTCTTGCCGGTAACCAGCGCGGCGACGCCGAACGCAAAGGGTATCGAAAAGGAGGTGAACCCCAGGTACAGGGTGGGCGGATGGATGGTCATCCAGTAGTTCTGGAGCTGGGGGTTCAGCCCCTGCCCGTTCGCCGGAGTGAACGGTAGCCTCTCGAAGGGATTCACGTCGGCGAAGAGGAGGACGGCCAGGAAGAACGCGGTGATGGTGAGCAGCACGCCGACCACGGCCGGCATGAACTCCCGGTTCCTCCGGCGGTTCTGGAAGACGGCGATGCTTGAGAAGAGGGCGAGGAGCAGTACCCAGAATACCAGCGATCCACGCTGGCCGGCCCAGAGCCCGGTCACCTTGAAGTAGGTTTCCAGTTCCCGGCTGGAGTACCCCCATACGTATTGGTACTCGTAGTGACCTCCCACGAAAGCGAGGATGATCCCCAGGGAGGTAAGGCAGAGCAGGAAGAAGACCGCGTAGACCGACCGCTCTGCCGAGAGAACGAGGTCCCCGCGCTTTCGGTGCCCGCCCACGAAGGCGAGAACGACGCCCCAGATGGATACCGGCAGAGCCACCCAGAGGGCGAACTCCCCGAGGAGAATCATCCGGCCATCTCGTCCGGCACCGCCTCGTAGCGGCTACCACATTTGGTTAGCACCGTAGTCGCCTCGAAGACGCCGTCGCGCCGGAAGCGTCCCTCGACCACGACCTCGGTTTCGTCGCTGAACGTGTCAGGAAGGATATCGAGGTATTCGACGCGGAAATGTGCGTCCTCACGCGCCAGGTCCGCCACGGAGAAGTAGTGTTCGAAGGGGCCGCCGCCGTTCTGATAGCTGCCCTTGACCACGCG
The DNA here is from genome assembly GCA_965232315.1 of Longimicrobiales bacterium. Classification (GTDB taxonomy): domain Bacteria; phylum Gemmatimonadota; class Gemmatimonadetes; order Longimicrobiales; family Gaopeijiaceae; genus BD2-11. The sequence goes on along the minus strand of CBDDPN010000042.1, from coordinate 67,369 downwards.
ACCACTGACCTTCACGCCGATGTCGTGGAAGGTGTCGTCCTCCGTCACCTTCGCCATGAGCTCAACCGGCGTGAGGTAGTAGACCATCGCCTTGTCGAAACCGGTCCAGATCAGGAAGGTCACGACCACGGCGACGCCAGCCAGACCGATGTAGAAGCGGCTGTTGTTTCTCATTCGTTCGCACCCTTTCCCCTGTGTCCGGCCTGCAGCGGGCCGTCTCTCATGCGGCTGAGCGCAGCCTTGCAAATATATGAAGCGGCACCGGTTTCTGAAACCTCGGCCAACTCTTACCCCGGGCGCGGGCGTTCGGGCCGGGCCGACCGAGCCCACGTGCACGCGGCGCCGACCGCACGGTCCCAACCCGCCATCAGTTCCTTCCGTTGCTCGTACTCCATAGCGGGCGCGAAGATCTCCGGCGCCTCCGCAGACCTGGCGAACGCGTCTCCGTCCGGCCAGATGCCGGTCGCGATCCCCGCCAGGCCGGCGGCTCCCAGCGCGGTGGTCTCCACCCGCGGCGCGCGGCGCACCGGCGCGCCCAGTATATCCGCCTGAAACTGCATCAGCCAGCGGTTGCGCGCCGCCCCGCCGTCGGCTCGAAGCTCCTCGGTGGTCAGCCCGGCGTCCTCCTCCATCGCCCTGATCACGTCGACCGTGCCGTAGGCCATCGACTCGAGCGCCGCCCTGGCCAGGTGGGACCCCGTCGTGCCGCGCGTGATGCCCACAACCGTGCCGCGCGCTTCAGGGATCCAGTGCGGCGCTCCCAGGCCGACGAACGCGGGCACGAAGTACACTCCGGCGTTGTCCGCCACCTCGCGCGCACGGATCTCGGACTCGGAGGCGTCGCCGAGGATTCCGAGGCCATCGCGCAGCCATTGCACGGCGGCGCCGGCCGAGAAAATCGAGCCCTCCAAGGCGTACGCGGGGCCGCCGCGCGCGTCACACGCGAGCGTGGTGAGGAGTCCGTTCCGGGAGGGGACCACCTCCTGGCCCGTGTGCAGCAGGAGGAAGGCCCCGGTCCCGTAGGTCACCTTCGCCAGGCCGGGGCGGCAGCACCCCTGGCCGAAGAGCGCGGCCTGCTGGTCACCGACCACCCCAGCGACCGGCACCTCCGTCCCGAAGAGTTCGCCGCGCGCGATCCCGAAGTCGCCGGCGCTGGAACGCACCTCCGGCAGGATGCCGGGAGGCACTTCGAGCAGGTCTGCGAGCGACGCGTCCCAGGCCTTTCTGCGCAGGTTGTACAGGAGGGTGCGCGACGCGTTCGTGTGGTCGGTGGCGTGCACCTCGCCCCCTGTCAGGCGCGCAACGAGCCAGGTGTCGATGGTGCCGGCGGCCAGATCTCCGGCTTCGGCCGCCCGGCGAAGCTCCGGGTGCTCGCGAAAGAGCCAGGTCAGCTTGGTTCCCGAGAAATACGGATCCAGCAGGAGTCCCGTCCGGCTGCGCACGTCGGCCTCATGGCCGCCCAGCCGCAGGTCCGCACAGATGGAAGCCGTGCGACGGTCCTGCCAGACGATAGCCCGGCAGGCGGGCCTGAGCGTCGTGCGATCCCACAGCACCACGGTTTCGCGCTGGTTGGTGATGCCGACGGCTTCCAGGCGCACATCCCTTCCGGCCGCCTCGAGCGCGGCGCGGGCGACGCGCAACGTCACGCGCCAGATCTCCTCCGCATCGTGCTCGACCCAGCCAGGCTGTGGGAAGTGCTGTGTGAACTCGGAGTAGCCGCGTCCCAGGATGCGTCCGTCGCCGGCGACGACCAGGGCTGTCGAACCCGTCGTCCCCTGGTCGAGGGCCAGAACCGCCGGTTCCCTGCTCATCGTGCCGTCTCTCCCCGCCATGCCGGAGCGACCGGCTCGATCCCGGCTGCCGCTCCCTCTCTCCCGCCGCCGAACGCGAAGGGAGCGCCGGCATCGGCCAGGAGCTTCACCAGCAACGCAACAGGGAGTCCCACCACGGTGAAGTAGTCGCCTTCCAGCGCCTCCACCAGCACCGCACCCACTCCCTGGATCGCGTACGCCCCGGCCTTGTCCATTGGCTCCCCGGTGGCCACGTAGGCGCGCGCCTCCCCGGCGTCGAAGGAGCGAAGCCACACCCGCGTCCGGGACACGCCGGCGTGAAGCCGTCCGCCGGGCCCCACCAACGCGAGCGCGCTCGCCACCTCGTGCGGCCGGCCCGCCAGGCTGAGCAGCATCGAGACGGCGTGACCGGCGTCCCGCGGCTTGCCCAGAATGCCTCCGTCGCGCACCACCACGGTGTCCCCCGCGAGCACCAGCCGGTCCGGCCTGCGCGCGGCCACCACGCGCGCCTTCTCCCCGGCGAGCCGCCGGGTGTGCGCGGTCGCGGTCTCTCCAGGCAGGACTTCCTCGGCGATGTCGGCGGGATCGACCTCAAACGGGATTCCCAGCATGGAAAGCAGATCCGCGCGCCGTGGCGAGCGCGATGCGAGCACCAGCCCGCGCTTCCGTCCGCCCGCCGAACGGACCGTCACCGTTCCAGCACCAGCGTCACCGGACCGTCGTTGACGAGCTCGACATCCATCATGGCCCCGAACACGCCGGTCTCCACCCTCCCCGGCGCGCGCTCGCGAAGCAGCGCGACGAAGGCGTCGTACAGGGGCACCGCGACTTCCGGCCGCGCGGCCCGTATGAAGCTCGGCCGGCGTCCCTTCCGGGTATCCCCATACACCGTGAACTGACTGACGACCAGCAAGTCACCCGCGACATCCCCGATCGACAGATTCATCTTCCCGTGCGGATCATTGAAGACCCGCAGCCCCAGGACCTTGTTCGCCATCCACTGGAGGGTGTCCGGGCCGTCCCCGGCCGTGAACCCGACGAGCAGCAGGAGACCCGGGCCGATGCGGCCTGCCGTCGAGCCGTCCACCGTCACGGAGGCGTGCGCGACGCGCTGAAGCACGATCCTCATGCCGGGTCCCCACCGCCGGCCACCTCGGGCCGCCTGAGCGTCGTCCGTCCCCGCGACCCTACCGGCTGCCGCCCCCGCGATCTGACCGTCTGCCGTCCCCGCGGCATGACAGTCTGCCGCCCCCACGCCCCGGCCCTCATTCGACCGTAACCGACTTGGCCAGATTGCGGGGCTGGTCCACGTCGCAGCCGCGCAGGACGGCAATATGGTAGGCGAGCAGCTGCAGGGGCACGGTGCTCAGCACGGGACGCAGGAAAGGCAGGGTGTCCGGGATGCGAATCACGTGATCCACCTTGTTCTCGAGCTCCGAGTTGCCTTCGCTCACCACGGCGATAACGCGCGCATGCCGCGCCTTCACCTCTTCGATGTTGGAAACGACCTTGGGGTAGACGGGGTCGCTCGGCGCGAGGATCACAACCGGCATGGCATCGTCGATGAGCGCGATGGGACCGTGTTTCATTTCCGCCGCCGGGTAGCCCTCGGCGTGGATGTAGCTCACTTCCTTCAGCTTCAGCGCCCCCTCGAGCGCCACCGGAAACTGGTAGCCGCGACCCAGATAGAGGAAGTTGGGGGCGTCCCTGTAGGTTCGCGCAAGCTCCAGAATGGAGTCGTTCAGGCGCAGAATCTCCTCCACCTGGCCCGGGAGGGCCTGCATCGCCTGGACGATGCGCCGGCCACCGAGCAGGGATAACTGCCGCCGCCGTCCCATCCACAGGGCGAAGAGGGCGAGCACCATGAGCTGGCTGGTGAAGGCCTTGGTGGACGCCACCCCGATCTCGGGCCCGGCGTGCAGGTAGCAGCCGAAACCGGTCTCGCGGGCGATGGAGGAGCCCACCACGTTGACGATGCCCATGGTGCGCGCTCCCCTGCGGCGAGCCTCCCGCAGCGCGGCCAGGGTGTCCGCCGTCTCTCCCGACTGGCTGATCGCGATGACCAGGGTGCGCTCGTCCAGCACAGGGTTCTTGTAACGGAACTCCGAGGCGTACTCGACCTCAACCGGAATGCGCGCCAGGTCCTCGAGCATGTACTCGCCGATCAGCGCCGCGTGCCAGCTGGTTCCACACGCGGTCATCACCACGCGATCCACGGAGAGAAGCTCCTCCTGATGGCGCTCGATCCCGCCCAGGCGGGCCATCCCGTCGACGTCCAGCAAGCGTCCCCGCAGCACATCGCGCAGACTCCGCGGCTGCTCGCAGATTTCCTTGAGCATGAAGTGCTCGAAGCCACCTCGCTCGATTGCGTCCAGATCCCATGTCACCTGGTGCACGGAGCGACGCACGGTGCCGCGCCCCATGTGGTAGACCCGGTAGCCGCTGCGTTCCAGCGTTGCGTAGTCGCCATCCGCGAGGTACACGACATCGCGTGTCTCGGACACCACCGCCGCCGCATCTGAACCCACCAGGTACTGCCCCGAGGCCCCGACGCCGAGCAGAAGCGGGCTCCCCTGGCGCGCCGCCACGAGTTTGCCCGGCTCGTGTTGGCTGACTGCCGCGATGCCGTAGGTGCCTTCGACACGCTCCAGGGCAAGCGCGAGGGCCTCTTCCAGGGGCGCTCCTTCCTTCAGAAAGAGATCGATCAGATGCACGACGACTTCGGTATCCGTCTCGCTCCGGAATCGGTATCCGAGCGTCTCGAGCTGCTGCCTGAGCAGCATCGCATTCTCGATGATGCCGTTATGAACGACGGCAACGCTGCCGTCCCGGCTGACATGCGGATGGGCGTTGCGCTCGGTCGGTGCTCCATGGGTGGCCCAGCGCGTGTGAGCGATGCCGCAGCTCCCGCCCGGGGAGTTGTCACCGATGGCAGCCTCCACCCGCGCCAGCTTGCCCGCCCGCTTCACCACGGTCAGCCGGGCGTCGTCGTTCACCACGGCCAGTCCGGCCGAGTCGTACCCCCGGTACTCGAGTCGGCGAAGGCCTTCCATCAGCACCCGGGTCGCCTCGCCGGGACCCACGTATCCGACTATGCCGCACATGATGTCTGCGATGGTGGTGTCATGACAGCTCGGCGCGCGCCGCCTCCACGAGTGCCCCGGCCCCCGGACCAGCCGGCGCTTCGGCGATCAGCCGCACCACCGGCTCGGTGCCGGACGGTCGCACGTGCAGCCACTCGCGGCGGGCGGGCCACGCGAGCCGCAGCCCGTCAGTGGCGTCCCGCTCGGCGCCCGGCCAACGGTCGACAAGCCGGGCGTACGCCGCCCCGAGCCGCTCTCTCGGGAACGTCACCTTCTCCTTGACGATGCGGTACCCGGGATAGCGGGCGACCGCGGCACCCAGCGACAGGCCCTCGTCGACAAGGTGCTGCAGCACGAGAGCCGCCCCCACCAGCGCGTCCCGGGTGTGGTGCAGCGCGGGCACGATGACTCCGCCATTTCCCTCCCCGCCCACCACGGCGTCCTCCGCCAGCATGCGGCGCACCACGTTGATCTCGCCCACCGCCGCCCGGAGCGTCTTCGCCCCGGCCGCCGCAGCCGCGTCCTCCACGACCTGGCTGGTGGAGAGATTGGTGACCACGAGCCCCGGCCGGCGGCTCACCACCGCGGCGGCCGCCAGCGCAAGGGTAAAGTCCTCGCCGACCGGGTTGCCCGCTTCGTCCACCAGCGAAAGCCGGTCCACGTCGGGATCCACGGCCAGACCCAGGTCCGCCCCGGTCTCCCGCACCAGCGCGGCCAGTGCGCCCAGATTCGCGGCCGTCGGCTCCGGGTCGCGCGGGAAGCGCCCGTCCATTTCCGCTCCGATGGCGTGAACGCGGCACCCCAGGCGCTCCAGGAGTTCCGGCATGACCGCGCCGCCCGCCCCGTGCACACAGTCGAGAGCCACCCGGAAGCGACGCGCCCGCAAGGCGGGGACGTCCACGAACGGAAGATCCAGAACCGCCCGCAGATGCCGCTCGCCCGCATCCGCGTCGCGGCTGACGGCGCCCAGCTCGTCCCAGGGGGCCCGCTCAATCTCTTCTTCAAGCACGCGACGGAAGCGCGCCATCCCGGCCGTGTCCAGGAACATCCCTTCCGCGGTGGCGAGCTTGAGGGCGTTCCACTCCGCCGGATTGTGGCTCGCGGTCACCCCGACCCCGCCCAATGCGCCCGCGTCGCGCACCGCCATCATGAGCGTCGGGGTGGGTACGACGCCGATTTCGACCACATCGCATCCCACCGACGCCAGCCCGGCCGCGGCCGCCGCCGCGAACATGCTCCCGGAGGTCCGCGAGTCGCGCCCCAGGATCACGCTTCGCCCCCCGCTTCCGGTGCGCAGGAAGGCGCCGTAGGCCGCCGCGAGACCCGTGACCAGCTCGGGCGTCAAGGGATCTCCAACCCGCCCCCGGAAGCCCGAAACGCTCACCATGAGCCCGGGTGGAAGAACGATCGGCATGGCTGGCAACCTCCTCGTTGAGGGGCGGGACTCGCGTTCGTCCTGTAGCGCGGACTACATTCGAGCCGTTCACCGTTTTCCAAACCCCTTCGCACACATCCCGGATCCATGACGCCGTCCTTACCCAGCAACCCGTCGCCCGGACACGGGCTCGGCACACTCGCGATACACGGAGGACAGTCGCCCGAGCCGCACACCGGGGCGATCATGCCTCCCATCTTCCAGACCTCTACCTACGTGCAGCCCGGGCTCGACCAGGGGTGGCCGTACGATTACTCACGCGTCTCGAACCCTACCCGTGAAGCGCTGGAGCGCAATATTGCCGCGCTGGAAATGGCTTCCGACGGCATCGCCTTCGCGAGCGGGCTCGCCGCCATCGATTGCGTGGCCCGCATGCTCTCCGCGGGCGACCACGTCGTCTGCGAGGAGAACACCTATGGGGGCACGACCCGGTTGGCCACCCAGATCCTCACCCGCGCCGGCCTCGCCTTCTCGTTTGTTGACTCGCGAGACCCGGAGCGAGTGCGCGACGCACTCCGGCCAGCCACGCGGCTGGTTCTCCTCGAGACTCCCACCAACCCCATGATGCGCCTTTGCGATATCCGCGCAGTCGCCGAGCTGACCCGCGAGGCCGGCGTGCTCCTGTGCGTGGACAACACCTTCGCGACGCCCGTGAACCAGCGCCCCCACGAGCTGGGCGCGGACATCGTGATGCACTCGACCACCAAGTACCTGAACGGCCACAGCGACATCATCGGCGGCGTGCTTACCGTCCGCGACCAGGACCTGGCCGACCAGCTGCGCTTTCTGCGCAAGTCGACCGGCGCCGTGCCCGGCCCGATGGACTGCTGGCTTTGTCTGCGCGGCTCCAAGACCCTGCATGTGCGGATGCGCGAGCACAACGCCAACGGACTGGCGGTGGCGCGCTTCCTGCAAGCCCATCCCGCGGTCGAGGAGGTGCACTATCCGGGCCTGCCCTCCCACCCGCAGCACGGCCTGGCCGCACGTCAGATGACCGGCTTCAGCGGCATGGTGTCGGTCAGCCTGCCGGCCGAGGCGGCGGTCCGGAGGCTGGTGGAGGGCACGCGCATCTTTGCTCTGGCCGAGAGCCTGGGCGGTGTGGAATCGCTCATTTCGGTGCCCGCGCTCATGACCCACGCGTCGGTTCCCGCCAGGCGCAGGGAGGAGATGGGCGTGAGCAACCGCCTGGTGCGGCTTTCGGTGGGGATCGAGGACGTGCAGGACCTGTGCGAAGACCTCGACCAGGCCCTGGCCGGCAGAACGGGAAGAACGACGGATCTACGGAACATGTTGAATTCTCGACACATAGACTGAAACCTCGTTTTTGACCGGGGCGTACAGCACCGGACCGCAACGGGCGCAAGCTACGGCGCGGCCCCTATCGAATACAACGACGCCGGGAAGATCGCCGGTGAAGGAGAACAACCATGGCCGATTCTGACGGTGTGAACGGCCCAAACGGGGACGCCAACGGACAGCGCGGGAGCGCGCCTCATGCGCACGCCCGCCGCATCCTGACCGGCATTTCGTCCCGCTCCTGGGAGCATCCCGCGGATCGCGCGGCCCTCGCGGCCCTGCGCAGGCTTCCGGTCTTCGACGAAGTCCTGAGGACTCTCTTCGGCTTCTTCGGTGAAAAGCCCATACGACTCGCGTTTCAGGCGAACGCGCTACGTGTGAGCGAGCGGCAGTACGGGCACATCTACGAGCGTTACCGGGACATCGTCGAGACGCTGAATACCGAGGAGTATCCGCTGTACGTGTCCCAGACGCCGATCGCCAACGCCGGCGCCTACGGCATGGACCAGCCGTTCATCATCCTGAACTCGGGCACCGTCCTGATCCTGAACGACGACGAGCTTTCCTTCATTCTGGGCCACGAGGTGGGTCACATCGTCAGCGGTCATGTCCTCTACCGCACGATGATGGTGCTGCTGATCCAGCTCGCCAGCCTCGGGTTCCCGATTGTCGGGCTGGCCGCGCGCGCCGTGCTCATGGGCCTGCTCGAATGGTCCCGCAAGAGCGAGCTGTCGTCTGACCGGGCGGGGCTGCTGTCCATACAGGACGCGGATGTCGCCATGACCGCCATGATGAAGATGGCGGGCGGGGGCGCCTCCTCGGAGAACCTCGACCTCGGCGAGTTCGTACGCCAGGCCGAGGACTATCGGGAAGGCGGGGACGTGGCCGACCACGTCTTCAAGGTGCTCAACCTGCTCGGGGTCAGCCATCCGTTCTGGGTTCTCCGCCTGTCGGAGATGCGGAGCTGGATCGAGAGTGGCGACTACGACCGGATCGTGGCGGGCGAGTACGCTCGGCGCGACGAGCCCGACTCATCCTACCGGGAAGACATCTCCTCGGCTGCGCAAGCCTACGCGGATGAAGCCCGCAGCTTTGTCGGGTCGATGCGCGGCGCGGCCCGCAGAATGAGCGAATCGATCAGGGACAACATTCGCAAGTAAGCCCGGGACCAGGTGGCATGCGCATTCTGATCGTCGGCAACGGGGGACGCGAGCACGCCCTGCTCTGGAGACTCGCCCGGGACGCGCCCGAAGCCCGCTTCTACGCGACCCGGCCCAACGCGGGCATGTCCGGGATGGCGCGGGCGATCGACCTCTCCCCTGCCGACGTGGACGCCTTGACGTCGTGGGCGGCGACCGGTGGGATGGATCTGGTGGTGATCGGCCCGGAGGTCCCGCTTGCCCTCGGCCTCGCGGATCAGCTCGGGGAGGCGGGCGTTCCCGCCTTCGGACCCTCGCGCGCGGCGGCCCGCATCGAGTCCAGCAAGGCCTTCGCCAAGGAACTCATGAGCGCCGCGGGTGTGCCCACGGCGACCTATCGCGTCTTCACCGACGCGGCGAGGGCCGAGGCGCACGTGGTCGAGGGCGGCGGACCGTGCGTGGTGAAGGCGTCCGGGCTGGCGGCGGGAAAGGGGGCAATCGTGTGCGACGACCCCGAGCAGGCCCGCGTCGCGATCCGGCAGATGCTCGTGGAGGGAAGCATGGGCGATGCCGGCCGCGAAATCGTGGTCGAAGAACGCATGAGGGGCGAGGAGCTCTCCGTCTTCGCTCTCTGCGACGGCGAGCGCGCGGTCCCGTTGGTCGCCTCGCAGGACCACAAGCGCATCGGGGAGGGCGACACCGGGCCCAACACCGGCGGCATGGGTGCGTATGCGCCCGTCTCCCTCGCCACCGATGAACTGCTCGCGCGCGTGAATGACGAAGTCCTGCAACCCGTGCTGGATGCTCTCGCCGCGGCCGGCTGTCCCTTCCGGGGCCTGCTGTACGCGGGCCTGATGCTCACGGACGACGGACCCCGGGTGGTTGAGTTCAACTGCCGCTTCGGGGATCCGGAGACCCAGGTCGTCCTGCCTCTGCTCGGGGGTTCGCTGCTCGACCCCATGATGGCGATCGCGGATGGAAGCGGGCTGGCCGGATACCGCGCCGAGACGACCGAGGGAGCCGCGGTGACCACGGTGCTGGCCGCCGAAGGATATCCCGGCTCCTACCGGACGGGCGCGCCCATGGAGATCCCGGCCGCGCTCGCCGACGACTCCGACGTACTGCTATTCCACGCCGGTACCCGGGCCCACGATGGCGCGGTGCTGACGGCGGGAGGACGGGTTCTCGCCGCCACCGGCCTCGGCGACACGCTGGCCGAAGCCGCGGACCGTTCCCGCCGCGCCGCCCGCGAGATCCGGTTTACAGGCAAGTACTTCCGCTCCGACATCGGCTGGCGTGAGCTGGCGAGGCACTGAACATGATCATCACGACTACACCAACGCTGGAAGGACATCCGGTGCGCGACTACCTGGGCATCGTCACGGGGGAAGCGATCATCGGCGCCAACATCTTCAAGGATCTCTTCGCCGCGGTGCGGGATGTCGTGGGTGGCAGATCGGGCGCCTACGAGCGCGCGCTCGCCGACGCGCGCGAACATGCCCTTCGCGAGATGTCACAGCGCGCGGCCGACCGGGGCGCCAACGCGGTCGTCTCGGTCGATCTGGACTACGAGGTCATCGGCAACATGCTCATGGTGACCGCCGCGGGCACCGCAGTGCAGACGTGAGCCCCTCCGCTTCGCCTTCGCTCGCCGCCACACGCCGGGGTCAGACTGCCCGAACTTCCTGAAGCAGAGACGATCGCGCGCGGCCTCGGGCCGCATCTCACCGGCCGGACGATTTCCGGCGTGAGCGTGAAACGTCCCGATCTGCTGCCCGAGCCCGCTGCCGACTTCGCCCGCGGGATGTGCGGCGTGGAGATTCGGCAGGTGGGCCGCAGGGGCAAGAACGTCGTGTGGTTCTGTTCCCGGGACACGACTCTGGTGATCAACCTGGGGATGACGGGCCGGCTTCTCTTTCAGCCGCGCGACGACCCGACCCCTCCTCCGGTCCACACCGGTGTCGCCTTCGACCTTGCGGGAGGTGACGCGGCCATCTACAGCGATGTTCGCCGTTTCGGCCGGCTGCGGCGCTTCTCGGGACTCGCGTGGCGGCGGTGGTCGCGCACGCTGGGGCTCGAACCGCTGGGCCGCTCCTTCACAGCGCGCCGCCTTGCGGCGGAGCTGGCGGGTTCCCGGGCCCCGATCCGCTCGTGGCTGCTCGACCAGGGGCGCGTCGCTGGGATCGGAAACATCTACGCCAACGAGGCGCTGTTTCTGGCGGGCATCCATCCGGCGGTGCCGGCGCGCGCGATTCCCCCCGCGAAGATCGCGCCCCTGCACCGATCCATCCGCAAGGTGCTGCGAGCCGCCATCGCCGCCTGTGGAACCACCCTGCGGGACTACCGGGACCCGGCCGGGCTCGAAGGATCGTTCGGTCCCCGTCTGGTGATATACGGTCGAGAAGGCCAAGCATGCGTGAAGTGTCCAGGGGTCGTATTGAGAACCGTCATCGCCAATCGATCGGCGTTCCATTGTCCGCGCTGCCAGCCACCGCCGCCATGACAGGGAAGCGTCCGACCAGACGGCGCTGTTTCGAGTACATCCGGCGATTCCCCAGGCGGGCAGCGTCCGTCCTCCCGGCTGCCACCCTGGTGGCGCTCGTCTCGCTCCCCGGGCAGGCCGCCGGCCAGGACGGCATCATCCCCGACCTTCCCGTCCGGGAGTTGACGCTCGAGAACGGGTTGCGCCTCCTCGTCCTGCCGCGCCCCTCGGCTCCCACGGTGGCCTTCGTCGTCGAGTACGCGGTAGGGGGCGTGAATGAGACACTCGGGTCCACCGGAACGGCCCATCTGCTGGAGCACATGCTCTTCAAGGGGACCACCACGGTCGGCACACGCGACGCGGAATCCGAGCTCGATCTCTTCGCACGCATGGACGCCATCCACGACACGCTGCTCGCCGAATCCTCGGCCGTGGCGCCGGACAGCGCCCGGCTCTCGTCGCTCAGAGGCCGCGTGGAGACCTACGAGGGAGAGGCACAGACCCCGGTGGTATCCAACGAGTTCAGCCGCATCCTGACGCGCAACGGGGCGCGCAACCTGAACGCCACCACGAGTTCGGAGGCCACCACGTACTTCGTGGAGCTGCCGGCCAACCGGGCCAAGTTGTGGTTCCTGCTGGAGAGCGACCGGGCCCACAACCCCGTGTTCCGCGAGTTCTACACCGAGCGCGACGTGGTCGCGGAAGAGCGCCGCACCCGGGTCGACACCAACCCCGGAGGCCTGCTCCACGAAGTTCACCTGGCAACGGCCTTCCTCATGCACCCCTACGGCGTTCCGGTGGTGGGGTACATGTCCGACCTGGAGCGGCTTTCGCGCCAGCACGTGGAGGAGTATCACCATCGCTACTACGGCGCACGCAACGCCGTGGTCGCAATCGTGGGCGACGTGGTGGTGGATTCGATCGCCGGGTGGGCGGAGGACTACCTGGCCGATATCCGGCCCGGCGACCCGCCCCCTCCGGTCCTCGCCGTCGAGCCCCCGCAGCGCGGCGAGCGCCGGGTCGAACTCGTCATGGACGCGGAACCGCAACTGCGCGTCGGCTGGCACACCGTCAGCGAACACCACCCCGACAGTCCCGCGCTCACGATGCTGGCGTCCGTCCTGGCGGGGCGGCGCACGTCCCGCCTGTACCGGCGCCTGGTCACGCAGGACCGCCTGGCCGCCAGCGTAACCGCCTCCACCCTGCCCGGATCGCGCCATCCAAGACAGTTCGTGGTGCATGTCACCCCGCGCACTCCCAGCACTCCCGCCCAGATCGAGGCCGCCCTCTACGAGGAGATCGAACGCCTCGCGCAGGAGCCTCCCGAGCAGAGGGAACTGCAACGTGTGCGCAACCAGCTGGTCGCAACCGGTGTGCGCCGACTGCAGTCCAACCTGGGACTCGCGCTCCAACTGGCCAGCTCGGTCACCCGCTTCGGCACCTGGCAGGCCACCTTCGAGCGAACCACACAGCTGTACAACGTGCAGCCGGAGGACGTGCAGCGCGTCGTCCGGACCTATTTCACGCGCGACAATCGCACCGTCGCCACTCTGGTGAAGCGCGCGGAGCGCTCGGACCCGTGATCAGACCTGGGCGCGCCGCCACCGGCTTGATCGCCATCCTGATCGCGGCGGCAGGGATGACGCCGGACAGAGCCTCCGCGCAGAGGCCGCGGGCGGACCGGGAAGCCGTCGAGGCGCTTCGCTTCCCCACCCTCTCCTTCACCCCGCCCACTCCCTCCGAGCATGAAATCGAAGGCGTGCCCGTCTTCTTTCTGTCCGACCACTCCCTGCCCCTGGTGAACCTCTACGCGCGTTTCGCGGGCGGCTTCGGACTGTTCGAGCGCGAGCTCTACGCCGCCACCACCGCGCTCCCCTCAATGCTTCGCTTCGGTGGAACCGTGGAACTGCACCCGGATTCGGTCGACGAACAGGTCGATCAGCACGCACTGCAGCTCGCGTTCGGATCGTCGGGCGGAAGCACGTCCGCCACCCTGAACACCCTCACCCCGAACCTGGAGGCGGGACTGGGCCTCTGGAAGGACATGCTGCTCCACCCCCGCTTCGACTCGGTGCAGGTCGAGGTCTGGCGCGGCCAGGAGCTGGAGAGCGCCCTCCGCCGCCCCGACGACCCCGGGCGGCTGGCGTTCTCCGAATTCAACCGGCTCATGTTCGGCGACCATCCCATCGGCTGGGAGATGGCGCCGGAGGACCTCGAACCGGAGGACCTCTCGAGGGAAACCCTGCTCGCCGCACACGGCCGGGTCCTGTGCCGGGACAACTTGAGCCTCGGTGTCACGGGTAATCTGGACTGGGGTGACATCGAGCCGCACCTCCGCACGTTCCTCTCCGGATGGCCCCCGTGCGAGGAGACCCTGCCCGAATCGCCGGTGCCCGAAATCCTGGACCAGCCCGGGGTGTACCTGATCCCCCGGGAGCTCGATCAGACGACCATCGTCATGGCGCACCGGAGTTCGATCCGGCAAGAGGACTCGCGAGACTACTTCGCCTCCCGAATCGCCAGCTCCATCCTTGGATCCGGGGGCTTCTCGAGTCGGATCATGAACCGCGTGCGCACCGAGCTCGGCCTCGCCTACAGCGCAGGTTCGTTCTGGACCACCCCCCGACGACAACGAGGGCATCGTGGGCGCCCTCACGCGAACCAGAGGGGGAGTCGACCATCGCCGCAACGCAGGCCATCCTCGACGTCATGCAGGAGATGCGCCGCTCTCCCCCGTCGCGCGACGAGGTGGAATCCGCCGTCGAGGCCGCCAGCAACGGCTTCTCGTTCAATTTCCAGGGTGCGATTGCAGGTCGTATCCAGGCGCGTCCTGCACGATGCCCAGGAACTTCCCGATGACTGGCTCGAGCGCTACGTGGCGGGCGTCCCAGCGGGTATCTCCCGCCGATGTGCACCGCGTCCTCCGCACGCACCTGGACCCGGACCGGATGGTCATCCTCATCCTCGGGGATCCGTCCAGATTCGATCTGCCGCCCGAGACGCTCGGCGAGGTGACGATTTGGGAAGTGCAGGGAATCTCCGGTCCGGAGCCTCCGGTCGGACCTCCCTCGGGGTGAGGCAACCCCTCGGGCTCCGCACCCGGTCCGCGCGGCTACCTCACACCGATATGGATCGCCGCGATCCCGAAGGTCAGCAGCTGCCAGCGTACAGTGCGGAATCCGGCGCCCAGCAGGCGCTGGCCCAGAGCCTGCGGGCCCGGGAACTCTCACCGACTGATGCCGGCAGATAGCTGTACGCCCAGCGGTGACCTGAAACGATCCGGCCGACCGCCGGGAGGATTCGCCGGAAGTACCAGAGATAGGCCGCCCGGACGACCGGGTTCGGGGGAGTCGTGAATTCGAGCACCACCAGCGGACTCCCTTCGCGCAGAACCCGTCGCAGCTCCGCGAGTCCGGCATCGAGGTCGGAGAGGTTGCGCACCCCGAAGGCCACCATGGCGCCATCGAACGACTCGCTCGCAAAGGGCAGGCGTTGCGCGTCTCCGCACAGGGGGTGCACGGACAGCCGCCCACTCTTCCTCTCGCCCCTGCGCAACATGGGCTCCGCGAAGTCCAGCGCCACGACGCTGCCTCGAAAGTCTCTGCGGGCCGCCAGCTCGATGGCCAGGTCGCAGGTGCCCGCGCACGCATCCAGGTACCGGGGTGCGCCGTGAGCCGAGTAGTCGAGCGCGTTCACCGCCCGCCGACGCCACCACCGATCGACGCTCAGGCTCAATACCCGGTTGAGCAAATCGTATCGCGGGGCGATGCGCGAGAAGATCTCGTGCACCTGCCGCGCGCGCTCCTCGCCCGACGACGGCTTGGCCCTGGAAACGTTCACGATCCGTTTTCGTACGGGGCGGCGCGAACCTCATCCGGCGGATACCCTTGAACTACCAGAGCGTCGAAGACGCCCAACTCGTCGCCCTCGCCTCGCAGGGTCGGGAGGGTGCCTATCGCGAGTTGCTTTCCAGGTATGAGCGCCCCGTCTTTTCCCTCATCTACCGGATGGTGAGGGACCGGGCCCTCGCCGAAGACCTGGCCCAGGAAGCCTTCATCCGCACCTTCAACGCGATCGATACCTATAATCCCCAGTACAAGTTTTCGAGTTGGATCTTCAAGATCGCCAACAACCTGACCATCGATCATCTTCGCAAGCGACGCGTTCCGACGGTGTCCATGCACGGCGCTCCGGACGCGGTCACCCCGGATGCCCAGGCGCGCACCCGGCTCGTTGTCAAATCCCCCGGGGAGAGTCCCGAGGAATACGTTCAGAACCGGGAGCTCGCCAGCCAAATCGAGGAGGCCATCGGAGAGTTGCGCGAGGAGTATCGGATCGTGGTCCTGCTTCGCCACATCGAGGGGCACACGTACGACGAGATCGCCCGTATCATGGACATCCCGCTGGGAACGGTAAAGACCTACCTTCACCGGGCCAGGGCCGAACTCAAGCTTCGTCTCGCGGAGGCGTGATTGCATGTTCAGGTATGCGAAACTCCCCAGGGCCCCGCATCGTAGGCGGGGAGAGCTGATGCACGGAGTGTTTGTCCGGGCTAAGATGACCACAAGGTGCAGGATTTCCACGAGGATGTGGATGGAAACAGGGGCGGACGCGGACGCTGGAGCAGGCCGCAGATGAATTCGAATCGACCCAGCCACGGCGAGCATCTGGACAGTGATGCGATCCAGGCCCTGCTCGATGTCGGAGAGGGGCTGGGAGGCGCACGCGGTTCCGCCCCGGAGCATCTGGCGAACTGCGCCCGATGCCGCGCGCAGCTCGACGCCTGGCAGGAAGTCTTCGGCGAGCTGGGCCAGCTACGACGCTTCGCCCCTCCCGGACGGCTCGCGGAACGGGTCATGTCCGGGATCGAACTCCCCCTCGAGGCCGCGCGTCCGTCCGGAGCGCGGTCATGGTTGCGCCGCTGGCTTGCCTGGCCGGTCGCCATCGCGCATCTCTCCGGCCGGCGCCTGCAGAACCTCGCGGACGGAACCCTTTCCTGGCGGCGGGCCGCGCAGACGAAGGCGCATCTGGCAGCCTGCGCGCAGTGTGAGAGCAGGTTTGCGGGCTGGCGCCGCCTGATGGTCGCTCTCGAGGCTTTGCCCTCCCTGGCGCCCTCGGCCGGCTTCGCCGAGGGGGTGATGGCTCGCTGGCGCCGGATCGCCGAAGAGAGCGCGGGCAGGGACCAGACCCGGCGTGTACGGTGGTCCTGGCCGCGTTCGCCGCGCGGATGGGCATGGGCAGGCGCGCTGATCAGCGTCCCGACTGCCGCCTTCGTCACCGCGGCGGCGTTCGTCTATTCCTTCCCGCAACTAACCGCCAGTGGCCTTGCTACCTATGTGTGGTGGCAGACTCGCGACGCTCTGTCGGCATTCGGAAGCTCGGCACTGGGCGCTCTGATCCAGAGTGGGACAACGTTCCAGGCCTATTCTCTCGCCGACTACCTTCTTGCATCTCCCGGGACTGCGGTCGCAGGAGCCGCAGCATTCACAACTCTCACGCTGGCCTCCGTCTGGGTGTTGCATCGCAACCTCGGGCTGGCCCGACTGATGCCCCGCCATGTTCATACCTGAGCCCATGTCTCCGGCAAGCCCGGTCCCGGTCTTCGGCGCGATGCTCGCGCTGTCGGCCGTGGGAGTAACTGATCTGACCGCCGCGCAAGAGCGGCAAGTGGTGTCGAACCGCGTAACCGTGTCCGATTCCGACGCTACCCTGTCTCTCGAGTTCGACTCCGGCGCCGCCATCGAGATCTCCTTCCAGGACGGGGAGATCCGGGTGAATGGCGAGGAAATCGGGGGCTACGTGGCGAACGGCGAACTGGAGGCCTCATGGCGCTCGCTGCTTTCGGAGGTCATCCCGCTCGACGACGGACCTCTCGCGGAGGCGTTGCGCGCGTGGGAACCGGACGGGCAACTGGACGACGATGCGCGGGAGGTAGCCGCGCGCCTGGAGCAGACCCTGGAAGAGGTGCTGGCCACTCCCGTCGCGGATGACGGGGCCGCATTCCGGAGCGCTCTGGGCGCCCGGGAGGGAGGCGCCACGGCAGGCATGGATCCGGTCCGTCTTCGCCTGCTCCTGCAGCGCGGCCCTGAACTGGAGGAGGCGCTCGAGGGCGTGGACCTTGCCACGCTGTCGCTATACGTGGGCGAGAATGTAACCGTCGGCCGCGGCAACGAAGTCGAGGGGGCTCTGGTCGTTGTGGAGGGCGACGCCAACGTATCGGGGGAGGTCTCAGGCGACGTGGTCGTGGTCCGGGGCGAGCTGCGCATCGATGGAGACGCATACATCCGGGGAGATGTGCGTGTTGTAGACGGTCGACTGCAGCGCGAGGGAGGAACGGTCGAGGGAGCCGTTCGCACCCTGGACACCCCCGATGCGGAGGAAACGGGAGAACAGGCGGATGTGGAAGTCCCGGCGGTCGCACGCAGCGTCCCGGCCCGCCAGGCCGATGTGAGCTTTCGGCCGCTGCGCCACATCATGTCCGGTCTGGGTGGCCTGTTCCGGGACGTGTTCTGGCTTGCAATCGTCCTGGCCGTCGGCTTTGTGGTCGTCCACTTCGCCGGGGAGCGGCTGCAGAACGTGGCGGACGCGGCGAGGACCTTCCCCGGTCGAGCGGCGCTGGTCGGGCTGGCGGGCGGCTTCCTCCTGCTGCCCGTCTGGGTGCTGGGAGGCCTGGCTCTCCTGGTGTCGATCATCGGCATTCCCCTGTTGATCGCCTGGTTGCCAATCTTCCCCCTCGCGGTTGTCATGGCTCATGGGCTGGGGTATCTCGCCGTCGCGACCGTCGTGGGAGAGTGGCTCTCACGGAAGGGCATCCCGGCTCTTGATCGGTTCCGGCCATCCAATCAGGTGCATGTGCTCGGCGTCGGCCTCGCGGCTCTGGTCCTGCCCTCCGCGTTCTCGCATGTGGCGGAGATGGGCGGGCCGTCGCTCGGCTCGTTCCTCAGCGGACTGTTCACCTTCCTGGCGGTCGCGACCGCGATGGTCGCCCTTACCGTCGGGTTCGGGGCCGTGTTGCTCACGGGCGCGGGCCGGACCTCCGATGTGGCTGCGATGGCGGCCAGCTACGGCGGCAGAATTCGCGCGACGCGGGCGTGGACGAGGCGACGCTCCCGGCGAAGCGCGCACAAGAACCGCGGTCGTGGCGTAGGGGATCCGAGCGGTCCCGCAGAACCGGAACTCGAGACGGAGGGAGATGCCGGTGACTAACAGACCCTGGAAGAGCGCGGCGTTCCAGCAGGGATGCATCGCCGCTCGAATGCCGAGGGGAGTTCGCCCGCGGGCTACCAGGCGAGCGGGGCTGCTCTGCGCGGCGGTGGGAGGTCTGGTATCGGGCGCGACGGGCGTCTCCGCACAGAACTGGAGCACGGTGACCGCGTCCCGTCAGCTGGCAGGCGAGGACGAGGTGCGTGTCCACGTGGAATACGGGGCCGGAGTGCTCGACCTGCGACCGGGCGAACCCGGCACCCTCTACCGGATGGAGCTCCGGTACGATCAGGACGTCGTCGAACCGGAGACCCGCTACGACAACGGACGCCTTGAAATCGGCATGGACCGCATCGGCAGGGGCGTCCGCTTCGGCTCGCGCGACGGATCGGGACGACTGGACCTGGAACTGACCCGAGACGTTCCTCTGTTGCTCGACCTGGAGTTCGGGGCGGTACGCGCAGACCTGGAACTGGGAGGCCTCGCGATCCGCGATCTGGATGTCGAAACCGGTGCGTCCGATACGCGCATAGAGATCTCGCAGCCCAATCCCGCGGAGCTGGAGCTCGCCTCCTTCGAGGCGGGGGCCGCGAACTTCGTCGCGACAGGCCTCGGCAACCTGAACGCCGAGCGCATCCGGTTGGAAGCGAAGGCGGGCAAGGCCACCCTCGACTTCACCGGCGAATGGCAACGAAGCGCGGACGTAAGCGTAGAGCTGGACCTGGGCGCCGTTGAACTTCGCTTCCCGCGAGGACTCGGCGTGCGGCTGGTGCCGGATGTCCTGCTGACATCAGTGGATGCGCAGGAAATGCTGAAGCGCGGATCCGACTATTTTTCTCAGGACTGGGACAGCGCCGAGATGCGGGTTACGGTAGAGATCGACGCGAGTATCGGCGCAATCGATGTGGTCTGGGTACCGTGAAGTCCACGGTCGGAGTACGGTTTCGGGCATTGGCCCGCGGGAGATTGGCGAGATGATCAGTGCCCTGTTGACGCTGTTTGCGGTGGGGTTGGTTACGCTTCTGGTTCTGGGAGTTGTCCTTGCAGTGGCGGGCACCGTTTTTTCCATCGGCTTCGGCCTGGCCAGTTTCCTGCTGTTCAAGGTGGCACCGATTGCTCTCGTCGGGTACGTGGTGCTGAGGCTGCTGGCACCTCGCAAACGCAATGAATTGAGCGAGGCCGACCGTAAGTGGCTGGACGGTTAGGGTCGTGCAGCCGCGCTGCGTCAGGACGCCGAAGAACGGCCTGCGGGCCGCCAGGCGATCGCTGCTTCGATCTCCCTGATCAGTTCCGGCGCCGCGAAGTCCGCTACGCGGCACGTACCCGCGCGTTCGAGATTCACGTCACGCTCCAGGAGTAACGCGAGCGTCTCGGGATAGTCCCGTACGAGCACATGCGCCGGCATCTGCCGGATGGCGCTACGGCCGACGCGCGGCAAGGGACATGACCTCATCCAGGCCCTTCGCGCAGCGCCACCATGACGCGATCGCAGATGCGGTTCAGCGCCTGCGCCACCGGTGATTCGGGCCGTCCGACCACGGTGGGCATCCCGTCGTCTCCGGCCCGCCTGACCGCCGGATCCAGAGGGACCGCGCCCAGGAAGGGCACACCCTGTTCCTTCGCCAGAACCTCTCCCCCACCCGTCCCGAATACGTCTACCGGCTCGCCGCAGTGCGGGCAGGCCATCCCGCTCATGTTCTCGACCACGCCCATCACGCGGGTGTTGACGCGCTCGAACATCTTGATGCCGCGCCGGACATCGGCCGTGGCCACCCCCTGAGGGGTTGTGACCATGATCGCCCCGTCGAGGTTGACGGACTGCACCAGCGACAGCTGGGCGTCCCCGGTACCTGGGGGCATGTCGACCAGCAGGACATCCAGGGTGCCCCACCGAACCTGCTCCAGAAACTGCTTCAAGACCCCCGCGATCAACGGGCCGCGCATGATCGCCGGTTGTTCCTCGGCAAGAAGGAAGCCGAGGCTCATGAGCTTCACGCCGTGCGCGCGCAGCGGCTCGATCATCTCCTTGCCCTTGGCGCCTGATACGCTGGGCCGTCGCCGCTCGCCGAACATGACGGGGATGTTCGGGCCGTAGATGTCCGCATCCAGAAGCCCGACCCGCAGCCGGCGCCGCGCCAGGGCAGCGGCGAGGTTGGTCGTGACCATGGACTTGCCCACACCCCCCTTCCCCGAGCTCACGGCCACCACATAGCGGGTATCGGCCAGGATGCCGGGCCGTGGGGTGGGAGCGGGAACCGAACCCGGTACGAGAGGGGACCGCCCCGTTGGCGCGGGCGCGGAGGAGCCCGGGGGCGCGGAGGCGCCTGGGGACGCACTCTGGCGAGCGGGTGAACTCTGGGGAAGCTGCACGTTCACGCGCACACTCGAGACGCCCCGGACGGCTCCGGCGGCGGTGCGGGCGGATTTCACCAGGGACCCGGGATCGTCCGGTTTCAGGTGGAACGCGAAGCGCACCTTGCCCTTCTCGTCGACCTCGAGTTGCTGAACGTGGCCGCTGGAGACGATGTCACGCCCGCTGGCCGGGTGTTGCACCCCGGACAGGGCATTCGTTACCGCATCTATGAGAGTTTTCTGGGACATGACCCTATGTAGCTGGAGTTGCCGGAGGAAGAGCCGGAAAGTTGGAGTGGTGGAGGAAGTGTCGGAAAGCAGGGGTGCCGGAGGACGACTGGAGTGCGCGTGGAATCAGACGGCGGCTACCCGGGTGACCCCGGGAACCTGATCCTTCAGACGTCGTTCGATTCCTTCCCTGAGGGTCAGCATTGAGATGGGGCAGGTTTCGCACGCGCCCATGAGGCGAACCATGACGACCCCTTCCGCCTCGTCGTAGTCGATGAGTTCGACGTCGCCGCCGTCCAGCTGGATCGCGGGTCTCACGGTCGCCAGGACCTCCTCGATCTTCTCCGTCGCCAGCATGTTTGGTCGCTCTCCTCCCCGGCCCGTCCGCACCCCCGGCATGGCGGGCAAGCGGATTCTGAAGCCGTCCGAAGTTTAGGCAGCGCGCGAGGGCGTGGTCAACCTCGCTTCGGGGTCGCCGGCGAAAGCGACCGCTGGTAGAACATCCACAGGACACCGGCGGGAATCACGTCCGCCGCCGTCATCCACAGGCGCGCGGCGATGGCGAGCACCGTAGCGGCGCCGACTCCGATCGAAGGTGCCAGAAACGCCACCAGAAAGCCCTCCCGCACGCCTATTCCCGCAGGTGCGAAGAGCATCAGGTAGCCTGCCACATAGGCCGCTGCGAAGGCGGAGCCCGCCTGCACGGCTGACAGCTCCACGCCCAGACTGACGGCGAACAGCCAGAAGGATGTCCCGACCGCGATCCAGGCCACCGTGAGCTGGAGCAGCCAGCGCAGCATGGCCGACGCCGTCAGGTTGCGGGGCCGCTCGGCCCGGGAGACGCGAAACCAGAGGTCGACCCCGCGGCGAAACAGGCCCGGAACCGCGACCAGCACAAGCAGCGCGGTGATCGCCAGTGCGGTGCCCGCCATCCCCCAGCGCGGCAGAGGGTCGGGCCCGCGGGCGAACGCCCCCAGACCGATGAGTCCCGCCGCCATCAGGCCCACGCCCTGCATGACCACGGCGGAGGTGGCGGAAACCGCGACGGGGACCCCCCTCCCTCTCGCGAGCGCGGTCATGCCGACGATCGACCAGACCTTTCCGGGCAGATAGCGGCCCAGATTGGCGATCATGTAGATGCTCATCGAGTGACGCGGCGACAGGCGCGGTCCCCCCAGCCCCGACACGATCCTGCCCCAGACCAGGCAGGTGAAGGCATGGGTGCCGAGCAACAGCAGCGTGGCCGCCACGAGCGGCAGCGGCCGGGGACGGGCAAGAACATGGTCCCATGCCCGCAACTCCGCCACGGTAAGCCCCACCCGATCGAGGATGAACCAGGTGACCGTGATCGTGAGGGCTACGCGCGCCGCCAGCGAGAGCCACCTCTTCAGGGCCTTTCACTCCCGGTCGCTCGGCGAGCCGACCCTGTCCGCACCGCGTTCGCGACGAGCAGTCCCGCCAGGACGATGACGCTGAGCCAGAAGCTGCGCAGCACGACGTCGGACCGGTACCACAGTTCGATCTCGGACTCCCCTGCCGCTACGGGAATGGCGCGCAGGGTGTAGTAGGCGCGCAACACCGGAGTGTCGCGGCCGTTTACGCGGGCGTGCCAGGCGGGATACCAGTTGTCCGCGATCGCGAGCAGCGCCGGCCGGGAGGACCGGACGGCGAGCCTCATCCGGTCGGGGCCGCGCTCGAGCCAGGTCACCTCCCCGTCAACCGGCTCGCCGGGCAGGTCGATGGGCGATGGCTCGGCCAGGACCACTTCCGTCTCCGGGTCGAATTCGGGCGAGAGCATGTACGCCACCGCCTCGTCGTCGGATTTCACCACCGCCCGCCCCACCAGCCGCACCCGCGCCAGCTCCGGCTCCAGGAACACGGTTTCGTAGGCGCGGCCGTCGGGCAGCTGGGTGCGGCTGACCACCGTCCCCTGGGGTGAACTCCCCATCTGCAGGTCGGGCCAGAGCAGGTAGCGCACGTTGAGCAAGCGGCGGATGTTCCGGTTACCGTAGAGGTTGACCGGCTGGCTCGACCCAACCATTCCGATCAGGTGACGGTAGCGCGCCAGGTCGTTGGGATGGTGCCCTCCGGCGAGCTCGACGCCGTGGAGTGTGGGCATCACGTCCTGACCGGCATTTCGGAACGACAGCATGCGGAAGGGCTCCGGGCTGCCGGCTTCGCGGTCCAGCACGGCCTGCATGTTCGCGTCCGGGGCCGCCCAGCGCTCGAAGTCCATGGTCTGGATGAACATGCGGTCCACACGGTAGGCGTCGAGCGCTACCAGGACGATGAGCGCGCTCAATGCGATGCCCGGCGCGATGTGCCCCCTGCGCAGAGCCCAAACCAGGGTCGCCACGGCGCCCGCCAGGAAGACGGCGATCCAGGCGCCGGCACCGATGTAGGGCAACGCCACCGCGAGCGCCTGGCGCTTGGCCTCGGTGATTCCCGGATACAGCACGGCCGTCCACAGCGAGGTCAGGATGCCCGTCGCGGCAAGCAGAGCGATGGCGGCAAGGGCACCGGTAGCGACCAGGGCAACGCGCTGAACCCGGCGACCCAACTCCGGATCACGCACGCAGGCGAGAATCCGGTCCACGCCCAGCGCGCCGAGCGTCGCCGCGCTGAAGGCGATCAGGTAGGCCGCCTGCGACGGAGCCCGGAAAAGGCTGATGCCCGGGAGAACCTCGTACGCGATGCGCCAGACGGGCGTATGGGCGCCCAGGCTGAAGAGCAGGGCGACCCCCGCCAGCCCGGCAAAGAACCAGCGCAACGCGCGCCTGGGCCCGCCCACAAAGGAAATCGCCGCCAGCAGGAGCAGCACCAGGCCGACGTACTCGTGGTTGTGCTTGAACGGGTTGCGGCCCCAGTAGGTGTTGTCCGCCCAGGCTCCCGAGCCGCTGATGTTGGCGCCCGAGAACTCGGGGATGACGAGAGCGAACGCTTCCTCCGGGTGCAGCGACCAGGAACTGGACCACGCGAGGGCAGCGGGGTCGTCAAGCGCTTCGGAGGTCGCGGTGCGCCGGGAATCGGCGGTCACGTAGTCCATCGCCGGCAGGAGCTGTCCTCCAGCGATGATCGCGCCGGTGATCGCCGCCGCCAGGAACAGACCGAACCGTGTGGCCGCGCGGGCGCGGGCTTGCCGGGACGCTGCAGGGGCGTTGGCACCCCTGTCTTTGTGGCGCACGACCGCGGAGCCGGCTCCGTCCCCCCGCAGGATCTGAACGCTGCGGAAGATCGCGAAGAGGCCGGTGGCGCCGAAGAGGAAGTACGCCATCTGGAAGTGGGGGGTCAGAATCACGAGCGCGATGACCAGGGCAAGCGCCGTAAACGACTTGAGACCGGGTCGCAGGAAGTGGCGCTCCGTCATCCAGAACAGGAGCGGCGCCAGAGCCGTGACGAACATCTTCGCGTCGTGACCGGCGAACACCAGCCCGACGAAGACCGGGGCGAGCATGTAGCCGGTGCCCGCCACCAGCGCCGCGGCCCGCGAGGTCCCGAGCGCGCGCGCCCATCCGAACATGAAGAAGCCCGCCGCCGCCACGTGGATGATGAGCTTCCACCCCAGCGCCCGGTAGGGCTCCACGAGGATGAGCAGCAGGAGAGAAGGCGGATAGAAGGCATCACCGCCCGAGAGCGCCTCGACGAAGGGCGTGCCGCCGAGGAGGTTGGGCGACCAGCCCGGGATGCGACCCAGCTCCGCGATCGCGCGCGCGTACAGGGCGCGTCCCGCATAGCCCCCGGCCAGCGTGTCGCTCCCGTACAGCATGGCGTCGCTGAAGATGAACGCGCGGAACACGAAGGCCGTGAGCCCGAGAAAGAGCGCCCAGGGCAGCCAGCCGGGGATCGCGGGCCTGTCGGGGGGCGTGGCCGGCTGCGGAACCCGTGCCGGCCCACGGGTGCTCTTTGGCGTGGAGTGTGCTTCCCGGCGCGCCTTCGCCGACCGCTTGCGGTTGGCCCGTCGCCTTGCGCTCATCTATCTCCTCCAGCTTCTCGAGCCGGTACGACTCCGGTCTTCCTGTCGGCGCGGCAGCGGTTTCAGTCCGGCGCGCGGGTCGGCCGCCTCGCATCCTCGCCGTCCCCCAGCTTGCGCCTCAGCGCTTCGACCTCGTGGCGAACGTGGGCAATCTGCTCGCTTACCAGGCCGAATCCCGCGAGCAGGAACCCGAGCGTCTCCAGCAACACCACCAGCTGGATGAGAGGACGATAGCCGAAAGGGGGCACGTACGGATCGAACCCCAGCACCGGATGCCCGTAGCGCAGATAGAGCGCGACTGCGCCAACCAGCCCGCCCAGAGCAGCCAGAGCCAGCCCGGAAGCTCCGAAGAGCAACAGCGGCTTGCGCGAAAAGAACACCAGAAAGCTCACCGAGGCCAGGTCGGTGAGGCCGATCATCACGCGCCACAGCCCCTGGTACTTGGATACGCCCGCGCGCCTGTCATAGAGCCGAATGTCGATTTCGGTGACGGTGGCGCCCCGTCCATAAGCCAGCACCACGAAAAATCGATGCCAGTCGTGCCGCAACGTGAGTCCGTCCAGGATCTCCCGCCGAAACCCCTTCATCGCCGAGTTGAGGTGGGTGACGGGCACCCGGAAGAGCAGGCGCGACATGCGGTTGTAGATCTCTGACACTGCCGCCTTGTCGTAGTGCCCGATGCGCCGGCCGGAGACGATGTCCCACCCCTCGTCCAGCTTCTCCAGGAAGCGCGGGATGTCCCGCGGCGAATGCTGGAGGTCGGCGTCGAAGAGGATGATGTTGGGGCGGTCGGTGGCACCCACCCCGGTCACCATGGCTTCCGTCTTGCCACGGTTGCGCCGGTGGCTGACCACGTGAAACGCGTCCCAGTCCGCCGACTCGCGCCTGGCGAGGTCGGCGGTGCCGTCGGTCGATCCGTCGTCCACCAGGACGACCTCGCCGTCGAGATCGAACTCGCGGAATGCCTCCCGCATCTCGCGCACCAGGTCGGCAACCACGGGGGCCTCGTCATAGGCGGGGATGACGACCGCGAAGTCCCGTCTGGGCTGCTGGGTATCCGGTTTCAGGTTCTGCCTCTGTCGGAGGGTGGCGGTGGGTCCTGCGCACCCGTGGAGGGCGGCCGCGTCAACATGGTCTCGCACGACAGGGTACGCCAGCCGAGGGGCCCTCGTTCCGGCCCGGGGAGGGGCGCGGGGGCACTTGAGGGTTGCTCCGGACGACAGAAGGTCAAGGGGGCCACTGACGCCCTCGTTCCGACATTCCCGTGGAACTCCTGTCCCGGTACTCCCGCAGAGGCTCCCTCGGCGTCCCCGGATCAACCCTTGCGGTCGAATCGCGAATCGCGAGATTTGACCCTGCCGATCGGCGGTCGCGCCTCCCTGCACGCTCCCCGAGCGACAGGATTCGGGCCGGCTGCCGCAGGTGGCGCGGTCGCTCCTTCACTTCCCCCTTTCCGCACCCGAGGCTGTCATGTCCATGGCCGGAACCGTTCAAGTCCCCCCGCCCGTCAACGAGCCCGTGTTCGACTTCGCCCCTGGTGATCCTGCCCGCGCCGCCCTCAGGGCCAGGCTGGCCGAAATGTCCGGCCAGGAGATCGAGATCCCCCTGATCATCGGCGGGAAGGAGGTGCGAACCGGCAACCTCTCCACCTGCATCCTCCCGCACGATCACGGCCACGTGGTGGCGCGCTACCACCAGGCGGGTCCGGCCGAGGTGGAGGCGGCCATGCAGGCGGCCATGGAGGCGCGGCGGGACTGGGCGTCGTGGCCCTGGGAGACGCGCGCCTCCGTGTTCCTGACCGCGGCGGACCTCCTGGCCGATCGATGGCGGTTTACGATCAACGCGGCCACCATGCTCGGCCAGAGCAAGACCTGCCATCAGGCGGAGATCGACGCCGCCTGCGAGACCATCGATTTCTTCCGCTTCAACGCCCACTTCGCCCAGCAGATCTACTCCGAGCAGCCGCATTCTCCGGGAGGCATCTGGAACTGGTCCGACTATCGTCCCCTGGACGGGTTTGTCTACGCCGTCTCACCCTTCAACTTCACCGCCATCGGCGGGAACCTGACAGGGTCGCCGGCGCTCATGGGCAATTCGGTGGTGTGGAAGCCCTCGCACAGCGCAGTCTATTCCAACTACTTCCTCATGCGGATCTTCGAGGAAGCGGGGCTCCCCCCCGGGGTGGTGAACTTCGTGCCGGGCGATCCCGAGATGGTGACACGCGCAGTGCTGGCGAACCCGGACTTCGGGGGCATCCATTTCACCGGCTCCACGGCCGTCTTCCGCTCGCTCTGGCAGGCAGCGGCCGGCAATCTGCCCCACTACCGGTCGTACCCGCGCATCGTCGGAGAGACCGGGGGCAAGGACTTCCTGGTCGCGCACAAGTCCGCCGATCCCGAAGCGCTGGTCACCGCGATGCTGAGGGGAGCCTTCGAGTACCAGGGCCAGAAGTGCAGCGCCCTGTCGCGCGCCTACATTCCGGAAAGCCTCTGGGGGCAGATCAGCGACCGCCTGATAGAGGAGACCGACGGCATCACCATGGGCGATCCCGCCGACTTCGGGAACTTCATGAGCGCGGTGATCCACCGGCAGTCGTTCGACAAGATCAGCGGATACATCGAGGGCGCGAGGAACTCGGGCGACGCCGAGATCCTGGCCGGGGGCGAAGCGGACGACAGCACCGGATACTTCATCCGGCCGACCGTGATCCGGGCGGACCGCCCCGACTACCGCACCATGTGCGAGGAGATCTTCGGTCCCGTCCTGAGCGTATTCGTGTACCCCGACCGCATGTGGAGCGAGACCCTCGAACAGGTCGACGGGACATCCCCCTACGCGCTCACCGGCGCGGTGTTCGCACGCGACCGGCGGGCGGTGGAGGACGCGCTCGCCTCCCTTCGCTTCGCCGCCGGAAACTTCTATGTGAACGACAAGCCCACGGGTGCGGTCGTAGGGCAGCAGCCGTTCGGCGGCGGGCGGGCGAGCGGCACCAACGACAAGGCCGGGTCGAAGCTCAACCTGCTGCGCTGGGTCTCACCCCGCAGCGTCAAGGAGACCTTCGCCCCTCCGACCCGGTACCGGTATCCCTTCATGGACTCCTGACAGGGTTCCGGGCGGACAATGACCACGAAGCTGTCGAATGACGTGAACGTGGCTTTCGTCGGGGCCGGGGCCATGGGAGCCGCCATGATCGGCGGCCTGGCGGGCGGAGACGACATCCATCCGGGACATGTGGTCGCCAGCGATCGCAACGAGGACCGGCTCGCCCTCGTGCGGGACCAGTTCGGGGTCCGGACCACCTTCTGCAACCTCGAGGCGGCGAGGGACGCGGATGTCGTCGTGCTTGCGGTCAAGCCGCAGGTCCTTCCCGCCGTGCTCGCGGAGCTCCAGGGCCGGATCCGGGACGACGCGCTGGCACTCTCGATCGTGGCCGGCGCCTCCATCGCCACCATCGCCTCCCTGCTGAGGCACCGCGCCATCGTACGCACCATGCCCAACACGCCGGCCCAGGTCGG
Source organism: Longimicrobiales bacterium (assembly GCA_965232315.1). Lineage (GTDB taxonomy): Bacteria > Gemmatimonadota > Gemmatimonadetes > Longimicrobiales > Gaopeijiaceae > BD2-11. The sequence goes on along the minus strand of CBDDPN010000042.1, from coordinate 38,873 downwards.
GGAGGGCATGACGGTGTGGACGGCCACCCCGGAAGTCTCTCGGGAACAACGTGCGCAGGCGGGAACCATCGTCGGAGCACTGGGACGACAGCTGTTCGTGGATGACGAGCGATTCCTCGACATCGCGACCGCCATCAGCGGCACGGGACCGGCCTATGTGTTTCTCATGATGGAAGCCCTCATCGACGCGGCCGTTCATCTGGGTTTCTCGCGCAAGGACGCACGCGAGCTCGTTGTGCAGACCATCCGCGGAGCGGCGATCTATGCCGAGCATCAGCCGGTCCATCCGGCCGAACTGCGCAATCGCGTGACGTCCCCCGGGGGTACCACGGCCGAGGCGCTGTATCAGCTCGAGAAGGGAAGCTTCCGGACCATCATGTCCAAGGCCGTGCTGGCGGCGTACAACCGCAGCGTGGCCCTGGGCGAGATGAGCACGTAGTCGTCGCAGCCCGGGGACGAGCGGCTCCCGGCGAGGTCATCCCGCAGCCGCAACACAGCCGGTTCCTGACCGGGTCCGGCCGTCGAAACGGCGGGACTTGTCGCGCTTCCCCCGGTCGCCTACCCTTCGTCCATGTTGCGAACCGCCCTGCCATTACGTGACGGAATCCCCTTGCAGGGCGAGTACGACGCCCTATTGCGGTCGGCGGCCTTCAACGATATGGCAAGGTTCTCCGAGGCTTTTCTGGCGCGAAACCGGGGTGTCCTTGCGGGCTACATCGCCAGGTGGGGGGCAGAAAACCCCTTGAGATCATGGAGCCGACAGTGGGAGTACCCGTATGTCTTCGGAAAAATTGCCGAAGTGGTTCGAAATCGTCCCCATGCCCGCATACTGGATGCGGGGTCAGGTGCCACGTTCCTGCCGTTCTACCTCAGGCACTGCTTTGAGGGAACAACCGTAGCTTGTTGCGATACTGACGATACTCTGACGGATGTGTTTTCGTCACTCAACCGCAGCATGAACGGCGATATCGAGTTCTCGGCTGCGGATATTCGAGCGCTGCCGTATGACGATCGGTCATTCGATTTGGTCTATTGCGTATCCGTACTTGAACATACGGACAGCTATGGGGAAATCCTCGATGAACTCCTGAGAGTCTCGAATGCGGGACAGGTGGCGATCACCTTCGATGTCAGCCTCGATGGCACCCGCGATATGCGCATGGAGAGTCTGGACAGGCTTTTGAAGGTGCTGGAGGTCGCTCTCGACGCGGGCCTTGACCTGCATCGCACCGTAAAGTCGCAACTATCCAATCCCGCCATCGTCACGACTCACTCCGTGCACCCGGATCTTCTCCCGTGGAGAGGCCCACCGCTTCTCCACCGCCTCAAGTCATCACTTGCCAACCGCCGTCTCGTCGGGTGGCCACCCGTCCTGACGTTCTGCTGCCTGAGTGGAAGCCGCCGCCTCTCCGCATCCCATGGGAGCGTTGGCCCTTGAGGTGTCGTGTGAGCATCCGTCGAAGATCTGCATGCTCCAAACGGGACATGAGCGGAGCAGCCGACATCACCATCCGCAACCGCGGCGATTCCGTGTATCCATCGAACACGGCTGGCGGCAACCGGAACCTGGCAGCGCTCATCCCATAAGAAAAGGCAGAGCAAGAGCACCTATCCAGACCTCGCCGGAAACTGCCGATGGCCATGAACCACCTCACCCTCGGCCAGCACCGATCGCATCGGAGGATGCTGGCGGCCCGTCCCGCTCTCCCACCCGGAGCACGGAAGGTTGTGACTGCGCTGCTCCTGCTGGGCCCAGCCGTCACCTTTGGATCTCCGGCCACGGCCCAGATTACCGGCTACGTGCTGAACGAGGAGGGCGACCCGGTCGCGGGAGCCGCAGTGGAGGCTTGGGCGGCGGACCGCAAGATCGGCGGCCGGCTGGCCAATGAGGACGGCTGGTTTCTCTTCCCCGGCGAGATAACGGGGCGGATTCGCGCCCTGTACGCGGGACAGCTAGGGTACCACCCCGAGGTAGTCCAGATCGAGGAAGGCGTCGACTCCTACGAGATCCGCCTTACCCGGGAACCCATCCTGCTTCCGGAGCTGGTCGTGGATGCGCAACGGGACCGCTGCGCCGGTCGAGAGGACCGCGACGCCCGCCGACTTTGGGAACGCGCCGCCGCGCGCTACAGTCAGGGACTCGACACGCTGGGGGTGGCCACCTATCTGGCGTCCGTGGAGTCGATCCTGCCCGAGGGCGAGGTGGGAACGATCCAGGCTGCGGGCGAAGCCCTCGCCCAGCGCGGCTCCTCGTCCCTGCTCCGCTTCAGCTGGAAGCGTCGCATCGAGCGCGAGGGGTACGCGTACCAGGTGCGCAGATCCACCCCCGAGCAGTCGTACACATCCTGGGTGTATCCTCCGCTGGAGGCGGATTTCGCCACGCACTTCGTGGGAGATCAGTTCGGCGAACGGCATCGCTTCAAGTTCGATACCGTTGACGATCCCGACGGGGACGGAGGCGTGACGCTGGTGTTCTGCGCGCGGGACGACGATCACCCGTCGATGGAAGGCACGCTGCGCATCAGCCCGGACACGACCATCGCGGTTGCCCAGTGGTTGTTCCGGACCCCTGAACCGGTCGAACAGGCGGGTGGGCGCGCGGTGTTCGGCCCCGTCGCGGACGATCCCGACGACTCGTATCTGCTTCCCATCGAGGGCGTTTTCTGGCGCAGGTCACCGCCCGACAGCTACTGGCAGCGATATCAGAAGTTCGAGCTGTGGATGGTGGCCCAGGGAGACTCGGTGCCCTTCCTTCCCAAGAGACGCGGCGGCGATTGACGCGGGCTGCGGCGGCGATCCGGGGCAGGGGCGCGGAGACGGCGAGAGAAAGGGCGCGGAGGCCGGGCGAGAACAAGAGAAAGAGCGCGGAGACGGGTGCGCAGGTGGACAGCCCCTGGACCGGGCGGGCTACCCTGGAAGAAGGGTCAGGCGGGAGATCGCGCGCGTCTCGGCCGCGGCCCGGTCGAGCGGCAAACGCCACAGTTCACCCCGTTGCCAGCGCTCGAGCTGGTCCCAGCTGTGGCGGTTGGCGGGCCGGCCGGACTGCCCTCCCGGGAGGATGAATCCACCCCCGCCCCCGAGGTCTCCCAGGTCGGTGATGGAGCGCTGGCTGGGCCCGCTGGTGACCTCGAACAGGGGAGCATTGCCCTCGAACGGGGCCGCGTCGACGGTGTAATCATCGCCGGGCCGGGGCAGATCGCGCCGGCCGAAGCCCAGCAGGCGGCCGATCACCGGAACGTCCTGGAAGGGATGCGAGATGCGAAGAAGGTGCACTCGTCCCCAGGGAAGGCCGCTCGCGTCGGCCGCTTCGAACGCGGCCTGCCCGGCCAGGGAGTCCACGCTCGCCCCACCGGCGTCGAGCCCCCGCCCGACCATGTACTGCGGAAAGTACCCGAAGCCCCCGGCCGCCCCGTAGAAGCGGGCGCGCATTCCGGTATGCAACGCCTCCGCCCAGGCATGGAAGAGCGTCGTCTCCGTGCTCTCGACGGTCGCGCGGCCATCCCAGGCGTCGACTGCGGCGGCCAGGCTGTCCAACCCTGCCCTGCGGAAGGCGTCGCCCGCCCGGCCGCGGTAACGGGCAATGAAGCCGCTCCGGACGTCCAGCTGGATGGCCCTCATCGACTCGACGTCGTGGTCGCTGCGCGCATCGACCAGCTCGGTGATGCGCTGGGCGCGATAGGGATCCTCCCAGCGGTTCGGCGAGATCACCAGCGAGAGCGAGTCCCGGCTCTGCCGGTTGTTGGCCGTGGCGATGAAGCCGGAGGCGGGGTTGAGCAACCTTGGATTGCGCTCGTAGGGCAGCGTCCCGATCCAGTCGTGTTCCCCGGTCCAGCCGGGCACAGGCAGGAGGGGCGGGCGGCCCGAGCGGCGTAGCGCGATGGCGCCGGCGAGCTGGTAGCCGAAGTCGCCCGCCGTGTCCGCGAAGACCACGTTCTGGTAGGGGCTGGTGAAGCGCGCCAGCGCGGCGATCAGTTCCCCGGCGCTATTGGCGCGGTTCATCCCCAGGATTCCGTCGAAGGTCGTCGAAGGGTCGTGCGCGCCCCAGCGGTAGGCCAGCAGTTCGCCTCCCGCTTCCACATCCACCGGCGTCATGACGGGTCCGTGCCGGGTCTCGCGCACCACCAGGCGCACCGGCGCGTCCCGGCCGCGAACCTGGATCGACTCCTCCCGCACCCGGAAAGGCTCGCTTCCTCCCGGGGTCAGGTAGCGGGTGGTGTCGGCCGGATCCACCCGTTCGATGAACAGGTCGGAATCATCGGCCATGGCGTTGGTGAAGCCCCACGCGACGCCGGCCGTGTGGCCCGCGATCACCCCGGGTGCCCCCGGCAGGCTCTCGCCGACGACATCCAGGCCGGGTGCGTGCAGCCCGATCAGGTACCAGATGTTGGGCTGGTCGAGGCTCAGGTGCATGTCGTTGGCGACCAGTGGGCTGCCGCTGCGGGTGCGGGCCCCGCCGACAACCCAGGAGTTGGAAGCGCGGACGATGCTCAGCGCCTGGAGCGCGGCCCGGGCGGCGTCGGGAATGCGCGCCGAGGCGATCAGGTCGGCGGAAAGGGCGGGTGGCCACGCCTCGCCGGAAGTCAATGCTCCGGAGGGCGATGCCTCGGAGGCTGACGCCGCCGCCGCGGGCAGGCCGGAAGCCGGGGCCTCGGGAGCATCCTGCAGGATCGTGACGCCCCATTCCGGATAGCGCGGCAGCAGCTCGAGCACCGCCTCGTCGCCAACGGTGGCGCGCGCGCCGGCCAACGAGATCGAGACGCCGTACTGCGAGAGATCCCAGGCCATGATCTTTTCGACTGCCAGCGAGTGCTCGAGTTCCCAGGGCTCGAAGGAGGCGCGCAGCAGGACGAACTCCGGAGGCAGGGATCCGCGCCACTCGGCCATCGCCGCGTTCACGCCCCGGGCGTACGCCTCCCCGAGGGCGAGGGTCTCCGCGCCGATGACCGTCGTGGTCGCGTTGGCTGCCCGCCCGAGTCCCAGCGTGCGCAGAAACCGGTCGGCCTGGATGGTTTCCTCGCCGAAGAGCTCGCTCAGTCGTCCCTGGGCGACCCGGCGAAACATCTCCAGCTGCCAGAGCCGGTCCGTGGCGTGCAGATACCCCTGTACGAGGACGGCGTCGGCCAGCGAACCCGCCCACACGTGGGGCACGCCAAGGGAATCGCGCAACACCTCCACCGGCTGCTCCAGTCCGGGCAGCACGAGTTCTCCGGCAGCTGGCGCGGGCCCGACAGCCAGCCGCCTGACCCAGACCCCGCCCGCGGCGGTGGCGAGCAGGACCCCTGCGAGGGCCCAGAGCAGGATCCTCCCGAGCAGGCGTTTCCTCAGCGTGAAGCCTCCAGTGCGCGTGCGAAGTCACGTTTCAGATCCGGCACGTCCTCAAGCCCGACCGAGACGCGTACGAATCCGTCCGGGATGCCGGCCCGGGTCCTCTCCTCGGCGGTCAGGCCCATGTGGGAGGTGAAGCGCGGCTGCGAGACCAGCGTTTCCACGCCTCCCAGGCTGGGGGCGACCCTGGCCACCTCCAGGGCTCGACAGAACGCGTCCGCGCCCGCGCCTCCGCTCGCCAGCACGAATCCGATCATGCCGCCGAAGCCGCCCAGCAGCTCACCCGCCAGCTCCCGGTCCGGGTGGCTGGCGAGACCCGGGTAGGAGACCCGGGCGACCTCGGGACGGCTCTCCAGCCAGGCCGCGAGCTCGAGGCCGCTCTGGTTGTGGCGCGCCATCCGCACCGACAGCGTCTTCAACCCCCGGTCCAGGAGCCAGGCCGCGTGCGGGTCGAGGGACGGCCCGTAGAGCACCAGCATGCGCTGCACCCGCTCGATCAGCTCCCGGCCGCCGGAGACAACGCCGGCGATGAGGTCGGAATGGCCGCCCAGGTACTTGGTCGCGCTGTGGATGACGATGTCCACGCCGTGGCGTGCGGGCCGGAGGTTGATGGGAGAGGCGAAGGTGGCGTCCATCATGGTGACCGCCGCGGCCGCGCGCGCGAGGTGCACGGGGGTGCGCGGGTCGAACACGCGCATCACGGGATTGGTGGGGGTCTCCAGGAAGAGGATGCGGGTGTTGTCCCGGATGGCCGACTCCCATGCGCAGGCCTCATCCGGGTCGACGAAGGTCGTGGTCACTCCCCGGCGCGGCATCTCCTCGGCGAGGATGGTCGACGTGGCGCCGTAGAGATGCTTCGAGGCCACGATGTGGTCCCCGGCGCGGGTGACGGCAAGGACGGCGAGAGCTGTGGCAGCCATGCCGCTGGCGACGGCCAGTGCGGCCTCGGTGCCCTCGAGGGCCGCCAGCTTCCGGGCCACCGCGGTCTGGTTCGGGTTGTTCCCGTAGCGGGAGTAGCGCAGCTCGGGGGCGTCGCCGGGCGCGTTCCAGAAGAAGGTGGAGCTCTGTACCACGGGAAGCACGACCGGCTCGCCGGGACGCGGCTCCGGGCCGCCCACATGGACCCCCAGCGTGCCGGAACCCCATGCCTCCCGGGAGTGCGGCGAATCGCTCATCTTCTCCTCCGAATCGGGTGGTTCATCCCATCAGACTCCTCATCAGCCGGCTGAGCGCCAGGTAGTCTCCCGAAGCGGGCCTCCGAAACACAAGCCCCCGACGGACCAGCGCTTCCAGCGCCGTGCGATCGGCCTCGTCCGGAAGGTGCGCCGGGAGCTCCGCGCCCGGAAGCGTGCCCCGCTCCTCCAGTGAACGCCACACCCGGGCTTCGGCCTCGCTCGGAACGCCGACCAGGCGGCAGCGCCCGCGCGTGGTCTCGGCCACCGCGACGAGGTCATGGCGCTCGAGGACGGCCTGGATCGGTTCGAGATGGGGGTCGCTCACGCCACGAAAGACGAAGAAGGCCCGGGTCGTCTCCGCGGGCGGCTGATGCTCCAGGAGCAGCTTGGCCACCACTTCGTCCGCGCACGAGAAATCCAGCACGCGAACCTCCGAGAAGTCGATGATCGAGAGCGCCATCGCCCCGGCGCTCGCGAGCTGGCTCTGAATGGCCATCCGCACTGCCCTTCCGGTGGGCCGGGTCACCAGGTGCGCGTAGAGCGACGCCACCTGCCGCTGAATCAGGCGACCGAGGTCGATCGCCACAGGGTCGATGCCGTATCCGGTCATGCACCACTCCGTTGCCCGCCCTGCTCGAGCGCGGGCAGAACGATGTTGATCTGGGCGCCCGGGAAGTGGGAGAGCCCCTCCTCCAGCGCCGGAGTGTCGTCCCAATCCGGCACGTCGGCAATGCGCGCGGTCCCGCTACGGATGGAGATGAGCCCGTCCCAGCGCCGCACCTGCCTGCGGATCTGCTGGATCCCCTGGCCCCTCCCCAGGTCGGTGAAGCGGGTGACGCCGTGCAGGAAGGCGGCTTGCAGCGCCGTGCCGTCCGACCAGCGGCTCCCATGGCTCTGCGCGTGCTCCGCCGCCAGCGATTCGCGGAAGCCGCGTCCCAGATCCGAGACCGCGATCACCAGCACCCAGCGCTCCAGGCGCTTGGCCCAGTAGTATGCCTGCGCGGCCACCCATCCCGGGGCTTCGGCGTGCTCGATGATGTTCTGGCAGACCTCGGAGAGCACCACCGAGAACTGGACAACGGTCACCAGCGGATAACCCAGGGTACGGGTGAGGATGGTTCCGGCGCGCGTCTGCACACGGTCGACCACGACGTGCACATCGCTGTTCGTGGTCACCGGGGTGATCTCGAGCAGCACCTCCGAACTCGCGGGAAATTCGCGCGCGCGCCTGGCTTCCATGGCGAAAAAGGGACGAGCCTGCTCGAAGAACCGGATACGCGCCAGGTACCCGAGCACCTTCGCTTCCCTGGGCAGCCGGAGATAGGGCGCCCTTCCCAGCCTGCGTTTCAACAACGCGCCGGCGCTCAGCAGGCCCACGACGCCCTGCGGATCCACGAAGCGAAGATAGCCCGCATCGAAGAGCGCCTTGCCCCTGGAGACTTCGGCACACTGCCGGAGAACGCTGTCGACGGTGGAGTAGTCCAGCGATGAGGGCACGCGGATTACATGCACCCGGCGAGCTCCGGAGTTGGCGCGGCGTTGCGGACGGGGACGGCGCGGCTCATCAGCGGGCGATGCGGCCCTTGAGGTGCAGATGCAGCCCGCGCGCGCCGCGATGTTCGACGTTGCGGGCGGCCATCGAGTTCGCCACGGCGATCGCGTCCTCCATCGGTTCGCCCTCGAGCAATCGAGCGAAAAAGGTAGCGCCCCACACGTCCCCGCAGCCAGTCACGTCCCCTTCGCGGGGACCTCCCGGGATGCCTGCCTGCCGGGTGGTGGCGGGGGCCGCCGTGTCGGCCTGCCCGCGCATCCCCGCCCACGTCGAGGTGTCGGACGAGAAGGCGGGCGTGGCGACGCAGGCCGCTCCTCTCGAACCCAGGGTGACCGCGATCAGCTTCAGGTCCGGCCCCACCACCTGCGCGGCCAGCCGCCATGGGTCTCCGGCCTCGCGGCTCAGAAGTGCGAACTCGTCGTTGTTCATCTGCACCGCGTCGAAGCAGCGGAGCCAGGAATCCCTGAACGGGAGCGGGCGAGGCTCCCGGTCGCCGGACCGCCCGATGCCCAGAAAGAGCGAGTGCAGGTCGGCATACACGGGGCCCTGGAAGGCATCGCGCAATCTCTCGGCCGTCGCGAGTTCCATTTCGAATCCCGAGATGAAGTTGACGTACAGGGCATCGCACTCGCGGGCGAGCGGCCAGAACTCCTCCCAGCCCCAGGCGGGTACCCCGCCGGAAAGACGCTCCGTGCGGCGCTCGTCGTCCTGGTAGCGGAGCTCCACGCGGTTGTTGGGTTCGGGGACCACGCGGACGGCGCGGTGTGGATCGACGCGAGGGATCTCGGCGAGGAACCGCAGCGCGGCTTCGGCCAGATCCTGGCCTACCTTGAGGATGGGGACGATCCGCCAGGGCGCCGGCAGCGACGCCGCCAGCGCTTCCAGGGCGTAGCTGACCCCTCCCCATTCCTCCGCCGGATGATCGCGGCCGTCACGCAGGTAGATGGTGTCCCAGACGAGGGTGCCGACGACCCCGAGCAGGGGGGGCCGGCCAGTCCGGTTGCCTGACTGGCCCGGACGCGCTCCCAGGCGCCGACCCATAGAGGGACTCACGCTGGACGGTCTCCGGGGCCGGGGCCGGGTGTCCCTTCAACCCGGCCCTCTTCCCCCTGCAGCCGGAACACCCCCGCCGCCCCCACCACCCCCGCGGTGCCCGGAAGCGCTCCCGCCACGACCGTGCAGGCGTCCACGGCCGAGCGGAAGCGGGGGCGGCCGAGTTCCGCGGCGAGCGGGCCGAAGAACAGGTCGCCGGCCGCGGTGACCCCACCCATCACCACCACCGCGTCCGGGCTGAGCAGGTTCACCGCGCCGGTGATTCCGGCCGCCAGCATGCGTGCCGCGCGCGCCAGCACGCCCGCTGCGTAGGCGTCCCCCGCCACCGCCGCCTCGTGCACGGTGGCCGCGGTGATGCGGTCCAGCTCCCCCTCCACCAGCTCCGGCAGAGACGACGCCGTCCCGCCGGCCAGTCCCTCGACCGCGCTGCGCGCGATCCCGGGCCCGGACGCGTAGGCCTCGAGGCACCCCCGGTTGCCACAGGTACAGCGGCGACCGCCGAACTCGACGGTCATGTGCCCGATCTCCCCGGCCGTGCCGGTAGCCCCCAGGAAGAGCCGGCCGTCCACTACGATGCCGCCGCCGATGCCGGTGCCCAGGGTGATCCCGACCACCGACCGGAATCCGCGCCCCGCCCCCTGCCACCACTCCCCATAGGCGGCGCAGTTGGCATCGTTCTCCACCACGGCCGCAAGCCCGGTCGCGGCTGCGATGCGGTCGCCGAGCGGAAGCCCGAACCATCCCAGATTGTGCGACTCGAGCACCACGCCCCGGGCGCGGTCGAGCGACCCTGGCGCCCCGACCCCGACCCCGGCAACCGCGGTGCCGGCACCCTCCCCGAGGGCCAGTTCATCGGCGGCGGCGCGGACCATCGCGCAGACCGTGTCCACCACCTCTTCCCCGCCCCCTCCGCACGGTGTGGCGGCCACCTGGAGCGCGCGCGGGCGTCCCCCCGCGGCCGGCACCATCCCCACCGAGAGCGTGGTCCCGCCGATATCGACCCCCGCGATCCACTCTCCCATCAGCTCCATCCCCTCAGATCCACCTGACCGTCACGAGAGAGGAATCGTGTACACGGCTTCGAGGCCCCGCGCCCCCCCCGCCCACACAATGATGATATCTACTGACATCTACTGTTCAATCGAGAGCACGGCGAGAAACGCCTCCTGCGGGATCTCCACCGACCCCACCTGCTTCATCCGCCGCTTCCCCTCCTTCTGCCGCTCGAGCAGCTTGCGCTTGCGCGTGATATCCCCGCCGTAGCACTTGGCGGTCACCGCCTTCCGCAAGGCCTTCACGTTGGTGCGCGCAACGATCTTGGATCCGATCGCGGCCTGCAGCGCGACCTGGAACTGCTGGCGCGGGATGAGCTGCTTGAGCTTGCGCACCAGATCGCGTCCGTAGAGCTGCGCCCGGTCATGGTGAATGATGACGCTGAAGGCGTCCACGGGATCGCCGTTCACCAGCACATCCAGCTTGACCAGGTTATCGGGCCGGTACTCGGCGAAGTCGTAGTCGAGCGCCGCGTAGCCGCGCGTGCTCCCCTTGAGGCGGTCGTAGAAGTCCAGCACGATCTCGGCCAGCGGCAGCTCGAAATCCATCTCCACGCGCCGGGGATCCAGATAGCGCATCGCCTTGAAGGACCCGCGCCGGTCGTGGCAGAGTTTCTGCACGTTGCCGATGTACTCCGCCGGAGACACGATATGCGCCTGAACCCAGGGCTCGGCAACCGACCTCAGCTTCCCGCGGCCGGGAAGGCGGGTGGGGTTCTCGATCGTCAGCTCGCTGCCGTCGGTAAGGGTGACGTGGTATTCGACGTTGGGCACGGTCGTGATCAGGCTCACCCCGAACTCGCGGTCCAGCCGCTCCTGGACGATCTCCATGTGCAGCAGGCCGAGGAACCCGCAGCGGAACCCGAAACCAAGCGCCGCCGAGGTCTCCGGCTGATAGTGCAGACTGCCGTCGTTCAGCTTGAGCCGGTCGAGGGCGTCGCGCAGTGACTCGTAGTCGTCCGCGTCGCTCGGATAGAGCCCCGCGAAGACCATGGGCCGGACCTCCTTGTATCCCGGAAGCAACTCCGATGCCCTTCGCCCGGCGTCGAGGACGGTATCGCCCACGCGCGTGTGGGACACGGACTTGATGGCCGCCACCAGGTAGCCCACCTCCCCCGGGTGGAGCGCTTCGCGGCGGATGCGCGCCAGGCGGGTATAGCCCACCTCGGTCACCTCGTAGGTGGCGTCCACGGTGCCGAACCCGATGTTCATCCCCGGACGCAGCACCCCGTCCACGACCCGCACGCTCGGGAGGGCACCCAGGTACTGGTCGTAGAGGGAGTCGAAGATGAGCGCGCGCAGCGGCGCCTCCGCGTTTCCCGAGGGCGGAGGCACCCGCTCGATGACCGCTTCGAGGATTTCTGCCGCCCCGGTGCCTTCCTTGGCGCTCGCAAGCAGCACAGTGTCGGGATCCACCCCGAGGAGGTCCGCCAGCTCGTCGCGGCGGCGCTCGGGCTCAGCGCCGGGAAGGTCGATCTTGTTCACCACGGGAATCACTTCCAGGTCCGCATCGAGCGCGAGAAAGAGGTTGGAGATGGTCTGGGCCTGGACGCCCTGGCTCGCGTCGACGATGAGGATGGCGCCTTCGCAGGCGGCCAGCGAGCGAGACACCTCGTAGGTGAAGTCGACGTGTCCGGGCGTGTCGATCAGGTTGAGCTGGTAGCGCTCCCCGTCGCGCGCGGTGTAGTCCATGCGCACCGCGTGCAGCTTGATGGTGATGCCCCGCTCGCGCTCGAGTTCGTTGGAATCGAGCACCTGGGCGCGCATCTGGCGGGGGTCGAGGGCGCCGGTGAGCTCCAGCAGGCGATCCGCGAGCGTCGACTTGCCATGATCGATATGGGCAACGATGCAGAAGTTGCGGATGCGGTCGAGTTGCACGGTCGTGTCCCCTCCGGCTTCCAACAGTCCCTGGATGAATCCGCGTGTGCACCGAGAGCAGCGGGGCGCCGGCTCGTCGCCGGACAAGTATAGCGGGAACCGCCGTGGCAAGGCGGGCATTTGCGTGCGCATTCCGCCGAAGCAAACAGCGCTTGGGGCCGGTTTGAAGTTGCCGAGCCAGTACCTGGCGAATGGGAGGTCGCTGGAAGCCCCGCGGGGATTCGTCCGCGAGACCGCGAACGGGAATTCCGCGCACCCCTGCGGCCGCACAACGCCCCCCCCCGGAGTCCCCCGAAAAGGGGACGCCGCCCCGCAGATTCCCGCGGTAGGTTTCGGCATGAACACTCGAAGTTCCATCGCCGTACTGACGGCGACGCTGGGGGTCATCACAGGGGTCACTGCCTGTGGCGATGGGGCCCCCGATCCTGTCGAGCCGGCCAACCAGGCACCGGTGGTTGCCGGCGCGATCCCGACGCAGCAGCTGACCGCGGGCGAGACGGCGACCATCGACCTCGCATCCTACTTCAGCGACCCCGACGGCGATGCGCTCACCTATCTGGCGAGCGGCTCGAACGCGAGCGTAGTCTCGGTGTCGGTGTCCGGGAGCACGTTGACGATGGTGGGGGTTGCGGCGGGCAGCGCGACGGTGACGGTGGCGGCGAGCGATCCCGGTGGCCTGTCGGCCCAGCAAGACGCCTCGGTGACCGTCGAGCCCTCCAACCAGGCGCCGGAGGCGGCCGGCTCCATTCCCGGCCAGACGATAGCCGTCGACCAGACGGCCACGGTCGACGTCGCGCCGTACTTCAGCGACCCCGACGGCGACCCGCTCACCTATCTGGCGAGTGGGTCGAACGCGAGCGTGATTTCGGTGTCGGTGTCCGGGAGCACGTTGACGATCGTGGGGGTTGCGGCGGGCAGCGCGACCGTGACCGTGACGGCGAGCGATCCCGGTGGCCTGTCGGCCCAGCAGAGCGCATCGGTGACCGTAGAGCGTTCCAACCGGGCGCCGGACGCCGTCGGTGCCATCCCCGATCAGGCGATTGCGGCCGGACAAACGGCCACGGTCGACGTCGCGCCGTTCTTCAGCGACCCGGACGGCGACCCGCTCACCTACGCCGCAACCACATCCAACATCGCCGTCGCCGCGGTCTCCCTGTCCGGGAGCACGTTGACGATCGCCGGGGTTGCGGCGGGCAGCGCGACGGTGACGGTGACGGCGACCGACCCCGGTGGCCTGACGGTGGACCTGGAGGCGACCGTGACGGTGCAGCGCCTCAACCAGGGACCGCAGGCAGTCGGCTCGATCCCCGATCAGACGGTCCCGGCCGGCCAGACAGTGGCGATCGACGCTTCGCTCTACTTCAGCGACCCGGACGGCGACCCGCTCACGTATGCCGCTACCTCGACCAGCATCGCGATCGCCGTGCCGTCCGTGTCCGGCACGGCACTGACCATCGCGGGGGTCGCGCCCGGCACGGCGACGGTGGCGGTGACGGCAACCGACCCCGGCGGCCTTGCCGCGACGCAGAGCGTCAACGTGAACGTGGGGACCCGCTCCCGGGACCGGGAGGCGCTGGAAGCGTTCCATGAAGGGACCAGTGGCGATTTTCACTGGCGCATCGACACCAACTGGCTGAGCGACCGGCCACTGGGCACCTGGTATGGAGTTACGACCGACGACGACGGCCGGGTCATTGAACTCAGCCTGCCCGGCAACAACGTGTGGGGTCCGATCCCTCAGGAGTTCGTCCTTCTGCAGAAGCTCAAACGGCTGAACCTCAGCGACAATCGCGTGAGCGGCGCGCTGCCGGCGGAGATCGGGGATCTGCTGGATCTGGAAGAATTGAATCTCGGCGACAACACGTTCCTGGGATCGGGGACCTCGATTCCGGCGGCCCTCGGCAAGCTCGACAAGCTCATGCTGCTGGATCTCAGCGACACCGGCTTCCGGGAGGTGATCCCGCTGGAGCTCGGCAATCTTCAGAGCCTGACCCGGCTGGATTTCTCGGACATGACCTGGCTGGACGGTTCGATTCCACCCGAGTTCGGCCGGCTTTCCAACCTGAGAGAGCTGGACGTGAGCGAGAGCGGAATGGATGGCGCGCTTCCGCAGGAGCTCATCAACGTGCCGCTGGAGCTGTTCCACTGGAACGACACGCGGCTTTGCTCTCCCGGCAACCAGGCATTCCAGACGTGGCTTCGCGGCATCGCCGATCACCAGGGAGAAACAACCTGCGGGTCAACGAGCGCCGCAGGCCGATCCCTCCGAACGGAGATCCGATAATCCTGGGTTGACCGGGGAAGATACCATGACAGAGCAACTGCATTCCCAACGATCCATTCACCGGGAGGCTTGCGCAGCAGCCGTCGTCGCAGTTGCGATCGCCTGGTCAGCGGCGCCCGCACTCGCCCAGGATCCGCAGGCTCCCGAAACCGTGGGTTCCATTCCCCCCCAGACCGTCGCGGCGGGCCAGTCGGCATCGCTCGACGTGACGGCGTACTTCAGCGATCCGGACGGAGACGCACTGGCCTACGCGGCCACCGTTTCGGATGTCGCGATCGCGACGGTTTCCGTGTCGGGCAACATCCTGACGATCGCGGGCGGGGAGCCGGGGATGGCGGTGTTAACCGTCTTTGCCAGCGACCCCGACGGTCTGTCGGCCACACAGCGCGCACAGGTCATGGTCCAGGCGCCGAACCAGGCACCGGAGTCCGTCGGGACGATCCCGGACCTGGCTCTCGCGCCGGGCCAGTGGATATCTCTCAGCGTGTCCTCCTATTTTCGCGATCCGGAGGGGGAAGCCCTGGGCTTTTCGGCAACGACCTCCAACTCGTCCATAGCCGGCGTCACGGTTTCGGGCGATGTCGTCACCATCACGCAAGCGGGTACGGGCACGGTGATTGTAAACGCAACGGCCCGTGATTCCGGCGGTCTTTCGGTACAGCAGAGCATTACGGTCGCGGCAGGCCCGGACAGGGTCACGCCCGCTGCACGGCCCGAGGCCGAGCGGCCCGCGCCTGTCCAACCCCAGCGGGCGCGGCCCGACGTACCCGCCGTGGACGAGGCGGGCGCCGACGAGCAGAGTGACGTCCGGGCCCGTCAACCCGATCCCTTCCCTCCACGGTTGCTGGCGGCGTTCACTGCGTCGACGGGCCATACCCTTGCGCAAGGCCGAAGTCACGCGAGCGCAGGCTATCTGGGCGCCAGCCCGTTGGCCCATTTGGGAGGAATCGAGGATATACTGCCCGTTGCAGTTCAGGCGTCTCATGGGGTGACGGACGACCTGACAGTGACCGCGGGCTCGGGCTTCTACTACTACAACACGGACGGGGGCGACTCGGATTTTGTTCCATATTTGGCGCCCAGGATCCGCGCATGGAGCAACGAGCGGATTTCGGTCGCTTTTGCAGGGTATCTGGGACTCTGGCTTGCCGAGGAGACGGTGACCTACTACGCGGGCTCGATTGGAGGCTCCATGGAGGTCATGAACGGCCTCGGTCTGCATGCTTCCGGAGGAATGGCCGGGATTGCGGCAACCATCCTGGGTGAAACCGAGACCGAACAATTCGGCGTCCTTGCCGTCGGCGGCGACTTCCGCGTGACGCCGGAGGTCGGGCTGGCCGGCGAATTCAGGCGTGTCGGGATCGAGAACGGAAGCAACATCGTCACAGCCAGCCTGCAAGTCCTTCGGGCGGCCATCGCCGGCGAAGTGGGGCTCGCCTACTACCTGGAGGACGGCGCGGAGATCCGCCCCATCGTCAGCTTGGCATTCCCGTTCTAGCAAGCTTCCGTGCATCAGTCGAAGACATCGCGATGCGGTTCGCTGGCGTTCATGCTGCTGGCGCTCATCGTCCTCCCGTATCCGCTACGCGCCCAGGCCGCCGGCGACAGTTCTCTCGTGGCTGTCGGAGTCCGCGTCCGCGCGTTCACGTCGAACAGCGCCATCGTCGGCCAGGTCACGCATTCGGACGCTCAGGGGATCGATCTCGTGGACGGTGGGCTGCATCTCTCCCTCGCCTATGGAGAGCTGGACGGCCTTGATGTGAGCGATGGTGTCCGATCCAGGTGGAGACTCGGCGCCGCTCTGGGCGCCGCTACCGGGGCACTTGCGGGCTGGCGCAATCCCGATGTCAAGGCCTCTTCAAGTCCTTCCACGGGAGACCGCGCCCAAGCCGCGCTGATAGCCGGCGTACTCTCGAGTGTTCTATACGGCTCCATCGGTGCTCTGCTCAGGAGGGAGGTATGGGAATCCATCCCGCTTGGCGGCTATCAGGAACGCCCTGGTTCCGTTGCGACGCCGGAGCGACAACTCGTCTCTTCGCTCGACGCAGGATCACAGCCTGCCGGGGACGACGCTCCTGTGGTTGTGGGGCAGCGCGTCCGCGCATCGACGGTCAATAGCACGATCATAGGGCGCGTAACCCGGCTGAGCGCCCAGGGGATTGAGCTCATGGACGGAGGGACGCATCTATCCCTCGCCTATCGGGATCTGGACCGCCTGGAGGTAGATGACGGCGTGCGATCGCGCGTGGCAAAAGGGGCCGGTATTGGGGCTGGCGCCGGCGCTGTTGTCGGCTTCGTCGTGGACTTCGGGATGAACTGGAACATGTTTGATCCACCAGACTCTTTCTGGGAAAGCTGGGGGATCACACTCGTGGGAAGCGCACTCGGCGGTGTCGCCGGTGGTGCAATCGGGGCGCTGATCAGGCGAGAGGCGTGGGAATCCGTTCCGCTTGAGGACTATATGGATGACTTCAGTCCCACATTCGGACTTCAGTGGCACGGTCCGGAGAGACGCCTCCTCACGTCGGTGGGCGGCCGCATCAGCTTCTGATGACGGTTTCCGATGCAGGAAGGAGGTTCGAGTGACCGCCAGGGCCACTCAGAAATACGGGAGGAGCACCATCCAAACGGCCATGGCGGTCGTGGTCGCGGCTATATTTGCTTCATTTGATCATGTATCGGCTCAACATGACTTCTACACCAGGATGACGATTGGACTCGTCTCCGGAAGCACCATAGACAACTCCTGGAACGCCGCGCGCGAGAGCCGGTCCGGGAAGCTATCGGCTGATCCAGGTTCTCTGTACACGATTGCCGTCGGGTATCGCCGGGACCAGTGGAGAGCCGAGATCGAACGCGTCTGGACGGATCAATACGTTTCCGGGCCTGTGGCCCCGCTGGAGGCCGCGGTCGACACGAGCTACGTGTACAACCTGGCAACGGAATCCTGGTTCGCGAATCTCTACCGGGTATTGCCCATGCGTGGACGACTTGCGCCCCATGCAGGTCTCGGCGTCGGCGTCGTGCAGGCTTCGCTCGACTACGAGGTCGGCAGGCAGGTCCCAAGGGACACGACGGACGAGGCGCTTGTCTGCCTGATCACCTTCTTTATTGCATGTGGCTGGGGCGATGATCGGGGAACGTTCCACGACGAGACCATAGGCTATCGGCTGTTCGGCGGTGTGGACTACGTGATGGATCGCTTTACTGTCGGGCTCACGTTGGGCTGGATGGGTCTGGTCGGCCTTGAAGGACAAGACCGGGCGCGGAATGAGGCGTGGTATGGGGTCGCCACGGATCATCTGGTGTCTTTCTATGGGAATATTGGCGTGTCCTACCGATTCTGGAGATGGCAGTAGCCCGCTAGCCCCGGCGCGCCGCGCGCAGCACGCACTGCATGATGTCGAGCGCGCGGTCCACATCGGAGGAGGAGATGTCCCGGTGGGTCACGGCCCGGATCCCGGTCTCGCCCTGAGGCAGAAGATGGAGCCCGCGCCCGTGACACTGGGTGGCGAATGCGCCGGCCGCCATGGACGTGACCCGGAAGCGTACGAGGTTCGACTGGACGCCGGAGAGATCGGCCTCAAGACCGTCGACGGAGGCGATGCCGCGGGCCAGGGAGCGGGCGCGGACGACGTCGTCGCCGAGCGCCGCGCGGTGGTGTTCGAGCGCGTACAGCGCCGCGGCGGCGAGGATCCCCGCCTGGCGGAAGCCGCCTCCGAACTGCTGCTTGAAGCGCCGCGCCCGCGCGACCCGTTCCTCCGGGCCGGCCAGAGCGGAGCCCACGGGAGCTCCCAGTCCCTTGCTGAAACAGACGTTCACCGTGTCGAAAGCGGCGGCGAAGCGGGCCTCGGAGACCCCGGTGGCGGCGGTGGCGTGCCAGAGGCGGGCTCCGTCGAGGTGGGTGGCGAGGCCGTGCCGGCGGGCGGCGGCGCATACCTCCTCCACCTGCTCCAGGGGCCAGACCGTACCCCCTCCCCCGTTGTGGGTGTTCTCCACGCAGAGCAGCCGCGGCGGAGATTCCAGGTGGATCGGGTTGAAGGGGTGCTCCGGTTCGATGGCGGCGTCCACGTCGGCTGCGGTGAACACCCCGTCCCGGCCCGGAAGCATCTTCATGCTCACCCCGCTGAGCGCCGCGCCCGCGCCCGACTCGCTCCGGACGATGTGGGCGCTCCGGTCGATCAGGACCAGGTCGCCGGGCTCGGTGTGGGTGCGCACCCCGATCTGGTTGGACATGGTGCCCGTGGGGACGAACACCGCGGCCTCCTTGCCCAGCAGCTCCGCGGTGCGCGCCTCCAGGGCATTGACGGTCGGGTCGTCGCCGTACACGTCGTCGCCCACCCGGGCGCCCGCCATCGCCTCCCGCATGGCCGGGGTGGGCAGGGTCACGGTGTCGCTGCGCAAGTCGATCATGACGCGCGATACCCCGGGGCGGGCGGCGGGTGTCGCATTACCACCAGCGGGCGGTGCCGCATCACGACGAGTGGGCGGGAGCCCCGTGCCGGCGATCCGATGATCCACCGGCGGGCGGGCGTCCCTCGCCGGCGACCTGCCTCCGCAGGGCGCGGATACCGGCCGGGCCGACGCGGCAACATCCGCCCACGCCGGCCGCCCCGAGGGCGATCCATTCACGCGCCCGGCCACTCAATCCATCGGCCTCCTCCACGCCGCCGGAAGGCCAGGTCCACGCTCCCGTGCCGGCGTCGTACACCTCCCCCGAGTTCGGATAGACGATGACGGGGAGCCGGGTCGCGGTCCGGATGCGCCGGATGAGCTCGCCGACGTGCGCGGGCGCGACACAGTTCACCCCCACCGCCACGACGCCGTCCGCCAGCTCGCACAGGCGCGCCGCCTCTTCCACCCGTGTACCATCCCATAGATGGGCGCCGTCACGGCAGCAGAAGCTCATCCACGCCTCGGCGTCCGGCGTTTCGGCCAGGATACCGAGAAGCACCTCGACCTCGAGGCCCGAGGGGATCGTCTCGCAGAGGAGCAGATCGGCGGGCGAGTTCGCGAAGAGCTGGAAGCGGCGCCGATGGAAGTCGTCCAGAACCCCGGCTCCCACCCCGTAGCGACCATCGTACTCCGATCCGTCCGCGAGATAGGCGCCGTAGGGGCCGATGCTGGCCGCCACCAGCGGCCGCAGGCGCCCGCGCCGGTTGACCTCCTTTCCCCGGAAGTCGTCGCGCGCCTCCACCGCCAGGGTCACCGAGAGCTCAAGCAGTCCAGCCGCCTCGGCGTCACCGTAACCCGCCTCGCGGAAGCCGGGGAAGCTCGCCTGGTAGCTGGCGGTGACGATGCAGTCGGCGCCCGCGGCGAGATAGTCCAGGTGCACGGCGCGGATGGCCGCGGGCCGGCTGGCAAGAAGCTCGGCGGACCAGAGCCGGGTGTCGAGCCGGTTCCCAGCGGCTTCGAGGGCGGTCGCCAGACCCCCGTCGGTGACCAGCGGCCTGCGATGCGCGAGAAACGGCGCCAGCGGGCCGACCCGGTCCGCCCGGCTCATCCCTCCGGGCTGAGCAGCGTCGCCAGCATCCCCGCGTTGTATCCCACCAGCAGGCGATCTCCGCTGCGCATTGTGGGAGCGCGCAGCTTTCCGAAGCGACTGCACAGGAGCCCCACCAGATCCTCGTCAGCGGGTCGTTCGGCACTCAGATCGAAGTGCATCGTCTTTTTCCCCCTGGCGACGTACAGGTCGTTCACGCCGTCCAGCAGAGCCAACACTTCGTCGCCGGCCACGGGGTTGCGCGTGGCGCTCTGCAACGCCCCGGTCGCGATCTCGTTCTGCGCAAGAAACTCTTGCGTGCGCTTGCAACTGGTTCAGCCCGGGCGATGATACCGCCATTCAACGGAAGACGTGGCCATGGGTGATCTCCTCCGGTCGGTTTCAGGCGCGAACGGCATTCGTTTGCAGCAGACATGTGCCGGAATGCCGTAACCCGCTTTATCACATGCAGATTACGTAACTTGTGACGGGCAAGTGCGTACCTTTCCCGCCCGCTCGAAGTCTAGCAGCCCACGGGCGGGTCGTTCAAGGCTCCCCGATGGGCCGAATCCCCGGGCGCCCGAAGACTTCGCCCGACCGTCTCCCGCTTCGACCCTCGGAACCGGACGTGGTCGCGGTGAGCGGCCATTGACCTTGCGGCACTTTCGCCGCAGTCCGAATCTTGGGGCGATCCGGGAAGTCGTTCGATATCCGGAAAGAGATGAACCAGGAACCCCAACCAGGCATTCAAGGAACCCTGCGCCCGGCTCGTGCGGGCGTGCAGAACCCGTGGAGACGAAGATGACCTTTGCCCGACTCGCTGCATCGGGGTGCATCCTGCTCCTGGCGGCCGACGCCGGCGCGCAATCGCTCGATGAGGCGCAGTCCGCCTTCGCCGAAGGCCGCTTTCTCGAGGCGGCGGAACTCGCCGAGGCACTGGGGACCTCTGACGGCTACGCGCTGGCGACCGAGTCCCTCGCAATACACGTCCACTATCTGGCATCCGAGGATGAGTGGGAGGAACTGGTCGAGCGCGCGATACAGATGGGCGAAGAAGCCATTCGCGCCGATTCGACCAACGCCCGGGCGCACTATCAGTTCGCCCACGCTCTTGGCCGATATGCGCAGGGCGTCGGTACCATAACCGCGCTGCGCCAGGGCCTCGCCGGCCGGATCCGCGAACGGCTCGATGCGGCGATCGCCCTCGATCCCTACCTCGCCGAAGCCAGGTTGGCCCTCGGCGGCTGGCACGCAGACATCGCGGCGGAGGGGTTCATTGCACGACGGATGTACGGCGGAAATCGAGAGGCCGCCGTCGTGCTCTTCGAGCAAGCTCTGCAAATGACGCCGGAGGCCAGGGTTACGCTCTTCGAATACGCGATCCGGCTACCCGATCTCGACGAAGAGAACGGCGAGGAACGGGCTCGGGCGTTGCTGGAGAAGGCGGCGGAATTGCCGATCGTCGATGCCTACGACGGGTTCATCCAGGAGCTGGTGCTGGAGGAACTTGCCAACCTGGAGGGCGGATAGCCCCGGGCTTCCGGCCAGCGAACAATGCGAATCGCAATCACCACCGGCGGCGGCGATGCTCCCGGCCTCAACGCGGTCATCCGCGCGGCCGTGCTCGCGGCCCGTGCGCGCGGATGGGAGGTGTTCGGGATCCGGAAGGGCTATTCGGGCCTGTTCGAGTCGGGCTACGGCGGGGTGGTGGTCCTCGATGAGGCGGCCGTACGCGGAATCACACACCTGGGGGGGACGATCCTCGGGACCACCAGCCGCGGCAACCCGTTCTCGTTCCAGGTAGAGCAGCCTGACGGATCGGTCCGGACGGTGGACCGTTCGGGCGAAGTGGTCGATCGATTCAGCGAGATGGGCATCGACTGTCTGATCGCGGTCGGCGGTGACGGGTCGCTCAGCATCGCCCGGGACCTTGCGCGCAAGGGACTCAACGTCATCGGCGTGCCCAAGACCATCGACAATGATCTCGACGCCACCGTGATGACCTTCGGCTTCCTCACCGCCGTGCAGACCGCAACCGACGCCATCGACAAGCTCCATTCCACCGCAGAGGCGCACGAGCGCATCATGGTCGTCGAGCTGATGGGACGTCACGCCGGCTGGATCGCGCTCTTCGCCGGCCTCGGGGCGACCGCGGACGTGATCCTGATTCCGGAGATCCCGTACAGGCTCGCTCGCGTCGTCGAGGCGGTCGAGGCCCGGTGGGCCGGCGCGCACCGGTACGCGATCGTGGTCGTGGCCGAGGGCGCCCGTCCGGTGGGGGGAGAAGCCTCCTACCTGGAGGGGGGCGCCGGGCTGAAGCGGCGGCTGGGCGGGGCGGCCAAGATGCTGAGCCGCCAACTCCGGGAGCTTACCCCCTACGAGACCCGCAGCCTGGTGCTGGGACACCTGCAGCGGGGCGGCGCCCCGACCTCCTACGACCGCCTGATCTCGCTGCGTTTCGGAGCCGCGGCGGTCGAGCTCGCGGAGAAGGGCGAGTTCGGCTGCATGGTCGCGCTCGACCCGCCCAACGTGAAGGCGGTGCCCCTGGCGGACGCGGTCAAGCGCCTGAAAACGGTTCCCACGGACGGGGACATCGTTCGCACCGGCCGGGCGCTCGGCATCTCCTTCGGAGACTGAGCGCAAGCGAGCAGGTGCCCGCCGGCTCTTGCCGGACCCCTCCACCCGGTTCCTGTCAAGCGGAAACGCGCGGATGCGGGTCGGGCGAGCTGAGCCCCACGAGTCTCAGCAGCCGCAGGGCGTTCGTCGAGGTGGCGATGCCGGTCCTGAGGCGGTAGTCGAAGGTGAGCCCCTCGGTCCCGTCGCCAACGGACTCGGTCAGGTGCACGGGGACGGCCCGCACATTCAGGTCCTCCGCGTCGGCCAGCGTCAGATCGTGGGTCGTCACGGCGCCGATCGCACCAGAGTTGAGCAGCCTCCGCACGACGGCTCGCGCGGCGATCCTGCGTTCGGCGCTGTTCGTCCCCTGGAGGATCTCGTCGAGAAGATAGAGGACGCCCGGGCTTCCGGGCGCTGCTCCGCCCGCTGGTGCCCCTTCCCCGTCGCGGGGGCCGGGTGGCGCACCGGGCGTTTCGGCCACGTCGACGACCTGCTTGAGGCGCTGGAGCCCGGCCATGAAGAACGACACGCCGTCGGCAAGGGAGTCCGCGACGTGCATGCTGGTGACGACACGCAACGGCGGGATGCGGAGGGCTTCGGCACACACCGGTCCGCCCGCCTGGCCGAGCACCACATTCAGGCCGACTGCCTTCAGGAGCGTTGACTTTCCGGACATGTTCGAGCCCGTCACCAACAGAAACGAGCCCGCGGGGCCCACCTCCACGTCGTTGCGCACGCAGAGCTCCGGGGTGAGAAGAGGATGGCCCAGGGCACGGCCATGAAGCTTGCCGGCTTCGGGGTCGAGCGTGGGCAGGGTCCAGTCGGGGTGATCGGCTGCGAGGGCTGCGAGGGCTGCGAGCGCTTCGGCCTCGCCAACAGCGCCGAGCCACGCCCGCACACGGGCACCCGATCGATCCTTCCAGCGCTCGAGGGCGGCCAGGACATGCACGTCCCAGAACAGAACCAGTGACAGGGGGACGTGGAAGAGAGGCGACCTCCTGACTTCCGCCATGTCCAGAAGCCGGCGCAGGGTGGCGATCTCTCGATGGGCCGGTCTGGTCCCGGCGCCCAGGCGCTGGCGGATGTCGGATGCGTACCGTGAATCGAGGGGCGCGTCGGCCAGCAGGCTGAGAAGTGACGCGTAGTGCCGCACGCCCGACTCGCCGTCGTCGGCATCGGAGAAGGTCCGGTTGATCGCCTTCCACACGGGCGCGAGCACCAGCGCCGATACGAGAAGTGGCCCGGCGACGGCGGCCGGGGGGACCACCCCCAGGGCGTAGAGAACGATGAAGCCCAGATTCACCGGCGGAAGCAGGATGGCCGCCGCGCGCAGCCAGGTGCGCCCGGACAGCCAGCTCGGGCTCTCGGACCAGCGCAGGAAGTCCTCCACCTCCTGCATCGACGCGCCCTTCGTCAGCCGAGCCTCGACTGCAATACGGTCCCGCAGATCGAAGGCGCCGGCCATCTCGCGCACCGCCTCCTGCCGCAGCGCGACGGTCTCCGGGTCCGCGGGCGCGAGAAGCCAGGACCTGAGCGTCTCCCGCCCGGGTGCGGTGCCGCAAACGCCGGCCAGGTGAAGGAGCGACGCGTGACCATGCAGGTCCAGGTCGTCCGCGTAGTCGTGGTTCGGCGGGACGGCCGGACTTGGCCGCCGGGGCAGGCCGGACCACCGGCGCCCGATGCGCGCGATCCCCTCGCGGTTGAAGTCGGCCATCAGCTCGGCGCGTCGCACATGCCGCCGGGCGGCCCAGTGCCGCGCGACCACGATCGCGAAGGCGGCGACCGCCCCCGCCACGAGCAGCCAGGCCGCCTGGCCACGTCCCTGGGAGACCAACAGCCAGGCGCCAACCCCGGTGGCCGCGAAGACCACCAGCCGGAGCCGCTCGTACAGCCGGACCGTTCCGGCCCTTTCGGCCGCCTCCTGATCGAAGCGGCGGGCGCGGTCCGCGTATAGGTCGGCGGGCTGTCCGGCGGAGCGCGTTCCGGGTGACGGTGGCTCCATTCAGCCCCTCACGACCCGCCGCCGGGTCTCTTCGCGCCGCCCGCGACCCGCCTCTTCTCTTCTTCCAGCTGTTCGAGGGTGACGCCGTCCGTGATCCAGGAGGGAGCCGGATCGCCCTTCAGATAGTGGCCGAACCATTCCAGGATGCGGCGGTGATAGTCCTTCTGGTTGGCCTCCTCCCGGAAGCCATGGTCTTCGCCCTCATAGACCAGCAGCACCATCTGTTTCCCGGCGCGGCGCGCGAAGTTGTAGAACTCGGTGCCCTGGTCCCAGTCCACGACCCCGTCCTCGTCGCCGAAGGCCATGAGCAGGGGCGCCTGCAGGTTGTGCACTTCGTGGATGGGCGAGTTGCGCCGGTGGGCCTCCGGGTCTTCCCAGAAGGGCACCTCCATTCTCGCCTGGCCCGTCTCCCAGTGATCCAGCTCGGGCATCCCCGGATTCCAGTGGATGGCGCCCATGAAGCTGACGAAGTCGGTGAGCGGCGCGCCCGCCACTGAAGCGGCGAAGATGTCGGTCCGGGTGGGCAGGTAGGTGGCCTGGTAGCCTCCCCAGGAGTGCCCGATCAGCCCGACCGCGTCCGGGTCGGCAACCCCCATCTCGACCGCCTTGGCCACGGCGGCCCGCACGGACTCGAGCGCGCTCACGCCGGGGTCGCGCGCCCGGTAGACGATGTCCGGGAGGAGCACGGCGTAACCGTGCTGGGTCCACGCCGTGAAGTTGTAGTAATCGCGCTCGCTGGGTGCCCGGAACCGGTGCATCTGCGGCGAGAGCAGCTCGTAGGTGTAGACGATGGTGGGCACGGGTTGCCCGGCCTCGTAGCCCGCCGGATGGAGCAGCACCGCCTGCAGGTCGCGCCCGCCCTCGCTCGTGAAGTCCACCAGCTCGGCCCGGCCCCACGCCACCTCCGCGATAAACGGATTGATGTCGGTGACCTGGACGGCATCGGCCAGGTCGGGGCCGGCCACGAAGTAATCGGGCGGGTCGTCGAAGGCCTGGGCGCGGTAGAGGAGGACATCGGCGCTGTCCGCCCGCGTCAGGCCCTCGACCAGGCGGTCCTCGAACACCAGCGTCTCGGCCGGGCCGTCCCAGCCGGGCGGGAGGCGCGCGTACCCCCGCTGCTCGGTCTTCTCGTCGTAGAGGGAGAGGTAAAGAGCGGCGTCGGGATCGATGCCCGGGGTATCGTCGTCGGGCAGACGCGCGACCCGGTGGGTGAGCCCGTCCTCGGCGCCGCGGGTCAGGCGCGTTGCCCCGCTCCCGTCCAGCGCGACCCGCCACACATCGTGCTCGTCGTACAACAGCACCCCCGCGTCGTCCTCCAGCCATCCTCCCGGACCGAAGCCATGGGGCGGGACCACATCGGTGGGGGCATCGTACTCCGCGTTGGCGAAGGAGGCGGGCAGAGTCGAGGTCAGGTCGCGCTGCTCCCCGCTCGCAACCTCGATGCTCGAGTAGTTGGCGCCATCGTACGAAACCAGCCAGTCACCTCCCGGGCCGGGCCACTCGTAGCGCACCCGGGTGAGGAGTTGGCGCCGCTCCCCCGTCTTGACATCGATGGCCCGGACATCGTGATACGGGCGTCCGAACATCGCCCCGAACGGGTAGGGTTCGGCGATATCCTCCAAAGCGAAGTCCCAGCCGTGGAGCAAGGCTGCGTCCGCCATCAGGTCCGAGCCGAGGGTGACGACCCGGTCCTCGTCCACGTGCCATACGGCCAGCAGCGTGCGGCTCGCGTCCCGGCTCTCCGCCACCTGTTGCTGCGGGAAGATGCGGACATCCCCGCTGTGCCAGATCTGGAGACCGGGAAGGTCCGGCTCCTCGTCGTCCTCCGAATCGGCCCTCTCCATGTCCGGGCCGGCGTCCGGCGCGTCGGCTTCGTCGCCGGACCCGGTCTCGCCAGCGCCGGCCTGGCCGCCTTCAGCCGCAGCCGCATCGTCCCCGCCGTCATGTTCCGCGGGGCGGAGCCCGATCGAGATCATGGTACCGTCGTCCGACCACTGCGGCGCGCGGTCGACGACCTCCAGGGTGTCCGCGATGCCAGCCACGCCCTCGCCCAACACCATCAGCTCCATTCGCTGGTCGATGCCGCGCCAGGCCAGCACGTCGTACGCGGTACCCTCCGCCGAGGCGTCCTTCCGCGAGCGCAGGGCCGCCAGGTCGGCCGAATCGTCGCGCCACGCCAGCGCCCGGTAGTGAGCGCCCGACCCGTCCGCTGACCGCAGCGCGCCGGTGGTGGGATCGTACACCTGGACCCCGTTTCCCAGGTCGGTTCCCGTCGCCACCACCATGGCGAGCAGCGATCCGGATGGGCTCCAGGCCATCTCGCCTACGTTGCCGAAACTGGTCTCCGAGCCCGTCGCCAACGTCAATACCCGCAGATCGGCTCCCTTCCCCTCCGGCTCCTCCGGTGCATGCCCGCGCAATGCCAGGAACTGCCCCGAGGCGTCGAACTCCCACTCCGCGACGGACTCGATCTCCCTCGTCTCTCCTGAGGCAAGATCGAGCAGCGCGGCCTTCCCGCGGATGGTCTCGTCCGCCTCCTGAAGCCGTTCTCTCTCTTCTGGAGACAGGCCCACGGTCCAGGCAAGCCAGCGTTCGTCCGCCGAGAATTCCGGAGCCTCGCCCCACGGAAACACCCGCGTCGAATCCTCGCTCACCCGCCGCACCCGCAACTCGGATGCCTCGTCCACCCGGGTCACCTGGTAGGCGATCCAGTCCCCCTCCGGCGAGAGGGCCGCGGGACCCAGGTTCTCCCAGCGCCCGTAGTCCCCGGGAGCGACGCGGGGGAGACCCTGGGCGGAGACGGGGCCCACGCCGGCGAGGAGGGCTCCAGCGAGAAGCAGGCAAGCGATCGCCGAGGATCGGCCGTCGGCCACTGGGCAGGACATGTCCGTCGATGAACTCACTGGGATCTCCTTTCGATTCAAGCTGTTCTCAGTTCCATACCACCCACACCCCGGGAGGGGCCCTGAACTCGTGACCGTACGGGCGCGTGGGACGCTCCGGGTTCAATCGCAATCCGGGCAGCAACGCGGTGACGCTCGCCAGCGCCTCTCTCGCCTCGATGCGCGCCAGCGTGGCCCCCAGGCAGAAGTGGCGTCCGGCGCCGAAGGTCAGGTGGTCCCGGGCGTTGGGCCGCCCTGGATCGAAGCGGTCGGGGTCGTCGAAATGGGCCGGATCGCGGTTCGCCGCGCCCAGCATGCACTGCACGGTCTCGTTCGCGGGGATCGACACGCCCCGGATTGCCACCGGCTCGGTCGTGAAGCGGGTGCAGGACTGGACGGCCGCATCCCACCGGAGCGACTCCTCGAAGACGTCCTCGAGCCTTGCCGGGTTCGGGGACGCCAGCCGCCAGGCTTCCGATTGGGTCAGCGTGGTCCAGATTGCGGTTGCGATGGCGGACTCCGTCGTCTCGATGCCGCCGAAGAGGATCACCAGCAGATTCGCGACCATCTCCGTTCCGGACAGCGGCTCCGCGTCGGTTCGCAAGCCGGCGATGGTCGAACCCGGAGGGACGCCGCGCTCTCCGCGCAGGCAGGGCGTCACGTAGGTGCCGAACTCGCGGGCGGCGTCCTTCCCCCTCTCACGGACCTTCGGGTCGCCGGTGAAGTTCTCGAGCGCCTTCGCGAAGTCGTCGTACCAGGCCAGCAGCCGCGGGCTGTCGCGCTCAGGGAGCCCCAGAACCCGGCAGATGCTCCGCACCGAGAGGGGCCGCGCCACCCGAGCGCGCAGGTCAGCCGCCCGGTGTTCGCCGCCTTGCAGCTCTGCCATCAGCTCGCCCAGCACCGCCCGGACCGTCTCCAGCAGGTTGCGCTCCAGGTTGGCGCGCCGAAAAGGCCCGATGAAGCGGCGCTTGTAGCGTATCTGGGGCTCGCCGTCGGTGGTCAGCATGTGCGACCCGAAGATATCGCGGATGGTCGACGCGGGAGAGTCCGTGGTGAAGCGCTCCCAGTCGGCCAGCACACCGACGATGTCATCCCTGCGCGTCAGCATCCACATGCCCAGCGCGGGCACCCATGTCACCGGCTCCGCAGACCGGAGCTCGCGGAAGAGCGGGTAGGGATCGCCAGCCAGTGCCTCGACTGTGATCCGGGCTCCCAGGGGAAAGCGGCGGATACGGGCGTCCGTAGTGCACGGCGCTTCTGCAGGCTCTCGCATTCCCTCCGACCTGGTCGGCATCTGCTGGCGGTCGACTAGGCTTGAGCGGGTCGGAACATCTGCATTGCCTCGATCCTGGCTCGGTAGTGGTCGTCCCGTTTCTCCAGAAGGTCGTTCTTGACCAACCAGCTCATGTCACGGGTGAGCGTCTTCCTCGTCTTCTTCGCGTAGCGCCGAGCCAGGTTTGTTGAGAGATCCGGGATCGCGCGTTTGGGCACCGGTTTCCCGGCTCGACCGAGCGCCAGTGTGACCTCGCGTCGCCTGTCCAACGCGGGTGACCGGGCACGGCCCCGAAACGCCGCGTAGACAAAGTGCTCCCAGGCGATCCGGAGTTGAATCACCTCGATGTACCTGAGATGGGCGAGAATGGCTCGCAGGATCGCGCCCGCGAAACGAGCGTCCAGCGCACCGTCCACCTCGGTCCACAGCGCGTCGTTTTCCAACCAGTTGCTGAGGCGACCGAGCAGCATTTGGCAGTCCTGTCGTGGAGCCGCCACATAGCGGCCGACGGCGACTACCCTTATGTCCAGCATCATGTCCAACCGTATGTCCCCATCCCCAGTCCTGCAGCAGCAGCATCCCCACGCCTCGGACGAATCACGACCTGGTTACGGGCGGCGTCTTCAAGGGCAACCCCTGCCGGCGGGTCCTGCCTCGTTGTACCGGTCATCCTCGAGACCTCGTCGCACCCGTTTGACCCGCCGCCGGTTCACACCGAAATCGAAGAGGCCGGTTCGCGAGGCCGACCGTACGTGGACAACACCCTCGGCGGGAGAATAGCGGAACTCGAGATCATCACGGAACCCGAGAAACCGCGTCCGGCAAACTGCGTGCAGATAGGTCTCCGTGGCCGCCACAATGCGCGTGCGCGGCATCGAACCGACGACGGCTTCAAGTCGCCGCAGCGTACTGGCTGAATCGCCCCGTACGGCAAACGGCGCGACCCGGTGGATCCACCATTCCCCGGGCCTGCTGCTCACATGGTTGAGCAGAACACGGTACAGGGACCGTTCCGGGGGGCCCGTGTCGGGCGGCATGAGACCGTGCTTCATCCAGTCCGGCTCACGTCCGCACGGCATGTGTCCCGCGATGGCGCCGGCGATCGGGAACGGGTCGGCGCCGGAGCGGCCGCGCCGAGCGTCCCCGCCACCTCCGCCAGGCACGCCACCGCCTCATCCAGCTGGGTGTCGGTGACGTAGGGTGCCGGCCCCAGCCGCAGCGTGTCCCCCCGGCAGTCCGCGTAGACGCCTCGTACGCGCAGCTTCCCGCGAATCTCCGCCGCAAGCGGTGACTCCAACGCGAGAAACCCGCCCCGCCCCGACAACCGGACGGTCCGGTCCCGAGTCAGCACCGCCGGATCCAGGTCCAGCGCGTCGATCCCCGAAGCCAGCCGCCGGATCTGTCCCAGGCTCATCTTCCGCAGTCGATCCACATCCAGCCCCCGCTTGCGGAAGAATGCGAACACCGCCGCGGCGCGGTAGTGGCTGACGGGGTCGTAGGTCGCCCCGGCGAAGCGAAGGTGGCCCTCCCCGTACACCACGCCTCCGTCATCCGGCGCCTGCTCAAGGGCCCCGAACTCGGAATACCATCCGGTCAACACGGGCCGCAGCCGGCAGTTCCGGGGAAACCGCAGGAAGCAGTTCCCTTCCCCCAACTGGCAGTACTTGTATCCGCCTCCCACCACGAACGCACTCTCCAGCTCCATCTCCACCACCGAGAACGGGACCGCGTTGAGCGAGTGGTAGGCGTCCACGAGCAGCTCGGCGCCCAACCGCGCACAGGCCCGCGCCACTTCGTCGAGTCCGTGGACGATGCGCGCGTCCCGGAAGAGGACCGACGACACGAGCACGGCCGCCGTCCGGTCGTCCACTGCCATCGCGAGCCCCTCGGCCACCGGCATCTCCCCGTCCACCGGCACCCTGACGATCTCGATCCCCTCGGCCTCGAGCCGGTCGAGCTGTCGCCGGATGGTGTGGAATTCGCCGTCCGCGGTGACCAGCCGAGCCCGGTCCCGCAACGGCAGCGCCGACAGGAAGCGGGTCACCAGCTCGTGGGTGTTGTGGCCGAGCGCGATGTGGCCGGAGGGGTCGTCCAGCAGTTGCCGATAGCCCGCCCGCACCTCATCGGCCACCGCAAGGGCCCGCTCCCACTTGTCGTCCACGTGTTCGGCGGCGTCGAGCCAGGCCTGTTGCTGCGCTTGGAAAGCGACATCCGGCCACGCCTGGTGGGAGTGGCCGGTCAGCAGCACGCGCTCCGACACGCGGAACCGCGAGTAGTGGCTCGCGAGGGTCACTGCGCGGCCCCGATCACCCACGATGACACGTTTGCAATGGTTTCGATGGAAAGGTTGCAACGTTGTGGATGGCACATCCGCGAAGGCGGCACCCCAACTCCGTCGGGAGGCTCGGCCCTCCCATACTAACAGGGTACCGTCCACTTCCGTGAGGTAGGGTACCGTCCACTTCCGTGAGGCCCGCCTCGCTGGACTACACTAGTCAGACTAGTTAGGCTGGGTGTCATGAATCCGACCTATTCCACCTACGAAGCCAAGGCGCGGTTCTCGGAAGTGCTGCGGATGGTAAGGGAGGGCACGCCCGTGACCGTCACCTACCGGGGTGATCCCGTGGCGGAGATTCGTCCGATCGAACCGAAGGCCAGAGACGCCGAGGAGCACTTCAGGGAGCTTGAAAGGCTCGGGATCGTGACTCCGGCGCGGAATCCGCGTAGTCCGCTCAGAGCAGGTCCTCCGGTTCCCGGTGGGCTGGCTCGCTTCCTCGCCGAGCGCGACGAGTGAGCGTCGCCTACGTCGATGCATCCGCGATCGTAGCGCTCGCGTTCGGCGAAGACCGCGCCATCTGCCTCGCGCAGACGCTCGCGGACTATTCGCGGCTCGTCTCGTCCAATCTGCTTGAAGCCGAACTCAGGGCGGCGTGTCAGCGGGAGGGGCAGCCCGTGCCCACCCACCTGTTGGATCGCATCAGCTGGATCCACACCGACCGCCCGCTTTCAACGCAAATCGAGGCCGCCCTGGCCGTCGGCCATCTTCGCGGCGCCGATCTGTGGCATGTCGCCACTGCCCTCTACGCGGCCCCGGAAGGGGACACGATTGCATTCCTGACCCTGGACCGAAGACAGGCGAAGGTGGCGGCAGCACTGGGTTTCCGGGGCTTTCCGGTGTAGGCTGCCCCCGTACCCTTTTCTCGCACCGGAGAGGAATGAGATGACATGGCGCCTTCTTCCACGCCTGGCGCTCCCTTGCGCGGCGATTCTCGCCGGAGCGACCTCGATTCCGGCCTCAGCAACGCCCGCGCACGCCCAGATCACTTCCGCCGCCGAGTTGGCGACCCTCTCCGTACCCCGCTTCGACATCTTCCCCTCCCCCATCGAGGTCACCGGCCCCGTGCGCCCGGGCGAATACCTCGGCGTGGTCGGTCCGCGCGCGGCCTGGCTTGGGTTCGAGACGGGCGAGGCCGAACTGTGGGTTCATCCGCTGAAGGTCGCCAATGCCTTCCGCATCAGTTTTTCGACTCCGAGCTACGGGGCACCCATCCCGGGAAGCCAGATAGCGCGCACGGTCCACGTGAGACCCGAACTCACCACGATCACATACAGCCACGCCGCCTTCCAGGTGCGCCAGCACATCCTTGCGCCCGCCGATACGGCGGTCTCCGGCCTCCTCGTGCTGCTGGAGGTCGACAGTCCCGAGCCGCTGGAGGTGGTCGCCGAATTCGAACCCGTGCTGAACTACATGTGGCCCGGCTCCATCGGCGGCCAGTACGCGTACTGGGACGCGGACCGGCGCCTCTTCGTCCTCTCCGAGAGCCTGCAGACGCGGAACGCGGTGGTGGGTTCGCCGTGGGCCACCAACTCGGTCGAGCATCCCGCGCACCAGCTGGGCGAAGCCCCGCGCACGATGGTCATTCCCGTCGACCCCGAGCGCGCTCGGGGCGAGTTCATCCCCATCGCCGTAGCGGGCGCCGCGGCCCCGCGCGAAGCCGTCTTCGAGACGTACCGGCAGCTGATCGCGAATGCGGAGTCGCTCTATCGCGCCAAGTGGGCATGGGCGGGGGATGTCCTGGCTTCCACGGTCTCGGTGGAGACTCCGGACCCGGAGCTGGACCTCGCCCTCCAGTGGGCAAAGATCAACCTGGAGGAACAACGGGTCTGCAACCCTGATCTTGGTTGTGGATTCGTCGCCGGATGGGGTCTCTCGCGCCAAGGCGCGCGCCCCGGGTTCGGCTGGTTCTTCGGGGGTGACGCGGCGATCAACACCTTCGCGATGGACGCGCTCGGTCAGTGGGAGCTGGTCGCGGAGGAGCTGGCCTTCCTGGCGAAGTACCAGCGCGGCGATGGCAAGATCACGCACGAGATCTCGCAGGCCGCCGCGCGCATCGACTGGTTCGACACCTACCCGTACGCCTACTACCACGCCGACACGACGCCCTACTGGATGCTCGCGCTCTACGAGTACTGGCGCGCCAGCGGCGATGACGATCTGTTGCGTGCGCTGTGGCCGGCATACCGGCGGGCCTGGGAGTGGTGCCTGACCGCGGAGACGGACGGTGACGGCATCATCGAGAACACGGTGGGCGGGCTGGGCGCGGTCGAGGTGGGCGGGCTGGGCGAAGCGATCCACCAGGACATCTACCTGGCCGCGGTCTGGGTGGCGGCGCTCGAGGGTACGCTCGTGCTCGCGGAGCGCATGGGCGACGCAGCGATCGCGGAGGTCGCCGCGGGCATCGCGCCGGTGGCGAAGGCGACGCTCAACGAAGCCTACTGGCGGGAGTCCGAGGGCCACCACGCCTTCGCCATCCTCGCCGGGGGCGGCACCAACGACAACCTGACCGTATGGCCCGCCACCGCGGCCTCCTTCGGCCTGCTCGACGAAGGGCGGGCGCGCGCGACGCTGACCAGGATCGCGAGTGACCGCGTCTCATCCGACTGGGGGGCGCGCATGCTCTCCTCGGAGAGCGAGCTGTACGATCCGCTGCAGTACAACATGGGCACGGTCTGGCCCTTCGTGACCGGCTTCGCGGCCTGGGGCCAGTATCGGTATCGGCGGCCATGGGCGGGCTTCCACCTGATGGACGCCGTCAAGCGGATGACCTTCGACTGGGCGCTGGGCCGGCACCCGGAGCTCCTCTCGGGGAGCTTCTATCAGCCCCTCGACCAGACCGTGCCGCACCAGTTCTTCGCCACCTCCATGCTGGTGACGCCCTTGCTGCGGGGGGTCTTCGGGTGGCAACCGGACGCCCCCCTGGGCCGCGCGCGGCTGGCGCCCCAGCTGCCGCCCGACTGGCCGCGGGCCACGGCAAGCGGGCTGCGCGCCGGGAACACGACCCTCGAGGTGAAAATCCGGCAGCAGTGGTCGGCGGCGGGAGGGGAGCGGCGCACCACGATCCGCTCGCTGGGCCCGCGCCTGGACCTCGACTTCGTGCCGGACGTTCCTGCGGGCGCGCGCGCGGTGGCGGTAGTGGTCGACGGCGTACCGGCCCGGCTCTCCGCCGCGGGAACCGTCCGCGTCCAGGTGGGCCGCGCGGCGCCGGGGCGGGACAGGGCCGCGCCGGGGGGCGCGGGAGACCAGGACGACGTCACCGGAATCGCCGTGAGCTGGGAAGGTGGGCTGGCTGTGGCTCCACCCCGTGTCGAACTGGAGCCCGGCCAGCGGAGCACCGGGTTGCGCGTACTGGACCTGGTCGCGGCAGGCGATGCGGATGCCGACGAATGGATGCTGACGGTCGAGGGAAGCGCGGGGCGCGAATACGTCGTCGACCTTTTCGGAACGGTCGTGCAGGCAACTCCCGAGGGCGACGGCGTTCAAGCGACTCCCGCGGCCCTGGTGGCCGCCGAGCCCGCGCGAGGAGGCAGGCACACGGCTTCGGATCCAGTTCGCCGATGGCGAGGGACGACGTGTTATGACGCTTCTGCTTACGCCCGCCGGCTCCTGACGCCGGCTTCCCCCCTGCAGATCCAACACCAGCCTCATTCCCCGCGCTACCTGCGCCATGAGCTTCGGAGCGATGCGCCCCGCTCGGTCGACCAGGTACTCCTTGTCCAGCGTCAGAAGCTGCGTGACGTTCGCCTACCGAGTCCCTGGGCAGCCCCGTCCGGCTGGCCGGAAGCAGCACGTTGCCGGGAGCGTCGAGGAGTCTCGTGTTCGACGAAAGCGCGACGCCGACCACCGTTCTGAGCCTGCTCCGGTTGAAGGCGTCAGCCTGGACGATGAGAATGGGGCGACGAAAGCCCGGCTCCGATTTGAGCCAATGTCGGTGCGTCCTCGCGCGCGCCCCGTGCGCTCATGCCTGTTGTGGCGTATTAGTTATTGGCTAAGGGGCGGCCTGTGGTTGGGAACATGAAAAAGAGCTTCTCCGACGGTCTCAAGGGCGACGCATGAAGAGAGTTCCCCAGGGTTCGGCACTCCTCGCAGCGTGGTTCATGGCTGGCCTTGGGCTGATCATGAGCGGCGGAGTGGCCGACGCGGCACGCTACGCTCCGCCGGATCAACCCTACGCCGGCTCCATCGCATCCGCGCCCAATCGCACGTCCCCATCTGCCACGGGCATCGCGCCCGCGATCCGGCCGGTACCCGCACCCTCCCGCACCCCGCCGTCGCCCGCGCTCACAGCGGTCGTCCAGCAGTACTGCGTGGTCTGCCACAACGACGCGCTCCTGACCGGCAACCTCTCCCTGCAGCACTTCGCCGTGGAGCACGCCCCGGAGAAGCGCGAGACCGCGGAGAAGATGATCCGCAAGCTGCGCGCCGGGATGATGCCGCCGCCGGGTATTCCGCGTCCTTCGGCCGACACCCTGCTGGCGCTGGCCGAGACGCTCGAAACCTCGGTCGACGCCGCCGCCCGCGCCGCCCCGAATCTGGGCACGCGGCGGTTCCAGCGGCTCAGCAGGCCCGAGTACGAGCGCGTCATTCGCGAGCTCCTGGGGCTGGAGGTTAACGCGGACAACTGGCTCCCGGCGGATCTGCTGGTGGGGAGCTTCGACAACATGTCCGCCGCGCAGGCGCTCTCGACCACCCTGCTGGATTCCTACCTCAAGGCGGCCACCGACGTGAGCCGGCTCGCGATCGGGAACCCGCGGGCACTGTCGTCCACCACCAAGCACCGCAACCCCATGGAGGTGTCGCAGCACGCATGGGACCAGATCGAGGGAGCGCCCTTCGGCACCCGCGGCGGGATGGTGGTGACCCACGACTTTCCCGCGGACGGCGAGTACGTCTTCCGGGTCGAGACGGACTTCGGCAGCGGCAACCAGGTGGCGGCCGAGGACATCGACATCTCGGTCGACGGCGAGCCCGTCGCGCTCCTGAAGCTCGAGTACAACGCCGCGGGGACGGTGCCCGCCATCGAGACCGAGCCGATCTTCGTGCGCGCCGGACAGCGCAGGGTCTCGGCCGCCTTCGTCAACCTGGTCGAGGGCCCCTACGAGGATCGCTTCAGCCCGACCGCCTGGTCCAAGGCGGGGACGGCGGGGTCCAACTATGGCGTGACCGGCCTCACCCATCTGAAGGAGCTCCTCATCACCGGCCCGAGCAACATCTCGGGCGTGGCAGAGACCGAGAGCCGGCGCCGCGTCTTCAGCTGTCGCCCGGCCGCTCCCGGGCAGGCACGCCCTTGTGCGCAGTCGATTCTCACGCGGCTCGCCACGCGCGCCTACCGGCGGCCTCCGCCGGACGACGACATCGCCGACCTGATGAGCTTCTACGACGCGGCCGCCGCCGAGGAGGGCTTCGAGGCCGGGGTGCGGATGGGGTTGCAGGCGATTCTCGTCTCGCCCGAGTTCGTCTTCCGGCTGGAGCGCGAGCCGGGCGACACCCGGCCGGGCGAGGGTTACCCGCTGAGCGACATCGACCTCGCCACCCGCCTCTCCTTCTTCCTGTGGGCGACGGTGCCCGACGAGGAGCTGCTCGAGGTCGCCGGCAGCGGCCGGCTCTCCGATCCGGATGTGCTGGAAGCCCAGGTCGAGCGCATGCTCGCGGACCCTCGCTCCGAGACCCTGGCCACCCGCTTCGCCCACCAGTGGCTGCGGCTCCAGGACGTGGGCAAGGTCTGGCCGGAATCGTACCTCTACCCCGACTTCTCGCAGCAGCTTGCCGACGCCATGGTGCGGGAAACCGAGCTCCTCTTCGACCACCTGGTACGGGAGGACAGGAGCTTGCTCGAGCTGCTCGACGCGGACTACACGTTCCTCAACCAGCGGCTCGCGCGGCACTACGGCATCGAGGGAGACTTCCCGGAGGACGGCTTCAGGCGGGTGCCGTATCCGGACGACCGGCGCCGGGGCGTGCTCGGCCACGGGAGCGTACTGCACCTTACCTCGATGTCGGGCCGGACCTCGCCGGTACTGCGCGGAAAGTGGGTCATGGAGGTACTCATGGGGACGCCGCCTCCGCCTCCGCCGCCCAACGTGCCCACGCTGGAGGGGAGCCCCGCCGCCGACGGGGGCCGCACCCTTACCACGCGCGAGCGCATGGAGCTGCACCGAAGCAGCCCGGTATGCAGCTCCTGCCACAACTTCATCGACCCCATCGGCCTCGCGCTCGACAACTTCGACGTGACCGGCCGCTGGCGGGTGCGGGAGAACATGGCCCCACTGGACACTCGCGGTATCTTTTACGATGGCACGGCCCTCGGCACGCCCGGAGAGCTGGCCGCCGTCCTGCTGAAACGCCCGATCCCGCTTGCGCGTAACTTCGCCGAGCATCTGTTCTCGTACGCGATCGGGCGTCCGGCCGACCACCTCGATCAACCCACCCTTCGCGTCATCACGCGGGCGGCGGCAGACAGCAACTACAGCATTTCGTCCATCGTGATGGGGATCGTCAGGAGCGCACCCTTCCGCATGCGGCAAACACAGGAGGTTCAATGAAAGACCATTGGTTCGAAACCACATCCACGGCGACCGGCGCCCGGGCGGCGCCGATGCTCGCCCTTCTCGCCACCCTCGCCCTCCTGTGGACCGCCCCTCTGGCCGCCCAGCAGGGGCAGATCACCGGACTGGTCACCAACGCCGCCACCGGCCAGCCCGTCCCGTCGGCTCAGGTGTTCATCCCCGAGCTGAGCATGGGGGCGCTCTCGGCCTCCAACGGCCGTTTCGTCATGCTGGGCGTCAACGCCGGCATCCACACGGTCCGCGTCGAGCGCATCGGCTTTGCCGCCGCGACCATGGAGGTCACCGTCGCAGTGGACCAGACTGCCGAGGCGAACTTCGAGCTCCAGGAGGTGGCCCTCAACCTCGACGAGATCGTGGTGACCGGAACCGGCGCTCCCACGCAGCGCCGCCGCCTGGGACAGACCATCACCTCGGTGACGTCCGACGAACTCGCCATCGCGCCCATCACCAACCTTGCCGACGCGCTGGTCGGACGCCTTGCCGGAGCTCGTGGCCTCATCTCCGGAGGCCAGACCGGTGCCGGCAGTGCCATCGTGCTGCGAGGCACGTCGAGCATAAGCCAGCGGCAGAGCCCCCTCATCTATGTGGACGGCGTCCGCATGGACAACGCGACCGAGGACGCCCAGTCCGCGACCACCGACCGGCTGCAGGACATCAACCCGCAGGACATCGAGCGGGTCGAGGTCATCCGGGGCGCCGCCGCCGCCACCCTATACGGCACCGAGGCATCGAGCGGCGTGATCCAGATCTTCACCAAGCGGGGACAGACAGGCGCGCCCGTGTACGCCTTCTCCACCGATCTTCAGCACCTGAGCTTCCCGCGCGCCTTTCCGGACAACTGCGGATACAACGCGTCCGAGCACCGGCTACTCTGTGACAGTCCCTGGGACGCGAATGCGGTGCTCGGGTACCACCAGAACTACAACCTCTCTGTTCGGGGCGGGACGCCCGGCCTGCGCTACTACCTGTCCGGGCGCCTGATGGAAGAGCGCAATCCCTCACCGAACAACGAACTGGCTAACCAGTCCGTTCGCGCCTCCTTCGATTTCACACACACGGAGAAGCTCACCAGCCAGGTCGGCGTCAACGTGGTGCGGCGCAAGCTGAGGACCGCGACCCCCGGCTGGGGCGACCTCTTCGGTAACCTGATGCTGGGGAATCCGCTGCGGGCCACCGAGACCAATCCCCACGGGGCCTACACGCCCCTCCTGGCCAGCCGCATCACGGAGAACTTCCAGGAGTCGGTGAACACCATGCTCAACGGCTCGCTGGTCTACCAGTGGGCGGAGGGCCTCTCCTCCACCCTTCAGTTGGGGCACAACTTCATCGACTCGCGCTTCAGCGAGTTCTTCCCCCAGGGCGTAGTCGCGGAGGCCGTCACCGGCAGCAAGCGGG
>CBDDPN010000041.1:0-46737 GCA_965232315.1 Longimicrobiales bacterium | reverse complement strand
AACCGCGCCCCGCGTCCCGTGGGGACCGTCCCGGCCCAGACACTAAATCCGGGCGGCAGCGCTACGGTCGATGCCTCCAGCTACTTCAGCGACCCGGACGGCGATGCGCTGGCCTACTCGGCGGTATCGTCCAGTTCGGACGTTGCCACGGTGTCGGTGTCGGGCTCGGCGGTCAGAATCACGGCCGCGCGTCCCGGGAGCGCCACGATCACGGTGACCGCCCGTGATCCGGGGGGATTGAGCGCGGCGCAGAGCGTGCGCGTCCGCGTCGAATCCACGGGTGCGCCCGATCTTGAGTTCACGAGCGTGGCCCCGACTTCGGTAACGGGGTCCCCGGGCGGGTCCGTGCGGGCCACCTTCACACTTCGGAACACCGGCAACGCGGCGGCCCCCGCGACCACGCTCCGAGTCTACGAGTCGAGCAACTCGACAATCTCGACCACCGACCGGGAGATCGACAGCAACTCGACTCCCGGCCTCGCGGCGGGGCAGAGCAGGACGATCACCGGAACGGTCAGGCTGTCGAGCCAGGCGTCCGGGACGTTCTACTTCGGGCTTTGTGCCGACGCCGTGTTGGGCGAATCCGACACGCAGAACAACTGCTCGACGGGCGTCAGGGTTACGGTAACCGGTTCCGGCGCGCCGGATCTGGAGTTCACGAACGTCACGCCGACGACGGTGACGGGGTCGCCGGGCGGATCGGTGCAGGCGGACTTCACGATCCGAAACAGCGGGAACGCCATGGCCGCCGCCACCACGATCCGCCTGTACCAGTCGAGCAACTCGACGATCTCGACCACGGACAGTGAGGTCGGCAACACAGCCTTCTCCAGCCTCGCGGCGGGGCAGAGCCGCACGATCACGGCGACCGTAACGGACTTGACCTCAGGCACCTTCTACTTCGGCCTCTGCATCGATGCCGTGTCGGGCGAATCCGACACGGGCAACAACTGCTCGACCGGCGTCCGCGTGACCGTGGGGGGAGGCGGCGCCCCCGACTTGGTGGTGAGTCTCTCGAAATCGAGCGTGACGGTGGCACCGGGAGAAAGCTTCTCCTACGATGTGACGATCCGCAACCAAGGGGGCGCCCGATCGGCGGCGACCCAGTGGCGGACCTTCCAGTCCGACAATGCGACGATCTCGACGACCGATCGGGAGATCGGCCAGTCCGCCACCGTGCGCTCGTTGGATCCTTCGGAGGCAGTCACCGGTTCGAATACGCTCACCGTACCTGCGGGGGCTTCCGCGGGAA
This sequence comes from Longimicrobiales bacterium, assembly GCA_965232315.1. Taxonomy (GTDB): domain Bacteria; phylum Gemmatimonadota; class Gemmatimonadetes; order Longimicrobiales; family Gaopeijiaceae; genus BD2-11. Next base: position 45,485 of record CBDDPN010000041.1, on the reverse strand, counting down.
CGTGGTACGTGGGTGAATGCGTCGACGCTGTGTCCGGGGAATCGAACACCGACAACAACTGCTCTTCGGCGCTCACGATTACCATTCAGACAGGCGGCGGCGGTGGAGGCAGCGACACAACGTACACGACCGGGCAGACGATCGAGACGCTGCCGACCGGGTCCTGGTTCCCGGACCGGAGCGGCGGCGGCGTCAGCATTCGCATTTCAGGCGGCGTGGTGACCGTGCAGTTCAACAACAACACCACCGCGTTCATCGTCGAAGACAACATCCGCTACACCTGCCTGACCAGCGGTGGGTGCGAGATAGTGAATCGACGAGTCACCAGAGGCAGCATCCGGGCGCGTGCCGAATCAGGTGGCAGCCTGACTGCGGAACCGGCATGGGATGGCGTTCTCCGAGCGGTTGGCGCGGACCGGGCATTGATCCCCGTACCAACCAGTGACGGTCCGCCGCCAATCCGTCCGGTAGAGGGCATCCTTCGAGTCAAGCCGGGCGGCGAGTCTGATGCCGGGGCCACCAGCCCGGCCCGAGGCGCGTTGATCGGTGCGACGATCAACGCGTCCAGGGAAAGACGATAGTTCGTCCCCCTGCCTTGGTAGGCGACGACACGGGGAGAGAGAGCATGTTCGCGTCCTCTCGGTCCGTCGGACGACGCGGTCACCGTGGCAATCACGACCTGTTCGGGACAAAGAGACATCGTTGGTCGTGCGGATGTCAAAGCGTTTACCATCACTGGCCAGATTGCCACATCTCAAGCAACGCTGACGTGCAGGGCGGATGTCAGCTATAGCGTCGACTAACGCGGGGCGGGCGCGGCCACTACCTGGCGGTCATGGCGCCCCCGACGACGCCGGGCGGTCTCCTCGGTGTGGCGAACGGCATCGGAAGCTGGTCGAGCTTCTCGGTGCTCGACTCCGAAACCATCGCGCACGAGTTCGGCCACAACCGCAACCTCTACCACGCGCCCTGCGGCGGAGCCGGCGGGCCGGATCGGTACTATCCCTACGGGAGAGGCGCCATCGGCGCATGGGGCTACGACTTCGGGACCGGCACCCTGGTGCCGCCGGGACAGGCGGATTTCATGTCCTACTGCGAGCCCACCTGGACGAGCGACTACCAGTTCACCAATGCTGTCCGCTACCGCCTCGAGACCGAGACCGGCTCCATCCTGATCGCCACGGGCGCCGCCACGGCCGCCACCGGCCGCGCCCTGCTGCTCTGGGGCGGTCTGGACGGCGAAGGCGCGCCAAGCCTCCGGCCCTCCTTCTTCATGGACGCCCCACCCGCGCTGCCGGAAGCCGAGGGGCCATGGTCGCTCACCGGGACGGACAGCGAAGGCACGGTACTGTTCTCCCTTTCCTTCGCCATGGCGCAGTTGACCGACACGGATGACCATCACGCCGGGTTCTCCTTCGCGGTTCCGGTCACCTGGACGGAGGAACTGGCGCGGATCACGCTGCAGGGCCCAGGAGGCTCCGCCGGCCTCGACGGCGACTCCGACCTGCCCATGACCATCCTGCGCGATCCCGTGACAAGCCGGATCCGGGGCATCCTCACTGGCGCTCCGGAGGCCGCGCCGCGTCCCTTCGCCGCTGCGGCCGCTGCGGCCGCGCAGGACCTCCAAGCGCTCTTCAGCCGGGGGATCCCCGATCCGGCGGACGCGCGCCGATGAGGACGATCCCTCCGAACACAAGCACAGGAAGACCTCGCAGGCAGTCGGAGGCGGAGGCTCCGTGGTCGCGTCGCCGCAGGGGTACGCCCACAGGACGGCCAACAGCGTCGCTGCTCATGCATCTATCCCGATCCAGAAGCGAAGCAGCGGTGCACTCGCCCACGGTTCCGGAGCCGTACCTGCCAAGTCAGAGGCGGTCCGGGCCGGCTTCCTGCCCCATCTGCAGCGTCGCGAGCGCCGGAACGATCACCATCAGCACTCCGGTCGCGGCGATGATCCCGAAGCCCAGAGAGGCCGCCATGGGGATCAGGAAGCGCGCCTGCAGGTCTTGCTCCAGTATGAGGGGAGCGACACCCAGAAAGGTGGTCAGCGAGGTCAGGAAGATCGGGCGGAAGCGCGCCTTGGCTCCGCCGATGATCGCCTCCCGGATGGGCATGCCCGCGCGCCGCCGCTCGGTGATGAAGTCGATCATCACGATGGAGTCGTTGACGACCACGCCGCTAAGGCCCACGAAGCCGAAGATGGAGGTGGCCGCGATCTCGAACCCCAGGAGCAGATGACCCAGCACCGCGCCCACCAGGCCGAACGGGATCGCGGCCATGACGATCAGGGGCCGGACGTACGAACCGAACGGGATCGCCAGCAGGGCGTAGATCGCGAGCAGCGCGAGGGCGAAGCCGCTGCCGAGAGCGCCCATCGAATCGGAGACCTCGCGGCGCTCGCCCTCGAATGAGTGTTCGAGGCCGGGATCCCGGGCCGACATTTCCCGCAGGACCGTGGCGAGTCGCTGCGTCGTCGGCTGGGTCGCGAGCGCCTGCGCGTCGGCCGTGACGGTCGCGACGCGGTTGCCGTCCCTGCGCCGGATCACGGTCGGCGAATTCCCGAACCGCGCCGCCGCGACCCGGCCGAGATGGACGGCGCCTCCCGCGGGTGTGCGAACCTGGTAGGTCTCCAGATCGGCGATTGCGTTGCGTTCGCGCTCGGGAAGACGTGCATAGACACGGATCTCTTCCCGGCCCCGCTGCAGCCGCACCACCTCCTCGCCGAAGAACGCGGCGCGGACCTGCCGGGCCAGGTTGTCGAGGGTGAGGCCCAGCGTCCGGGCCTCGGGTTTCAGCTCGAGCTGCACCTCGCGGACGCCCTGGTCCTGGTCCGAGCGGACATCGAAGACTCCCGCCTGCCCGCGCAGGAACTCCGCGACGGTATCGGCGATCGCGGTCAGTCGAACCGGATCCGGATGCGCGAGTTCCACGTGCACGGGCCGGCCCAGGTCGACGAGATTGGCGCTGAAGGACAGGCTGCGGTGGCCCGCGATCTCCCCGGTCTCCTCGCGCCAGGCCTGCTGAAGGGCGGAAGCCGCGATCGTCCGGCGCTCGGCATCAATGAGCCGGAACTGCACGGTCGCCATGTGGGAGCGGGGCCCCGTCTCTGGAGCCCCGCCGGAAGCTACGATGGCGGATCCGAGCGTTGTCGGTGTGCCCCCCAGAGTGATTGCGACCGCGGTCAACAGCGGTTCCGCTCTCTCGGGCAATCCGGCCGACAGCCTGTCGACGGCCCGGCGTCCGGCGTCCTCCAGCTCCTGCGCCACGCTCGCCGTGCGTGCCCGTGGCGTGCCTTCGGGCATCTCCAGCGTTGCGGTCACCAGGTTGCCTTCGACGGTGGGCGTGAACGCCACTCCGACGATCCCGGCCGGAATCATGGCGATGCAGACGATGAGGACACCCACTCCCGTCGTGATGGCGATCCCGGGCCGGGCTGTCGCAAGGCGCAGAAGGCGGTCCAGCGGACCGTTTACGAACCGCTCCAGCTCCCGGTTCACGCGCGCCCGCGTGCGCCTGTGGAGGCCCTCCGCGGAACGGCCGCCCGGACTCGCGGATGTGCCGGCGGATAGCCTGGACAGGTGGTTGGGCAGCACCAGCAGCGATTCCAGCAGCGAGAACAGCAGCACCGAAATCACGATCACGGGGATCGCCTCGGCCATCGCTCCGACCGAGCTGGGAAGGAACAGGAGGGGAAGGAACGCCGCCACGGTGGTCAGAACGCCGAATGTCACCGGCGCCCTTACGCGCCGGGTACCCCGGATTGCCGCGGCCAGCCCGCTGTACCCCCGTTCGCGCTCCGCGGCGATGTTCTCGCCCACCACGACCGCATCGTCCACGACGATCCCGACGGCCAGGATGAACGCGAACAGGGAGGTCAGGTTGATCGAGACTTCGAGCACCGCCATGACGGCCAGCGTCCCGACGAACGAGACCGCGATGCCCGTGGCGACCCAGCACGCCAGCCTGAGTTCCAGGAACAGCGCGAGTACCGCCAGCACCAGCAGGAGGCCCAGGAACCCGTTCTTTAGCATCAGGCCCAGACGGGCTGCGAGGGGGTCCGCGTCGTTGCTCCAGATATCCACCCCCACTCCCGGCGGCAACCCCGGGGCCACACGCTCCCGGAGTTGTCGCTCGACGGCCTCCGAGATGTCCAGAACGCGCTCGTCCGCGGTCCTGTACACCTCGATGAAGGCGGCCGGCTGCCCATTGTAGCGGCTGACCAATCCGCCTTCGGCGAAGCCGTCGCGCACCTCGGCGATGTCCCCCAGCCGAACCGTTGTGCCATCGTTCCCGCCCAGCACGATGATGTTTTCGAAGTCGTGCTGGTCGTAGCTGCGACCGGCGGTTCGGATCCTGACCCGCTCGTCGCGCGTGTCGATGCTGCCCGCCGACAGCTCCAGCGTGCCGCTCCGGACCGCGGCGGCCACGTCCGACAGCGTGAGGCCCAGCGCGTTCAGACGGCCGGCCGGCACCTCGATCGAGATCTCGTAGTCGCGCACACTGCTCGTCCGCACGTGCGAGACCGCCGGGAGCGACGAGAGTTCGTCCTCGACGCGGTGGGCCAGCTCCTTGAGTGTCCGCTCCTGAACGTCACCATGGAGGGCGATCCGCAGGACGCTGCGTCGGGACGTCATTTCGGCCACCGCGGGCCGCTCTGCGCCCGCCGGGAATGCCTGGATTCCGTCGACGACCGCCTTGATTTCCTCCCGCGCCCTGTCGGCGTCAGCGCTCCTCCGGAGCTCGGCGACAACCGACCCGAGCCCCTCCGAGGCAACTGACGTGACGCTCCTGACGCCCTCGATCGACCGAATCCGCTCCTCGATCCTGCTGACGATCGATTCGTCCACTTCGACCGGCGATGCGCCCGGGTACGGGACGGAGACCTGAATCCGGTCGAGGGAGTGCTCCGGAAGCACCTCCTGGTCGAGGCTGCCGAGAGAGAGGAGTCCCGCCGCGAGGATCCCGACCATCAGGAGGTTGGCCGCGACGCCGTTGCGGGCCATGTAGGCGATCGGGCCGCCGTGTTGGTTTGCGCCGTCCCCGCCGCCCGCCTCCGTCATGCCGCGCCTCGCGGGTAGCGGCGTCCGTTCAGTCTGCTTGCCGATGAACGTCGGTCGTACGAAGTACCCGTAGGTCAACAGGATCAGGCCGACGGCCGTGACCGACACCAGCGCGAGCTTGACGATCGCGGGAAGCGGCACGCTCGCCAGGAGAAGGGGCAGCAGCATGACGAACGGCACGTGGACGATGTAGATCCAGTACGAGGCGTCCGCCATGTACCGCCAGCGCGGGCTCGGCTGGTCCAGGTAGCGCTGGAAGAGTCCGATCAGGCCATAGGCCATGAACCACATGGAGAGCGCGAGGAAGACGACCGCCGGCAGATGCTGCTCCTCACCAGCCCCCGTGCACTTCCTGTCCGGCCTGGGGGGGCAACCGATTTCGAACCAGTGCCGGTACACGAAGAAGCACAGCATTCCGGCGGCGAGGAGAACCCATGCGGGGCGCTTGAAGCCCTCCAGCGTCCCGCGCCGGCGGAACAGCATCCAACCGAACCCGAAGAACAGGCCGTACAGTGCCAGCTGGCGCGGGGCGGGAAACGGGCCGGCGTAGTAGTCGATCGCCCACGACTCCATGCGGTACAGTATGAAGCCCGTCGCCAGAATCAGCACCGCGATGCCTCCATGGTGCACCCAGCGCTCGAAGAGGTCCATCGCCCGGTCGCGCACGCCTGCGGGAATCCGAGCGGCGAGCGGCCGCAGTGCGCTGGCGACCACGCAAAGGATCATGAGGTGGTAAAGGAACCACAGGTGCATGAACAGATGGTCCAGGGCCCTGGGCGAGGTCCACTCCGAAATGCTGTAGGTCGCGTTCGGCGGGGTGTAGCTGAAGCGGGCGGCGAACGGCACGATGAAGAACATCGTGACCGCCAGGACAGGCCATGCCACCACGAACGGCACCCCGATCCGGCTCCATCGATGCCGCAGGAATTCGCGGGTGCCGCGCTTCTCGATCAGGTACGCGGCAAAGAACCCCGCAATCGCGAAGAAGACCGGCAGGTGGAACACGCGGATGAAGAGGACCACCCAGTAGGAGAGCATGTCGGCCTGGGCGTCCCGGTATGGCCATTCGAAGACGGTGGGCACGTAGCTCATTGCCGCGTGACGAACCACCCCGAGCATCATCATGGATGCACGCAGCCGGTCGAGGGAGTGGTACCGCGGAAGGCTCGCCTGTGGCTGAGCGCCGGTCACGGGGTCTACCCCGTTGCCGGCGCGTCGTGTGTCCGGCGCCCGAGGACGCGGATCCTGAAGCCCACGGGCTGCATGGTCGGGAACGATCTCACGCGCAGCACATGGTCGGGCGCGAGCGGCTCCAGTACGAGCTCCCGCAGAATCGTGGCCATGGTGAGGCCGAGCTGGGCCGGGACCAGACCGCTGCCGAGGCACCGGTGGTTGCCGGCCCCGAAGGGGACGTAGGCGCCGCGCTGCCGGTGTTCGCCGCGCGCCGGCGTGTAGCGGTCGATGTCGAAGCGCTCCGGGTCGGGAAAGTACTCTTCGAGCGTGTGCCCGACCGCCGTACCGATCATCACCTGGGTGCCCGCGGATACCCTGTGACCTGCGAACTCGAACGAGTTGGCGGTTGTCCGAAGCACGGCGGGCGAGACCGGATGAAGCCTCAGGGTCTCCATCGCCACGCGGCGCGAGACGTCGAGTCGGCGCAGCTTTTCGCCGGACACGGGACCATTCTCGAACAGAGCGTCCGCCTCGGCGGTCATGCGCTCCATGAGCTGCGCGCGCTTCAGCACGTTGTAGATCATGAACGAACACGTGCTCGCCGTGGTATCCAGTCCGACCATGTAGGGCGCGAGCACCGTCAGCGGCAGGTTGGTCTCGGGAAGAAGCTGGGGATCGGCGTCGCGCAGCTCGAGCATAAGGTCGATGAAGTCCGGCGACGATCTGCGCGGACCCACTTCGCGCTTGTGTGCGAGGACCGCCCGGGCCAGCTCGCGGCCTCGTGCTCGGGCGCGGCGGAATTTCCGGAGTCTCATGATGTGCGGAACCATCGAGGCGCTAAGAAGCAGTCCGCCGAGGAGCGTGGACAGATCGTGCGTGTAGCCCTGCGGCGAATAGCCCGCCATCATGTGCCCCATCTGCTCGGCGATCACGTTCTGGAACGCCGGCAAAGCCTCGAACGGCTTCCCCACCGGCCACTTGTCGATCTCGTCGCGGGTGATGTCGACGACCTCTTGTGACCGGTCCCTCATGACCCGGACTGCGTATCCCCTGGCCTGGGCCTTCCGCGTCGTGACGTGATCGATCCCGTCCATGGTCAGGATCGAACGCGATGAATCCATCTGGTTGTGGAAGTTCGCCATGGGCTCGAGCGACCGGAAAACGGTCTTTCCGTGCGAAGTCAGGAAATTGGCCGCTTCCGGCCCCGCGATGCACACGAGCCGGCGTCCGGGAGCGCGTATCCTGAAGATCGGGCCCAGCTGACGGTACTGGCGGGCAAGGAAGGTCACGAGTCCCTTCCGCATGGCCAGGCCGTTGCCCAGCAGAGGAAGGCCCGGGACGACCGGGATCTCCTTCAAGCGCCGCGGTTTCGGAGGTGGATCGGACACATCGAGTTGCTTGATTGCCAGGCTCATCGTCCGGCCGATCAGATCGAACCTCGTAATAAGATCAATGCGATCCCCGACCTGCTCCCGCTCCTCCGACGACAGAATGGTGGAGAACACGCCGCAGGCGTTTGCCAGCGCGATCATCGCGATGTCCCGCGGGTCGGGAACATCGTCGCTGAACAGCGTGCGCATGATCCGCAACCTCGCTTCTTCGACCGGCTGCCCGTCGGCAGTGGGATAGCGCCGCGACCGGGACACGGCGGGAACCAGCGACAGAAGCCCCTGCGCCTCGGATCTCAGGATTCCGCGCTTGATGAGGCGGGCGAGCGCGGTGCGCCGGATGTGGTCTCCCCGCCCGGCGATACGCCCGACCCAGTACGCCGTGTCTCTCGACCGGCCATCGCGCACGATCTCGGCCAGCGCCGGGTCGAGGATATCGTCACCGACAGGCGTGGAGTCGGTCAGCATCAGCCGGTCGAGATCCGTGTCGATGCGGTGCTCGAGCGCGAGGTCCATCAGCACGGCGCCGGCGAGCGCCAGATTGAGCGAGCGGGGAGGCAGGCTGGGGGCGAACTCGCCACGACCCTCGTCCAGGACGAGAACCAGCAGTTCCTCGGCGAACCTCAGCATCGTGTGCTCCGTCCCGCGCGCTCACTGCAAATGTTCGTCATCGGTGCGAACGCATCGCCACGTTCCTGGTGGACCTGGTACGCAGGCCTGGTTCACCGCCTCCAAGCTGCGGCGGGCGTTCGCGCCGATAGAATCGCCACTAGATTATTATAGCGACTATACCGCGATCTCATGACTTGTATGCATGAGATTATCGTGGCTGTCAACGGGCTGCAAGGGTGACCGCAGCCAGTACCGACCTGACCCTGCGGCACCGCTCGAGAGGCGGAGCCACTACTCCACGTACGCCCACAACCATTTCCGGCTCTCGCTGTCCAGCGCGTCCGCGTCGCGCACGTGGTAGAGGTCGCCGGCCACATCCCGGATCAGGAAGCCCCTGTCCGACACCGAACGCGGCCAGTCGTCGCGCCGGGTCTGGAAGGAGCGGGGTCCCTGGCGGGTTTCGACCTGCCAGGCCCGGATCTCGACTTCCTCCTCCACGGCGTTGATGCGCGTGACCTCCAGCACGAAACCGGCCTCGGCGAGCGCGTCTTCGAGGGCCACGCGCGACCTCGCATCGAGTTCGCCCGCGTCGCGCACCAGAGCGACTTCCTCCTCCTCGACGTCCCGCAGCGACACGAATCGTCCCGGCTCCGTCCAGGGAAAGCAACGGTGCACGTTCACCCGGACTTCGCCGTCCTCCGTCCGCGCCCACAGACTGCCCGTCGATGCGCCGCTCCAGCTCCACCACCGGACCTGCGTTCCCCACCACCGCGCCCTTCTTCGCCGTCGTCATCACGTCCTCCCTCGTCTCTTCTCGATCTCTCCCGTTCGCCGAGCCCTGCGCGCGGGCCCATGATCCGCGCACGCCGCCCGTCAACGTCTGTCACCCGCCTTGCCCGCACGCGCTCGTCAGCCTCCTTCCGGCCCGCGCCCGTCCATCGCTTCCCCGCCCGCATCCGTCCTGGCAGTCCGCGGGTGGCTAGACGGGCACCGGACGCGGACGCTGCAGCTCCAACTGCATCTCGTGCAGCCGGCGGTAGAGGCTCTCCGGGTTCGCCAGCAGCTCATCGTGCGTTCCGGCCTCCACAAGCCGGCCATCCTTCATCACGAAGAGACGCGATGCCTGGTGCAGGGTGGACAGCCGGTGCGCGATCGCGAACACCGTGCGCCCCGCCACCAGCCGGTCCAGGGCCTCCTGGATCTTTCGCTCGGTCTCCGTGTCCACCGCGCTGGTGGCCTCGTCCAGGATCAGGATGCGCGGGTCGTGCAGGATCGCCCGCGCGATCGACACGCGCTGCCTCTCTCCCCCGGAGAGGGTTTGTCCCCGTTCTCCCACCACGGTGTCGTAGCCGTGGGGCAGGCGGCAGATGAAGTCGTGCGCGTTGGCGGCCCTTCCCGCCTCGATCACCCGTTCGAGATCCGCGTCGGGGTGTCCGTAGCGGATGTTGTCCACCACCGTTCCGTGAAACAGGTACGGCTCCTGGAGCACCATGCCCATCTGGCGGCGGTAGCTTCCGATCTCGAGCGACCTGATGTCGACGCCATCTATGCAAATGGTCCCGCCCGTGGTGTCGTAGAAGCGCGCGATCAGGTTGACGACCGTCGTCTTTCCGCCTCCGGACGGCCCCACCAGGCCGATCATCTCGCCGGGCTGCACGTCGAAGCTCACCCCGCGCAGCACCTGCCGCACGCCATCGTATCCGAACGTCACCGAATCGAACGACACCCGGCCCGCGAGGGGCTCCAGGCGCACCGGCCGCGGTTTCTCCACGATCTCCGGCTCGGTGTCGAGCACCTCGAAGACCCGGTGCGCCGAACTCGTCGCCCGGTTCATGGTGCGCGCCATCTGGCCGATGATCTCCACCGGTCCGATGAACATGGTGGTGTAGAGCAGGAATGAGACGAAGGTCCCCGCCGACAGGCCGGGCGCCGCGCCCGGTCCCTCCAGCAGCCGCGGCAGGGCGAACGCCCATACCGCCACCGTGGTTCCGTGCACCGCGAGCATCAGCCCGGGCCAGAAGGTCGTCCACATGCGGTGAATGCGGTTGTATTCCTCCGTCACGCTGGCGTTGCGTCGGTCGAACCGCCGTGTCTCGCGTTCCTCCTGATTGAAGGTCTTGACCACGCGCATGCCCGGGATCGTGTCGGAAAGGATGTCCGTCACCCCGGACCACTTTCGCCAGGCGCGCATGAACAGGCGCTGGATGCGCTCTCCATGCAGGAAGATGGCCCAGCAGAACAGGGGAACCGGTGCCGTCATCACGAGCCCGAGCCTCCAGTCCAGGCTCAGCAGCACGATGCCCAGCCCTGTCAACATGACGAGCGACAGAGACACGTCCACCACTCCGAAGGCCAGGAATTCCCACAGCCGGTCCGTGTCGGAGCTCACGCGCGTGATGATGCTTCCGGTCTTCTTGCGCGAATAGAAGGAGATGGACAGTCGCTGCAGATGCTCGTACAGCTCGGTGCGCAGGTCGCGCGCGACCCATTCGCCCAGCACCGACAGCATGCGCAGCCGCACCAGGGCGCCCGCCTGGCGCACGATGTAGACCAGCGCCATCGCTCCGACCGCGACCCAGGCTGCCAGCGTGCCCCGGGAGAGGTCCACCGTGCCGTCCCGCACCGGCCGCACGACATCGTCCAGCAGGTAGCCGGCGAGATAGGGCGGGACGAGGCTCACCACGGTGATCAGCCCCGCCGCCGCCAGCCCGAGGGTCACCTCCCTCCGGTACGGCCGCAGGTAGCCGAGCAACCTCCAGATGACGGCCACGCGAGAGCCCGCGACCAGGGCCTGCGCCTCCCGGATGGGTGCCGCCACGCTTTCGGCGTAGGTCTTGTCCGGCTTCGCCGAATCGATGCGTCTGCCGCGCAACTGTTCCTCGACAACGAAGCGCAGGTTCTCCACTACGCGGCGCTGCCTGTGCGTGTAGCGCACCACGGCGAGGGGCGGCTCATCGGGTTCGGCCAGGAACGACAGGACGGTACCTGAGAGCCCCGGCGATTCGACGACTGCCTTGATCGCCCGGCGGGGAGCGCTTCGCACTTCCCACTCTCCGGACGGGCACTCGTTGCGGGAGGAGCGACCGGCGCTCGTCCGATCCGGGGAGGGCTCCGCGCCCGCGCTTTTTCGGTCCGGGGAGAGCCCCACGCCCGCGTCCTTCCGGCCCGGGACGACACTCGCGCCCGCGCGCCCCGCGGCCCCCGCACCTCCCGTAACGCCCATCCCGGCCCTCCGCCGAGCCACGGCCAGGTATTCAGGCCCCACGGCGACCCAGGTCTCCGAGAGCCTGAGCTTCGCATCCAGGTCGGCCAGGGCGTAGAGCTGCACCGGCGCGCCATCCCACTCCGCCTCGATGGCCGCTCTCGCCCCGGCCGGCAGCTGCCCCGGCTGGTTGGTATAGCGGGCGATGATCTCGCGATCCATCCTCCCGTCCCGATTCCTCACTTCCTCGCTCTGTCGCATTCTTCCCCACTCCGACATTCTGTTCAGCTCCATAAAGAAAACGGCCTATCGCGTCCGCCGGAGAGACGGACCCGATAGGCCGGACTTTCTGGAAAGCCTCTGGCTCTGTTAGGGGTCAGCCTCCCCGGGCGGGGTGCCTCCGGCGATGTGCGCGACGACGCCGCCGGTGGGCACGACGATCCGCGGCAGCGCTGGTGCGGGGCCTGTTGGCGCCCGCCGCGCCCGGATCGGATGGAACTGAAGGATTCTCATAAGCCAGTCGATGGTCTATTCTCGATTTGATGACGCGGTTTGATGGTCCGCCGACTCGCGGAGGAATTCGTCCGAGGAGCGGCGGAAAACGACCAAGTCGCTCTGATACGCGCGCTCGGTACGTCAGGTTTCAGACACCTGGGTCGCCTTGCACGTTGGCCTTTAGCGCCTCACACCCCCGGCACGTCCGCCCCCCAGATGTGCTTGTGGAGCTGAGTCTGAAAGCGAACCGGCATTCCATCCTCCAGGATCCAGCCCGCGAGCGCCTCCGGGTCCGTCTCCCCCCACACCGGCGACATCAGCAGCGCGTTCAGCGATCCCTCCCGGATGCGGTCCGCCAGGCCCCGTTTGGCGATGACCTCCCGCGCCCACCGGTAGTCGGCGCGATCCCTGACCACGAACTTCACTTCGTCGCGGGCGGTGAGGTGCGCGAGGTTGGACCACAGGTTCCTCGCCGCCTCGCCCGATCCCGGGCACTTGAGGTCCATGATCTTGTGCGCGCGCGAATCGAGCGGCGCGACATCGATGGCCCCTGACGTCTCCACCAGTACGGTAAAGCCCTCTTCCAGCAGCCGGTCCACCAGGGCGAACGCGCCTGCCTGGGCCAGCGGCTCCCCCCCGGTAAGCTCAACCAGATCGCACCCGTGACCGCGCACCTCGGCGAAGATCTCGTCGAACGACATGCGCTCGCCGCCGCTGAACGCATACGCGGTGTCGCACCAGACGCAGCGCAGAGGGCAGCCGGTCAGGCGCACGAAGGTGCAAGGCGTCCCCGCCCAGGTCGACTCCCCCTGAATCGAGTGGAAGATCTCGGTCACGCGGAGAGATGCCTTGCGGGGGCGCGGTCGGCGCGGCGTGCTTGCAACGGAAGCGCGGATCTCCGAAGCGGTCATCTCATCCATCGAAGCCGACCCTCAGTCCGATCCGAACGAATACGGGTCAGGCCTCGGTTCGCCCCCGGCTTCTCCTCCCCGGCGCTCGATTCCCTCGTCGAGCAGCGTCTTCAGCCGGTCGAGCGGCAACTCGTGCAGATAGCCCTCGGCACCCGTTCGTCGCCGTTCACGGCAGAGCACGGGCGTCTGCACATGCCCGACGATGCCCAGCCCCGTGGTTGCCCATCGCGGGAAGACCAGGTAGCCGACGTAGGGCGCACGCAGGTCCGGGGTCTGCTCCACCTCCACCGACACCGTGTACGGGTGGCCATCGACGCCCTCGAAGGCGGGCGGACGGTCGTGTGTGTCCAGATAGCCGCCCAGGGTCGCGTCAGGCACCCCGTGGACGTCGTCGGGCTCGGCGTCGGGTTGACCTGGGTCCCTGTCGGTGTCGCTGTCGACTTCCGGGTCGCCTGGCCGACCATGGGATGGCCTCCTAGGCATGACTGCCTTCGAACAAGTGATGCTGGGCATGCGGGGCCTGGAAGCCGGAAGGATCGAAGCCCTGCCACCTGATGTCGGGCACATTCTCAAATCGCTTTGCCATGACTTCCAATGCTTCCAGGTTGTTGTCCACCAGTATGAAATGCCGTCCCAGTTCTTGCGCAGCCATCCCGGCGGTACCACTTCCCGCGAAGAAGTCCAATACCACATCTCCGGGCCGGGAGGACGCGGTCACGATGCGCTTCAGTATGCCCAGGGGCTTCTGTGTGGGATATCCCGTTTTCTCAGCCCCGTTGGTCGGGACGATGGTGTGCCACCAAGTGTCGGTCGGCAGCTTGCCGCGGGCGGCCTTCTCGGGGCCGACCAGCCCGGGGGCCATGTACGGAATTCTCTCGATCGCGTCCACGTTGAAGACGTAATTCGCCACATCCTTGACGTAGAAGAGGATGTTGTCGTGCTTTGCGGGCCAGCGCGTCTTCGGCCGTGCCCCATAGTCGTACGCCCAGATGATCTCGTTCAGAAAGTTGTGCGGCCCGAACAACTCATCCAGCAGGAAACGGCAGCGATGCGCTTCTCGGTAGTCGACATGGAAGTAGAGGGATCCGTGGGGTGCCAGGACACGGTAAGCCTCAATCAGCCTGGGCTCCAGAAAGGCCAGGTAGTCGTCGAACTTGTCTGAAAACTGCCTGGTCCCGAGGGCTTTTGTCTCGTAACGCTGCCCCTGGAACCCGATACGGTCTCCCTTCCGACAACGCGTGGTCTTGATGCGAGTGCGCTTCTGCGTTCTTCCGGTGTTGAACGGAGGATCGATGTAAATGAGATCGGCCAACCCCGTTGGCAGATGACGGAGTACTTCAAGGTTGTCGCCAAGAACGATACTGTTCACTACTTCTCCTCGGGGAGTGATCCTGGTCGCATGATCTCGATCATCCACGAAGCTAGGAACCGCCATCGTACGATTCAAGCGCGACAACATGTCTTGACGCTCACGGGTGATCGACAAAACTCGTTGCCGATCATATTTTCGTTTTTGTGATCGACAAATCCTGTTGACGCTCACGGGTGATCGACAAACATGGATCTTCGCCGCTGGCGCCCTCCTGGGCTGCCGGGCTGGAGATGGTCCAGCGAGGAGGAAGATATCTGATGGCTCCGGTTCGATACCACGAGGGGAGATTTCCGCCTGATGGGCGACTGGACTGGCCTCGGTTGGTTCCCCTGATCGGTCCGGCATCGGCTGCGGTGGCGAGATACGACGGAATGCTCTCCGGGGTTCCGAATCCTCGCATCCTCCTTGCGCCACTGTCGAGGCGGGAAGCCGAGCGCTCGTCGCGGATCGAAGGGACTCAGGCCACGATTGGCGAAGTGCTGGAGTTCGAGGCGAGAGGCAAGGCGAGTTCGCCCGCTCGTCGTGACGACATCCTGGAGGTGATCCAGTACCGAATGGCGATGGAGCATGCGGAGGACATGCTGGATGAGCTTCCGCTCTCGCAGCGAGTCATCCGGGAGTCGCACCGCGTGCTTCTGTCCCGCGGTCGGGGAAGGCATCGATCCCCCGGCGCTTATCGGCGAAACCAGAACTTCATTGGACCGGCCGGTTGCTCCATCGAGGAAGCTACGTTCGTTCCCGTCAGCGTGGACAAGCTTCTCGACGCCATGGCCGCCTGGGAGCGGTATATGCACCAGGACCATCCTGACCGTCTGGTCCAGCTCGCCATCCTGCATGCCGAGTTCGAGGCACTTCACCCGTTTCATGACGGCAATGGCCGCATGGGCCGCATGCTGGTCCCGCTGTTCATGTGGCAGATGGGGTTGATTCGCCAGCCGGCGTTCTTCATCAGTCCCTACATGGAAGCCAATCGCGAAGCCTACTACGAAGGGCTGCTGTCGGTCTCCCGCGATGACGACTGGACCGGTTGGTGCAGGTTCTTCCTCAACGCCGTGCGCATCCAGGCGGAGGACAATCTGGCCAGGGCTCAGGCCATTCTCGATCTCCATGAAGAGATGAAGAGCCGAGTACCGGACGTAGCCCGCACGCTATATGCGGTCGAAGTTCTGGACTGGATGTTCGAGCGACCGATCTTCTCCAGCGTTCAGCTCGCCCGCGAAACTGCGCTCTCCGCGCCAACGGCACGAAGAATCCTGCGGCGGCTGTATGACGCCGATATACTTCACGAAGTCTCCCCTGGACGAGGGCGTCGACCTGGGATCTTTGTGTTTTCCAGCCTCATGCGCGTCGCGGAGGGCGGCGAGCCAACAAGAACCGAGGACCCCAACGAATGAAGGCTGCGCTGTTTCACGAATACGGCGGTCCCGAGGTCGTGCGCCCGGGCGAGGTGCCCGACCCGGTTCCCGGCCCGGGCGAGGTGCGGATCGCCGTGCGGGCCGCCGCGATGAACCACCTCGACCTGTGGGTGCGGCGCGGACTTCCCATCGACATCGGCCTCCCACACATCGGGGGATCGGACATCGCGGGCGTGGTGGATGCGGTGGGGCCCGGCGCCGAGCACGTTCCGGTGGGCACCCGGGTCGTGGTGGACCCCTCGCTGGACTACGACTGGTACGATGGGACCGCGGCCGGGCAGAGCCTGCCGCCCGCCGAGCTCAGGATCATCGGCGAGCACACCCCGGGCGGCTTCGCCGAGTACGCGGTGGTCCCGGCGGCGAACCTGGTGGAGGTCCCCGCCGGCGTCTCGTTCGAGGATGCCGCCGCGGCCAGCCTGGTCGGGGTGACCGCGTGGCACGCGGTGGTGGTGCGCGGGCGCGTGCGTCCCGGCGAGCGGGTGCTGGTGACGGGCGCGTCGGGAGGCGTGTCCACCATGGCCGTACAGATCGCGCGCCGCGCGGGCGCGGAGGTGTACGCGGTCACCAGCGGGGCCGACAACGTCGACCGGGTACGCGACCTGGGCGCCCACGTCGTCTACGACCGCCTCGAGACCGACTACGGCCGCCGGATCTGGAAGGACACCCGCAAGCAGGGCGTCGACCTGATCGTGGACTCGGTCGGCGCGGCCACCTGGAAGGCGAACCTGCGCGCCCTGCGCCAGAGTGGGCGGTTGGTCTGCTACGGGGCCACCACCGGCCCCGTCGGCGAGACCATCCTTCCTCTCCTCTTCTGGAAGCAGGCGACCGTCATGGGGAGCACCATGGGCACCCCCGCGGACTACCGCAGGGCGATGCAGCTGGTTTTCGACGGCGTTATCCGGGCTCCGATTGACGACGTCCTCCCGCTTGAACGCGCGCGGGAAGCCCACGAGCGACTCGAAGCGGGCGAGGTCTTCGGCAAGCTGGTGCTGGAACTCTGATCAGTCACTCCCGGGGGCGTGGCCAATCATTTGACTGATAACCAAGAAACATTACGTTATAGGTAACGTTTAAGGACACCCACTCTTGGACATCACCTTCAAGACTCGAAAGCTCGCGAAGATCTTCAACACTGAAAAGGAGCTCCCAAAAAGATACGGCGCGCGGATGATGCGCCGCATCCAGGTTCGTCTCGCAGTTCTGAAGAACGCCAGAACGCTGTCGATGGTGCCCACCGCCCCGCCCGAGCGCCTGCATCAACTCAAGGGAAAGCGGAAGGGTCAACATACGGTGGACCTGATCCATCCCTACCGACTCATCCTTGAACCTGACCATGAGCCTTTGCCTCGTAGAGACGACGAAAGCCTTGATTTGGAGCGGGTGACGGCGGTTACCATCATCGAAGTAGTCGACTACCACTGAAAGCCAAGGAGGCCGGACATGGCTACGGCAACCAACAAGTACATGCCGGACTACGCTGTGCCGCCTGGCTGGGTCATCGAAGAACATCTCGCCACGCGGCATGTTTCCCAAGCGGAGTTCGCGAGGAGATGCGGTCGTTCGCCGAAGCTCATCAGCGAAATCATCGCCGGCCGGGCTCCCATAGGACCGACCACGGCGGTCCAGTTCGAGAAGGTACTGGGAGTCGATGCAAGCATCTGGCTCGGCATTGAGGCGGACTATCGTTTGCACCGTGCGCGGCACGCCGACGCCAAGAACTCGCGTGAACTGGTCGCTTGGGCGAAGACGTTCCCCATCGAGGAGTTGGTGAAACGAGGCGCAATGGGTCCCGCCTCGTCGGAAAGCGAAACAGTTCAAGCGTTGTTGTCTTTGTTTGGAGTAGCTTCGAAGCACGCGTGGGAGGCGAAGTACGGAGCGGCGCAAGCGGCCTATCGGCACTCGCCGAGCTTCGAAAGCGACGGCATTTCGCTAAAAACCTGGCTTCGGCTTGCGGAAATCGACGCGGAAGGGCAGGACTGTGCGGACTACAGGAAATCGAAGTTCAGGGCGGCGCTACTTCGGATCCGTGGTCTAACGCAAAGCCCCATGACCGAAGCCTTGCGGGAAACCATGAGACACTGCAACGAAGCGGGCGTGGCCTTGGCGGTAGCGGAGCCTTTGCCCAGAGTGCGGTTGAGTGGTGCTGCTTGGTGGTACAGGCCGGGAAGACCAGTCATCGCCCTGACTGGGCGTCACAAGTCCAATGACCATCTCTGGTTCAGCTTTTTCCACGAAGCTGCCCATCTGCTGCTTCACAGCAGACGCGCCGTTTTTGTTGACGACGCAAACCCAGGCGAAGACAAGATCGAAGTGCAGGCCAATGAATGGGCGGCCAACTTGTTGTTACCTCGCAAGGACTGGCGGCGCTTTGTATCGAACGATCGTTTCGGTGCCAACCAGGTCAAGGAGTATGCACAGGACCAGGGAATTGCTGCCGGTATCGTTGTCGGGCGGCTTCAGCATGAGGGCCTGATTCCCTGGAATCGGCTGAATCACCTTAAGGAAAGAGCTGCAGCGCCGAGTCAGTCTTAGAACCATGGACCTCAAGGAAGCCCAGGCCCGGGTCGATGCCTGGATCTCGCGGTTCGAGGAAGGCTACTGGCCGCCCCTCGTAAATCTCGCGCGACTCGTCGAGGAGGTCGGTGAGCTTTCGCGCGAGCTGAATCACCGGTTCGGCTCGAAACCCAAGCGACCCGACGAAGCCGAGAAGGATCTCGCTCTCGAGATCGGCGATATCCTCTTTGTCCTGATCGCGCTCTCCAACGAACGGGGCATCCATCTGGACGACGCCCTGGAGCGGGTTCTCGAGAAATACGAGAAACGCGACGGAGATCGCTGGACCCCCGCGACCCCGCAAAAGTGAAGGCCGCCCCGGACCCGCGTCTGCGCGCACCGGGGCAGCCCCTGCCCCGAGAGTCCGCAGAGGGGGCTATCGGCCAGGCGCCCGCCGAACTCCGCGACCGCATCCGCGAGCGTGCCCGAGCGCTGGGATTCGACCGGGTTCGCTTCACGGGCCCTCATGCCAGCGGGCACATGGATTTCTACCGGAGCTGGATCGCGGAGGGAGCCCACGGCGAGATGGGCTACCTCGCCCGGGAGGACTCCGTCGCGCGCCGGGGCGATCTCCGCCTCACCATGTCGGATGTCCGCTCGGTCGTGCTCGTGACCCACAACTACTATCAGCCTGATCCCCCGGGGCTCTCACAGGACCGGCGGCGCGCGGTGATCGCCCGCTATGCGCGCGGCGACGACTACCACGACATCATGAAGCGGCGCCTCACGAAGCTGCTCGCCGAGATCGGCAACGAGGCCGGCCGCCCCGTCGGCGGGCGCGCCTATGTGGATACGGGCCCGATACTGGAGCGCGACCTGGCGATGCGCGCGGGGCTGGGGTGGCTGGGGAAGAACACGATGCTGATCCACCCGGGCAGTGGTTCGTATTTCTTTCTGGGAGTCCTGCTCCTCGACCTCGAACTGCCGGAGGACGAGCCCTTCACCGAGGACCGTTGCGGAACCTGCCGGAACTGTCTCGACGCCTGCCCCACCGGCGCCCTGCTGGGACGCGACGCGCACGGGGCGCCGGTCATGGACGCACGGCGTTGCATCTCCTACCTCACCATCGAGCACCGCGGGCCCATCCCGCGCGAGCTGAGGGCTGCGATCGGCAACCGCATCTACGGCTGCGACATCTGCCAGGAAGTATGTCCCTGGAACGTCAAGTTTCAGGAGCCGGCGACCGAACCGGCGTACCAGGTGCGACCTGGGCTGGACGGGCCTCCACTGGTGGAACTGGCCGAACGCCTGCTTGCCATGGACGGCGCGGCGTTCTCACGCGCCTTCCGCGGCTCTCCCATCAAACGAGCGAAGCGCAACGGCCTGCTGCGCAACGTCTGCGTGGGGCTCGGGAACCGGGGAGGGGAAAGCGCGGTGCCGGTCCTGACCCGGGCGCTTCAGGATGGGGCCCCGCTGGTGCGTGGGCATGCTGCGTGGGGGCTCGGGCGAATCGCGGAATCAGCCGACGCCACCGCCGCGCTGCGCGCTCGCCTGAAGGTGGAGGACGACGCCTGGGTGCGCGAGGAAATTGCGCGGGCGCTGCGGTAGGGTCCCACGAAAACTGCTCGTTCTGGGTCGCGCAACGTTTTTTGTTGCGCGGCGGCGCTCAACCCGGGGTGCCGCCACCTCCGCCGTTGGCTTCCGTGTAGGCGGTGGCGAACGCCTCCACCCTGGCCGTGACCGCAGCCTCGAGAGACGCCTGCGCGTCGATGATCGCGGCGACGCCCAGGCCGGTGGCAAACCAGGTCACCGCCTCCGAGAGGGTGATCTGGTTGTCGCGCGTCATCTGAGTCGATTGGTGGACGCGCACCGCCACCGACCAAGCCAGCGCCCCCGTCACGGCCACGCCGTCGCCGGGCTCACACTCCAGGATGATTCGCAGTTCGGGAAGACCGGGGTTGCGGAGCATCTCGCCCTGGGTCAGCAACTCCACCTCGGCCGCCGCGAGGGTCGCCTCGGCCTGGACCCGCACCGATTCGTCGGTGATGCCGGCGCCGGCGCAGGCCGCACCAGTCTGTGCGCTTACGAAGACGCCGCCCAGGTCCTCGAGCGTATAGCGGTTCCACACCGTGTCCTGAGCTGCGCTTCCCGCCGGGAAACAGATCAGCCCGAGCATCATCGCCATCAACGCGTAACGCTTCATTCCGTGCTCCGTAAACGGACGCTCCCTCGCATCCTCGGCTTCAGTTGGCGTGCCGGTCCCGCCCAAGCCAAACCCCTCGCACAAGTACGAGGGGTTCGGCAGCATGCGGGGAGCGAAATGTGCTCAGCAGGACCTGCAGTTGTGATTGTTCTTCGATCCCAGCTTCTCCAGCATGGCGACGGTCGGGGGATGCGGCTGTGCCCGCTGCTCGGGGCTGTTGGCCATATCCGCAACGGTGTGTCCCCGCCGGCTGAGCAGGGTCACGTCGGCGCCCCTCTCAACAAGGAACAGGATGGTTGCGTTGTCGCCCCGCGCCGCCGCGTGGTGGATGGGCGCGAAGCCGTCCTTGTCGCGGATGTTGGGGTCGACGCCGACCTCGTCGACCAGGAAGCGCACCGCCGGCAGCCAGCCGTCGGGCACATGCCGGTGGGTCTGGGCGACCCTCGAGGTGCCGAAGCCGACGCCCGAGGCAGCGTGCAGCGGATGGACGCCAGGCCCCCCGTGGGGAACGGGCTCGAGTCCCGACGGATCTTCTTCCGGTTCGCCGGGGCGGCGGAAGTTGAAGCGCCGGGGACTGATGACGTTGTAGGTCCAGATGTCGGGGTCGGCCCCGTTGTCGAGCAACAGCTTCATGGCCTGCACGTCGGCGGCGTAGGCAGCCCGCCAGAACGGCGTCGCGCCCGCGAAGTCCACGCCCATGCGGCCGGCGTTGTAGGCGGCGTACCAGATGTGGGTGGTGGTGCGGGCATTCGGATCGGCGCCCGCGTCGAGCAGCAGCTGCATGAGTTCGAGATAGGTGGTTTCCTGCTGCCGGAAGGCCTGCGGCTGCGGATACCAGGTGCGTAGCGACCACTCGATGTTCAGGGCGGCGAACAGCGGTCCTGCACCGTCGTCGCTCAGGATGTTCGGGTCGGCTCCGGCCTCCAGCAGCGTCCTCGCCAAGTCGTAGTTCCCGTTGATGGTGGCCAACAGCAGGGGTGAGGACTGATCCGCGGTCCCCAGATTGAGGTCCGCGCCCCCGTCCACCAGAACCCGAGCTGCCTCCGGATGTCCGTTGCGGACGGCGTAGTGGAGAGGAGCAAACCCTCCTTGAATGCCGATCTGCTCGATGGAGGAAAGTGGCTTGGGGCTGCCCGGGGGCAACTCCGGTGCATTCCCCTGACCGGCACCGGCGCCCGGAGGCCCGCCGCGCCCCTGTCCCGGAGTCTGCGCCCCAGGCTCTTCCTCGGGCTCGGGCTCCTTCTCCGCTTCGCGGATGCGCTGCCGGCGGGTCCGCTCCTCCCGGTCCGCAGCTTCGATCTCCGCGTAGTCGCGGGTGTCGCTGACCAGGTCGGGGTCGGCGCCGGCGTCCAGAAGCGCCTGGAGCGCCGCCGCGGAATTGCGTGATGCGGCGAACATCGCCGGCGTCCGGCTGGAGTAGCCGTCCCGCACGTTCACGTCCGCGCCGTGCCCGACCAGCGCATTCACCACCTCGACCCCGTTCGCCTCGGCGGCAAAGTGCAGGGAGGCGGCCCCGGTGCCGGTCAGAAGGTCGGGATCGGCGCCGGCATCGAGAAGCGCCGCGACCACATCGGCATTGCCCGCCCGGCTCGCCAGGTGGAGGGGCGTGTAGCCGCCCACACGGGTGGCCGGCTGAAGAGTGGCCCCCGCGAAGATCAGGGTCTCGACGATCTCCAACTGGTTGTTCAGGGCCGACCAGTGCAACGCGGTCATTCCGTCGGGCTGCGCCGCACTGGGATCCGCCCCCTGCCTCAGAAGAGTGCGAATTTCCTCCGCCTCACCCCGCTGGGCCGCGTCCGCAACCGGCGACTCGTCGGGCGTGGCGGCGACCAGCAGCAGCGCGCTGACCGCCAGAGTCCGCTTCATCCAGGGTGCGAAAGTTCGTTTGCTTGTCACCATCTCCCACTCCTCGAAGCGGCCGTTGCCCGGGAACCCGAGTCTCGCCGCCGTCTCTATACTGCGAAGGTGCCGGTGCTGTTGCCGAACGTCTCGATGTCGGTCACGCCGAGCCGATGCAGCAGGTCGAGCATGACGTTCGCCATCGGGGTCCCCGGAGGCGCCACCACGTGCCGCTCTCCCTCCAGCAGTCCGTTCATGCCGCCGACCATGAAGAGCGGGCAGCGGGCATGGTTGTGGATGTTGGGGTCGGCCATCGCCGATCCGTACATGATCATCGTCTTGTCGAGGAGGGTCCCGTCCCCGTCGTTCGTCGCCTGCAGCTTCTCCAGGAAGTAGGGAAGCATGCCGACGTGATAGGTGTTGATCTGCGCGAAGTCGAGAATCCGTTCCTCGCGTCCGCCATGGTGGCTGCCCGCGTGGAAGGGAGTCGAGGAACCGCTCTCCGGGAAGATCCGCGGCGACGCGTCCCGGCCCAGCTTGAACGAGAAGACCCGGGTGGTGTCGGAGGTGAAGGCGAGCAGCTGCAGGTCGAACATCACCTCCATGTGCTCGCGGAAATCATCCGGCACGCCCACGGGGGCTTCCGGGATCTCCCGCTCTTCGCCGCTGGTGTTCTGCATCTCGATGCGGCCGATGCGCTGTTCCAGCTCGCGGATGTTGTCGATGTAGCGGGAGACGCGATGCTGATCGGCCGGCCCCAGCTCGTGCTTCAGGCTGGTGATTTCGTCCAGCATCCAGTCGAGGATGCTGCGGTCGGTGCGGAGACGGTGGGCTCGCTGCTCAGGGGATCCGCCGGCTCCGAAGAGCTGCTGGAAGACCGCGCGCGGATCGCGGATCATGGGCAGCGGCTCGCTCGGAGATGCCCAGCTGACCGTGTCCGTATAGGCGCAGGCGTAGCCGTAGGCACAGCCGCCGGCCTGGTCGACGTTCTCGATCGTGAGCTGCATCGACGGAATCGGGGTCTCCTGGGCGAAGCGCTGGACAAAGAGCTGATCCATGGAGGTCCCGATATGCAGGTCCGAGCCCTGGGTCTGCTTCGGATGCGCCTGCGTCAGGAACACCGCCGTAGTGCGGAAGTGGTCACCACCGATCTCCTCGGGCGAGAACGCGTCCGCCATGCGGGAGTCGGTGTTGGTGACGATGGTAAGGTGTTTCCGGAAGGGCTCGAGCGACCGCAGGCTGGTGGGCGAAAGATCGAAATCCTTCCCCTCGGCCGCGGGCGCCCAGAGGTTCTGGGAAGCACCCCACTCGTTGCATCCGGCGGCGCCGTGCACCTGCTCGATGAAGACGAGGCGGGCGTCGTTGGCGGCTCGTCCGCCAGCCGTCGCCGACCACAGTCTTCCCGCGGGAACCATGGCGTCGAGAAGCGGCAACCCGATGACGCCGCTCATGCTCCGCAACATGGTGCGCCTGGAGATGCTCTTTCCGGTGATGAAATTCATCGTTCAGACTCCGTTCGTTGTACAACCTGCGAATACACCGCCTGTTGCGGTGCTCGGGCAATCAATTCGTTCAGGCTTCACGGCCTGTGCAGTTCAGTTCCCCGCCGGCGAGGCAACGGCCTCCGGCGACACCAGCGACGAGCGGAAGGCCGGGCTCTCCACGACGCCCAGGACGAACGAGGAGAAACTGTAGTCCGTGTCGGCCGCCTGGCGCACGATCCGGCGCACAGTCGGCATGTCGTAGTACTCGACGCGCCGGCCAAGGCCGTATGCCATCAGATTTTCGGTAAAGATACGGTAGAACACCTCCGGGCGCTTCAGAAGCGCGTTACGAAGGTCGGCCGGGCCCTTGAGCAGCGTGCCGTCGTAGAGCTCTCCGGCCGGATCCACGGGGTTGCCCTCGTCCCTGATCCGCCACGCCCCGGTCACGTCGAAGTTCTCGAGGGCCAGCCCCACCGGGTCGATCAGCTGGTGGCAGGACATGCACACCGGACTGGCGCGATGGATCTCCATGCGCTCGCGCACAGTGAGGAAGCGGCCGTCGTCCGCGCCCTCGGTTTCCTCGAAGGCGGGCACGTCGGGGGGCGGAGGCGGAGGCGGGGTTCCCAGCAGCACCTCCAGCACCCACTTGCCGCGCAGGACCGGCGAGGTGCGGTCGGCGTGCGAGGTCATGGTCAGCACGCTGCCGTGGCCGAGGATGCCGCGCCGGTTCTCGTCGGGATACCGAACCCGCCGGAACTCCGGTCCGGTGACCCCCGCGATGCCGTAGTGCCGGGCCAGCCTCTCGTTGACGAAGGTGTAGTCGGCGGTCAGGAGCTCGCTGACCGGACGGTCCTCGGTGGCCATGTTCGCGAACAGCAGCTCGGTCTCGCGGTGCATCGCGTCCGCGAGAGTCCCGTCGAAATAGGGGTAGGAGAGCGCGTCCGGATCGATCTTCTCGAGATCCTGAAGCCTCAGCCACTGGGCGCCGAAGCGCCGGGCGAGCCCCTCCGCGGCGCGTGTGTCGGCCAGCATGCGTCGCGCGTGGCGCTGGAGCCCGTCGGGGTCCGAAAGTTCGCCCCGGGCCGCCGCGTCTATGAGCTGCTGGTCCGGGGGGGCGCCCCACATGAAGAAGGAGAGGCGCGAGGCCAGGTCGGCGTCGGTGATCGCATAGGGGGTTCCGGCAGTAGCGCCGGGAGCCCGCTCCATGCGAAACAGGAAGTGCGGGCTGGCCAGGACCGCCTGCAGCGCCAGCTGCACGCCGCCTTCGAAGCCGCGTTCCGCCTCGGCCTGGTCGTAGAAGGACATCAACCCGTTGAGGTCTTCCTGGTTGAGGGGCCGCCGATAGGCCTTGCTGGCGAGGCGGGAAACGATGTTCTCCGCGCAGGGCCGCGCCTCTTCCCGGGAGGTCGGGCGGCAGGTGAAGATGAGCTGCCGCGTGGGCGTGTCGGACACGCCGGTGACCTCGTAGGGGCCCAGGACCGAGAGCCGCTGCAGGTGCGGCATGGTGGTCACCCCGTAACCGATCCCGATCTGCCCGTCCGCCAGGGTATGGTCGATGGGGCGGATCAGGTCGTCCAGTTCGCCCTCGAAGCGCCTCAGAAAGGCGGCGGTCACACGGCGCGGGCCGGCGCGCACGTAGATGGAATCGGTGAGCACGTTCAGTCCGGTCGGCTCCGACTCCGACATCCACCGGTCGATCGTCACCAGCGCCACCCGCTGGCCGTCGATCGACACCTCCATCTGCTCGTTGCCGAAGGTTCGCCCGAATACCTCGCCCTCCACGGCCGGATAGGGCTGGATATGGAAGACGTACTTGCCGTCGGCGGGGAAGTTGTGGATCACCGAGACGCCGCCCCGGGTGCCGAAGGGCGCTCCCTCGACGCGATCCTTCTGGGACGTGGTGCGCGGCAGCCGGTAGCGAATCGAGTTGGATTCCGCGTCGGGATCGCCCACCGCCACCCGGCTGATGTAGTTGGCCGCCCGCAGGTAGCCCTCCATCAGCGTGGCAGAGGGAGCCTGCACGTCGGCGATGTTGTCGAAGTTGGCGCTGCGGGTATCGAGGGGGCAGGAAACTCCCCGACGTCGATCTCAAGCCCGAGGAGGTCTTCCACGGCGCTGGCGTACTCGGCGCGATTTCAGCCGCTGGAAGGTGCGGAACCCGGGGTTGGGGTTCTGCGCCCACGATTCGTCGACGCGGGCTTCCAGCTCCTCGGCCAGGGCCTGGAGGGTATCTCCGGCGGGGCCTCGGGAATCCCTGCGGAGGCATCATCCCGGCGCGCAGCTTGCGGATCATCCGTTCCGCGGTTTCCGCCATGTCCGGGGCCGACTCCACCTCGAAGGCCTGGAGCGACACGTTGCCCGTCATGAGGGCATCGTTGTGGCAGACCTGGCAATACATGCGGATGACGCCCGTAAGCGACTCGGCGTGGTCCAAGGAGCCCATCTCCATGCTCGCGGCGGCCGGCGGGATCGCCGTGCCGGCAGGGCTGACGGGAGCGGCTCGGCGGGTCGATCCGCGAGTATAAGAAGCAACCCGAGCGTGGTGAGCGCGGCGGGAAAAGAGTTCATGCTGGCCTCACGCTGCTGTAGTCGGGAGAGGGGCGTTTCGAGGGCCCAAACGGCCATTCGTCTGCCCCGAATTTTGCCTCAACTTCAAAGAACCATAAGAATAGCCTTCGCCCTTGGGACACGCTAGGGCTGATAAGCGCTGAAAACCGGGGGCTGCCGAGCCCTCGACTCAGGCTCGGGACCGACTTGTTTCCAGCAACCACAGCAGGCATGGAATGACACTGTATCCTGCGATCGTTCAGATGCTCGGCGGGGCCGCCCTCGCCGGGGCGGCGGCCTCCCTGGCGCTCCTGGTGGGGCTCATCGTGCCGGCTGGACGCGTGTGGCTGCGCACGGCGCTCGCGGGCTACGAACGCCACGTCATGGCCTGGGCCTGGACCATCGCATTTGCCGCGACGGCCGGCAGCCTCTACTTCTCCGAAATCGTCGGCTTCGTGCCGTGTCCCCTTCTGCTGGTACCAGAGGTTCGCCATGTACCCGCTGGTCGTGGTCCTCGGGGTGGGGCTGCTGAGCGCGCGTGCCGGAGTCTGGCGTTTCGCCCTGCCGCTGCCCGTGGTCGGCCCTGGCCGTCGCCGGCGTACCACGTCGGCGCTCCAGTTTCAGCCGACGCTGGATCTGGTGCCCTGCGAGGGCGGTGTACCCTGCTCCGGACGCTACGTGGCCGTCTTCGGGTTCGTCTCCATCCCGGTTATGGCGGGTGCGGCCTTCCTGATGATCAGCGTGCTCCTGCTGCTGCTCCGGCAGCTGGAGAGGGAGCAGGGATCGGTCGAAGAGGCATAGCCCGGGAGGAGCGGGCGGTGCCGGACGGGCGTTACGAGGCGGTCATCCCGCGCGTCCGCTCCGGTGCCAGGCCGCGAGCACCTCGGCTTCCTGCTCCGGAGTCGTGCCGGCTCTCAGGTTCGATTGGGCGCTCGGGGGGGGCGGGAGAAATGGTACTCGAGCGTGTCGCGAGCCGTGTCCGCCAGCGAGCGGAACGTGAGCCCGGCCTCCACCTCCGCGTGTGAGGTCGAAGCGCGCGAATCCCTCGTATCCCGGCGACGGCGGCCGCCAGACCGGCATCTCCCGGTACGGGCGGATGCCTCGCTCGAGCAGGAAGTCCGTGTCGACCCAGGTGAAGGTGGTTTCCGCCGTGGTCACCGCGCGGATGCCGTAGAGGAGTTCGGTCATGGGCCGCGGCGTGGCCGGGCCGATGCCGTTGTAGGCCCCCGTGTGCCCGGTCTCCGCCATGCGGATCATCCACTCGGTCAGGTCGCGCACGTCGATGATCTGCACGGTGTCGGAGCCCGTCGCCGGGGGCCAGCACTTCGCCGCCCCGGTGGATGCGCACCGGCCAGTAGGTGAAGCGGTCGGTCTCGTCCCGGGGGGCCGATGATGAGCCCGGGGCGCACGATGTTGGCGCGGTCGCCGAACACACCTCTGCGCCTCCCCGCTCCGAGAGCGCCTTGGCGAGGCCGTAGGGGAGGGTTCTCCTGAACCCGGTTCGATTCCCGCGGTTTCGTAGGTGAAGGTCGGTGCGTCGGAGTTCATCGGCACCCGGCTGAGGTCGGAATACGCCGAGCGTGAAGACACGTAGAAGTAGCGGTCCACGGAGTCGCGCAGATACTCGGCGGAGAGGAGCACCCAGTCGGGGTTGGAGCGGGAGTTGTCGATGACCGCGTCCCAGGTCTGGCCCGCGAGCGCATCCAGCTGTCCGTTACGGTCTCCAATGAGGGTCTCCACCTCGGGGAACATCCCCGGATTGGAACGCCCGCGGTTGAAGAGCGTAACCGAATGCCCGCGCGAGAGGGCGTAGCGCACCTGGAAGGGCCCGATGAAGCCGGTTCCGCCCAGGATGAGGATGCGGAGCGACCGGGGCGCGGCCTGTGAAGGCGCTGGAACAGGGGCACGTCCGGAATCCGACAGGCCGGCAGCCGGGATGCCACCCAGCCCCAGAGCGGCTCCGGCGGCTGCGGACATCTTCAGGAAATCCCTTCGATCGGTAGGCATGAGAGCTTCCTCCCTTCGGTCCGGCGACGCGCCGCCGGGCACTGGCCCCTTGCGCGCGGCGGTCTCACTTTGGTCCAGCCTCCCTACCCTAACTTCCCCTTGCCAGGCAGGCGAGCACCGTCGCGTGCGATGTCCCCCAGGAATTCAGCCTCATGACCGAAATCGCGGGCGGCAGGATTTCACGCGCCGACCGGATGACCGTGTACGTCGCGATTCTGCTCGCGCTTCTGCTCGCCGCACTCGATCAGACCATCGTGGCCACGGCGCTGCCCAGGATCGTGGAGGATCTTGCCGGGGTGGAGCGCTACACCTGGGTGGCGACCATGTATCTCCTGGCCTCGACGTCGCTCGCGCTGGTCTACGGCAAGCTTGCGGACACCTATGCGCGCAAGCGGGTGACGCTGGCCGCGGTCGGGCTCTTCCTGGCTGGCTCGTTCGCCTGCGGTCTCGCGGGGATCGCGGGTCCGCTGCCGCTGTTGGGCGACGGCATGAGCCAGCTTGTGATCTTCCGGGGCATCCAGGGGATGGGCGCGGGCGGCATCTTCGCGATGACCTTCATCGTCATCGCGGATCTCTTCACACCCGCCGAGCGGGGAAGGTACCAGGGCTACGTGGGGGCTGTCTTCGGCATCGCCTCCGTGATGGGGCCGCTGGTGGGCGGCCTGCTGTCGGACCACGCGGGCGGCTGGCTTCCCGGTATCTCGGGCTGGCGCTGGGTCTTTCTGGTGAACATGCCCATCGGGGGCATCGCGCTCTGGCACATCCTGCGCCGGATGCCGCTTCTGGAACCCGCCCCCGGGGCCACGCGTCCCGATTTCGCGGGAGCGGGCCTCCTGATCGGCGGCCTGGTGCCGCTGGTGCTCGGGCTCCAGATCGACAAGCAGGCCAGCCCCTGGCTTCCATGGGTCTCCCCGGCCGTGGCCCCAGGGGGATCGGTCGCCGCGGTCGGCTGGCAGCTGTGGGCGACGCCCGGTCTGCTCGCGCTGGCCGCGGTTCTGCTGGTGGCGTTCGTGCGCCGCTCGCGCGCGGTGCGCGGCCCGATTCTCGAGCCCCGCCTCTTCTCCGAACCCGTCTTTCGTCGAGCCACCCTGGCGACGTTCTTCTTCGGTGGCGCCTTCATCTCCATCAACATATTCGTGCCCCTCTTCCTGGTATCGACGAGGGGGGTTTCCGCCACCGAAGCGGGGGTGGTGCTGATCCCGTTTTCGCTCGGCATCGTGACCTCGGCCACCCTGGCGGGACACGTCGCCAGCCGCATCGGGTACCGGCGTCAGATCGTCGCCGGCACGGCCGTGTTCTTTCTGGGCGCCGTGCTGCTGGCGCGCATGGATCCGGCTACGGCGTACTGGCAGATCTACGTCTACATGATGCTTTGCGGCCTGGGGGCCGGGCCCGGCATGCCCCTGTTCACCCTCGCCATCCAGAACGCCACGGACGTGCGCTTCGTCGGACAGGCGACCAGCGCTTCCCAGTTCTTCCGCCAGATCGGCGCGACCATGGGAGCGGCGGCCATGGGCGCCGTGCTGACCGTCACGCTGGCGGCGACATTTTCGGCACTGGATACGGAACTTCGGGACCGGACCGGGGGCCGGGTGACGGCGCAGGCCTATGTGTCGACCGGAGGCGTCGGGCTGCCGGAGGCGATTCTTGTTGCCTTCGAAGAGAGGGCTGCGGCGGCCGGCAGCGCGGATCGTGCCAATGCGCTTCGCGCCGAGGGCCGGAACGCGGCCGAGGAAGCGGCGGATCGCGTGCGGTTGGCGTTCACCCGCGCCTCCCACCGGATCTACTGGCTGGCCGCATTCATCACGCTTGCAGCCGGGTTGTTGGCGGCGCGCATCCCGGAGATACCGTTGCGGCACACGCACGACCGGGCGGAAATGGAAGGGTAGGCGGGAGAAGAGAAGGATGATTATCGCATGTGAGAGAGGATGGTTTTTCCGAGGCGGAACCGAGGGTTCCGACTCCTTCGGAGGTTTGAGCATGAATCGAGATGCGAAACGGGTTCAGCCCGTTCTGGCGGTGTTGCTGGCATTGACGCTGGGGCCGGCGACGGTTTCCGCCCAATGGACCAACCGGTATCCCAGGGTCGAGGGCTACGGGCACCAGATCTATCTGGAAGGCTACGAGATGCCCACCCTCACCAACGGTCCCATCGATCCCGCGTCCTCCCCGGACGGGGCCCGGCTGGCCTTCGCGTCCCACGGATGGATCTGGGTGATGGATCTGGTGGACGGCTCCGCGCGCCGCCTGACCTCGGGCGGGGAGATGGACGCGCGCCCGGCGTGGTCGCCCGACGGGACCCGCATCGCGCTCGTGCGGGACGACACGCGCGATACCTGGATCGTGGTGGTGGACGCCGACACCGGCGTGGAGGTGCTGCGCGAGAACACGCCGGCCATCGAGCTCGACCCCGCGTTCTCCGCCGACGGAGAGCGGCTCTACTTCGCTTCCGCCTTGGCGGGGACCATCGACCTGTGGGCGCTCACGCTGGCGACCGGCGAGAAGAGCCGGGTCACCGACGTCGCCGGGATCGAGCTGAAGCCCCAGCCGGGCGCCAACTCTCTTGTGTACCTGGCCAAGGGCGGTGGCAGCGACCGGGTGCTGGTGCGGGAGCTCGATGCCTCCGGTTCGCCGGCGGGGGACGGGCCGCGCACCCTGGTCGAGGGCAGCATCGCCTCGATGGCGCGCCCGGCGCTCAGCCCGGACGGGTCGACGGTCGCGGTCAACTGGCCGACCCAGGCGGGGTGGGAGCTCCGGCTGGTGAGCGTGGACAACCCGGCGGCATCGATCCTGCTGGTGGGGCCCGCGGAAACGGGGGGTGGCACCCCGCTCACCCCCGCGTGGAGCCGGCCCGGCGGCGAGTGGGTGTACTTCTCGCGCGGGGACGGCAACGCACCCGTGCGGCTCTACCGGGTGCGCGCGGCGGGCGGACCCGCCGAGCAGGTCGCGGTGCGCACCTGGGACTGGGGGGTGGAGACCGGCACGGTGCGGGTGCGCACCTCCATGCAGGCGGGGGGTCCGCCCGCCCCGGCCCGCCTGGACGTGGTGGACGCCACCGGCCACCCGGCCGTCCCGGCCGGCTCGCGGCCCTGGTTCGACGGGCAGAGCGGGCGGGTGTACGCCTACTCCACCGGAATCGCCGAGTACACGGTGCCGGCCGGGAGTGCGACGGTGGCGGCCGTGCAGGGGCTCGCGACCCCCGAGGTCGCGCACACGGTCGAGGTGGCGGCCGGGCAGGTTACCGAGGTCGAGGTGACGCTCTCGCCGGTGTGGGACGCGCGCGCCGCGGGATGGGTGTCGGGGGAGCACCACTTCCACCTCAACTACGGGGGCCCCTACGACCTGGCTCCCGCCGACCTGGTGCCGATGATGGAGGGGGAGGCGCTCGACCTCGCCACGCCCCTGCTCGCCAACCTGCACAACCGTTTCGAAGACCAGGACCTCTGGGGCTGGGAGCGGTCGGGCGACGGGCCGCTGATTCGCTTCGGGCAGGAGGTGCGGTCGCACTTCCTCGGGCACGTGGGCCTGATCGACATCGGCGACTTTTTCTGGCCGTGGGTGTGGGGCCCCGGGTACCAGGTGTACGGTACGGACGACCGCGAGAACGCGGAGGCACTGCGCCACGCCCGCGCCCGGGGCGGCTTCGGGTATTACGTGCACCCGGTCAACGCGCGTGGCGCCGAACGCGCCGAGCCGTGGTCGGAGGTTCCCTTCGAAACGCTGGCCTCCAGCGTGCCGGTGGAACTCGTGGCCGATGCCGTTCTGGGCGACCTGGACGCCCTCGAAGTCGTCTGCCTGTGGAGTGACGAGACCACCACCACCCAGGTGTGGCACCGGTTCCTGAACCTGGGCATTCCGGTGGCGCCCAGCGCCGGAACCGACGTGATGAGCAACTTCTTCCGCACCATGGCGGTGGGCACCACGCGGGTGTACGCGATGACGGAGGGCGAACTCAACTGGCCGACCTACATGGACGCGCTGCGGGAGGGCCGCACCTTCGTCACCAACGGTCCCTTCCTTGAGTTCCGGCTGGAGGGCGCAGGGCCCGGCGGCGTGGTTGCGCCAGGCTCCGCCGGCTGGACCCTCGACCTGAGCTCGGCGGGCGACGTCGAGAGCGTCGACGTACTCGTCAACGGAGAGGTGGCGTGGCAGTCGGCCGGCCTCGAGGGTCCGGGCGCGCGCCGGTACGAGGGCACGCTCGACCTTCCCGGGGGCGGTTGGGTCGCTGTCCGCGCCGTCGGCGGGCAGACGGAGTGGCCGTCCATGGCCAGCTACCCGTTCGCGCACACGGCGCCGGTGTGGATCGGCGAGGTGGGCAGCACCGAGCCCGGCCCCAGAGCGCGCGCGGCCCGCGAACTGGCAGAAGTGCTGCGCGTTGCCCGCGACCGGCTGGTGGCCGGCTATGGCGACGCCGACATCCCGAACCTGCTGGCCCGCTTCGACCAGGCGAGGGCGCGGCTCGAGGCGTGGGCGAGCCCCTAGCCCGCCCGGCAGGCGGTCGCATGCTCACAATCCGTTGTGGATATTGAACCTGAGAGTCCGGCAGGCCCGATTCCCGCCAATTGACTCCCGCCGATTATCGGCCTTGGGGTGTGAGACCGCCGACGAGCTTCCAGTGCCCTCCGAAGCTGTCCCGCGTCCGGGCGCTGGTAGCATTCGAGCACCGTCGAGGCGGACTTCCAGCCTCCCAAGAGCAAAGCACCTTCCGCGGCTGGTCCATGACCACCATGGCTTGGCTCGCCTGGTCGCCGTCTGCGGCTTGACGGGCGAATAGCGGGCCAGCCGTCGGTTCAGTGATGCGGCGGCCCGCCGCATCACAGTGCCGGCCGACGCCGCGAGCGACCCTTCGTTGACCTTTGGTTGCTCGCGCGTGCCCCGGCGGGCGCGTGGCAGCCCGGCACCCGCCTCTGGCTCCGGTCGTCCTTGCAGCCTGCTTAATGACACGATAAAATCGTGCAAATAGGTCGCTTACACACGTGACGATCGCGTAAATAAGACACCAACGATCTATCCGGCATTGATGTCCCGCGCAACATGGGAACCAATGAATCACACGAAAGTCGTCATCATCGGAGGAGGCGCTTCCGGCCTGGCCGCGGCCTACACGTTGAGGAAGCACGGCATCCGAGTGCTGCTGCTGGAGGCCAGCGACCGAGTGGGTGGCCGGCTTGGTGGGGACAGAGTGGCCGGTTTCTTCATCGACAAAGGAGCGGACTTCTTCTGCTCCTCGTATGATGTCACGTTTCGTCTCTGCGAGGAGTTGGAGATCCCCCTGGTCCGATCCGCAATGAACCTCGGCTGGTTCCGGAACGGTCGGTGGGTCGTAACCCGCGCGGGTAACCCCGTTCTGGCCGCCCTGCGCGGTTTCAGGGTCTTGCGAGCGTTGGGCGCGGCCTCCTTCCCGGCGCAGCGATTCCTCTTCAAGCTCGTGCGGGAGATGAGGCGGGATGCGGAGCACCTGAACTTTTCCGGCGGCTCACGGTTGGTGGAGCTGGATGGGATGGAGAGTTTCGGGGAGTACCTGGACAGGTTGGGCGCCCCCGAGAGCTTGAGGGTGACGTTGAAGGGGTTCCTTGAGATGACGATGGGTCACGTCGAATTGTCCGGGGCCGCATACATGCGGACCTACCTCGCGGAGATGCTGTTCAAGAACAGTCAACTCCACGTCCCGGAGCAGGGAGCCGGTGCCCTCTCTCACGCACTGGCCGTCGTGTCGAGCGACTCCATACGCGTTTCGACGCCGGTTCGACGCGTGCTGCTCAACGCAGGTGCCACCGCTTCCGTGATCACCGATGACGGACCTGTCTCGGCGGACGCGGTCATCTGCGCGGTCCCTGCAACCACGGTCCCGCGCATCATCCCGGACCTGACAGCCGACGTCCGGGATGCGTTGGGCAAGGTTACATACTCCACCGGGTGCCGGGTGGTGATCGGCCTCGACCGACCACCGCTCCCCCCCGGGTGGCACGGTGCCCTGTATCCGGAAGACGACACCCCGCTCCTCCTGGACCGGTCCATCAACCTCCCCGCCATCGCACCACCGGGAAAGAGTACGCTGGATTTGCTCGTGGGCCGGGACCGTGCTGAGGAATTGCTACCTCTGGGAGATGGGGAAATCAAGCGCCGCCTCCTTGAAGATGCACGCCGCAACCCGCCTCCAAATTCGGCGCTTCCCCGAGACCACGAGGGGATATTCACCCGCGTGTACCGTTGGCGGGAGGCTGTGTGCATGGGGCCTCCGGGCATGTTTCGGGCCGTCGCCAAGATGCGGTGCCGACTCGCTCGGGACCGACAGAACCTGTTCCTCGCCGGCGACTACATGGGGGTTCCCTCGGTCAATGGTGCCCTGGCCAGCGGAGTAGCCGCCGCTGAACAGGTTGCGGCCCAGCTTCAGATCGGTGCGAATCGGCATTGACGGGCTGTGCTCAGCCGCGCGCGTACCGGTGACTGCGGTTCGGCGGGCGGTGGCCGGGGGGTCCGTCGCTGCGTCCCCGCACGCATTGGCGCACAGCGAAGCCCCACTCCCATGAGGCCTTCCATCGCTCTTCGGCGGCGTTCCCCGTAGATGTGAGCATTGGGTTGCACCAGGTGCTCGCGCGGATTCGTCCAGGGAAGGGCGGGAACGGTCGCGTTTATGGTCGCCTGGCGGGTCTCCAGCGGGCTGGCAACTTTGATGCGCCAGACGTACCTTGCCTGTCTTCGGCACGACCGTTCTTGCGACGAAAACCATCGTCGAGGCGACAGAATGGTGGTGGTTCGACAGAGTCCTTTGGGTAGCGCAACATGCTTTCTTCAGCACGCGGACGGCGACCGCACGCAAGGAGGGTTCCGATGGAAGGAGTCAACAGGAGGCTGCAGCGATACCTCCCCTGGACGGCATTCGCGTTGGCGGCACTCTTCAGCGCGCCGCTCGCGGCGCAGCAGGGCACCATCTCCGGCCGCGTCACCGACGCCGAAACCGGCGCCGGCGTCGCGGGCGCGACCGTCGAGGTCATGGGGGAGGCACAGGTCGGGAGTGACGACGCGGGCGAGTTCAGCGCTTCCGTCCCGTCCGGCAGCCATTCGGTGATCGTCACCATCATCGGGTATGAAACCACCCGCCTGGACGGAATCGCGGTGGACGCAGGCCTGATCACCGAGATCGAAATCCCGATCCGGTCGCGGGCCCTGATCCTCAACCCGATCGTGGTCACCGCGTCGCGTCGCCAGGAGAAGGCGCTGGACGCCCCGGCGTCGGTCTCCTCCGTGTCGTCCGCCGAAATCGAACGGACCATTGCGGCGACCCCCGCGGATCATGTCCAGGCGCAGCCCGGGCTCGACATCTTCCAAACCGGCATTGCGGGCAAGAGCGTAGTCTCGCGCGGCTTCAACAACGTCTTTTCGGGGACCTTGCTGACCATCATCGACAATCGCTACGCGCGCATTCCCTCCCAGCGCTTCAACTCGTTCGACCTGATCTCCACGACCGACCTGGACATCGACCGCATCGAAGTGTCGCTCGGACCCGGCTCCGCCCTGTACGGGCCCAACGCCGCCGCGGGCGTGCTGCACATCATCACCGCGTCCCCCATCGACCGTCCCGGAACCTCGGTTGCGCTGTCCGCCGGAGAGCGGTCCATTTTCACCGGCCAGTTCCGTTCCGCGCATGCCGTTTCGGACCGTTTCGGGATCAAGCTCTCGGGACAGTACATGCGCGGGAACGACTTCGAGTACCAGGATCCGATCGAGGTCGCGGCGTCCATGGTGCCCGGCGCGAATCCGAGGGTCGCCAATCGCGACTTCGGTTACGAGCGCTACGCGTTCGATGTCCGCGCCGACGTTCGCGGTCAGGACGGGGGCGCCTTCGTCCTGAACGGCGGGATGAGCCAGATGACCAGCGCCATCGCGCTCACCGGCATCGGCGCCGCGCAAGCCAAGAACTGGGTCTATCCCTACGTTCAGGCCCGTTTCTCGAAGGACAGGTTCTTCGCCCAGGCCTTCTACAACACCAGCGACGCGGGCGACACCTACCTGTTGCGGACCGGCCAGCCCGTCGTGGACAAGTCGTATGTGATGTCGGCGCAGGTGCAGCACGGCTTCGATCTTGGAGAGCGCCAGAGCTTCACCTACGGGGTCGACCTGATCAGCACCAATCCGCGCACGGACGGCACGATTCTGGGCCGGAACGAGGACGACGACAACTCGAGAGAGCTGGGTGCCTACCTGCACTCCGAGACGGCTCTATCGAGCATGGTCGACCTGGTAGCAGCGGTGCGCGCAGACGACCACAGCCGCCTGACGAAGACGAGCATCTCCCCGCGCGTGGCCCTGGTGGTCAGGCCGACAGAGGGTCAGAACATCCGCTTCACCTACAACCGGGCCTTCTCGACGCCCTCCACCAACAACCTGTTTCTGGACATCCTGGCGGCGGAGATTCCCATCCTGCCGGGCATCAGCTACGGCATCCGCTCGCAGGGCGTGCCGCTCGGCGGCTACAGCTTTACCCCCGGTTGCCAGGGTGGGGCGGAGTCCTATTGCATGTTTTCGCCCCTGATGCCGGGCCAGCCGCTGCCCGCCAACGCGGCCGTGTTCTGGGATCCGGTGATCGAGACGCTTCTTCCGCAGTTTGCGTCTCTCCTTCCACCCGAAATCGCGCCTCTGCTCCCCACGCTGGCGGCCTTGCTGGCAGCTCCGGGGGCCAGGCCCGGCGACCCTCAGATCGGCACCCTCTTCCGCCGATTCGACGTTGCCGCCGCGAGCGCGGGTTCCCCGGATCCGTTCGTCACGCTGGGGGGTCCCGACGTGCTGGGCGTACCGGACCTGCTGCCCACCATCCACAACAGCTTCGAGGTGGGGTACAAGGGGCTGATTCAGGACCGGGTTCTGCTGGCTGCCGACGTCTACCGTACGCGCATCGAGAACTTCGTGGGCTCGCTCCGGGTCGAGACCCCCAACGTCTTCTTCGATCCGGCTTCGGTGGAGGACTTTGTCCTGAGCCGGCTGAACCCCCTCATTCAGGCCGGTGTGATCCCTCCCGCGCTGATCGAAGGCGCACTTGCCACGGCCATCGGCGCGATCGCGAGTCTTCCGCTGGGCACGGTGGCTACGGACCAGTCCGGCTCGCACGACCTGCTGCTGACCTACCGGAACTTCGGGGAGGTCTGGTATTCGGGGGCGGATCTGGCCCTCGAGGTCCTGTTGTCAGACCGCCTGAGCCTGAACGGCAACTTCTCGTGGAAGAGCGCCGAGTGCTTCAACAGCAGCGACGATGACTGCATGGACATCGAAGACGTCGCGCTCAACGCGCCCAGCCACAACGGATCGTTCGGGCTCACCTATGCGAACCAGGCGACCGGCCTCTCGGCGCTGGGTCGCGTTCGCATGTCCGCGGGATTCCCGGTGAACTCGGGCGTCTACATCGGCGAGATCGACGCCTACCAGGTCCTGGACGCGTCGGTGAGCTACCGGCTCCAGACGGGCACGACATTGACGGTTACGGCGAACAACCTGTTAAACAGCAACCACACGGAGTTCATCGGCGCCGCTCCCCTGGGGAGGTTCGTGATGTTCCGGGTGCGGCACGACTTCTAGGGAGTCAGCGCAGCGGCATCGCCTCGATGCGCGAGATGTGCAGGTTGAGCATGTGGTTCACCCGGAAGCCGTAGACCCCGTCCATCGCGACCTGGGCGCGCGGCAGGGCGGCGACTTCGGCGTCGTTCACAAAGAAGCGCACGGTTTCCGCGCCGGCTTCGACGGCGAGGACGTTCTTCGCCGTGGCGCCGTCCCCCCGATCCTCCCATCCCAGGATGGCATCGTTACCGCTCCAGGGACGGATGGTCGGCGCGTCCGGGCCCTCGCGCCGCTTGAGGATGAACTCGCCGCCGTCGCGAATGAGAAAGTAGGTGTATTCGATGTCGTCGCCGGACAGGTTGCGCCCGCCCGCGAAAAACCCGAAGGCTTCGCGCATGCCCTGGTGCGGTTCGAACAGGAAGACCTCCATTTCGATTCGAAAATTGCCGGAAGCCTCCATCTCCGGGCCCCAGTAGATCGCGGCCGGTCCGGAGGTCACGTGCCAGCCCGGGGGCATCGAGACGAACATCTCCAGCTGTTCCTCCGAAGCGCCGGGTTCATCGAAGCGGACCTGCCAGCCGTCCGGGCGCTCGAAGTCCTGGGCGGCCAGGGAGGATGCGGGGAGGGAGGATGAAGCGAGGACCAGCGCGAGCAGGGCAATCAGGGGCAGGGGTCTGTGCATGGGTTTTCCAGAGGACGGGCCTTGAGAAGGATGGGTGAGAGACCCCGGAAGATCCGGGGAGGAGCTGGTCAGGTCAATCGCACCGGTCATTTCACGTCGAGCCCTTCGCGTCGTATGTTGCGGAGTCGGGTGGCTCTCTTGACGAAGGACTGGCGACGGCTCGCGCCGGGCGAACGCGGCCAAGCCTGGCCGCCGCCCGAAGGGGCCGACCGCGATGGTCGCTCGGGAAGCGTACAAAACACAGGAGGATGGAGATGCAGCTTCGCAACGTTTGGCGTCTGGGCGCGATGATCATGGTGGCGCTCGCGTACGCTCCGGCACTTCATGCGCAGGGAGAGGCTCGATACGGAACCTGGCTGATGGATTCGGACCGGCCGCCCCCGGCTTCCAACGTCATGACCTACGAGCCCTACGGCGATGGCGGCATGCGCATCACCGTCGAGTCCACCAACGCTCAGGGCCAGGATTCCAAGTGGGGCTACGTGACCCTCTTTGATGGTGTTTTCCGCGCCGTCGAGGGACAGGACAACGCCGAGACGGCGGTGGAAGTCGTGAACGAACGCAGCACCCGCATCCTGAACAGCCGCGGAGGCAGGGTCACCCAGGTCATCATCAACACCCTCTCCGAGGACGGCAACACGATTCAGAACGAATACGTGCGTCTCGACGAGGAGGGGAAGATCACCGGGGTGGGGCACGCGACGTACCGGCGCATCATGCGCGAGTGACATCGCTCTGACCGGGAACCCGGCTCGCCGGCTACGGTCTTCGAGACTTCAGGGTTGACCGGTCGTGGATCCGCCGGCGCTCACGGGTCGCTCTCCGGGGCGGCCGCGATGCACTCCACTTCCACGCGCGCGTCGAAGGCCAGCCCTGCCGCGGCCAGGGCCGAGCGGGCGGGCGGGTCTTCGGGGAAGTACTCCAGGTAGACCTCGTTGAAGGTGGCGTAGTCGGCCATGTCGGCGAGGAAGACGGTGCACTTGACCACGTCCTCCCACTCCGCCCCGGCTGCCTCCAGCACGGTTGCCAGGTTGTCCATGGTCTGACCGGTCTCGGGGACGATTCCGCCCGCGGCCAGGGTCGGCGGCGACACCCCCGGGAGCGCGCCGATCGCGCCTGACAGGAAGATCAGGTCGCCGCTCCGGACCGCGGACGAGAACACCGGCAGCCGGGCCACCCCCTCGGGTTGGATGATTTCCTTTCGGGGCGCGGGTGCGCCGTCGACCTGTCCGCCAGCCGTGTCCGGTGCTGCCTCGGGGGCACATGTGGCGGCCAGCGCCACGGCCAGCAGGCAGGAGGCGCGCCACCACCGCGCGCTCTCCTCGGTCGCCATGGGTACGCCGACGCGGGTGGCTGCAGCCTTACGCCGCCGGTGCGCCCCGTCCCCGGCCGCCGCACCGTCGGCGGAGCAGGTTGTGGCAGCCTCGAGCGGCCGGCGCCCCCGGCCCGGTGCCCGTCCGCGTGCCTCACGGCCCTCCGCTCGCGTCCGGCCCCGGTGATCGGTCCGGGCGACCGTTTTCCGATCGGTCGCGGTCGTGTTGGG
The DNA here is from genome assembly GCA_965232315.1 of Longimicrobiales bacterium. Taxonomy (GTDB): domain Bacteria; phylum Gemmatimonadota; class Gemmatimonadetes; order Longimicrobiales; family Gaopeijiaceae; genus BD2-11. Next base: position 5,513 of record CBDDPN010000041.1, on the reverse strand, counting down.
CGTCGCACGCCCCGCAGCCGCACCGCCCATCGGGTCTTCCGGCATGCTCCTCATTCGCTCCATGGCCACGCCTCCATTTCGATTCCCTTCGCGGCAAAGAGCAGCTCCAGCGCCCGCTCCCACGATTCCCAGCTGGTGGTGCGGCCGTAGACCGAGTTGGTCTTGTGCGCCACCACCAGGTCGACGGCGGGAAAGACGGTGATCCACTGGCCGACCGCACCGCGCGCGCTGTACGCGCCCTCGAACGGGCCGGTGGCGCGCGGGCCGTCCCACACCCACCACATGTAGCCGTAGCCGAAGTAGCCGTCCCGGCGCCGCTCCGGGTTCATCTCCTCCAGCGGCGTCACGACGCTCACGATGCGCCGCGCCCAATCCCGCGAGATGATCTGGCGCCCGTCCCACGAGCCCTCGTTGAGCATCAGGTGACCGACGCGCGCCATGTCGCGGGTGGAGAGCCAGAAGTGGTACGCCGGATTGCGCGACACCGACAGGTTGCCCGACTTGCGGTGCATGGAGCGGTCCCAGTCCTGGAACTCGAGCGGGATCGCCAGCTGCGCCTGGGCCTCGTCGTAGATGTCGCGGCCGGTGAGCTGCTCGAAGATGGCGCCCGCCGCGTTGAAGTCCCAGTTGCTGTAGAGCATGTAGGTGCCCGGTTGCTGCGAGCCGCGCGGGGGCGCTTCGGAGAGGTTGTCGCCGCCGTTGGAGGCCGGGTGGTAGACGCCGGAGCGGGCCGTGACCAGGTGATCGAGGATGGCGCGACGCTCGATCGGGAGCAGTCCCCCGATGTCGTCGACCCCCATTTCGGCCAGGGTGGCGTCCAGGTCGATGGCGCCGTTCTCTACCCAGTAGCCGTAGAGCATCGCCAGGATGCTCTTGCGCACGGACGCCAGATACGACAATTCCTCGATGTCGCCGTACTGGAAGACGATGCGGCCCCGGTCGGCCACCACTATGCCGGTGGAGTTGGCGCTGTCGCGCACGAAATCGCGCACAAGTGCCAGCTTCTCGGCGTCCCAGCCGTAGCCGGCCAGTCCGTCGCGGGAGACGACATCCCATTCTTCTCCCGGGAAGACGCAGGTTGGGCAATCGTTGCGCGTCGCGTGCGCGAACAGCAGTCCAGCGGGGGCCGAAAGGGCCCACGCAACAAAAAAACGTTGCGAGAAATGCTCTCATGGAAATCTCGGGATGAAGGGGTCGACGACGCTCAGGGTGAAGGTGGCTCCGGGTGCCCGGAGGGACGAAATCGTGGGTTGGCTGGGGGACGCGTTGAAGCTCCGCGTCTCCGCGCCACCGGAAAAGGGCAGGGCCAACGCCGCGGTCGTGTCGCTGCTGGCGCGCGTACTCTCGACCGGCAGGCACCGGATCGTCATCGTGACCGGTGCCGGGTCGCGCCGCAAGCTGGTTCGGGTCGACGGTCGGACGCTGGAAGAGGTGCGGGAGCGAATTGCAGCGGCGCTGGGCGAATGAGGCTCAATGGCTGGCCCACCCCTGCGGCGCGGCCCGGCCCAACCCGCCCGCGATCTTCCCGCGTGCCGCACCCTACCTCAGGAAGATGTTCTTCGGGATGAACCCCGTGACGACCTGGGTCTGGTCGACCACCTCGCTCACGCGGAAGTCCACCGCGATGCTCGCCAGCGAGAGTGCCGCGGCGGGCGAGAGCCCCTTCTCCTCGCCGAGGAAGTCCACGACTTCCCAGGTGGCGTGGCGGGTGGCGCGGTCGAGATCCAGGTCGATGCCCATGATCATGTAGTGCTCGTCGTCTTCCGCGCGCGGCCAGGTAATCGTGCGGTCCTTGTGTACCGCAAAGCGGAACACGCCCGTGAGCGACTGCTCGATCGCGGTGCCGCTCACCTCGCCGTCGCCCTGCGCCCCGTGGGGATCGCCGGTGTAGAAGAGCGCGCCCTCGTGGAAGACGGGCAGGTAGACGGTGGTTCCGGCCTTCAGGTCCTTCACGTCCAGGTTGCCGCCGAAGGCTCCTGGGGGTGTGGAGCCCTGCACGCCCGGCACGGTCACCCCGGGCTGTCCCACCACGGGGTCGGGCGCCACCGCGAGGATGCCCATGAACGGGGCCAGGGGCACCTGAATGTCATCCGAGACAAAAGCGACCTCGCGCCCTCCCGCCAATCCGGTGCGGATGACGTGGCGTGAGCCGGGCGGAATGTCGAGCGCCGGGTCGCCGGGACGCGCCCCGGGATAGTTCCCGGACAGGACGCCGCTTCGCGCGCCGGTGTAGTTGATGCCCCAGGAGACGCGCGTCTCCACCGCGATAATCTCGATCTCGAGCACGTCGCCGGGCTCCGCGCCCTCGACGTGGACGGGACCGGTGATGATGTGGCCGCCCCGCCCCTCCCTTGACGGCCGTCCTGCGCGCGAGCCCCAGAAATCCACCACGTCCTGCAGAACCTCCTCGCGCGGCAGGCCGAGACCGGTGAGGAAGGTCACGGGATCCTCGTCCTGGGCCGCCCCCGCGGAGGTCAGGGTGTTGATGCGCACGGTCTCGCCGGGGCTGGACCCGGAGCACCGGCTCCTTGTCGATGGGGAACCAGCCCCAGCTGACGTTCTCCGGCGTGGAGGGCACGAAGTGGTCGGTCTCGATGGTCTGGTCAGCGGCCGCATCGGCGCCCGTCGCTGACGCGGCATCCGTGTCGGTGGCGTCCTGGGGACGGGGCGCAGGCGGCGGCGAGGGCGGCAACCAGCGCCGCGGCCGTGGGACCGCCCGAGAGGGATCGAACAGCACCTGAAATGAGGGGTCGAGCACCACGTGAACCGGTGGGTACCCGCCCGCGGGGCGCTGCGACTCTGCGGCTTCCTCTTTCGTCACTTCTCTGATTTCCGGTCTCGCTCATGACGACGCTCCGCGCCCTACCTGAGGAAGATGTTCTTCGGGATATACCCGGTGACCACCTGGGTGAGGTCGACGACCTCGCTCACGCGGAAGTCCACCGCGATGCTGGCCAGCGACAGCGCCTCGGCGGGCGAGAGCCCCTTTTCCTCGCCGAGGAAGTTCACGACTTCCCAGGTGGGCGTGGCGGGTGGCGCGGTCGAGGTCGAGGTCGATGCCCATGATCATGTAGTACTCATCGTCCTTCGGCGCGCGGCGTGGAGATCGCGCGGTCCCTTGTGCACGGCGAAGCGGAACACGCCCGGAGAGCGACTGCTCGATCGCGGTTGCCGCTCACCTCGCCGTCGCCCCTGCGCCCCGTGGGGATCGCCGGTGTAGAAGAGCGCGCCCTCGTGGAAGGACGGGCAGGTACACGGTGGTTCCGGCCTTCAGGTCCTTCACGTCCAGGTTGCCGCCGAAGGCGCCGGGGGGCCGGGAGCCCTGCACGCCCGGCACGGTCACGCCCGGCTGGCCCACCACCGGGTCCGGCGCGACCGCCAGGATCCCCCATGAAGGGAGCCAGCGGGACCTGGATGTCGTCGGAGATGAAGGGCCACCTCGCGCCCGTCGGCGTCACCGGTGCGGATCACGTGGGCGGGTTCCCGGAGGGATGTCCGAGGGCAGGATCGTCCCTCATGGGCGCCGGGATAGTCCATCGAGAACACGCCGCCCCGGGCGGAGGTGTTGTTGATGCCCCACGACACCCGCGTCTCGATGGAGAGAATCTCGATCTCGAGCACGTCGCCGGCCTCGGCGCCCTCGATGTAGACAGGGCCGGTGATGACGTGGCCGCTCCGTCCTTCGCGCGGGCGCCCTTCCCGCGACGCCCAGAAGTCCAGCACATCCTGGAGGATCTCGTCGCGCGGGAGGCCGAGACCCGTGAGGTAGGCGACCGGTTCTTCGCCCTGGCTCGCGCCGGCGTGGGTGAGCGTGTTGATGCGCACGGTCTCGCCGGGCTGCACCCGCAGGACGGGTTCCTTGTCGATGGGGAACCAGCCCCAGCTCACGTTCGCAGGGGTGGAGGGCACGAAGTGGTCGGCCTCGGCGGCCGGATCGGCGCTACGCATCTCGGGCGTGGCCGCGCTCCCTTCCCCGGCGCCGTTCTCGCTTTCCGGAGCGGCGCACGCGGCGGCCAGGACGGCGATAAGCCCAAGGCCGAGATTGGGGTCCCCCGCCACCAGGGGAGTCGGCGAAACACCCGTCGCCGGCGGGCGGCGGCGGAACGCGCCCATGCGGGGCTCCCGCCACCAGGGGGGACGCCATTGGCGCGCGAACTCTCTCGTCATTTCCATGGATTACGGTGCCGTCCCATCGCCGACTCTCCTCTTTGCTGGCACGGTGCGACTTCCTCAAGTACCCTTAGCGACCGAGCAGTCTCGAATCAAACCGACAGCCTGAAGCGGGCGCGTGGATTCCGCTCGCCTTCCGCTGCACCACTCCATGCTGTCGGCGGCGAGCCCCCGGGCCAGCCGACGCGCGAAAACCCGGGCTTCCCCAACGGAGAACAGGACGTGTTCGATACCAGCGACCCCCGCCCTCTTTCTGTTCACGGCCCCTCGCAATTGTCACCGTGCTGTTCCTCTACCACTGGATAAGCGCGGCGCGCGCGCGTCGGCCGGTGGACGGCTCGGGGCAGGGGCGGAACCCGCGGGAAGCCCAACCTGTTCGAGCTGGCGGTCGGGTTCGGGACCAACTTCTTCGACACGCTGGGGATCGGATCCTTCGCGCCTACCACATCCCTCTTCAAGCTGGCGAAGACGGTTTCCCGACGACGAGATCCCGGGCACCATGATGACCGGCCACACCCCGCCCGTCATCATCCAGGCCTTCATCTTCATGGCCATCATCATTGTGGATCCGGTCCACCCTCTTCACGCTGATTGCGGCGGCGGTGCTGGGTGCGTGGCTGGGCGCGGGCGTGGTGACCCGGCTGCCGCGCCACTGGATTCAGATCGGGATGGGGGTAGCGTTGCTGATCGCGGCCGTGACGTTTCCTGCGGTCCATCTTCGGCACCGATCCGGTGGGTGGGGCTTGCGACCGGCCTGACCGGCGGGCGACCTGTTGATCGGTGCCGTCTGCCTGTGCGTGCTGGGCGCGCTGATGACCATCGGCATCGGCATGTACGCGCCCACCATGATCGTGGGTGAGCATGATGGGTATGACCCCGGCGACGGCCTTCCCCCATCATGATTGGGGTCCGCGGCCTTCCTGATGGCGGTCGCGGGGATCCGCTTTGCGCGGGCGGGCCGCTACGGCCTGAAAAGCGGCGTTGGGGCTGGCGATCGGGGGGCATCCCCGCCGTGCTCATCGCGGCGTTCATCGTCAGGTCGCTGCCGCTCGACGTGATGCGCTGGCTGGTCGTGGTGGTGGTGCTCTACGCCGCCATCGCCATGCTCCGGTCCGCGGCGCAGGAACTGCGGAAGGGGAGTTGGACTCAGTTTCGCTTCCCACAAATCCGTCCTGGGCTGGAAGGCCTTCCACGCGAACCAGAAGGCGATGTAGGCTCCCTCGACGGGCTCAAGGCGCGTGCCTTCCATGTCGCCTTCGAAAGCCACCCCGTCCACCCGCCAGTTCGAACCCGTCCCGGTGTCCACGATGTCGCCGCCGTTGACCTCGAAGGTGAGGGTCTGT
>CBDDPN010000040.1:0-57927 GCA_965232315.1 Longimicrobiales bacterium | reverse complement strand
GCTGCGCCACCGGATGGTTTCGCGGTCGAGGTCTATATCGGCCCACCTGAGGTGCCGGATCGCCCCGATTCGGTGCCCGGTCTCGTGCGCCAGCACGAGCGCGACGTGGAACCGCCACCCGACCTGTCGGGACAACCTTCAGAAGCGCCCGGTATTCCTTGTCCGTAACGACGACGCGAACAGGGTTTCTTCTCGACGGGCTTCCTGAGCCCCTTGAGCGGGTTTCTGTCGAGGAGCAGGCAGCCGTGCTCGTCCCTCGACCTCGCGGCCCCAGTTGAGCACCGCCATCAGGAACGTGAGGTCCCCGTGGATGGTCTGGTCGGGACACGGGCTGGCCGCTCGGCCCGATTCTGCCCGCGCGCCGCGCCCGGATGAACCGGTCCCAGTCCCTTCGCGACAGCGTCTCGGGTCTTCGGTCCCGTCCGAGGAAGTCGAGGAACATCGCCGTCGCCTGCCCGGTCGTGCATGCGGGACGTATACGCCTTGGTGGGCGTCACCTCCTCCACCGTAGATTTCAAAAAGCCCCTTCCAGGGTGAGCGGTTCGGGCTCGGGCTCGGCCTTGCCGTTGGGCTCGTACATCGCGAAGCCCGCGGCGGCTTCGTCGGCCTGGCCGCTTCGCTTTCCACCCACCAATCACGGTGTTTCAGCGGACCGGGTGAGCCTGCGCCCGTTCTCCTCGCCACTCGACTCTGGTAGAGACCGGTCTTGGGATCGGCGAACACCCTCACCCGGGTCCGGCCCCACTCGCCGGCGCTGTAAGAGCGCCGACTTCGTTTCGTGCGTGCCATCATTCGATTCCTCCGATGATGGACCACACGATCTGCACTCCTGAAACGTCGCTGCGGGAGGCCTTCCGCGCCAGATTCAGTCTTCTCGTTCATCAACGGCTCGGACCATAATTCGCGATCGCGGTCCGGCCCGCGCCCGCGCTGGCTCAGCGCCCCTATCATCATCACAAGGTCGCGGCGAGCGTGCCGTACGACTCGGCTAAGCGTGTAGCTATGCTCGTCCAGCCACTCGATTCGCCTCTGCAAGGCTGCGTTCTCCCCGCTCTGCCGCTCGACGTGCTGGCCGTCAAGCCTTCGTTCTCCTTGCTTTGCCGCTCGACGCGCCCTTGCAAGGCTTCGACGCGCTGCCGCAAGGCTTCGACCTGCCCGGAGTGCCGCCGCTGTTCCGTTTCGTACTGCGCGGAGAGCCTCTTCAAGGCCTCCGTCAACTGCCGTTCCAACTCGCTCATACAGCTCCCTCACTCTCTCAACAGCTTCAACGCCGGAAGGTCTCCGTCCACCTTCCACCAGGGCGGATCGGCCAGCACCTCGTCCGGCACCACCACGAACCGCTCGCCCTCGATCTCGCGGTACACGAGCCCCCAAGTGTCCTCCCTCCAGCTGGGCCAGCGTCCGCCGGGCGTCCTCGATGTCCCGGCCCAGTTCGGCGGCGGGTCTCGATCCGGTTCTGGATGCTCATCGACAGCCAGCGCATCGTCGCCCAGCTTCCGCCGAAGAAACCGAGCCAAAGGCTCAGGCCTACGATCAGTGGCCGTTGCCAAGCCTTGGCCAGCAACTCGCGCATCCTCCCGGCCGCCTCCTCCGTAATCGCGCTCGATGGAACGCAGCGCGTTCCTCGCGGCGCGCCGCGAGTTCTCGCCTGAGCCGCCCGAGCTCGCTCGCGGTCAATTCCTCGATCTCCCGCCTCTCGCTCTCCAGCCTCCTCCGCAGCCGCTCGGTCAAATCGTTCGCGGTCGAAGTTCTCTCCATACAGTTCTCCTTTCAGCCGCCACCGGTCGCCGGTCTCGGGGTCCAGCGCGGTGAGGTAGTCCTTGCCCCGGCGCGGCACTTCCAGGCCCGCCTCCCGAAGGGCGGCGACGACATCGGCCCGGTTCCGCGCCGTGCCGTGCTCGACACGCTGGAGCAGGTAGTCGCGGATCAGGTCGCGGGGGGGAGGCTTCGAGCCGGAGCCCGGCCCGCAGCCGGGTCGCTTCGATGTAGGCGCGGTGGCCGGGTTGCTGCACCCTGGCCCGCGCCGGATCGTCCGGACGAGCCCAGCCGTGTTCGGAATTGAAGGCGTCCCGGAGCGGGCCGAAGGTCTTCTCCCAGCCCCGGCGGGGGCAATGTTGAGGCTGCCGGCCGGTCTCCAGGTCGCACCGGGCGGCGAGAGGACGTGGACGTGCGCGCCGCCGCCGCGCTCGCGGTGCAGCACGGCGGTCCAGGCGTACCGGTCGCGCTCCAGTCCCGCCCAGGCCGTGTCCTCGAAGGCGTCCACGACCGCCTCGATCTCGGCGTCGGTCGGTTCGTCCTCCGGCGCCCACGCAATCACGCCGGACGTGTACCTGTGCTCGAACGCCAGCGTGTCGGAGACGGCGGCCACCTGGTTCGGATCGCCCCGAAGGACCTCGACGCCCTCGCGCGGCTTCCCGGCGGCGTCCCGCTCGCCGAGGAGGTAGCCAGCCGCCTTGCCGGCCGATCCGGTCCCGTGCGCCAGAAACTTAATCAGCATCGGAATCCGGGCCTTCGGCGGGGGACAGTGCCGCGAGCGCCCGCCTGATGGCGACGAGGTGGCCGATCACCTCGACCGCCTCGATGGCCCCCCGGTGGGTGTTCGCCCACCGGGCGATCTGGTTGAGGTTGTTCCCGATCCGCGCGACTTGCTGGACGCGCTCGCGCTCGACCTCGGCGTGCGCCACGGTCCACGTGCGCGTCCGGCCCACCGACCGGCGCACCAGATCCGACAGCGTGAGGCCCGCGGCGCGCGCCTTGGCGTGCCACTCGGCACGCTCCGCCTCGCTGGCGCGAACCTTCACCCAAACGGCGCGTCCGGCGCTCATGGCGCGCCGTTTCCGTTGCGGGGGTCTGAGGGGGCAAGGCCCCCCGCCAGCCTCCGCAGGGGACTCACGGAGTGTGGCCCCAAGGAGTATGCTGGCTGAACTCCAAAAAACAGCGCCCAACGACCCCGTGGGCGACGTGTCCGAGACCCGTCGTCGGCTGCCGCCAATACAGTGGCGGCGCACCACCGCCCGCGCTCCGGGGAACCCGTTCAGACGGGCCTCGCGAAGCGCGGCCAACGGTGGGATGGTGGCCAGCAATACCGTGCCATCCATGTACCCCCGAAGCCAAAGCGGCGACCGATCCCGCCAGCGTCCCTGTCGAGGGGCGCGGGCACCGGTTCCGTCGTGGGGTGGATCAACCTGACTACGTGCGTCTTCTCCGGTGTTTCGCCTCGTTTGCTCGTGCTGCGCTCCACGCTTCGGTGACCCGAAGGGCGGCATACTACGGAGTTCATCCGCGATTGGTTTCAATCCAGTCGCGTCCACCTTCGGGGCTTCGGGGACGGGGCCATCGCCAAGGTCCGAACCGGAGACCTTCATCACCAATGCCGTCGGGGACGGTGCGCCGGTGTCCCCGAGGGAAGTGCCGACCCGCGTGCTGAATAGGTGCTTCTGCGTCTCCATACCTGGAACGCTGAAGAGCCGCTCGCCAGCAAGTCAACCCGTCGATAATCTCCTATTGGCCGATAACGTCCGGGGATGTCCGATAACGTAAAGTAGCCGGCGGCGGTCGTCGCCAACGGGGCGGAAACACGCCCCCGTAACGCCGCCCCGCGCTCGTCAGTCCGTCGCCTCGTAGGCCAGCCGGAACGCGATGTCCGTCAGCCACCGCCGGAAGTCCGGGTTGTCGGCGAACAGCTTGTAGAGTTGGGTGTTGTCCCGCACCATCTCCAGCACCGCCCGCTCCGTCGCCTTGTCGGACTCGACGCGGGCGTTCTGCCGGTCGGAGTTCTGTCGCGCATTCTCGAACCGGGCGTCCTTCGCCACCGAGGCCGGAATGTCCTGCGTGGCCGTCCGGATGACCCGGTCGGGGTCCCCCCACTCGATTCCGCCGAACAGGTCGTTGAACTCCTCGATGATCGCCGACAGCCGGTCGGTCTCGATCTCGCCCTTGCCTCCGCCCTCGCCCGTCGTGACCGGATTGATCTCCGCGTTCTCGTCGTCAAGGATGATCTTCCGCATCCGGTGCTTCTCGACGCGGTAGCTGTCCATGTCGATCCTCTCGAGGATGCCCTTCGACAGATCGGGCTCCTCGGGCGCGGGCAGCTTCGGAACTAGGAAGTTCAGGAAAATCGAGCGCTCCTCCCACCCCAGGTTGTTGTACGGGAGGATCGAGGAGAGGAACGCGTAGGTGCGCGTGAACGCCTTGGCCTTGCTCTTGAACCGGACCTGCCCGTCCTCGTCCAGGTCCCCGATGTACGCCGCCACGCACCCGTCGAGGATGGGGTCGAGCCGTCCGCGCTCGGCGCCGTCCAGGTACAGCTTCACGAACGCCCGGACCTGATCGGGAGCGTAGACCTGCGCCCCGTCGAGGTCGGCCTGCAAGTCGTGGAGCCGGTTGGGGTCGGTCTCGTCGGACAGGACCGTGGTCCGGTAGTAGTCCGAAAAGGCCTTCGTGATAGTCTCCGTGTCGTTCAGGAAGTCGAGCACGAACACGTCCCGCTTCTCCGGGTGCGACCGGTTGAGGCGCGAAAGCGTCTGGACCGCCCTGATCCCCGAAAGCGTCTTATCCACGTACATCGTGTGCAGCAGCGGCTCGTCGTAGCCTGTCTGGAACTTGTCCGCGCAGACGAGGAACCGGTACGGGTCCTTCCGGAACGTCTCGGCGATCTTCTTCGAGGGGAGGCCGTTCAGGCTGGTCTCGCTCACCCGGCTTCCCCCGTAGTCGTGCTCGCCCGAGAACGCGACGAGGGCCTCGTGGGGGCTCCTGCGTTCCTTCAGGTAGTCGCGGATGGCGTGGAAGTACTGGATCGCGCGCTCGATCCCGTTCGTGACCACCATCGCCCGCGCCCTGCCGCCGATCCTGTGCTGCGCCAGCACCTGTGCGTGGAAGTGGTCCACCATGATCTCGGCCTTGAGCCGGATCGCGTGTTCGTGGCCCTCGACGTAGCGCCGGAGCTTCTTCCCGGCCTTCCGGACATCGTACTCCGGGTCCTCCTCGACCGTCTTGGCGAGCCTGTAGTAGCTCTCGACGGGCGTGTAGTGTTCGAGCACGTCCAGGATGAACCCCTCCTGGATCGCCTGCTTCATGCTGTAGGTGTGGAACGGAAGGTGCCGGACCGTGCCGTCGCTCTGCGGGTCCGGCTCGCCGAAGAGTTCGAGCGTCCTGTTCTTGGGCGTCGCGGTGAACGCGAAGTAGCTGGCGTTGTCGAGCATGCTGCGGCGCTCGATCTCGTCGTTGACGCGGTCCTCATAGGTCTCGTATCCGTCCTCGTCACCCCTCTCGCCGAGCGCGTCCGACACGGCTCCGGCGGTCTTGCCACCCTGGCTCGAATGCGCCTCGTCGATGATGATCGCAAAGGCGCGGTCGCGGTGCCCGCTCCCGATCTCGTCGAGGATGAACGGGAACTTCTGGATCGTCGTGATGATGATCTTCTTGCCCTGCTCGATGAACCGCCTCAGGTCGCCCGACCGCTCGGCGTGTCCCACCGTCGATCCGACCTGCGCGTACTGCCGGATCGTGTCCCGGATCTGGCGGTCCAGTATCCGGCGGTCCGTAACCACAATGATCGAGTCGAAGACGGTCTTGCCGTCCTTCTTCAGGGGGATCAGCTGGTGCGCCAGCCACGCAATCGAGAAACTCTTGCCGCTGCCCGCCGAGTGCTGGATCAGGTATCGCTTCCCGGCCCCGTGCCTCGCCGCGTCCTCCAGAAGGCGGCGCACCACGTCGAGTTGCTGGTAGCGGGGCCAGATCTGCTTCCGCTTCTTTCTGCCTGTCTTCGTGTCCTTCTCTGCCAACATCTGGGCGTAGTTCTCGATGATGTCCGTCAGGCGCGCGCGGGGCAGCACCTCGCTCCACAGATACTCGATCTTGAGACCGTCCGGGTTGGGCGGGTTGCCCGCCCCGTGGTTCCAGCCACGGTTGAACGGCAGGAACCACGAGGACTTGCCCCTCAGGTGTGTGCAGAAGCGGATCTCGCTCTCATCCACCGCGAAGTGCGCCACGCAGCGCCCGAGCCGAAAGAGCGGCTCCCGCGGGTTGCGGTCCTTCTCGTATTGCCGGATGGCGTCGTGGACCGTCTGCTTCGTGAGACTGTTCTTGAGCTCGAACGTGAAGACGGGAAGGCCGTTGATGAACAGCCCGATGTCGAGCGCGCGCTGGGTCTCGTCCCGGCTGTAGCGTAGCTGGCGGGTGACCGTGAAGCGGTTCAGCTCGAACATCCGCCGGGCCTTCTCGTTCCCGGCCGACGGCGTGCCGTAGAAGAGTTCCACGTGGTGAGGGCCGTGCTTGATGCCGCCCCGGAGCACATCGATGGTGCCCCGCTTGTTGATCTCGCCCTGCAACCGGGCCAGGAACTTGCGGCGCGTCGGGCAGTCCTCGGCGAGCCGGAGGGCGGCGGCTGACTCGGGTTGCGTGGTGTCGAGGAACGTCCGCAGTTGGACCAGATCAACGCAATACTCGCGGTCGTAGTCGCGACCGTTGCCGGGCGACCAGCCGACGCCGCCGTATCCGGGGGTGGGTTCGCCCACGGTGCGGCCCGACGGCGGGTCGCAGGGGTCGCCGGTCAGCGCCTCGCAAATTAGGCGTTCGAGGCCGAGTTCGGACGTGTCCGTGGTCATGTCAGCCGCGACGTGGTATCGAGACTTCCCTGAGTTCTCCGGGCCGCGCTTCCTCGACGGCCGTACGGATCTCCGCCGTGCGGAGTCGAACCCTCGGCCATGCCGTGGCCATGAGAACCACGACGGCCAACTTCCTGCCAGCCAGATTCTGCTGGTAGCGCATGCTCTGGTCCGTCGTCACGATGACCTTGTACCCCTCCTCCTCGGCCCTCTGGATCAGTTCGCCGTTCTCCAGCAACTCCCAGCCCCTCTCGGCCGACCTGTCCACCGAATGCTCCCGGAGATGGTGGCGCAGGGGGGCGGGGGTCCCGTGGTCGAACAGGATCTTCACGGTCAGGCGGGCGTCTTGAAGTATTCCGTCTCGTGCTTGAGAACCGCCGTCACCTGCCACTCCTTGACCTCGGGAAACCAATCAAGGAACTGCTCCACGGTAGCGCCGCTCTCCAAGTTCTCGAAAAGGGCGTAGACCGGCACCCTCGTGCCGGTGAAGGCCCACGCCCCGCTGATCTTACGGGGGTTGCGTTCAACCGCCGGGCATGTGTTCCAATCCGTCATGCGCTTGCCTCCTTCGCTATCTCGTTTGCGGTTGAATGTAGGCTCGATTCGGCGGGGATGGTGTCGGCCCGGTCGCGATTCCTTGCGAGCGGGTCCGTCTCAGGAAGATCCGCCGCCTCGCGCACGTCGAGCTTGCCGGTCACGACATCGGCGATCAGGCGGGTGCGGTACTCTTCAAGCAGCCTAATCTGTGTGACGGCTTGTCGAGCGGCCCGGTCGATCTTGGCCAATTCCTCATCCAGCCCCGCCGCGATGAAGGCTTGCTCTTCTGCCGGAGCTACCGGTACCGCTATCGCCCCAAGCGCCGGTTTCGTGATGTGCACGAGGCCGATGATGCCATGCGCGTTATCCTCGACCTTTTTCGTAACCGCTCGGAGAAGGTGGAAGAAATACCCTCGGCAGAGAGCGTATTCGGTCAGCTTGAAGATGTGTTGATTCAGCCAGCCATCGAAGTCGCGGTCCCATCGAAACGAACCAAAAGAGGTTCCGCGATTGCCCGACCATGCGAACACGATGTCTCCAGTCTGAATCAGTAGCTCATCGGGCAAATCCGTTCGGTCGGTGTAGTTGAACGCGTTGCCACCGTTGAGGTTCTCGATGCGAATGATCGGCGTTCCTTCGTCTCGCCACTCCGACGGCTTGAACGCAAATCCGTTTACGAACTGTGTAAGGTACTTGAGTCTCTTGACCTCCCAATGCTCCGGCACCTTCCCCAGCCACTCGACGCCGGAGTCCTTGTAGGCCGGATAGGGCTGGCCGGTTCGGACGTCGATCCGCCCCGTGACCGCCTCGTGGATCAGCGCCCGCTTCCGCTCCTCCAATAGCTCGATCAGCCGCTCCTTCGCCCTGATGTAGCGCCGGATGCGCCGGTCGGCGGCTTCGAGGAAACGGGCGATGGCGCGCTGGTCAGAGAGCGGGGGGAGGGGGACTGCCAAGTACTTGAGGTCACTGGAGTAGATGTGCATCACCGTGATGCCTCTTCCCATGCGGGCCTTCCAGGAAGCTGCCTCACGACAATCGGTGCTCCAACCCATGAACTCAGCGTCAACGTCGATGGTGGGCCGAAAGACGACCACATCGCCGCCGCAAACCGCCGATCCACTGATGAGATTGACCGCCGACTTCCCGATTTCGTCCAAGGTCTCGCCTGATCCGGCGAACAGAACGTCACCGTAGCGAACGGGCGTATATGACCCTGCTCGGTGCGGGGCGACGCAAGCTCTGCTATCAGTGATGTGGAACTGGTGTCTCGTGTAAAGGTCACCGTAGCGGATGCACGGCATCCCCTGCTCGGTCTCGTCGGCCTTCGTTCCTCCGTTCCCCTTGAAGAATCGTCCGAACGTCCCCAGCGATCGCACATCCCAATGCTCCGGCACCTTCCTCAGCCCCTCGACACCGGAGTCCCGGTAGGCCGGATAGGGCCGGAGGCCGTTGACGCTCATGCCGACCGGCCCAGTATCTCAAGAAGCAGCCCATCCGTCTCGCGCTCGACCGCCAGAATGTCGTCCCCGATCTCAGCGAGCGTCCGCATCGGCTCGGGCTTGTGGAAGTAGCGGTTGAAGCTGATCTGGTAGCCGATCCTCACGCTCTTCGCGACGTACCACGCATCCCCGGCGTAGGGAAGCACCTCGCGCCGCAGGAACCCTTCGATTCCGCCCTCTTCCGTGAGCGGAATCTGCTCGGTGTCCCTGAGCGCCGTGTCAGGCTCGTACTCGACGACACGAGTCTTCGAGCCGTCGCGAGACTCGAACAGCCCCCGGATCGGGTCGTGCTCGGTGCCTCGCCGGTGGACCCTCTTGACTACCCGCCCCGCCTTCTCGTCCCGCTCGGCGAGCGCGGCCTGCAACAACTTCTTGCGCTTGGCCGTGAGCTTCGCGCGACGACCGGACATGTCGGCCTTGAGCACGTCGAGAAAGACGTTGAAATCGAGGTGAGGCCCTGAGCCGAGTGTCTTGGCCGCCCGCGCGACGGCGTTCGCGAGCGGCTCCTCCCCTGCAACACGACACGCCTCGGAGAATCCGGCGCAACGCTCGGGCGACAGGTCCACCTTCAGCCTCAGCGGCCGCTCGACCGTCACCTTCCAGTACCCGAACGCCTCGTTGTCGAAGACCCGGCACTCCTCCGTCTCCTCGAAGTCGAGGAACGTCCGGCAGATCCGCTCGATGTCCTCCGGCCCGAGTTCGCAGTTCTTCTTCCCCAGGTTCTTCCTGAGCGGTCGGAACCACCTGGTCGCGTCGATCAACTGCACCTCGCCACGCCGGTGCTCGGGCTTGCGGTTCGTGAGCACCCAGACGTAGGTGGCGATGCCGGTGTTGTAGAACATGTTGAGCGGCAGGGCGACGATTGCCTCCAGCCAGTCGTTCTCGATGATCCACCGCCGAATGTTGCTCTCGCCCTGGCCCGCCGATCCGGTGAACAGCGAACTGCCGTTGTGGACTTCGGCGATCCGGCTGCCGAGCGGTGTGTCCCGCTTCATCTTCGACAGCTTGTTGGCCAGAAAGAGCATCTGGCCGTCGCTCGATCGGGTGACCAGCGAGTACTCGGGGTCGCCCGCGTGCTCGATCAGGAAGCGGTGATCGCTCATCCCCTTCTTGCCGCCCATCTTATCGAGGTCCGTCTTCCAACTCTTCCCGTAGGGCGGGTTCGAGAGCATGAAGTCGAACTCGCGCGTCGGAAACGCGTCGTTCGAGAGCGTCGAGTGCTCCGGGCCGCCCACGATGTTGTCGGCGGCCTCGCCTTCGCCCTTCAGCAGCAGGTCGGCCTTGCATATCGCGTAGGTCTCGGCGTTGATCTCCTGGCCGTACAGGTGCGTGGACACCTGCTTTCCCTGCTCCTCCGCAAGCCGGTGCAGCTCCTCCTCCGCCACGGTCAGCATGCCGCCGGTCCCGCAGGCCCCGTCGTAGAGCAGGTAGGTGCCGGACTCGATCCGGTCGGCGATGGGCTGGAATACGAGTTTCGCCATGAGCGTCACGGCGTCGCGCGGTGTGAAGTGCTCACCCGCCTCCTCAGTTGTTCTCTTCGTTGAAGCGCCGGATCAGTTCCTCGAAGACCGTGCCCATGCCGTGGTTGTCGAGGCCGGGGTGCCGAACCGCGCCGTCGGTGTCCATCACCGGATCGGGACCCAGGTTGATTGCCGGCGAGGTCAGCTTCTCGATAAGCGAGCCCAAGGCGTCGGCCTTGTCGAGGCGCGGGATCTGGTTGCGGAACTCGAAGTTGTCGAGGATGTCCTGTACGTTGGGCGAGAACCCGTCGAGGTAGTCCACGAAGTCGGCCCTGAGCTGCTGCTTTCCGGCTCGCGCCCGGAGGTCGCTGAGGGTGAACTCCGAGGTGTTGTGGAAGGCCTGCCGGGCCGCCTGCCGGAGCGCGGCGTCCTGGTTCGTGACCCCGGCGGCGTCCAGCGTTGTCTTCATGTCGAGGACGGCCCGTTTGGTGGACTCCAGCACCGCGTCCAGCCGCCTGAGCACGGTCATCGGCAGGATCACGTCGCGGTACTTGCCGCGCACGTAGACATCGCGGAGCACGTCGTCCGCGATGCCCCAGATGTAGTTGGCGATCCAGTTCAGGTTGGGCGCGGTCATGTCGTGGAGTCGTGGTCGCTCTCGGGTTGGGAGCCGCCCGCATCGCGCGGGGAGCTTCCTCTACGATAACCTACCGGCCACGAGGCGGCTGCTGGTAGGCGGGGGCGAGCGTTGGCACCGAGGGCGATCCGGTCGGCGGTGTTTGCCAACCCGGCCGCCGTTGACATCACGAACACAGACATTCACTCCCTCAACACTGCTCTCGGACGCGAATCCCTCTCTAGCCGCTTGGTGTGTTGTCTCCATCGGGCGCTTTTCACATCTTTCGCATCCGGTTCTTCCTACCCTCCAAAGGGTGCTCTTCCAGCGCCGGTCACCGACATGCTAGCGTTCCAGCCACCGCAGGTCCTAAGTCTCGGCCGCCAGTGGTCTGTCGGGCAACAGGTGGGGTCCGGTGGCTTTGGCCGAGTCCACGTGGTTGAATCGGACGGCGTGGCTCCCCATGTTGCCAAGTTCATTCGCAAGGATCCGGGCGCTGAGCGTGAGCTTCTGTTCCCTGAATTCTCGGCTATCCGGAATGCGGTACCGGTGGTAGAGACCGGAGCATGGGACGCCTACTGGATCATCATCATGCCGAAGGCCGAAATGTCCTTGGCTGACCTCCTATCCGATGCAGGAGGCCCACTGCCAGAGGGCCAAGCGACGCCGATCCTTCTCGACGTAGCCGAGGCATTGGCATCCATGAAGAACCGCGTCGTCCACCGTGACGTCAAGCCAGCCAACATTCTCTTCCTGGACGGTCGCTGGCGGTTGGCGGATTTCGGCATTTCCCGCTACGCCAAGGCAACCACCGCCGAGAATACGCGGAAGTTTGCCTGGACCCCTCCGTATGCGGCACCGGAACAATGGCGGGGCGAAAGGGCGACTAGCGCGACCGATGTCTACGCGTTTGGCGGCGTAGCGTACCAGCTCTTGGCTGGCGACCCTCCATTCGGCGGGCCGGAGTCCCATGACTATCGCAAGCAGCACCTACACAACACGCCTGCGCCGATCCCGAACATCGCCCCCGAGATGGCTTCTCTCGTGGACGAGTGCCTCACGAAGGCTCCGGAGGCGCGACCGAATCCCGGGAGCATACTGTCCAGACTGAAGCGGGCCGGCGGATCGCAAACTGAAACCGCACGCAGACTTCAGGAAGCCAATTTCCACGTCGTGCGACAGCAAGCGGAGCGAGCCAGTGTCGAGTCGGCTGCCCAGTCCGAGCGAGAGCGCAAGCGTCGGCTAAGGGAAGCCGCTGAGAGGTCGCTCAAGCGCATTGTGACGAGGCTCGACGACGAGATTCGGAGTTTGGCGTCGGCGAGCGCTGCCGACAGGCCGAGTACGAACGGGTGGCAGGCCAAGTTGGGTAGGGCAACGCTCAGTGTCGCGGCTCTTTCTCAAGCCGACGCGGTGTTCGCGCCTCGCGGCGACGTTGAGTGGGAGGTCCTCGCATCCTCGGCCATCGCCTTACGCACTCCCCCTGATCGATACGGGCATGAGGGGATGGCTCACTCTCTGTGGTATCTCCGACAGAGCAAGGAAGACGCTTATCGGTGGTTCGAGTTGGCGTTCAGGACCTTCGCATTGGTCCGGCGCCCACGCCACCGCACCATCGAGCCCTTCACCCTCCGTCCTGGAGACAGTGATGCTCAGGTCGCGCTTTCGTCGACCATGCACACGATTGACATGGCGCAGCGTCCAGTTCCCATCGACCAGGGAGAAGAGGAGAACTTCGTTGGGGGGTGGATTCGGCGTCTTGCAGACGCCGTTACCGGGGCCTGAGGAGGGAGGGAATTGCGACGTACCCCTGTCTGCCTCCCCGGTCCGATGGGGTCGTCCTACATGCCGGAGGATCCCGTTGCGATGCCCGGCGTTTCCCGCCAAATGATGGCGATTCTCCCGCTATCGGCGCACGGTGCAGTCAGAAATGGTTCAACGGTAGAAAACGCAGATCGTGCAGTCCTGTAATACTTTAGACGATTTCCTGCCGGGATTCTGGCTACCTCCAGTCCGCTGGTCGGATATCGACTTCGAGGGCGGGGAGGTGCGGTGGCGGGCGAAGCACGAGAAGACGGGCTACGAGCACGTCACGCCCGTGACCGACGAGGCGTTGGCCGCTCTGAAGGAGGCGCGAGCGATGGGCGTGGGGATCGGGGACGGGCCGGTGCTGCCCGCGCCGACGGATGCCTCGCGGTGCGTGGGCCGGTCGCTGCCGAGCTTTTGGTGGCAGAGAGCCCAGACGCTCGCGGGGCTGGAACCGAAGCCGGGCAGGGGTTGGCACTCCCTCAGGCGCAAGTTTGCCAGCGACTTGATGGACCAGCCGCTGAAGGTCCTCTGCGAACTCGGAGGCTGGAAAACGACCAAGACCGTCCTGCAGTGTTACCAGCAGGCCGACGCGGGACAACTGAGGCAGGCACTGGCGAACCGGCGGCGAGCTCGGGGCTGATCCAAACAGCGGGAATCAAACAGCGGGAACTAGACAGCCGAATCTCGTAAGTTCAATGGTCACAATCAGATCCGCGCGGGAATGTGCATGCTCGCCCAGCGAGCGATCTGGTTGAGGTTGTTGCCGATGCGGCCGACCTCCCGGGTGCGCTCGCGCTCGACCTCGGCCGCGCGCGCCGTCCAGGTCCGAGTACGGGCCATGGCTCGCCGGATGAGCGCCGAGAGGGGCACGCCTGCGGCTGCGGCCTTGGCCCGCCAGTCGGCGAACTCGGTCGCCGATACGCGGGCGGTGACGACGGCGGTGCGGCGCTCAGGCATCATGCCGCACCGGCGCGGGGGGAAGGGGGCGGCGCCCCCAGGCGCGACCTCCACGGGAGCGCGACGCGCGGGGGGTTCGAAGGGGGGGCGGGAGCCACCCCCTCGCCAGCCCCGTTGTATGACAACGGGTAGGCTGGCTTACCGGGCTTAACCGCGTCAGACACCCCCGTCGCCGGCGTGTCCGAGACCCGGCGGCGACGGCCGGCCCTGCGGTGGCGGAGCAACCCCGCGAACGCTTCGGAGAAGCCGTTCAACGGGCCTGGCGAAGCGCGGCCGGCGGCGGGATGGAGGCCCGCAATGCCGGGCCATCTATATGCCCGCGAAGCCGGAGCGGCGACTGGTCCCCGCCCGCGCCGTTGGCGAGGGGCACGGGCATCGATTCCGCCGTGGGGTGGATCAATCTGAACTACGCGTCTCCTCCCGCGTTTCGTCTCGTCAGGTCGCACTACCCTTCCACCCTTCGGTGACCCGAAGGGCGATACTCTACGGACTTGACTCGGAATTGGTTTCATTCCCGATGGCCCTACCTACGGACGGTCGCCGCGGCGATGAGACCGGGTCGACCTGGGCGCCAAGGGGAGTGAACGATCCCGCTGGAACCGCTGAAGTGCCGATGTGAGCACCAAGGTGCCGCTGTCGGCGCGGGCGCGGCTCCCCTCCAACCTGCCAACACCGACGCTCTCAGGCACCGCTGTTCCAGCCCCGCTTGTCGCCGGACAAAGAGTCTCCATGCCCTTCACGGAGAAGCCCGATTCCGGCTGTGTCAACCGCGTGAATCAAGGCGGATTCCCAAGAGTTCCAGGGCCGTCCCGGAGCCGGATCGGCGTCCGCCAGCGGCTCCCCCGTCACCCCCCGACGAACGTGCAGCGGGACTTCGCTCGCGGGCTCGGGCGGGCCGGTCGGGGAAGGCGCGCTTGAGTACGGTGGAGGGTTAGTTTGGATGCACGGATCTTGCATCAAGGTCAGACGAGGATTTGACGATAGGAAGAACTGCAACTGGTGGATCAAACCTGCCCCGCGCTACTGGGTTGCGGAGGTCGCGGATGACGAGAGATCGGCCCTTTGACGGGAGCCTGTTCGCCGAGGACTTCCTTCGAGAAGTGATCACACGGCTTCCCGACTGGGACTTGGCCGATGAGGGGCTCGTGGAGTTCGAGTCCGCCTTGCGCGGCCTCTTCGACCGCTTTCCCACCGATTTGACTCCCAACGAGAGCCAAACCGAAGACGACCTGATCTGGCCGATGTTGGCGAGGCTCGGTTGGACCGCCAGCCTCAGGCAGCAGAACCTCTCAGCGCGCGGTCGCGAAGACGTGCCGGACGGTTTGCTGTTCCCCGGCGATGCCTCGAAGGACCGGGCGAACCGCTTCGCCGAAGAGTGGAAGCGCTACGAGCACGGCCTGGCGGTGGTCGAGTCAAAACGGTGGCTTCGACCGCTGGACCGTCGCTCCGGGCGGCGGGGTGAGGAGTCCGCGCCCTCAACGCAGATGCTGCGCTACCTTCGCCGCGTCGACGATCTGACCACCGGGAAGCTCCGTTGGGGCATCCTGACGAACGGCGCCCGCTGGCGTCTGTACTATGCTGGCGCGCGCTCGGTCGCCGAACAGTTTTTCGAGCTTGATCTGGCGGCGGTCCTCGGGTATCCGGACGACGGACAGGAAGGGCTCGGGACCGATCAAAGGGCGCACTGGCTGAAGGTGTTCTGGCTGGTGTTCGGCCGGGATGCCTTCCTTCCCGGCGCGGTGGACGAACGAACGTTTCATGAACGGGCGATCGAGGAAGGCCGCTTCCATCAGGAACGGGTCGCTGGCACCCTGTCGGCGCTCGTCTTCGAGCATGTGTTCCCGGACCTCGTCCGGGCACTCGCCGAGGCGGACCCCGAGGTCCCGTTGCCCGAGGTGCGAGACGGGGCACTGGTCCTGCTGTACAGGCTCCTCTTCGTCCTCTACGCCGAAGACCGGGACCTCCTACCCGTCCGCGACAGCCGCTACGACGACTACGCGCTCCGCGAGCAGGTACGCGGTAGCATTGGCCGCCGGAAGGACCAAGGCGACGTGTTCTCAGCCATGGCGGCCCGCTACTGGTCGGCGTTCGACGACCTGTGCCGCGCCATCGACCAGGGGGACGCCTCGATAGGTCTTCCTCCCTACAACGGTGGACTGTTCGACCGGGAGCGCACGTCCCTGCTTTCGCGCGTTCGGCTGAGTGACGCGGTGATGGCCGACGTGATCGACGCGCTATCGTTCGAGCGGACATCGCTCGGGCGCCGGTACATCAACTACCGGGATCTCGGCGTGCAGCAACTCGGTTCGATCTACGAGCGGCTGCTGGAACGCGAGGTTGTCCGGGACGGCGGGGACATCGTCGTTCGGCCCAACGTGTTCGCGCGCAAGGACTCGGGCAGCTACTACACGCCCGACGATCTGGTTGACCTGATCGTGCGGGAGACCGTCGGTCCGCTGGCGGACGCGTGCATGGAGGATTTCGCGGCCAAGGTGGCGGAGATCGGGTCGGAACAGACGCCGGAGGACCGCCGCATCGGTCGCTTGAAGCGGCTCGACCCGGCGGAGAGACTGCTGGAGTTGAAGGTCTGCGATCCGGCGATGGGCTCCGGTCACTTCCTCGTCAATCTCGTGGACTACCTCGCCGACCGCGTTATCGAGGCCATGGCGGAGGCCGAAGCGCTCGTGGAGGGATACCTCTCGCCGCTCGCGGAGCGGATCGACGGGATCCGCAACACGATCATGGACAACGCCGAGGACCGCGGCTGGACGTTCGATCCGGCCCAACTCGACGACAGGCACATCGTCCGCCGCATGGTGCTCAAGCGGTGCGTGTACGGCGTGGACAAGAACCCGATGGCCGTGGAACTGGCCAAGGTCTCGCTATGGCTGCACACCTTCACCGTCGGCGCACCGCTCAGCTTTCTGGATCACCATCTCCGTTGCGGCGACAGCCTGTTCGGCGCTTGGGTGGAGCCCACAATCCGCAGGACGGATGAGAAGAGCAGCCTGTTCCTAAGGGGACCGCTTGCGCGGGCCACGCGCGCGGCCGCGCCGATGCAGATCATCGAGGGGCTGACGGACGCCGAGATCGCCGAGGCGCACCGCTCGGCCGACATCTTCGCCGAAGTCTCGGAGATGACCGCCCCCCTGCACGCGTTCATGTCGCTCCTTCATGCGTTCGACTGGCAGGGGATCCGGAAGGGGCCGGTCAAGGCCGCGTTTCTCAAATGGCTGGATGGTGTGTTCGGCGATCAGATCGACATCGCCCAAGGGGAGCCGTTTGACTCGAAGGATGCCCACCTCCCACACCTGATGGATGCTCTGGGACTTGCGGCCAGCGAGCGGTTCCTGAACTGGCAGGTGGCCTTCCCCGGCGTCTGGTCGGACTGGGAAGCTGCGGAGTTGAACGGCGGCTTCGACGCCGTGATCGGAAACCCACCCTGGGACCGGATGAAGCTCCAGCAGGTTGAGTGGTTCGCGGCACGCCGACCGGAGATTGCCATGGCACCCCGTGCCGCCGACCGGAAGCGCATGATCGCAGACCTCCAGGAGGGGGAAGACCCGCTGGCCGAGGACTTCCGCCTTGCGAGCGAACGAGCGGCTGCGGGCGCGCGGGTGGCCCGGACTTCGGGAGACTATCCGCTGCTGGCGCGAGGCGACCTGAATCTTTACTCGCTGTTCGTCGAACGGGCCATGACGATCGTCAAGCCCGACGGCATGGTCGGGTTGCTCGTGCCGTCCGGCATCGCGTCGGACAAGATGGCGGCCCCGTTCTTCAAGAGCGTCGCCACCGAGGGCCGGCTCAAGGCCCTCTACGACTTCGAGAACAAGAAGGTGTTCTTCCCCGATGTTCACGCGTCCTTCAAGTTCTGCGTCTTCGTTGCCAGCCCCCGGCCACTTCCCGAGGCCGCCGAGTGCGCCTTCTACTTGCATGCCGTGTCGGAAGTCGAAGACCCGGAGCGGTGCTTTCCTCTCTCGGCCGCCGACTTCGCGCGGGTGAATCCGAACACCGGCACGGCCCCCATCTTCCGCTCGCGGCGCGACGCGGAACTTACGACGGAGATCTACGACCGCCTGCCGGTGCTGGTGGACCGCTCGTCGGGGGAGGCCGTGAAGGCGTGGCCCGTCAAGTACACAACCATGTTTCACATGACCAACGACTCCGACAAATTCCGCACTCGCACGGAGTTGGAGGAAGAGGAAGGAGCTTGGCCGATCAGTGGCAACCGGTTCGGTAGCCTGGTGGGAGAACAGGTGCCGCTCTACGAAGGCAAGATGGTGCAGGCGTTCGACCACCGGGCCGCCAGCATCGTGATCAATCCGAAGAATCTCCACCGCCCGGCCCAGCCGAAATCGACCATCCTTGAGCAGCATCACGACCCGAGCTGGCTGCCAACTCCGCGTTTCTGGGTACGCGAGTCGGAATGTCGCTGGCCTCCGCAGTCCGGTTGGGTTGTTGGCTTCAAGGAGATCACCGCGCCGACCAATGCGCGAACATTCATCGCCGCCTTGCTGCCGACGGTTGGATTCGGCAACAAGGTGCCGGTCTTGAAACCGGAGACGGCGGATCGCAGAGAGTGGCTGCTGGCGGCCAATCTCAACGCGACAGTGTTCGACTTCGTGACGCGCCAGAAGGTTCAGGGTCAGACGCTGAATCTCTTCATTATCGAACAGCTTCCCGTCGTTCCGCCGGAGCGGTACCGGTCCGTGCGCTTCGGAGCCAAGGCGGCGGAGGAGATCGTCCGCGAGGCCTTGCTGGAACTCTCCTACACGGCCCACGACATGGCTCCGTTCGCCCGCCACCTGGGCCATGTGGACGAGGCGGGCGAGGTACTCCCGCCCTTCCGTTGGGACGACGATCGCCGCCTCAACCTGCGCGCCAAGCTGGACGCGCTCTATTTCCACCTGTACGGCGTGACGGACCGTCACGACATCCGCTACATCTACTCCACCTTCCCCATCGTTCAGCGCGACGAGAAGGCTGCATACGGGGCCTACCGCTCCCGCGACCTGTGCCTCGCGTGGACGAGCGCCCTCGCCGCCGGTCACCCCGACGCGGAGATTGATCTGTGAGCAACGTCCACAAGTCCGAAACACCGGTGCCGATCCGGTCCCAAGTGGGTTGTCTTGCCGCAGCAGGCGGCTGAGCCCGCGATGGGCCGATGAGCAAGAAGAGAAAGCGGCGCGGACTCGCCGGGGTCGGGGCCTTTCTCGGCACTCTGCTGGTAATGGCTGAACTCGTTGGGGGTGCCGGCTTGCCGGCAGACCTCGTGAGCTTCATCGAGTCCGGGAAGACCGTGTGGGTCGGCGGAGGTGCCGTTCTCCTCTCAGCGTCATGGCTGATCTACGATTTGTCGGAGAATGGATGGGCGGATCGACCGGTCTTGGAGACGGTTCTGAGATATTCGGACCGCGGGTTATTCCCCGAGCCCAATGAGTTAGCCAGCCTTCTTCGTGACCCGAAATGCATTGAGATGCTGAAGGAGATGTCCGCAGATTCTTGGGGGAGCATTGTTTCCACGGCGACCCTTGGGATGAGCCCTGAAGAACAGAAACACCGCGCTTTGGTCGAACAACTTGTGGACGCCGGGTTGGCCGAGTGGCGAAGCCACCAAAAGTCCATCGCTCGGATCACCAGCAGGGGGCGTGGCGTCTTGGAGTTCCTTGAGAACAGCCGATCGGCCCGCGAGCCGAGAGACGCGATCCGGACCCAAGGAGTCAACGATGCCAGTTCCTGACTCTCAGAGCCTCATGCTTCCGGTGCTGCGAGCGCTATCGGAGGGGTGAGGCCACCGTCGATGGAGCTAGATTAGGGGATGGAGAGAAAGTGGAGGAAAGCTTGGTCCCGGCTCCGTAACGTGGGTGTCTGGATCATCGAGCTCCCCGAAAGGGTGGAAGGCATCAAGACCTTGGGGAAGTGGGTCGGAGCCCTGTCCGTCCTCTCCGTACCTGCATGGAAGACGTGGGCTGTTCTCTGGGGGTGGCTGGAAAGTAGCTGGGTCGAGGCCTTGGTCTTTGGCGGCACCGTCTTCGTTTCCGTACTCTGTGGAAGGTCAATCTGGCGAGACTCCCGGACCCGCCGTCTCTACTCCACCCCCGCTCCCCTCGGGAAAACTTGGGTCAGCAGATCGAGAGCGATCACGATGCTCCGGCAGTCCCAGCTTACGTGTGAGAGTCACGAGCAGTACTCATTCTGGGAATCAGAAGAGCTCCTGATCCACTTTGCGGGTGAATGCTTGGATGGGATAAGAGGCGACTTCCCCGATGGAGGGGAGGTGAACAGGAACGCGCTCCTGTGGTGGATGGCTCAACAAGGAACTGAGCGAAGCGTGAAGAGTGAGGGGAACGCCCCTCCCGTCCCGTAGCGTGGCTCAAGCCCAGCCCTGAGGACGGGCCGCGCACCAGTCGAGACGGCGGAGGGCGGGCCGTCGCGGGCAAACTGCCCGACCTCTCGGCCGCCGACTTCACTGCCTCCGCCAAGGATTTCGCCGCTCAAGGCCCGAAGCGCGTGGTGCTCATCAACGGTCGAGACTCGCCCGGTTGATGGTACGGCACGACGTCGGTGTGCGTCTGCGCGACCCGCGTCGGCGCTGGACGGGCCTCAAGATCGCGACGTTCGTGCAGCCGGAACTGGCATTGATTGCAAAGCGCATCGCGGTGGCGAAACATGGGCTGCCGCCTCGGTCCCGATCGCGGATCTAGGGGCGTTCGCTGACGTCGTTACGGGTCGGGTCGGGTTCATGATCACGGTGTTCGGAGGGCGGTCTGGACTGGCGATCCGCAACCGGCCCCTTGGGCCGGCGACTACTCGCTCGAAGCCGACTTGAGGGCATTTCACCGTGGAATCGGCTGTTCCGGGTCGGTGACCGAGTCCAGAGTCCCCGGGGCGTGGCCGGAACCGAACCTTGCGGTTACCACGGCCCGGAGAGGCTTGAACCAGCGCGGAGGCGCGATTAGCATCATCGTGCCCCGCTTGGGTGCGGTGCAGTCGCCCCTCATCGCTCTTGGGAGTGCTCCATGACAGCAGATGCCCAGTTCTTCATTGACGGCAAGCCATATAAGCTCGAACGCAGCCCGGCGAAGGTCTCCTCGCTCCTCCATCTGGCTGGTACCTCCGCCAGCGAGGCCATTCTGGTCTCCAAAGACGGCATCGAGCACGGTAATCCGGACGAGCTGATCGACATCGCGCCAGGTGACGAGTTCTGGATCAAGAAGCGCGACGACTCGCAGAAGCCGGTTGACAAGCCGATCCGCTACACCGTGAACGGTGAGGAGAACGCGACGATCGAGAATCCACTCTCGCTTGAGACCATCCTGCGAAATGCGGGGGCCGGGGCAGCTATCGACGTCTCGGACCTGCAGAGCTACTACCTGGAGAACACGGCGGACGGTCGCAAGTACGAGAATCTCGGCGATCTGGTCACGATTTCCGACGGCGACAACTTCGTGGCGATCCACGTCGGCAGCACACCCGTCGCCTGAATCCCATGCTGGAACAGGTCTCCGACGAGCTGCGGGAGATTGGGCTTGCGCCAAGGATCGTCGACTTCCCAGGCTTTTCGATCTCGGGCCGCGCTGTCGTCCTTGACGTGGAAGTCCAGCACGGCCGCTACAAGGGACAGACCCTGTCGCTCGGTCTTAGCTTTCAGGAGAATGCGTACCCGGAGTACCCGCCCCACTTCGTGCACCTCAAGTCGTCCATCGGTACCGTGATCACGAGGCACTCCACGCACGACTTCGAGGGTGAGAACTGGTCGGCCTACAGTCTGCCGCCTAGCGATTTCTGGGACAGACTGGAGTCGTCGGAAAAGAACATGAGGGCGTACTACCGGCGGCACCTGCTACGGCTCCTCGCTCAGCTATGAGATTCGAGGCTGTGCTCCCTGACGCCCTTGCCGAGGAGGCCAAAGATCACCTGCTGGGTTGGATCCGACAGGGTCAGCGCCAGGAGGATCTCTGCTTCGCGCTTTGGCGTCCGAGTACTGGGGCGTCCCGAACCACTGGAATCGTCACGGAACTCCTGCTCCCGCTGGACGGCGAGCGGAAGCTACACGGCAACGTGAGCTTCGAACCGCACTATCTTGGAAGAGTCGCACGCCGAGCATGTCAGTCGCGTATGGGCGTTGCCTTCATGCATAGCCATCCTGTCCCAGGCTGGCAGCCGATGAGCAGAGCCGATGTCAGAGCCGAGCGAGATCGGATCGCGGCTCCTTCCCGCGCTGCCGGACTGCCGCTCCTAGGTCTCACAGTCGGTAACGATGGCGTGTGGAGTGCCCGCTTCTGGTCTTGGGACGGCCGGCAGTACTCGCGCGCCGATTGCGACAAAGTCAGGGTGGTGGGTCAGGGCATTCATGTCAGCGCCAACCCGCACCACGCTCCTCCTTTTTCGCGGTCAATCCGGCTGCGCCGGACGCTTGACACATGGGGGCCGGAACGCCAAGCGACTCTGGCCAGCCTGCGCATCGGCATCGTGGGGCTCGGCAGCGTCGGTTCGATCATTGCCGAAGCTCTCGCCCGCATCGGGGCCACCGACATCCTGCTGGTCGACGCGGACCGTGTGGAGGAACACAACCTGGATCGCCTGCTCTACGCCACGGAGAACGACATCGGCCGCTTCAAGGTTGACATGATTGCGGAGCGACTCAGGAACAGTGCCAGCGCCGCCTCCTTTCGCGTCGACCTTAGGCGGGCTTGGGTCCAAGAACGCGATGCCTACGCTTCGGTGCTCGACTGCGATATCCTGTTTGCGGCTGTCGACCGCCCGCTGCCGAAGGACCTGCTCAACAACATCGCCTATGTCCATTGCATCCCCGTCGTGTTCGGCGGCGTCCGGGTCGCGACGAAATCCGATGGCTGCCTCGCAGACGCGACTTGGAGCGTCGTTCGGGCGGGACCGGAGTCCCGTTGCCTGCGGTGCGATGGCCAGTACACAACGTCGGCGGTGATGATGGAACGCGACGGATCCCTCGACGATCCAACCTATGTGGCCCAGGGCCCGGTAAGGCCGGGAAACGAAAACGTGTTCCCGTTCAGCGCCAACTTGGGAAGCCTGATGGTGCTTGAGATGCTGCGGGCGGTTCTCCGTGAACCGTGGTGGCCACCGGTTCCCACCAAACTGCACTACAGCTACGTTTCCGCACGAATGATGTCCCAGATTGCCGAGTGCCATCCAGGCTGCTCTGTCGCGGCTAGAACGGCGCACGGGGACCGATGGACCTATCCATTTATCGACGAGCCGGTTGTTCGCGACGCACCGCCCAAGAGCTATCGCGACCGTCTCGTGGCTCTCCTCCACTACCCTTGGCTGTCCGGGATCCGCACCTGGATTGGGAAACGAACATGAGCTCCTCGCTCACCGGTGTGTCGGTCAACAACGTCCGCTGTTTCTCCGGCGAGCAGCGCGCACACCTCTCGAAGATCACGCTGCTGGTCGGCGAGAACAGCGTCGGCAAGACCTCGTTTCTTGGCTGCCTCAACGCTCTTGGCCGGCTGGCTGGGCTCGATGATCTGCAAGATCGTGTCAACTGGTTCGATCAAGAGCCATTCTCGATGGG
Organism: Longimicrobiales bacterium; assembly: GCA_965232315.1. Taxonomy (GTDB): domain Bacteria; phylum Gemmatimonadota; class Gemmatimonadetes; order Longimicrobiales; family Gaopeijiaceae; genus BD2-11. Next base: position 34,891 of record CBDDPN010000040.1, on the reverse strand, counting down.
ATCGTTCGATACCGTGGCTCGATCAGGGTGCACCTCGTTCCGCGTTGCCATCGACCTGGCCGACGGTCCCATTAGCGAGTTCGCCGTCCAGTTCGCGGAGGGCACCAACGTGTCTCCCAAGGAGGTCGCGCTAGAGTTGCGGCTTTCCGGCAGCCCGTCGGAGACGGCTCCAACGTTGACCATCGTGCGCGAGAATCCCGAGAGTCTCTCGGAACGCTGGCGCTTTGACGGTCCGGCTTTTCGGTTCCGTCTCGGCCAGTCCGACGTGTCGTATGTTCAGTTCACCACCTGGCTTTCGCAGGCCGTCCGATACGGCGTGCTGCCTTTCGCGGGCGAGAGGACGCAATTCCGAAAGCGAATGGGCGAGACCACCGTTGAGGATGAAGCGGCGTTTATCAAGTTCACCAATTTCTTCCGCCGCCGCTTCCGTCCTCCAAAGATCCCGCTGCGGATCGCTCCGATTCAAGCGCATGGCCTGGAGCCGCAGCGGCTCTACAGGTTCAATCCCCTCGGCGGAGCAGGCGACCATCGGGACCTTGATGCGGTCGCCGATCTCGGTCGCCGGCTCGGTGTCTTCAACGAAATCGAGGTGCGCCAGTCGGGTCGCGAAGCATTCGAGGTTCTAGTTGACGTTTCAGGTGTTTTCCGCAACCTCCAAGATGTTGGCTATGGTGTTGCAAGCGTTCTTCCGTTCCTCACGTCGCTCGCGGGCGCGCCCCCGAACTCTCTCTTCCTCCTTCAACAGCCGGAGGTGCATCTCCATCCGTCGGCGCAGGCCAAGCTCGTCGACATCATGACTCGGAGCGACCACCGCTTCGTAATCGAGACGCACAGCGACCATGTGATCGACTGGTTCCGCATTCTCGCCAGAGAGGGGGGTGGTCTGGCGCCGGCAGACTTGGCGATCATCTATTTCGAGTCTCTCCCCGGCGATCCCCCGGCGACCCGCTTGCACCAGATCTCCTTCGACCGCCACGCCAACATGCGCGGACAGCCTCGCAGCTATCGCGAGTTCTTCTCGGTCGAGACGGCTAGGTTACTCGGATTCCCCCCATGAGGGTTCACGCATGTGTGTGAGGGTCATCGTGGACGCCAGCGCGGTCGGTCACATCCACGAGCCCACATCGAATTCTGCGGGAGACCAAGTGCGCCGTTGGATCCTCCGTGGAGATGGGCTCGTGGTGTACTCGCCCGACAACACGAAATACGCTCGGGAACTCGGGGAGAAGTCGAAGATCATGGCCCTCTTCGGTGACTATCGCCAGCGTGGGCTGGCCGAGGTAATCGACTCAAGCCGCATTCGAACAGCTCTCGACCAGATTCCTGGCGCTCCCGTTCGGCGGTCCGACGACCCGCACGTCCTCGCTTTGGCGGCGGCCAGCGATGCCACGGTCCTTCTCTCTTGTGACGGAAACCTCCGCAAGGACTTCGCCAACCATCGGGTGATCCCCAAGGTCGGCGGACACCGCCGACGCAGCGTTCCAGACGTTTTCGTCGATTCGCTGGAGGACACGTCGCGTGCCGCAAGGAGGAGGAAGTTCCTTGAGAAACGGAAATGCCCTTCCTCCGGTTGACCTCTAGAGGTGAAGGAATGACATTCGACACTCGCCCTGGTGTTGCTGGGGCACCGGTGGCCATCTCGGCTTGAGGTCGCGACGGAGAAATTGCCAAATGCCCTCCATTTGACCCGATTTTCCGGCGTTTTCAGTCCGGCAGACCCAGACCCACCCCAACGGCAAGAAGCGCAGATCGTGCAGTCCCAGTTAGACTTACGTGATTTTCTGCCGTGATTCGCGTCCCGTTTTGATCGCTTTGGGAGCAGGAGGTCGCCGGTTCGAATCCGGCCGCCCCGATTGAAATTACGTGATTGGGGAGGTTCGATGCTCGCTAAGTATGTCCGCTAATTGGACGCGGAGCCAACCCCCCGGTATTCCTCGATGGCTTTTCTGAGCCGATCCTCGTCGGGCCTCATGCCCACCGAGGCTCTTCGTGAGGAGCGATAGCCAGTGCTCCGCAATCGCATCGGGAGTCGCGCGAAAACTGTTCGAAGTCGCACACTCACGTCCCACAACCGGGCGTATCCACATCCCTCGACATGCGACTATGACAATCCACAACATGTTACGCTAACATGATTTAGACACGAGCCTGCTGCCTTGGCATGCTTCTTACCATACCGTCATTCCGGAGTGACGGGCGGTTCCAACCGGGTGCCCGGGAGGGTCGCAGTGAAGGCATGGAACCGGGCGGGCTTCGAGTTGCTCTCATGACCGCGCCTGCACGGCGTGACTTCGGCGACGACCACCCGAACGCGGAGCCACGCACCGCGCTGGGAGACCGTACCCTCCGCCGTCGGTGTGAACAAGGAGAGGGCCGATGAAGCTCAGGATGTCCTGGCTCGACCTCAAACTGGCCGGCAGGATGCTCTCGAAGTATCCGGGTCTGACACTTGTCGGCGGCTTCTCGTTCGCGTTCGCGATCGCGGTCGCGGCGATGGTGTTCGAGTTCCTGAACCAGCTGGTCTATCCGTCCCTGCCGGTGCCGGGCGGCGATCGCATCGTGGCGCTGCGCATGTGGGATGCGGCCGCGAGCCGTCCCGAGCGGCGGGTGTTGCACGAGTTCATGCTGTGGCGCGACGAGCTTCGCTCCGTCGACGACATCGGGATCTTCAGCGTCATCGAGCGGAACCTCCGGTGGCAGGACGTGGCCGGTGCGCCGGTCCGGGGGGCGGCGATCAGCGAGGCGGCCTTCCGTGTCGCGGGGGTCCCCGCGCAGCTCGGCCGCACGCTGGTCGCGGCCGACGAAGAGCTCGGCGCGGCACCCGTCGTCGTGCTGGGACACGACGTTTGGCGCGGCGCGTTCGCGTCCGTCCCCGACATCGTGGGACGCCAGGTTCGCGTGGGCGGAGAGGCGCACACGGTGGTCGGTGTCATGCCCGAGGGCTTCGCGTTCCCGATTTCCGAGAGCTTCTGGGTTCCGTTCCAGCTGACCTCGTCGAGCTATCTGCCCCTGGAGGGCCCGCCGGTTCGCACCTTCGGCCGTCTCGCGCCGGACGCGAACCTGGAGGGGGCGCAAGTCGAGCTGACGACCTTGACCCAGCGGGTCGTGCTCGGCAATCCCGAGACGCACCAGCAGCTGCGCGCACAGGTGCTGTCCTTCCCCAACGAGGTGATGGACATCTCGAACTCCGTGTCCGTCGGGCTCATGTCCAGCAATGGCCTCCTCATCCTGTTCCTGATCCTGATGGCGGCCAACGTGGCCCTGCTGGTCTTCGTGAGGGCCGCCACCCGTGAGCGGGAGATCCTGGTACGGGTCGCGCTCGGCGCGGACCGTGGCCGCGTCGTAGCCCAGCTATTCGCCGAGACGCTGGTGCTCGGCCTCGTCGGCGCCTTCGTCGGCCTGCTCGCCACGGGCATCTCCATTCGGTGGGCGTTCCGCACGTTCGAGTCGCTCGAAGGCCAACTGCCGTTCTGGTTCGGCCCGAGCCTCTCTTGGGCCACCGTGGCGTACGCCCTCGGGCTGACGGCGCTCGGCGCCCTGGTCGCGGGCGCCTTGCCCGGGTTGAAGATCACCGAAGGCAATCTGGAAAGCCGTCTGCGGCAGTCCAACACCGGGCTCCCGAGCCCCGCGGTGAGCCGCCTCTGGTCCGGGATCATCGTCGTACAGGTGGCCATATCCGCGCTGGCGGTGCCGATCGCTTACGCCGTCTTCACCCAGATGCTGGAGAAGCGGGGCACCGTGGTTCCCTTCGACGGAGGTCAATACGCTTCCGCCAGGGTGGAGATGGACCGGGAAGACGCACTCGGTGCGGGGCCGCAGCTCTCCGAGGAGGAGTTCGCCGCACTCTACCGGGAGCGGTACGAAGAGCTGAGGCTGCGGCTGGGGGCCGAGCCGGGTGTCGGAGCCGTGACCTTCGCCAACCGTTTCGCGCGGATGTCGCATCCTCAGAGCGCCATCGAGGTCGAGACCGACGGCGATCTCACCCCTCCGAGGATCGCGCCGAGGGTCGGCACCGCCTCCGTCGCGCCCGACTACTTCGACGCGCTCAATACGCGGGTGCTCGCCGGCCGGGGGTTCAACTGGGGCGACGCCGATTCCGACCAGGGTGTGGTCATCGTCAACCAGCCGTTCGTCGACCGCGTGCTCGCCGGCCGCAACGCCGTCGGTCGCCGGGTGCGGTACGCGCCCCCACCCGGAGGGGACACCGACGCCGAGGCCGAACCATGGTACCGGATCATCGGCGTGGTTCCCGATCTCGCGATGCTCGCCGAGGATTCGCCCGACGGCGCGGGCATGTACCACCCGCTCGCGCAGCTGCCGGCCTACCCCGTCTACGTGAGCGGAGAGGTGGGGGGCGACGCACACCTGTTCGCTTCGCGCCTGCGCGCCCTCGCCGAGTCGGTCGATCCCGCTCTGCGCCTCGACGAGATCCTTCCACTCGACAAGGTTGGTGGCTCGCTGATGCTGGAGCTGACGCTGACCTCCACCATCGTCACGGGGGTGGGAGCGCTCGCGATCCTCCTTTCGCTCGCCGGCATCTACTCCGTGCTGGCGTTCCGGATCGAGCGACGCACACGGGAGATCGGCCTGCGCGTGGCCCTCGGCGCCGACAAGCTGCGGATCATCATTTCCTTGCTGAAGCCCGTGTTCATCCAGGTGGGTCTCGGAATCTCCTTCGCCGTCGGCATCATCTTCCTGCTGGGCGTGGTGCAGTCGGCGCGGGGCGCCGCCATCTTCGCGACGTTCGCGGTCTTCACGCTCGTGATCTCCATCCTCGCGTGCGCGGTTCCGATCCGGCGCGCGCTGCGCGTGGAGCCCATGGAGGCGCTGCGCGCGGTGACCTGAGCCGGAGCGGCGGAGCTGCCCTCCCCGATCCGGGCCCCTACGGCAAACCCGTACCACAGCTTCGCATCGGCTCGACATGACCCTTGAGGGTGTGCATGGTCCATCGGCTACCTTCGGCGCCGCCTGACCGCATCCTGGAGTCCCCTGGACAACGACACGTCGAAGCTTCCGGTCTCCGCCAGCGCGGCCGGGAGATCGCCGTCCCAGTCGCGCAGGATGGCGCGGACCCGCCCCGTCCCCGGTTCGGTGACGACCGATACGGCCCGGTCGTCCTCCAAACCCAGGCTCACCACACGCTCCGGCCCGGTGAGCGTGATGCGGTCAAGCGAACCGGCCCAACGGGCCTCGATCGGGAAATGAACCCGGCCGCCCCGATTGGAGTTACGGGATTCAGGCGTGGAGCTCTCGCTAGTCGCTGGCCGGCGAGATCAGGAATCTCAAGGGCTTCGATGAGTCGCCGGTCTCGCGCGTGCCAGCGCAAGGATCGCAAGGAAGGCACAAAGGCTCGACGCAATCGCGGCGGTGGCGAGGGTGCCGGTATGGAAGAGGCTAAGCATCGTGCCTGCCACGCCGCCCAGGAGAAACTGCAGACTCCCCGCAACTCCGGACGCGGTTGCACGGATCGCGGGGAAGTACTCCAGAAAGCAGGCGGCCGCGTTGCCCGTGATCATGGCCAGCACACACGAAGATGTCATCAGAAGCGCCACGACGATAGGCAACGCCGGCGTCATCAGGGTCACGTGCGCGAGCAAGGCAGAGGTTGCCAGACATTGGACCGCGCAGGCCTTCATGGCCACCAGATGCGGCTCATGCTTCCGAAGCAGTCGGAAGTTGAGGACGGTGCCCAGTATCAACGCGACGACGTTGGCGGCGAGGAAACCGCTGAACAGTCCCGGACTCAGACCGAACCACACCGTGTAGATGAACGCCCCATCGTTCACGTAGACGAGCAGGCATGCGGTTGAGAAGCTGAGGCAGAACACATAGCCCAGTGCCGGGGTTTGGCTGAGTGCCTGCCCGTAGCCTTGAATCGCCTGGCCAACCAGGGGTCGCTTGCGCGTGGCCGTCGTTTGCGGAACGGTCTCGGGAAGCCAGAGCCACAGCGCGTATCCCAGGACCATCGAATAAAGCAAAAGAACCTGGAAGGTCGACCGCCAGCCGAAGGCCGTCACCAGCGCAGCGCCGCAAATGGGGCCGATCAGCCGCGGGACTGCCTGGATCGCGCTGATGGCGCCGAGCATGCGTGCCCCGGCTTGCCGGTCGAAGAGGTCGCCCACCACGGCACCGATGTTGACGAACGCGACCCCGGCTCCCAGCCCCTGCACGGCCCTTAGTGCGATGAACTGCTCGGCGGAGGCAGAGAACAGGATGCCAACGGTACCGACACCGAAGATGGCCGTGCCGGCCAGGGCGGTGGACCTCCGGCCGTAGCGGTCGGCGATGGGAGCGCCACCGAACTGTCCCACACCCAGCCCAAGTAGAAACACGGCCAGGGAAACCTGGATGCGCGGAATGTCCACGCCGAAGACCGAGGCGATTTCCGGAAGCGCGGGCAGATACAGGTTGATGGCCAGCGGAACCACCATGGTCAACATGGCGAGAACCGCATAGAGAGTGCGGTTTCCGGGACCGAGAACGGACCCGTGGCTCTGCGCCGACTCGCTCACAACAGGCTCCGGAGCACCAGTTTGGTGTGCTCCTCGGGGACCCGCCTGGCGGTGTCCAGCGACGGATGCGGCTGAATGGCCGTGTTTCCTGTGACATCGGAGAGCATCGAGTACCTTATGAAGACGATACCCTGGAGACCAGTTCCCGGAGGGTTCCGGCGCCTCCTCGCGTCCCTTCAGAACCTGACCGGTCCAGAGTGTACCTTCCCCGTAGATCTGCACATCTGCCTCTTGCGGGCGGGTCGCGGGCTCGCACATCGCGGCGCCGAACGCATGGTCGGCGGTCGCCGGAGCAGCGCGCCGGGGTCCTTCATCCCGGCGACCAGGGTGGCGGAGCCAACCGGAGAACCTTCACCGCGATGAGGGGCGCGGCGTTGACATCGGGCGGGATGGGCCGGTAACATTTGGGGCGATTTTGAGTAGTTGGCCGTGGCGGGGCCGGATCTTCCGGACTGCAACGGGCACCAAACGGCCGCGGGAGAGCGCGGGCAAGGGAGCGCGGGATGCGTACCACCGGTACGGTGAAGTGGTTCAATGATGCGAAAGGCTTCGGGTTCATAACGCCCGAAGGCAGTGACCGGGACTGCTTCGTGCATCACTCGGCCATCCAAGTCGATGGGTATCGTTCGTTGGCCGAAGGCGAGCGGGTCGAGTTCGACATCGTTCAGGGCCGCAAGGGTCCTGCGGCGGAGAACGTCGTCAAGATCTAGCGGGGTTCCGCCCCGTCCCACAGGCGCCCGTAGCTCAGATGGATAGAGCAACGGACTTCTAATCCGTAGGTCCCAGGTTCGAGTCCTGGCGGGCGCGCCTCGCGGGCTGTGTCCCGGCGACCGGCGAGCTGCCGGCGAACACCTTGGCCCGTCGGCCTCCTGTTCGCCCCGAGCCGACGCGCGGGGCTCCAGGCGGGTCATCCGGTGGTTTACGGGTGTCGGGCGCCGGATTACTTTTTGTCGCTTGTTCGGAGGCATCTCCGAGCGGGATAAGGGGGCCGGCGATTACTTCGATCCCGCCGAACTCCCATGTGGTGGGCGTAGCTCAGGTGGTTAGAGCGCCAGGTTGTGGCCCTGGAGGTCGCCGGTTCAAGTCCGGTCGCTCACCCTTTGGATCCATTTTCCGGACGGGACTCGGCGGGCAGGCTACTCGCCCTCGGACGAGTCCGGGCTTACGAGAACACGGCCTCACCAGGCCGAACGCATCCTTGAGACTCCCCATGCCCCGAACCGGCTTGGCGCGGCGCGAGCGGATGACTGTTCGCGTCATGCGGGATCACGACAGCCTCGCTGCTGAAGTGGCCGGCCGGATTGCCGCTCTCATCCGGGAGCGCAGCCGCGAGGGCCGGAATGCCGTACTCGGTCTGGCCACCGGTTCCACCCCCGTCGGCGTCTACCGGGAGCTCATCCGCCTCCACCGCGAAGAGGGTCTGGACTTCTCCAACGTCGTGGCTTTCAACCTCGACGAGTATTTCCCCATGCGGCCCGGTAGCGTGCACAGCTACCACAAGTACATGCGGGAGAACCTCTTCGACTTCGTCAACATCCCTCCCGAAAACCGTCACATTCCCCGAGGCGACCTCTCGCAAGGGGAGGTGGAGGCCCACTGTCTCGACTTCGAACGGCGGATCCGCGAGGCGGGGGGGATCGACCTCCAGCTCCTCGGAATCGGCCGCAGCGGGCACATCGGCTTCAACGAGCCGGGTTCAGGCCGGGAATCGCGCACACGGTGCCTGTATCTTGACCCGGTCACCCGCGGCGATGCGGCCGCAGACTTCTTCGGCGAGGAGAACGTGCCGCCCCGGGCGATCACGATGGGCGTGGCCACCATTCTCGAGGCTCGCGAGGTGGTGCTGCTGGCGACCGGTGAACACAAGGCCGACATCGTGCGGCGCGCCGTGGAGGGCGAGGTCCATTCCGACGTCGCCGCGACCTTCTTGCAGCAGCATCCTGCGGCGACGGTGTACCTCGATCCGGCGGCTGCCGCCGAACTGACCCGCATCCGCACGCCGTGGCTGGTCAGCGACATGGAATGGACTCCGCATCGCGAAGCCGAGGCGGTGGTGTGGCTCAGCCGGCGCACCGGAAAGCCGATCCTTCATCTGGCCACCGACGACTACCGCGCGCACCACCTCGGGTCGCTGATGTCCAGGCACGGATTGGCGGAACCGCTGAACGGGCAGGTGTTCAATGCGCTGATCTCCAAGATCCGCGGGAAGAGCCGATTGCCGCGCGGCCAGAAGATGCTGGTCTTCTCTCCCCATCCCGACGACGACGTCATCTCGATGGGTGGGCTGCTTCGCAAGCTCGCCGATAACGGCAACCGCGTGACCGTCGCGTATATGACGTCCGGCAACATCGCCGTCTTCGACCACGAGGTCCGCCGCTACCTGGACTTCATGAGACGGACAGCCGGCGTGATTGAGCTCGGCGACCGCCCGACCCTCGAGGGCGTCCTGCAGCAGGTGGAGGAGGAGCTTGCGCGCAAGGAGCCCGGCGACGAGGACCCGGCCGCCGTGCAGCATCTCAAGCGCGTCATCCGCGAGAGCGAGGCGGTAGCCGGCATCCAGGCGCTGGGGCTGTCGAGTGACCGAGCCCGCTTCCTGAACCTGCCCTTCTACCAGACGGGCATGGTCAAGAAGAACCCGATCACGGAGGCCGATGTCGACATCGTGACCGGATTGCTCGAGGAAGTGCGTCCCTCGATGATCTTTGCCGCAGGCGATCTGTCCGACCCTCACGGCACGCACCGCATGTGCCTCGAGGCCGTGGAGCGGGGTCTCGAGCGCTACAGCGGGGACGCACCCTGGCTGTGGCTCTACCGCGGGGCCTGGCAGGAATGGAGCGTCAACGAGGCCACCGTGCTGGTACCCCTCTCGGAAGGGGAGATGCGGGGCAAGATCCAGGCGATCTTCAGGCACGAATCGCAAAAGGACTCCGCACCATTTCCCGGGCCGGATGCCCGTGAATTCTGGCAGCGCGTGGTCGATCGCAACCGCGGCACGGCGGACTTCCTGCGTTCGTTGGGGCTGCCGGCGTACCGTGCCATGGAAGCGTATCTGACCCTGCGCGAAGGGCAGCGTGTCGAGGCGCGCGAGATACCCACGGCATCACTGGCGGATGACGTGATTCGGGCAGGCGATCCGGGCCTGCGCGGAAGCCTCTGAGCCCGGGTTGACTCCCGCACTCCCAACGGTTACCATCTTACGCTCCCGAAGCGACGGCGTAGCAGTCTGCCGCGCTTGCGGGAGTCGAGGTTTCCGGCAGCTTTGCGCGGAACCGGAGATTTTTGAAAATTGGGGTTCTGAGGAAGTGAGGCGGGCCCCTCTGCGTGCAGGCGCTACGTCCTGCCGCAACGTCTCCCGGACGCTCGCGCGAGGGAGACAGGGGTTCAAAGCAAACGTAGATTCCGAACGTACGATCTACGAGATCGGCGTTCGACAAGAGCTGTTCAAGCTTTTCTAAATCAAACGGAGAGTTTGATCCTGGCTCAGGACGAACGCTGGCGGCGTGCCTAATACATGCAAGTCGAACGAGGACCAGGTGCTTGCACCTGGATCCGAGTGGCGAACGGGTGAGTAACACGTGACCAACCTGCCGTCGGGTGGGGGACAACCTGGGGAAACCCGGGCTAATACCGCATAACATCCGCGTCCCGCATGGGATGCGGATCAAAGGGGGCCTCTGCTTGCACGCTCCCACCCGATGAGGGGGTCGCGGCGTATCAGCTTGTTGGTGAGGTAACGGCTCACCAAGGCGATGACGCGTAGTGGGTCTGAGAGGACGACCCACCACATTGGGACTGAGATACGGCCCAGACTCCTACGGGAGGCAGCAGTAGGGAATATTGCGCAATGGCCGAAAGGCTGACGCAGCGACGCCGCGTGTGGGAGGGAGCCCTTCGGGGTGTAAACCACTGTCAGGGGGGAAGAACTCCGTGGATGTAAACAGCATTCGCGGTTGACGGTACCCCCAGAGGAAGCGCCGGCTAACTCCGTGCCAGCAGCCGCGGTAAGACGGAGGGCGCAAGCGTTGTTCGGAATCACTGGGCGTAAAGCGCTCGCAGGCGGTCCCTTAAGTCCGCCGTGAAACTCCGGGGCTCAACCCCGGACTTGCGGCGGATACTGGGGGACTGGAGACTGGTAGAGGCTAGCGGAATTCTTGGTGTAGCGGTGGAATGCGTAGATATCAGGAAGAACACCGGTGGCGAAGGCGGCTAGCTGGGCCAGTTCTGACGCTCATGAGCGAAAGCGTGGGGAGCAAACAGGATTAGATACCCTGGTAGTCCACGCCGTAAACGATGGGCACTAGATGCCGGGTCTATAGACGGATTCGGTGTCGCAGCTAACGCATTAAGTGCCCCGCCTGGGGAGTACGGCCGCAAGGCTGAAACTCAAAGGAATTGACGGGGGCCCGCACAAGCGGTGGAGCATGTGGTTTAATTCGAAGCAACGCGAAGAACCTTACCTGGGCTTGACATCGTGTCGAAACCTCTTGGAAACAGGAGGCCTCCTTAGGGACGGCATGACAGGTGCTGCATGGCTGTCGTCAGCTCGTGTCGTGAGATGTTGGGTTAAGTCCCGCAACGAGCGCAACCCTTGCCCTATGTTGCCAGCGGTTCAGCCGGGGACTCATGGGGGACTGCCGGTGATAAACCGGAGGAAGGTGGGGATGACGTCAAGTCATCATGGCCCTTACGCCCAGGGCTACACACGTGCTACAATGGCCGGTACAAAGGGCTGCGAACCTGCGAAGGTGAGCCAATCCCAAAAAGCCGGTCTAAGTTCGGATTGCAGTCTGCAACTCGACTGCATGAAGCCGGAATCGCTAGTAATCGTGGATCAGCAACGCCACGGTGAATACGTTCCCGGGCCTTGTACACACCGCCCGTCACGCCATGGAAGCCGGTAGTGCCCGAAGTCCGTGACCTAACCCTCGGGAAGGAGCGGCCGAAGGCAAGATCGGTAACTGGGGCGAAGTCGTAACAAGGTAGCCGTAGGGGAACCTGCGGCTGGATCACCTCCTTTCTGGAGATGCCGAGTAAGTTGGCCCTGTGCCAACCGAAAGGCGCTCGAGAGTCTACCCGCCCTACTTCCTCAGACCCTGATTGACATACAGCAATCTGCGACCCGGCTGTTCTGCAGCCAGCGTCGCGGCTTCTTGACAACATGGGTTTGTGAGAGAAGGTCTTGGGCACCTCGTAGAGCAGTAAACGATACGAGGAAGTCTGGGGCTTTTGGTGAAAAACGCGCATTGTTTGTGCATGTTTCTTGATGCGAGACCAGTGCTGGTCAAGTGAAGAAGCGCACACGGGGGATGCCTTGGTACGAGTCGGCGATGAAGGACGTGGCAAGCTGCGATAAGCCTCGGGGAGCTGCATGCAAGCATCGATCCGGGGGTGTCCGAATGGGGAAACCTGGCGGGGGAAACCCCGTCGCTCCTTGAGAGCGCCAACCCGGGGAACTGAAACATCTAAGTACCCGGAGGAAAAGAAATCAAAAGAGATTCCCGGAGTAGCGGCGAGCGAAATGGGAAGAGCCCAAACCGGTGGAACTTAACTTCTGCCGGGGTTGTGGGGCTTCAGCAATGTGTTGTCGGAAAGCATAGCAGAACGCGCCTGGAACGGCGGACCAGAGAAGGTGAAAGTCCTGTAAGCGAAATGCGAGTACGACAGCCGCTGGAGTACCCGAGTAGGCCGGGACACGAGAAATCCCGGTTGAATCTGGGGGGACCATCCTCCAAGGCTAAATACGAACTCGTAACCGATAGTGAAGAGTACCGTGAGGGAAAGGTGAAAAGAACGCCTGGCGGCGAGTGAAATAGAATCTGAAACCGTGTGCGTACAAGCGGTCGGAGCCTGCATTTCCGTCTTCGGACGAGGGAGCGGGTGACGGCGTGCCTTTTGGATTATGATCCGGCGAGTTGCTCCTCACGTGCGAGGTTAAGGTCTTCTGGACCGGAGCCGAAGCGAAAGCGAGTCTGAAATGGGCGCCAAAGTACGTGGGGGCAGACCCGAAACCGAGCGATCTATCCATGGCCAGGGTGAAGCTGGGGTAATGCCTGGTGGAGGCCCGAACCGTTGTGGGTTGAAAACTACTCGGATGAGCTGTGGATAGGGGTGAAAGGCCAATCAAGCTCGGAGATAGCTGGTTCTCCCCGAAATATATTTAGGTATAGCCTCAGGGGTTATCTCCAGGGGGTAGAGCACTGCATGGGTAAGGGGCCTTACCAGGCTACCGATCCCAAGTAAACTCCGAATACCTGCGAGAGGGATCCTGGGAGTCAGTGGACGGGCGATAATGTCCGTTCGCGAGAGGGAAAGAGCCCAGATCGTCAGCTAAGGTCCCCAAGTACAAGCTAAGTGACAAAGGATGTGGGTTTGCAGAGACAACTAGGAGGTTGGCTTAGAAGCAGCCATGCCTTTAAAGAGTGCGTAATAGCTCACTAGTCAAGTGGATCTGCGCCGATAATGGTCGGGACTCAAGCTTGTCACCGAAGCTACGAATGGATCAGACCCTTCGCGAGAAGGGTCGAACATGGTAGGGGAGCGTTCCCTGGGCGCTGAAGCCTTCCCGAGAGGGCAAAGGTGGAGCGCAGGGAAGTGAGTATGCCGGAATGAGTACGCGAGAAACAGGGTGAGAATCCCTGTCACCGAAAGCCTAAGGTTTCCGGAGCCAGGTTCATCCGCTCCGGGTTAGTCGGTTCCTAAGCCGAGGCCGAAGGGCGTAGGCGATGGACAACAGGTTAATATTCCTGTACCGCATGTAGAGCGTTTGACCTCAAGGGGGGACGCGGAAGTGAAAGGACCGTCGGGTGGTGGAATTCCGATGTAAGGTGGTAGGCGTTTCTGGGGAATAAAAGACCCGGATAGCCGAGCGCCGATGCCGAAGGGGACCTCGGTCCCCGCCAAGGGTCCGTAATCATACCGCCAGGAAAAGCCTCGTGAGGGAGTTCTGGATGCGACCGTACCGTAAACGGACACACGTAGGCGAGGCGAGGAGCCTAAGGTGCGCGAGTGATCCGCGGAGAAGGAACTCGGCAAAATGTCCCCGTAACTTCGGGAGAAGGGGAGCCCGTGGTAGGTGAAGCATGATTGCGTGCGGAGCCGAAGCGGGCCGCAGAGAATCGGTCCAAGCGACTGTTTAGTAAAAACACAGGTGTCTGCAAAGTCGTATAGACGACGTATAGGCACTGACGCCTGCCCGGTGCCGGAAGGTTAAAGGGATGGGTCAGAATCCTTCGGGATTCGAAGCTCCTAACTGAAGCCCCGGTAAACGGCGGCCGTAACTATAACGGTCCTAAGGTAGCGAAATTCCTTGTCGGGTAAGTTCCGACCTGCACGAATGGCGTAACGACTTGGACACTGTCTCCTCCGCGAGCTCGGCGAAATTGGAGTATCGGTGAGGATACCGATTACCCGCGACAGGACAAAAAGACCCCGTGCACCTTTACTACAACCTGCTATTGGGTCTTGGCATTGCATGTGTAGGATAGGTGGGAGGCTGTGAACCATCTTCGCCAGGAGATGGGGAGCCGTTGGTGAAATACCACCCTTACACTGTCGAGGCTCTAACCCAGGGGAGTGAATCCTCCTCGGGGACAGTTGCAGGCGGGTAGTTTGACTGGGGCGGTCGCCTCCCAAAGAGTAACGGAGGCGCGCAAAGGTTCCCTCAGCGCGGTCGGCAATCGCGCGAAGAGCGTAAAGGCATAAGGGAGCTTGACTGCGAGACCGACGGGTCGAGCAGGTACGAAAGTAGGCCTTAGTGATCCGGCGGTTCCGAATGGAAGGGCCGTCGCTCAACGGATAAAAGGTACGCCGGGGATAACAGGCTTATCGCCCCCGAGAGTTCACATCGACGGGGCGGTTTGGCACCTCGATGTCGGCTTATCGCATCCTGGGGCCGGAGAAGGTCCCAAGGGTCGGGCTGTTCGCCCGTTAAAGCGGTACATGAGCTGGGTTTAGAACGTCGTGAGACAGTTCGGTCTGTATCCGTCGTGGGCGTTGGAGTGTTGAGAGGAGCTGTCCCTAGTACGAGAGGACCGGGATGGACTGACCCCTCGTGTACCGGTTGTCCCGCCAGGGGCATCGCCGGGTAGCGACGTCGGGAAGGGATAACCGCTGAAAGCATCTAAGTGGGAAGCCCACCTCAAGATGAGCACTCCCAGGGCGTAAGCCCTCTGAAGGGCCGTGCGAGACTAGCACGTTGATAGGCGGCAGGTGGAAGCATGGCAACATGTGCAGCCGAGCCGTACTAAGTGCCCGAGAGGCTTGACCAGCATGACTCGCATTGATCAGGGGTTCCAGCAAGGAGCCCCGAAGTACCCGGCAGCCACACAGCGTGGCTTGCCGGGAGGCGCAATCTCATTGAAACATGGAGCCTCCAGAGAAATCGGGAGGTTCGCCCCGGACGTCCGGGACCTTCTCTCATCAAACCCGTGGATTTGTTGCTGGTGACCAAAGCGCGGGGGAAACACCCGTTCCCATCCCGAACACGGCCGTTAAGCCCCGCTGCGCGGATGGTACTGCCGGGGCGACCCGGTGGGAGAGTACGTCGTCGCCAGCTTCACTTTCGACCCCCCGGAGCGAACCTCCGGGGGGTTCTTTTTCACTCCTCGAAACGCTTCCACTCCTCGACACCCATTCTCCATGAACGACACCTGGGCGGGTATCGTGACCCTCGCGGGCGCGCCGAACGTCGGCAAGTCGACGCTGCTCAACACCCTCGTGGGCGAAAGACTGAGCATCGTCACACCCAAGCCCCAGACAACGTGGCAGAAAGTGGCGGGGATCTACTCCGGGGAAGCACACCAGATCGTCTTCTTCGACACGCCGGGGCTGTTCGCCGCGCGGGATCTCTTTCACCGGGGCATGGTGGAGACAGCCTGCAGGGCTGTGGACGACGCGGATGTCGTGCTCGTGGTGGTGGATGCGACCTCCAGGCCCAGGCGAACGCCGTGGGCTGTTCTGCATGCGTTGCTGGAGCAGACCCGGGCGCCGCGGCTGGTGGCGGTGAACAAGATCGACGCGGTGCCGGCAGCTGCGATCGAAGGGGTGTTGTCGGAGGCGGCTCGTCGACTGGATGCCCGAGCTTTCCCCCTGTCGGCGCGCGAAGGAACCGGCGTCGTGGAGTTGCGGAAGGCACTCGAGGCGGAGTTGCCCAAGTCACCCTTTCTGTTTCCGCGGGACCAGATTGCTTCCGATTCGGTACGATTCTTCGTGGCCGAACTGGTTCGCGAAGCCGTCTTCGAGCAATACGACCAGGAGATACCGTATTCGGTGTCGTGTCGGCTGGAAGAGTTCCGTGAGAACAAGGATCGCGTCTATATTCAAGCCAATCTCTACGTGGAGAGGTCGTCGCAAAAGGGAATTCTGATCGGAGACGGCGGGCGGGCCATCCGCGAGCTTGGCTCTCGGGCCCGAAAAAAGATCGAGCGTTTCGTTGACCAGCGAGTCTACCTGGATCTCTGGGTGAAGGTGCTTCCCGGTTGGCGACGCAAGCGTGGACACCTTCGGAGGCTGGGCTTTGCCGTTTCCCTCGACCGCGAGACAGAGCGGGTTCGCTAGTC
The DNA here is from genome assembly GCA_965232315.1 of Longimicrobiales bacterium. Taxonomy (GTDB): domain Bacteria; phylum Gemmatimonadota; class Gemmatimonadetes; order Longimicrobiales; family Gaopeijiaceae; genus BD2-11. Next base: position 18,822 of record CBDDPN010000040.1, on the reverse strand, counting down.
TGCAGGCCCTCTGGCTGCTGCTCGCGAGCATGGCGCCTTCCCAGAGTAGCGCGCAGGGGGCGGAGTTCGCTGCGACGGCGGAGTCCGCAGGCATCACCGCGCGCACGACGCCGGCCAGCGAGGGGGCACTCTTTCTGATCCTCCCGGTAGGGGCCCAGGCAATCGCCATGGGACGGGCGATGACCGCCTTGCCCTCGCAGGAAAGCGCGTTCTGGAATCCTGCGGGACTCGCCGGGGTTGAGGATCGTCGCTTCTTCTTCTACCGGGGCGACCAGCTCGCTGGCCAGGCGACCGCCTTTTCCTTCCTCGTCGGCCGGGAGTCCGTGGGCACTCTGGGCATTTCCTATCAGGAACTGAACGTGGGGGACCAGCAGATGACCGGGGAGAACCGCGAAGTGCTGGGCTCGATCAGCGTGCGCGGTTACCAGGGCGTTGTATCGTTTGCCACCGAGCTGGCGGCGCGGGTGAGCGTCGGCACGAACTTCAAGATGGTGCAGTTTCGCATCGGATGCCGGGGACAATGCCTGGACCAGGGCGTGACCGCGACGACCTATGCCGTGGACGCAGGAATACAGGCGACGTTCTCGGATGCGCTGCCGTTGCGGCTGGGGGTGATGATCGCGCACCTGGGTCCGGATCTCCAGGTCGTCAACGCGGAACAGGCCGACCCGCTGCCCATGCGCGCTCGCGTTGCGGTGTCATATGACGTTCTGGAGCACTTCGAGGAGAGGCCGGCGCTGGATCTGAGGTTCACCGCGGAGCTTGAGGAGCGCTGGCGTGATCTCGGGTCTCCATCGATCTACGTGGGGATCGAAGCCGCCACCACGGGGACCGAGGTGCTGTCGGTGCGGGCCGGCTATGCGTACGGGAGCGACGGGGCGGCCGGTGGCCCGGCCCTCGGGCTTGGCCTGCGTGTCGGTCGTTTCGACCTGGGAGTGGCCCGGGCGCTGACACGGACCTCTTTGAGTACGGGTTCCGAACCCGTGCACATCAGCCTGGGCGTTGTCTTCTGATGAACGCGGAGGTGAACCCGAGGCCACGCGAACCGGCGACCGGTGCGCGCCGATGTCCCCGGCGCCGGGCGAGACCCCGGACACGATTCCGCCGGCCGAACGGCTTCCGCGCGGTCGGCGCCCTGGTCGTGCTTCTGCTGACGTTCGCCGGATGCCTGTCCGGCCAGAGCCCGCTCGCGAGTCGAAAAGCGCCTTCGCCCGTCTGGGAAGCGGCGCTGGCGAGCAAACTGCCGGACTCGACGCCGGGCGAGGGTGGCCTGTCGGCTTCGTCGACGTTCCCCTGGTTTGGAGGCGATCCCGCGGATCTTGCCCGGGCGACCGCACCTCAGCTTCCCGCGGCGATATCGCCGACCCGGGCACTGCTCTATTCCGGGCTACTTCCCGGATGGGGACAGCGCCAGCTGGAGAAGAGCCGCTGGCTCGGCTTCGTGGCGGTGGAACTCATCGGTTGGGGTCTCCTCTGGGAGCGACAGCGCACCGGACATGATTTCCGTCTTCGCTACCGTGACCTGGCCTGGTTCGTCGCGCGCCGGGGAACGCCCGGGGAACGCATGGACGGGGACTTCGAGTATTACGAGGCGCTGGGAAAGTACCGGGCGTCGGGAGCCTTCGACGCGGATCCCTACATGGGTGGAGTACAACCGGAGACCGACACCACGACCTACAACGGAGCGCTTTGGTCGCTCGCGAATGAGATCTACCTTGTGCCGGGAGAGGCGGGGATGCCCGGACCCGGATCGCCCGAGTACGAACAGGCGATGGAGTATTACGCAAACCGAAGCATCGGTCCCGACTTCTATTGGAACTGGAACGGCGACGACGTGAATCGGACGGAATACGACAGGCTGATCCGGAAAAGCGATGCCGCGCTGCGCCAGGTGACCACCGTGGTAGGCGTGATTCTCGCAAATCACTTGGCCGCCGCGTTCGACGCGTTCATCACGGCCCGCCTGCGCGGAGCCGATTCGACCGCCGAACTCCGTTTGTTCGCCGCTCCCGAGACCGGCGGACGCTGGTGGCTGGGCGGGCAGCTGCTGCCATGATCCCCTCGGGTGTAGCCGGCGGCTGCGTAGATCATCGCGCACGGCTCGCGCCGTTCCCGGCCTGTCCCGGGATGCGGCTCCGGCGGACACGAGGAGGCCGCACTTGACCTTTCACGCTGTCTTCACGATCCATTGCCCGAGCTGTTCGGCAAGTTATCCCGTCGATTCAGGAAAGCTCCCGGCGGGCGGTGTTCACGCGCGTTGCGGCGGCTGTTCGACCGTTTTTCTCGTAGAATCCGCTGGCGTGCGCGTGCGAAGAATGCCCGAACCTCGCGAACCATCCGGGAAAGCAGAGGGAAAAGGGGCGTCCTCGTCCCTCGCAGCTCTCGATCCCGACACCCGCGCCGCCCGGCTCGCGCGAGTGCTGGTGTCCGACATGATCAGCTACCATCGGGCCCGGTACGAGCGAGCGCTGGAGAGGGGAACGCTCCGAGAGGATTTCGCGGATGAGGTGCGCCGGTCCTGGGCGGAATACGTGAGACGGGTGGGACGGGAACTGGCGCACGGCAGTCGTTACTTTCAAGAGGAACTCAACGCAACTCTGGCTCGCGGACAACAGCTCTACTGACGAGCAGACCAACGACCGAAGCCATGTACAACGAATCCGTCGAACGCCTGCGTGATCTCGAAGCCCGAATCTCCGAACTGCGGAGGTACCTTTGACATCGACGCTCGCGAGGCGAAGCTGGAGGAGCTGGAGCAGGTCCAGGCCAGCGAGACGTTCTGGGCCAACCCGGAGACGGCGCGCCAGCTCATCGCGCACGCCAACCGGCTGAAGACCTGGGTATCCCCATGGCGCGAGCTCGTTGCGACTGCCGAAGAATTGCGCGAATGGGCCGATGTACTGGCCTTGGAAAAGGATGAAGAGATCGAGGCGCAGTGGGCGTCCGATGTCGCATCTGCGGTCGCCGGTGTAACCGGCCTCGAGCTTCGCACCATGTTGCAGGGAGAGGATGACCACCGCGGGGCACTCCTCACCGTGCATCCCGGCGCTGGCGGCCTCGAATCCCAGGACTGGGCGGAGATGCTGGTGCGCATGTACACCCGCTGGGCCGAACGGCGCGGGTGCACCCTCAAGGTGCTCGACCTCCAGCAGGGAGAGGAGGCCGGGATCAAGAGCGCCGCACTCGAAATCGAGGGTGACCACGCGTACGGGTACCTGAAGGCGGAGAATGGTGTACACCGCCTGGTACGCATTTCACCCTTCGACTCCCAGTCGCGCCGCCACACTTCCTTCGCCAGCGTCTTCGTGTATCCCATGATCGACGATGAAATCGAGGTCGACGTTGACGAGGCCGATCTGCGCGTGGATACCTTTCGCGCGTCCGGGGCAGGGGGCCAGCACGTGAACAAGACCGATTCCGCCATCCGCATCACGCACCAGCCCACCGGCATCGTCGTCTCCTGCCAGCAGGAACGCTCGCAGCACAAGAACCGGGCGACGGCGATGAAGATGCTGCGAGCCGCGCTCCACCGGAGGGCGGTGGAGGAGCGCGAGCGCGAACGGGAGGCGCTGGAGGCCACCAAGTCCGAGAACGCGTGGGCCAACCAGATCCGTTCCTACGTCTTCCAACCCTATACGATGGTCAACGATCACCGTACAAGCGTAAAGGTCGGAGATGTCCAGAAAGTCATGGACGGCCAGATCGACCCCTTCATAGAAGCCTACCTGAAACAGTTCGGGGCGGTCGGCGTCGGCTGAGCCGGCACCCCGTCCCCAGATCCGCCATGACCCAGACCTCCCAAGGCAGGAACGATCCGTCGGCGCGCGCGGTAGCCGGCGACCTGGGGCGGAGCATGCAGTCCCGCCTGGAAAAGCTCGAGCGCCTGCGCGAACGCGGGATCGAGCCCTTCGCCTACAAGTACCGGCGGACCCACGACGCGGGAGCGGCTGCCGTCGCCTTCGAGGCCGCCGAAGCGGCGGGGACGCTGTCAGAGCGAGGTCAGGGTGAGGAAGTGCGTATCGGTGGCCGCATGGTGGCGTATCGTCGTCATGGCAAGAGCGCCTTTGCCGATGTCGAGGACGGGTCAGGCCGCATCCAGGTGTATTTCCGCAAGAACCTCCTCGGGGCGCAGGCGTTCGAGGACCTGGACCTGCTCGATCTGGGCGACTGGGTCGGCGTGGAGGGCCGACTCTTCCGCACCCGCATGGGCGAGGTGACCGTACAGGTCTCGGTCTGGACGCTGCTTACCAAATCCCTGCGTCCGCTGCCGCTGGGCAAGAGCGAAGTCGACAGCGGGACCGGAGAGCGCGTGAAACACAGCGGCTTCGCGGACACGCAGGCGCGGTATCGCCAGCGCTATGCCGATCTCGCGGTCAACCCCGAGGTGCGGGAGGTGTTTCGCGCCCGGTCGCGGATCGTGACCGCCGTGCGCCGGATTCTCGACGCCCACGGGTTCCTCGAAGTGGAGACGCCCGTCCTGCAGCCTCTCTACGGGGGCGCCACGGCTCGCCCTTTCGTGACCCGCCACCATTCTCTCGACACCCGACTCTATCTGCGTATCGCCGACGAACTCTACCTGAAGCGGCTCATCGTAGGCGGCTTCGAGCGCGTGTACGAGATATCGAAGGACTTCCGCAACGAGGGGCTGAGCCGGTTTCACAACCCCGAATTCACGATGCTCGAGTTCTACCAGGCGTTCGCCGACTATCACGACATGATGACGCTGGTGGAAGAACTCGTTTCGGAGATTGCGATCGAGGTCACGGGAGAGGCCGCCATCACCTACCAGGGGGAGCGCATTTCGTTCGTCCCACCGTTCCGGCGAATTCGGCTCGTGGAGGCGCTCGGCAAAGCGCTGGGCGAGCATCCCCTGGAAATGGACGACGAGGCACTTCGCGCCCGGGCGAGAGCTGCAGGACTTGCCGATGTGGAGAGCGCGGGGCGGGGCAAGCTCATCGACAAGCTTTTCGACGCGCTGGTGCAGAAGGGGCTGCGCGCCCCGACCTTCGTCCTGGATCACCCGCGGGAGCTGTCTCCGCTGGCAAAGGCGAATCGGAGCGACGCCCGGCTGACGGAGCGCTTCGAATTGTTCGTCCTGGGCACTGAAATCGCCAACGCCTTCTCCGAACTCAACGATCCTGTCGACCAGCGCGCGCGCTTCGAGGATCAGGCGGGGCTGGCGGCGAGAGGCGACGAGGAGGCCCATCGAGTGGATGAGGACTACATCCGCGCCCTCGAGTACGGGATGCCCCCCACGGGAGGCGTCGGCGTGGGCATCGACCGCCTGACGATGCTGCTCACCGACCAGCCGGCCATCCGCGATGTCATTCTTTTTCCCATCCTGAGGCCGGAGTGAGGGGAGGAACGCGTTGAGCCGTCTCGACTGGTACATCGCGCGCCGCTACCTGGCCTCCCGCAAGCAGGGGCGGCTCCTGTCCCTCATCACCTGGATCGCGCTTGGGGGCGTGACCCTCGGGGTAACCGCCCTGGTGATCGTGATCTCGGTGATGAATGGGATGCAGGAGGAGCTGCGGGCGAAGATTCTGGGCTCCAACCCGCATGTACATGTGCTTCAGATCGGGAGCGCGCTGCGCATGGACGACTGGGAGGACGTGATCCAGCGCGTGCGATCCGTCGAGGGCGTGGTCGGGGCCACGCCGTTCATCATCACCAACGTCGGCATCCAGCGCGCCGGATACGCGCAGACCGCCGACCTCTATGGGGTTCTGCCGAATCCCGAGGGCACACCCGTCACCGATCTGGAGCGGGATCTGCAGGACGGTGTGCAGTCCCTCGAGCCATCCGAATCAGGCTACCCTCCGGTCCTCGTGGGAAGTCTTCTGGCCGAGCGCATGCAGCTGTTCAGGGGTGACACCCTCGTGCTGATGTCGTTGGAGAACGTCCACACCAGTCCCCTGGGCGACCTCTATCCGAGCATCCGCAAGTTCGAAATGGCGGGCGCGTTCACGACCGGCATGTATGACTACGACGTGCGCAACATCTACACGCCGCTGACGGCCACCCAGGACCTGCTCGGCATCGAAGAGGCGAACCAGGTCGGCGGAATCGCGGTGCGCGTGGAGGATCTCTGGGAAGCGGATGTGATCGGCAGGGAGATTCGCGCCGCCGTGGGGCCCGGCTACAGGGTCGACAGCTGGATGATGGTCAACCAGGCTTTCTTCTCGGCTCTCAGGCTGGAGGAGTTCGCGATGGGGGTCATCCTCGGCCTGATCATCGTGGTGGCGGCCTTCAACATCGTGAGCACGCTGGTGATGGTGGTGGTGGACCGCACCCGGGAAATCGGCATCCTCAAGTCGATGGGCATGACGGACCGGCGGATCCTGCGCGTCTTCCGGCTGCAGGGCCTCTGGATCGGGATGATAGGGACCGCGCTGGGAGTGGGATTGGGTCTGGTGTTGGCGTGGGCGCTCGACCGGTACCAGTTCATCTCGATCCCGGCCGAACTCTACTATCTGGACCATCTCCCCGTGGCCGTCCACCTGCCCGATATCGTGATCATCATTCTGGTAAGCATCGCCATCACGTTCCTGGCCACCCTCTATCCGGCAGCCCGCGCTGCCGCTCTGCGGCCGGTGGAGGCCATTCGCCATGAATGAGGATCGCGGGTCGGCGAATGGCGAGCCCGGCAACACCGCGAACCACGCCCCGGGGCCTCGCAACCGGGTCGCGCTTCCTCTCGAAGCTCGCTCGCTGGCACGCACCTTCGTGGGTGGCAACGGAAGTGAACTCAAGGTTCTGCGAGGGGTAGACCTGCGAGTTCAGGTTGGGGAAGCGGTCTCGGTCACCGGCGCCAGCGGGGCAGGCAAGAGCACGTTGCTCCACTTGCTGGGGGCGCTCGACAGGCCGACTGCGGGGGAGGTTTTCGTGGATGGAAGGCCGTTGTCCGGGCTCGACGACGACGCCATCTGCGGAATTCGAAACCATCACATCGGTTTCGTGTTTCAATTCCACCACCTCCTGCGCGAATTCACTGCACTCGAGAACGTGAAGATGCCACGACTGATCGCTGGCCACTCGCCAGCCGAGGCCCGGGATGGCGCCTGTCATCTCCTCGAGTCGGTGGGCCTCGGCGAGCGGTTGGACCACAAGCCCTGGCAGCTCTCGGGCGGAGAGCAGCAGCGCGTGGCGGTGGCGCGGGCGCTCGCCAACGATCCGGTCGTTCTCCTGGCGGACGAGCCCAGCGGCAATCTCGATTATCGGACCAGCGAACGACTGCACGACCTGCTCTTCCAATTGAGAGACGACCACGACCTGGCCATGGTGCTCGTTACGCACAATCGGGCGTTGGCGGCGCGAGCGGATCGTGTGCTTCGACTGGAGAACGGGATACTGGCGGAGGGAAGCGAATCCCCGTGAGCGACGAGCCGCGGGTATGTGGCGAATGCGGCACGGCGGAGGCCGTTGTGCATCTGACCCAGATCGTGGACGACGTGGCCAGCGTTCTGCACCTGTGCGAGAAATGCGCTGCAGCCCGGGGGATCAGTCAGCCCTCGCCTCCGGAGAATTCCCCGCTCGCCGATTTCCTTTCGCAAATGACGGGCGCGGAAGAGGGCGCGGCCGAGGGAGATGAGAACAGAACCTGCTCGTTCTGCAGCCTCACCTTCGCGGGATTCCGGGAGAGCGGACGACTGGGATGTCCCCATTGCTACACGACGTTCGAGTTCTATCTGAAGAACCTGCTGAGGCGTGTGCACGGCGGCGTGCAGCACGTGGGCAAGGTGTACCTGCCCCCTGATCCCACCGCCTCGGAGCGCGAGAGGCGGCTCGAAGGTCTGCGCCGCAAGCTGCAGTACGCCGTCAGCACGGAAGACTTCGAGCGGGCCGCCGAGTTGAGGGACCAGATCCGTTCCCTCGAGCCGGCGACCCGCTAGGGAGCCCCGTGGATCGCCTGTCCACGATTTTCGACCGGGGCCTCGGTTGGCTCGACGCCAGCGGCCCGGATTCCGATATCGTCCTTTCCACGCGCGTCCGACTGGCTCGCAATCTTCAAGGCTACGCCTTCGGTCCGCGTTCGCGCGTCAACGATTGCCGCGCCGTGCTCCGGCGCGTGGCGCGGACGGCGACAAAGGTCGAATTGCTGGCCGGGGCGAGCATTCATCCGCTGGCCGACATGGAGGCGGGAACTCGCCGCATCCTGCTGGAGCGGCGGCTCATCTCGCAGGATCTTCTGGGCGAGAGATCTGAATCCGTGCCGCCCCGGCGTTCGGCCGCCGTGGTGCTCTCGGACCGGGAACCCGTCAGCGTGATGGTGAACGAGGAGGACCACCTTCGCCTGCAGGTGCTGCTTTCCGGACTCGCGCTGGAAGGCGCGTGGAGCATGGTGGACCGGCTGGACGAGGATCTGGGGCGGGAGCTTTCCTACGCCTACGATCACGAACTCGGATTTCTCACCAGCTGTCCCACGAATGTCGGGACCGGGTTGCGGGCCTCGGTGCTCATCCATCTGCCGGGACTTGTGCTCACCAAGGAAATCGGCCGCGTCCTGCAGGGTCTGAGCCAGGTCGGGCTGACGTTTCGCGGACTGTACGGGGAGGGGTCCGAGGTGGTCGGGAACTTCTTCCAGGTCTCGAACCAGACCACGCTGGGGAAGACGGAGGAAGACCTGGTCGACCATCTGGACCGCATCGTCCGACAGGTTATCGAATACGAGCGCCGGGCCCGTCGTGTGCTACTTCGAGACGCATATCAAGTGACAGAAGATAAGATATGGCGTGCGTACGGTTTACTGCGTTACGCCAGATCTCTCACATTCGAAGAGATGATGAATTTGTTGTCGGGTGTTCGACTGGGCGCGGCCCTGAAACTTCTGCCGGGGCTTCGTGTATACTCGCTCAACAAGATCATGATATTCACGCAATCCGCCCACCTGGAGGATGCAGCGGGGCGGAAACTTCCATCCGGCGAGTGCGACGCGCACCGAGCCACCTATGTGCGCCGCATCCTGGCTACCGAGGGTGTGGTGATTCCGGACAAGGAACCCCCTGCGAGCGATTCCAGCTCCGACCCCGACCCATGACGACCCCCGGCCACGACGACAGATGAACTACAATTTCACGGATCGGGTGCGCAAGGTGCTCGCGATGGCCAGAGACGAAGCCATCAGACTGCAACACGACTATGTGGGCACCGAGCATGTGCTGCTCGGCCTGATCCGGGAGCGGGAGGGTGTCGCCGCCACGGTGTTGACGAATCTCGGGGTGGATCTGAGCCAGGTTCACCAGCGGGTGGAGGAGGCGGTCCGTAAAGGCAAGGCCACCATCGCCCTGGGGGAGTTGCCCTACACCTCGCGTGCAAAGAAGGTCTTGGAGTTCGCCCTGGCGGAGGCCCGCGAACTCAACCATTCCTACGTCGGCACGGAACACCTGTTGCTGGGGCTTCTCAGGGAAGAGAAGGGCATCGCCGCGCAGGTGCTGAACTCGGTGAACGTGCGCCTGGACCGCGCTCGTGCCGAGTGTCTCCGGGTGCTGGGCTCCGAGATGAGTTCCGATGTCGGCGGGAGTTCGGCGGTGCCTGCCGGCGGCAAGCCCGACAAGAAGTCCAAGACCCCGGCGCTCGACCATTTCTGCCGCGACCTCACGGAGCTCGCGCGGGGGGGCAAACTCGATCCGACCATAGGTCGCCGCGTCGAGATCGAACGCATCGTCGAGATTCTCTGTCGCCGCAAGAAGAACAACCCCGTCCTGATCGGAGAACCGGGGGTGGGGAAGACCGCCATCGTCGAAGGGCTCGCGCAGATCATTGCGGCGGGCGAGATCACCGAGGCGCTCAAGGACCACCGCCTGCTGGCCTTGGACATGGCGGCGGTGATTGCCGGTACCAAGTACCGCGGCCAGTTCGAAGAGCGCCTGAAAGCGGTCATGAACGAGATCTCGCAGGGTCGCAACGTCATCCTCTTCATCGACGAATTGCATACCCTGGTGGGTGCCGGAGCCGCCGAGGGCGCCATCGACGCGTCCAACATGTTCAAACCGGCTCTCGCCCGCGGGGAACTGCAGTGCATCGGGGCGTCCACGCTGAACGAGTACCGCAAGTATATCGAGAAGGACGGGGCGCTGGAGCGGCGCTTCCAACCCGTGATCGTGGACCAGCCGACGCTCACCGAGACCGTCGACATTCTCAAGGGTCTGCGGCGGCACTACGAGGATCACCATCGCGTCATCCTCTCCGACCCCTCGCTGGAAGCAGCTGCCAGGCTCTCCGACCGCTACATCACCGACCGCTTTCTGCCCGACAAGGCAATCGACGTCATCGACGAAGCCGGATCGCGCGCACGCATCGCGAGCCAGGTGCCGTCCCCCGAGGTCGAGGAGCTGAAAGAGGAACTCTCGGAGCTGGGAGGGGAGAAGGAGCTCGCGATCCGCAACCAGGACTTTGAGCGCGCCGCGGAGTTGCGCGACCAGGAGCGCGAGCTGCAGCGCCGGATCCGCGAGCGTCAGAAGGCGTGGCGGGAAGCGCGCAGGCACCATCGTGCTGAGGTCAACGTCGAGGATGTCGCCTTCATCGTCAGCCGGTGGACCGGGATCCCCGTGACGAGGATGAAGCAGGCCGAGACCCGGCGTCTCATGAACATGGAAGACGAGCTGCACAGAAGCGTGGTGGGCCAGGATCCGGCCATTCAGGCGATCTCGCGGGCGATCCGGCGCAGCCGTGCCGGACTCAAGGATCCGAGGCGACCGATTGGCTCGTTCATCTTTTCGGGTCCCACCGGGGTGGGGAAGACCGAGTTGGCACGAGCCCTGGCCGAGTTCCTGTTCGCTGACCGCGAAGCCTTGATTCGCGTGGACATGAGCGAATACATGGAGCGGTTCTCGGTTTCACGCCTGATCGGCGCGCCACCGGGGTATGTCGGATACCATGAGTCCGGCGCCCTCACCAAGGCGGTGCGGCGGCGTCCCTATTCGGTCGTCCTCCTCGACGAAATCGAGAAGGCGCACCCCGATGTTTTCAATATCCTGCTGCAGGTTCTGGATGAAGGACACCTGACCGACAACTACGGCCGAACCATCGATTTCAAGAACACCGTCATCGTCATGACCTGCAACCTGGGAGCGCGCGACATCTCCAAGGGCGGCACACTCGGATTCCATCAGGATGACGCCCGGTCGGAGTATGAGCGAATGCGAGGCAAGGTGCAGGCCGCGATCGAGCGCACGTTCAACCCGGAATTCCTGAATCGGGTGGACGACACCATCGTCTTCCACGCGCTGAGCCGGGAAGATATCGGCCTGATCGTCCACATCCTGCTGCGCGAGATCCACGAACGCCTGGGCGAGGAAGACCTGACGCTCGCGTTGAGCGACGCCGCAGTGGATTTCCTCGCGGAGAAGGGCTACGACGAGAAATTCGGCGCTCGCCCCCTCCGGCGCGCCATCCAGCGGTATCTGGAGGATCCTCTCTCGGAGATGATTCTGGCGGCGGAGTTCGGGGCCGGAGACGAAATACAGGCCGAAGTCAACGAAACAGGGGACGGACTTTCCGTGGCGGCCACATCCGCGACCAAGACGTGAACGCACGCAGCGGCAGGCCCGCTTCCTCACGCACCCGGGGGCTGCCGGCGGTTCTCCTCGCCGCCTGGCTCCTGCCCGCCTTCCTGTCGGCACAGCAGGCGGATCCCGCGGCCGGCACCTTCGTCGACTCCATTACCGTGGAGGGAAACGAGCGGCTGTCGGACGAGGAGATTCTCGCCGACCTCGCGCTGCAGCCGCGCACGACGATCTCCTTCCGCGACATCCAGACGGCCCTCAAGGCGCTGTGGAACACCGGGCAGTACCGGGACTTCACCATCAGCGCCCGAGGAGGCCAGGGGGAACCGGTTCTGCTTGTCCTCGACGTCATGGAGCAGGACGTCATGGACGCGGTAACCTTCCTGGGGCTGGAACGGCTGAGCGAAGGTTCCGTGCGGGATACCGCGGACCTGCGTGCGGGCCAGCCCTATTCGCCCCAGAAGCTCGCGATTGCGCGCGACTTCATCCGTAACGAACTCGCCGACGACGGCATTCCGTTCGCGCGTATCGACGAGCGCGTGGAGGAGATTCCCGACAAGCCCGGGCACGTGCGGCTGATCCTGGACGTCACCGAAGGTCAGCGCGTGACCGTTGCGCAGGTTGAGTTCGAAGGCAACGAGAACGTGGGCTCCGACGATCTGCGGGGCGCCCTCGACACCAAGGCCGAGGGGTTCTGGTGGTTTCGCCAGGGGTCGTATCAGGAAAGCACGCTTCAGGACGACCTGCTTTCGCGGCTGCCCGAGATCTACCGGTCACGGGGCCATCTCGACTTCGCGGTCCTCGGGGACACCCTCGTGATCGACCCGGAGACGGGAAAATCGAGGCTCGAGGTCACGGTCGAGGAAGGACCGCGCTACCGGGTGCGCGATTTCGTCGTCGAGGGCAACAGTCGTTTTCCGACGGAGAGCATAGAGGCGTACTATCAGCCTGGACAGGGAGGACTGCTGAGCAGCTTCGGCATCGGAGGAAACGATGACGAAGACCCGGTGTTCGACGCGAGTGCCTTCGACGCGGCCGCGACAGCGGTCGGATCGCTGTACCGCAACAATGGCTATCTGGGGTCGAGCGTCGAGCCCTTCTACGAATTCGACGAGCCGAACGGCGACGGGGATCCCACCCTCCTGGTGGGGTGGCGCATCCAGGAGGGTCCTCCCGCCTACATCCGCAGAGTGGAGGTGGAGGGCAACGATTACACCCACGAGCGCGTCATCCGCGACCAGCTCTTGACCCTCCCGGGGGACATCTACTCCGAGGAACGACTCATCCAGAGCTACCAGGCGGTTTCCGCTCTCGGGTACTTCGAGACCCCCATGGAGCTTCCCGGTCTCGAGCCTGCCGACGACGGGAGTGGCAACGTCGACATCATCTATCGGGTCACGGAGCGCCAGACGGGCACCGTGAACTTCGGCACGGCGATGGGCGGCGGCTACGGGCTCTCCGGGTTCCTGGGGTACGACCAGCCCAACCTCTTCGGTCAGGCCAAGGCGGGCAGCGTCCGCTGGGACTTCGGCCGCTACATCAACAACTTCACGTTGTCGTATACGGATCCCGCGCTGCGTCGCACCCGGGTGAGCGGCACGGTGTCGCTGTTCTACACCCGCGACCGGTTCTTCCAATTCACCACCGGCCAGCGCCGGCTTCAGGGAGGCTCTCTCCGCTTCGGCCTCCCGCTTCCGGGTTCTCTGCGCACCCGGCTGTTCCTGGGGTACTCGCTCTCCCGCACGAAGTACGATCTGTTCTCGAGATCCGAGGACAGGTCGCTGTTCGGCCGGGACCCGGGGACGCTGAGTACGATCTCGGTCAGCGTTCAGCGGCAGACCCTGAACCACAATCTGTTCCCGACCCAGGGATCGCGGCAGGTGCTTACGGCCGAGGTGAACGGAGGCGTTCTGGGCGGGGACGGCGACTTCATCAAGTACGGGTTCGAGGGAACCTGGTTCGCACCCGTGGCCCAGATCGGCAGCGGAGCGCGGCCGATTCGCACCGCCCTCGGGCTCAGCGTCCGGGCCGGGGCGATCTTCGGCAACGCCGAACGCTTCCCCTTCGATCGGTACTGGATGGGGGGCGTCCAGTTCGGTGAGCGGCTGCGTGGCTACGACGAGACCACCATCACCCCCGCCGGCTTCTTCGATCGGGGGTCGGCGTCGGGAATCCTGGAAGGTGAGCGGCTGGGCAACGCGTTTCTGTCGCTCACGGTCGAATACGACATCCGCTTCAACGACAACATGTCGCTCGGGTTCTTCTACGACGCGGGTAACGTCTGGGTGAGCGCGGCTGAGTTCACGCCCACCCGCATGTTCCGGGGAGCGGGGGTGGGAGCCCAGCTTGTGACTCCCTTCGGACCGCTGGGTCTCGACTACGCGTACGGCTTCGACAAGATCACACCGGGATGGCAACTCCACTTCCGGATGGGGCCGGGGTACTGACGGCGAGTGATCCGTCGCCCGCCAGGACTTGCTGTCGCGCACCCGTTGCAGACATCCTTTCAGGCTGCTGGTTTCACAGGGCAGGAGATTCCATCATGACCGCGCGTTCGGGGAGGCTCGGTACTATGCGTGCAATGGCAGTTGTTTTCGCGGTTGGCTTTTTCTTCATGCCGGCTGAAGATGTGGCCGCCCAGGGGCCGGTGCGGCTCGGGTACATCGACTCACAGGCGATTCTGGCGCAGGCTCCGGGTGCCACCGAGGCACAGGATCAGTTCGAGCGCGACATGGCGCGATTCCGGGCCGAACTGGATCAGATCGGCGAAGAGCTGCAGGGAATGATCCAGCAGTTCGAGCAGCAGCAGTTGACTCTTTCGCCGCAGGCGAGGGACACACAGACCCAGACCATCCAGGCGAAGCAGGAGGAGTACAACCAGCGCGCCGCGGAGCTGGAGGGAGAGGCCGGCCAGCGGCAGGCGGAGCTGGTGCAGCCCATCATGGACCAGGTGACCGAAGCGATCGACCTGATCCGGACCGAGGGCGGTTACGCCATCATCTTCGATCTGTCCGCCCAGGCGATCGTCTCGGCGGATCCCGACCTCAACCTGACTCAGCTGGTCATTGACCGGCTCATCGAGATGTCGACGACCGGCAGTCCGTGAGCCTGCCGTCATCCACATCGCAGTCAACCACGAGAGTAGCCGGACAGGGGTGTGCCATGGACCTTGCAGGCGCCGCCGAACTGACCGGAGGGCGCCTGGAAGGACAGTCCCAATGGACCTTCCGGCATGTTGTGCCGATCGTCCAGGCAGGCCGGGGGAAGCTCGGCTTTCTCGCTGACCGGCGATACCTGAGGCACCTGGATGCGTCCTCTGCGGAGGCGGTGCTGGTTTCCGACGACCTTTCCCCTTCCGTGCGCGGCCGGGTTCCGAATCTGCTGATCACGGGCCAGCCGAGAGTCGCGTTGGCGCAGCTGCTGGACCAGCTGCATCCCGGGATGGCGCCCCCCCCCGGCATTCACCCAACGGCCGTCCTCGGGAGGGGTGTGAGGCTGGGCAGCGACGTCCACATCGCTGCCTACGCCGTCCTGGAAGAAGACGTGGAAGTGGGTGACCGGGTGCGTATCGGCGCGCACGTGTCGGTGGGACGGGGGTCGCGCATCGGCGCGGACTCGGAATTGTACCCGCACGTCGTGCTCTATCCCGGGACCGGACTCGGCCGACGCGTCGTCCTTCACGCAGGCACGGTGGTGGGATCGGACGGCTTCGGCTATGTGCAGCACGAGGGCCGCCATGAAAAGATCCGCCAGGTGGGCGGGTGCCTCATCGGCGACGACGTGGAGATGGGCGCGCACTGTTGCGTGGACCGCGGATCCATCGGGGACACCGTCATCGGCGACGGCACCAAGACCGACAACCTTGTCCATGTCGCCCACAACGTGACGGTGGGCGAACATTCCCTCCTGATCGCGCAGGTGGGTATCTCCGGCTCCACGACACTCGGCAAGGGCGTGGTGATGGCAGGTCAATCCGGCGCGACCGGGCATCTCGAGATCGGGGATGGCGCGCGCGTGGCCGTGCAGACCGGGGTCATCCGCGACGTGCCTGCCGGGACGAGCGTGGTCGGGTTCCCGGGCCGGCCGCGCGCGGAGTTCTGGAAGTCGATGGCGGCGATGCGCAAGCTGCCGGCGCTGCGGGCCCGGGTGAAGGAACTGGAAGACCGGCTGGCGGCCCTGGAAGGGAATCGGAAACCTTGACTCTGGAGCGAGGGGCACCATGATCGGCAGCCGTCAGCGCACGATTGGCGGGGAGGTGGGTCTCGAGGGGATCGGCATTCACCTGGGTGAGCCCGCGACCCTGTCCCTGCACCCGGCGGAGCCGGATTCCGGCATTCTCTTCCGGCGCGTCGACCTCCCGGACAAGCCCGAAATCCCAGCGAACCTCGATCATGTGGTGGGGACCGAGCTGGGGACCACCATCGGGCGGGGAGAGGTCCGGGTCCTCACCGTGGAACACCTCATGGCGGCGCTGGGCGCCGCCGGCATCTCCAACGTGCGCGCGGATGTTTCCGGACCGGAGATTCCCATCCGGGACGGGAGCTTCGTGGATTTCCTGGACGCGGTCGAGGACGCGGGGGTCGTCGACCAGGACGCTCCGGCGCGTGCTCTGAAGGTGGAGGAGCCGGTCGTTCTGCGCGCCAAGAAGGGTGAATCGTACATCTTCGCGCCCGGGCCGGAGCTGCGCGTCACCGCGACCATCGACTTCGAGCACCCGGCCATCGGGCGGCAGACCGGATCGTTCGGCGGCCCGGGCCTGAACTTCCGGGACGACATCGCCCAGGCCCGCACCTTCGGCTTTCTCTCCGACGCGCAAGAGCTTCGGGCACGTGGTCTGGCCCAGGGTGCTTCGCTGGAGAACACCATCGTTCTGAACGACAACGGGGTGGCCAACGACGGGCTGCGTTTTCCCGACGAATTCCTGCGCCACAAGGTCGGCGACGTGCTCGGGGATCTGACGCTGCTGGGGAGGCGACTCGAGGGGCATCTGGTGGCGGAGCGGCCGAGTCACAGGGGCAACGTCGAGCTCGGGCGCCTGCTCGAGAAGCGCGCCAGGGAAGCGTCGGCTCGACCTGCCTTCGACATCGACCGAATCCAGAACTACCTGCCGCACCGGTATCCGATGCTTCTGGTGGATCGGATCCTGAGCACGGAGGAAGGTCGCCGCATCGTGGGCATCAAGAACGTCTCCATCAACGAGCCGTTCTTCCAGGGACACTTCCCGGAGCACGCGATCATGCCCGGTGTGCTCATCGTGGAGGCGATGGCCCAGATCGGCGGACTGCTGCTCATCGATTCCGTGGGCAATCCACGGGAAAAGAAGGTGTACCTGATGTCGATTCAGAAGGCACGCTTTCGGCGTCCCGTGCGGCCGGGGGACCAGCTCGTGTGCAAAGTCGAACTGCTGCGGTTCCGGCGCGGGACTTGCAAAATGCAGGGCGTAGGGTATGTCGACGGGGAACGGGTGGCGGAAGCGCAATTCATGGCGAGGGTGGTGGATTGATGAGTGATTCGTTCCTGGATGCGTCGCGGGGCATCGAGCGTGGTATTCATCCCACGGCGATTGTGAACGCCGCGTCCGAGCTGGGGCCGGATGTGGTGGTGGGGCCGTTCGCCATCATCGGCCCCGGCGTGCGGGTGGGCGCGGGAACCCACATCGGCCCTCACGTGCTCGTCGAGCGCGACACGGCGGTTGGCGAGAGCTGCCAGATCGCGCAGGGCGCCGTCCTGGGCACGGATCCCCAGGATCTCAAGTACAAGGGAGAGCGTTCCGAGCTGGTCGTCGGGGACCGGACCGTCGTGCGGGAGTACGCGACCCTCAACCGGGGCACGGCGGCGTCCGGACGGACCGTGGTGGGTAGCGACTGCGTGTTGATGGCCTACACCCATGTGGCGCACGACTGTCGCATCGGAAACCATGTGATCCTCGCCAACGCCGTGAACATGGCCGGCCACGTCACTATCGAGGACTGGGCGAACGTTGGAGGCATCACCGGCATCCACCAGTTCGTCCGCATCGGCGCCCACGCTTTCGTCGGAGGAGGCTTGCGCGTGTCACAGGACGTTCCCCCTTACTGTCGCGCTGCGGGGGAGCCCCTGCGGCTGTACGGACTCAACTCCATCGGTCTGGGGAGACGCGGCTTTCCGGTCGACACGCGAAAGCACTTGAGACGGGCGTACCGAATCCTCTTCCAGTCCGGGCTCAACGTGTCCCAGGGCATCAGCCGGGTTGAGGCGGAGGTGGAGCAGATCCCGGAGGTTCGCCATTTTCTCGACTTCATCCGCAACAGCGAACGCGGCATCACGCTCGGATGAGCCCTCTCGACACCCCGTTGCGGTTTGGGGTGGCCGGAGTCGGGAGCCTGGGCTTCCATCACGCAAGGATCCTGCGCGACCTGCCGGAAGCCGAGATAGCCGCGTTCTTCGACGTGGACGAGCGTCGGGCCGCCTTCGTGTCCCGGGAACTCGGGCTTAGGCGAGCGGAGAACCTCGGACAGCTGCTCGGCATGGTCGATGCGCTGGTGGTGGCGGTGCCGACCTCCCGGCATGAGGAAGTCGCGCTGGCGGCGGTCGAGCAGGGCATTCACCTTCTCATCGAGAAACCGATCGCACCCACGCTGGAAGCCGCGGATCGCATTCTGGCGGCTGGGCGCACGGCGGGCGTCGTGGTTTGCGCCGGGCACGTGGAGCGGTTCAACGGGGCGCTCCGGGCCGCGTCACGGTATATCGATTCTCCGCTCTTCATCGAATCGCAGCGGCTCGCGCCGTTTCGGCCACGGGGAACGGACGTGGCCGTCGTGCTGGACCTGATGATTCACGACGTGGACCTGGTGAGCATGCTGGTGAAGGCGCCTGTCGCCGGAATCGCCGCGGCGGGAATCCCGGTGCTGACCTCGTCGGTGGACATCGCCAACGCGCGGCTCACCTTCGAGAACGGCGCCGTCGCCAACCTGACGGCGAGCCGGGTGTCGAGCGAGGGACAGCGCATGCTGCGCGTCTTCCAGCGCTCGGGGTATCTGCGCATCGATCTGGCGCGGGGAAGGGGAGAGTTTCTGCGTCTCCGCCATGACCTGCCCGCCTTGCTTGGGGACGCGGAGCGCGCCAGGGTGAAGGAGAAGAGAACGGGGTCGAGCGCCGGAGCCATTCCAGGGCTGGACGACATCGTCGAGCGCATCCCCTTCGAGGGCCTCCCGGAGGAACCGTTGCGCGTCGAGCTGAAGGGGTTCCGGGACGCGGCGCTCGGGCGCGCGGAGCCCACCGTCTCCGGCGAGGAGGGGCGCGCGGCCCTGGCAATCACGCTGGACATCGAGAAAAGGAT
>CBDDPN010000039.1:0-34365 GCA_965232315.1 Longimicrobiales bacterium | reverse complement strand
GTCCACGGAGACCAGCGTGCGGTCGTCCATCGCGGTCAGCCGACCGCCCTTCTGCGAGTAGGCGACGCCAACCTGGAGGCCGAGGTGCCTGGTAGCGGGGATGTTCGCGGTCAGGCCCACGGACATTCTGGCAACGGACTCGGAGTGCCAGACGGATTGAGGGGAAGGGGCGTCGGCAGCCAGAGTCGACAGGTTCACGCCGCCGTTCAGGGAAAGACTGACCTGGGCAAGGGCGGGCGAGGTGGTGGAGAGAACGAGCAACATGATGATGGGAACGAGCGATCGTGGCGTCATCGGAAACTCCTTTCCGAGAATGAACAGGCTAACGGGCTCTTGTATCAGAAGCGCTTGAGCGGCTCCTCGTTACCACCGGCGCCCCGGATCCGGCCTCCGCTACGTTCTGCAGTCTTGTACGCGCCTTCCTCGTCGATGCGCGGGACTCATGTGGTTCATCCGGCTCGACGCTCAACCATTCCGACCAAGCTTCGAGGTCCGTCCCGAAGTCCTGGCCACTCACAGTCTTCAAGAGATCGATCGCGGATTCGCGCGTTGTCTCGTGCTCGGCGCCGACATGCGCAAGCAGAAGGTCCGGCGCTTCGCGGATCAATTGCCTCCCGAACGCCGGCTCGATCCCGGTGGCGGCCAGGACCCGTAGAACCGTCGAGAACGCGTACGGATTCGTGCCAGCGAGCAGCGCCACGAGGGACGCCCGGGCGGCATCCCAACGGACCGCGCGCCTTTCCGGCGATCGGGCCAATCCCCGGAGAGCGGCGTCGGCGGCCGCCCGCACCCGCGCGTCGGGATCGATCATGGCAGAGATCAGCTCGTGCCAGGCGGCATCGTGGTTGTTGAAGTTGACTAAGGCACTCACCGCGGTCGCCCGCGCCGACCAGGAGGTGTCATTCGCGAGTATCTCATGGGCAAGCAGACGATCGTGCTCGCCATCCATCGCGTCGGTCAGTTCCCAGACACGATCGAGAACGGTCGGATCGAAGCCGAAGGGCTCGGCGAGTTGCCGCACCATCTCGGGGGAGTTTCGAAAGCGCGCCAGCTGACTGGCCATGGACAGAGCTGCAAGATCCCCTTCGGCCACGGACTTCAGAGCCTGCCAGGGCTCGGGCAATTCGATGGTCCCGCTTCCGGCCGTACGGTACCGGACCCGGGCAGGGTCTTCTACGCCGATGATGACCGTGTACCGTTCCGACCCGAGGTGGTCGGGGGGACCGACGTAGCCGCGAACGGCGGCATCGGCAAAGCCGAGCTGACCCTTCATGACGGCCGCGCAGGCGTGGAGTGGTTGGTCGGGAGTGATCTGCCGGATGGCCTCAAGCAGTTCCGACGCGCTCCAACGCTCCAGCCCGACGAATTCGACGGGTCCCTCAGGCCCGGCGAGTACCTGACCGGCACCACGTGACGCTGTCGCGGAAAGCAGAATCACCACGCAAAGAGCTGGTCGCAGGATCGCCATGGTCGCACCTCCGTCTCTGGAGTGTTCGATGGTAGCCGCACGCCGGATGCATCAACATCCACCGCGGCTAGAGGTCCGCATCCCGGCGCGGTCCGAGCCATACTCTAAATCTCGGCAACGCAGGTCGGCCCTTCATAGAGGGAAATCCCCGTAACCCGTGACGGGAATCCCCCTCAAAGCCATGACGGGAAAATCCCCGCAACCCGACCCGTGAGCCCTGCGCCGTCTGGCGCTCAGGTTCCAGGTTTGCAGGTGACCGATGGATCGGCCAACGCCCAACGTGCGCACGGCCGAGCCGTCTGTTATTCTGACGCTCGCGCGATTTCGTGCCGTGTGCCGCCTGGACTGCTAGAGGTGCAGACTGCTTTCCCACGACGACCACTACCGGGCGGTGTTCGAGGCTTCTCCGGACGCCACGCTGATTGTGGATTCCGAGGGTCTCATCCTCGATGCCAATGAGCAGGCGGTGCGGATGTTCGGGTGGAGCCGCGAAGCGCTGACGGGTGCTTTGGTCGAGCGGCTTGTTTCCGTCCAGCAAGCGGGGAGCGCACCTCGAACACCGATGGGTGCCGGACTCGAGCTGTACGCGGTGCGCAGGGACGGCACCGAGTTCCCCGTCGAGATCAGCCTGAGTCCCAGGACCCCGCCTCGGGGGGCGGGCCAGGTCATCTGCGCGATCCGGGACATCTCGGGATGGGAGCGCATGCGCAAGCGGTCCGGGCTGATGGTGGCGGCGATGGAGCAGGAGCGAAAACGCCTGTCGCTCGAGCTGCACGACGAGGTGTTGCAGTGCCTCGTATCGCTCAAGGTCCGGATCAAGCTCATGCGGGACGAGACGGACGACGGGAGACGCGCGCGGGAGGGCGAGCAGATCAGCCGCGAGATAATGGACACGTTCAATGCGGTGAAGCGATTGATCCGCGGGCTGCGGCCGCCGGAGCTCGAGCACCAGGGACTGGCCGGCGCACTGCGCGACCACTTCCACCTCCTTCGGGATTCCGGCGGCTTCCAGGTGGATGTCCGGGTCGGCGACGTGGACGACGAGTTGGACGAAGTGACGGCTCTGACGCTCTACCGGGTGGTCCAGGAGGCCGTCGCCAACGCCGCGCGGCACTCCGGCGAGCGTTCGGCGACGGTCCGGGTCGCGTCCGGCGGCGGTCATGTGGTCGCCGAGATCCGGGACCGGGGCCGGGGGTTTGAGTTGCGGGATCCCGGTTCCGCGGAGCCCTACGACCATGTGGGCATCACGGGCATGACGGAACGTGCCGCCCTGGTCGGCGGCGACGTGACGATCGAGACGGCGCCCGGGCGCGGCACGTTGGTTCGGCTGACGATTCCCGCTCGGAGCGCGGCCGCGTTGTCGGGGGTCCGCTTGCCTTGAAGAAGATCCGCGTGCTGTTGATCGACGATCACAAGGTCGTGCGCGCCGGACTCAGGGCGTTGCTCGAATCCACCGGCCGCATCGAGGTCGTC
Source organism: Longimicrobiales bacterium (assembly GCA_965232315.1). Taxonomy (GTDB): domain Bacteria; phylum Gemmatimonadota; class Gemmatimonadetes; order Longimicrobiales; family Gaopeijiaceae; genus BD2-11. The sequence continues at coordinate 31,424 of CBDDPN010000039.1, read as the reverse complement.
GGCGAGGCATCTTCGGGCGAGGACGGCGTGGCCGGGACTGAGCGGCTCGAACCCGATGTCGTCGTCATGGATCTGGCGATGCCCGGCATCGGCGGCATCCGGGCCACGCGTCGAATCACGGCCCTCGACCTCGGCACCAGAGTTCTGGTCCTGACCGTGCACGATGAAGAGGATCAGCTTGCGCGGGCGCTCGATGCCGGGGCGGCGGGCTATCTCAACAAGTCGGTGGCCGATACGGATCTCATCGTGGCGATCGAAGCCCTGGCCCGAGGGCATTCCTACCTTCCGCGCCGCGCCGCCGCGCTGCTCAGGAAACGCGGTCGCGCCCGGGAGGCGCCGGGGCTCGACACCCTGTCGGCGCGGGAACGCACGGTGATCGAGCTGTTCGCCCGCGGATTCACCGCCAGCGAGTCGGCCAAGAGGATGTTCGTGAGTCCGAAGACGGTCGAGGGCTATCTGGCCCGCGCGCGGCGCAAGCTGGGCCTGACCGGCCGCACCGACATCGTGCGGTTCGCTCTCGAAAGCGGGCTGTTGCGCGGCACCGAACAGAAGTAGGCGTGGCACGGCCGACAGACCGCCGAAGGCTCTGCGGGGATTTTCCCGTCCCGGGGATCAGTAGTTCTCCCGTCAGAGAATGCGGGAATCTCCCGCTAACGCCGGGTCGCGGCGCTCCGCATCTTTGTCCCAAGCCGTCGGGAAGACGGTCCGGTCGAATGCCATCGGAAGGAGCTGCTCAAGCGGCCGCCTTCCGCCGGAGGGCACCCAGGTGAAGAGAGCAGGCATGACGCATCCAGGTTCAGGAGAGATTCCATGATGCGGAATAGGCGGGCTTGGGACCTTGTGGTTGCCGTCCTGCTCGTGGTGGGTTCCCTGTGGGTCTGGAGGACGATCGGGATCAATCGGGAGCTTCGAGCTACCCTTCAGTTCACGGCAGCGCTTGCAGAGCGATCCACGGTGCGGGACCGCCTCGTTGGCCGACGCGTGCCCTCGGACTTCCTCCGCGAGAGCATCGGGATACCCGATGATGATCGTGATGTCGTCGAGGCCCGCCTACTCTGGATCGTCGACTTGGAACGATGCGCTAACTGCCTGACTAGCGGTTTTGCGGTCTGGAATGCGTTGGCGGAGGACCCTTCGGTGAGCCGCCACCTGTTGGTGTTTGGAGAGGGAGAAGTGCCGGATTACGCAAGTCGAGCGTTACGCGGTACGACCATCGCCGCGGCGTCCCGAGAAGAGATCGATACGGTTCTGGGGCCGCTGCTGTCCGACACCAAGGTTCTTCTGGACGACAGCGGCACGATCCTGATGTTCGATTCGAGAACCGCGGCCTCGGAGTGCGGCTGGAGCTTCGAGGCCCAGGTTGGAGCCCTACGCGGGGTTCTTGCCAGCGACGTCATCCGCAGCGAACCCTAGATCCAAGGAGGATCGAGATGGAGAGGATCACACAACTCATCCGTGTCGGTGCCGCGCTGCTGCTCGCGGTCGCGCTGGCCGTCGGCTACAGTACGGTCAGCGCCAGCGCCACCGCCGCGAGCGACTGCGATTCGGATCCGTACTGTTTCTGGACACCCATCGACGATTGCGAGACCGAGCCGTGCTGGACCAACGAGGACATCTGCTGTTGGCCGTGATTTTTCCCGTGAGCGGAATAATGGCCAGAATGACCAGCGACGACGGCATATCGGTCCGGGCGTCCACGTTCGCTGCACGCTTGGCGGTCCTGCTTCTCGCCGCCTGCGCGGAGGCGGAGAGTCCCGCCGGCGCTCCCGTGACCGCGACCCTCGAAGAGGTGTTCGCCGTTGATGCCGTCCTGCAGCTTGGCGAAGATCCCGCCGACTCGATTGCGGAGATCGGCGACTTCGTCGAGCGGCGGGGCGGAGGGTACGTGATAGGGGATCTGTTCCTGCCGCGCGTGCGGAGCTACGACGAGGATGGGCGGCTGGAGGCCGGCTTCGGGAGGTTCGGAGACGGTCCCTTCGAGTTTCGGCAGATCAGAGCGGTGGCCGAGGCAGCGTCACGGAGGATTGTGGCTGCGAGCTCCCACCGGTCCCAACTAACCTACCTGACCAGTTCTCTAACTCCCGATACTCTCGTGACGCTGCCGGGGTCTGCCAGGGATGTCCTGGCCCTCGGACCTGACCTGCTCGTGCGGATGATCGCGGGAGACCCTGAAGAACGCCGCTTCGGCCATCCACCACTCCTTTCTCGGAGGACGGCACCGGAGTTGGAGTTGGTATGGAGCAGCTACGAAAGTCCGTTCTCCAACTCCGAGAGGCCCTATTGGGGCGCATTTGCGCGCTTTCCGACCGCGGTCGGCGGCGACTCGACGTTTGTCATGTCGGGTCTGGAGTACCCCGTCACGATCATCGATGGTGCGGGAGAGACCGTGGGCACGCTCGGGACCCCGTCCGACTCGTTCCGGCCGATTCCGGTATTGGAGGCGGGCGCGTTCGCCAACCCCGCGGCCTACGGCACTACGCTGGGGGAGTTTCTCGGGACTTTCGACATCATCGACCGCATCGACGTGGTCGGTCGACATCTGGTCCTGACGCGGGCCCGGTTCGACCCTGGTCGGCCATTGCCTCCCTTCCGGGTTCTGCACACGTCGCTCGAGATCTACGACCGGCAAACCGGAACCAAGCTCTATGAGGATGTCCCGCTTCCAGACGGATCCAGGGTCCTGGGCGGAGGCCGGTTCCTGTACCTTCTCTTGAACAGAGACTTTCCGCCTTGGCGGATCGCAAAACTCCGGCTCTTGATCGCGGACTGAGGCACGGCCGAGCCGCCCTTCTAGCTGTCTTGCGGATGCCCCGCCGGCAGCCTTGGGAGTTGTGTGTTGAGCCAAAGCTACCGGCTTCCGATTTCGCCCCGCTGCCGGCAGCGGGGTGGATTCAATACCCAAAAGGGAGCCGTCGAGGCCATCGAGGTGATCGGCCACCTGATCGCCATCGAGCGGCGCTGGCTTCATCTCGAGCGGCCCGGACCCGGTGCTGATTAATCTAACGCGCGCGTCACCGGCTGACCCCTCGAAAGCGGCTGTCGAACGAACCGCGCGGACTCGCTTCGGAGGCGAGGTCCGGTGCGCCGTCGGCAGTCACGTCGGCGGTCTGGAGCGCAGGGTCCGCCGAAACTTGATCGCCACCGACGCCGTAGTGCTTGCCGTGAATCGTCCGACCGAATGGCCGACCAACCGTGGAGACACTTCGGTTTTGCCCGCCGTCGTTCGAGCCGCGAAGCGCTGTTTCGTCTTGAAACGGACTCGGCAACCGACCGGGTTGCGAGCTGAGCACGCCGGCAACGCCGGGAGGGCCGCAGTTCGTCAGAGTCGGGTTGGACGGTGCCCGACCGCTCCGACTTAGGCCGGACCGGAGCGTGAAAACGACGCGGAGGGTCGTTTCACGATCTTGCGCTCCGGCGATTCACACGGCGGCAATCCGCCATCCGCCGCGCCCGCAACGTCCTGCGGCCACGCGGCCCGCCCGCCCGTTGCCGGACGGGGCGCATCGACCGTGGCGGGAGCGACCCCCCGCCCCGAAGGCTTGGTGCGGCATAGCGGCGAGCGTGTATTCACACCCTCGCCCCGGCCTGCCAGGGTCGCTCCGGACCAACAATCCCATGCGGGAAGGCGAGAGGCGAGCCGGAACGGGCGCGTCCCGTTCTTGGTCGGCGATGCCGGACAAGCCCGTCGGCCAGCCGGCCGGCCAACACGTCCTCCGCCGCCTCGAAGCGGCGCGCGACACCCCTCCGGGACGGATCGTTGGTACGCTAGCGACCCCAAGGGGGCGGGGGTGGGGGTGCGCAAGCACACCCGACCCCGAACCCGTACCAGGCTCTCGGACTGGGGGGGTCGCTTGTCTCTTCCATTCTTGGGTATACCCGCTTGATTTGCGGGTCCGGGTCACGGGGATGGCCCGGTGTGCTGGATGCCCGCAGAGGCGAGCGGAGCGAGCCGGAGCGGGCATCCAGCACAGACGGTGGTCGGGCCGTCGGGTCGCTGGCCGCAAGGGCCGTACGGGAGTTTGGTCGCCACCGTCTTTCCCACGTCCTGAATGGATACATGAGCATCGAGGCTCGCACGACAAGCACAGGAGAATCGGCACCGGCGATCCGCAGGCCGTGGCCCAACCCCACGCCGTCCAGCGACTTGCGGAATCCGCGTTCCGCACGGCACGGCGGCATTTCCCTGCACAAGCACCTCGACGTCGAATTCACACCTCCAGATTGGCAACGGGCTCCGCCGAACGGCGCTTAACAGGCCGTGGAACAAAGGGGTAGCTTAGCATGTAATGGCGCCACGACACATCTCGCCTGCAACAGGGATGACCGTTTCATCCTCAGGATGCCCCGGCTCGGCGAGGGATGCAAGCCATATCCATCCAGACCCCAACAGGAGCATACCAGCATGATCAGACGAGGAATCCTGGCGCTGGCGCTGATGGCCCTGCCATCGGCGGCCTTCGCACAGGGCACCATCGAGGGAACCGTCCGCAGCAACGACAGCGGCGCCGGACTCGGCGGAGCGCGAGTCGAAGTCCCCGCCCTCGACATCATCGCATTCACCGGCCCCGACGGCAGCTTCACACTGCCCGACGTGGCGGCCGGAAATCATATCATCGAGGTCCGGCTCATCGGCTACGGACTTCTTTCCGAAGATGTTACGGTCACCAGCGGCCAGACAACCACAGTTGAATTGGGGCTCGACATTGTGACCTTCACCCTCGACGAGCTGGTGGTGGTCGGCAGCCGCACGCGCCCGCGCACCGTCACCGAATCCATGGTCCCCGTGGACGTGATCCCGGTCAACGAGATCGCCAACCAGGCCGAGACCAACATCGATTTCCTGCTGCGCACCGTGGTCCCGTCCTACAACGTCAACATGCAGCCGATCAGCGACGCGGCGACCATCTCGCGCCCGGCTAACCTGCGCGGCCTCGCTTCCGACCACACCCTGGTGCTGCTCAACGGCAAGCGGCGTCACCGGGGCGCGGTCATCACCTGGCTCGGCGGCGGCCTCTCAGACGGCGCCCAGGGGCCCGACATCGGGTCCATCCCCGGTCTCGCCCTGCGCCAGGTGGAGGTGCTGCGCGACGGCGCCGCGGCGCAGTACGGTTCGGACGCCATCGCCGGCGTGCTGAACTTCATCCTGAAGAACGACCGCTCCGGCGGCAGCGTCGAGATCAAGCAGGGCAGCTTCTACGAGGGCGACGGCGACGCGCTCTCGGTTGCCGGCAACGTCGGTCTGCCCCTGGGCGAGTCCGGCTTCGCCAACATTACCGTCGAGTACGGCAACCAGGACCCCACCGACCGCGCCATCCAGCGGGGCGATGCGGCGGGCCTGATCGCAGCCGGCAACACCGCGGTGCGCACGCCCACGGCCCAGATCTGGGGCTCGCCCAAGGTCACCGACGACCTGAAGGTCTGGGTCAACACCGGCTACACCTTCGACGACGACGAGCAGGCCTACGCCTTCGGCAACATCGGCAGGAAGGAGGTCGACGGCGGCTTCTTCTTCCGCAACCCCAACACCCGCGGCGGCGTGTTCAGCGGCGACGGCGGCGCCACGCTGCTCATCGGTGACGTGCTGGACGCGCGCGACGGCATCGTCGACGGCTCCGCCAACTGCCCCGTCGTGAACGTCACGAACAACGTGCCCGATCCGGTGGCGCTGCGGCAGGTCTTCGACGACCCGAACTGCTTCTCCTTTCAGGAGATGTTCCCGGGCGGCTTCACGCCCCAGTTCGGCGGCAACGTCTTCGACGCCTCCGTCGTGGGCGGTCTCCGCGGCCGCACCGACAGCGGCATCTCGTGGGACGCCAGCACGAGCTTCGGCAAGAACCTCGTCGACTTCTTCATCTATAACACCGTTAACGCGGCACTCGGACCGCAGACCCCCACCAACTTCGATCCGGGCCTCTACAACCAGGAAGAACTCAACTTCAACCTGGATCTGGCCTATGAAGTGAACGACCGGACGCACCTCGCCGGCGGCTTTGAGCGCCGCGAGGAACGCTTCGAGGTCGGGCAGGGGCAGGACGAGTCCTGGCAGATCGGACCCTATGCCGCGCAGGGCTTCAGCTCCTCCTCGAACGGCTTCCCCGGGTTCAGCCCGCTCGCGGCCGGCAACTGGAGCCGCAGGAACACCGCCGTCTATGCCGATCTCGATCTCGGCAACGGCGTCACCGACAACTGGAACATCGGCCTCGCCGGCCGCTACGAGAACTTCTCGGACTTCGGAGGTCAGGCCACCGGGAAGGTGTCCGCGCGCATTGCGGCTACCGAACAGATGTCGCTGCGCGCCAGCGCGAGCACGGGCTACCGGGCGCCGACGCCCGGGCAGCAGAACACCTTCAACGTGTCGACCGTCTTCGATTCCGAGATCGGCGACCTGGTCAACCGCGGCACCATCCCTTCGACCTCACGCGTCGCGGCGCTCAAGGGCGGCCGCCAACTCGAGCCCGAGACGTCGTTCAGCATCGCGGCAGGCGCCGTGTACGAGGCAGGTTCCCTGCGGCTGACCGGGGACTATTTCCGGATCGCGATCGACGATCGCTTCGCCCAGACCCGGACCTTCGAGCTCACCGACGCCGAGGTCTCCCAGCTGGTGTCCGAGGGCATCACGAGCGCAAGCAACCTGGCCGAGTTCCGCTTCTTCACCAACGACTTCTCGACCCTCACCCAGGGATGGGACTTCGTGCTGAACTACTCCCCGGAATCGATGGGTGGAAACACCAGCGTCAACTTCCTCTTCAACTTCACCGCCACCGAGGTCACGGATCGCAACCCCGAGGTCGTGGACGACGACCGCGTCTTCCAGCTGGAGCAGTCGCTCCCGAGCTTCCGCGCCTCGCTCAGCGGCGTGCACTCGTTCGGCCGGTGGCGCGGCCTCCTGCGGGGCACGCTCTACGACGGCTGGTACGATATCGGCGACGAGTTCACCTATCCGGGACGTGTCATCGTCGACGCCGAAATGGCGCTGGATCTCTCGGACAACGCCTCGGTCACGTTCGGCGCGCAGAACCTGCTCAATACGTATCCGGACGAGAGCCCGAACGCGTTGGGCGTTGGAGCACGCTATCCCGAGAGCACGCCCTTCGGCTTTAACGGGGGCTACTACTACGTCCGGCTGAACTACAACTGGCTGTGGGAGACGCGGTAGGGTCTACTCGCCGAGTCTCAGAAGCGCGGTGAGCTGACTCTCACGGATTCGCTCGTCCGCCTCCTGCAGGCGGGCAAGGAACCCCGGTGGGCCTGTGATGGGCCTGCCGGGGTTCGGGTTTCTCAGTTCCCAGTCCTGTTCAGCCGCAGCACCTGCGGATGCTCGACATCCAGTTCGTCGCGCCACACGCCGAGCATGGTATCCATCTGGATCTCCATCACCGTGAAACGGTCCGGGACTTCGACGGTGCCGAGCCAAGTGCGCGTCCACGAAGGGGCAGACGTACTTGCGCTCGTCGACGAGATATCGGGACCCGTGAAGAACGCTTTGGAGATCCCGATCCGCGAAGGCATCGAGGACTTGCCGGTGCGGGGACGGCTCTCCGAAAGCGACGCCGTAGTGGAGGCGTTCTTCAAGGGTTCCTTCCACAACGTCGCCGACCGCGACACCCCTGTCCCTGCTGACCGAGTATGTAGAGCGGTTCCGGGGAGACGCGCTCGGGTACTCGCAGCTGGCCGGCTTCCATCGGCAGCGCGGTCGATATGACGATGCCGGCGAAGCCATGGAGCGAGCCATCGTCCTGGAACCCTTGGAACCCGCATTGGTGAGGGAACTCGCTGAACTCGACCTTGACATCGGGCGATTGGACGAAGGCCGCGCCGGGTACGAGCGTTCGTTGGCACTGGCCCGCACTCCAGGCCAGAGGACCGCAGCGTTTGGGGGGCTCACGCACTATCACCACCGCCGCGGTGAGATGGCCGACGCGATCCGCGCGATCGAGGAAAGGCTGCAAGAGGAAGCAGGCTTCCGGACGCGGTTCGATAGCGCTTACGGTCGCATCGCCGACATCTTCGTCTACCTTGACGCGGGCCGCGTCGACGAGGCGGTTGCCCTCTTGGAGGAGTTGCCGGCGGCGTTCCGGGCATCGCCAACTATCTACCTGTCGCGCTCGGCTGTGCATGTCGCTCTGGCAACGGAGGGTGTGGACGCCGCCCTGGAGGCGTTCCGGCAGGCGTCGGATGTGGTAGAGGTTAAGAGGTCAGAAGGACTCCGGTCCACGCTGTTGGGGGATCTGGGGTTGATTAGGGACCGCGCGGAGGATCACGCAGGGGCGGCGGAGAGCTTCAGGTTGGCGAAAGCGCTTTCGCCCGAGGGAGATTCTACCGCGGAGCGGAACGAGCGTTGCGGAGGGCGGGGCTGCTGGAACCAAGCAGAGGCCGAGCTACGGGAAGCTTTGCGTCTGGTTCCGGCCGATCCGCACGCGCATGTGGAGATGGGATTGCTGATGGAGGCGCGGGGCAACACCGGGGCGGCAGTGCACCACTTGCGGAGCGCACTTGCAGTGTGGGATAAAGCCGACGAGGGATTCGAACCGGCGCGCGAGGCGAGGGCGAAAGCCGGCGGAGTAGGAGGGGTAAGTTGCCAATAAACGATTCACTCGACGTGCGGCGCGTCGCGCGGGTAAGGTTCGAGCCCGGTTCCTGACTCCCGCGCCCGAGCCAGCGAGGAAGAACTCCCCACCTCCCCGGGACCCGGGCTGGCAAGGAGGGCCGCGTCGCGCTTCGAACCCCCTCGCCGGTGCGCTAATGCCTGAGCATCGCTGGGAACGGATGCCGTTCGCCGTCGGTTCCGGTGGGGATGAGTCGATGAGGACATGGCGGACGCGGCACGGATCGCGCTATCGGAGGCCCGGCCCATGCGGAATGGACCCAGTGGAACCCGGAAGCTCAGGTGGGTGGCTGCACCTGATGGGGTAGGCCGCCCTTGTTCCCGCGCCGGCCCTCGCCCAGGACCCGCCGCCGCCGGTTCCGGATTCCGTGACTCCCCTGCCCGAGATCGTGGTCACGGCAAGGAACCCGGGGGGAGTCCCTGCAGGAGGCTCCAGTCGCGATCTCGGCGTTCTCCGGACGGGACTTGGAAGCCCAGGACATCGCCACCACGGACCAGTTGGGGTACTTCACGCCCAACCTTTCCTTCAATTCCTCGGGTGCCTTCGCGGGCAGGAAATCCGCGGCGCAGGTCTTCATCCGCGGCATGGGGCAGTTGGACTACCTTCCTGTGACGGACCCCGGCGTCGAGGTGTTGCGCGGACCGCAGGGCACCCTGTTCGGCCGCAACGCCGTGGGCGGCGCGGTGGTGTTGCACTCGCGGCGGCCCGACGACCGGCCCCGCCGGAGCGTCCGCGCGGAGTTCGGCAGCGATGGCATGACCAACGGGACGGTCCTGGTCAGCGGTCCCGTTGCGGGCGGACTCTACGCCGGTCTCACGGTGGCCCTGCGCAAGCGGGACGGCTACGTGACGTGGGTCCACGACGGTCTGGACATGGGGGATGACGACGGACGGGCCGTCCGCGGCACGCTCGTCTGGCCATCGGGCGAGAGCCTTGAGGTGTTCGCCGTGGCGGACTATTCGCGCCGAAGGGAGAACGGCGCCCCCACGGTGTCGGGCGGCGTCAACGACCGGATGGCGTTCGGGGCCTTCGGCAACGCGCTGCTGCCGGGATCAATCGCCGATCCCGCCGGGTGCGGAGCAACAGCGTCTGGAACCGGACGCCGACCTACGACCGGCGAAAGTTGGACTCAATCGGGCGTTGCCTCCGATGCGGTGCTGCCCACGCGAAGGTAGCCCTCGACCTGAGCGCCCTCGCCGAGCTTCATGCGCCCGGCTTGGATGTCGCCCCGGATCAGGCATTGCTCCAGCAACTCCACGCGCCCGGCAGCCACGAGGTTCCCCATGACCGTGCCCGCGATCACGATCCCGTGCGCCTCGATTTCGCCCGCAACCCTCCTTCCCTGTCGACGACAACCGAGGTCGCTGAGCGTACCGGGCCTTCGACCCCGCCTTCGATGCGGACTGCCCCTTCGCAGGTGATGCCACCGAGTAATCTCCATGCCCGGCTGGATGATCGAGATGTCCTCGCCTTGGCCCATGCCCAGCGTTTCACGTCGAACCGTCCCAGCCTCATGTTCGGGCTACATCGCGGGCGCGACGCAGAGCTACCGGTACCGACAGGCGGCATCGTGCTTTTCAGGTACCCCGCGGAGGGCTACTATCTGGCGCGCGGCGGGAATCTGCCGGCCACGTCCGAGGTGGGCAGAGGCTCGTTCCTCGGGTGCTGGGAGGCGACGACCGAAGATTGCAACACCACCATGCAGGTCAGTCGGCACCGATCACACCTACATGCCGTGGAGTAACCTGAAGGAAGCGATCCCGTGGATCGACTCAGGGTTTGGCGGCTACTCGAAGGCGCGGCACGGGAGGGGGATCGGACATGGGGCACGGCGGTCGCTTTGCCGCTGCGCGTTCCAAGAGAGCCTCGCCGACTACGCCGGGAAGATCGGGTCGCGCGACTCGCACCCGGCCTACAACTTCGAATCTCCGCCGACGGACGGGTCGGACCGGGAGGCACTGGCCGAGGGCTACATCGCGGCATTGTCCTGGGACCTGATCGATTCGGTGAGCGATGGCGACGCCGCCGACTACGTGATGACCGTATTCCGAACCTGCGAGGTGCGGCGCAAGAAGGAGTTTGGCATCATGCGAGCCCACGACCGCGACAACGTTGCCGACTGCCGTTTGGGGCCTCGAGAGCCGCGTCAACAAAACGCTCTACGACAACGAGCGCCGCGGTATCCGCGTGCCAGAAAGCGCGGGCGAGGCGCGACGGAACCGCGGGACTGGAACGCCAACGATACCCGGGATGCTTGGCCACAGGAACGTCGGATGAGGAGTGCGGCAGCGAGAAGGGGATGGGTGGGGGCGACGGTCGTCGCGTTGTTCGTGCTCGCCGCTTGTGCCGACATGACCGAAGAGTCCGGCGGCGCGTCGTGTCTGGCGGTCACGGTGCCCCACGGTGTCACGACCATCTTCTTGGACAGGCTTACGCTCCGCAACTCGATCATCGACCCGGCTGGCCTGGCGGGTCTAGAGGTGGCGGTGCGCTGGGACGCGGACACGGTGACGCTCGGGTCCGACCACCTGCCGTCGGGCTGCTTCGCCGTGCCCGAGTCCGGGCTCGTGTTCGTGGACGTGACGCTCTCGCAGGCGGGCGAACTCGTGTCGGAGGGCACTGCGTACTGGGGGCTGCTGCCGAACAGCGAGTGGGAGGTCGCCGTCGACCGCGCGCCCTCACCGATGGACGCTGGGATCGACCCTCGCTGGCCGGACGAGCCGAACCCCAAGGCGTGCTCGTGGTTCTGGTGCCACGGCGTTTGGGGATTCAAGATACGCTCGGACGCCCGCCACTACGAGGAGGAGGTGCTCTGGCTGACGATCTGGCGCGTGGTTCCCGGCGAGTGCGTAGATATCTGTTGATCCAGCTGATCCCCTCTGGAGAAGCGTGCAACGCCGGTGCCCGACATCAAGAGTTCCTCCGGCGCAGACCTGCGAGTGGCAGGCGTACACGGATGGCGGACGCCTGCCGCTGCGTTGTTCAAACCGGGAACGCCGCATCCGTGTCGGGAAAGATCGAACCAGGGAGCGCTCTTCAACCGACGACCAAGAATGACTAGTGAACAATTAGCATATTGTATCTGTGGGAATGAACGTTGAGCGCTGCGAGGAATTCTAATGACCAAAATGCATTTTGTATCATTTGTCCTTTGCCTGATTGTGGCTGCCTTACTTCTTTTATTCATCGTCTATCTTTCAAGCATAATATAAGAAAGGTCAGAACAACTCATGATTACCTCCCAATCATCAAATCCCGATACGTCAACCGTGTGAGGCAGGCCGAACACCGGGGTCACTCCCCGGCCACGGCTCCATGGGCCGGCGGTTCGCCACCGCCGCGCCGACCGCATTGACGCAATCGACAGCCTGACAGCGGATTAGGCATCTGTTACCGGCCAATTAAGACTTCACAGAAGTGGCCGTCCAGATCTGCACACTTCCGGGTCCGGAAGGGCGGCGGCGGTAGGGGGTTGGACCCGAGGTTAGCGGATATTCCGGGGCTGACTGGGCATCTTGCGTCACCATTGAACGGAGGAGACGCGGTGATCGGGAGAGAGAAGCGGGTGCTCTTGCGACATCATCTCGAGCAGCGGATGCCGACGGCCGAGATCGCCCGGCATCTGGAGATCAGCAGGCGGATCGTGTACAACTGGATCGAGGCCGGGAAGCTCGACCGAGGCGCGGACAGCAAGGCGGTGAGGTACGGACCCAAGCCACGGCGGCCGTCGAAGCTCGACCCCAAGGGGATCATCGACGTGCGCCTGGCCGAGTACCCGAAGCTGAGCGCCCTGCGTCTGTTTAACGAGGTACAGGCGGCGGGCTACGGGGGTGGCTACGGCCAGGTGAAGCGGTACAGTGCGCGAGGTCCGGCGACGGGAGCCTGTGCAGCCGGTCCAGAGGTTCGAGACGCCTCCGGGCCACCAGGGCCAGGTGGACTTCGCGGACTTCCGGCTGCCGTGGGGCAAGCGGCACGCGCTGATCGTGGTGCTGGGCTATTCGCGGCGGATGTGGTTGAGGTTCTACGAGCGCCAGACGATGGCGGTGGTGATGGAGGGGCTGGAGTCGGCGTTCCGGTACTTCGGGGGCGTGCCCTCGGAGCTGCTGTTCGACCAGATGAAGGCCGTCATCGTGGAGGATAACCGCGAAGTCGGCGGGCGGCGGATGGAGAACACGGAGTTCCTGCGCTACGCTTATGGCCCCCGGGGTTTCCGCGCCGACGTCGTCGCGGTTGAGCGTGGCGCTCCGGTACCCGACCAGCGCGTCGCGCACGATTTGCAGCTCGGCGAGGTCGCGCCGGACCCGCGACATCGTCCGGGTCGGGCGCAGGTCGAACAACCACGGCCGCCATCTGCGCAAGTGTGCGGGCAGTGATCCGTCTTGGCGCGCGCCCCTCGCGATCTGGCGAAGCAGCACACCTGGTACGGGTTGATCGCGTAGAGAGTAACGCCGGCGCCGAGAAGCGCCTCCTCGAAGTCGCAGTGCCAGGGGCCGGTCGGCTCGTACGACCCGGATCATCTCCGGGCCGATCCAGGCCATCAGCTTCCGGAAGCCGGCCGCGTCGTTCGAGAACCGGGCCGCCGTGCGCGCGGGCGCGGCATTTCATGGGCATCAAGGTGGGCTTTCGCGATGTTGATCCCGACGGTGTGTCTGGTCATCGATTCCGTCTCCTTTGGCGACACGGTTCGATCCCGGCTATTGTGGAGCCTGAGGATGAATGGCTAGCGCCACGCAGCCGCGCGTGCAAGATGACCTGCTCAAGACGGTGGTGGAAATGACGATCACGAAAGGGGAGATTGGAAAGCTGGCGAAGTTCCTTGAGGAATTCGCTGATAGCGACAACGCCAGCGAAAAGGACAAGCGGATGTATAGGCTTGGGGCCGCCATGCTGAGGCGTAGGATTCAGCCCGTAACGGGGCGTGAACTCGATTCCCTAGTCAACCGTGCTGACGTTTGCGCGGGCCGTGCAGGAGGGCGTGATCGCTCAGGGCGACCCGGCCACCATCGCCGCGACGGACCGCGTCGAGTCCACCCTGTCGGACCTCGACGCCGCGCTCCAACAACTTGCTGACCTCGTGGGCGGACCGCGGTAAGGAGATGGCGTCCAGCAGTGGTCATTCACCCGGAAGAAGAGGTTGGGAGCATCATTTGGTATCCTGGATCGGCTCGCTGAAGGAACGCCCTATCCCAAGGGCCGGGATCGCCCATGGGCGGGATGCGCGCGCCACCCGGCTGGGCGCGCTGCTTCTGGTGGCCGCGGCTTGGTCGGTGCCAGTGTCGGCACAGTTGACGGAAGGGTACCTGCTCGGCTGCTATGATGTCGCCGAGGGCGACTGGGCAGAGGAGAGATCCGGCAGCCGGTTCCAGCCCATCATGTCCGCACCCAGTTCCCTAGGCTTGGACTCCGCCTTCTACCAAGTTCCGCCCCGCCTTCGCTTGGCCCGTCCGCACGACGACACGACGTATCTCGGCAACGTTGGACAGATCATCGTGCCGGCCGGTGCCATCCCGACACCTCAACTGTACATGAGCCACTTTGTTCGCAACGACACGCTCAGGCTCGTGTTCTCCACAGGCTTCCATGGCGTCATGGCGCCCTTGGTGCCGCATGGCGGGGGCGCATGGGCGGGAAAGGCCAACACACACTCGGACAACCTCGGGGAGCGGACCTGGATCCGCCCGATCGAGTTGACACCGGTGGCTTGCGCCTCTCAACCCCCCGTTCCCAGTTCCGTGATGCGTTCGGTTCCGCGTGCGGTGCAACTGGTCGGGGGGGCGACGATCGCGCTTGGCGAGCCGCTTCCCGAGTCGCTGGAGACCATGCCGCGCCGGTCCGGTGCCCTTACCGTAGTCGGTCGTACCGAGGGTCTTTTCGGGACAACCGACTCGATTGCGGTCGCCATCGATCCGTACCGGGGCTGCATTGGAAGAATCCAGCTGATCTATCTTGACACCGACATGTCATCGGTGGTCGAGGGGCGAATCAGCGAAACCTGGGGGCCTGCAACCAGAAGCGGCGAAGCCGAATCGGCGTCGCGGCAATGGAGGAATCGCGTCACGCGCGTCTGGCTTCGCCGAGGCAGCACCCGATTCAGCGTCAACCTTCGAGACTACCGCTGCTGGAGGTAGTTGTTGAAGTCGGAACACGGTGACATATGGGACGGGCAGCAGCGTCAGCCGCGAGGGCGTCGCGGTCGGCCGACACCGGGTCCGGCGGCTCATGGGCGTGAAGGCGACCTGCCGGCGGCCGCGGACGAGCGCGGCGAACCCGGAGCACCGGATCTTCCCCTACAAGACCCCATGGGCTTCCGCGCCACTGTCGGCGCCGCGGAGGGCGGGGCCGCCTCGGGAACCTCCTCTCTATCCGCCCCGATGACTTGTCATCCGATGGTCGGATCGAGCAAAGCAGCCTGCCCCAACTCGCTCATCCGGTCTTCTCTCCTTTGCCCCGGGTCAGCTTGAACGCCGTGTCGGTGAAGCTGTCCAGCTCTATGCCCGTCACCTCGCCGTTCCCGTCGAACGTGACCGCAGTGGGTCCGGTGTAGATCAGCCCGGCGTGAATCTCGCCGTCCTCCACCGTTGCGAACAGCATGTCGATATGCAGGGGGAGTTCGAGTTGGTCGGTCGGCATGACGGTCAGATGGGCGAAGACCCTGACAGACTGGCCGGCAATCCTGCTCTCGTCGCAATGGTCGGCCGTCCCGTGCGTCCATCCCTCCACGGAACCACTCGCCTCCACGGGGCCGGGAATCGTGATCGACACGGTCCCGGTGATGTCGCCGTACTGGTCGAGCATTGTGACCGTGTTCGCCTGCCTGAGCTCGAACCGAACGGTAATCGCGCCGCGCACCATGCCGGTCCAAGAGCCGCTCAGATCGATCGGCACGATCCTGGGCGGACACTCGTCGCTGTCCGTGGGCGGCGAGCAGCGCGGCAGGGAAAGCACTGCGGCAGCCGCGAACAGCAACCCGCCGACCCTCATGCCTCGACGACCGTCACGCCGACCTTGCGCGTCACCGACCGGCCCCGTGGTTGCTGGTCGTCGTCGCTGCCATCGCCATCGGGCTCGGTCGCGACGATGGCAACGCTGGCCACGCCCGGCGACCGCGGGTCGATGGTCAGGGAATACGAACCCTCCTCGAGGGCCAGCGACACCGTCACGACCGTCGTGTCGGAAGACGTGGCGGTGAGCGTTAGGGTGTCGTCGTCCCAAAACAGGTTCTCGGCCTTCGAGATCGTCAGCGCCCGGCCGACGGTCAGCACTTGATGGGGAAGTTCGACGGCTGATCTCCCCGGAGGCTGGTTCGGCAGGGGATAGCCGTTGATGATCACGCGCTCGCAACTCCCGAGCACGAGCGCGGCCAGCGTCATGAACGTGTATTGCCGGGGTCGTCCCCACGGCGAGTTGCGCCACGGCCTCATCTAACGGGACCCTTGAGTGCGAGGACGTTGGAATAGGCGGCGCTCTCGACCTGAGTTGGCTCAGCTTGATGGCGCGTTCCCTCGTACGCACTACATTAGAGCCGGTCAAATTGGAGGGCAACGCCTGCGATCCCTCCGTTCCCGCGACTCACTACAGGGGATGGTCTTGCCATGCGTGTACTCCGTGGGCTGGTCGGGGTGATACCGCTCTTGGCAATCGCCGCGCCGGCGGACGGCCAGATGACGTTGGGTCTCAAGGGCGGGATCGGCTTGGCATCCGCGTCCATCGAGGAGGTACGGATCGACGAGGGGTCGGTTGTCGGCATGGTCGCCAGCGTGGACCTTGACTTCCCGATGTCGAGCGTGTTCGGCTTGAGATTCGGCGGATCATTCGCACAGAAGGGTGGCAGCGGTACGATGGAAGACACAGGAGTCAGGCTCGACATCGACTACATCCAGCTCTCGGCCCTGGCAAGAGTCGCAACACTCGGCGAAGGAGGGCTGTCGGTGGGCGTGGTCGCTGGGCCCTGGGCGGCCTATCGACTCTCCTGTGATGTGGAGGCTGCCTCGGGCGGCGTCAGTACTCGCGCTGCTTGCGACAACGAGGAGTTTTCGGACTTCGACATCAAGACGTTGGATTTCGGACTCGCTCTCGGCGCTGGTGTCGAGTTTCCGTTCTGCGGCAGTCTTCGGTTGGGGATCGACGCACTTTACTCGTACGGACTTGTTCCCGTCGATGAAGACGAGACCAAGACCCGTCATCTGACCCTTCAGACCGGTCTGGCCTTCCCGGTCGGGTGAGCGGAACGATCCACAAGATCATCGAGGGGATCTATCGCCGGGTGCCGCGTCGGGCAGAAACGTTGCGAGGTCCGGGATCGCCGTCCCCAGAGTCCGCGAGGCCGAGATGCGGTTCACTGAGATACCTGCCTAACGGGGACGACAGCCCTGCG
This sequence comes from Longimicrobiales bacterium, assembly GCA_965232315.1. GTDB lineage: Bacteria > Gemmatimonadota > Gemmatimonadetes > Longimicrobiales > Gaopeijiaceae > BD2-11. The sequence continues at coordinate 14,444 of CBDDPN010000039.1, read as the reverse complement.
GAGGGTTTAAGGTTCTCCGATACACCAGACTGGCAGGAGGGGGATCTTGGACTAGGCGTTCTCCGTATCGCGTCTTACCTTCCTTCCCGGTTACTGCATTCCGGCCAGTTGCGTTCGCCCAGCAACGCCATCGCGAAGTCTTCAATTGGCACCCTCCACTCCGCGAACGAAGTGAAACGCAGGTCAATCCCAGTCAGCACGGAGCCCGCCGACATCGTCGCGGGCGTCCCGGTCGGAACGTCGGTGGTCATCCAGAACACCGGGCCGGAGGCGGTTCGCCTCTTGGCGGGACCGATGGCGGAGCCGGGCAGCCGCGCGCCGACCGCCGAGCTGGTGGGATATCCGGGCTTCCAGGTCGAGACTGCGACCGTGACGAACGATCCAATCTGGGCTTGGTGCGACAAGGGCTCCTCGATGCTCGCCGTGTCATTGATAAACCGATGAGCAGGACGCGCGATCCCAGTGTGCATCTGCCCGCGCACCGGCGCACCGGCGGAGCCGCTGCGTGACGTTCCGGGAATCGGAAGCGTGAGCTTGCATTCAGTCCGCAGACCCTGCGTCGCCTGCGGTCGGTCGTATACGCTGTTTACACGGGACGCCAAGAGTGGGCTGTGCGGCGACTGTGCAACCGAGATCGGCGGAGACGCCTTCAAGCGGGGGGTCGGCGGCGTCAAGGTGGCCTCTCGGTCGGACCTGACAGGCGGCCTTCGCCCGCCCTCCCCCGATGGACAAACTTAAGCTCCAACATCAACGTTCAAGATGCTGAGAAAGCGCTCTTCCTCACCTCCCTCACCCTCGATCGAAACGATTTCGATCATCGGCCCCGGGATGGCCGTGGTCGGTGATTGCAAGGTCGAGGGCACGATCCATATCAAAGGCAACGTTGAAGGAAACGTGAAAGGCGGAGCAGCCGTTGTCGTCGGCGAGAACGCCCTGATTCGAGGTAGTGTCCGGGCCGAGGAAGCTGTGGTCTCGGGGCGTGTTGAGGGGAATCTGACGATCTCGGCGCGGTTGACGTTACGAGCCTCCAGTAGTGTAGAAGGTGATATCGACGCTCAAGCGATCACGATTGAGAAGGGCGCGGTGATCAACGGAACCATCGAGATGGGGAGCAAACCCCAGTAGGGTGTGGGCCGGAGAATCTCTGGTGAGGCAGGGCGCGCCAGTGGCATTGGCTGGCGCGCCCTGCCTTCAGTTAACGAACGAGCGTGACGGGTGACATGAAGGGCGTCAGTCTTACTCCGGTGGGTCGGCCGGTCTCCGGGTGAGGACCGGCTGGGGCATCGCCGCCATCGAAGGTCATTTCGCCAGCGAGCCGGTTGCCCGCCAGCCTTCCGCTCAGGTCCGCCTTGGAGTCCATGTTCACCGGGATCTCGAACCCTTCCATCGCGATCACCATGGTTGCGTTGAGCGCGACGCTCGTCTGCGTGCGGTTACCCAGTACCTGCCCGCTGGCTGCGAACTGGCCCGGGAACACCCACTGGAACGTGCCGGTCACGGCTCCTTCCCGGTCGCGCAGATCGAAACGCACAGTGCCTCCCCCGTACATGCCCGACCAAGTGCCGTTGAGGGTGGGATCCCGTTCCGGCTGGATGACCGCGGGCTCGCTATCACAAGCCAAGGCAAGCACCAACAGAAGCGATGAGGCGGTTCTCATTCTCGCCGCAAGTTGCGCATCGGCGGTTACCGTCCTTGACCGGTTGACGGTCGAGGTGGAAGCCAGGGGAACTCCGCATCCTGCTCGTTGGCCATGTCCGCACGGACCGGAAAGCGGTGTACCTTGTAGTGGCTTGGGTCGCCGACGGTGCCACCGTTCGCTCCGCAGTTGCCGAGGTGATCCGCGAAGCTCTCGAACGCGAAACGCCTCGGGATTCCCTCTGGATCGACATCCCTGTGCCAAGTGGGCGAAGGACGAGGAAGCGATTCAGCGGGGGGAGCAGGCGGTGTCGGCTGGGCCGATAGCGCCAACACGATCACCAAGGCATAGAGATACCGTTTCATGGCCACCCTCCTTCCGTACATGGTTCAGCCGCCGTTCGTCTCTGGTCTTGCGAGCCCCGGGGCCTTGCGAGCGCCTCGGAGCCCTGGCGAAATCGCACATGGCTGCCTCCATGATGACGCGGTGCTGGAAGGTTTCTCTAAGGGTTGGGTGGCTCCTGTCGTCGAATAGGGTGTGAATTGGCTGGGGACGCCTCTTACCCTCCCGCGACCACGAAGGATCCGGCTCTCCCCGTAAAGCCATTCGTCGGGCCGGGTGACCAGCGGAAACCGGCTCTCGCAGGTGAATGGAAGCGACGCGGGCCGACAGTCCGGCAAGAGGCGTTCCGTTTCCGCTCCGCCGAAGGCCTTCCCGCACGGGACTTCTGGCCGGGAGTGACCCCGAGGAGGGGTGGGATGAGAGCGCACATCCCAGCCCTCGCCGTGGCGTGTGAGGATGCCGAACGCCGGGGTCACTCCCGCCACGGCCGCACTCTCCAGAACGGCATCGCCGTTCGTGCGGCCGTGGTGCAACCGCAGCGCGGGCAGCGACATGCGGTGCCCCTGCCCGCGCACATGGACACGGCGATTCCGTGCACATGCACCCCGATGTCGATGTGCACGCGCGGTACGCCACCGGCCCCGGTCGATCGCCGGTCAAGATCCGTCCCCTCGAAACCGGCTCGAACGCCATACCGAATGGCCTTGGATCATTGCTCCGGGGAGGCCCGATCGGAGCAAGACCCTCATCTCGACGAGGCGGTGAAGGCAGCCGTTGAGGACCGCCCAGTTCCTCGACCGTCAAGGTGTTGTCGTCGCGGTCTGCGTGGACGAACACGGCGCGGCCGGAGTCCAGCGCCACGGGCATCCCGCAGGGAAAATACCGCCACGCGCCGCCAGCCGCGCCCCGGTAGACGAGGACGGGCAGCAGGGAGCGGTGGATGCCGAGCACCTCGAACGCGGCGACCTTCTCGGACTCGGTCGGGAGCCAGGGCAGGCCCGGATCCTGAACGACCTCGGGCAGTAGCTCCTCCGTCACTTCCCGTCGAGTCCGACGAAGTGCTCGGGTGCGGGTGTCATTGGACAAGACTCGCACTGGTCAAGCAGCCTTCGTCCAGCGAGATTCCCTTGCGCAGATCGTGCAGTCCATCGTCGAAAGGAATCGAATGAGGCACGCACGAAACGAAGTCGGCGCTCCTACGGCGCCGCCGAATGGCCGGAACCGGGTGAGGGTGGTCTCCGGCACTTCGATTACTGATGCACAACGCCGGGCCAGCGAGGACGACGCAACTGTACTGGCAGGATATCCGGCCTTTCGCATGGCAACCTGGCATGTCGGCACCGATCCGCTCTGGGATTGGCGTGGCGACGTTTCCTCGGTCCTCACCGTGCGCTGGTGCCATCACGAGTGGGATCTTCGCCCGACCTCCGCGAGCCGAACGACGAATCACGGATCGTTTTTCAACAACGCAGCGGAGGTTTCCCACGCCGTTGACCCCATTTTTCCACGAATCGCCTTCGTGCGGGTCGCCCGACTCCCGCCCTGTCGGCCATCCGGCGGGAACGCATTTTACCTTGTCTCGCGGAACAAACGTCTGGCGCTGCCACGAGAAGGAGGGCCGTCCATGGCAAAACAGGTGATCGAAATCGAAGGGACGGTCATCGAGGTCCTGCCCAACGCCACCTTCCGGGTCCGGCTGGAGAACGGCCACGAGATCCACACGTATCTCTCCGGCAAGATGCGCCAGCACTACATCCGGGTGCTGGAGGGCGACCGGGTGAAATGCGAGATGTCTCCCTACGATCTGTCGAAGGGCCGCATCACGTATCGGTACAAGTAGTTCCTAGCTCGCGGGTCGTCTGCTCGCCCCGCGGTCGACGCGGACATCGGGCTTTGGAGCGCCACCGAACTCGACCCAACCCCGACGTGATCGCGATGTGGCCTTTCCTGGTCGATTGCAACACTCTCGGCGGAATGTTGGTCCTTCCTACCGCCGGACTCGCACGAGGGTGAGTGGCAAGGGGCCGGGTCGTATCTCGACGGCAAACGGACGGCCGCTCTCCGGGTCGGTCCCGGCACCCTGGAAGGCGAACTCGCCCGCGATCCGGTTACCGAGCTGGGTGCCGCCGAAGGTGGCGCTGCCGGCCATGTGTGCGTCAAGAACGAGTTCCACGAAGTCAGCGTCGTCAGCCCGCAACTCAATGCGTTGGCCAACCCGCGAACCCTGGACCGACCCGCTGCCCTCAACCTGGTTGACCACAACGAACTCCAGGCGGCCCGCGATCGTCCCGTCCGCCTCATTCAGCGAATACCGCACGGTCATGGGTCCAGCGGAACCCGACCAGTCGCCGTTCACGGTGCGATCGTGCTCCGGAGGCGTGATCTCGGGTCCGTCGCTGCACGCGACCGCAAGCAGTAGTAGCGTCAACGCGGCTCTCATCAGGCTGGTACCGCTACCGCCGCCTCGGCTTTCGCGTCCGGACGCCACGCGCGTGCAGCGTGTTTCGAGACGGCCTGTTCCGAAAGCGCAAACCGCTTCGCAACCTCCGCCATGCTGCCGCTCTCCTCGTAGGCCGCGCAGATCGCATCGCGCTGCAACCGGATCAGGTCGGCTCTGTTGGGGAAGCCGCCCTCGCGCATCGCGATCCTTCCCACCTGGTACGACGACACGCCGAGACGCGACTGGGACCGGTTCATCCGGGCGCGCCGGGCGGGCGGGATCGGGCCGAGCGGAAAGCCCGTGTCCGACCGGACGGTCGAACGGGACCTGAGGCTCCTGCTCGCGATCCTCAACTGGGCCGCAAGGTCGAGGGACCGGGAAGGACGGCTCCTGCTCCGGTCCAACCCGCTGAGGGGCCTCAGGGTGCCGAGGGAGAAGAACCCGAACCGGGTGCTGCTCACGCAGGCGGAGTACGAGGCCCTGCTGGAGGTGTCGGCGGAGATGGACTGGCGCTTCCGCGTCGCGCTGGTCCTCGCGCACGAGACGGGTCACCGGATCGGCGCCATCCGCAAGCTCACGTGGTCTGACATCGACGTGAGTGCTGGCTTCATCCGGTGGCGGGCCGAGCATGACAAGACCGGCAACGAGCACCGGACGCCGGTAACGGTTGAAGCGCTCGCGGTCTTGGAAGAGGCCCGTGGACACAACCCCGGAGTCGGGAACGTACCGCTGCTGCCCGCGCCGAACGATCCTTCGCGTTGCGTCGGCCCCTGGCAGGTCGGCGGGTGGTGGACGCGGGCCGAGTCGCTTGCCGCGCTGGAGCCGAAGCGGGGGCGCGGCTGGCACTCGCTGAGGCGGAAGTTTGCCAGCGACCTGATGGATCAGCCGCTCAAGGTGCTCTGCGAGCTGGGCGGGTGGACGACGGCCCAGACGGTGCTGCAATGCTACCAGCGGCCCGACGAGAGCAAGCTCAGGAAGGCCCTCGCGGAACGGCGAGCCTGCTCCTGACACGTTCGGCGGGAATCAATCGGCGGGAATTTCGGCCCGCAATCGCGTAAGTTCAACGAGGGCTTCACAACCCGCAACCAAGACAGTCTGCCAAAATGGCAGATTCCCATGGGTCTTCGCTTCTCAGAGGCGCGTTGGCGGCTCGTTTATGGGCAGCGAAGCCGCGCCTTACCCCTTCCCCCCCACCAGCCGCTTCACCCACGGCGCTGCCAGCAACCCCACGATGCCCACGATACCGATCGTCATCGCGACGTTCTGGAAGAGCGGTGCCGGAGCGAGGTCCACCAGCCGTCCGGCCACCAGCCCGGCGAACAGGTTGCCCAGTGCCGCGCCCACGAACCACACCCCCATCATCTGACCCACCCGGTTTACCGGCGACAGCTTGGTGATGGCCGACAGGCCGATCGGCGAGATGCAGAGCTCGCCCACGGTGTGGAAGAAGTAGGTCACCACCAACCACGCGGGACTCACCAGGTTGTCGGCCGAAGCGTTGGCGGCGCCCCACGCGAGCACGAAGAACCCCACCGCCAGCCCCACCAGCCCCATCCCCGCCTTCATGGGAATCGACGGGTTGCGGTTGCGCCGCTCGAGCCAGACCCAGAGCGAGCCGAAAGCGGGCGCGAGCAGGATGATGAAGGTGGAGTTCACCGACTGCAGGAAGCCCGCCGGCATCAGCCATCCCATGATGTTGCGATCGGTGTAGTCGCGCGCGAAGAGGTTGAGGGAGGACCCGGCCTGCTCGAAACCGGACCAGAACACCGCGATCAGCAGGAAGAGCCAGAAGATCACCCCCAGGCGCCGGTTCTCTTCCCGGGTGTGGCCGCCCATCGTCCACAGGTAGACGAAATAGCCGGCGATGATCACCAGCACGCTGTAGCCCAGCACGGTAGCGATCTGGGCCAGGCTGGCCGGAATCACCCCGGTCGACACCAGGTAGCCGAACGCCACGACCCCGACGACCACCGCGAAGAAGGTCCCGAAGAACCTGCGCGACTTCGCCGCCAGCTGCGCGGGGCCATCCTCCGTCTTCAGGAGCCCGGCGTCGCCCAGCAGACGGGCACGGTTCCGGTACTGGATGAGGCCCAGCACCATGCCCACGCCGGCCGCTCCGAAGCCCCAGTGCCAGTTGTAGCCCTCCGCGAGGAAGCTCGTGATAAGCGGTCCCAGGAGCGCCCCGACGTTGATCCCCATGTAGAAGACGGAGAACCCGGCGTCCCGCCGCGCGCCCCCCTCGGGATAGAGCTCGCCCACGATGGTGCTCACGTTGGGCTTGAGCAGCCCCGTGCCCAGGACGACGAAGACGAGCCCCAGGAAGAAGGCGAAGGTGGAGGGCACCGCCATCGTGAAATGGCCCAGGGCGATGATCCAGCCCCCGACCCACACCGCCTTGCGCTGCCCCCACAGGTTGTCGGCCACCCAGCCGCCCGGGAGCGCCATGATGTAGACCAGGCTCGTGTACAGGCCGTAGATGGCGGCCGCGGTCCCCACGTCCAGCCCCATCCCGGGGTTGGCCACCTCCGATCCATCGCCCCGCAGGATCACGTTCGTCGTCGCCGTGGTCATGTAGAGCGCGAGCAGGGCGCGCATCCCGTAGTACGAGAAACGCTCCCACATCTCGGTGAAGAAGAGAGTCGAGAGCCCGCTCGGGTGCCCGAACCAGGTGCCGTGCGCGGAGGCCGCGGACGGGGAGGCGGATCGCGTGGTGGTGTCGTTCATGGTCCCGGATTCCTCGATTTGGGAAGACTCGACCGCAGAGTGTCAAGCGCTCCCGAACGGTCGAGCGCCCGTACTGTGTTCAGCGCCTGGAGCGCGTTCAGCGCCCGCAGCCCGTTCAGCGCTTGAAGGTGAACGCCCCCGCTTCCTTCATGCCGGCGATCTCCTCCGCTCCTAAGCCGAGGACCTCGTCCAGAATCTCGTCGGTGTGTTCGCCCAGCAGCGGCGAGCGCGTGATCACTGCCGGAGAGTCGGAGAGCTTGATGGGGCAGCCGAGGTTCCAGTAGGAGCCGCGCTCGGGGTGATCCAGCTCCAAGTACATCTCGCGCCCGCGCACGTGCTCGTCGTCAGCCAGGTCCGCGGTGCTCATGACCGGGCCGCAGGGCACGTTCAGGTCGTTCAGGATCGCCATCAGCTCGCGCTTGGTGTGCCGGCTCGCGAAGTCGTTCAGGATCTCCCACATCTCGCCCTGGTTCTTCCGACGCACGCCGATGTCGCGGAAGCGCGGGTCGTTGACCAGCTCCTCGCCTCCCACCCGGGTCGCCAGCGCCTCCCAGACGTGCTCCTGCACCACGATATAGAGGTAGTCGTTGATGCCGCCCGGCTTGCAGCGAATGCAGTTGCCCAGCTGTCCGCCGCCGGAGTCGTTGCCGGCTCGGGGGGCGAAGTCCTCGAACTCCTGAATCGAGAACTCGGGAAGCGGACCCCGAGTGATGCGCTGGTGGTCGCGCCACTTCACCCGCACCAGGTTCATCACACAGTCCATCATGGCGCACTCGACGTACTGGCCCTTGCCGCTCTGCTCGCGATGCAGCAGCGCCGCGAGGATGCCGAGCGCCAGATGAACCCCGGTGCCGGAGTCGCCTATCTGGGCTCCGGTCACGACCGGGGAGCCGTCGAACATGCCCGTCGTGCTCATCGAGCCGCCCATCGCCTGCGCGATGTTCTCGTAGGCCTTGAAGGCGGCGTACGGACCTTCCGTGCCGAAGCCCTTGATGGAGGCCATCACCATGCGCGGGTTGATCTCGTGCACCCGCTCCCATCCGAACCCGAGCCTGTCCAGAACGCCCGGGCCGAAGTTCTCCATGAGCACGTCGCACTCCTGCACCAGCCGGGTGAAGACCTCCTTCCCGCGCTTGTTCTTGAGGTTCACCGTGATCGAACGCTTGTTGCAGTTGAGCATGGTGAAGTAGAGGCTGTCGGCGCCCGGGATATCGCGCAGCTGCTTGCGGGTGGCGTCCCCGAAGGGCGACTCCAGCTTGATGACGTCGGCCCCCATGAACGCCAGCAGCTGGCTGGAGGTGGGCCCCGCCTGAACGTGGGTCATGTCCAGAATGCGGATGCCGTTGAGTGCTTTGCTCATTGAAGGATGGCTCCGATTGCTCGTGCAGGTTCGATGGATGGTCGGCGGGTCCCGGTAACTGGGTGCCGGTGCCGCTCATTGCCGACCCCGTTCACGGGTTGGCGATGCCGTTCAGTCACCGGTTGCCGATGCCGCTCGGCGACGGGTTTCCGGCCCCGGTCACTTGTACATGGTCTGGCGCTTGGTGCCCGGCGCCCATTCGCTCGGATCCACCCAGATGTTGATCACGGCCGACTTGCCGCTGCTCTTCACCGACTCGCGCGCACGCTGGAGGGCCGGCTGGATCTGGCCGGGGTCGCGTACTTCCTCGCCGTATCCGCCCAGCATCTCCGCGAACTTCGAGAAGGGCACGTCGCCCAGCAGGTTGCCGACGTTGCCGCGCTCCTGACCGTACTTGGCGAGCTGTCCGTAGCGGATCTGGTTCATCGCCGAGTTGTTGCCGATGACGGCGATGTAGGGCGCGCCGAAGCGGTTGCAGGTCTCCATGTCGAAAGCAGTCATGCCGAAGGAGCCGTCGCCGTAGTAGACCAGCACCTCCTTGTTCGGATGGGCGAGCTTGGCCGCCATGGCGAAGCCGGTGCCCACGCCCAGCCCGCCCAGGGCGCCCGGATCCATCCAGTTGCCCGGCGCGCGCGGCTTTACGGCCTGCGCGCTGATGGTGACGACATCGCCGCCGTCGCCGATGTAGACGGTGTCCTCGGTGAGGAACTCGTTGAGCTCCCACGCCACCCGGTAGGGATGGATCGGATCGGCGTCCGACAGGAAGAGCGGCATCAGCTTCTCGGTCTTCTGCTCTTCGATGGCGCGCAGGTGCTTCATCCAGCCCAGGCGGCGCGCGGGGCCGTCCCCCAGGTTGGTGCTGGCCGCGGCGAGGACCGCCTCCATGATGGCGCCGGGATGCCCTACCAGCCCGAGGTCGACGTCACGGTTCTTGCCCACCGTGCGGTAGTCGAGGTCGATCTGGACGACCGTGGCGGCGGCGGGCAGGCGCTTGCCGTATCCCATGCGGAAGTCGAAGGGCGTGCCCACGATCACGATCACGTCGGCGTTGCCGAAGGCGGCGCCGCGCGTGCGGTGAAAGTAGTGGGGGTCGTCGGGGCCCAGCAGCCCTCGCGAGGCGCCGTTGGTGAAGGTCGGGATGTTCAGGGTGCGCACCAGATCCCAGGCCTCGTGGTGCGCGCGGCATCCCCACACCTGCTGGCCGAAGAGGATGGCGGGCCGCTCGGACTTGACCAGCAGATCCGCCAGCCGCTCGATGTCGCGCGGGTCGCCGACGGACCGCGTCGAAGCCCGGTAGCGGCCCGGCTCGGGGATGGTCGCGCTGCCGAGCGGAACCTCGCGGTCCAGAATGTCGCGCGGGATCTCGACGTAGCTGGGTCCCCGGCGTGCCGGCCGAAACACTCGCGCGCGGCCATCGACACCATGTCCGCGATGCGCTCGGTGGAGCGAACGCCCGCCGCGAACTTGGTGATGGGGGCGCGCGATGTTCACGTGGGGCAGATCCTGCAACGAGCCCATCTTGTGCTGGGTGAGTGCGCCCTGCCCGCCGATGTGCAGCACCGGGCTCTCGGAGCGGAACGCAGTCGCGATCCCGGTGAGCGCGTTGGTGAAGCCCGGGCCCGCCGTGGTGATCACGCACCCGAGCCCGCCGGTCTGGCGCGCGTACCCGTCCGCGGCGTGGGCGGCGACCTGCTCGTGACGCACGTCGATGATGCGGATGCCCTCGTCGATGCATCCGTCATAGGTGTCGATGATGTGCCCGCCGCACAGTGTAAAAACGGTGTCGACGCCTTCGTTGGCCAGAGCCCGGGCCGCCAGGTGCCCGCCCGAAATGACGCTCTCGTCGCGGCTCTTGCGCGCGAGGGTGTCTTCGGCGGTCCTGGATTTCAATGCGGTTGCGCTCGTCATGAACAGATCCTCCGTGATGGCTTCCTTGTCGAGCCACGCGGGCCTCCCCGCGAGTCCGAGCAAAGCTAGGGAGCAGGTTGCGGCCTGCCAAGAATCGCGGTGACGGGTTGACGGCCGGTCGCACGGCTCTGTCGCATGAATCGTTGCTGGTGCCCCGAGGACCGAGCAACCTGACAAATGCGACACCGATTGCCACATCCGAGCCCTCCAATGCCTATAATGACATGAAGGATGCGGGTCACAGGGAGGAAGCCGCGCTTGAAATGGGAGCTGCGCTTGAAAATGGGGGCTGCGCTTGAAATGGGAGCTGCGCAGAAAGCAGCATGCGTGTTCGCCGAGTGCGGATAGCACGATGATCCGAGGTCAGCAGAGCGGCGAGTCTGGGCGTCCGTTAGCCCTCGCGGCAGGTGTCCTCTTCGCCTTCTCGTGCGGCGGTGTGGAGCAAGGGAGAGACATGTCACTGGTTCCGTACGCCGAGTCGGCCGTGCCTCTAAGCGATGACAGTGGCGTTCTCCTGGCCGACGAGAACACGGTCTGCACGACGGAGTCGTACGAGTACCGTGTGTATTGCACGCACGTGAACGGTTCCGAAGTCGGGTATTTCGGACGGCAGGGCGAGGGACCGGGCGAACTCGGCGACAATTTGCCCGATCTTCTGCGCGGACCGGACGGCACGATCGGGGTAATCGATTCCGATTTGAACCGGATGTCGGTTTTCGACATGACCTCGCGCGCATTCCTGTCCCAGGTGCGCCTGCCGGGGTTCTATTTCCAAAGCGGCGCCTCTTCCTTTTCTTTGACGCTGACCGGCAGTTCGTGGTCGATGCAGCGCGATTCCGCGGGAACGATCCGTACCCGCACCCAATACGTCCAGGTGGATATGGAATCCGGGGAGGTTGTGTGGGAGAGGGTCTACGACAGCCGATTCAGAACCAACGCCCAATGCGAAGATTCCGGAGTGTTGGAAGGGCTCTCTTCCGGGATTTTTTCTCCGGGAGGGAGTGTCGCGTTCCCTCTGTGCCGCGGGCAGCTGCTGTTCTTCGCCGGACGTGACGATGCTTCCGGCACGCTCGTCCGCGCACCGAGATATGTGTTGGAGTATCCCAGCGAACGAGAAGTGGAGGAGTTCCTGGAGTCCGCGGGCGGCTTCGCTACGGAAAGCCTTTTCCGGCGCACGCCGAAGCCATACCCGCGTTTGCCCCTGGTGTCCGACGACCTCGGCAGGCTGTGGGTCGTCACACGCCGGGGGCGCGACGACGGGGTCTCCTACCTGGACGTCTATTCGGGCCCGGAGTACTGGGGTGCCGTACGCGTGCGGCACGACGCTCTGGCGGTCGATGTGCTGGGCTCGACGCTTGTGGTGCTCGTAGACCGTCCCGTCGGCCGCGGCGACGCGGACGGCTACCCGGACCGCGGGGTCGATTGGTACGACATCAGCGAACTGGAAGCGCCAGAGTACGATCCGGAATCCTGAGGTTACCCGACGTGCGAACCCGCACCCCGTAGAGCGCGCCAGCCCAGGGAGTCTGCCAGCGCAAGTCTCGCCTTGCGATGCCGCGGACGAGCGGATCCGAAGGCTTGCCAGCGCGGGCGAATGACGTTAGCCTGTCACCAAATGGTACTTGTGCAGATACCAATTGGTGTATGGCGATGAGGTATGAGAAGCCGGAGACGGCTCTCAAGCCTCTTCTCGTTCGAGAGGGAGCGGTGGCCATGGTTCGGCGCGGCCTTCCGTTTGCGACGCTGGATGAGGTCGCGGCCGCCGCCGGGGTCGGGCGCCTCGCGCTCGCCCGAGTGATCGGACTGCCCTCCACGACTCTTGCCCGGAGGCGAAACGCGGGGTTGCTGACGGCGGAGGAGTCGGATTGACTTGTGCGCGTGGCCCGTCTGGTTGCGCTGGCCCACGACCTGATGCGGAGCGATGGCGACGCGGCGCGCCGGTGGCTCGGTGATCCCCATGAGCTGCTCGAGGGCGAGTCACCGCTCGAACGGGCTTCCACGGAAGTGGGAAGCCGCGAAGTGGAGGATCTGATCGGACGGCTTCGCCACGGGATCTTCAGCTAAGGGTGTGGCGAGCCTGATCCATGGATGGCGACTGGCCTCGCCGGAGTATTCCCGCACCGTCGAAGACATGCTCGCGGGGCAGGGAGCGCTGCGGTATGGCGGACGCTGGCACAGCCCGGGGCGAAGGGTGGTCTACCTGGCAGGCAGTCTGGCGCTGGCGAGCTTGGAGCTGCTCGTTCATCTCCGGGAAATCGATGTGCTGAAAGCGTACCGGAAGCTATCCGTTGGCATTCCGGAGCACCTCGTCAAGGCTCTGCACCGCCGGGATCTGCCAGCCGACTGGGCCCGGCCCAGCCTGAATCCCGCCAACCAGCGGACCGGAGACCGATGGCTCGACTCGCTGGAATCCGCCGTCCTCATGGTGCCAAGCGCGGTGGTTATCGGTGAGGTGAACTACATCGTCAATCCCGCTCACCCGGACTTCGCGCGGCTCGAGCCGGGTGAGATCACGGACTACCACTACGATCACAGGATCCTGAAGACCGCTGGCCGGCGGTAGTGCGAGCTGCTCCTCCAGCATGACGAGGCAGCGGCCACCGCGGCAGAGCGACCCATCGCCTGCGAGCAGCACCGCGCATATGAGCCGCCGCTAACCCTCCCGCACCCTCAGCACCAGCTTGCCGAAGTGGGCGCTCGCTTCCATCTGCCGGTGCGCTTCGGCCGCCTCCCGCAACGGGTACACGGCGTGGATGACCGGGACGATGCGGCGGGCGGCGAAATGGGGCACCACCACCCGCTCGAACTCGGCCATGATGCGCGCCTTCTCGGCGACCGGACGCGAGCGCAGTACCGACCCGATTACGGTGTGCCGCTTGACCATCAGCAACGCCAGGTTGAGCTCGGCCTTGAGCCCGCCCATGAGGCCGATCACCACCAGGCGCCCGCCGGGCGCGAGCGCTTTGAGGTTGCCCTTCAGGTAGGCCGCGCCGATGTGGTCGAGCACGATATCCACCCCCCGGCCCCCCGTGAAGGCGCGCACGGCCGGGGCGAATTCCTCGGCCGTGTAGTCCACCACGTGGTGTGCCCCCAGTGCCCGCACTCGGTCCACCTTGCCGGGCGAGCAGGTCACGACCATGCGCGCGTCGGGGACGAGCGTGCGGCACAGGTGGATGGCGGCCGTGTTGACCCCGCCCCCGCCACCGTGCAGCAGTACGGCGTCCCCGTCCCCGAGGCCGCCCAGCATGAACAGGTTGAGGTATGCGGTTACGTAGGTCTCGCAGACGCACGCCGCCTCCTCCCAGGTGAGCGCCTCGGGGACCCGCACCAGGTGGCCCTCGCAGGCGCACGCGAACTCCGCGTACCCCCCGCCCGCCACCAGCGTCATGACCCGGTCGCCGGGGCGGAAGCGCTCCACCCCCGGCCCCGTCTCGCGCACCACGCCCGCCACTTCCAGCCCCAGGATTTCCGACTCGCCCGGTGGCGGCGGGTACTTCCCTTTCCGCTGGCTGATGTCCGCGTGGTTGACGGTGGTCGCCACCGCTTCGATGAGCACCTGGCCCGGCCCGGGGACCGGCACCGGCGCATCGCCCCAGCGCAGGACCCCGGCTCCGCCGAAACCGTCCATCAACACCGCCTTCATGGCGCCTCCCTGGGCAAGTTCAGTCCCCGTCAAGGCTCCCCGTCGAGCCGTCCCGGAACCCGTTGTCCAACTTGACCGGACATCGGGCGAGCATCATCCTATCCGAAGCTGCTCTGCCGTGCGAGTTGTACGGGCTGAGGGCGAACCTCCAGTTCAGTGATTCCCCCAAGCGGAGGACCTCCATGAAGCCGTTCACGCCCCTTACAGCCATCTTCGCCCTACTCCTCCTTCTGCCCGCCTGCGCCCAGGAAGCCGCGGAAGAGGCCGCCTCCGACATGGAGATGGCCGATTCCGAAATGGAAATGGCCGAGGGGTCCATGGAGCCCGACTGCTTCGTGAGCGGAGACCTCGAGGGTCGGCTCAGCTCGCTCGAGTCCGCCTCCACCGCGTT
>CBDDPN010000038.1:0-46827 GCA_965232315.1 Longimicrobiales bacterium | reverse complement strand
CGAACCGGGTGCGGTTGGCGTGAACGCGGAGGCCGTCTCCTCAGCATGACCGAGAGCGAATGAAAGCTCGCGTACTGGGTATCGTACCGGCCCGGCTCGCCTCCACCCGACTCCCCAACAAACCCCTCTTCCCCATCCTCGGCCGCCCGCTCATCGAGTGGGTCTGGCGCAGAGTACGGTCCATGTCGGTGCTCGACCACGCGGTCGTGGCGACCGACTCCGAAGAAGTCGCGCGGGTCTGCCGCGCACTGGGCGCTCCGGTCGAGATGACCTCGCCCGACCATCCCTCCGGCACCGATCGCGTTGCGGAGGTCGCCGCGCGCGACCCGTACCGCGGCTACCCGGTGATCGCCAACATCCAGGGGGATGAGCCCTTGCTCGAGGAACCCCACCTGGCGGCCGCCGTGGAGCTGGTTCGCACCCGGGGATGGGAGATCGGAACCTGCGCGACGCCGGTGGAGAACCTGGAAGCATGGAAGGATCCATCCGTCGTGAAGGTCGCGCGCGCCGCTACGGGCCGGGCGCTCTACTTTTCACGCGCTGCGATTCCCTACAAGCGCGTGGCCAAGCCGGACGCGGCCGATCTGCAGCGGGAGCCCTATCTGCGTCATATCGGCATCTACGCGTATGCGCGGGATGCCCTCGAGCGATGGGTGGCGATGGCCCCGACGGCGCTCGAGCGCCTCGAACAGCTCGAGCAGCTGCGCCCGCTTGAGTCCGGCATCCGCCTGGGAGTCGCGGTGGTCGGGTTCGCGCACCCCGGGGTCGACACGCCCACCGACGTGCTCTATACCGAAAGGAGACTACGGGAGATGAAGCAACTCACTTCCAGCCTGGCGAGCGGAACATGAGCGAACAGCAGACCGACCGGACGCGGTATGTCTTCGTCACCGGCGGCGTGGTGTCGTCGCTGGGGAAGGGGATCGCCGCCGCCTCACTGGGGCACATCCTGAAGGATCGCGGACTCAGGGTGACCATCCAGAAGTTCGATCCCTACATCAACGTCGACCCGGGCACGCTCTCGCCCTACCAGCACGGCGAGGTCTTCGTGACCGACGACGGCGCGGAGACCGATCTGGATCTGGGCCACTACGAGCGTTTCATCGACGAGTCGCTGTCGCAGGCGAACAACGTCACGACCGGCGGCATCTATCAGTCGGTGATCAACAAGGAACGGCGGGGCGACTACCTGGGCTCCACGGTGCAGGTCATCCCGCACATCACCGACGAGATCAAGGACGCCATCCGCCGTCTCGCACCCGACAACGATGTGATCATCACCGAAATCGGCGGCACGGTCGGCGACATCGAGAGCCTTCCCTTCCTGGAGGCCATCCGTCAGTTCCGCCTGGAGATGGGGCGCCCGCACGTGGCGGTGATTCACCTCACTCTGGTGCCGTACCTGGCCGCGGCGGGCGAACTCAAGACCAAACCCACCCAGCACTCGGTGCGGGAACTCATGCAGATCGGCATTCCGCCGGACGTCGTGCTCTGTCGTGCAGAGCGCCCGCTCGATGACGACATCCGTCGCAAGATCGCGCTCTTCACCAACGTGCATCCGGATGCCGTAGTGGAGGCCCTGGATCAGGAAACCATCTATGAAGTGCCTGTCGAGCTGCATCGCCAGAGGCTCGACGAAGTCGTTCTCCAGCGGCTGGAGCTGGACGCTCCCAGGACGGACCTGAAGCCGTGGAAGGGTGTGGTGCGGCGTATCAAGCATCCCACCCGCGGCAAGGTGCGCATCGCGATCGTCGGCAAGTACACCGAGCTGGTCGATTCGTACAAGTCGATCGAACAGGCGCTCATCCACGGGGGCATCGAACACAACGTGGGAGTAGAGCTCGAGTGGGTTTCCAGCGAGCGCTACGAAGGCGACCACGATCCCCGCGAGCTGGAGGACTTCGACGCCCTGCTGGTGCCGGGCGGATTCGGCAGGCGGGGGGTGCCCGGGATGCTGAACGCCATCCGCTGGGCGCGCGAGAACCGGATGCCGTTCTTCGGCATCTGCCTGGGCCTGCAGTGCGCGGTCATCGAGTTCTCCCGCAACGTGTGCGGGCTCACGGGCGCCAACTCCTTCGAGTTCGACCGCTCCACGGCGCACCCCGTCATCTGCCTCATGGATTCCCAGGCCAACGTCACGCGCAAGGGAGGAACCATGCGGCTCGGTCAATGGCCCTGCCGGCTGCTCCCCGGATCGTTCACGGAGAGGATCTACGGCCACGAGCTTGTTCAGGAGCGCCATCGACACCGCTACGAGGTCAACAACGCCTACCGCGATCTGCTCTCCAGGGAGGGGCTGGCGTTCACCGGGCTGTCGCCCGACCGCACCCTGGTCGAGATGCTCGAGCTTCCAGGCCACCCCTGGTTCATCGGCTGCCAGTTCCATCCCGAGTTTCTGAGTCGCCCGGCCCACGCCCACCCCCTCTTCGCCTCCTTCGTCGAGGCCGCCACGCGCCACGCCGGCATCGCACCTGTTTCCGGGAGCGAGGTGGCCGGGAGGGCGGCCGGCTGAGGGATGGCAGCGTGTTCAGCAGCTTCTTCCTGATCGCCGGGCCGTGCGTGCTGGAGGGCGACGACGTCAACCTCACGGTGGGAGATGCGTTGGCGGCACTCTCCGATCGGCTCCGGGTGCCCGTGCTCTTCAAGTCGTCGTTCGACAAGGCCAACCGCTCGAAGCTGACGTCGGCGCGGGGACCGGGGCTGGAGCAGGGCCTGAAGGCGCTCGAGCGGGTCAGGGCGAACTGCGGATTGCCGGTTCTCACCGACATTCATGAGCCGGCCCAGGCAGCCCCCACCTCGGAAGTGGCGGACGTCATCCAGATCCCGGCCTTCCTTTGCCGCCAGACCGATCTGCTCACGGCCGCCGGCCGCACCGGCTCGGCCATCAACATCAAGAAGGGCCAGTGGATGTCTCCCGAGCAGATGGCGCACGCGGTGCACAAGGCGCGCGCGGCAGGGGCGGGGGAGGTGGCGGTGACCGAGCGCGGCACCTTCTTCGGCTACGGCGATCAGATCGTGGACATGCGCTCCTTCGCTCGCGTGCGAAACGCCTGCCGCGCGCCGGTCGTGTTCGACGGCACGCATTCTGTGCAGCGCCAGGGACAGGCCGGCGGAGGCACCGGCGGTGAGCCGGAGTTCATCGCGTGCCTGGTGCGGGCGGCCGCGGCAGCCGGGTGCGACGGGCTGTTCCTCGAGGTGCATCCGGCCCCGGCGGGCGCCCCGTCCGACGCCTCGAACATGCTCGCTCTCGAGGCACTGGGACCGCTGATCGAAGACGTGCTGGCCATCCGGCGGGCGCTTTCATGAGCGGGCGAAGCGGGGGATTCCCCGTTGAGGCCGCGCTTCGGGTCAAGCTCGTCATCTTCGACGTGGATGGGGTGTTGACCGATTCGGGCGTCTACATGGGCGAGCTTCCGGACGGCTCCTCCGTGGAACTGAAGCGGTTCGACATCCAGGACGGTTTGGCCATCAAGCTCCTCATGGGAACCGGGATGGGGGTGGCGCTGGTGTCGGGGCGGGTCTCGGCTGCGACCGCGATGCGCGCCCGGGAGTTGGGCATCGAAGAATGTCATCAAGTGCCGGGCGCGATGAAGATGCCGGTGGTACGAAACTTGCTGACCCGCAACGGGGTTTCATGGGACGAAGTCGCCATGCTCGCGGACGACCTGCCCGATCTTCCGGTGTTCCGGTGTGTAGGACTGCCGGTGGCGGTCGGGAACGCCACACCGGAGTTGGTGCGGGATGCGGTCTGGCAGACACGCGCACAGGGGGGCAGGGGAGCGGTGCGGGAATTCGTGCGCGCCCTGCTGATCGCACGCGGACAATGGGAACAAGTGGTCGAGGGGTATTGCGATGCAAGGAGCGATGACGTCTCCGCCGAGGACGCGCGAGGCCGGAGAGGCTGACGCGGCCGGGACGCGCCCGCCGTCCGCCCCGCGAGAGCATGTCGACCCGGCCACCGCGGCGAAGGTCGAAGCCGCCAGAGTGTTGCGGGCAGAGGGCAGCGCGCTCCTCCACCTTGCCGACCGCCTGGACGAAGGCTTCGTGCGGGCGGTCGAGACCATCCTCGCGGCCCACGGGCGCGTCATCGTCTCGGGGATCGGCAAGAGCGGCATCGTAGCGCGCAAGATCGCCGCCACCCTCACTTCCACGGGCACGTCCGCCTTCTTCCTGCATCCCGTGGAAGGCCTTCACGGGGACCTGGGCATCGTCTCGCGCGACGACGTCGCCGTCCTGGTCTCCAAGAGCGGCGACACGGACGAGCTGGCCGGGCTCGCGCAGTATCTGCTCCGGTACGGCGTACCGCTCGTGCTGATGACGGGCAATCCGCACTCGCTGCTGGCCCGCCACGCCGCCGCGCTCATCGACTGCTCGGTGACCGAGGAAGCCTGCCCCCTGGACCTGGCGCCCACCACGTCGACCACGGCGACCATGGCGATGGGCGACGCGCTCGCGATCGTCCTGCTGCGGAGGCGAGGCTTCGAACCCGACGACTTCGCCCGGCTGCATCCCGGTGGAGCCCTCGGACGCAAACTGACCTTGCTGGTTGACGACGTAATGGTCGCGGAGGGGTACCCGTCACTGGCCCAGGAGGCGCGGGTCCGGGAATGCATCGTCCCGCTCGCGCACATGCGCGGCACCGTCCCCATCGTGGACGATCGCGACCGGGTGGTGGGCGTCGTCACCGCCGGGGATCTGACGCGGCTGATGGAGCGCGAGCCCGATTTTCTACATATTCCGGTTCGCGCGATCATGAGTCCGCAGCCCAGGCTGGCCCGTTTGGGGACCCTGGCGTCCGCCTCCGCCCGGGAGATGGAAAAGCACGGGGTGATGGCGCTGCCCGTGGTGGACGACGCCAGCCGGCTCCGGGGCGTTGTGCACCTCCACGACCTGATGCGATCGGGAGCTCTATGATGACGAGAACGAAGCAGATGGCCGCGCTGCTCGCGTGCGCGATGATGGCTACCTCGGGGTGCGAGGAACAGGTCGCGACAACGCCGCTGCCCGAAGAACTTCTGAGCATCGATGCCGACCAGGTTCTCTTCGACATCGTGACCCATGTTACCGTGGACGGGATTCGGGAAGCGCGTATCGAAGCCGACACCGCCTATGTGTGGCAGGACTCGGCCTCTGTGGCGCTGCGTACCGTGAACCTGATCATGTACGACGAGACCGGAGAGGAGCGGGCGCGCGTGACCTCCCGGACGGGCCTGCTGGATGAGGACACCCAGCGCATGATCGCGCGCGGCAACGCCGTCCTGGTCATGGAAGACCGGCGCATCGAGAGCGCCGAGATCTACTATGAGCCCCAGAGGGACCGCATCTGGAGCGATTCGGCTACGGTGATGGTGATGACGGAGGACAGTCGGATCGTCGAGGGATCGTCGTTCCTCTCGGACGCCAACTTCGAGAGCATCTTCATCCAGAACCAGCGAACGCGGAGCGGCGGAGGGCGCTGAATTGCGCGGCGCTCTGGCTCTGGCGGCCCTTACGGCGGGCTCGGCCCTGTGCCTGGCGACGGGCGTCCCGGCTCAGGATTCCTGTGATCTGCTGAGCTCCCGGTCTTCCACCGTCCGGGTGACCAGGGATGCAATCTACAACTACATCTCCGAGCCCGTGTTCGGCTGCGAGGGAGGCGTCGTCATCCGCGCGGACAGCGCTGAACTGGACGACGCGACCGGCTTTACCCGCTTCATCGGCAACTTCGAGTACCGCGACTCGACCGCCTTCATGACGGCGGATCGGGCCGACCACTTCGCCTCCGCGGGCCGGCTGATCGGAGTCGGCAATGTCCACATCATCGACGAGTCCACGGGCGCGGTCTTCGAAGGGGACAGCACCGTTCTGGTCGGCTCGAGTTCACGGCGGGCGGACGGGGAACTCACCGTCGTGGGCCAGGAAGGGCGCCGCGCGCACGCGGTCATTCTCGTATCGCCGCGGTCGGCTGCGGCGGACTCGATCGAGGCGTCGCCGGATTCATTGGACATGCCCGCCGATGCCGTAGCGGTGGCAAGCGATTCCGCGGCGGCGCAGACGGATTCCGCTTCGGCCATGGACCCGGGCGAAGCGCAAACGGACTCCGTCCGGACCGCGGCGGAGGTGCCCGCCGTCCCGCCGGATTCCGCCCGGGCCGAGACGGATTCGCTCCGCGCCCCGGGTGACTCGGCGGCGGCTGAGCCCGGCTCCGCCCAGGCGCCGACCGATTCGACGCCGCCGGAGCCGACGCCGGTCGAGCCGCCGGATTCCGCTGACGCGCCTGGCGATTCCGCAGCGCTTGCGGCGCAGCCGCCGGCCGCACCCGACCCTCCTCCCAGGGACACCACGCCCGTCCCCTACGACATCGATGCGGAGCACATCTATCTGAGGGGCGCGGGCTACATGCTGGCCACGGGCAACGCGGAACTCTACAACGACGAATTCCGCGCGCTGGGGGACTCCATCGAGTATCGCGAGGAGTTGGGCAAGCTGTTCCTGCGGGGCACGGCGCCGCGCGTCCACGGATTCGGCGCGGAGTACGTGCTGAGCGGAAACGCGGTGGACCTGGACATGGACGGCAATCAGGTCTCGGCCCGGGGCGAAGCCGTTCTCTCCGGGAGCGAGATCAACCTGACCGCGCCGGAAATCCGGGTCTTGATGCAGGACGGCGTGCTGGACCGCATCGTGGCCATGAGCGAGCGACCATCCGAGTTGGAGCTTCCGGGCTCGGCGGGCGAGGCCAGCGATCCCGGGGTGGACTCCGCAGCCGTGGTGGCATCCGCCGCCGGTGATCTCCCAGGTGACCTCGGCGCACTGCAGGGGGACTCCGGAACGGTCGTCGCGGCGGCCGGCACCGACGAAGCGTCCCCCGGTGACACCGTCGGCGTCTCCGCGGCCGCGCCCGCTGACGGAACCCCCGGCGCCGGCGCCCCGGTGGCGATCGCGGCCACCGGAGAGCCGGGAGCTCCCCAGCCGGCGACCGGTGAACCCGGAGACTCCGCCGGCGTCCAGCCGCCGGCCCGCCCGCGCGCCGTGGCCGAGACGTTCGAACTGGAGGGAGATTCCATCTCGGTCGAGGCCCCTGACCAGGTGCTCGAACAGGTGGTCGCGGTGGGCAATGCACGCGGCGAATCGCTCGCGCGCGATTCGCTCAACACCGAGAACACCCCCGTGATCGCCCGGTCGGACTGGGTCTCCGGCGACACCATCATCGCCATATTCCTGCCGGCCGAGACGGCCGAAGCCCCGCTTGAAGGCGGAGCCGAACCCGATGCGGGGTCGACGGACGGCGGCTACCGGATCGAGCGGCTGGTGGCGCGCGGCCAGGCGGCAAGCCTCTACCGCATGACCCCGTCCGAGGGCGGCGGGGAAGAGCAGGACCAGGCGGACGGTGAAGGACAGGATCAGGCGGACGGTGAAGGACAGGATCAGGCGGAAGGGGCAGAAGACGCGGGAGAGGAGCCAGGGGAAGCGGACACGGGACAGGAAGGCGACGCGCAAGCTGAAGAAGACCAGGCCGCGGACGCAGGAACGCCGGGCGACGAACCGGCCGAGGAGGCCGCAACGCCGGACGACGAAGCGGCGGGGGCGGATGCAACGCCGGATGACGAACCGGCCGGGGAGGAAGGAACGCCGGGTGACGCAACGGCCGGGGAGGAGGCGGCGGACCCGGCCGCCGAAGCAGAACCCGGACAGCCGCCCCCGGAAGACGATGTCGCCGAGGAGGTCGAGCTACCCGACAATCGCCTTGCCGTTCACTACGTCCGGGGCGATCTGATCACTATCTTCATGCAGGGTGGCGAAGTGACCACCGTCATCGTGGAAGGTGACGCCCGCGGCATACAGCTCGAGCCCGTCGCGCCTCCGCCTCCCGACAGCACAGCCTCGGCACCCCCTTCCACTCGGAGATGAGATGACGCTGGAGCGCTTTCTTGAGTTGATGCAGGAGCTGGAGCCGCACGATGTCTCGGTGTCGGTCGCGGTCCTGGAGCTGATCCGCGGCGCGGACGACTCCGGGTCCGTGGAGCGCGACGACTGGGTGGCATCGGTACGGCGCCAGTACGAGAGAATGCAGCTTCACCTCAAGGCGTCCTGGCGCGAACGTGGCGGCGAACTCGGCGGCTACCTCGAGGAGCAGGTGATCGGACGCCTGGAAGCTGTCGGCATCGCCGGTCGCGCTCCTCTCGACGACGATTGGGACCGTCTGGTTGTCGATGCGGAACTCTGGGGCGAGCTGGCCGGCGAGCGCGACGCCCTGGTGGAGAAAGTCGAGGCGAGGGCGGTCGTGCTGCAACACAAGTTCGGGGTGCTCGCATCGGAGGCCGCGGACAACGGGGCTATCGTGCCGGCGAGCCGCCTCGTCGCCACGGGCCTCACCAAGAGCTACGGTGGACGCAAGGTCGTGAACGACGTGGACATCGCCGTGGAGCAAGGCGAGATCGTCGGATTGCTGGGACCGAACGGCGCCGGCAAGACCACGACCTTCTACATGATGGTCGGGCTGATCTCGCCGCAGGCCGGAGAAGTGCGACTCGACGACCAGGCGCTCACCGGAATCCCCATGTACAAGCGGGCCCGGCTCGGCGTCGGCTACCTCGCCCAGGAACCGTCCATCTTCCGCCGGCTTACCGTAGAGCAGAACGTGCTGGCGATCCTGGAAACGCTTCGACTGCCCAAGGCGGAACGACGGCAGCGCCTCGACGAGTTGCTCTCGGAACTCTCCATCATTCACCTTCGCCACTCAAAGGCCTACTCGCTCTCCGGCGGGGAACGGCGCCGGCTGGAGATCACCCGGGCGCTGGTGCAGCGGCCCAAGTTCATGCTTCTCGACGAACCCTTTGCGGGAATCGATCCCATCGCGGTCAACGACATCCAGCAGATCGTGGCCGGGCTGCGTCACCGCGGCATCGGCGTCATCATCTCGGACCACAGCGTCGAGCAGACGCTCGAGATCGTCGATCGCGCCTATATCATGCATGAAGGCCGGATTCGGGTCGTCGGCACGGTCTCCGAACTGGTGTGGAACGACGAAGTTGCCGAGATCTACCTCGGCCCCGTACTGACCGATCGCATGCGCAAACGCTTCAACCCTCCGGTGCTGGTATGACCGGTCTCGGAACGCGCCTCGTCCAGAAGGCTGAGCTCCGGACGGAGCAGCGGATCAACCCACGCCTGTATCAGGCGATGGAGTTGCTTCATCTTCCGCTCCTCGACCTCCAGCAGCGCCTGAAACAGGAGATGTCCGAGAACCCCTTTCTGGAAGAGGCGGAGGGCGACACCGAACAGGAAATCGAGCTCGACCAGGAATCCTCCGACGAAGATGAGGACGAGGTCGACTGGGAGAGCATCCTCCTCGACGGATTCGACGCCGGCGGACGTCGAGCACAGCACGAGGCGCGTGAATTCGACATTCCCACGCCCTCTCGACCTCCGGATCTCCGAGACCATCTCGAGGACCAGCTCCAGCTGTTGACCCTTTCCGGTCGCGAGCAGCGGATTGCGCAGGAGATTGTCGGCAACATCGACGACGACGGCTTTCTGCGGTGCTCTCCGGAGGAGATGACCCAGGCCCTCAACGCCTGGCTGGAGGAAATCCGGAGCGAGGCGCTGGATGTCTATTCGGCCTATTCGCCGGACGAGCTCGACAGGCTGTTCGAACCCTTCCGGGTCGAAGAAGTCGAGGCGGTGCTGGAGGTCGTCCAGGACCTCGATCCGCCCGGCGTGGGCGCGCGCGATCTCCGCGAATCCCTCCTGATCCAGCTTCGCGAATCGCACGAAGGAGACGAACTGGTCCGGGTTCTCGTGGACGAGCACTTCCAGGATCTCCTCAACCATCGGTGGAGCAACATCGCCCGAGCGCTGGAGGTGGCACCGCGGGTCGTTCAGGACACGGCGGACCTGCTCGCCAAACTGGATCCCAAGCCGGGGCTCCGGTACTCGCCGGAGCCCGAGCACTACATCGTCCCGGATCTGATCGTCGAGAAGATCTCCGGCGAATACATGGTGTTCGCGAACGACACCACCATGCCTCATCTGAGATTGGCCCGATCGTACCAGGAAGTCGCCCAGGACAAGCGCCTGTTCCGGGGGGAGAACAAGGACTTCATCAAGAAGAAGCTGAATTCCGCAAGCTGGATGATTCAGGCCATCGAGCAACGCCGCCAGACGATGCTCAAGGTGATGCAGTGCATCGTGGAGCGTCAGCGCGACTTCTTCGAGAAAGGCGTTCAGCACCTGCATCCCCTGACCCTGAGGGAAGTGGGGGACCACATCGGCATGCACGAGTCGACGGTATCGCGGGTGACCAACGAGAAGTTCGTTCAGACGCCGCGCGGTGTCTTCAGCCTCAAGTACTTCTTTTCGAGCGGACTCTCGACCACCAGCGGGAGTGAGATTTCGGCGCGCGGGGTGAAGGCCAAGATGCAGGCGCTGATCTCCGAGGAAGACAGCCACAAGCCGCTCACCGACATGGCCCTTGTCCGGCTTCTGCGCGCCGACGGCGTGCGGATCGCGCGCCGGACGGTGGCCAAGTATCGCGACCAGCTCGGCATCCTGTCCGCGCGCATGCGCAAGCGCCTGTGAGCCGACCGTCCCCGGTGGACAACGCCCATATGCCGCATCCTCGCCGAACGAAGCGCCCGGGATGACACGTCCGCGCGTACTGGTTGTGGTCGGTACCCGCCCGGAGGCCATCAAGATGGCTCCGGTAGCGGAAGCGCTGCACCAACGCGACGAGCGCGTCGAGACGGCGGTCGCGCTCACCGGCCAGCACACCGACATGGTTGACCAGGCGCTGGGCGCATTCTCCATCACGCCTGATTTCGATCTGAACATCATGAAGTCCGGGCAGACGCTCTACGATGTGGGCCGGGGTTGCATGGAGGGGCTCCGGGAGACCGTTCGCGAGTTCTCACCGTCCATGATGCTGGTTCAGGGAGACACGGCGAGCGTGTTCTTCGGCTCTCTCGTGGGTTTCTTCGAACGCGTTCAGGTGGGACATGTGGAAGCCGGGCTGCGAAGCCACGACCGCTGGGCCCCGTACCCCGAAGAGCTGTTCCGGCACATGACGGACACGCTCGCCCAACTCCATTTTGCGCCGACCGCGCTGGCACGACAAAATCTTGTTTCCGAGGGAGTTACCGAAGCTTCGATCCATGTCACGGGCAATACCGTGGTCGACGCGCTGTTGCGGCTGGCGGGTCTGGAGAGCGAAGTCGAGAATGACTTGTTGGCCCGGAATCTGAGAGGAAGCGATCGCCTGGTGCTGCTGACGGCTCACCGGCGCGAGTCGTTCGGCGAGCCGCTGCGCGATGTCTTCCATGCGGTCCGGGA
Source organism: Longimicrobiales bacterium (assembly GCA_965232315.1). Lineage (GTDB taxonomy): Bacteria > Gemmatimonadota > Gemmatimonadetes > Longimicrobiales > Gaopeijiaceae > BD2-11. The sequence goes on along the minus strand of CBDDPN010000038.1, from coordinate 35,520 downwards.
GATCGCAACCCGGGTGCCGGATATTCGGATCATCTATCCGGTGCACCCCAATCCCCAGGTCCTGCACCCGGCCCGCGAACTTCTCGGCGACCATCCGCGCGTGCACTTGACGGAGCCGCTGGCGTATCCGGACCTTCTGCGGGCACTCGAGCGGGCGAGCCTCGTACTGACGGACTCCGGAGGAATCCAGGAGGAAGCGCCGACCTTCGGCACACCGGTTCTCGTGTTGCGGGAAGTGACCGAGCGCCCGGAGGGTGTGGCCGCAGGGGTAGCCAGAATCGTGGGAACGAACCGGGAACGCATCGTTGGCGAGGCTCTGGCCGCCTTGCGGGATACGGCCCGGGAAGGGGACCGGAGGCGCAAATCGAGCAACCCGTACGGCGATGGCAACGCAGCCACCCGTATCGCTGACATCGTGGTCCACCGGCTGACCGGAGACAGGCGCCGGACGCGTGACTGGTATCCGGGGGCGTCATGAACATCCTGATGCACTGCATCTACTTCCCGCCCGAGATCGGGGGCCTGGAGAGTCACGTCTTCAACCTGTGCCGGGGACTGGCGGCCCGGGGACACCGGGTACATGTGGTCACCTCGAGGTCCCGGCCGGGATTGCCTCGTGAAGAACGGATGGCCGGGGTCCACATCTCGCGGACCTGGCTTCCACGCCGCAATACGGTGGGGTGGTCCCTGCACTCGGCTTGCTCGACGCCGCGTACACTGCGTGCCGGCGTTCAGGCGGATGTCGTGCATGCCCAGGCGTTTGCGTCGATTCCACCCACCGCGCTCGCCAGCCGGATCCGCCACCAGCCGCTTGTGACCACCATCCACACGTCGCATTTCCTGCGCCTGGCGGGGAAGGCCTCCTGGCGGCCGGTCCTGCGGACGCTTCTCCGCGAGTCGAGCCACACCTTCGCGACCAGCGTAGAGATCGCCCAGGTGGCCGACGGCCTTCTCCCCGGCCTCGGGACCGAACCCGTCACCAATGGCGTGGAAACGTCGATCTTTCGGCGGTGCGCAGCATCCCTGCCGGACGCGCCCGGCCCTCGTCTCGTCGTGCCCCGGCGGCTCTTTCCCAAGAACGGCGTGGAGTACTTCGTGCGAGCGTTCCCCGACATCGCCGCGGCCATTCCCTCCGTGGAAGCCGTGTTCGTGGGGGATGGCCCGGAACGGGAACGCCTGGAGAGTCTCGGCCGGCAGCTGGAGGTGGCGGATCGACTCCGCTTCCTGGGTGCCCGGCCCAACACGGAGATGCCCGGCATCCTCTCTTCCGCGGATGTGGCGGTCCTGCCATCGCTGATGGAGGCGACCTCGGTTGCCGCACTCGAGGCGATGGCGTGCGAACTCCCGGTGGCTGCCTCCAGGGTCGGAGGGTTGCCGGAGATCGTGGACGAGTCGGTGGGCACCCTTTTCGAACCGGGAGACCCGGGCGACCTCGCCCGGAGGCTCATCGCCCTCCTGCGCAGGACGGATCTCGGAGCAGCGGGCCGCCGGGCCCGCGAACGGGTCGCCAACCGATGGAGCAACGACCGGCTCGTTGAGCGGCATCTCACGGTCTACAGGGCCCTGAGAGCAGGGGAGAGGCCGAGCCGTGCCTGAGCGCCGATTTCTGGTCCTCATCCCGACCTACAACGAGAGGGAGAACCTTCCGAGGATCGTGCCTCTCGTGCTGGCGCAGCATGAGGCCATCGACATCCTGGTGATCGATGACGGCTCTCCCGACGGTACCGGCGACCTGGCCGACGAGCTGGCCGCCGGTGAACCCCGGCTCCATGTCCTCCATCGGACCGAAAAACTCGGTCTCGGGCCCGCGTACCTGGCCGGATTTCGATGGGGCCTTGCGCGCGGTTATCCGATGCTCTGCGAGATGGACGCCGACCTGTCGCACTCGCCGGAGATGCTCCCCGTGTTCATGGATGAAGCCAGGCGTGCGGACGTCGTCATCGGCTCGCGCTATCTCGACGGCCGGGTCACGGTCGTGAACTGGCCCATGAGCCGCTTGCTGATCAGCTATTTCGGTTGCTGGTACGCGCGAACCATCACCGGTCTCCCGGTTGCCGACGCCACCGGGGGCTTCAACTGCTGGCGCCGGGAAGTCCTGGAGGGCATCGACCTCGGACGAATCGTGTCCAACGGTTACGCCTTCCAGATCGAATTGAAGGTGCGCGCAGCCGCCAAGGGATTTCACCTGGTCGAGATCCCGATCGTCTTCAGCGAGCGGGATTCCGGAGAATCCAAGATGTCGGGGAAGATCGTGCGGGAGGCGGTGTGGCGGGTTTGGATGCTTCGCATTCTGGATCTGTTCGGTCGACTCTGATTTCCGGCCCATTCAGGGTATTGGCCGACCGTGATTCCCGGCATTCAGGATTTCGGCCCCCACCAACAGAATTTCGGGGCACTCCGAAGCCATTCAGAATTCCGGCCTCCCGTCACGGAATTCCACCGAACGCCCCCGAGAGGGCCTGATTTCCGGGAGACTATACATAATACATATTATACGCAGTACGGGATGTGCTTCCGGGAAAACCCTTGGTCAAGGATTCTCCATGGACGGAATCAGCGGTGAAACGAACGTTCAGCAATCAGATGAGGACATGACCTGCAAGTTTGTGCAGGAACGAAGGATACGTTGACAGAAGACGCCGGAGAAAGCCGCCGGTTCCGGAGGATGGTCGCTGCTTTCGGGGACCTGGAATCCGGAGCCGGAGAGTGGACGACCATGGCGGGTCCGGCCGTCGTCGGTGTTTTCCTCGCCGGAACAGACCCGCTAGGATTCCCGTACACCGGGTTTTGCAGTCTTCTGAAAAACAGAGAGGCCCTGGCACATGCTCGAACGCCCGCAAATCGTCATGAAAATCCGTGAGACGGGCGAAACTCGCGTGGGAAAGCTGAATCAAGTCCCACGGCCCCGGAAGATGCCGGGTCTGGGGGCGGCGGTGGCCTCGCTGCTGGTGCTGTCCGGGTGTGAACAGGCCGAACAGGTCCGCGATCACTTCCGGGATCTGACGCCACATGAAGCCTACCAGGCGCGACTCGGCGCGGCCGGACTCGCGGAGACGGCGTTGGCCCTGGACTGGGAACAGGCCGGGCGCCGAGCTCTGAGAGAGTCTCTCGCCGTGTCCTTGCCCTACTCGGAAGAAGGCTACGTCAGCCCCGACGCTCCGGATGCGGTCGCGTACCGCTTTGAGCTTGATCGCGGCAAGAGACTGACGGTCGACATCACGGTCCGCTCCAGCGACGAGACACGGGTCTTCGTGGACTTCTTCCGAGTGCCGGCGGATCCCGCCGACCCCATGAGGCCAGTCTATTCATCCGAGTCACCGGTCGAGGCGTTTTCGCACGAACCCTGGCGCGGCGGCGAGTTCGTCCTTCGGCTGCAGCCGGAGCTTCTCCGTGGCGGAAGCTATTCGGTGACGCTGGGGATGGAGGCGCAACTCGCTTTTCCCGTCCAGGGGCACGGTGTGGAATCCGTCCATAGCCGCTTCGGAGCCGCTCGCGATGGGGGTCAGCGGAGTCACCGGGGCGTCGACATCTTCGCGCGCCGCGGTACGCCGGTGCTGGCGGCCGCGGGCGGGCAGGTCAACCGGGTGCGGGACACGCGCATCGGCGGAAAGGTGGTCTGGATCCGGGACCCGGTGCGGAACGCAAGCATCTACTATGCTCATCTGGACCGCCAGCACGTCCGCGATGGCCAGGAAGTCCAACCCGGCGACACCGTCGGCTTCGTTGGCAACACCGGCAACGCGCGCACCACGCCGCCCCACCTGCACTTCGGAGTGTATCGGCGCGGAGAAGGCGCCGTCGATCCCTTCCCTTTCATCGAACCGGTGCGCTCGACGGTTGCGGAGCTTACCGCCGATGTCACCCGCCTGGGCAGGTGGAGCCGCGTGCGCGACGGAGGCATCCGACTGCGCGACGGTCCCGGTCCGCGAACCGGTGTCGTGGGCGAACTCGAACGGCATACGCCGCTACGGGTGCTCGCGGGCTCCGGCGGATTCTTCCGGGCTCGCCTTCCCGACGGCACCGTCGGTTACGTGGCTGCCCGACTGACCGAACCCGCAGACGCTCCGGTCTCTGCCGAAACGGTGGCGGCGACCCATCCGGTGCGTGCCGCGCCCCGGGATGATTCGCCGGTCCTGGAACGATTGGATGCTGGGACGGAGGTGCCGGTGCTGGGGCGCTTCGGCGGCTACCTGTATGTGCGGACGGCGCGCGGCCGGACTGGCTGGCTGGAGGGTGATCGGACGCTGGCGGAGACGGCGCCGGTGTTCAATCGCCGGATGACGCCCGAGCGCGCATCTCAGCCAGGCGCATCTCGATGATGCTTCGGCCGGGGTCGGTCTGTTCCAGCTCGTCGAGGAGATCCTCGAGCAACACCCTCGCCTCGGCGTAGCGACCCTGCGCGGCGCGCACGCGAGCCGCGTCGGAGAGAGCGTTGCGCAGTTGGAACCCCAGGTCGGTCTCGTCGGCGATGTCGAGATAGGTGGTGACCGCCTCGTCCCAGAGGCCCTGCTGTTCATAGGCGGACGCCAGGAGAAAGCCCGCCTGCAGCGCCACCGGCTCGCCGAGGCGGCCGCGCAGGGGCTGGAGCGCATCGATGGCGGCCTGAACGTTGGCGTTCTCGAGATGGACCTGCCCCAGAAGGAGCCGTGCTTCATCCGCGCTGGAAGCGTTCTCGAAGCGTGCCAGGAACCGGTTCAGCTCGGCGAGCGTTTCCTCGGTGCTCACCACTCCCACAACCTGGTGGATCTGCTCCAGTTCGATCGTGCCCTGGTCCTCGCGCGTCTCCTGGAAGTTGAAGTAGTAGACGGTGGCGGCGACGGCGAGCGCGGCCACGATGCCCGCGAAGATCAGGGTCTGCGCGTTGTTCTGCGCCCAGACGCTCGCCTCGAGGACCCGGCTGGTGAAAAGGTCGTCCTCGTCGGCGGCGCTGGTGACCGGGCTGCCGGGGGTGGGACGTCGCGAATACTTTGACATGGAGTGAAGATGTCGGGTTGGGACGGGGATCCGTTGGGCTGGTCAATGGCCGGCGCCGACCTGCGCACGTCCGATAAAGCCATGAAAAAGCTAATCTTTGCGCTCCGTGCGGGTCAACGGGACGCGCATCGGACCTGGGCGGCGACACCGGCGAACCGAAGAGAGGCTACCGCCCCGTGCCCGGCGGCCGGAGCGCGTTCCATCGTTCGATGAAGGCCACAGCCGCGTCCACGAAGGACTCGGTCATCGTCCGTCCCCGTTCGGCGCTCGCCTCGGCGGGATCACGCTCACCCCAGACCCCCGTGGTCGACATCTGCGCGGCCGAGGTGCCCTTTCCGGTCGACTCGTCCTTCAGTCCCTCCGCCAGAAACACGGCGAGCGCGGTCGGATCGCCGGCGAGCACCTCGGGTAACATCGCTTCCATGTGCGGCGGCATGGTCACCCGGGCGACCTCCACGGCAGCCATGTCCACCAGATCGGGAATCTGGTAGAGCGATCTGGAGGTCTCGCCGGTGCCTCCGTGGCGGTCGAGCACAGCAGGCGGCGGAGTCGGCTGCGGGTCCCCGTCGCGAATCCTGAGCGGGCTGGCGACGGCGGCCAGATCGACGGCGATTCCCTCCGTCTCCTGATTGATTCGATCCACGATGAAGGTCGTGATGGCCCGGTTGCCGCCATGAGCATTCCAGATTAGGAAACGCTTGAATCCATGCCTCATAAGACTTTTGGCTGATTCAACATAAACCTCTTGAACAAGCGTCGAGGGTAGGGTCACCGTGCCCGCGAATTCCATATGGTAGGGTGACTGTCCGGGCAGAAGAATGGGCGCCACCAGCACATCAGCACGTTGGGCCACCCTCTTGGCGCGTTCCACTCCGTTCAGGTAGTCGGTGCCAATCGGCAGGTGAGTGCCGTGCTGCTCGAGCGCGCCCACCGGGAAGATGACCATGTCCGTCCGGGCGAGAAGATCCTCTACCTCGGGGCGGGTCATGTGCGGGAGGTAGTTGCGGACCTTTCGGACCGGGGGCAGTTCCGTGTCCTGCGCGGCAACCGAGCACGGCGTGAGCGCGAGACAGACGGCGAGGATGGCTGCGGGATGACGCATCGGAGTTCCCCTCGTGGAGGCTGAAGAGGCAACGGGAGGAAGGCACGCCGGCTGGGCGAGCCCCCTGGGTCAACCTAGCGCGCCTCCGCGTGGTTTTCGATCCCGGACAGCTCCCTCGGGGCGATGGGCGCGATCCCCTCCCCTGCCTGCATCCTCTCACTCCTCGCGCCCTGGAGACCCCGCCGTGCCCGAGTGGGCGTGTCGCCGGAGCGCGGGATGGAGCGCCAGCGCCGCCCCCAGCAGGAACATCGGCATGGCGGTAAGCGCGGCCGACTGCGCACCCACGAAATCCCCCAACACGCCCACCAGTCCAACCCCCAGCGCGCCCGTGCCCCAGGCCAGCCCCATGACGATTCCGGACCCGACACTGGCTCCGGTGGGCAGGATTTCCTGCGCGATCACCACGGTCGGCGGGAGGACGGCCATGTTCAGCATCCCCGCGCAGCCGAGCGCCACGAAGGCCGCCGGGCTGCCCGGCGGCAGATAGACCGCCAGGAAGTGCGCCGGCGCGGCTAGGATGCAGATGCCGGCCAGCAGCCGGGTACGGTCGATGCGGTCGGTAAGGAGGCCGGCCCCGATGGTACCGCCTGCCTGCAGCGCCAGGTAGACGCTCAGCGACACCGCGCCCATGGTTTCCGAACCCCCCGCCTGGTCGACGACGATCGGATACAGCGTCAGGAATACCCGTTGGACGAACGCCCCCACGGCGCTGATGCCGAAGACGAGGCCGAGGGGACCGGCGAGCGCCCGCAGAATCGTGCCCGGGGAGGGCGGTGGCGCGGGACTGTGCGCACGCGCCGGAGAGGGCAGAAACGCGATGGTCGCAAGCCCGATCAGGATCCCGGGAAACATCGCCACCCAGAGACCCTCGAGCGTAAGAGAGGCCACGAGGGCCACCGCGGCCAACGGCCCTACGGCGAAACCGAGATGGCCGCCGAAGGAAAAGATGGAGATTCGGAGACCGCTTCCCCTCCCCTCCGACACACGGCCGGCGAGCGATACCGCGGGCGGATGGAAGACGGCGCTGCCCAGGCCGCCGAGAGCCAGAAGGGTGACCAGCACGCCGAAGGTGGGCGCCAGTCCGATGAGGCTCAGGAAGATCCCCGAGACGATCGGTCCCAAGGCCACAAGCCAGCGCCGTCCCACCCGGTCGGCGAGGTACCCCATCACCGGCTGTGGCAGCGACGACGTCAGCGAGACGGTCATGGTGAGCACCGCGGCGAGCGCGATCGACAGGTCCAGCTTGTCCATGAGACGCGGCAGCAACGGGTGCAGAAAGGCGACGTAGGCGTCGTTGGCGAAGTGCGCCACGGTGAGCGTAACCGCGATCCTGAACGCGCTTCCACGGTCCTTGCGCGAACGGGACCCTGGTGGCTCCGGACGTGTCGTGTGAATCGTCACGGCGTTCCCGCGACCCGGCTTCGCCTCTCCATCAGCACGACATCCCGCCAGCGCCCGTCATGAAAACGGCCCAAACGCTCCTGGGTCCCGAGAATGCGAAACCCGCAGCGCTCTCGGGGCTGCGCGCCGCGTCCCAGGACGCCCAGGTCGGAACCTCGGTCTCGAAGGTGGCGTTGCCCGACTCGATGCCCTGGCGGTAGATCTCCGCGACCGCCGGCCAGTCCTCCGGCGCCAGGGGGCGGAAGATCACTCGTGCGCAGGCCGACCGCGCCATGGCTAGCCGGACGCTTCGGCCGTCGAATGCACCGCGAACGCGACGCCCTGCGGATCCAGGCAGTGCGCCATGAGGTCGCCTCCCGGGACCTGCATCGGACCGGCCGTGACCCGGCCACCCAGCTGCTTGACCGTCTCGGCCGCCACATGCGCGTCCGGCACGCGCACATAGTAGTGCCACCCGACCGGCGTTCCCTCTGGTGCGTTCAGCATCCCTCCCAGCGGGTGGGCACCCCGGTTGAACATCTGATAGGAGCCCCTCGGTCCCATGTCCATCCGGTCTGCCGCCTGCCAGCCGAACACCTGCGCGTAGAAGGACCAGGCGGCGTCCAGCTCGGTGGTCGCCAGGTCGCACCAGGAAAACTCCCCGACGACCGCCGGGCCGTCATGGCCCCCCGCCTCGCCCTCGGGCTCGATCACCGCGATCACCGCGCCCTGTGGGTCCGCGATCACCGCGAAGCGGCCCACCATGGGGACCCCGATCTCCGTTAGAACCGACCCCCCAAGGCTCTTCACCTTCTCAAGGGTAGCGGTCAGGTCGGGAGTCGAGAGGTAGACCATCCAGCACGGGGGTACCTCCGGAGCCGGCAGTTCGATCAACCCGCCGATGGGAGTCTCGCCGTTCATCCACATCTCGTAGGGTTGCTCTCCGTCTTCCCAGGGGGAGGTCGTCCAGCCGGCGATTCGGTGGTAGAAGCCGCGGGCCGCGTCGGGATCCGTGGTCATCAGTTCGTGCCACGAGAAACGGCCCAGGGGTATCTTCGACATGGAATCTCCGGGGTTGGACAGGCAGACCTGCCATGCTGTTACGAGCGCTGAATACTAAGCACGCAAACGGCAACGGCCAACGGTGCGGCACGGGTCGCTCTGGCGCCCTCACCGGGTTGGCCGACAACTTGTACCTTCGGATGTCCGTGAAGCAGGTACGCGCACTCACCGCCCGAAGGAAGCAACGCGATGAATCAACGTACATGGCCCGCTCAGAGGAGGGCGATTCTGCTGCTGTTGCCCTTGTTCGGTCTGCTCTCGACCGCTCCGGGCACCGCCCAGGAACTCGGTTCCGTGAACTTTCCCACCTCGGGGGATCCCGAGGCGCAGCCGCACTTCGAGGCCGGCCTCCTCCTCCTGCACAACTTCGAATACGAGGATGCCGCGGGCCGCTTCCGCCGCGCGCGGGACATCGACCCGAACTTCGCGATGGCCTACTGGGGCGAGGCCCAGACCTACAACCACCCGATCTGGATGGAGCAGGATCGCGACGCGGCACTGGCGGTGCTCAGTCTGTTTGCAGCGACATCCCGGGAGCGGCTGGCCCGGGTCCCCACCCAGCGGGAGAGGGATTGGCTGGAGACGGTCGAGGTGCTGTACGGCGACGGCTCCAAGGAGGAGCGCGACTTCCGTTACCGCGACGCCATGAGGCGGCTGGCCGAGAAGTATGCCGACGATCACGACGCGCGCGCTTTTTACGCCCTTTCCCTGTTGGGGACGGCGCACGGCGGGCGCGACTTCGCGATCTACATGAAGGCCGCGTCGGTCGCCCAGCCCGTACTTGAGGAGAACCCGCGCCATCCGGGGGCCGCCCACTACGTCATCCACGCCTTTGACGACCCGATACACGCGCCGCTCGGGCTCCCGGCCGCCCGCGCGTACTCCGGGATCGCCCCGGATGCCGGACACGCCCAGCACATGACCTCCCACATCTTCGTGGCCATGGGGCTGTGGGAGGACGTGGTTTCCGCGAACGTCCGCGCCCGGGATGTGCAGAACGCGGGGCTGGCGCGCGCAGGGCGCCGGGCAAACATATGCGGCCACTACACGTCGTGGCTTCACTACGGATATCTGCAGCTCGGGCGCCTGGAGGAGGCCGGGGCCGGAATGGCGGCGTGCATGGCGCGCATGAGCGATGCCCCACGGCGCGACGAGGCCGGCTACTTCGTACAGATGAGGGCACGCGCCGTGATCGACCCGGGAGGGTGGGCACGGGCTGGAACCATAACCGCCGACTTGAGCGCATTTCCCGAGCTCGCCCTTCCCTACGACTTCGTGGACGCCATGGGCGCCCTGCGCACGGGCAACGTCAGGCGCGCGGCGCAACTGCGTTCGAGCCACGGTGAGCCCGGCGACCACGCCAACCCGAGGAACGCCATCCTTCTCACCGAGTGGGACGGCTTGATGGCACTGTCGCAGGGCGACCCCGCGACCGGCATCCCGCTCCTGAAAGAGGCGGCGAGGATGGAGGAGGCCCTGCCTTACGAGTTCGGACCTCCGGCCACGATCATGCCGCCGCACGAACTGCTGGCGGCGGAGCTTGCGGCGCTCGGCCGTCAGGAAGAGGCCCTGGTGGCGTGGCAGGACCAGTTGGCACGCACCCCCAAGCGCACCCAGTCCCTGCTTGGAATGGCCCGCACGGCCATGGCGACTGGAGACGAGACCGCAGCGCGGGAAGCCTACGCCGCGCTCGCGGAAGCCTGGTCCGGAGCCGATGACGAGGTCGCCGGGCTGGGGGAAGCGCGAACCGGAGGGGCATCGCGATAGGACTGAGGCCGGGCCGGCCGGCAGGAGGAATCATGAGCGTTGATTCGACGCAGGGAAACAGCGACGGGCACGACCGCGCGCCGGTCATCGAAGGCTCGCGGGGCCCCGAGACCATCGAACGCGTCTTCCGTGAAGGCGTCTATCCCTACGGGGACAAGATGAAGCGGAAGAGGTACGAACGGCGGAAGGCTCGGCTGCAGGTCGAGCTTCTCAAGGTCCAGCGCTGGGTGAAGCGTTCCGGAATGAGAGTTGTCATCCTGTTCGAGGGACGCGACGCCGCCGGCAAGGGCGGCACCATCAAGCGCTTCATGGAGCACTTGAATCCTCGCGGCGCGCGCGTCGTGGCCCTCGACAAGCCCAGCGACGTGGAACGCGGACAGTGGTACTTCCAGCGCTACATCCGGCACCTTCCGACGGCCGGTGAAATGGTGCTCTTCGACCGTTCCTGGTACAACCGGGCCGGGGTCGAACGCGTCATGGGATTCTGCACCGGACAGGAGTATCTCGAGTTCCTGCGCCAGTGTCCCGAACTCGAACGCATGCTGGTCAACAGCGGCATCCTGCTCTTCAAGTTCTACTTCTCGGTGTCGCAGGAGGAACAGGCGCACCGCTTCGAGAGCCGCAAGATCGACCCGCTCAAGCAGTGGAAGATCTCTCCGGTCGACCTCGCGTCGCTCAACAAGTGGACGGCATACACGCAGGCCAAGGAGGCCATGTTCTTCTACACGGACACCGCGGACGCCCCCTGGACGGTGATCAAATCGGACGACAAGAAGCGGGCGCGCGTCGCCGCCATGCAGCACTTCCTTTCCCGGCTGTCCTACCCCGACAAGGACATGTCCGTCGTCACCGGGCCCGATCCGCTCCTCGCGGGGCCGGCCACCCGGGTTGTCAGCCGCGACGAACCGATGACGGCCGCGCCGGAACCTTCCGCCGGCAGCCGGGGAAGCTCGCAGAATTCTGCGCGGCGTCGATCCCGCTGACGACGGCCGAGCTGACCGAAGGCAATCCCATGTGCCCTTCGGCCGGGACCGGGTGACGAGGCGCGACTACCCCTGCGGCCGGGACCGGGCGGCGATGCGCGACTACCCCTTCGGCTCCTCCAGGCGCAGACCGCCTTCTCCGGATGTGCCCCGGTCGATCAGCCGTTCCGTGAAGTCCTGCCGCTCTTCCAGAAGCGCCATCCTCTGATTCATGGCCTCGACCACGTCCTGAAGACGCCTCAAGTCCTCGAGAGATGATCTGGACTTCTCCCGCGCCATCGCGTCGAGAAGCGTTCCCAGGCGCTTCACCAGGGGGCGAAACAACACCACGCCTCCAACGGTCACGATGAAGACGACCGGGACGACCAACGCTACCAGCGCTCCCCAATCCATTGCTTTCTCTCCCGAGTGTCAAGGAAGGCGGCAGGGGTGGTCCACCGCAGGATGATTCGTCACTACGGGCCCGCAGGCGACGAGTTCCGGGAAACCCTCGTCGACGTTGCCTTAAGAGCGGGCTCGAGCCGGCGTCTCATGAAGCGCTGCCGATGACGGTCCCCTCGCTTCTCCAGAGGGGCAGCGTCATGCATGTCGGCCCCCCTTCGCAGGGGATGCAGAGGGCGTCCGCCTCGAAGCAGGTTACCTGGCAGCCGGCCTCGCGCATCAGCCGCACCGTGCGCGGGAATCCGCTGACGGCGATGCAGGTCCGAGGCGCCGTCGCCAACACGTTGAGGTTTAACCCGCTCGAGGCTTCGAATTCCCCGTCACTCGCGGCCAGGCACTGGATGCCTCTCTCCCGGAGCAGTTCACGCAGCGCGACGGGCAGCAGGCGCGGGTAGACCAGCGCCAGATCCCGGTCCAGGGGGCTGACCAGCGAGAGCAGGTGGAGGCAGGCCGCGCTCCCGTTCCACACGGGAAGATCGAACGCGGGAAGGCGGACGCCGAAAGGCGCCAGGAGGTCGCGCAACTGATCGATTCCGGCCTGGTTGGTTCGGAACGAGCGCGCCGCCGCGAGGGTCGTCTCATCGATCCAGAGCAGGTCCCCGCCTTCGGCCAGCCCGGGTGGCTCGACGGCGCCGATCACCGGCACTTCGAGCCGCCGGTAGAGCTCGTCGTGTAGCGTCACTTCGGGACGTCGGAGCACCTTTCCCGGTCGCAGCAGGATCGCCCCCGCGGGGGTCATGAAGGAGGAATCGAAGACGAAGATGGAATCGGCCAGATCGTCGTCGTCCGCGCCCGGAATCCACTCGATCTTCGCACCCGAGGCCGCCACGCATTCGGCGAAGGCGTCGTATTGGCGGGCGAGGCGGCCGGCATCCAGTCGACCCGCATAGTGCCAGACCGCGGGATCGGCGTCGAAGGTGGCCCGCCCCGGCCGGCGCATCGCAACCCGGCGGAGCGGGGCCGTCATGCCTGCCACTCCGAACTCGACCCTCGCCGCTGCCGAGGTCTTCTCGGCGATCCGGGGTCCCGGGTTCATGGCGAACCTCCTGGTCCGTCGGTCGCGCCGGGAGCCGCCACTCCCTGGTTCGCAGCTGACCCTCCTGATGAGCCCGCCCCTCGCCAGCGCATCACCGTGAAGACGGGCACGCCCGCCAGCAGCATCAGGAATCCCCAGAACACAGTCTCCGCTCCCGCGCCGGCCACCGCCCACAGCGAGAACCCGAACGCCAGCACACTCACGATCGCCCGCAGCAGCGGCCCCGCGGCCCCGCGCCCTCCGGTCCGGGACGTCGCGCGCTCACGCAGCGCCATCATGAGTCCGGTCATGCTCGTGAAGACATAGGGAAGCAGCGTCGCGAGGGTGGCCAGCAGAATCAGGAAGGTGAACGCCTGCACCAACCCCCGGGTGTAGTTCATTCCGATCAGGATGGTCGCCAGGATGCCTGACAGGACGAGCGCCACGACGGGAGTACCTCGTGGGCTCAGGTGCGCGAAGCGCGCGGGCAGCAGCCCGTCGAGCGCCGCGGCGCGCGGGATCTGGCCGGTCAGCAGAACCCAGCCGTTGAGCGCGCCGAAGCAGGAGATGGTGGCGCCCGCTCCGATGATCCAGCGTCCCCAGGTCCCCCAGATCGAGCCCGCGGCGTCGGCGAACGGCGCCGTCGATGAAGAGAGGTCCGCGGGAGCGATGATGCCCATGACCGAGGCGGTGCATGCGATGTAGATGATCGCGGCGAGCGACGTCCCGAGGATCGTGGCCTTCGGGATGGTCCGCGCCGGGTCCCGCACGTCGGCCGCCGGAACCGTCCCCGCCTCGAGTCCGAGGAAGGCCCACAGCGTGAGCGCCACCGTCGCCGTCACGGCGCTGAAGGAGCTCTCGCCGGTGGGATTGAAGGGCTGGAAGTGGTCGGCCTGGAAGTACACGAAGCCGACGGTCCCGACCGCCGCGAGGGGCAGCAGCTTGAGCACGGTCGTGACGAGCTGCAACAGTCCCGCTGTACGCACCCCGTGAACGTTGACCAGAACCAGGGTCCAGAGGGCGCCGAGCGCCGTCGCCAGGCCCGCCGCCGGCGAAGCTCCCAGGATGGGCCAGAAGACGGTCGCGTAGCTTGCCGTGGCGACGGCCAAAGCCGCGTTTCCGGTGAGCAGCGAGATCCAGTAGGACCAGGCGATCCAGAAGCCCACGAAATCCCCGAATCCCTCGCGGCCGAACGCATAGGGCCCGCCCACCTTCGGCATTGTCGCCCCGAGTCGCGCCAGGACCAGCGCCAGGCACATGGCTCCCCCGGCGCTCACCAGCCATCCCAGGATGCTGATGCCCCCGAACGGGGCGAGCGAGGCCGGAAGCAGGAAGACGCCGGAGCCGATCATGCTCCCGGCCACAAGGGAGGTGCACATCCACAGTCCCAGACTGCGCTTGTGGGTCATGCTTGCGGCGTCGTCTTCATGGGGTGTCCGAGGACTGTGGCGATCCGGGTGATGGCGCGTCGCCACACTAGCCCGCGTTCAGGCGGACAGCAACCGCCCAATCGCCCGACTTGGCCCGCGTGCGTGCAGCTTCCTTCCATGCCCTCATTCACTTCCCATCGCGAACGGTGCCTCTGGATGTTCAACGCACTTGGCCGCCGTGATGGCGGTAGCGGCGAGCCTGGCGCTCGCATGGGCGCGACGTCGAGCCCGGCGGCCACGGGGCTGGCGCGGGACTGCCTCACGGTAGCATCCTCCACGTCGGGCCCAACGACGACTCGGAACACCCCAGGAGTTCGACCATGCACGAGACAGTCAGCGACCTGCGGCGGCGGACCCGGGGCGCGGTCGCGGCCGCAGCCGTCCTCGGCGCCTTTCTCCTCCTCGCCACGGCAGCGTGCGAGACCGCGGAAGCGCCCGCTCAGTCAAGCTCAACAGGACAGGCGTCCGGGGGCGTGGTCTTCCCCGCCACCAACCGCCCGGACGTGCGCGGCGTCACCGCCGCGGTTTCGGCCGGGCATCCGCTCGGCGGCCGCCGCCGGTCACGAGGTGCTGCGGCACGGCGGCAACGCCATCGACGCGGCCATCGCCATGGCGGGCGTGCTCGCCGTGGTGCGCCCGCACATGAACGGCGTTGGGGGCGACGCCTTCGCGATCTACTACGAGGCCGGGACCGGGCGCGTGTACGCGATGAACGGAAGTGGGCGCGCGGGAGCGCTGGCCACCCCTGCCCTCTTTGCCGAGCAGGGCCTCGAGGAGGTGCCCGGCAACCGGCCCCCTTTCGGTTTCGGTGCCCGGCGCGGTGGCCGCCTGGGTGGATGCCCTGGATCGCTTCGGCACCCGTCCGCTTGCGGAGTTGCTCGAGCCTGCCGTCGGCTACGCCCGCGACGGCTTTCCCGTCTCCACCCGGCTCGCCAGCGACATCGCCGGCTCCGCGCGCTCGCTGAACGACCCTGCGAGAGCGCTCTACCTGCCCGGCGGAGAGCCCCCTCCGGTTGGCAGCCGGCTCCGGAACCCCGCGCTCGCGGCCACACTGGAACGCATTGCCGGCGAGGGCAAGGAGGGGTTCTACCACGGTTTTGTTGCCGACCGCATCGGCGGCTTCCTGGCAGCGGAGGGGGGCTACGTGCGCGCTTCCGACCTTGCGGCGCACACCACGACCTGGGTCGAGCCGCTGCGCGGCGGCTTTGAGGACTACACCATGCTGGTGATGCCGCCCAACACCCAGGGCATTGCCCAGCTGCAGCTGTTCGAGATGTCCAAGTCATTTGAAATGAAGGATATGGGCCACAACACCTCAGGCTATCTGCACACCCTCGTGGAGATGAAGAAGCTGGCCTTCGCGGACCGCGACCAGTGGGCCGCCGATCCCGAATTCAGCGACATCCCCCTCGATCGTCTGCTCGACCCCGACTACCTGGCCCGGCGCGCTTCCATGGTCGACCCGGGCGCCGCGGCAGCGTCACGCCCGGCTGGCGTGGGGCCGGAGATGGCTGCCGGGGGCGGGGCGTCGCCTGACGACGCCGGCGACACGGTCTTTCTTACCGCCGTCGACCAATGGGGCAACGCGGTGAGCTGGATCCAGAGCCTCTTCGCCGGCTTCGGATCGGGCCTGCTCGAGCCCGAGACCGGAATCGTGCTGCACAACCGGGGTGCGCTCTTCAACCTCCAACCGAGTCATCCCAACATCATTGCGCCCGGCAAACGGCCCTACCACACCCTCTCGCCCATGATGGCGCTCAACGACGATGGCAGCTTCGCCTTCACCCTGGGTACACCCGGGGGCGACAGCCAGCCGCAAAGCCTCATCCAGATCGTCAACAACATGGTCCTCTTCGGCATGACGCCCCAGGCTGCGATCGAAGCACCCCGCTTCCGCAGCTTTGGCGGGCTCCGGGTCGCTTTCGAGGACCGGGTCGACGGGTCGGTGCTGGGAGAACTCGAAGCGCTGGGCCACCAGGTCGAGATCGTGCATGGGTGGACCGCCACCTTCGGGGGCGCTCACATGATCCTCCGGGACCGCGACGGCACCCTGACCGCCGCCTCCGATCCGAGGCGGGAGGCGTACGCCATTGCGTACTGAGGAGGAAGGACAGGGCCGGGAGGCGGCGCCGGGCAGGATGGCGACCCGGACCAGCCGCCTAGCGGAGAGCGGAGGGATCTCGTGACCGCTCTGGCACGCGCTCTGGCGGCGAGCGGGGCCACGCTGGCGCTGTTGGCGGTGGCGCTGGGGGCATTCGGAGCCCACGCCTTGCGCGCACGACTGGAACCACGCGACCTCGAGATCTTCGAGACGGCGGTGCGCTATCAGATGTACCACGCACTCGCGCTGCTCGGAATCGCGTGGCTGTCGACCCGCCTGGGCGATTTGCTGATTGGCTGGGCGGGATGGCTGATGGTCGCCGGGACGCTGGTGTTCTCCGGCAGCCTCTACCTGCTCGTGCTGACCGGTCCACGCTGGCTGGGTGCGATCACGCCCATCGGCGGCGTGCTGATGATTGCCGGGTGGCTGCTGGTCGTGGTCGCGCTCCTGCGCGGCGCCTGAGTTTCCCCCTTCGCCTTTGGCCCGCTCTTGTGCGAGCCGGGCCGTGGCCTGCCTGATGTATTTAGCTTAGCTAAGCCAAGCTAATCTAGAATACGACCCGCTTCGGCCTGAGTTCGGTGATCCAGATCCCGGAGTTCAGGTCCGAGGAGAAGATGCGCCCTTTAAAGATCTGGGCTCCCCAGGTCATGGGCCAATTGGGGACCACCATGTCGTCGTCTCTGGGCACGAAGGCGGCGACCTCCCTGCCCTGCTCGTAGAGGTTTCCGCGCAGCTCGCCGGAGATGTCGAGCACGCGCAGTCCCGCCTGGTAGTAGCCGACGTAGAGCCGGTCCCCCTCGGCCCACACATTGTGCGCCCCGGCCTCGGGCACCTCGTACCATGCCACCTCGACCGGGTTCTCGATGTCGGAGTAGTCGACCACATGGATGAATCCGCGCGCCTCGATGGGGCGCTCGGAGTCCCACCCCGGCGGGAAGATCTCGTCGCCCAGGAAGAGGTAGCGTCCATGGCGCCACGCCACGTGGGTGTTGCCGATCGGGTACATGAACTGGCTCACGAAGGCGGGTTCGCGCGCGGTCCCCTGGTGGGTGCCGGCGCCGACGTCCAGCGTGATGACCCCGTCGTTCCAGTAGGACAGGTAGGCGTAGCCGTCCTGGACGATGACGTCGTGCAGCGTCTTCCCCTGCTTGTCCAGCCCCCACCGGCCCACCTCGACCGGGTTGGCCGGGTCCGAGATGTCGATGATGTGCATGTCAGAGGTGCCGTTGTGGCAGGCGTAGACGAGGTCCTCGTCGCCCAGGATCCACACGTTGTGCACGCCGCCGGTCAGGGTCTCCTCGTATTCGGAGAGGACGGTCGGGTGGGCGGGGTTCGCCAGGTCGAGCAGCACCATGCCGTTGCGCCGGTTCGACGCACCCTCGCGGGTGACGATCGCCAGGCGGTTGTTGGGGTGGATCTTCACGTCGTTGATGCGGCGCGCGTCCATCTGCAGGGAGTCGGTCAGGACCGGGGCGCCGCTGTCGGTCACGTCCCAGACCTTCATCCAGTCGTGCATGTAGGTGCCCACATACACATAGTCGCGCCCGTCCACGCCCTCGAAGGCCCACATGTCCCCGGAGTGGTGGGAGGAGATGGCTCCGCGTCCCACCTGGATCAACTCCGAGTCGGAGATGCGCTCGTTGACCTCGACGTTGGCGGTGCGCACCACGCCCTCGCCGACCACGGCGTAGACGACGTACTGCCCCGGGTCTTCGGCCACGAACACGCCCTCCGCCCCGTCGGCGTCGATCTGGGCGCCCACGCCGGCCACCGTCCACGCGGGCCGAAGCTCCGGCCCGCCGGCGCCCGACGGCAGGTCCGCCGCCGCCCGGAAGCGCACCACGTCACCGGTGCGCACCGCGGAGGAGGCCGGCTCGAGGGAATACACAAACCCCGGGTCCGCTTCCACGGTGACGGTCGCCATCTCCTCCGCCTCGCCGGAACGGACCGTGATGGTCGCGCTCCCGGAGGCTCGTCCGTATACCCGGCCCAGCGCGTCCACGCGGGCCACGGCGGGCGCGTCGGAGGTGTAGGTCGCGACCGGTGCGTCCAGCGCCTCCCCCAGGCGGGTGGTCGCGGTCAGCGTGATGGGGGCGCTGGTTCCCGCCACGACCGAGGCGGGCGCGCTCACCTCCAGGGTGGCGGCGCCCAGCTGGGGCACGGTCAGCTCAGCCAATCCCACCACGGTGCCCCCCACCACCGCGGCCACCTGGCCCTTCCCCGGCCGCAGACCGGTCACCCGGCCCGAGGCATCCACCGACACCAGCTCGGGAGTGACGGACATCCAGGTCACGGCGGCATCGTTGATCACCGCCCCATCGGCGTCCAGGACGCGGGCGGTAAGCGGGAGTACGGCGTCGACGGCGATTTCCGCGCTGGCGGGAAGCACCTCGACCCGTTCAGGCGCGGCCTGAACTGCTGCGGCCAGTACGAGTGCGTGCGCGAAGGACATCATCTGGTTCACCTCGGATGGCGGAACGTGAATAGCGGCAGTCTTTTAGGCGTAACGACCTCTGGCCATGCCCCCGGCAGGACTCGAACCTGCGGCCCCCGGATTAGGAATCCGGTGCTCTGTCCACCTGAGCTACGAGGGCGAACGAGACCCATTCTACCGCCGCCCCGTTCAGCGGAGCAACGCCACCGCCGCGAAACCGGCCACCAGCAGAATGCCGAAGATCCATGTAAAGGTGTTGAAATGGCGGTCGATCGTATTGCGGAGCACCGAGCCCCACCTGTAGACCAGCCCTCCCAGAACGAAGAAGCGCAACCCGCGCGAGACGCAGCTGGCGAGGACGAAGACCGGGAAGTCGATCGCGAAGACCCCGGCCGAGAGCGTGAACACCTTGTAGGGGAGCGGCGTCAGGCCGGCCAGGAAAATCACCCAGAAGTCGTAGCGCCCGTAGAGATCCTGCACGCGTGCAAAACTCTCCGGCGACACCCCCGGGACAATGTCGAAGAAGAACTGGTCGAAGATGTGCCAGGCCCCCGCCCCGATTCCGTAGCCGATGACGCCGCCCGCGACCGACGCGGCCGTGGTCAGCCCCGCCAGACGGAGACCCGAGGCGGGAGCTCCGAGGCAGAGCGCCAGGAGCAACGGATCGGGCGGAATCGGGAAGAAGGACGACTCGGCCACCGCCAACGCCGCCAGCGCCCAGACGCCGTACGGGGTTTCGGCCCACCCGAGCACCCAGTCGTAGAGACGACGCGTCCAGGAGCGCCGTCCCGGGTCCGGCATCGCCACCATCAGCCGACGCGTCCGCGTACGAATCCGGAGGTGCGCCCGGCTGATGCTCCGCCCCCCCCCTGCTGCCGGCCTATAGCGTCAGGTCCCACGCTCGCACCTCTTCCAGCAGCCTGTAGTTGGTGAGATCGAGGTGCAGCGGGGTCACGGAAACGTAGCCCTCTTCCACCGCCCGGAAGTCGGAGTCGGAAGATCCACTCCAGGTCGGAACGGCGGCGCCGATCCAGTAATACTCCTTCCCCATCGGATCGCGCCCGCGCAGCAGCGAATCGCTGTATCTGCGACGCCCCAGCGTGGTGACGCGGACACCCTTCACTTCCGCCGGAGGGATCGCGGGAAGGTTGACGTTGAACAGGGTGTCGGGAGGAAACGGCTTTGCCAACACCTGCCGCAGGAGGTCGGACAGCGGTTCGGACCACCCGAGACCCTTCGCCAGATCGGGTCCGGCGTAGGACACGGCAACCGACGGGATACCGAGCACGGTCGACTCCATGGCTGCCGCGACGGTGCCCGAGTAGAGGACGTCCTCTCCCATGTTGGAGCCGTGGTTGACGCCGGACAGGCAGACCGTGGGCCGCTCCGCGAGGAGCGTGCTCAGAGCCAGGATGACGCAGTCCGTGGGCGTGCCGTCCACCACGGAAGCGCCGTCCGGCGTGGAACGCGCGCGAAGGGGAAGATGCAGCGTGATCGAGTGGCTGGTCGCGCTCTGTTCGCGATCCGGAGCCACGACATCCACGCTGCCCAGGCGCCGCGCGGCTCGCCGGAGGAGAGCCAGTCCCGGCGCCATGTAGCCGTCGTCGTTGGTGCACAGGATCCTCATCAGCCGGGCTTCGAGCCCCCCGCTTCATCGGGAAAGGAGAGGACCTCGATCAATTCCTGAAGATCGTTCCTGAGCTGGCCGCGCAGCTCGGAGCCGAGCGCCGCCTTGCGAGCCTTGTCGAGATTTCCCTGTTTTCGCATCCGCGCCAGCTTCTGGCGTGCGCCCTCGACCGTATACTTCTCTTCGTAGAGCAGGCTCTTGAGCAGCAGGACCACCTCCACGTCGCGAGGTCGGAATACGCGGTTGCCTGCCTGGTTCTTGATGGGCCGCAGCACGTCGAACCGGGTCTCCCAGTAGCGCAATACATGCGATTCGATTCCCGTGAGCTCTCGAACTTCGCCGATGGAATAGTAGGCCCGCTGTGCGATGGGCTCGTTCAAGGGCTCCTCCCGGGGAGATTGCCGTGATGCGGGTTCACGACCAGTCCTCCGGCTTCGGATCCCGCATCATCAGGTTGTTCGCAGCTTCGGAGGGGCGTGTCTTTCCCCTGAGAATATCGTACACCTGCTGGCAGATCGGCATTTCCACCCGATATCCGGCCGCAAGTTCACGTACGGCTTCGGTCGTCTTCACGCCCTCTGCCACGGCGGTCATGCCGCCCAGGATGTCGTCGAGAGAACGGCCTCGTCCCAACTCGAAGCCCACCGTGCGGTTGCGGCTCACCCGGCCGGTACAGGTAAGGACCAGGTCTCCCATCCCCGCAAGCCCGAAGAAGGTGGACCGGTTCGCGCCCATCGCGACGCCGAGCCGCGTGATCTCGGCCAGTCCACGAGTGATGAGGGCGCAGAGGGTGTTGTGCCCGAAGCCGAGGCCTGCCACCACTCCGGCCGCGAGCGCGATCACGTTCTTGAGCGCACCGCCGAGTTCGACTCCGATCACGTCGTCGTTGGTGTAGACGCGAAAGGTGGGGCCCTGCAGGGCACTCTGAACCAGCAGGCGGGCCTCCTCCGACCGACTCGCCACCACCACCGCGGTGGGCTGTCCGCGAACCACTTCCTTCGCGAAGCTCGGGCCCGAAAGCACGGTGAGGCGCCGGCTCTGCTCTGCCGTGAGCAGCTCCGCCATCACTTCGTCCATGCGCCGCAGGGTCGCGATTTCGATCCCCTTTGAGGCGGAAACCACAACGGCGCGGGGCTCCAGAAAGGGCGCGGCGCGCCCCACGACGGCACCGGCGAACTGGGCGGGACTCACCGAAATGACGATCCCGGCGCCAGCGACCGCGTGCTCCACGTCTCCGGTCACTCGCAGTTCGCGCGGCAGCTCGACGTCCGGCAGGAACAGTCGGTTCTTGCCGTCCTCCCGGATATGGCGCACGACTTCCGGTTCGCGCGCCCACAGGCAGACGTCGTGGCCCCGGCCGGTGGCCAGGGCGGCGAGTGCCGTGCCCCAGCTGCCAGCCCCCAGGACGCCGATTCTCAGCGGGGGTTCCCGATCAGTCACCCTGCCCCCGTTTCGCGCGGCGATCTTCGTTGATGCGCTTCTCCTCGCCGCGCAGCAGCCGTCCGATGTTGGATCGGTGCGCCCACACGATGAACGCCCCGGCCAGCAGAGCGAAGGCGGTGATCCAGGGACTGCGTGACCCGTCCAGGGCGTCCTGGAGCAGTACCGCGGCGGGCAGCGTGGCCGCGGCGGCGATCGAAGCGAGCGAAACGATACCGCGCGCCGCGAGGACCAGCACCCAGACCAGCAGCGCGGCGAGCAGGGGCAGAGGCGACAAGGCGAGGAACGCGCCCGCGGCGGTGGCAACGCCCTTCCCGCCCCGGAAGCGCACCCAGCAGGAAAAGGTGTGCCCGACGATCGCCGCGGCGCCATACGCCGCCGCCCAGCCGCCCGCCGCGGCGCCATCGAGAAGAGGGAAGAACCAGGCCGGGAGCCAGCCCTTTGCGACATCCACCAGCCCGACCGGCACCGCTGTCCGCAACCCCATCGTGCGGTAGACATTGGTGGCGCCCAGATTCCCGCTTCCCTCGCGCCGCAGATCCACGCCGAATGCCCTGCCCGCGACGTAGCTGGTCGGGATCGAGCCGGCGAAGTAGGCGGCGAGCACCCACACAATCGGTGTCATTCCCTGCCTGGTCCTCTGTCAGCCTTGAAACGCATCCGCAGCGGGGAGCCGGTCAGGGGCCACCGATTGCGGAATCCGTTCTCAAGATAACGAACGTAGGCCGGCTGGATCTCCCGGGGCAGGTTGCTGAAGAGGACGAAGGCCGGTGGAGCCACTCCGACCTGGGTGCCGTAGCGCAGCTTCACCGCGCGGCCTCGCGAATGCGCCGGAAAATGGCGCGTCACCAGCCGTCCCAGCTCCCGGTTCAACTCGCCGGTGGGAATGCGGCGCTCCCGCTCCGCCTGTACCTCGAGGACGAGCTCCAGGGTCTTGCGAACCCGTTGCCCCGTGAGGGCTGAGGCGAAGACGACGGGTACCCAGCGCAGAAAGGGGGTTCGCGCCTGCACGTCTCGCGTGATGCCGGGCGCGGTGGAGTCGTTCTTGTCCACCAGATCCCACTTGTTCACCACCAGGATGACCCCGCAGCCGGCTTTCCACGCGGCCTCCGCCACCTTCACGTCCTGCATGTGGACGCCGGAGGACGCATCCGTGAGGACCAGGCACACGTCCGCCTCCCGGATGACCCGCGTCGCCCGCAGCCAGGCGTAGTACTCGATGGAGTCGTGGATGCGGGCCTGGCGCCTGAGTCCCGCGGTGTCCACGAAGACGAGGTCCCTGCCGTGATAGCGCATGGTCGAGTCCACGGCGTCCCGCGTGGTGCCGGCCACCTCGCTGACCACCATGCGCTCCTCGCCAAAGAGCCGGTTGACGAAACTCGACTTGCCCACATTGGGCTTGCCGATCACCGCCACCCGTATCGCGTCGGGCTCGCCGGAGACGGTTTCCGGCTCGGGCAGCGCCTCCATGACCAGGTCCAGAAGATCCCCGCTCCCCTTCCCCGAGATCGCGCTCACCGGTACAGGCTCACCCATCCCGAGTGCCCAGAACTCGTGGTGGGAGGTCTCGCGCGGGAGGTTGTCCACCTTGTTCGCCGACAGGAGAACCGGGCGCTCGCTGCGGCGAAGCACCGCCGCGAGCTTCTCGTCCAGCGGATGGATGCCCTCCCGCGCGTCGACGACGAACAGGATCAGGTCGGCCTCCCTGGCCGCCGCCAGCGCCTGGGCGCGCACCGCCCGGTCGAGGGGACGGGCGCTCCCCTCCACCACGCCTCCGGTGTCCACCAGGAAAAAATCCCGGCCCGCCCAGTCGGTGCGCGCGAAGTGCCGGTCCCGCGTCACCCCCGGGGTGTCGTGCACGATCGCCTTTCGGCGTCCCAGCACACGGTTGAAGAGGGTGGACTTGCCCACGTTGGGGCGGCCGACCACCGCGACCACCGGCAGCCGTTTGTTGATCATGGCGCCGTGAGCATCCGGGTGATCTCGTGTCCGGTGAACACCTTTGCGGGAGTCAGTTCGCTGCGCAGACGGTCCAGCGGATAGTCGTCAACGAACATCTGGTCGGCGTTCAGCGCTTCGCCCGGAAGCAGGATGATGTCCTCCGGTCTTGCCTCCCCAAGTGCGGCACGCATGTCCTGACCGCCCAAAAGGCCCGCCACCGTGACCCCGTCCCCGAAGTAGTGGTTGGTCACGACCACCACCTCGATCTCCGCGCCCGTGGAGGCCGCAAGCTCGCCCGCCCGGGCTTCGATCCAGGGCCCCATGGACCGGCCCGTCACCACCCGGATGCGATGCCCGGAGAGGTTCGGCAAGCTGCCCATCCCGGCGTCCAGATCATCGAGAAAGCGGCGTACCGCGCCCACTCCGTTCTCCGTGAGGGAAAGGTCGTCGTAGTAGGAGGCGCCCGGCACCTCCATCCCGGCGATGAGGAACATCTCGTCGGCGACGTAGGCCCAGCGGGTCTCTCTCGCCTCCCCGGCGGCCCGGGCGCGCGCCCTCTCCACCTGCTGGATCGCGACCGACGCGTCGGCTGCGGCAAGACGGCGTACCGGCCGGTTCTCGTTGTACTTGGTGAGCCCCACCGGAACCACCGACAGAGACCGGACACCCGGCCCCAGCGACCACAGCTCGTCGATGGTCCGATCCAGGTGGGCGCCGTCGTTCCACTCCGGGCAGAGCACAACCTGGGTGTGCACCTCGAGCCCGCCTGCCAACAGGAAGGCCAGCTGCTCCATGATGAGGCCCGCGCGCCGGTTGACGAGCAGGCGCACGCGCACTTCCGGCTCGGTCGCATGCACGCTCACGTACAGCGGTGAGATGCGTTGGTCCACGAGCCGCTGGAGACCCCTCGGCCCAAGGTTGGTCAGGGTGACGTAGCTGCCGTAGGTGAAGGAGAGCCGGAAGTCGTCATCGCGCAGCCACAGGGTGCGCCGCGCGTCCTTCGGGTTTCCATCGATGAAGCAGAATACGCACTTGTTGGCGCACTCGCGGATCTTGTCCGGCTCGGGCACCAGCCCGAGCGGCGTACCCGGATCCCGTTCGATCTCGTAGAGGAAGCGCTCGCCCGCCGGCGAGACCGCTTCCAGGGCCGTTTCCGGGTCGCCGAGCAGAAAGGCGAGGTCGATGCCATCGCGCACGCGCCGCCCGTTGATGCGCACGATGCGGGTACCGATCTCGAGCTTCAACTCGTCGGCGATGCTTCCGCTCTCGACCTCGGCGATCCGAACCACGTTGCAGCCCCCCGGCGTTCCTGACGGCGTTTAGCGGCCGCCCGGCGCACCCTCCATTGCGGGACCCTTCAACTGCACGACGATCACTTCCACGGGCTCGGGCCCCTCGTTCACGTCACCGTGCAGCTCGCCCGGAGCATCGGCCTCCAGCCAGTATGCACCCCCGGTCTCCCACGTCATGTCGCGCCGTTCGCCGGCATCGTTCACAACCGTCAGGGTGCCGCCCTTGAGCGCGATGATGGCGCGGGGATTGTCGTGACGGTGCATCTCCAGCGGCTGATGGGGCACGATCACGCTCTTCCAGACCTCGACGTACTCGTTCTCGAACTGGGGTGTGCGTCCGGTGGTCTGCTCGTCCTCGCCCTGCGGGCCGGCCCCTGGACCGCAGGCGGCGACCCAGAGTGCGAAGACGAGGATGGTTGGTCTGGTCGGCTTCATGGCGCTCCGGCTCCGGGAATGGGCGGGCGCACCGGAACTCCGGTGGACCCCGCCTCGGCAAGGATGCGGGGCGCGGGGGCTGCGGCTGGACCGGCGACGGAGGTCGCGGGAACTCCGGCCGCGGTCACAGGCCCCGGGGAGGAAAAGCGGGCGACCGGGCTCGAACCGGCGACCCTCAGCTTGGGAAGCTGATGCTCTACCAACTGAGCTACGCCCGCAAACACAACGATGCTTGCAAAAAGCCCGGACGACCGTACCCGCGCCGTCGCCCGGGGGTTCCGCGGGTGCCTAGGATATGACCTCATATCGATAGGCGACCACATCCTGGTCGGTGTCCAACTCGACGCGGAAGACCTCCCTCATATCCGCCGCCGGCACCCGCACCGACACGTCCTGGGTTCCGACTTCCAGACCGTCCGCGCCGAGAAAGAACACACGGATGTCGATTGAGCCCCCTTCCGGCAGCGACAGGTTGAGCAACTCCCCATTGACGACCCCGCCCCCACCGCCGAAAGGCTGCAGCATGGTGCCGTCGATCTCGAACTCGAGGCTGCTCATGTCCTCTTCCAGGACCCGCGCCGCCTCCGTCGTATCTCCCTGGGCCATCAGCCCCTGGGCCAGCAACCGGTAGACGTTGTTGTTGTACGGGTCCATCTCCACGAGCGAGACGGCCGCCGGATACAGCTCTTCCATCTCCCCGGCCAGATAAAGGGCCTGGGCGTAGTTGTAGAGCGCGTCCCTGCTTTCGGGAATGAGCTCGTACGACCTGCCGAAAGCCTGCGCCGCCATCGAGTAGTTCTCGGCGTTGTAGAGTCCGATGCCGGTCACATAGTAGTCGCGGGCATTAAGGTCGGTGCGGGCGAGCAGCCCCTGGTAGATCTCGGCGGCTTCGTCGTTGCGGTCCATGCCCATCAGGACCACGGCGAGGTTGCTGAGCGCGGTGACGTTGTCCGGGTTCCGCTCCAGGTAGGTGCGGTACGCTGCCTCGGCTTCCTCGTTGCGGCCCGCGTTCGCGAGGATCTGCGCCAGGTTGAAGGCCGCGATCTCTTCGTTTTCCGCCCACGTCACCTGGCTTTCCGGCGTCTGTTGCTCGAAGAGCGGCCCTCGCAGCATTGCGAGCGCGACCCTGTACCAGTCGACCGCATCGCCGTCGTTGCCCAGCTGCGCATGCAGGGAACCAAGATTGAGCATCGCCTCGGGGCGTCCCTTGTAGATCGTGTGCGCCCCTTCCAGGAGGGGAATGGCCCCTTCCATGTTGCCCGCCTGGATCTGGTTGACTCCCAGATTGTACTGGTTCACCCACTGCTGCTCGCGCAGTGGATCGAGGTCGAACGAGTACAGCGGATAGAGGTCCTCGGCCTTGGTCCACATCGAGTCCGCCCCGGCCAGGTCGTTAAGGCCCACGTAGGCTTCCCCGGCCTGCCGATACGACTGCGGATTGTTGGGTTGGTTGGTGATGCCCTCGAGGGAGGCCTGCAGCGCATCCTGATAGCGCGCCGCGCGTTCCGACGGATCGGCGTTCTGCATCGCCTGCGACAGGGCCAGCGCCGCGGTGCGCGTAAACATGTTGTCGCGCGGCGGCACTCCCTGCTCCACATCCGGAGGCAAGGGCGTGTCCGCTGCACCACCACCCGAACCGGCGGCGCAACCGCCCGCCACGATCACCGTACTCGCCGCCAGCACGACACCAAGCTGGAACTTCATCCGGCTGCCTCCTCTCAATTGTTGCGCGCCCCGAATGAGGGTCGGCACGCGATGATCCGCGTCCTCTCCCAAACGCACCCGTAGAACTTGACAGTATCACATGAAGGGCGATTCTCGTCAAACTTGCCCCTGTCCGTCCGGCAGAGCCGCGGAGAGTCTCGCGAGCGTTTCCTCGCGGCCGTAGACGGACAGGACCCGCCCCAGGTCGGGACCGCTCGCTCTGGCGGTCACCGCCTTGCGCACCGGGTGGAAGAGCGCCGGACCGCGGGCGCCCGCCTCCCTGCCCGCAGCGCGTATCGCCCGCCCGATCGCGGGAGCTTCCCAGGCTGACAGGTCGGCGAGCCGCCCGGTCAGGGCACGGAGCACGGCCCTCGCCGCCGGGTCGCCCCGGAGAGCCGCCTGGACACGTCCGAGTTCCGGGCCCGGAGCCACCAGGAAGAGCGAAAGATGCTCGTTGACCTCCGCGAAGGTGGTCATCCGCCCGCGAATGACATCGACCGCCTGTGCGAGGTCGAACCGATCCGCGGGAACCTGCGCGAGGTCGACGAACGGCGCCACCGAGCCGGCCAGCTCGGAAAGCGCCATTCGGGCGATGTGCCGGCCCGACACCCAGCGCAGCTTGTCGGGATCGTACACGGTGTTGCTGGTGCCGATGCGCTCCAATCCTGCATCGCGGACCAGTTCGGCCGGGGTGAAGATCTCCTTCCCGCCGGGCGAAGACCACCCCAGCAGGGAGAGGTAATTCACGACCGCGGAAGCCGGATACCCCTCCTCCCTGAGCATCGCGAGCGATGACGCGCCCTCCCGCTTCGACAGCTTGCGCCGGTCCGGGCCCAGCACCATCGGCAAGTGCGCGAAGACGGGCCGGGAAAGGTCCAGGGCGTCGAAGAGCACGGCCTGCTTGGGCGTGTTGGAGAGGTGTCCAACTCCCCGGATGACGTGCGTTATGCGCATGTTCATGTCGTCCACGACGACCGCGAAGTTGTAGGTCGGGCGCCCGTCCGCGCGCAGGATCACGAAGTCCGTGAATTCCCCCGGCGGAAAGGCGACTGTTCCGTAGACTTCGTCGTGCACCACGATCTCATCCGAAGGAACGCGGAATCGCGTGACGGGACGAGTTCCCTCGCGCTCGTGCCGGATGCGCTCCCCGGAGGTGAGATTCCGACAGGTCCCTGGATAACGGAAACCGGTTTCCCCCGCCCCTTCCGGATTGCAGTAGCACGGGTATGCCAGCCCAGCCTCTGCCAGGCGCAGGGCGGCTTCGGCATATCCGCTCATGCGCTCGCTCTGGCGATACGGGCCGAAGTCCCCGCCCACCTCCGGCCCCTCGTCCCAGGGGATCTCCAGCCAGCGCAGGTCGTCGAGGATGGATTCGAGCGAATCCTCCACGTTGCGCTCGATGTCCGTGTCCTCCACGCGCAGGATGAAGGCCCCCTGGTGGTGGCGGGCAAACGCCCAGTTGAAGATCGCGGCGCGGGCGTTTCCCGCGTGCAGCCGGCCTGTGGGACTGGGGGCGAAACGAGTGCGAACGGTCATATGGGTCTGTTTCCTGTTGACGGGGACCCGCCTACCTCCCCAGGTAGGTCAGAACCCGGGTGGCCAGCACGTCGCTGAAGCCGGGAAGCCGGGCGATCTCGGCCTGACTCGCGGCGCGCACGCCGCGTACCGATCCGAAGCGGGCGAGAAGCGCCTGCCGTCGTCTCTCGCCGATCCCGGGGATCTTGTCGAGCTCGCTCCTGAGCGTGCGTCTGCGCCGGAGTTTTCGGTTGTAGGAGATCGCGAAGCGGTGCGCCTCGTCGCGCATGCGCTGCAGAAGATGCAGCGAACGGTCCGCGCGGCCCAGGCGCACCGGCTCGGCCCTGCCCGGCAGGAACACCTCCTCGTCCCGCTTGGCGAGCGACGCCACGGCGGTTTCGCGCAGTTCCACCGAGCGGAGCGCCGCGCGCGCGGCGGAGAGCTGTCCCTTGCCGCCGTCCACCAGCACCAGATCCGGAACCGGCGCCTCCTCGCGCACCAGGTGCTTCGCGTAACGGGAGACGGCCTCGCCCATGGAACGGAAGTCGTCGTTGCCCCAGTCGCCCCGGATGCGCATGCGGCGATACCCGGCCTTGCGGGGCTCTCCGTTCTCGAAGACCACGACACTCGCCACGACGTCCGTGCCCTGCGTATGGGACACGTCGAAACAGGCCATCAGACGGGGCACCACCTTCAACTCGAGCTGCTTCTGCAGGTCATACAGCACTTCGTCGGCGCGGTCGGCGGCATACTCCAGCGCCGTGACGTGATCTTCCATGGTGTGGCGCGCGTTGGCGTTGGCGAGCTCGATCAGCCGCACCTTGTCACCTCGCTGCGGCCGGTGAAACACGACCTTGCGCCCGGCCGCGCGGCTGAGGATGTCCTCGAGCAGGGCACGGTCCTCGAACTCGGTGGGGATGAGCACCTCCCTGGGCAGTTCTGTCTGCCCTTCCCTTCCCGAGCCCAGATAGAAGCGGGAAACCACTGCCCCCAGAAGGGTGCCGTCGTCCTCGTCGGACAGACCCGAAAGGCGTCGGGTTTCGCGGCCCAGCAGAAGACCTCCACGGATGCGCAGCACGACCGCGGTGCCAAGTTCGCCGTCGCGGGCCAGCCCGATCACATCCTGGTCGCCGCCCCCCAGGCGGTAGGCGCGCTGGCGGCGGCTGAGCGTATCCAGCCCCTGAAGCACGTTGCGGTGCTTCGCGGCGACCTCGAAGTCCAGCGCCTCGGCGGCGGTCTGCATGCGCGCCTCCACCTGTGTCCGCACGGCTTCGGTCTCACCCCCCAGTACGCGCAGGATCTCGTCGATCATCTCCCGGTAGGCCTCCCGGCTCTGCAGTCCGACGCAGGGCGCCTGACAACGACCGATGTGATAGTCGAGGCACGGGCGCGCCGGAGCCTCTTTGGGGAGCCGATACCGGCAGGAGCGCACGGTGTACAGCCGCTTCACGACCTCGAGCGACTGGCGCATGAGACCCACGGAAGTATAGGGCCCGAAATAGCGCGATCCGTCCTGACGCAGCCGCCGAGTCACGAAGACACGCGGAAAGGGCTCGGCCACGGTGACCTTGATGTGCGGATAGCTCTTGTCATCGCGCAGCTGAATGTTGAAGCGCGGTCGGTACTCCTTGATGAGGTTCGCCTCCAGGATGAGTGCCTCCGCCCCCGAGCCGACGACGATGGTCTCGACGGAAGCAGTGCGGCGCGCGAGCTCCCGGGTCCGCAGCGACTGGAAGCGGTCCGGGCGGAAATAGCTCCGCACCCGTGCCCTGAGGGAGTTGGCCTTGCCGATGTACAGCACGTCGGCGCCGGCATCCTTGAGCAGGTAGACGCCGGGATTTGCCGGCAGGTGCCCGAGCTCCCGCGGGGCGACCGTCATCCACCTCCTCCGATCCGCACGCCGAGCCGGCGGGTCGCGGCAAGATAGACCAGGCCGAAGGGAAGCAACGTGCCGACGGCAGCCGGTATTGGATGGAAGTCCGCGACCAGCGCCTTCCCGCCAAGCCCGGCGGCGACGGCGAGCAGTCCCGCCGCCAGCAGCCGGGTCAGCCGCCCGCGCGCCATGCCGTGCGGCCCAAGCGTCCGTCCCAGCTTCCTGCGCAGCAGCCCGTACTCCAGCCACGCTGCCAGCGACGTTCCCAGGCCCAGACCGGCCGCGCCCAGCCGCAGGTGCTCCGCCTCGAAGCCGTCGAAGGGAAACATGAGCGCTCCGCCCACGAGCAGCGAAACCACCACCCGGAGTCCCGCCACCCGGGCCGGCGCGCGCGGGTCGCGCACGGCGTAGAACGCCGTCGACAGCATGCGTGAGTTGGCCGAGGCGAAAAGCCCCGCGCTGTAGGCGGCCAGGACGGCATGGGTGGCCAGGCTCTCAGCCGGACCGAACGCTCCGCGCTGGTAGATCGCCGCCACGATGAGGTCCCCGAAAAGCAGGTAGCCGAGCGCCGACGGGATGACGAAGTACGACACCCGCTCCAGCGCCTCCGATACCTGTCGCGCGAGCACTTCCCGGGCCCGCTCGCGCTGCCGCGAGAGTTCCGGAAGCTCGGCGGCGGCCACGGAGAGGCCGAAGAGCGAGATCGGCAGGATGTAGAGGACCTGTGCGTACCCGAGGATCGCCACGGCCCCCGCTGCGAGAAAGCTGGCCAGCTGCAGCTCCACCAGCGCGCTCAGGTTCACGATACCGCGAGCCGACACCACGGGAACGAAGTTGCGGATCGCCTCCCGGATGCCGGGCACTCCCAGATCGAGGGAGGGACGGAAATACCGAAGCCGCCCCGCCAGAAACGGGAGCTGAACACCCAGCTGCAGGACCCCGCCCACGAGAGCTCCCCACCCCAGCGCCACGATCAGATCGTCCGCTTCGAAGACCCAGATCCAGCCGAACGCGACCATGGTGGCGATCATGGCCGCGTTCCAGAGCACGGGAGCCACGTAGGACACGAAGAAACGGCGATGGCTATTGAGGATGCCGAGTGCCCATGCGGAGAGCACCAGCACCCCGGTCATGGGAAAGAGAATGCGCACCAGCCGAACGGTGAAGTCACGGGTCGGCCCTTCGTAGCCCGGCGCGAATACCGAAACGATCAACGGCGCCAGGGAAACCCCGAGCAGAGCGAGCAGCCCCGCGACCGCCGTCAGGATCCCGAAGGCGACCCCGGCGAAACGTCCCGCGCGTTCGAACTCGCCGCGCTCCAGGAGTTCGGCGTAAATGGGTACGAACGACGCGCTGAGGGTGCCCTCTCCCAGCAGATTCTGCAGCACGTTGGGGATGCGGAGCGCCGCCCTCCACGCCTCGGCGAAAACAGTGGCGCCGAAGAAGTAGGCGAACAGCACGTCGCGACCCAGCCCGGCCACCCGGCTCGCCAGAATGCCCGCCGCCACCAAGGCGGCGGCGCGGCGTCCGTTTCTCCCGGCAGAGTCTCCCGACTCAGCGCTCTTTGGCACCGGGGGGAAGGTTCTTGTCCGGAGTGCGCTCGGCGAGGAGCTGGTGCAGGAATCTGCTCTCCTCGGACAACCTCTCGACCTCCGCACTGAGCCGCTCGGTCTCGCTCTCCAGAAAAGCCATGCGCTCGTCGGCGACCCTGCCTCCGTCGCCGAGTCCACGGCGTTCCAGCCGGGTCGCGAGAGCCTTCCCGATCTGGGAATCCAACACGATGGAGAGGATCGGGATCAGCAGGACGAGGAGGATTAGCCAGGGCAACATGGTCCGAAACCAGGTATGAGGAAGCCCGACTGACAAACGTCCCGCACCGTTCAGCGCTCGAGCGACCCAACGGGGGCGATGTCGCTGGCGTGCGACCCGCCAGGGGTCAGCCGGACGGAGAAACGATCGTGAAGCGCGTGCAGGAACTCGCGTCCGTAGCGTACCAGGTAGTAGCAGGCGTTCAACGATCGCTCCTGTGCCCCTCCTCCTGGATACAGGTGCACCTGAGCCTTCTCAAGTTGTCGCAGCTTCGTCTGCTTCTCCCTCTTGAGACTCTGGATCACTTTCCTGCGCATCTGCTCCAATGCGTCGAAGGAGACCGTACGAACGTGCTTCGCGGGACCCTTGAGCGTGGGATCCACGGTGGCCGCGGCGCGGCCGAGCCGGTCCACGCCCCTGCCGATACCCCGGCGCAAGTCCGCAAGTGCCTGGCGCACGCCATCGGGCACATCCTCCTGCACGACTTCTCCCGCGAGTTCGCCGAAGGGGCGGGCGAGATCCTGAAGGGAAAGATCCAGCTTGTCGAGCACCTTGCGAATCTTGGGTTCGACGACCGTAACCGAGAACCGGGGGTGGATCACCGGCATCCGGCTTCCGCATAGCTCGAACAGCTCCTTGAGCTGTGCGAAGTAGGCGATCTCCCCCGGTCCGGCGACGTAGCAGACCACCGGGAAGACCGCGCTCTCCACCACGGGGCGGAGCAGGACGTTGGGGCTCAGCACGCGTGGGTCGGCGTTCGACGCGGCGAGGATCTGGCGGCGGGTCAGAAGTTCGCCCGAGTGCCTGAGCCGGAAGCTGTGTCCGCTGCGGTAGATGCGCTCCCGCCCCGCATCTCCCTCGAAGAAGAGGTTCACGCCGCCGGCGAGAATGGGAACCTGCACGTGGTACCCGGCCGCCTGCAGCCGCTCCGCCGTTCTGCCCAGCAGCGCCTCCTGCTCGATCGCACCCTCCAGCACCGCCGAGAACAGCGCCCCGGAGGCACGCTTGAGCGGGAGCGAAGAGGCGTCGACGAATGCCATCCCCAGCGGCCCCAGCCAATCGGCGAGCACCTGCGTGAAGGCCTCGCCCAGGGAGTTTGCGGGCGCGTACGCGGAACGCAGGCGCCGCGCGCAGGCCGGCTTGAAGTCGTTGTCCGGGAAGAGCGAGAGAAACTCGTCCAGCACCGGGATGATGGCGTCGCCCATGGGTACGCGGTGGACCGGCCGGTCCCCGCGCTCCGCAGCGTTTTCGAGTGCGACGCGCTGAAGCTGGTTGGAGACGCTGACCGCGTAGGTGTGGTCCACTTCCCTCCAGTCGTGATCCTCGGACGCCACCCAGAAGAGCGGAATCACGGGCTTGCCAAGCAGTGCCTCCAGCGCGCTCGCCAGCCGAACGGCGGTCAGCGCCTTGTAGACGCTGTACAGGGGTCCGGTGAAGAGACCGGGCTGTTGGCCGGTGGTCACGAAGAAGCCACCCTCTTCGACCAGGCGGTCCAGCCGCAGCCGCACCTCGGGCGTGGGGGCGTACACACACTCCACCGCCCGTGCACGGGCGGCGCGGTCGAAGCGCGCCGTCACCGCTTCCGCCGCAGCCGCGTAGCTGTCGGCCCGCGTGGGGTCGCCGCGGAAGCAGGCCAGGGCGGCGGGGTGCCCGGCCAGGTAGTCGCTTACCAGGCGGGACCCGGAGAGGTGGCCGACCAGGAGCTCCAGATTCACCGGGTGGTCCCTCCGGCCAGGCGGGGCGGCGCAGGCCTGCCGCGAGAACCGGCCATGCGCGCGGCGAAGCCGCCGTCGCCCCCGAGGCTACCGGCAACCGGGTGACGACGCGGGGATGACGTTTCCATCCTCGGTAGTGCAGCGATTCGCGAGAGCTCACCGAGAGCGCCTTCCAGCCACCGCCTGCCCTTCTCGATCACGACCTCGAGGTGCAGAACACGCGCGTCCACCCCGTGTTCGCTCAACGGCCGCAACTTTACCGCATCCTTGGCCGTGGTCACGACCGGGCGCCCGTGCGCGCGGCGCGCGATGGCGGCGATGTCCGCCGCGGAGTAGCGGTGGTGGTCGCTGAAGGTCATTGATTCCATCTCCATCCGGGGGAATTCCCGCGCCAGCAACCCGTGAAACTCCCACGGGCGGGCAATGCCTGACAAGACCAGCGCCGCTTCCTCGGGCGCGGACGCGGGAGCACCGGCGAGATCGCTCCATCGCGCGGACTCCAGGCTCACGAGGGCAGAACGCAGTCCGTGGGCCGCCTCGAGCCCCCGGGCTCGACGACGGGCCGCGCCAAAGCTAGCGATTCGGCGGGTGACGATCACACCCCCGGCGCGCGTCAGAGCCCTCTCGGGCTCCCGGTAGGGGCCCCGGGGCAGGAGTCGCACCGGAGTCGGGTGTTCCGCCGCGACCAGCACCAGGTCCAGATCGCGTCCCAGGCCCCGGTGCTGGAAACCGTCGTCCAGGATCACCACCTGTGCGCCCTGCTCAACGACGGCCGCCACCGCGCGCACCCGATGGCGGTCGGCGGCGACCGGCGCCCCGGGATTCCATTGCCTGTGCAGCAGTTCCTCGTCGAGACCGTAGCCGTTGGTCACGATACCGGGCGTTACGCCGCGCCGCAGGAACCAGGTGGCGAACCAGGCCGCCATGGGTGTCTTGCCGCTCCCCCCCACCGCGAGGTTCCCGACCGACACCACAGGCACCCCGGCCGACCGGATCGGCGACCGTCCCGTGTCGTAGCGGCGGTTGCGGGCCGCCACACCCCCGCCGCGAAGGCCATCTCCAGCGGCGTAAGCGCCAACCCGACCGCGGCGGCGTCTTTCGTGGACGCCCTCCAAATCCACCCCAGCCCCCGCTTCCACGGCCCCGCCTCATCCGGTAGCCACGCTCGGCGGCGGGAACAACAGGGTATCCGCGATCCTGGCTACCCGCCGGGCCGCGCCCGGCGAGCCGAGCGCTCTGCGAACCTCGCTCAGCCCCGTCACCATTGCGCGCCGCTCTTCCGTGTCGTCGAGCAGCGGAAGCAGTTCGCGTACGAGCCGCGCGGGGGTCGCTTCGTGCTGGATCAGCTCGGGCACCACGCGCCGACCGGCGATGAGGTTTGCCATGGCGATGTGGTCCACGCGCACCAGCCGACGGGCAAGGGCGAAGGTGAGGGGGGTGCGTTCGGTAGGCGGTCGCGAAGGGCACGCCCGCCAGCGCC
>CBDDPN010000037.1:0-16292 GCA_965232315.1 Longimicrobiales bacterium | reverse complement strand
ATGCGTCCGGGCGAACGACTTCACCTCCCGCGTGACCGGCAGGGAGATCACCACCCGCTGAGCCGTCGACGGCAGGAAGGCCGTCAGAGTCTCCAGATCCGGGAGGCCGTCGGCCCGCTGGATGGTCGCCGCTCCGTCCACCACCAGAGCACGCAGATCCTCCAGCCGCAGCCGCGAGGCCCGGACCGAGGCCAGGAGATCCGCGGCGGTGGCGAAAAGGATGTCGGCCTTTTCCGCGGATGCCCAGGTCGATCCCAGCGCGGCGACCGCGTGTCCGGTTGCAAGCGCCAGCCGTGCGAGGGACTCGGCGAGCGCCGCGGCGGCCGCGCTCGAAGCGGTCAGTACGGCTACCCGCGGAGCCGTCCCCTCCGGCTCGATGCGCTCGAGCAACGGTACGCCGTACGCCACCAGCGTCCCGCCCCCCGGACCCGCCCGGGCCAACGCGTTGTTGCCCCGGCGCAGCAGCGGAATGAGATCGGTCTGGAGCGGGGTGGGATGCTCGATGCCCTCGGCCGCAAGGGCTTCCACCAGCTCCGGCGGGAGACCCAGTTCTTCGAAGGACTGCACGGTCAGGACGGGTCCCCGGATCCAGGCCCGCCCTTGTCGCCGGGCTCGTAGGGCAGGTTGTTGAGGAACTTCTGCGTCTCGTAGTCGATGCGGGACGTGCGCAGCCGGTCGGTAGAGGCCGTGACCTCGGTGTACATCCCGTGACGATGGGCCGAGAGCGTAAGGGTACCTTCCTCGCCAACATAGGTCGCCCCGTGCGACGAACCACGGGAGCGGGTGAGCCCGACGTCGCGGGGCAGTATTTCCTCGGCCCGCGCCATGACCCTGGCTGGGGAGAGCACCGTCTTCCGCTGATATCCGGCCATCTGTTGCTCTTGCCTACAGGTTGGTTTGAAGGTTCGAGCGCCCCGCCGGACGCCCGTGTCCGATCCTATCGATCCGCGGCCATCTCAAGAAAGCCAAGCAGGTCTCCCCGGTCGGGCAGCCCTTCGAGCCTCCGCCCGCCCGCCTCCAGCGTGGGTGGCCCGCGCACTCCACTGCGGAGCGCCGCATCGCGCACCTCTTCAACTTCCGCCGCGTAACGATCCACATCGAGAACGGCTCTTGCCTCGGAGGGGTCCAACCCCTGTTTCTCCGCCAGGGCGACGAGCACGTCGATACGGCCGATGTCCGCTTTCTTCTCAAAGAACGCCCGGAAGAGTGCCGCATG
Source organism: Longimicrobiales bacterium (assembly GCA_965232315.1). Lineage (GTDB taxonomy): Bacteria > Gemmatimonadota > Gemmatimonadetes > Longimicrobiales > Gaopeijiaceae > BD2-11. Next base: position 15,076 of record CBDDPN010000037.1, on the reverse strand, counting down.
CACCGCTTCGCAGCAACCCTGGTCGCGCGCGTGGAGGAACAGTTCGTGCGCCTTGCGGCTCCACGGCATCCGGCGGGGCATCGGCACCTGCAACCCGTAATGCCGGGCTCCCGCCCGCACGCCCTCGCAGCGAGCCTTCCACACCCCGGACCGCGGATCGATGGTGGTCAGAGGAGGTGGACGGAGTTCGAAGGGGCGGCAGGTGAGCTTGATCCCGGCCGGCGTCAGAGCGCGAAGCGCCCGGTGCAGCAGGTAACAGGCGGGATCGACGTAGTCGCAATAGAAGATGACCTTCGCTTCCTCCATGGGGCGGAATCTCGCAAGCCGCCCGGGGCCCTGCAACACCCCGGCGTGATCCTCCCGCGCCCGCGCGGCCCTGACGTGGCCCGGGTCTCGCCGTCGGTCGCGCTTGAGCACGCGCGCGCCGGCGCAACCGTCATGACTGGGCGGGTGTGGACGGAAACGTGGCTTGATCCCGCGCGCGCGCCGGCGCAACTTGGTGGCGCGTCCGGTCGCAACGTCCCGTGCGGCCCTCCCGCGACGACACTCTTTCCTCGGTGCGCCAGCCATGACATTCAGCGAGAACGTTGCCCGACTCCAGCCGTCCGCCACCATGGCCGTGAGCTCCCTGGCCAAGCGCCTGCGCGCCGAGGGACGGGACATCATCGACCTGAGCGCCGGCGAGCCTGACTTCGACACGCCGTCGTGGCTGGTTGACGCAGCCGTTGAGGGGGTGAGGGCTGGCGCTACCCGCTACACTCCGGCCGCCGGCATGCCGGAGCTGCGCGCCGCAATCGCGGAGTCGCTCGTCGCCCGCGGCGCGGATGCCGCTTGGAGCGACGTGGTGGTCACCGCCGGCGCCAAGCAGGCGCTCTTCAACGCCTGCTTCACGTTCTTCGGCCCGGGCGACGAAGTGATGATCGCCTCGCCCTACTGGACCAGCTATCCGGAGATGGTGACGCTCTCTCGCGCCGAGCCGGTCTTTGTCCAGGGGCCGGCCGAGACGGGCTTCGTGCTCCGCCCCGAAGACCTCGACGCCGCCCGCACGGAGCGCACCCGCGGATTGATCATGTGTTCGCCCAGCAATCCCACCGGCGCCGTCTACACTCGCGACGAGCTCACGGCGGTGGCCCGCTGGGCGAGGGACAACGGTGTCCGCCTCATCAACGACGAGATCTACCGGCACATCCACTTCGCCGGAGACGATACCGCGCCCGGGCTTCTGGAGCTGGCCCCGGAGGACGTCGGCCCCTTCGTTCTCATCGACGGCGTCTCGAAGGCGTTTGCGATGACCGGATGGCGCATCGGCTTCTCCTACTGCGAAGGCGCGGGTGCGAAGAAGATGGCGGCCTTCCAGAGCCACACGACTTCCAACCCCGCCAGCCCTTCCCAGCTTGCCGCACTCGCCGCCTACAGCGACGTGGAACGCTCTCTGGCGGACATCGCGCTCATGGCGGAGGCGTACAAGCGACGCCAGCGACTCGTCGTCTCGCTCATGCGCGAGCTTCTGCCCGAACTGTCGTTCGTACCGCCCGGAGGAGCCTTCTACCTCTTCTTCCGGGTTGATTCGGCGTGCCGCGAAGGCGAGGGTTCGAACGACTTCTGCACCCGCATGCTCGAAGAAGCAGGGGTGGCGCTGGTGCCCGGTTCGGCCTTCGGCGACGACCGCTACACGCGCATGAGCTTCGCCACCTCCGACGACCTGCTCAGCGAGGCGATTCGGAGGATGGCAAGGGTGCTGGGGGGTGATTGAGGCGTTCCAGCAGTCCGCGGCACGACCGCTCCACGATCCCGAAACACTCCTCGAACCCGCGCCTGCCTCCGTAGTAGGGGTCGGGCACGTCCCGGTCCGCGCCGGCATCGGGGTCGAACTCGCGCAGGAGGTGCAGGCGGGCGGAGCCGCGGGAAGAACGGCCGAGCGCCGCCAGGTGGGCGAGGTTGCTCTCGTCCATCGCGATCACGTAGTCGAAGTCGTGCATGTCGCTCGAGCTGACCTGGCGCGCGTGTCCCGGCAACTCGATTCCGTGGGCGCGGGCGACAGCCAGTGCGCGCGCATCGGGACGCTCTCCCACGTGCCAGGATCCGGTCCCTGCGGAGTCGATTCGGACGTCGACATCGGCCTGTTTCGCCAGATGAGCGAAGATGCCTTCGGCCAGCGGAGATCGGCAGATGTTGCCTAAACACACGAAAAGTATTGAGGTTACGGCGCGGTCCATCATGCTTTCGTGAGGCGTGGTCAGCCGTTTGAGGATGAATCGAATAGGAGGCAGGTTGCCGGAAGTTACATCGTTTGAAGCCATGGGCCTATCCCCCGAGACGCTCGCTGCCGTGGAAGCGCTGGGCTGGAGCGAGCCGACTCCGGTGCAGCGGCGGGCGATTCCCCCGGGTCTGGATGGCCAGGACATCGTGGGCATCGCGCAGACCGGCACGGGAAAGACCGGGGCTTTTCTGCTGCCCGTGCTGGAGGGCGTGACCGCGGGCGGAGGCCTTCAGTGCCTCGTGCTCTGCCCCACCCGCGAGCTGGCGCAACAGGTGGTCGGAGAGGCGGTGGCGCTCTCGCGCGGCACCACGCTGCAATGCGCCTCCATCGTGGGCGGAGTCGGCTACGGAGCACAACGGATGGCTCTCGATACCGGCGCCGAGATCATTGTAGCGACCCCGGGGCGTCTCATCGATCACATGCGCCGCGGGCAGGCGAATCTGAGCCGGGTGCGGTTCCTGGTGCTCGACGAAGCCGACCGCATGTTGGACATGGGCTTCCGGCCCCAGATCGAGAGTGTTCTGCGGAAGGTTCGAAGGGAGCGCCAGACGATGCTCTTTTCGGCCACCATGCCGCAGGGCGTGCACGCGCTGTCGCTTCAGGTCACTCGTGATCCGGTGCAGATCGAGGTGGCGCGTTCGGGGACGACCGCGGAGGGAATCGACGAGCGGGTGTACTGGGTCAAGCCGGACCGGAAGGCGGATCTGCTGGTCCGGCTGCTCTCCGAGCCGGGCTGGGACCAGGTGCTCGTGTTCACCCGCACCAAGCGGGGCGCCGACATGCTGCGCTCCCGGCTCGAGCGCGCGAAGATCTCGGTGGATGTCATGCACTCGGACCGTCAGATGCGCCATCGCGTGCGTGCGCTCGACCGCTTTGCCACCGGAGGCGTGCGTGTTCTTGTGGCCACCGACATCGCCCAGCGGGGGCTCGACGTGGAGGGCATCTCGCACGTCGTCAACTACGACATCCCGGTCGACCCCGACGACTACGTGCACCGAATCGGCCGGACGGCCCGGGCGGGTGCTGGCGGCTCTGCCGTCAGCTTCCTGACCGGGGGCGACCTCGCCTACATGAAGTCCATCGAACTACTGCTCGAACGGACCCTGGAGCGCATCCATCTGCCGGAGTTCGACTACGCGGGAAGGCCCGTAGACAAGCGGGATGACGGAGGAGGACGCAGGCATCCCCGCTCGGCGCGCGGCCTCGGGTCGAAGTCCGCCGATTCGCTGTCCAGGGAGGAGCTGGACCAGCTTCTGGGACGGAGCGGGTAGGACGCTCCGGGTCCGGCACGAACCTCAAACCGGAACGGACAAGTCGATGATCCTGAAGCGTTACGGCACCATGCTGCACAGCGTCCAGCCCGATTTCGATTCCCGGGCCCTCACCGAGATCGGCTTCCGCCGGGACCGGCGCCTCTCGCTGCGCGCGGCCGACTTCGGCGAGGCGTACGAGACGGTCGAAACAGTGGAGTTGTCGGCGCAGGCCGACGGCCCCGTGCACGACCACGCGGAGCAGGAGCTGCTCGTCAATCTCGAACGCGAGCTTCGACAAGCCGAAGCCGATGCGGGGGAGGACGGCGTAGTCGTCATCGAAAGCAGGCAGGGAGTCGACTACCCCAAGACGCGGGACCGCAAGCAGAATCAGATTCGGGAAGGAAGGAATCGGCTGTACTTCCACTGGACCGTCGACCCGCCGCTGCGCGTGGGCATATTTCGCGCGCGCCAATGAACTGAATCCAATCGCTCCGATCGGCGTATTAGAGGCATGTGAACCGCGTCGGGTGACGCGGCTTGCTGTAGGCACGGATGCAAGGAGGTTGACGATGCTTATTCGCAGATCGAGTACACGCTTCAGAGGGCAGAGAGACTACACCCTTTCCAGCAGGCGCGAAACGCGCCTCACGCCGAGCGAGAGGTTGCTTGGCAGACAGAACCGGGGTCTCGCGGAGAAGTCCCGCCGCGAAAGGACGACTGCCGCAGCCTGACGCCCGCCGTCCTGGAAGGACCCGGCGGCGTCAACAAACGAACCGCAACACGGAGCTCCGAGATGCCTTCGGAGCTCCGTTTTTTTTTTGCGAAGATAGCCCCGGAGATCGCTCCCCGGGGCTATCCGGCTCTTCGGCGGTTGCGGCGCCGGACTCACATCGGAAGAGCCGGCAGCGCTTGCGCGGCAAGCGGCTTCAGCGCGTGTCCTCCGTCACCGACCTCGGGGTCTCCCACCTCTGGAACCAGCTGCGCAGGTAGAGCTGGGTGCGAAGGAAGTTGGAAGGGACGCTCGAAGTACCGTGCCACTCGTCCTTGAAGCGCACCATCGCCGCGGGAATCTTCAGAACCCGCAACGCCTGGTAGAACTCTTCCGTCTGGGCCATCGGAGTACGCAGGTCCATCTCGCCGGTCATGAGCATGGTGGGCGTGGTCACGTTGCCCACGTACATGAGCGGGGAGCGGCGCAGGTGCTCCGACGGGTCGTCCCACGGGAAGTGCTCGAAGTTCTTGTACCAGGTGGCTCCGTCGGTGGTGCCTACGAACGACAGCCAGTTCGTGACCGGGCAGTTCGCCGATGCGGCCCGGAAGCGGTCCGTGTGGCCGACGACCCATGACGTCAGCACGCCGCCACCCGAGCAGCCGTAGACGAACATGTTGTCGGTGTCGACGTAGCCCTTGGCGATGACCTCGTCGACCCCGTTCATGAGATCGTCGTAGTCCTTCCCCGGATACGCGTTCTTGATGGCGTTGCCGAAGGGGCTGCCGTAGCCCGAGCTGCCTCTCGGGTTTGTATAGAGCACGACGTATCCGTTGGCGGCGTGGTCCTGCCAGCCGAAGTTGAAGCCGGCGTTGTACATCCCGTGCGGTCCGCCGTGAATCGCGAGGATCAGCGGGTAGCTCCGGGAGGGATCGAAGTCCGGCGGCTTGATGATCCAGCCCTGGATGTCGAAGTCCTCGACGGACTTGTACCAGATCTCCTCGACCTCGCCGAGCTCGACGTCGGCCAGAATATCCGCGTTGACCCGGGTGAGCTGCCGAATGTTGTCGGGGCTGTCGAGTTCGAAGGAGACGATGTCCCCCGGTTCGTGGTAGCTCGTGAGGGTGCCGACCGCCTGCCCGCGGTCATCGATGCTGCTGACCGCAAGCATGTGGTTGCCGCTGGTCACGGCACGCGGCTCGCCGCCGACGGGGGCGTACCACACGTTCGAGTTGCCCCTCATCGCGGCAATGAAGTACACCCCGCTGCCGTCGCGCGCCCAGGTCACGTTCGAGAGCCTGCGCCCCAGCTCGCTCGCGATGCGCCGGGAGCCCGAGCCATCGGCGTCCATCACGTAGAGTCCGGTCTCGACGTAGGTGTCGTCCGACCAGTCGTTGGCCTGGTAGGCGATCATGCTCCCGTCGGGGGAGGGAACCGGGCTCCCGTCCGGCCCACGGTGGTCGGTGATCTGGCGGATCGCGCGCGAGTGCACGTTGACGGCGTAGATCTCGGACTCACGCCAGGTCTTGTCGATGTCCTCGGAGTCCTCGATGCGGAGTGACTGGAAGACGATCTCGGATCCGTCCGGCATCCACCGGGGCGCCGAATGGTTCCAGTCGCCGTCGGTGAGCTGGCGCGGGGTGCCGCCTTCCGCGGGAACCAGGAAGAGGTGCTGGAAGCCGTCGTCGATGTAGCCGCGGCGGTCACGGCGGTAGGTTAGCCGGGTGACGATCTTGGGGGCCTCGGTCCACTGCGCGCCGTCCGGAGGCGAGGGCATCTCGATCGCCCACCTCTCGTCCGAGGGCACCGTCATGACGAAGGAGAGGTGCGTCCCGTCGGGCGACCAGGCGATGTCCGACGGGCTCTGCTCGAGACGCGTGATCTGCGTGGTCGCGCCCTCCGCGTCCATCCAGCGCACGAAGACCTGCGAGTCCCTCAGGAACGCGATCCGGGTGCCGTCGGGCGACCAGCGCGGACTCGATCCCTCGAGCAGGAAGCGGGCGCGCGAGCCGTCGGCGTTCATGACCCACACCGACGAGGCGCGGCGGTCTTCCTGTTGATCCACCCAGGAGCGGGTGTAGACGATCCGGCTGCCGTCCGGGGATATGCGTGGATCGCTCACCCACTCCCAGTTCAGATACTTTTCGAGGGACAGAACCTCTCCTCCCTCCTGGGCCAGCGCGGGAGCTGCGAAGGCGAGCAGCAGAAACAGCGATGTCATTCGGACTCGGCGGACCATCTTCATTCTCCGGAAAGCAGAGCGCGCTCTTGGGCCCGTGAAGGGCCGGGGAACAGACCGAAAAGCTACCGGAGCCCGGACCGCCGGGCCAGTCCGACACCGGCCGGAGATAGGCCGGGATTGGCCGGTCCCTCGAATAAGCGGCGAATCCGGTGCTTCTCTATCGCAGGCGCCAGCGGCCTCTCAGAATCAGGGACTGTGTTGCGGGTCGGGCTACGCCCTCGCGCCGCGAGGCTTCGAGGTACACGCTGCCCTGTTCGGTGGCCCGGTAGCGGAGGCCGCTGTTGAAGGTGCGGGTGCCGCCCCGGGCCAGGAAGATGCCGCCGTAGGGTGTTCCCGCGAAGGATGGCAGGCCGTATTCGATCTCGGCGTTGAGGAAACCGCCCCGGTGCACGGGTGCGAGACCGTTCCGGGCTGCGCCCGTGACGCCGTGACGGTACAGCTGCTCCACGCCACCCGACGCGTTGCCCCAGGAGGGAGCCAGCCGGAGCGCCAGTCCCTCGCCCATGGCCTGCGGGTCGATCTGGATGCGACCGCTGAAGCCCCATTCCCGATAGCCGTCCTGACGCGTGGCCATCATCCGGCCCCGGCCCTCCGCTGTGAGTCCGAGGGACGCGTTTGCGTACCGGATGCCTCCGCCCAGTTCGAGTGCCCCGCCCTCCGCGCCGTCTCCGCCGTCGTAGCGCATGCCGGCTTCCAGGGAGAGCGCGAGTACGTCGCCCGAATCGAAGGCGAACGCGCGAGTGCCCTCCATGGCCAGTCGCGCCCGGTTGATGTCCACGTCCAGAGCATCCATGTCGCGGTTCTCTTCGACATCGACCTTCGTCATCCAGGCTTCGCCCTTGGCGCGCAGGGAAACGGCTCCGGCGGAGAGCACCCTGGCGCTTCCGCCCGTGGCCGCGCTCAGGAACCCGGTGTCGCCGGAGCGCAGTTCGCCGGTCGATTCTTCGATCGAGACCCCGCCGCCGCCGTAGCCGGCGGTCGCCCAGACGGCCAGGCTCCGTTCGCTGGAGAACCAGGCCGCGTAGGGATGGACGCTGGTAAGGTCGGCTTCGTAGTCGCCGGTGACGAGGTCGAGGTCGGTGCGGTGGTTGAACTCGAACGCGCTCGTGGAGCGGGACAGCGCGACCCCGGCAAGGAGGTCCGCCCGCACCCGCATGTCGGCTCCCGCATGCAGGCTCAGGATGTTGCCGTCCCAGTCGGTGTCATCGCCTGTGGGTCCGTCGAGAACGCGATAGTCGCCGGCCCCCCAGATCATGGTGGCACGCGCCGGGGAGCCTTGCTGCCCGCTGTCGCCGCGGCCCGGTCCGACCGGCATGAGGAAGGAGGTCCGGCCCAGCGATTGCCGCAGCTCCAGTCCTCCGAAGCCGGCGAGCGCTCCCGGACGGGCGTCGGGAGAGCCGGAACCGGCGGTGGCGGTTCGTCCCGGGTCCTGCGCGTGGTGTCCCCCTTGACCTCCGCGACCGAGAGCGAGGCCGCCGGGGGTGAAGACCGGGGAGACCGGGGCGACCGGGGAGGCACCTGGGGCAACGCCGCCCGGGACGGCTCCGGAAACCGCTCCACCGGGACCGCGGGGGTCCGGTGACAGGATGTGGGCAGCCATCCCCGCCATGGCCCCCAGAGAGGAGAACCCGCCCAGGTTTGTTTGGGGCCCCTGCTCATCACGGGTCGCCGCGCCCGCGACCCGCTCCGTGATGGCCGAGACCGTGCTGGCCGTCATCGCGGCAGCGGCGTACGGCAGGATGTCGAGGTTGAGCTGGTTGGCTCGGCCCTTCGGGTCGTCGGTGGCGGCGTCCGCTACGTTCGAGGGCGGACCCGCCCCGATGGCGTTGACCGCCCGGACTCGATAGTGGCGTCTGGTGCCCGGCTGAACCATGTCGGCGTAGCTGGCCGCCATCGAGGTCGCCAGGGCCGTCCAGCCCGACTGCCCGCCGTCCGAGGCTTCGATCTCGTAGCCGGTGACCGGGGAGCCTCCGTCGTAGGCGGGCGCGTTCCATGTCAGGTCGATGCGGGTGTTCGACGCGGCGGTGGCTCCGAGACCTGTGGGCGCGTCGGGCAGGGTCGCGTCGGTGGTGGCGCCCGCCACGTTCGAGGGCGGTCCTGTCCCCTCGGCGTTGACGGCCTGAACCCGGTAGTACCGTCGGGTGGCCGGATCGAGGTTGCCGTGGCTGTATTCGGTGGATGTCGATCCGGTGTTGCCCACCAGAAGGGTCCATTCGCCGTCCGCGCTCGGCGCCGCGTCGATTCTGTAGCCGATGATCGGCGAGCCGCCGTCAAAGGTCGGGGCGCTCCACGCCAGGTCGATCCGGGACGTGCCGTTGGCGACTGCGGCGAGATCCTGCGGTGCGTCGGGGGTTGCGACGTCGGTGGCGGCGGATGCCACGTTGGAGACCGGGCCGACGCCCGCGCGGTTGATCGCGGACACCCTGTAGTGCCGAATGGCGCCGGGGGGAAGCATCTGATGTGCATGGCTGGTGGCCGTTGAGCCGGTGCTCTCGCTCAGTACCCTCCAGGCCGTTCCGCCATCGGCGGAGACCTCGATCCGGTAGCCCGTGATGGGAGCCCCGCCGTCGAAGTCGGGCGGGCTCCAGGAGAGGTCGATGCGCGATATGCCGTTCGCCGTCGCGGTCAGCTCGCGGGGGGCGCCGGGGAGGACGGCGTCCGTGGTGGCGGAGGCGACGTTCGAGGGGGTTCCCGGGCCAACCAGGTTGAGTGCCAGGACGCGATAGTGGCGCGTAGTCCCGGGAGCCAGATCCTCGTCGGAGTATGTGGTCTCGATGGACCTGGTGTTGGCTTCCAGAACGGACCATGTCTCACCAGCGTTGTGCGAGACGTCGATTCTGTACCCGGAGATGGGGACGCCGCCATCGGATTCGGGCGGGCTCCAGGACAGGTCGATCCGGTTCCGGCCCAGCGCTTCGGCGGTCAGATCCCGGGGCGGGCCTGGTACGGCGTCGGTAGCGGCGGAGGCCACGTTCGACGGTCGACCCACCCCTGACATGTTGATGCCGGAGACCCGGTAGTGGCGCGTGTTCCCGGAGAGAAGCCACTTGTGCGCGAACATGGCATCCGTCGAATAGGGGATGTCCTGCAGCACGCTCCACGTGGTACCGCCGTCGGTGGAGACCTCGATCCGGTAGCCTACCATGGGTGAGCCGCCGCCGAACTCGGGCGGGTCCCAGGAGAGGTCGATTCGCGACGTTCCTCCGGAGCGGGCCATAAGGTTGGCCGGTGGGTGGGGCGGTACTGCGTCAGTGGTTGCGAAAGCCACATTCGAGGGCGTTCCCGGGCCGGCCGGGTTGATCGCCAGGACGCGATAATGGCGCGTTGTTCCCGGAGCCAGGTCCACGTCCGAGTATGTGGTCCCGGTGGAGTCCGTGTTGGCTATCAGAACGGACCAGGAACGCCCCCCATCTGCCGAGAACTGGATCTGATAGCCGATAATCGTGCTGCCGCCGTCGTCGAGGGGCGCACTCCAGGAAAGGTCGATCCGGCTGGAATCCACGGCTTCGGCAACCAGGCGGCCAGGGCCTCCCGGAGGGAGCACCAGGGTCGTCGCGGAGGCCACGTTCGAAGGCGGACCGGTGCCAATCGAGTTGATCGCGTAGACGCGGTAGTGAAGGGTCGTCTGCGGTTCCAGGCCGGCGTGCTCGAAGGTTGTGGCCGTCGAACCTGTGGTCGCGAGCTCGCTCCAGCTGTTGCCCCCGTCCTCGGACACTTCGATCAGGTAGCCGGTGATCGCGCTCCGCCCGTCGTCGGTGGGCGGGCTCCAGGACAGATCCACCCGGCGCTTCCCCGGGACGGCGACCAGGTTCGTCGGAGGACCGGGGACAGTTGCTTCACCCCCACCCCCGCCTCCACCGCCGCCGGTGCCCCCTCCGCCGGTGCCCCCGCTGCCACCCGTGCCGCCGCCGCCCGTGCCGCCGTTGCCACCCGTGCCGCCGTTGCCACCCGTGCCGCCGTTGCCACCCGTGCCGCCGTTGCCACCCGTGCCGCCGTTGCCACCCGTGCCGCCGTTGCCACCCGTGCCGCCGTTGCCACCCGTGCCGCCGTTGCCACCCGTGCCGCCATTACCACCCGTGCCTCCGTCACCTCCGCTACCGGAGGCGGATGGAGTGCCGGTTGTCGTCGCATCCGGACCCTCTCCGATGGTGTTTACGGCCCGCACATGGAACGCGTAGGTCGAGTCGTTCTTCAGGTTGGAGATGGTCGCGCGCCGCGTCAGGCCCGTTGATGTCCAGCTGTCGTTCCCGTCCTGGCTCCACTCGTAGCGCGCAATGGTTCTCCCACCGTTGGTCTCCGGCGGATCCCAGGTCAGTACCACCCGCCGGTCACCGGGTTCAGCTTCCAGGTTCGTGGGAGCGCTCGGCTCGAATGCCGTTTGCGACGGCCTACCGGCGACGGCGGCCTCCGGACCCTCGCCGTGGTCGTTCACCGCTCGTACGTAGAACGTGTACCGGGTACCGTTGTCGAGGTTGGTGGCGAGGGCGGAGGTTGTGGTGCCCGTCGAAGTCCAGGTGCCGCCGCTGCCCTCCTTCCACTCGTACTTTCTGATGGGCGAACCGCCGTCGTTGGCCGGCGGGCTCCAGCGGATCCTGACCCGCGCGTTGCCGGGCTCTACCCGGAGGTTCCGCGGTGCACCCGGTGTTCCGAACGGCCGGCCGGTGACGCTGGCAGCCGGACCCGCGCCCGCGGAGTTCCGGGCCCGTACGTAGAAGGTGTAGGTGGTGCCGTTGGCGAGGGGTGAGGCGAGTGCGGTGGTGGCCGTCCCCACCGATGTCCACTCGCCACGGGTACCCTGGCGCCACTCGTAGCGAAGAGCCTCCGTCCCGCCCGTGTCGGTCGGCGGATCCCAATCGAGCTCTACATGCCCGTCGCCGGGATCGGCCTGCAGGTCGTTGGGCCGGCCGGGGCGGGCAGGAGGCGTCTGGCCGGTTCTGTTGTCCAGTTCAATGGTGAAATCGAGCGAGTTCTCGCCGTTCACCGACTCAATCGGCGCGTCGACGCTGAAGTTGTCGTATTCGAGCACAACCGTATCGCCCGCTTTGACGCCCGTCTCGAAGGTCAGGGTTATGGTGTTGCCGTCGATATCAACCCCGCCGATGATCGGGCAGTGGTCGTCGGGATCCGAATTGATTGTCAGCTTGAAGTAGAAGTCCGGTCGAGTCGGGGTGTCCGAGAGGTCTTCTTCCAGCTCCTGGTCGAAGATGAGCGTCACGATCGTCCCGTCGATCCAGCTCTCCACCAGGGCCGGCCGCCCTTCTCCGCGAGACATCGAGTTGCCAGTCGCCGTCCGCGACATCCGGTTCGGATTCGCCGGGATGCGGATGTGCCTCATGCCTCCTGAGTCCCGCGCGCCGGCAACTGAGTCCCGCGCGCCGGCAAGCTCCGAGGCGTGTGTCGTCCTGAAGGTGGCGTCCGGCGTCTCGAGGGCGGAGTTCAAAACCCCGGCGGACGGGGTTGTTGCCGAGACCGTTCCGGGGAGGCTGAAGAGGAAAGGGATGGCGAGAGCGAGAACGAAAGCAGGTGTCGGGCGCTCCCGGTTTGTGACGAAGGTCCGATGCCGACGGTCCGGGAGTATGTCAGTATTCAACTCGATTCGTCTCTGGTTGGCATTATGGAGACGCGGCTTCTGGATCGCCAAACCTCCATAAACACCGTATACGGTATGTACGTGTTAAAGCAAGCACGAGAGCCTGTAGTCGTCCGGTGACTTATTGAACGATCGGTTCCGCTTCTTGCCGCGAGCATCCAATAGGGCTCAGGTATGCGTCAGCAATAGTCTCGGCAGCCCTCCAGCAAAGAGCGGGCCAATCAACTGTTCGGCGGACTATCCGTGGGCGACCCCGCACTTCCGGAGACGGAAGCTGGTCGGCGCGCAACACCATTTGCTCGCATGCCCCTGGTGTCCCCACATTCCCATCCTGTCAGCTTCAAGACGCCAATTCGGCTTGGTGTGCCACGAGACTCCGGGAGGGACGGCAATGGCCCTGACGACCACAAGATCTCGGGATGTTGTTTCAGCAGAACGATTCCGCAGCAGGGGGAGCTTCGGGTCAGCCATGATCGTTGCCGTCTGTGCGGCGACGTGCCTGGCTTCGACAGCGGACCATGTCTCCGCCCAGGACGGATATCGCATGCCTCCGGAGGAGATCGTGCGCATCCTGGACGCGCCCCCTCCCCCCTTCGTGAACGTCAGCCCGGACGGAGAGTGGCTCGTCCTCACCGGCCGTCGCAGCATGCCCTCCATAGCGGACATGGCTCAGCCCATGCTCCGCTTGGCCGGCCGCCGCATCGACCCCGCGACCAACGGTGTCTTCGGGCCCTCCACCGGCCGGGATCCGGGGCTGACCACCAGTCTTTCCGTCATGAGCGTCGCGGATGGTTCCGAACGCGCCATCGACGCGCCCGAGGGCGGCTGGGGTTCGCCGCGTTTCGCACCCGGGGGGGACCGGTTCGCGGTGACGCGCACCGTGAGCGCCGGGATCGAACTCTGGACCGGAAGCATCTCCGAAGCCAACGTCCGCAAGCTGAGCGATCGGCTGCTGAACGGCGTCCGGGGGGCGCCCTGCAACTGGATGCCGGATGGGGACGATCTCCTCTGCACCCTGGTTCCCCCGGGCCGCGGGCCCGCGCCCGAGGCGCCTTCGGTCCCCGAGACGCCGGTCATCCAGGAGGCGGAAGGCCGTACGGCGCCAGTACGCACCTACCAGGACCTGATCGAGGATCCCCACGGCGAAGCACTCTTCGTGTACTACTGGACCTCCCAGCCCGCACTCGTCGATGCGGCCGACGGGACGGTGCGCACGCTTGCGGAGCCCGGCATCTGGGATATCAGTCCGTCGCCCAGCGGCGAATACATCCTCGCGGAGCGCACGGTGCGGCCGTTTTCCTATCTGGTGCCCGAGACACGTTTCCCGAAGGAACTCGTGGTGTGGAGCCGGGACGGTGAGGTGGTGGCCCCTGTCGCCTCGATCCCCCTCGCGGACGGGGCTCCCATCGGCGGCGTGGAGGAAGGCCCGCGGGCGCATGACTGGATGCCCGGTGAGGCGCACACCCTCATGTGGGTGGAGGCGCTCGACGGCGGCGATCCCTGGGCGGAAGCGGAGCACCGCGACCGCGTGATGCGGCTCGGCGCGCCCTTTGACGGAGAGGCGGCGGAAGTGGCGCGAACCGAGCTTCGCTTCGCGGGACTCTCGCGCGGCGAGGACGGCCTGGCGCTGCTGTCGGAGGCCGAGCGGCGTTCGAACACCCTTCGCACCTGGGAAATCGATGTCGACGGGGAGACGGAGCCGAGGCTGATCTGGGAGCGCAACTCGCAGGACCGCTACAGCGATCCGGGAACACGTGTTACCCGTCGCGCAACGAATGGTGAATCTCTCATCCGTCAGGATGGCGACTGGATCTTCCTCACCGGCGCGGGCGCCTCGGACGCCGGCGACCATCCCTTCCTCGACCGCATGAACCTGCGCACGGGCGAGAGCGAGCGCCTCTTCCAGGCGTCTCCCGGCAGCTACGAGTCGGTGGTGGCCATGCTCGACGACGACGGCCGCCGGATCCTCACGCAGTACGAGACACCGGTCGAGCCCCCCAACTACTTCGTGCGCGACACCCGCTCCGAAGATCGCAGGCGGCTGACCGGTTTCGAGAACCCCCACCCCGAACTCTCCGACGTGAGTCGACAGTTTGTCACCTACGAGCGCGAGGACGGGGTGCAGCTCTCCGGCACGCTGTACCTGCCCGCGGACTACGAAGAAGGAACGCGGCTGCCCACCGTCGTGTGGGCCTATCCCCGGGAGTATTCGAATCCCGACGTTGCCGGGCAGGTACGCGGGTCTCCCAGCCGCTTCACGCGCGTGGGAGGCGCCTCACACCTCTTCTTCCTGACCCAGGGGTACGCCGTCTTCGACGGACCCACCATGCCCATCGTGGGCATGGAGACGCCCAATGACACCTACGTCGAACAGCTGGTGAGTTCGGCTGAGGCGGCGGTGGACAAGGTGGTCGAGATGGGCGTCACCGACCGCGATCGGGTGGGCGTCGGCGGCCACAGCTACGGCGCCTTCATGACCGCCAACCTGCTCGCCCACTCCGACCTGTTCCGGGCCGGCATCGCCCGCAGCGGAGCCTATAATCGCACGCTCACGCCATTCGGCTTCCAGAACGAGCGCCGCACCTTCTGGGAGGCCGGAGACGTCTACTTCGCGATGTCGCCCTTCATGCACGCCGATGACATCAACGAGCCGATGATCATGATCCACGGGGAGGCCGACAACAACTCGGGCACCTTCCCGGTGCAGTCCCGGCGCATGTTCCACGCGCTCAAGGGCCACGGAGGTACCGCCCGCCTGGTCATGCTGCCCCACGAAAGCCACGGCTACCGCGGCCGCGAGTCCGTCATGCACGCGCTCGCCGAGATGGTCGAGTGGATGGACACCCATGTGAAGAACGCGCCCAGGCCGGTGATGGACCGGTAGGGGTGCGCGAGCCGCTGGAGGCCATTGCCCGGCGTTGTTTCGAACGGGAAGAAGCGCGGAGGCGGGCCGAGAAGGAGGCGAAGAACGAACGGGCGCGGTTGGCCCTCGCGCGCGTATGGACGAGCACCCCGACCGAGA
>CBDDPN010000036.1:0-169652 GCA_965232315.1 Longimicrobiales bacterium | reverse complement strand
AGCGCCAGTTGACATGACGATACCCGCGCCGGTTGACGAAGCCGACCTCCGGGTTGAAGGCGTCGCCGACCTGCCGGTACCCGGTGGCGACCTGCCAGTCGCGGGTGACGTAGCGCATGCCGCCGGCGAAGCCGTACTCGCCGTCGTTGAATCCGGACCCCGGCGTCGTTCCCCCGGCGGGGACCGGCGTGGTGGTCATGCCCGCCCAGCCGTCGAAGGTCAGCGCCTCGCCGATGCCGAGCCGCCCGTCGATGCCGAAGGTGAGGTTGTAGTCGTCGGCGTTGTTGGTGTTGAGGCGCGAGACGAAGATGGCGCCCAGCTGTGAGCGGTTGCCGAACTCCCGGTAGGACCGCAGCACGCCGAAGTTGTTGGCCGGCGCGATCTCCTGGTGGAGGCCGGTCTCGTGGTCGCTGTGATAGGCCGTGGCGGTCTGGATGTTGAGCACGCCGACCTGGAAGGCACCGACCTTTCCCGTCATCCGGGCGCCCGCCGGGATCGGCACCTCCTGCCCGCCGGAGAGGCCGATGCGGCGGCTGAAGAAGAGCTCGGCCGACCGGCTCGCGCCGACGGCGAAGGTGCCCGCGTTCTCCAGGAAGAAGGCGCGCTTTTCGGGGAAGAAGAGACTGTAGCGCGTAAGGTTGACCTGCTGGTCGTCGACCTCCGCCTGCGCGAAGTCGGTGTTGACGGTGAGGTCGAGCGTCAGGCTCTGATTGAGGCCGATCTTGGCGTCGCCCCCGACCTGGCGGCCGTAGTCCACCGCCGGCGACGTGACTCCGTAGTCCTTGAAGCCGTCCGCGAGCGCGTACGGGCTGACGGTCGCCGTCCGCCGGGCGGGCGCCTCGACCGAGAGGGTCCCGGCGAGTGAGATCCGGTACACGCCGAACTGCCTCGGCAGGGGCGCCCACGTCGACTGCTCGTTGTTGCGCCGGATCTTGCGCTCGAAGTTCACGCCCCAGTCCTGCGCTCCCCCGGCTCCGTAGCGGAGCGTCGAGAAGGGGATCCGCATCTCGGCGTACCAGCCGCGCTCGTCCCGGGTCGTGGCCACGTCCCACGAGCCGTCCCAGTTGAGGTTGAATCCGCCCGCCGAACCCCGCTGCTGGCGACCCCCGCCCGGTCCGCCGCCCACACCTTCCCCGGCGACCTGACCGTCGTACTCGATGCCCCCCGGCGTCGTGGCGAACACGAAACCGTTCTGCCGGTCCATGTAGGTGTCCAGCACGACGACGAAGGCGTCCGAGTCGTTGAGCGAGGCATCTCGCAACGTCTGGCCCACGACGATGCCCGACGGGTCTTCATCGAAGAGCCATGCGCCGATGTACAGGGCTGCGTCGTCATGGACGATGCGGACCTCCGTCCGCTGAGAGACCGGCTCGCCCTCCGAGGGCTCCCGCTGCGTGAAGCCGTCGAGCGGCTCGAGGCCCGACCAGACGCCGTCGTCGAGCCGGCCGTCGATGACGGGGGGCGCCGTGATCGCCGCCGCCGCCGCATTGGGTGGCTGCCCGTTGGACGGTGCCCCGTTGGGGGACTGCTGCGCCTGCAGCAGCGCTGGCATCCCGAGGACGCCGATGACGGCGATGCAGCATATGGTGCGCACGTAGCCTCGCTTTTCCCGGAGAGACGGCCCGACGGCGGGGAGATGGGCAAGCCCGGCACACCCATGCCCTAGTTCGACACGCCAGACCCGGAATCCGCTGAATCAGCCCCTCCAGACGCGGAATCCGCTGACTCAGCGCCGCCATCCACGGCAGCCGGTGGCTTCCCATCCACGGCAGCCGGTGGCTCCCCATCCGCCGGAGCCAACGCCTCGCGCCTGCGCGGCAGGTCGCTCCCCGAGCGTTCCTGAAAGGCCCGCAGGCCGAATTCGGGAAGGATTGCGAAGAGGTGGTCGAAGATCTTCGACTGGAAGGCCTCGTAGCTCAGCCATTCCGTATCGTTGGAGAAACAGTAGATCTCGATCGGTGCGCCGTGGGGGCCGGGGGCCAGTTGCCGCACCATCAGCGTCATCTCCTTGTGCGTCGTCGGGTGCGCCCGAAGATATCCCTCCACGTATGCCCGGAACAGCTCCAGGTTCGTGATTTGCGAGTCCGGACCGGCCAGGCCGTCGAACCCGCCCCCGAGGCATGCCCTCAGCCGCTCGCGCCGGGAGAGCTCGCGGATCTCTTCGTCTTCGAGGAATCGCACCGAGTTCACATCGATGAGGATGGCCCGCTTGATTCGGCGCCCTCCGGACTCCGACATTCCGCGCCAGTTCTTGAAGGACTCGGCGATCAATCTCTGGGTCGGAATGGTCGAGATCGTCTTGTCCCAGTTCTGCACCCTGACCGTGTGCAGGTCGATGTCGACGACGGTCCCGTTCGCGTTCACCTGCGGGACCTCCACCCAGTCCCCGATGCGCAGGATGTCGTTGGAGGTGATCTGGATGCTTGCGGCGAACGAAACCAGGGTGTTTCGGAACACGACCATCAGCACCGCCGCCAGAGCACCGATCCCGGACAGAAAGACCAGGGGCGAACGGCCCAGCAGCGTGGCGACGATCAGCACTCCGGCAACCGTGTAGATGACGAGGGTCGCAACCTGCACGTAGCCCTTGATCGGCTTGGCCAGCGACTCCGAGTAGGCCCGCATGTAGATGTGGTGGAACGCGCCCACGAAAGCCGAGACGGTCCGGGCCAGCGTCAGCACGATGTACGCGGCCGTGAGGCGGCGGACGGCGGTCCAGAACAGGATCAGATAGCCGGGCTCGAGCCCCGCTTCCGCCTCCGCGCGGGTCACCCCCAGCGCCGGAACGATGCCGTAGTAGACGACCAGGGCGGGCACGATCGGGGCGAGCCTTCCGAGCACGTTCTTGTCGAAGAGGCTCTTGTCGAGAGCGATCTCGGCCTCGCTGGCCACCCGTCCGATGGCCTTGTCGAGGACCCGCGACTTCAACCAGTCGGCGATGACGGCAAGGACCAGCAGGGCGCCCAGCCCGATGGCCAGCTGCCACCATTCCTGAGGGAGGGATTCTTCCATGGCCGCGCCCTCGGCCGGGCTCAGGCCCTCACGCCCACCGGGTCCACCCGCACCGTCACGATGTCGGTGTCGTGGTACTTCTGGTGCCTTACCGAGGTGGCGAGGTGGCTCAGCAGCCTGAGGGAGACCTCGCGCTCCAGCGGAATCTCCGCGGCGCGGCCCCCGAGCAGCGCCAGGCGGTCTTCAATGTTGCCCTCCCCGGTGACGGCCAGGAACTCGAGTTCGGCGCCGCCCGATTCGGCCCGGGCGGTGACGCGCAGCCGCCGCTCGCCCAGCGCGTCCTCCTCCTTCGCCTGGTCGAGCAGCAACAGAAGCGTCTCTTCGGCTGCCAGATCCAGGCGGTTCCCCATCGTCTCGCCCATCCGCGAGCGAGAGGCGAACTGCTTGAGGAAGTTCTGGATCCTCGGCAGCGCCTTGACGTCGAGGTCCGTCTCGATGCGCCTGCGCCGGGGCCCGGTCAGCTCCATGAATACCGAGAGCACGATCGCGGTCAGCCCGCCCGAGGTCATCCCGTTTTCGAGAAGCGATCCCGCCCAGCCGAAGTACTCGGCCGGGATCTGGCCGCTCTGGAAGCCGGCGCCGATCCAGAACGAAACGCCGATGACCGTGGCCTTGCGGTAGTCGATGCCGTCCTGGGCGACCATCTCGACGCCCAGCACGAAGAGGATGGCGATCAGCACGATGATGTAGGCGCCCACGACGGGGTCGGGGATGGCCAGAAGCACGGCCGTGGCCTTGGGGAAGAACGCCAGCCCGATGAAGATCAGCCCGATGCACGCGCCCACCCGGCGCGCGGCGATCCCGGTGATGTCGACGATCGAGACGCTGTTCGAGTAGGTGGTGTTGGGGACCGTCGCGAAGATCCCGGAGAGCAGATTGCCGACCCCGTCGGCGGCCACGGCGCCCTGCACCGAGCGGAAGTCGGTGGCCCGCCGCTCGCGCCACGAGACCCGCTGGATGGCCATGCCGTCGCCGATGGTCTCGATGGCGCCCACGAGGGTGACGAAGATGAACGCCGGCAGCATCGCCCAGAAGCCGGTGCTCAGGCTCAGGTCGAAGCCCGGCCATCCCGCCGCCGGCACCCCGAACCAGAGCGCGTCGCCCACGATCGCCATGTTGTAGGTCCCGAAGCTGGCCGCGACCAGGCAGCCCCCGACGGCCCCGATCACCGATCCCCACAGGCGGAGAGCCCCCCGGGCCCGCAGGATGATGACGACGGTGATGACGATGGTCGTCAGGGCGGTGAGGGGCGCGGCCGCCGGCGCGGCGCCCTCCGGGGCCACGAAGAGCAGGTCGAAGCCGATCGGCATGACCGTGACCGCGATCAGCATGATCACCGTGCCGGCCACCGTCGGCGTGATGACGCGCCTGAGCAGCGAGAGCCGCGAGGAGATCAGGAACTGGAAGAGCGACGAGGCCACGATCAGGGTGGCCAGCAGCGCCGGTCCCCCCAGCTGCAGCGCCGCAACCGATACGGCGATGAAGACCCCCGAGGTGCCCATCAGCAGGATGTAGCCGGCCCCGATGCGGCCCGCGATCGGTCGCGCCTGGATCAGCGTCGAGATGCCGCAGACGATCAGCGCGGCGAACGCCGCCCAGGTCAGGTAGGTCTCACTCCCGCCCCCGGCGCGCACCACGATCGCCACCGTGATGACGATGCCCGCGATGTTGAGCAGGATGTACTGGAACGCGAGCCCGAAAGAAACGCCCCAGCCCGGGGCTTCGTCGGCCTGGTAACGGAGGTCCTGCCGCTTCGAGGAAGGGGTCATGGGAGGCTGCGCTGGGGGTTTGGAGGGACCTGTGCGCACTCGCGCCAAGTCGGTGCTTCTGCGGGATCGCGACGCGGAGCATAATCGGGGCGCGGCGGCGGGGATGGCAAGACGGATGGGGATGACCTTGCTGGCCTCGCCGTGCCTGCCGTGCCGATCTACAGCCCGCCGTCAAGCATGAGCGCAGTTCGCCATGTACTCAGCGCCTTCTCGGTGTACTGGCGCTTGAATGGCCGCTTTGGGCGAGCACCAACACTCACGGCAACGGCTTCGAGAGACACGACTCGGTTGAGCCAACGCAAGGCATGGACGGCCCGCACCGCGGCCCTGTCGCAACTACATAAGTCGAACTCGTCCGTAAGGGTCGTAGCCAAAGCGAGCAGATCCCTCTCTCCTCTATCCAAGCGGTTGGCGTCGGGATACTCAAGTCTCAGGGTCACAGCTGCTGCTTGCGGCACCGTCCGAATCGTCATCCGCGCGATGTCTTCTGCTCCGACCGTCACATATCCACGAGCGGAGGTATCGCCCTGCCGCAACTCATCTTCGCACGCTGGGACTGTTACGACTTGCCGCTGACCAGTGATCGCATTCCAGCAGCCCGTGTCCACGGCCTCGATGACGATCATCGTGTCCATGAGGATAATGTTGCGCGCCACGTCGTCGACTGACTCTACGCCTCGAAGTACGCCTCGTGGCCGCAAGACTCGAGCAGCGAGGCCAAGTTCGGGAGCGACAGGTCGAGCAGAGATGCCGCCCGCTTCACGGACAGGCGCCCGGCGTCCAGCGCGATGGCAACTCGCTCTACGAATTGTCGCCCGAACAGTGGGGGAGTCGGGGCATCGGAGCGCGGGCTGCCAAGCGCGACCATACGCCGGTCATCGAGGGCTTGGAGGTCCCTCCTGGCGAGCAAACCGAGGGTGTGAGCACGCCACTTATAAGCTATGGCAGAGACTCGCAACTCCACTGCGCCCTCATTCAAGAGGTCGTACAGATCGGTCGTCGATCTGGAGTCCCAGTGCTCACGCACTACGGCTGCGGGCATGAGCAGGGCCGCTGCGAAGTTCTCCGCCAGTCGCTCGATCCGCCACCCCTTCCCTCGACGCGCTACCTCGATCGCTTCGGTTCGCTGAGGCGGCATGGCATCCCACGTAAGCAGATGGAACAGTTCGTGGGCCAGATCGAAGTTTCGACGCCCTTCTGACTCCCGTCGGTTTACGAGGACGCAACTCAATCCCGGGATGCGGGACGCGGCCCCCGAGACTCCGGATGGGGCGTCAACATCGAGCACGAGAATCCCAAGGCGGCCTTCCATCGCCGAGCGCAACGTTTCCGCAGGGCAGGCACCAAGCCCCAATTCAGCAGCTACTGCTTCGCCGGCTGCTGCCGCATCCTCAAACGAGGACTTGCTTGTCAACTCCAGTCGGCGTCCAAACCACCGCGGCCTCCAACCCTGCTCCGCAGACAACTCCCGGTACATCGCGATCCATCGGCCGGCCCTGCGTTCAAACTCGTCGACAACCGCGCTCGTGACGCTCGGATTCGTCCGAAAGCTGAATTCCCCTTCGCCCTCCAGCCGAAAAGCGTCAGTGAAGTAGTCGAGATCGACGCCGAGAAGGTCCATCGCCCGGATGAACTCCTGCGCGTGGAGGGAACGCTCCCCAGCTTCGATCCTGGCAACGATCTGGCGATGCTTCACGCCCAGGCCGTCCGCCAGCTGCTGCTGGGTGACGCCGGCTCGCTCGCGGGCAGCCTTTAGCCGAAGGCCAATCCGAATTTGATGTTTCTTATACATGGAAGCAACATAATAGTGCAATAGAAAAGTTGCAACGTAGCACGACCGGGTCATACGGAACGGCGCGACAACCGGGGCCCGGAATCAGCACGGGCGCGGGAGCCACCTGCCAGTTAGCTTCCAGCACGGCCACAGCGGCTTGTACGATTGCCTTCTCTCGACCGACGTTCCGTCGTCACGCGACGCCAGGCTCAGGGACATCGGCGATACGCCCCGCCCGGGAGGTTCCGCCATGACACGTCGATACATTGGGACCGTGGGTTCCCTGGTTGTGGCCCTGGCCGCTCTGGCATTCACCGCGTCCTGCGGAACCAACGCGCCTTCGAGCGGAGAAGGGGCGGGGAGAACCGGCCCGGCAAGCACCCTTGAGCGCAACCAGGCGCTCCACATCCCGATGCGGGACGGCGTACGCATCGCGGTGGATGTCTGGCTCCCGGAAGGAATCGAGCCGGGCACGCGTCTGCCCACCATGGTGCGGGCGACGCGCTACTGGCGGGCGCGCGGATTCGTCGGCGCGCCGCTCGAAGGTGACTCCAATTTCGACGAAGCGGAGCGCTGGAACGGGGCGGGGTACGCCCTGGTTGTCGTCGACGCGCGCGGGAGCGGGGCGTCCTTCGGCATTCGGCGCTTCGAGCTCGCCGAAGACGAAGTGCTCGACTATGGGGAGGTCGTCGACTGGATCGTGGCGCAGCCGTGGTCCAATGGGCTGGTCGGGAGCTACGGCGTGTCGTACGCAGGCAATACGGCAGAGATGCTGGCGGTCAACCGGCACCCCGCCGTGAAGGCGGTCGCGCCGCTCTTCAACGACTTCGACAACTTTGGCCACCTGGTCTTCCCGGGCGGTGTGCTCACGGTCGGCTTCCTGGAAAGCTGGTCGGACCGCACGCGAATGCAGGACCTCAACGACTTTTGCGGACTCTCGCGAGTGAACGGCGCGGAGTGTGAAGCGTTACGCGGCCAGGTTACCGGCGTGAAGCCCGTCGACGCGGATCAGGACGGCGCCCTGATTGCCGCTGCCGTGGCCGAGCACGAAGCCAACACAGTGCCCTTCGGGGCAGCGCTCGAATACGAGTTCCGCGACGATCCGTTCGGCCGCTACGAGGAGACGAACGTCGGGCATCGGCGCAGCCCCTCCGGCCACCTGCCGCAGATCGAGGAGTCGGGCGCGGCGATGTTCATTCGGGCGGGTTGGCTGGACGCCGCCACCGTGAACGGCACGCTGGGCCGCTACAACACCATCTCCAACGCACAGCACGTCTTCATCGGGCCGTGGGATCACGGGGCGCGCAACGACGCGGACCCGTTCCGGCCCGACGACATTCCCGTCGCGCCCGACGCGGCCGCGCAGTTCGCCGAGTTGGTAGCCTTCTTTGACGAGCACCTCAAGGAGGGCGGCTCCGGCCAGACGCCGAGCGAGATCAACTACTACACTCTCGGCGCGGACCGCTGGACGCGCACCGAGACCTGGCCTCCCGGGGGATTCCAGGACGTGACCTGGTACTTCGGCGCTGACGGGCAGTCTGATGCGCCAGGCCCCGTCCGCAGCCGAGGGCGAGGACACCTACACCGTGGACTTCACGGCGACCACCGGCACGCGAAACCGCTGGTACACCAACGGCGGCGGCGGGGATGTGGTATACGGGGACCGGCGGGACGAGGACGCGAAGCTGCTCACCTACACCAGCGCCCCGATGGAGGCCGACACCGAAATCACCGGCCATCCGCTCGTCACGCTGCACGTCGCCTCGACCGAGACGGACGGCGCTTTCATCGCATACCTGGAGGACCTCGCGCCCGACGGTAGCGTGCGCTACATCACCGAAGGACAGCTGCGGGCTGTGATGCGCGCCGTCACGGACGATTCTCCGCTATACCGAAAGTATGGCCCGCACCGCTCCGAATCGCGCGCCGATGCGATGCCGCTGGTGCCCGGCGAGATCGCCGAACTCAGCTTCGATCTCTGGGCGACATCTGTGTTGATCCGGGAAGGCCACCGAATCCGCATCGCGATCGCGGGAGCCGACGCCGACACCTTCCTGCGCTACCCGCGGGACGGATGCGTGCCCGTGCTGTCCGTCCAGAGGAATGCGACCTACCCCTCCGCGATCGTCCTGCCGATGAAGGTGCCCTGACGCGTGAAGGGCAAAGGCCATCGACGATCAAGGTTGAGCACCTGCGTATCAATGCATGGTGTGCTCAATCATACATGTATCATACAACTATCATATAAGATTGAGGATCTGATCTCAGCGACTCGTCATCGGCATCTCAGCGACCCGTCATCAGCTGCGTGCCGCTGGCCCGACATCAGCGGCGTGTCAGCTCGGATCCTTGCCCGACCTGTTCTTTCCCGACCCGTCAGCCCGGATCCCTCTGCGACCTGTTCTTTCCCGATCCGTCAGCCCGGTTCTTTCCCCGGCCCATCCTTCTGCGACCCCTCTGGCGCTCCGTCCTCTTCGCTCACCGGCCTCGGGCGCACCGTCGGGTACTCGATCCCCAGCTGCTCCAGGTAGCTGTCGAACCGGGTCGGATCGTAGTAGTACTGCTCGAGTTCGGGCTTCCAGCGCTGCATGATGTCTTCGTTGAGCCAGATGGCCGGCTGGTCCTCGGGCGTGATGAAGGGGGTGTAGGTCATCTCTTCGAGCTGCACGTCGTTGTAGTAGGCCCACGATTCCTCGATCAGGTCGTCGTCGAGCAGCAGGTCGAGGAGGGTGCGCGCCTGAACCTTGGCGCCCGCGACGGCGCCCTTGTGGGCGATGGGCGTGGCCATGGTGATGCCGTTGGCCCAGTTGTGCCCGGGCGTGCCGCTCACGTTGGACGGGAAGCGCATGGTGACGGTGGGCATGTTCCACGAGATGTCGCCGATGTCGTCGGAGCCGCCGCCCAGGGACCGGCTCAGGTCCACGGGGCCCTGGAGCTCGCCGATTTCGGTGGCCAACCCCCGCTCCTCGCTGCCCAGCTCTCGCTGGATCGCGGTGGCCAGGGCGGTGTCGTCCTCGCTCCAGTCCGGCAGGCCGACGTCCTGGATGTTGGCGTAGGTCGCCTCGGCCACGGGCCGGTTGAAGTGGCGGCTCCACGCCGAGCCGACGGTCATGATGGTGTCGATCTGGGTGTTGGTCATGAGCGCCGCGCCCTCGGCCATCTGGTTCGCGGCGTTGTAGATCTCCATGACGTTTTCGTAGTTGCGCTCGCGGAAGAAGAACCAGATGGTCGCGGTCTGCGGCACCACGTTGGGCTGATCGCCGCCGTCGACGATGATGTAGTGGATGCGGTACGCGGGCTGCAGGTGTTCGCGCTTGAACTCGATGGCCTGCGCCATCAGCATGACCGCGTCGAGGGCCGAGCGCCCGCGCCAAGGGGAGCCCGCGGAGTGGGCGGTTTCACCCGTGAAGCGGTACTGGACGGACATCAGCGCGTTGCCGCCGGCTTGGCCCCAGGTCGTGCTGAAGTTGTTGCTGACGTGGGTGAAGAGGTTCACGTCCACGCCGTCGAAGACGCCCTCGCGCACGAAATAGGCCTTCGATCCGAGCTGCTCTTCGGCGATCCCGGGCCAGATCAGCAGCGTGCCTGAAATGTTCTCGCGCTCCATCAGCTCTTTCACCGCGAGCGCCGCGGCGATGTTGACCGCCTGTCCCGAGTTGTGCCCCTCGCCGTGTCCGGGCGCCATCGAAATGATGGGATCGCGGTAGCCGACGCCCGGCTTCTGATTGGATTGCGGGATCCCGTCGACATCGGATCCGAGTGCGATCACGGGCGAGCCGGTGCCGTTGGACCAGCGGGCGGTCCAGGCGCTCGGCATGCCGGCGACGCCGAGCTCGATGTCGAAACCGGCGTCCTCGAGCATCCCGGTCAGGTAGCGCTGGGTCTCGAACTCCTGCATGCCCAGCTCGCCGAACGAGAAGAGCATGTCCACGATCTCCTGGACCTGCCTGGATCGGGCCTCGACCATTCCGAGCACCTCGTCCTTGAGGTCGTCCAGATCCTGGGCTTGGCCGGGTTGCGGGGCGAGGGTGAGGAGGGCCAGGGCGAGGACGCCGGCGGCAGCGGTTGAACGCATGGGAGTCTCCGTCGGGTGGGTTGCGGGGTTGCGGGCGCGGTGGGGCGCAACGATGTGAGAATCGGAAGGAATAAGGTGTGCTGGACGGGGCCGGCGGGCCAGAGCCCGCGCCGCCATCGGCTCACGCGCGGCTAACGATCGTGTCCGTGCCGCCGCCGCCACTGCATATACGTGCCCTCCGGGCGTACGACTGCGCCCCGACCTGCGCCTCCGGGCCGACGACTGTGCCTATACGTGCGCCTCCGGGCGTACGACTGCGCCCCCGGGCCGCGGCGGAAAGAGTTGGCGCTAGCCGACCCGAACGTCCAGGTGTTCCAGTCCCCGGAGGACCACGCTCGGCCGGTATTTCGGCGGACGCGAGCCGAAGTCGAGCTCGTCGAAGCGCTCCAGCAGCACCTCCAGCGCGACCCGTCCCTCCAGCCGGGCGAGAGGCGCGCCGAGGCAGTGATGAATGCCTCGCCCGAAGGAGATGTTCGGCTGGCCCGACCGGGTGATGTCCAGTTCTTCGGGTTTGTGAAACCGGTCGGGGTCGTGGTTGGCGGATCCGATCGCGAGGGTGACCAGAGAGCCTTTTTTCACGGCCATGCCCCCGAGCTCCACGTCCCGCAGCGCGACGCGTGCGTCCAGCTGGACCGGAGTGTCGTAGCGCAGCAGTTCCTCCACCGCCGAGGGGATCAGTTCGGGTCGCTCCCGCAGCCGGGCGAGCTGATCGGGGTGCTGCAGCAGGGCTCGTACACCGTTGCCGATCAGGTTTGTCGTGGTCTCGTTGCCGGCGGCCAGAAGAAGACGGAGCATCACCTTCGTTTCGGCGGAGGTGAGCCGGTCGCCCTGGTCCTCGGCCTCAACCAGGCGCGAGACGAGGTCGTCCCGGGGCTCGCGGCGGCGCTGCTCGATGATTCCCGTGAAATACGCGGCCAGCTGCTGATCGGCACGGTACACCCTCTCTTCCTCTTCCGGAGACAGGAAAGGCTCCAGGGCGCGCGCCAGATCGTCGGACCAGACCTTGAAGCGCTCGAGGTTGCTCTCGGGAACCCCGATCATCCTGGCGATCACGATCGTGGGAAGCGGCACCGCGAAGGCCTTCATGAGATCGAATTCGCGGGCGTCTCCGACGTTGTCCAGCAGGGTGTGCGCGGTGGCGCGGATGTAGTCCTCCATCTTCGCCACCTGACGGGGCGTAAAGGCCCGGTTGACGAGACTGCGCAGGCGGGTGTGGTCAGGCGGGTCCTGCGCGAGCATGCTCGGCTTGAGCTTCTTCCGTGTCGCAAGAGAGCCCTCAGAGGAAGTCACCCTGCCGAACTCGTTGCCGAAGGTCCGGTGGTCCCTGAGGATGCGGTCCACGTCGGCGAACCGGGACACCACGACCTGGTCGGCGAAGATGCTGCGATGAACGGGGTCGCGTTCGCGGAGCTGGCGGTAGTGCGGGTAGGGGTCGGCGACGAAGCCGGGCGAGAGTGGCCGGTACGCCACCCCGGTCCGGAGCCACTCCCCGACCAGCCGGACGTGCATCCAGGCCACCCAGACCGCCATTGCAATCGCGTTCTTTCGCACCATCTCGTATTTTCCGCCTGCCCGTCTACCCGGGACCAAGAATCTACCTGGAACCAAGAATCTACCTGGAACCAAGAACCTACCTGGAACCAAGAGCCCAGCCATGAAGACCCGCCGTACTCCGCTGTCCCGTACTACACCCGAAAATGTCCTGCGCGCCGCTGCCGCGGTCGCCGTGCTCTCTGCCGGCGCTGCCTGGGCCGCTCCCGCGCAGCTCCACGCCCAGACCGCGCTCGAGACCGCTCTCTCGCACCTCCAGTATCGCGAGCTCGGGCCCGCGCTCATGGGCGGGCGCATCGCGGACATCGCGGTGGTCGAGTCCAAGCCGCAGATCTTCTTCATCGGCACGGGCACGGGCGGCGTCTGGAAGACCGAGAACCACGGCACCTCGTGGACGCCGCTCTTCGACGACCAGCCCACGAGCTCGATCGGCGACGTCACGCTCGACCAGTCGAATCCGAACCTGGTGTGGGTCGGCACCGGAGAGCCGCAGAACCGGCAGTCGTCGGGCTGGGGCAACGGCGTCTACAAGTCAGTCGACGGCGGAAACACCTGGCGGCACATGGGGCTCGACGGGAGCAAGCACGTCGGGCGCATCCTCATCCATCCGAGGAATCCCGATGTCGTGTACGTCGCGGCGGTCGGCGATCTCTGGGGGCCCAACGAGGAGCGCGGGGTCTTCCGCACGCAGGACGGGGGCGAGAGCTGGGAGAAGGTCCTCTACATCGATGAGGACACCGGCGCCATCGACATGGCGATGGACCCGCGCGACCCCAACACCATCTTCGCGGGGATGTACCAGCGGCGGCGCACCGGCTGGGGCTTCAACGGGGGCGGTCCGGGGAGCGGGCTCTACCGCACCCTGGACGGGGGCGACAGCTGGACGGAACTGACCGAGGGGCTCCCGGATGGCGACAAGGGACGCATCGGGGTGGATGTCTTCCGTGGCGACGGGAACATCGTGTACGCGCTGATCGAGGCGCAGCCCCGGAGCCCGGGCCAGGGCTTCGGAGGGGGCGGAGGCCCGTCCGAGAGCGGCCTCTTCCGTTCGCTCGACCGCGGCAACACGTGGGAGAAGATGTCGGACACCAACCCGCGGCCGATGTACTACTCGCATGTGCGTATCGACCCGACCAACGTGGACCGCATCTACGTGCTCGGGGGCTCTCTGATGGTGTCGGACGACGGCGGACGCACCTTCCGCAGCGACGGCGCGGCGCAGGTGCACGTCGATCATCACGCGCTCTGGATCAACCCCGCGGACCCGGACCACCTGATTCTGGGAAGCGACGGCGGCGTGGCCGCGAGCTGGGACGGCACCGGGCACTGGCGCATGTTCGACAACCTGCCGCTCGGCCAGTTCTACGCCATCGGCCACGACATGCGCGATCCGTACTTCGTGTGCGGGGGGCTGCAGGACAACGACGCCTGGTGCGGGCCCTCGAACACGCGCTCGTTCCACGGCATACGACACGAGGACTGGTACGAGGTGGCCTACGGCGACGGCTTTTTCTCGATCGTCGATCCCACCGACTCGACCATCGTCTACGCCGAGTCGCAGGGCGGGAACATGAACAAATACGACCTCAACACCGGTGAGAAGACGCCCATGCGGCCCATCACCGGCCCGCGCGAGGACGGCGACACCGCCAAGACCTACCGCTACAACTGGAACTCGCCGCTCCAGCTCTCGCCCCACGATCCGGCGACGGTATACTTGGGCGCGAACTACCTGATGCGCTCGCGGGACTACGGCATGTCGTGGGAGGAAGTCGGGGGCGTCGATCTCACGAAGCAGATCGACCGCGAGGAGCTCGAAATCATGGGCGTGCCCGGCTCGGAGCCGCAGATGTCGGTGAACGACGGCATCGCGAACTACGGCAACCTCACCAGCTTCGCGGAATCGACGCTGGCGCCGGGGCTGCTCTACGTGGGCACCGACGACGGCAATCTGCAGGTGAGCCGCGACGACGGTGCGACCTGGACCAACGTGGCCGACCGCATTCCCGGGCTGCCCGAGCGCACCTACGTGAGCCGGGTCGAGTCTTCGCATCACGTCGAGGGGCGCGTTTATGCAAGTTTCGACGGCCACCGAAACGGTGACTACGCGGCTTATGTGTACACAAGTGATGACTACGGGCAGAGTTGGTCCCAAATCACTGACGGCCTGCCCGACGGCTGGTCGGTGAACGTCGTAACCGAGCATCACCGCGCCCCGAACCTGCTCTTCGTGGGCAACGAGACGGGCGTGTTCGTGTCGGTGGACCGGGGCGAGCAGTGGGTCCAGCTCAAGAACAACCTGCCGGTGGTGCCGGTCGACGACATCCTCGTGCATCCGCGCGACAACGACCTGCTGGTGGGCACCCACGGCCGCTCGTTCTACATCCTGGCCGACGTGACCCCGCTGGAGCAGCTCTCGCAGGAGATGCTCGCCGACGCGGGCCGGGTGTTCCCTGAAGCCCGCCCGACCATCATGTGGGCGGAACGGGGCGACTGGCCCTTCCAGGGGGCGACCTACTCGGCCCCCAATCCCCCGCGCGGGTTGCTGATCCGTTACTACCTGCGGGATGCGTGGGAAGCGCCGATGGCGGATGAGGACGGGGAGGAGGGGGATGGCGGCAGCGCGGATGGCGATGGGCGCGGGGATGCGGATTCGGGACAGGACGGGGACGGGAGCCAGGACGGAGATGGGCGCGCAGATGCCAGTTCGGGACAGGACGGGGCTGCCGACGATGGTGCCGCCGGGCGCTCGGATGCGGATTCGGGACAGTCTTCGGATGACGACGATGGCGCGGCCTTCGCGCTGACCATCACCGACGACGACGGCAATCACGTTCGCACCCTCGAGGCCCCGAGCGAAGCCGGCATCAACGAGGTCGTCTGGGACTGGCGCTTCGACGCGCCCTACGAGGCGGACGGCCAGCAGGGCGGGGGAGGCGGCGGTCCCTTCGGAGGCGGCACGCCCCAGGGTCCGATCGCGTTGCCCGGCGTCTACACGGTGAGCATGGACGCGGGAGGCGAGACCTTCTCTGCCACGGTGGAGATCCAGGCCGATCCGCGGCGCACCATGACCATGGCCGACCGCATGGCGCGCCAGGACGCTCTGATGAGCCTGCACCGGCTGGCGGTGCCGATCCACGAGGCGACCGAGGCGATCAGCCGTCTGGAAGAGCAGCTGGGCGACGCCGAGGAGCTCATCGACGGCGCGGACGCGCCTCCCGAGGGCATCGAGGAGGAGCTGGAGGCCATCCGCGAAGCGCTGGAGGAAGTCGAGGACGATGTGTCGGAGGCGCGGCGCAACGCCGGGGTCGCCAGGGCCATCCAGCAGTCGTCGACGCATCCGACCGAGGACCACATGTGGCAGGTTGACCACGCCTGGGAGCTGATGGGCGAGACGGTTGCGGAGCTGAACCAGCTCATCGAGACGCGGGTGCCGGCGCTCATTGCGCAGCTCTATGCCGAGGGTGTACGGCCGGACGCGGGGGAGGCGGTGGAGTTGCCGGAAAGGTAAGGGGAGCCGGAGAATTCATTACTATTCTGACATGCCTCGCAATCGAACGGACTGAACCCGAAGCGCCGTGGACCGACAGACGTGGAGGGGGTTCGCGGGAGCTCGTTGGTGGAAACTCGATTTCCACACGCACTCCCCCGCCTCCGAAGACTATGGAAAGGGCCCGAGCCAGGCCCTCTTGCGCGAGCGCTCCCCGCGGGACTGGCTCTTGGACTTCATGCGCGCCGAGATCGACTGCGTCGCGGTAACCGACCACAATACCGGTGCTTGGGTCGACCGCTTGAAGGAAGCCAACGCCGCGTTGCGGGAGGAGCAGCCGGAAGACTTCCGACCTCTCGATCTGTTTCCTGGCGTGGAAATCAACACGCATGGCGGCATTCACATGTTGGCCATCCTGGATCCCTCGAAGGGAGAGTCGGACATCAACCGACTGCTGGGGGCGGTGGGGCTGCCAGAGAACTGCTCGACCGGGTCGGTCACAAGTCGGACACCCGCGGACGTCGCCCAGAAGATCTATGAGCGAGGGGGACTGGCGATCCCGGCCCACATTGATTCCGTACGAGGCATTCTCAGGGAGCTGTCCGGGCAGACGCTGAGAGAGGTCTTCGAATGTCCTGGGATTCTCGCGGTCGAGGCAACGGACAGGGGCTGCCTTCAGCGGTCCCAGCCGAGCCCGTCATGGAGTCTCGTTCTCGGTTCCGATAGTCATCACCCTGACGGTAGTTTCGGGGACCGCTATCCGGGGAGCCACTACACGTGGGTGAAGATGGGAGAGCCCTCCATTGAAGGGCTACGCTTGGCCTTGATCGACGGTAACCCTCTCTCGGTCCTTCGAAGTGACGAAGATGTGGGAGACCCCAACGGCTACGCCTCGCAAGTGATCGAGTCGATCACGATTCGGAATGCTCGGTATGCCGGGCGCCCCGATCTGCTCGAGGGACGCTTCAGCCCGTGGATGACCGCAATTGTCGGGGGGCGTGGAACCGGCAAATCAACTCTCGTGGAGATGTTGAGGCTCGCGCTACGGCGCCAGGACGACATGCCCGACGAACTCAAGAGCGGCTTCCATGAATTCGCTTCGCTTCCGGAAGGTCGGAACGACCCAGGCGCACTCACCGAGGATTCGGAAGCGGTTGCCACCATGCGCAAGGATGATGCCCGATTTCGTGTCCGTTGGCGCTACGACGGCACTGGGGTTTCGGTGGAGGAGGAGAGTTCGGATGGTCTGTGGACCCCTGGTGTAGGGGACATCCACGAACGCTTTCCCGCGCGCATCCTGAGCCAGAAGCAGGTACTGGCACTGTCCCGTGATCCGAACTCCCTCTTGAAGGTGATTGACGATTCGCCGCGGGTGAACCGGGCGGATTGGGACTCGCGGCGCGAAGAACTGGAAGCTCGGTTTCTGCGTTTCCGAAGCGAATTGCGTGAAGCCGACTCTCGATTGGGAGACCGATCACGCCTTCAGGGGAAGCTGTCGGACGTCAATCGGCTGATCCGGGTCTTCGAGGAGGGCGGACACCGGGAGTTGCTCTTTGCGTACGGGCGCTACCGCAAGCAGCAGCGGACACTCGGTGATCGTCTGGAAGAAATGAAGACCGCCGGGCGGCGTCTGCGTGAGTTGGTTGACCACCTCGATCCCACCGACATTCCGGAACAGGACTTTCACGATGCACTCGCAATTGAATCGGGTGCCCTCAAGCTCCTGAAGCGGGCGGCGGACGGGCAACGTGACGTCCAACGACAGGTGGCTGACTTGGCCAACGGGTTCGCCGACTTCCGGCGGAAGTGGCAACAGGAAGTCGTCGAATCTGCGTGGAATCAGCAACGCCAGGAGGTCGCGCAATCGTTTGCTTCGCTCAAGGAGCGGCTGTCACGCGAAGGCGTGCAGGATGTCAGCGACTACGGAAGGCTGGTCCAGCAGCGGCATATCATCGAGGAGCGGCTTACGGCTCTGGATGCGCTAGGGGAACAGCGAACTCGAGTCAGGGCACGTGCTGAAGAGACCCTTGCCGAAATCCAGGACTGGCGGACTGAGCTTGCCAGGAGACGAATGAAGTTCTGCAACGAGTTGCTGAACGGAAGCGAACTGGTAAGGGTGACCCTTGTACCCTTCGGCGATGATCCGCGGGTGGCAGAGCACGAGTTCCGAGAGCGGCTGCACAGAACCGACGGCAAGCTAACCAAAGACATCCTCGACGAGGAAGGCCCTTCCGGGATCCTCCTTAAGCTGTACGCGCTCGCACCAGACGATCCCGAGGAACGCATCGCCGCCATGGCGGACAGGATCGGGCAAATCAAACGCCAGGTCACCGAAATCTTCGGCGGGCGGGACACTGGGGAGAGGACAAAGTGGTTTCACACACACGTCCGAAAGCTTCGACCGGAACAGGTTGCCCACTTCCAATTGTGGTGGCCTGAAGACTGCCTGCGGGTCGATTACCGGCGGACGACCAAGTCCCCATTCTCATCGATCGTCCAGGGATCTCCAGGACAGAAGTCCGCCGCCATCCTGGCCTTGTTACTCGCGCACGGCGATGAACCGATCGTGCTCGACCAGCCGGAGGACGATCTCGACAACCACGTAATCCACGACCTCATCGTTCGGCAGATCCGTGAAAACAAGCGCCGGAGGCAGGTCATCGTGGTCACGCACAATCCGAACATCGTTGTGAACGGTGATGCAGAGCAGGTGATCGCCATGGATCATCAGAATGGTCAGTGCATCGCTTTGGAGGATGGAACGGGCGCCCTGCAGGAGCCCGGCGTACGCGATGAAGTCTGTCGGGTCATGGAGGGCGGCCGTCAAGCCTTCCAGGCCCGCTATAGACGCCTCTTGAGCCCATCGGGCCATGCTTGAATCGCCGGCGGAAATCCTCGCGAGAATCCAGCGAGGCGAGGACTCATTCCTGGAGCTCAAGGAAGTCGTCTTCGCAGGTGACAAACTGAAGGGGCCGGACCGAAAGGCGTTGGCCGACGAACTCGCCGCCTTCGCCAATTCTCGTGGAGGACATCTGGTGCTGGGCGTCCGTGATTCCCCTCGCGATGTCGTTGGTATCCGCCCGGACCGCATCCAACTCGTGGAACACTTAATTGCGGAGGTTGCCGACCAGTCCGTGGAGCCACCTCTCGACGTGGTGACACAACACCTGTCGCTTCCCGACGCCACCGGCACCCAGCAAATGGTGATCCACGTCTTCATCCCGCGCAGCCCCTTCGTTCACCGAAGCCCGTCGGGGTACTTCCGCCGCCGCGCCGACTCCAAGCGGCAGATGCGAACGCAAGAGCTTGTCCGCCTGTTTGAGCAACGCAGTCGTGCCGGCTTCATCGGCTTTGACGAGCAGACGGTGGACGCGGCATCCTTCCAGGATCTGAGCCCGGATCTGATCGACCGGTTCAGGACCGAGCGAACGGACGACGACGCGGAGACGTTCGCTCACAAGCTGGGGATGGTCGCACGCACCGAGAGCGGGGAACTACGCCCGACGATCGCCGGGATCCTGTTCTGCACGTCCAACCCTGAGCGGTGGTTGCGCCATGCATTCATTCAGGCGGTGGCGTACCGGGGGCGAGGAGTCGCCGATTCGGCGGACATGGTGAACTACCAACTTGACGCCTGGGACATCACTGGACCACTCGATGTTCAGATCGCCGAGGCCTGTCGGTTCGTGACGAAGAACCAACGCGTGTCTGCCAGCAAGGCACTGGGTCGCTCGGACCGTCCCCAGTACGACATGGCCTCGATTTTCGAAGCAATCGTGAACGCCGTTGCCCACCGCGACTATTCGATGCACCAGTCCAAGATCAGGCTACGGATGTACTCGGATCGCCTGGAACTCCATTCGCCCGGGGGTCTGCCCAACACGCTTGAGTTGGACATGCTCCCGTACCGGCAGGTTACCCGGAATGATGTGATTGCCAGTCGGCTGGCGGAAGTTCCCGTACCAAGCGATATCGTGGACCTCAACACAACTCGGGCTACGATGATGGACCGTCGAGGCGAAGGGGTGCGTGTGCTGCTTCGCCGTAGCGAAGGCCACTCCGGGAGGCGTCCGGTTTACCGGCTTCTCGGCGAATCCGAAGTAATGCTGACCATCTTCGCGGCCGAATGAAGTCCTCAACCTCGCCTGCGGGTCGCGAGGGTCAGGAGCTGCTCAAACCACCCTCCACCAGGGCGCCGCGAGCACTCCGGGAGTGATCCACTCGACTGAGTCGCCGCCGTGCAAGAGGAGGCCCGCGCGCGTGGTTCGGTGATACTCCGCGTGGAACGCACGCAGGTTGGCCGTGTCTCGGAGGCGGGGCCGCTTGGTGGCTTTGACCTCGATGGGAAGCACCGCCCCATCGGCCTCGATCACGAAGTCCACTTCCTCACCGGTGGTCGTGCGCCAGTGCAACACTTCGGCGCGCCGCGTTCGGCAGTCGCGCCATGCCAGCAGGTTCTGAAGCACGACGTTCTCCAGGTGGGCTCCCCGGGGCTCGTCCTCCTGCGAAAGGTGCATCGCCAGACCCGTGTCGCTCCAGTACAGCTTGGGAGCCTTGATCAACCTCTTGGTACGGTTCACCGAATAGGCGGGGATCCGCACGACCAGGTAAGAGGTTTCCAGCAGGTTGAGCCAGCGGTGCACGGTCGGCTGCGGAAGGCCGATGTCCCGGCCCACCTCCGTCTGATTGAGCAAGGCACCCAGGCGCAGGGCCGCCGCGCGCATGAGCCGCCGATAATCCGGAAGGGCTGTGATCGAGGAAAGAGCCTGCAGATCCCGCTCCAGATAGGTCCGCACGTAACCATCGAACCAGATCGCCCGCTCGGCGGGAGTGTCGAGGTGGACGGCCGGAACAGGGAAGGCGCCGCGCCGCGCGAGCGCTCGCCAGTCCTCCGGATCGACGGGGTTCGCCGCCACTACATCGAGCCAATCCTGGTCAGGAGACTTGACCAGGTTTTCCCAGATGCCGCACTGGCCGAGCCCCAGCTGCTCTCGGCGCGTCATCGGCCAGAGGGTCAAGTAGCTGGCGCGGCCCGCCAGCGACTCCGACACCCGTCGCATCAGAAGCAGGTTGGCGGATCCGGTCAGCAGAAAACGCCCCGGTCGCCGTTGCCGGTCGATCTCTCGCTTGACGGCGCTCAGGAGGTCCGGCTCGCGCTGGACTTCGTCGAGCGTTACCGGCCGGCTGCCTCTGACCAGCACATCGGGGTCACGGCGGGCCAGGTCGAGCACGTCCAGATCGTCGAGCGACAGATACCGGCGGCGATCGGTTGCCGCACGCCCCGGCCCTGCCTGCGGCGACTGGCCGAAGGCACGCGCAAGCGTACTCTTGCCGGTTTGGCGGGCTCCAGCTACGACGACTGCGGGCATAACCCGCATCATGGCGTCGAGGGTGCTGGAAACGGCGCGGGGAAGCGGAGGATAATTCATGGCGTAAATGATAATCATTCATAGCGTGAATGAAAAGACGCCAACTGAAACACCCGTCAAGAAAGCAAGTGACTTCAAATCAACGACTTACAGGATTTGCAAGTGACTTGATGGGTCTCCGATCAAGAAAACCACGGGGCTCCGCTACTCTCAGGCGTCGCTCAAGGCCCTGTCCAATCAGTCCAGTCAGATGCTCTTGGAAGTGCGATGCCATCTGCGGAAATCGCGTCAGCGCCCCCGTTGCCGAACTGTTGCGGTCGCGGAGGAGAGTGCATCTTCGCCATCACCAGTTTCGAATGCCGTGCGCGTCTCGGAGCCCCGATGAGGGGAAGGGGAGAGCATGTACGACGTCATCGTGATCGGCGTGGGCGGGATGGGCAGCGCCACGGTCTACCAGCTCGCGCGGAGCGGCTGCAGGGTGCTGGGCCTGGAGCAGTTCACCGTCCCGCACGCGTTCGGCTCCTCGCACGGGTCCACGCGCATCATCCGCCTGGCGTACTCCGAGGGCCCCCAGTACGTCCCGCTGCTCCGGGCCGCGTATCGATACTGGAGGGAGCTGGAGGAGGTCACGGGCGAGTCGATCCTGGTGGTGACCGGCGGTCTCGACATCGGGCCGCCCGACAGCCCCAAGGTCGAGAACTCCCGGCGTTCGTGCGTCGAGCACGGCATTCCCTTCGAGGAGCTCGACGGCGCGGAGGTCAACCGGCGCTTCCCCGGCTACCGGGTCCCCGAATCGCTCCGGGCCGTCTACCAGGCGGACTCCGGCTACGTGCGCTCGGAGGTGGCGATCCGCGCGCATGCCGCCGCGGCGCGGGAGCTGGGCGCGGAGATCGTGACCGAGTCGCCGGTGCGCAGATGGGAAAAGCGCCCTTCCGGCTTCCGGGTGGAGACCGCCAGCGGCACATACGAGGCCAGGCAGCTGGTGTTCACCGCCGGCGCGTGGGCGGGCCGCCTGGTGCCGGAGCTCGGGCCCCTGTGCCAGCCCGAGCGACAGATCATGCTCTGGACGGAGCCCCTGAACGCAGCGCCGTTCGCGCCGGAGCGGTTCCCGATCTTCGTGCTGCAGGCCCCGCTGGGGCGCTACTACGGCTTCCCCAGCGACCGCGGCGAGGGGTTCAAGATCGGCAAGTATCATCTTCGCGTGCAGCCCGTGCCCGACCCGGATCACCTGGACCGGGAATGCTCTCCGGAGGACGAAGCCGCCGTGCGCGAGGGAGTCGCGGCCTACTTCCCAGAGGCGAACGGTCCCACCCGCCGCATCGTGGCGTGCATGTTCACCACCAGCCCTGACGAGCACTTCATCCTGGACCGGCACCCGGCCATGGACGACGTGTTCATCGCCGCCGGCTTCTCCGGCCACGGCTACAAGTTCTGCAGCGTGATCGGGCGCGTCATGGCGGACTTTTGCCTGGGGGAGGAAGGGAAGTGGGGGGTGGAGGGGTTTGGGTTGGGGGAGGAGAGGTTCGGGTGAGTGGGGACGGATACTCTACAGGGATTTGACGGCATGACGGAAGACACTTCTCGGATGAGCGATCCGGCGACCTTGCAAGAAGTGGGAGGAGCCGTCGAGGCTGTCACGGTGGCGTCGAACGCCCTACAGGCCGCAGCTGCCACGAGGGATCCCGACGCCATCGCGCCGGCGGCAGCAGAATTGGTCGATGCGGCAGACAACCTCGCGGAAGTGGCAGACCGCGTGGCGGAAGTGGCGGAGCTGCTCGTAGCGGCGAAGGCGCAGTTGAACGGACCATCATGAACGGACGGCGGCTCATCTACCGCGACCTGATCGCCGTGGCGGGAACTTGGGCGCGCTCGCCGGTGGCTGGGCGAACCGGCTTCGGCCGTGGAGGAAGCTACGAGCCCAGCGCCTTCCGAGCCCTCTCGACAGCAGCGCCAAGTTCGTCGAAGCTATGCGGCGATGCCAGAATACGTATTTTACGTAAAATACGTATTTCGTGCAGTTGGGATGCGTATCTGGTCTGGTTTGTGCGTGCGAGCCGGTTACCCCCTTTGGGCTCCCCAGATCGAGCGGGTGACCGCGCGGAGGTGTTCCAAGAGAGGCAGCGGGCGTTGCGGCGACGGTGCCCGTTTCGATGGTAGGGGGAGTCCGATTCTCGATGCCTGTTGACAGCTAGCCAACTAGGCTCATCATTAGCTATCCATGTGGTTCGCGTTCACCGCCGCTGATGTGCTTCACACTAGGTTCTCCTTCCACTAACCGCCGTGTCGACACTGCCAGAATACGACGAGATCCCACCAAACGCCTCATCGATGATCGAATCGATGCGGTCGTACG
The DNA here is from genome assembly GCA_965232315.1 of Longimicrobiales bacterium. Taxonomy (GTDB): domain Bacteria; phylum Gemmatimonadota; class Gemmatimonadetes; order Longimicrobiales; family Gaopeijiaceae; genus BD2-11. Next base: position 146,259 of record CBDDPN010000036.1, on the reverse strand, counting down.
GCTACACACTACCAGCGGCCCTCGCGGATCTCATCGACAACAGTATCGCAGCCGCAGCCAGCACCGTGGAACTCCGATTCCACTGGTCAGGTGCTGATTCGTGGGTCTCGATACTGGACGATGGCAGTGGAATGAGCGAGGCCGCGCTCCGGGATGCTATGCGGCTTGGTAGCAGGAGTCCGCTGGAAGAGCGAGATCCTCATGACTTAGGGCGTTTTGGATTGGGCCTTAAGACTGCATCGCTTTCTCAATGCCGCCGCCTGACCGTCGCCTCGAAGCCGGCAGATGGCAGTCGTTCTGTGAGGCGATGGGACTTGGACTATTTGCAACAACGCGATGTTCAAGGATGGCGACTCCTGACAAATCCGTCTCCGGGATCGGAGCAACTGCTAGGTGGCCTGGACGACTTCGAGCACGGCACATTGGTGTTATGGGAGGCTCTCGATCGACTCGTCGGCAAAGCTCGAGTGGACGATGAGAAGGTGCACAAGCACTTCCTGAAGCTGGTAGAGGATGTCGAGAAGCATCTGGCAATGGTGTTCCACCGCTACTTAGGCAGCGTGCGGTCTCGGCTCAGAATCATCATCAACGAGCAAGAATTGGATGGGTGGGATCCGTTCGTGGAACGTCATTCCGCTACCCAACGAACGCCTGAAGAAAACCTGCTGATCTCAGGTCACAAAGAGGCCGTTCAGGTTCAGGGCCATGTCCTCCCGCACAAGGACCGCCTGGGTGACAATGAGCATCGCAAGGCTTCGGGCCCACGCGGGTGGAACGCCCAGCAGGGATTCTACTTGTATCGCAACAGAAGGCTTATCGTCCCAGGAAGCTGGCTGGGGCTCGGCGGAAGCCGTCCTTGGACGAAAGAGGAGCATTACAAGCTTGCACGCATCCGGATCGATATCCCCAACTCGATGGACCACTTGTGGCAACTGGATGTGAAGAAATCTACGGCCCGCGTGCCATTGCAAGCCCGGGCGCGACTAAAGGGACTGGCACAGACTGTTCGGCGAGACGCGAGGGCTGTCTTTGCCCACCGCGGCAAGTACCGACGACGGAAAACCCGTGAGGAGTACGATCGGCCGTGGAAGGCAGGACGCAGATCGGGCGCCACGGTCTATCGAATCAACCGCGATCATCCGATCATCTCGGCACTTCTTCAGTCTGTAGGCACGGAAACCTCCAAGGATCTGGAGGCCGCCTTCCGAATCATCGAGGAGACTGTACCAGTGGAGCAGATCTGGTTGGATGCTGCCGAGAGGCCTGACGAAACGTCGCGGCCATTCCACGGGTCAACCAATAGGCAGCTTCGGGCGCTCATCGTGGTCGCATACAAAGCCCTTCGCAGGAACCGCAAAGCCTCGCACAAGGAGGCAGTCCAACTCCTTTTGCGCTGCGAGGAGTTCGCGGGGAAGGAGCCTCGTGCGATTATTGCTACCCTCGCTGCAGAGGACTCGAGGTGAACCAAAACTACAAGGATATCCGCGCTATTGCTCACATGCGACTTCGACGCCGCCTGTCAGATGAGCTCGTTTCCCTAACCTCGCGACAGATCCGGCAAGAGGTCGAGGATGCGGTCGAATACTGGCAGGCACATGGCGTCGACATGGATGCTCTTGTCGCCGATCTGGAAGCATCATTCCAAACAGTTATTGGTCGAGCACGCTTGCTGTCTGGAGACAGCAACGGGTACCACCCTTGGCTTGGCAACAGGAAGGGCTCGATTCCGTGGCGATTCTGGGAGCGGTACGAGCAGTTTCTGGACCATGAGAAGGGGTGGCCTGCTGCGACACTCCGGAGGATGGAGGAGTCCACCGATCGGGTATTGGGCCTTCTGACTGACCCTACTAGGGAAGGGGCATGGGATCGTCGCGGCCTCGTGATGGGACATGTACAGTCGGGCAAGACGTCTCACTACGTTGGCCTCATCTGCAAGGCTGCAGACGCCGGATACAAACTGATCATCGTCTTGGCGGGTTTCCACAAGAGTCTTCGAAGCCAGACTCAGATCCGGCTGGAGGAGGGCTTCCTAGGCTACGACCGGGGGGCGACCCGGTCCCCGGATGCGCTCATCAAGCCTGTTGGCGCAGGCCTCCTCGATGGTGCCCCTAAGGCGGATTCGATCACGACAAGAGCGGATAACGGAGACTTTCAGCGACAAGTCGCGAACAATTTTGCAATAAACCCGGGTGGGCACCCACTTCTGTTTGTTATCAAGAAGAACAACTCGGTGCTCAAGAACCTCCTGAATTGGGTGGCGTGGGCTGCGAACACGAGTGATGAAGACGGGAACCAATATGTAACGGGGGTTCCTCTGCTGGTCGTCGATGACGAAGCCGATCAAGGTTCAGTCGATACCCAGCGGCAGGAGTACGACGAGACAGGGCGGCCAGACCCTGACCACAATCCTACTGCGATCAACAAAAGCATAAGGCGATTGCTACATCTGTTCGACCAGAGTGCGTACGTCGGGTACACGGCAACACCCTTCGCCAACATCTTCATTCATGAAGGAAACAAGACGCCATCCGAGGGTGCCGACCTATTCCCCCGCAGCTTCATCGTGTCGCTTCCTTCACCCTCGAACTATGTGGGCTCTGAGCGAGTGTTCGGGAGTCAACGGGATGATGACAACTCACAGGGTCTGCCCATAATCCGAACGGTCACAGACCACGCTGACACTCTGGCGTTAGGTGAGCGCTCGGGATGGATGCCGCCAAAGCACAATAAATCTCACGAGCCCAGGTATGAGGGCCGCGATTCGGTTCCACCGTCGCTTCGAAAAGCAATTCTCGCGTTCGTACTCTCGATTGCGGCTCGTGTCGCGCGGGGACAGGGCAATGAGCATAACTCGATGCTGGTCCATGTCACGCGGTTCACCCTAGTCCAGCGCCAAGTGGCTGAGCAGATCAGAACCTTGCTCGCCGAGACGAAGAGGCGACTCCGTTTCGGGGATGGTGACTCTCCCAGTCAGCTTCAAGATGAGTTGCGGAGACTCTGGGAAACAGACTTTGCTCCGACCTCCAAGCAGGTGGATCAAGCGGTTTCAGATCAGCGCCTGCTCGTCCAAGCGTGGTTGGAGATCCAGCCCCACATCGGGGCAGCCGCGAAGTCGATTAGGGTCCGTGAAATTAATGGCATGGCAGGAGAGGTTCTGGACTATATCGAGCACTCTTCGACAGGCCTCAATGTGATCGCCGTGGGCGGGGACAAGCTCTCCCGTGGCCTGACACTCGAAGGGCTCTCAGTCAGCTATTTCCTTAGAGCGTCACGCATGTACGATACCCTAATGCAGATGGGTCGATGGTTTGGGTACAGACCTGGCTACTTGGACCTTTGCCGCCTCTACACGACGCCGGACATGAAGGACTGGTTCGCCCACATTTCTGAAGCCAGCGAAGAACTCCGGGAAGACTTCAATCGAATGGCAGCGAGTCGTCAGACTCCTCGAGATTTCGGCCATCGCGTGAGGTCGCACCCGTTGATGATGGTGACTTCGCAGGTCAAGATGAGGAGTGGTAAACAGATCGACGTCACCTTCGCGGGTGACATGTGTGAGACCATCAACTTCTGGAGAGACCGGGTGCACCTCGATGTCAACCGGCAAGCGGGTCAGCACCTGATCCAAGACATTGAGCGAAGCGGGATCCGTCCGGCCGAGGTACAAGGGTCCGCCAAATCAAGGTCATGGCAGGGTGTTGCGCCCTCCAACATCATCGAATTCCTCGCAGCTTACCAAGAGCACGACGCATCTCGAAAGGTTAAAACCACGTTGCTGGCGGACTATATCGCCGCTGAGAATCAGCGGGGACATCTCCGCGACTGGACTGTCTCCTTGGCCAGCGGCAGTCATGAAGAATCCTGTCAACTTGGCTCGGTGCAGGTGAACCTAGCCAAGCGAGCATGGCACTTGGTGGCTTCCCCCAAGGAGCGCGACGAGCAATGGGAACTGGAACTTAGAAGCTATCAAGACGAAAATCACTACCGGATCAGGCGGCTCGTGAGCCCGACTGACGAGTTTATTGATCTTACCACCGACCAGTACCGGCGTGCGTTAGATCAAACGAAGGCGGCATGGAAGGATGATCCCAAGGGGCGCGAAGAGCCGACGAGACCGTCCGGTCCTGCGATTCGGGCGGTGCGTCCCGCCAAGAAAGGCCTTCTGTTGCTGTACGCCCTACATGGCGACGAAGGGAAAGTCGAAGCGGACGCGATAGACATCCCAGTCCTCGGCTTTGCGATAAGCTTCCCCATGGGTGATGTGAGGACAGCGTCGAAGGTCCGATACGTGGTGAACAACGTGTATCATCAACACGAACTCTTCGGACCAAACGTGTCCGGGTAGGACGGCGGTATGACAGGACTGACTGAAGCGTGGGAAGAGCTTGACACGGCGGGTCATGGACTCGACGGCTACGTCCGATTGCGTCTCCCCGTGGTGTTGGCATGTCCGACCTATGCGGCCCGGCGGATATCTGATGACTCAGTGGCGCTGATACTTGAAATCGAAAAGCGCGTACTCTCTGGGTTTCCCGACTTGCCTGCGAGCAAAGGGTTCGAGCTTTCGATCAGCCCGCTATCACCGGGCCGATATGGCAGAACGCGACTGATTTTCGCCCTCTCCGACCCGGAGTCCTTGGATGTCTTCTCATCGCTTGCCGATGATATCGTCCGCACGCTCGTTGGGGCCAGGGACGAGACGGACGCTGTCGCACAGTTGGTCGATCGCCTTCGAACGTGGCAGGAGTTCCTCAGGCGATTTGGCTCTCAGGGTATGTCTCGGGAGGCCCGTCGCGGGCTCTACGGTGAGCTGGTGTTCCTCCGCGATTACCTTCTCAAGGTGCTTCCCGGGACGGAGGCGGTGATGGCTTGGACTGGGCCGCGCCGGGCACCTCATGATTTCCAGACATCGTACGGCAGTGTTGAGGTGAAGACGACCGCCGCTGCGACGCCGCACTCATTTTGGGTGGCGAATATCCGGCAGCTGGATGACGTTGGCGTTTCGGCCCTCTACCTCTGTGTCGTGAGGGTTGATGAATCGGAGGGCGGCGAAGAGACCCTTCCTGAAGCAATCGACCGACTTCGCTCCGCTTTGGGGGCAAGTGCCAAACAGCTGGATGGGCCTATGATCAATGCCGGGTATATCGAGGCGCAACGCTCACTTTACGAGTCGCCACGCTATTCGATCAGGTCTCCACGGTTCTTCCATGTAGGAGAGGGATTCCCGAGGCTAACGGAGTCAGCAATCCCCAACGGAGTGGAGCGCGTGTCCTTCTCCGTCGCCTTGGCAGCCTGCGCGGATTACGTTTGCTCCGATCGTGAAGTGTTGGAAACTCTCTCACCTGAGGGCTACGATGCTGACTGATTCCGCGCGGTTCACCGAATACCTTGGGATTCTGAAGAGCCGCGTCAACCAAGCGTCGCTTGAGCTGTCCGAGAGCGCCGACCAAGTGGCACCGCTCGGCTTCAGGGAAAACGCCTTCACAGCCGTGGCGTTGGAAACTCTCGAAGACTTGGGACAATTGCAGAATGCTGAACTCTGCTATCTCCACCGTCGATTTGGGCGTGCGATTGGGAAGTGTAACGCATGGTGCGTGGTCGAAGACACGGGTCAGTTGAACATTGTGACGACCATCTTCAAGGGAACGGAGCCGCCAGGACATGTGAACGCGACGACTCTAAAGACTGCGGCGGCCCGGGCAGCCAAGGTCGTTCTAGCGGCTCGCACGGCGCAACACGAGGGAATGGAGCCGGCGTCGCCGACCTTCGACATGATGCGAAGGTTGCACGAACTCCAGGGGGAAGTTGGTCGCCTGCGGGTGGTAGTGATAACCGACGGGATCGCGGCGAATCCACGGTCTCCGAATCTAGGCAGCGCAGAACTTGAAGTCACTCTCGACGTTTGGGACATTCAGAGGCTCTACCGGGCAGAGTCATCAGGCCTGTTGTACGAACCGATCGAGATCGATTTCCAGAGCCGGCTAGGCGCGCCACTTCCGTGTCTGTCCATGTGCGAGAATGGTGCCGATTACATCAGCTATCTGGCGATCCTCCCGGCCGACCTGTTGCACGACCTCTATCACGAGTTCGGCGCCAGGATCCTGGAGCTGAACGTGCGGTCCTTCCTACAGGCCAGAGGGAAGGTCAACAGGGGGATTCGCGACACGCTAAGGAACGAGCCAAAGCGTTTTCTCGCATACAACAACGGTATTTCCGCCACGGCCGAGTCGCTCGAGTTGACTCCGATCGAACACGGTGTTGGTATTCGGGCGATCACCGGTTTGCAGGTTGTTAACGGCGGCCAGACCGTCGCCTCGATCCACCGCGCGAAGGACCGCGATGGCCAAGATCTTTCCGACGTCTCCGTTCAGGCCAAGATCACCATCGTCCGGCCCGAGAAGGTGGGGGACCTTGTTCCGAAGATCAGCCGTTTTGCCAACACACAGAATCGAGTCAACGAATCTGACTTTTCGGCCAATCATCCCTTCCACGTTCGGATCCAGCAGCTCTCAGAGACCGTCTGGGCGCCAGGAGAACAACAGCGGTGGTTCTACGAGCGTGCTCGAGGGCAGTATCAGGTAGCTAGGGCCAGAGAAGGCAGGACGCCTGCACAGAGGCGACGATTCGATCAGTTGACACCTGCATCTCGACGTTTCGACAAAGTCCTTCTGGCAAAATATGGGAACTCCTGGGCCAAACTACCGCATATCGTCAGCCGCGGGGCACAGAAGAACTTCGTGCACTTCATGGAGCGGTTAGCCAAGCAGCACCAGGGATTGTGGATACCGGAGGACGACTACTATAAGGACCTGATCGCGCGCGCGATCATCTTCAAGAGAGCTGAGAAGTGTGCGCGTCAGCACAAGTTTCCATCGTACCGGGCAAATGCGGTGACGTATACGGTTGCACTCCTGTCGTTTCGGACCGCTGGCCGTGTCAATCTATCGCGAATCTGGACCGCGCAGGACTGCTCCGCTGCCGTCGGGGTCACACTCTACGAGTGGATGCCATTGGTCTACGACGAGATCGTGGAGTCTGCCGCCGAACGCAACGTGACCGAGTGGTGTAAAACGGAGGATTGCTGGAGGCGCATGCAAACGCTGAACGTTTCAGTCTCCAATGAACTGGAAGAAGAACTAGCCGAGGGGCAGCCCCTCCCAACCGTTGGTGACTGGAGGCAGAGGCGAGGTGTTGGCCTGAGTGGGGAGGATCGCGAGAACATCGCCCGAGTCATGCAGGTAAGGCCGGAAGGATGGCTTCACTTGATCGGATGGGGCTCAGGGTCGCAGAAGCTGCGGGGTTGGCAGATCGGGATCGCTACTACTCTGGCGGGCTATGCTGCGGCTTCTTGGGCGAAGGTTCCGTCGCAAAAACAGGCTAAGCAGGGAAGCAAGATCCTTCGTGTGGCTGAAGAGCACGGGGCATGGCCTGTGACGGGCGATGATCATCTGTCAACATACAAACGGCCAGATTACACCTCTCCTAAGTCGTGGCCGGGCATGGGTGGAACGCAGGCTGCGCTACCATGAGCTGGTCGCGGAGTAGCGCGCAAAGGACCACAAGGCGAGTACCTCTTCGCTCTCTACGCTTGGAGGGCGTCGGATGGTATTGATTTGATATTTTCAAACCGCAACCTTTGAGGTGACTTGTGGAGAACAACCATGGTCTTCACCTGACAATTCGCTACCGTGGGGGGGACGCGGACAGACACCACGTCCAACTTCGCAAGCTGGGCGAATCCCTTATCGGGTTGGAGCGGTTGGTCTCGGTTGGCTTGTACGTGGTCGAGGTAGGCAAGTTTCCGAGTTCTCGACAGCGGCTTAGGTATGTAGTTCAGGCTACCCAACCCCAAGCAGGCTCCGTAGAAATCGGGGCTCTTATGGAACAGGCCTACTGGATGGGGCCGCTGTTCCAAGAGTTGTATATGACGGGGCTGTCAGATATCATATGGCAATGGATTAGTGGCATCATGAACACATTCGGGGGAAGAGGGCAAGAAGGGGAACGACGTTTGATTGCATTTCTGGAGAGAGTCAACGACACTCGGCATGAGGAAGTTATGGGGATATTCGATTTGCTCGAAAGGATACTCCCGTTAGCTCATGCTGCCAAACAATCAGTGTCTCCTGTCGGCCGTTCGTGTGAAAACATGTCGATCAGCAATGGCAGCGGAAGCAATATGGAAGTGGACGTGCCCATGGCGGATGCAATACGCGAAAAAGGAAAAGTGGAGGTCAGTGACATGACGGAAGTAAGGATCTCGGTAGACGGGTTCACACACCACAACCGCCAGCTAAAGGTTCTATGTCCGGACGATCCCTACAGGTATATCACGGCTGAGGTGCGTGATCCTGCGTTTGACCAGACTCCCAACATATATACTGACGCGGCCGCCAATAAAGGGTTTCTGGATGTCAAGGCCAAGATCACACTCAAGGACGGTCGTGTTGTCAGATTATACGTTATGGATGCTAAACCTGTCTGACGGCAGGAAGCATGTCAGGTACCTTAGTTGCCACCTTGTTCCGCGAAGACCGCCACTCATCGAGCAGCTTACACACTCGTCCCGCAATCTGCCTAGCGAGATAGGGGGGGACAGCATTGCCCACCTGGACGTATTGCTGAGTCCTGCTGCCACAGAAGAAGTAGTTGTCCGGGAACGTCTGGAGACGCGCGGCTTCCCGGACCGTGATGCTCCGGCACTGGCTAGGATCGGGATGAATGAAGTAGTGGCCGTCTTTCGAGATGTGACTGGTGACAGTGCGGCACGGTTGGTCGCCCAGCTGAACTCGGAAGCGATCCCCAAACTTCCCGGTCTTCCAGTTCGCATGCTTGGGTGCGAGTTGTGCCGGGAAGTCAGGAGATTTGGGGGAGCGGCTCATTGCCGACGAGAACGCTGCCGCGAAGAGATAGCGCGCCAAGTCGGCTGGAATGTGCCCTCTGGTCTCATTGTTGGGCAGTCGGCTCAGCTTCTCATCGACAATCCATCGGCGCAAATCCGTTGGACAGGACATGGCGGTATCGCCAGGGGGGCCACGATACGGCAGTGGTGGTTGCCGAGTCGTCGTTCGTGCCTTCGCAATTGCCTGATCGAAGAGTATCCTCTGTTCTCTCGTCATCTCTGGTCTATGGAGGCCCTGGATGAGATCGCAGGCCGACACCAAGGCTGCCTTCCAAGCCGTGGTACTATCACTACGGCTGAGGCGACTACGAAGCTTGGGCATGTTGCCGATCATCTCATGCAGAGACACCGTAGGCTTGCCCTTCTTGAGTTCGCACGTGGCTTGGGGCAGCTGGTCCGCGATATCCTTCCGTACGCAGACCACAAAGACTCGATGCCGTGCTTGTGGCACTCCGTAGTCTTCGGCGCGCACGAGGAAGTCCTTCGGATCCCGGTCCTGCTCCCCGATGCTGCCTCCTTGGGCAGGAGCTAGCGCATACAGTCGATAGCGATCTTTTCCGCCAGCGTCTCGCAAGCGGACTGTAACGCGGTTGAATACGGACTTACCCAAGTGGCGTGCGGAGAGCATCCCCTTCACATTCTCCATGATGGCAACCGCCGGCTGTAAATCTCGAAGCACACTTACATAGTCGTCATACAACGACTGGCGTTCGTCGTTGTCAGGGTCATAGGCCTCGTTTCCTGCATTGCGAGCCCTTCCAACCAGCGAATACGATTGACACGGAGGCCCACCGATAAGCACAGTGTTGCTACCATGCTTCTTCCTGATCTCCCTAACACGGTGCTGGACTACGCGAGTGGCGTCGCGAGTTCCGAGCTTTTGACAAAGTGTTTCATCACAGGCTTCGATCCACTCCCTGGGGTAAAGGGTTCTCCAGTCGGGCGCGGCTGAGGCTCCGTCGTTTAGGAAATCATAGTATTCGGACGGTAGGTCGGATGGTTCGAACTTGCGCAGGAATGCGCGTAGCCGGAGCGTTTGGTAAGCTGATCGCTCCATTTCTACCGAGAGTAGAACTCGGAACCGGGTTTGGTCGCGAGAATCCCGATATGCGGCGAATCCTTCGGCGAGCCCCCCGGGCCCCGAGAACAAGTCGACCACAGGGACCACACTGGTCATGGGTGGCTTAGGCTCACAGCGACGAATGCCATCTCAAGGCGCTCTGCGGTGTGCGGGTTCGGCGCGGCGGCCATCGGACTCGCCGAGGTGCACCTTGACCTGCGCCGCGACCGCCGCCAAGTTTTTCGTCTCGCACTCCCAAATCACCAAAACCCGCCATCCCAACTCGCGTAGGGCCGTTTCGTTGCGGCGGTCTCGGGCCATGTTGTTCTCAAACTTGTCCTGCCAGAACTGCACCCGCGTCTTCGGGCTATAGGCGTACTTGCAATCCGGGTGCCGGTGCCAAAAGCATCCGTGGACCATGATGATGGCCCGGTACCGAGGGAAGACAATATCCGGGCAGCCAGGAAGATCCCTCCGATGAAGTCTAAACCGGAACCCGAGCCCGTGAGCGATTTTCCGGACGACGACCTCCGGTTTAGTATCGCGCCCGCGAATTCGGGACATGATCTCGCTGCGTTTGTTAGGCTCGAAGATGTCAGCCACCAGAATCCCTTGGTCGAAGCGATCGCTATCCCGGTCAACGCGCTGCGAAGATACAATCGCGATGCAAAGAAGGCCAACCATCGTGATGTGTAAGAACCACGGCCAACCTTGTCCAGCGTGGTCCTAGATTGTCGCGCGTCACCTCACCTCCCCCTCCATCCACCTCGAAAGGGAAGGTTCCCACCGGCCCCTCCGCCACAAGCGGCAATCCCGCAATGATTTCCGGCGCTAGCGTCGGGAAATCTCCCAGCCGGATCTCCACTGCCGCCCATCGTACCGTGGCCACCCGGAACCACAACGCATCGCTCAGCGACGATCCCACGCCTCCTGCCGCGCCACCCGTACCAGATGGCAGCTGCTCGATGCTTGCCAGTCCTCGATTCTCATCGACAGGCTGTCGAGCAGGCGTCCGATTGCCGGCTTGTCGCGGTACGGCTGTGTCTCCGGCGCCGCTTCGATGAAGGCGTCGGGATCCCCGGCCTGAGCGATCACCCGCCGCATCGCGAGGGCGATTGCGCGTTCCCGTTTCGTCGATCCAAGGCCCGTGCTGATGCACAACAGGACGGCCTGGAACGTGCTGATCCCGGCCATCTTCGCCACCCACGCCACCAGCGCACCGTAGCCGAGGCGATTCAGCACCAATGCCGACCGCATGTGCAACGTGTCGTCCCGCAGGAGTCCAAGGGAGGTCAGGAAGCGCTGCTGCGCCGCACTGAATCTGTAGAACGCGACGAAGACGTTGCCCGTCTCCGAAACGATCCGGTTCGCTTCGCGCAGGATCGTCTCGATCTGCTGCAAATCGGCCATGAAGTCGATGACGCCGGTCGCAACGATGACCGTCTCATAGGTCCCATCGACGAACGGCATCGCGGTCGCATTCGCGCGAACAAGGGTCAGGCCTCTTCGCGACCTGGCGTATTCCATCATCTCGGCGCTCAGATCGATGCCGTCGCATCGCAGCCCCTGACGCCGCAGCTCCTCGACAATCAGCCCCTGCCCGGCACCGACGACCATGACGGGTTGGCGAATGTCGCCGAGGATCAGACGCACGCTCGACACGTCCAGGTAGTTGTTTTCGAGGCGCCAATGATGCGGTGCCAGCGTGTCCCAGTAGCTGGACGCGTTGCGCACGGCCGACTCTCCGTCTCCCTCGGTCACGGTGCATCGCCTCCTTGCTTACCGGGCCACGTGCGTCCCTGCGCGCGTAGCGCGGCTAGACCAACTCCCGCGGCTGAATCGCGGCCAGGGCGTCCTCCACGCGCCTCTTCGCTACGGCAAGTTCGTATCGGTCCTGCAGGTTCATCCAGCTCTGCGCGTCGGTCCCGAAATACCGGGCGAGCCGGAGAGCGGTCTCCGCCGTGATGCCGCGCCGACCACGAACGATCTCGTTGATTCGCGCCGGCGTCACGCGGATCGCCCTGGCGAGCGCGTTGGACGACAACGCGAACGGTTCCATGAAGTCGTGCTTCAGGACTTCGCCGGGGTGAACGGGCTCGAGACGAGTCATGGCTTGGCCCCCTCAGTGGTAGTCAACGATCTCCGCGTCGTACGCGTTCCCGGACTCGAAGGGCTGGAAGCGCCGGACTCGGTATCCGGCCGCGAGCCGCTTCGTGTCCTTGCATCGAAAGCGCCGAATCATCGTCCAATCTATATCGCGTATCGATATGCGCCAAGGCCGGTGAACGCCTGATGTCCCGGCCTCATCCAATGGGCACCAGTTCCCGCTCAGGGATGTATTATTTATTGATGCAATCTCTCCGACGAATTATTATTCTCCCATGAACATCTTCCAGCGCCCCCTCGTCGACGACCTCGTCCGTCTCCTGACCGACGAGCTGCCACCGCGGATCGTGGCCGTAACGGGACCGCGCCAGTCTGGCAAGACGACGCTAGTGCGGCAGACGCTGCGACGCCTGCGCATGTCCGGACTCCCCGGCCGCCACATCGGCGTGGACGATCCTCAGGCGGGTCTGGGGGCGCCCTTTTCGGGGCCGGAAACGACCGCCGTCCCCATCCGTCCAGGGCAGCGTAACGCCGAATGGCTCGTCGGCGTCTGGGACCGGGCCCGGGACCGGGCATGGCGGCACGAGCGCCGGTTCGTGCTGGCGCTCGACGAGATCCAGTACGTAGAGGGATGGTCGGCTGTGGTGAAGGGGCTCTGGGACCGCGACAGGCAGACCGGATGCCCTCTCAAGGTAGTCATCCTCGGGTCCGCGCCCTGGAGCCTGCTCACGGGTAGGGGCGAGAGTCTTGCCGGACGCTTCATGCCGCTCGATGTCCGTCACTGGTCGTTGCAGGAAATGGTAACTGCCTTCGATTTAACGCTCAATGAGTATCTGTTTTTCGGAGGCTATCCAGGGGCCGCGCCGTTGATCCGGGACATGAAGATGTGGCGCGGCTACGTGGTGAATTCCATCATCGCGCCGGTCTTCGGACGCGACATCCTGGGGCTGACGCGGGTGGACAAGCCCGCCCTGATGCGCCAGCTCGTGGACCTGATCCCGGAGTACTCGGGGCAGATCGTCACCTACACCAATCTGGTGGGGCGGCTCCGGGATGCCGGGAACGCAACGACGGTCGGCCACTACCTCGACCTCCTGTCCGACGCCGGCATCGTGGCCCACCTGTCCAACTACTCGGGGAGCGCCGTCCGGCGGACCCGCTCCAGCCCCAAGCTCAACGTGCTCAACACCGGACTGATGACGCCGCTGTCGGGCTATTCCCTGGATCAGGCTCTGGCCGACCGCACGTTCTGGGGACGCGTGGTCGAGAGCGCAGTGGGCGCGCACCTCCACAACACCCTCGAAGCGTCCATGCGGCTCGGCTACTGGAGAGACGAACCCGACGAAGTCGACTTCGTACTCTCGCAGGGACCCCGCGTCCTCGGCATCGAGGTCAAGAGCGGAGCGTGGGCACGGCCTAGGCGTGGTCTTCAGGCCTTCAAGGAGAGGTTTCCGAAAGCACGGACCCTGCTGGTGGGCGGGAGGCGGGGCGTTCCGCTGAATGAGTTCCTGGCCGAACCCGCGGCCTTCTGGCTGGAGGAGGACGGGTGACGTTCATCGTCCCACGCTCCGTAACCGTGGTCCCGGATGGGCGGGATGCACGTCCGGGAGCGGATGGCGGCGGCAGCCGCTCCGCCCCGCTGGCCGAATTCCGCTCCGAACGCGCCTACGTGTTGCTGGGGGATCCGGGCGCAGGGAAGACGGAAGCCCTCGGGGCTGAGAGCCGTGCCGCTCCGGGCAGCAGCCTCGTCCCGGCGCGCCGCTTCATCTCCCGAAGCCTCGACCGCCATCCCGAGTGGAAGGCCGAAACGCTGTTCATCGATGGACTGGACGAAGTCCGCGCGGGCCGCCCGGACGCGCGCAGACCCATGGATCTGATCCTCGAGCGACTCGAACGTCTTGAGAGCCCCAACTTCAGACTCTCATGTAGGGCGGCGGACTGGCTGGGACGAAACGACCTGCAGGAAATCGTCTCGACCGCGGGGTACGGAGATGTCCGCGTCCTGCACCTGGAACCGCTCCGGGGCGAGGACATCCTGCGCATCCTCGCCGACCTCGGCGTCCCGGATCCGCACGGATTCCTGGGCGAAGCCCGTGAGCGCGGCCTGGAGGGGATGCTCGGCAACCCGCACTCGCTCGGACTGCTGGTCAAGGCCGTGGGAGGCGACGAATGGCCCCGTGACCGCCGTACGACGTTCGAGATGGCGTGTCGCGCCCTGGCTCGTGAGCGCAACGATCAGCACCGCGCCGTTCAGCGCTCCGCGCCCCTCCTCTCGTTCGACCGGATCATGGCTGCGGCCGGGCACCTCTCGGCGCTCCTGCTCCTCTCCGACAAGGGGCACGTGTCCATTGGCCCGTCCGATGACCCCGACAGCCTCTGCCTGGAAGACATCGCTGACGGCGATCAGCCCGCGTTGCTACGAGCCCTGAGATCCAACCTGTTCAGCGTCAGCGCGGACGGCGGGTTCACGCCCCCGCATCGTCAACTGGCCGAGTTCCTGGGCGCGCGCTTCCTCCACACCCGCATCGATTCCTGGGTCCCGGCGAGCCGCGTGCTCGCCCTAATGACCGGAGAAGACGGGGTGGTCGTGACCGAATTGCGCGGACTGTCCGCGTGGCTGGCGGCCTTCGACAGGCCCTCGCGACGCTCGCTCATCCGGACGGATCCCGTTGGCACTGCGCTGTACGGGGACGTCCAGGGCTTCCGTAGCGACGAACTGGAGGCCCTCTTGGACGCACTCGCCGAACGGGCCGATGAGATCAAGGCGTGGTCGTGGCCCCCGGTCGCTCTGGCGTCTTTGATCGAACATCAGACGCTCCAGCTGCTGGACGGCTATCTCGGGGATGAAGGCAGGGGAGACGGACGACAGGCCGTCGTCGGCCTACTTCTTCGCGGATTGGCTCATTCGAGCGGAGCGCAACCGTCCTGCGAACGGTTGGAGCAGGCGGTTCGGGATGTGACTTGGCAGCCCTGGGTGCGACAGTCGGCGCTACGCGCGCTACTCCACTACTTCGGTAGCCGGGAAGGCGGCGGATCATCAACAATGAGGGCGCTGGTCGGCAACATCAGGGACGGGCGTGTCGAGGACCGTGACGGCGAGCTGACCGGCACGCTGCTGAGCGCGCTCTACCCGGATCACGTTGGGCCCGAAGACATCTGGGACTATCTGTCGCCTGGGCCTGGTATCCAGGGTGGTTATGAATATCGAAGATTCTGGGCCCACCGACTCCTGGAGAAGACCAGGGAACGTGATGTGATCACCTTGCTTCGGAGTCTCGCAATACGCGACACGGAATTCCGCGCCCGCATTTCAGGTCACAGGCTGGGCGGTGTCACGTTGAAGCTGCTACGCGACGCGTTGACCTCGGCAGATGAGGACTCCGGGATCTCAACGGTCTACGACGGGCTGGAACTCATCAACTCTCCTGAACTCGGCTGGACGCTTGCTCGCAGGCCGGGGTTTTCGGGGGTAAGCCAATCGCTTGCGGAACGTCCTGCTCTCCAGAAGGAGCTTGCCCTCGAAGGTCTGCGTCGAGAGCTACAAGACGTCGATTCGGACGAGCTTCGAGAACGCGCATGGAAGGTCTGGCACATCGTCTTCGGAGCTACCTTACCTGATGACTTTGCCCAATGGTGTCTGCAACAGGCTGTGGAAGCAGCCCCGACCTGCTTGAACATCGCGCTTGCGCTGTTGGAATGGAGCCGACCCTGGCACGACGGCGACTCCGGTTCAGGTCTCTCGATCGAGGATGTTCGAACCGCGACGGAGGGCGTATCGAGCCTCAGCCGCGAAGTCGACGTGCTCTTGGACGCGCAAAGGCAGTCAGAGGCTCATATGCGAGTCATGGCGACGCAGGTCCGAGAGCAAGCCACGGAATACATAGCCGAAGACAATCGAGAGAAGACCGAATTCGTTGCGTACGTCCGGAAGCATGCTCCGGAACTTGAGGCAGGGACGTGCCCTCCGCGATTGCTGCACAACATCGCCGAATCCTATCACGATGTCTTTGACGAAGAGTCCGCTGCCACCCCCCGTGCGCGACTGACCAAACTGCTCGACGGACATGCAGACCTGGTAGAGGCATCGCTCGCTGGATTCGGCCGAGTAGCCAAGCGACGGGATCATCCCACCCTGCGGGAGATCATTCGCCTTGACGAAGAAGGCCGAAGGTCGCTCTTTGACCTCGCAGTACTCGCGGGAATTGACCAGATGAGCCCGGATTCGCTGGATTCCCGCCCCTCCGCCGAGATCACGAGAGCGGCAGCGTTCGTGTACCTGACTCCCGTCTATCTCTCCGGCCACCCGGCGTGGTACCGGCGGACACTGGAACGCCGTCCACGAGCCGTCGCCGAAGCCTTGATCAAGGTGACCCGTTCCCGGATTCGTAGACGGCTCGACTGTTCCTATCTTTGGCACCTGGCACGCCAGCCGTCGTATCGCGCCGTGGCTCGATTGGCAGCGGTTCCGCTGTTGCGCGCGTTTCCCACACGCTGCGCTGGCCCCCAGATCTCCGCGCTAAACGAGATTCTGATAGCGGGCCTGAGATGGACGGTTGACGGGCTGGAAGAAGTAATTCGAGGCAGGTCGGCCAAGTCCGGTCTGGATGTCTCGCAGCGTGCGCTCTGGCTTGCCGCAGGATTGTTCCTGTCGCCGGACGAGTACCTGAGCGAACTAACGACCTTCATAGAGGGTGGCGAGGAGGCGCGATCACGGCAGGTGGTAAGGTTCATGGCGCCGGGCGGAGTGGATAGCGTGCGGCGGTCGTGGCGGAATAGCGAGCTCGGGAACCTCATCAAGCTTCTCGGATCTCGTTACTCGCCTTGGAGGTCCCCGTCCCCCGGGGTCGGGTCCTTCGTAGACGAGGACAGAGTCAAGGTGGAGGGGTTGATCACGCGATGGGCAACCGACTTGGCGTCACGCACCGATCCTGACGCCTGTAACACTCTTCAGTCGCTTGTTGACGACCCCGCTCTGGGAGGTTGGAGCTGGCTTCTCACACAGGAACGCAGACAGCAGGTAGTCGCACGGCGCAACGCCACCTTCGCGGTCCCGGAGCTTGAGGCAATCCAGGTGGCGCTGGCGAACGACCGACCCGCCAATCCGGCCGACCTGGCTGCGCTGGTGGCCAACAAACTTGGGTTTCTCGCCAAACGGATCCGGCACGGCAATACCGACGACTGGCGCCAGTATTGGAGCGAAGACAGTAGCCGCCAGACAAAGCACGAAAACTCCTGTCGGGACGCACTTCTGTCCGATCTGCGACAACTTCTACCCGAGGGCGTCGATGCTCAGCCCGAAGGGCACTACGCCAGGGACAAGCGCGCGGACATCCGCATCTCCTTCAACGGCACCGCGATCCCGGTAGAAATCAAGAAGGACTCCCAGCGGAGGCTCTGGAGCGCCGTAGCCGACCAGCTGGTGCGGAAATACACGATCGACCCCGATTCGTCCGGCTACGGTATCTATCTCGTGCTCTGGTTCGGGCTCGGGAAGATTCCTGTGCCCCCCACCGGTCGCCGTCCCAGGACGCCGGAGGCACTACGACATCGCCTCGAAGAGCAACTCGAGGGTCCCTACCGGCACCAGGTCAGGGTGATTGTGGTCGACGTGAGTGGATCGGTGGATTCCTGATCCCCCCTCACCTCACCTCCACCTCATCCACCTCGAACCCGAAGATACCAACCGCCCCCTCCGCCACAAACGCCAGCCCCGCAATGATTTCCGGCGTGGCCGCCGGGAAGTCCTCCAACCGGATCTCCACCTGGGTCCACTCCTCGGGCGCGACGAACGTCACGGTGGGCGGCGGCCCGGCCGGCGCCGCGCTGCTGATCAGCATCACCGAATACCGTCCCCCATCCCCCCGCGTGCGGAAGCGGATCACCTCCCGGCCGGAGAAGTCCACGGGCTGCATGGGCTGCGCGCCGGGCATCCAGATCACGCCCGCCCAGGGGAAGGCCACCCCTGCGGCGATTTCGCCGGTGACCACCAGCGCGCCGTCCCGCACGGCCATGCTGGCGCTGGAGGAGCCGCCGGCCATCTGGTCGGTCGTCACGTCCCATGCGCCGAACGTCGCCTCGAGCCCGTTCTCGAAGTCCGCGACGAGCGTCTCTGCAGGGGCGGGGACCGCTGCGGCCTGGGGCGTGGCCACCGCCGGCGCGCCCCCCAACCCCCGCTCCACCAGATACCCGTCCTTCCAGATCGCTACGATGTCGTGACTGCCCGACACGTCCTCCTCGAGGTCGCCGCGCACCAGAACCAGGTCGGCGAGATGGCCTTCGACGATCCGGCCGCGGCCCGCGACACCAAACGCGTCCGCCGCCACGGAAGTCGCCGCCGCCAGCACCTCCGCGCTCCCCATGCCGGCGCGCGACAACAGCCGCAGCTCCCCGTGCATCGAGATCCCCGCCCCGGTCCCTGGGTTCGGGATGTCCGTACCCGCCACCAGCCGCACCCCCGCCGCACGCAGCCGCCGGACGTTCTCCGTCGCCACCGCCGCCGCCTCCCCCAGGCCGCGCGGAAAGCGATCGGCGAGCGTCTGACGCTGCATCGGTGAGAGCATGGCTTCGCCGGCCTCACGCACCAGCTCGGCTACGGCGGAATCCGCGGCGGACGCCATCACCGAGAGCGTCGGGACCACGAAGATGTCCGCCTCCGCGAAGCGCCGGGCATCCGCTTCGGAGATGACCTCGTCGTGCCACACGTGCACCAGGCCGTCAGCGCCGAAAGACGCCGCTTCGAGCGCCCGGTCGAGGATGCTCACGTGGACCACGGCGGCGAGCCCCTCGGCGTGCGCGACCGCCACGAGCGCGGCGACGGTCTCCCCGTCGAGCGACGGGATCTCCCGGCCGTAGGCGCTGCCGTCCTCGTAGATGATCTTGATCCAGTCGGAGCCCTCGGCCTTGCGCGCCCCCACCCACCCCGCCGCCTCGTCCGGGCCGGTGAGCGTCTCCACCGGCACCCCGTACTGCGTGCCGTGCCCACCCGGGGCTGTTGCGGCCATGCCGGCGGAGAACAGGTCCGCCTCGGTGCCGCGCCCCACCTCCTCGCGCGCGCCCCGCTTCGTCGCCACGAAGTCCGGGGGCGTGAACTGGTCCATGACCGTGGTCACGCCAAACCGCAGCGCGTCGTTCAGCGTCGAGCCGAAGGTGTGCACGTGGCCGTCGATCAGCCCCGGCATCAGCGTGTGGCCGCGCCCGTCCAGACGAGGGAGCTCCTCGGGCAGGTCGAGCCTCTGGCCGGCGCGCCGGATCCTTCCGTCCTCGACCCATACATCCCATCCGTGCCGGAAGGCCTCGCCGTCGAAGACGGTAACGTCCGTGATCGCGAAGTTGCCCTGATGAACTCCCTCGCCGGGGCCCTCCGCAGGCTGCGGCACCGGAAGCGTCCCGAGCACGCCGACAAAGACCGCGATTCCGATCAGGAGCCAGGCCAGGCTGCGGCCAACGAGATGACGTGCACTCTTCATCGGGATCTCCTGATCGAAAAGGTGCCCGCGCGGCGAAACCCGAGCGCCGCGACCGCGAGAAAGACCAGCGTCTCGACCACCAGAACCGCCACGTGCACCGCAACCGACTGCCCTGCGTCCATGGCGATGACCTTGAGCGCGAGTTGCGCGTGGTGATAGGCGGGAAGCGCCAGGGCGATGTCCTGCATGACATCCGGGAACATGTAGATCGGGAGCCAGAGCCCCGAGAGCATGGACATGGGCAGGAAGACGAGGTTGACCACGGCGACGGCCGCGCGCCCCTTCGCCCACGCGCCGATCGCCAGGCCCAGGGCGCAGTACGGGATCACGCCGGTGAGCAGCACCCCCGCCAGTGCGAACCACTGCCAGCGGTAGAGCGCCACGCCCGCCCCGTGCGCGGCCATCAGGAACAGGCCGAGCACGACGGTCGCCCCGAAGATCAGCGCCGACATTACCTTGGCGAACAGGTAGGCGCCGGCCGGCATGGGCGTGGTCTGCTTGAGGAGCAGGACGCCGGTGTCGCGCTCGTTCGCGAGCCCGGCTCCGAAGCCGAAGAGCGCGGGGCCCAGGACGCCGAAGACGCAGTACGTCGCCAGCACGTAGGTCGGCACGGCCAGCGACGCTCCGCCCGTGCCCATGATCACGCCGAAGAACAGGTAGAAGATGAGCGGGAACGCCAGCGTGGGGATGGCGAACATGGGTTCCCGCAGCACCTCCACGACCTGGAAGCGGGCCTCCAGCAGGTAGATCCGGAAGCGCTGATGCGGGCCGAGGCGGGGAGCGTCCCGAACTTGCATCAACCCGCCCCCGCCCTCGTCCCCGCCCTCGCCACCCGATTCAGCCCCGCCGGTCATCGCCCATCCTCCTTCCCATCCCGCGTCAGCGCAAGAAACGCCTCTTCAAGGCCAGCCGAGACGACCGTCAGATCCGCGAGCGCCTCGTCGCGTCCGAGCAGCTCCCGGACCAGCGCCTCCGGCCGCGTCGTCAGAACCTCCAGATGCTGGCCCCGTGTCTTGGCCTCGACCACACCGGGCATGCTCGCCACCTCGTCTGGCCCGACCCGGGTGACGCAGCGCACGAGACGCCCCGCTGTGCGCGACTTGATCTCCCCCGGCGTGCCCTCCGCGATCTGCCGCCCGTTGTGGATGACCACCACGCGGTCGGCCAGCGCGTCCGCCTCGTCCAGGTTGTGCGTCGTGAGAACGGTGGTGCGGCCGGACTCCCGGAGGGCCCGGATCTCGCTCCACAGCCGGTGCCGCGCATCGACATCGAGTCCCGTGGTGGGCTCGTCCAGAAACAGGAGCTCCGGATCGCCCGCCAGCGCCAGCGCGAACATCACCCGCTGCTTCTGACCCCCCGAGAGCTTCCCGTACCGGCGCCGGGCGAGATCCTCGAGACCGGCCATGGCCATCAAGCGCGAGGTCTGGAGCGGTGCTGGATAGTATGCGCGGAACAGCTCGATGTGTTCGCGCACGGTCAGGTTCGCGGAGACGCCCGAAATCTGGAGCATCGCGCCCCGGCGCACCCGCACTTCCGGCGCTCCCGGCGCGCAGCCGAACACGCTGGCCGCACCCTGCTGCACATGCAGACTTCCGAGGAGGAGGCTGATGGCGGTCGTCTTCCCGGCGCCGTTGGGCCCCAGCACTCCCAGCACCTCGCCTCGGCGAACTTCCAGATCGAGCTCATCCAGCGCGACCACCGGTCCGTACCGGTGCGTCACGCGCGACAGGCTGGCGAGCGTGGGACCATGCGTTGTTCCGGCGTGCATGGGGCGGACCTACGAGCCCGTGGGCGGGGCTGTTTCGGGGCCTCGACGTAGAGGCCGTGCCCTCGGTCCATGGCCAGATGGTCTGCGGCGAGCTCCTGCCATTAATCACAAGAGCCCCGAGGGGTGTTTGCCCTCGGGGCTCCTACCTCAGCGTCTTGCTGCGCCCGAAGGCTTGTACAGTAGAGGACGACCTGAGGAATTATGAGTGAAGTATCGTCAACGTTGGCCCAATGCGCAACGTCGTCTCGACTTTCTTACGGACGCCGGTGGAATCCTCTCCGGAGGACCTTCTCGACCCAGGGGCAAACCGTCAGTTTTCGCCACCATCATCAGTTTTGATCTTGCGTTCGGTGTCAGACGCCCACCAGCTTGCCGCCTCCCGTGATCGTAACTCCAAATGGGCCACTCTTGCTATCAATCCGAAGCCTCGGAAGCGCCCTTTCGAACACGAGCCGGTTTGGGACCGGAAACTCGACCGAAACCATCAGCACTTGATCGATGTCGTAGGTTGGATCAACAGCGACCGGGCAGGGACTCTCAAAGCACACTCGCCGCTTCCGGCCGTACTCGAACGAGGCGTTGCCGGATTTCGCGCTAAGGCTGAGGCAATCATCAAGCGCTGAGGCACCAAGGCCTAACCCGCCCCCTCCGCGCCGACCACGAACGATCTCGTTGATTCGCGCCGGCGTCACGCGGATCGCCCTGGCGAGCGCGTTGGACGACAACGCGAGCCGTTCCATGAAGTCGTGCTTCAGGACAAAGCCCGATGTCCCGGACTCGGCCCGTTCGAGCCCTCCCCAGCCGCAGCGGTTTCAGCGTCTGTGGCGCTCCCCATTGCAAGCTTGTAGCGTGCACCTCATCCCGTCGCGCGGATGCGGCAGCGACGCTTCAGAACCCCCTTCAGGAGACGGTCGATTTGAGGATTGCCGATCTCGGTAGCCAGCCTGGTGTTGTTCACCGGCAGGCTGCGGCCCTGCTTGTGGAAGGCTTCGACCATCCCCGGGGCTGGCCGGACCCGGAGTCGGCGACCATGGAAGTGGAACGCGTACTCCATGAGGGCTTTGCCCTCGGCGCGCTGGAGGACGCCCTCCTGCTTGGGTGGATCGGTGGGCTTCCCGAGTACGACGGGCGTGTCTGGGAGCTGCACCCGCTCGTCGTCAGGCGGAATCGTCGTCTGCGTGGCGTGGGGCGGGCGCTCGTTGCGGCCTTCGAAGACGAGGCGCGCCGCCGTGGCGCACTGACCCTGACGCTCGGAACCGATGACGATGGCGGCCAGACGTCGGTCGCCGGAGTTGATCTCTACGATGACGTTCCGCGCCACATCGCTGAGCTCCACGATCTGGGCAGCCGGCATCCATTCCTCTTCTATCGTCTTCTCGGCTACGTCGTTACCGGGATCATGCCCAATGCCAACGGCCCCGGGAGACCTGACATCTACATGTCCAAGCCAGCACGGTCGGAGCGCTGAATCTGACGATCCAGCGGACAGGATCCTGGCCCGACTTTCTCCCTTGGCGCCAACGTCTTCCTTCAGTCCAGCCCCTCGTCGCCCGCCAGCCCCAATCCCACCGCCTCCACGCGCTCGTGCAGCCGAAAGCGGTCACGACCCGGAAAGACCATGAAGACCCGGTCGAGCTTGAGATCGGCCAGCGCCGAGTGCATCGATCGCGTCATCCTTGGAGCGCTGGTCCTCTTGAACTCTACGCCGATCCGGCGTCCGCCTTCAAAGACCAGCAGGTCGATCTCGGCACCGCCGTGCGTCGCCCAGTAGTAGCAATCCTCCCAGTCGACTGACAGAATCCGCACCACCTCATGCATGGCGAACCCTTCCCAGGAGGCGCCCGACCTGGGGTGTCCGAGGAGTGCTGACTCGGTGTTGAGCCCCAGTAGCGAGTGCAGCAGGCCGGTATCCGTCAGGTAGATCTTTGGCGCCTTGACCTGGCGCTTCTTCAGGTTCTCGAACCAGGGCGTCAGCTTCCTCACGAGCAGAGAATCAACAAGCGCGTCGAGATAGGAGTTGACCGTTGGAGCACTAACCCCCAGGGAACGTGCGACTTCGGCAGCATTCCAGCGGCCGCCGTGATAGTGCGCGACCATGGTCCAGAAGCGCCGCATGGTAGTCGCTGGCACGGGGATCCCGAGCTGAGGCAGATCGCGCTCGAGAAAGGTGCGGACGAAGGCGGTTCGCCACGCCACGCTCTGCGCTTCGTCGGACGCCAGAAACGAGAGCGGGAAACCACCCCGGATCCACAGCCGGTCGATGAATTCGGTGCCCGTCTCGTCCACTCGGAACGGAGGCAACTCGTGATAAACGATTCGGCCTGCGAGCGATTCGGAGGACTGCCGCAGCAGCTCCGGGCCAGCGCTGCCCAGTACCAGAAATCGGGCCCTGTTGGAAGGCCGGTCCACGAGGACGCGAAGCAGCCGGAACAGCCCTTCGCTGTGCTGCACCTCGTCAATGACGACAAGGCCGTCCAGAGACTCGAGCGCGAGCCTGGGATCCGCAAGACGTGCCTCGTCGGTCGGATCCTCCAGGTCGAAGAACGTAATCGGGCCCTGCTCGCGAGCGGCCAGGTTGCGGGCCAGAGTCGTCTTGCCCACCTGCCGGGCACCCACGAGCCCGACTACGGGGAACTGGTTCAGGAGGCGGCGCAGGCGCGCCTCGTGACGGGGGCGGGGGATCATAGAAGACAACTTAAACGGGAAAATCAAAAGCGCAACTTTCGTTTTTCCCGTTTTGTCTGCCAGCCTGCGAGTCCGCGCTCAGAGCTGTTCGGCCCTCGGTCCGAGCTTGAGCTGGACCTATCTCATCGCACCGTTCGCCTTTCGACCGTCGCCAGCTCCTCCTGGAACCGCGGCTCGTCCGGCAATAGCGCTATGGCTTTCTGATACGCATCCTTGACGTCGCGAACCGGCATCTTCATCCAACCGAAGGTCCGGGCCAACTCCCGCCAGGCCCAGGCATGGCGCGCCGCCGACGCGTCGAGCTGGATGACCCGTTCCAGAAGAGCCCTCGCGTCCGCAAGAAACCTGCGGTTCGAATCGCGTTGCCGGTTTCGGTAGGCTTCGTTCGCCAGCCACAGCTTGGTCTGCGCGAACTCGAGCAGCGCGCGGGGATCGGCGTACAACGCATCCCCAGCACGCTCGAAATACCGGTGGGCGGTGCGGGAGTCCCTGGCGCGTCGGGCGAGAATGGCCGCGTCAATGGCATCCTGGCCGGACATTACGAGATGGTTCCGCATGAGCAGCCGCTTCGCCCTCCTCTCTTCGCCGGCCTTCATCAATGCCTCGACCAGCGTATTCGCGACGTGGGCCACGGCGCTCTCGGGACCTTGCGCCGTAAACACTTTCAGAACGTCTTCGGCCCGACGGGTCTCACTGCGCTCCGCAAGCCCCCGGATCATCGCCGATGCGAGCAGCGCCGAGGCCCGATGGGACTCCCACGCAGATTCGATACGCCGAAATGCCTCTCCAGATTCCCCGAGTCCTCGCAAGTGAGCAGCGTCCCGCAACGCCGACAGTGCCGCGTATTCCGGGTGTGCCGGCAACGTGGCCTGAAAGAAGGTCCGCTGCTCGTCGAACTCGAAGCTGGGCGGCGGCGACCCGTTGGCTTCCATAGCGCGGAACACTTTCGGCAACCCGGAGAGGCGACCTTCCGCGAGCTTCAGTTCCTTCAGGAACTCACCGATGCGCCGATTCCGTGCCGGTACGGCGGGGATCCGGGCGTTTGGAACCAGATGCCGGGGTTCGATTCCCGGAACGGGGCCGGGATAGCTGATGATATCCACGCGGCTCGGATAGAGGTAGACCTTCGTGGGCTCGGGCTGATCGACATCGTAGCCGCGATGATACACCGCGTTGACGAGGGTCTCGCGCAAAGCCGGCAACGGATAGCTGACCCATCCCCTGACCTGGCTCCGGTCTTGCTGCTTCTGCAAATGGAAAGTCGAGAGGTTCTCCAAATAGTTGAGGCAGTCGCGGAGCTGGTCCGTCAATCCGCCGCGAAAAGTGCGCTCCTCCTGTACGTCTCCCGCTCGGTCCGCTGTAAAGTGCACGACTTCGATCTTGGAACTGCGGAACCATCGTTCGGGGTCGCTTGAGAAGAACAGAAGGCCAACATTCCGGGGCGTTTCGTGATCGTTGACCCTCATCGTGATGCGCAGGCGCCGGTATAGCTCCGCCTCGCTCGGTTCGTCGAGAAGTCCGCTTCCAACATCGCGCAGGTACTCGCGCACCTTCGCCTCGCGAAGATCGCTGGCTCGAGCGTTCAGCGCCCTGCGATCGTCCCACGGCACGCGGGCCGTTTGTTCGACGAGCCCTCGGAGCAAGTCTCCGCGGCGTTCGGCATCGACGGTCTCGGCGCCAAGACGAATCCAATACCGGGGCAGGCCACCGCGAGCCGCCGGGGCGCGATGCGGCCTCATCTCGCTTCCCGGGGCCCACACCACCAGGATAAGCCGTCCCTCGACCATTTCGGGCGACAAGATGGGAGGATAGGGAGGGTCGATCCGATTGCAGTTGCCGCGTATCCACTTCTGCGCGGCATCGACCTCCTCGGCGGACAGGCCACGCGGCGGAAGATCCGCCCGCCCGTCCCGCTCCTCCACGCCGATGACGACATAGCCGCCATTCAGGTTGTGGTAGTCGTTAGCGAACGCGCAGATGGTGCGGAGTACCTGCGGGCCCGTCACACGCGGGTCCCACGTGGCCTTGAACTCCACGCGCTCCGATTCCACCCCCCGGCAATGGAGCAGGTCGTCCAGGTTGAAAGGCAGGATGGTACTCATGGAAGAATGATAACATCCGGCCGTTTGATTCGGGCCGGTGTGACTCCAATCGCTCCGGCCAGCGCATTCGACGACAACGTAAACGACCCCCCTGCCTACGCGTCAGTCTGGCGCTGGCCTTGCTCACACCCGCACGGTGGCCTGAAACGTTGGCGGCCGCCGCACGTTCGTCGCCTGCTCGAAGGCGTACGCGAGGCGAATCAGGGTCGCCTCGCTCCAGGCGCGGCCGCACAGCGACAGCCCGATCGGCAATCCGTGGATGAACCCCATGGGCACCGACATGTTGGGATAGGCCGCCATGGCGGGCGGCGTCGAGCATCCGCCCCCACCCCCACCCGAGGCGTCGAGCGGGTCCTGCATGGCGGGGATCCCCGAGCTGATCCCGACGAGCGCGTCCAGCCGGTGCTCGTCCATGGCGCGGTCGATCCCCTCGTCGCGCGAGAGCCGGTGGCTGGCGGCCAGCGCGTCGATGTAGCGCTGGTCGGTCAGTGGGCCCCGCTCCTGGGAGCGCACATGCAGCTCCTGTCCATAGAGGGCAAGCTCCAGATCGGCGTTCGCCTTGTTGTATTCGATGAGTTCGGCGAGCGACTTGATGGGCGCGCCGGGACCCAGCGACGCGAGATAGGCGTTCAGATCCGCCTTGAACTCGTGGTAGAGCACTTCCATCTCGTACTCGTTGCCGAAGCGCAGCTCCGCGGGCAGCGTGACCGGGTCGACCACCGTCGCGCCCTCCGCCCGCATGACCTCGAGCGCCTCCTCGAACAGCGCGTCGATGCGGCTGTCGAAGCCTGCGTACTCGCGCAGGACGCCCACCCGCGCGCCGCCGAGGCCGGTCGGGTCCAGCGCGCCGGTGTAGTCGGTGAGGAAGTTGCCCGCGCTCGCGGCGGTCAGCGGGTCGCGGGGGTCGACGCCGACCATGGTGCCGAGCATGATCGCGGCGTCGCGCACGGTGCGGGCCATGGGGCCGGTGCTGTCCTGGCTGTGCGCGATGGGGATGACGCCGCCCCGGCTGTGGAGGCCGATCGTGGGCTTGATGCCGACGAGGCAGTTGCGCGACGACGGGCCGACGATGGAGCCGTCGGTCTCGGATCCGATCGCCGCCACCGCCAGGTTGGCCGACGCGCCCGCCCCGGATCCCGAGCTGGACCCGCCCGGGGTGCGGTCGAGCGCGTAGGGATTCTTGCAGAAGCCACCCCGGCCGCCGTCCCACCCGCGGCCGCTCCAGCCCGACGCCCCGAACTCGAACGACTTCCAGCCCGCCCACTCGCTCATGTTCGCCTTGCCGAGCAGGAGCGCGCCCGCCTCCCGCAGCCGCGCGGCCACGAAGGCGTCCTGCGGTGCGATCGACCCGCGCAGCGCCGTCGACCCGGCGGTCGTCGTCATGCCGTCCGCCGTATCGATGTTGTCCTTCAGGAGAATGGGGATGCCGTGCAGCGGCCCCCGGGGCCCCGAGGCCTGGAACTCGCGGTCGAGCGCGTCGGCGATTTCGAGCGCGTCCGGGTTCACCTCGAGCACCGCGAACAGCCGCGGCCCCTGCCGGTTCAGCGCCTCGATGCGCTCGAGGTACATCTCCGTGATCGAACTGCAGGTGTATTCACCCGTCCGCATGCCCTCGTGGACCGCGTCGATCGTGATCTCGTCGAGTGCGAAGTCCGGAACGCCGCCCGGAGCGCTCTCGCTCCCCGCGTCACCGCCACCCGAACCGGCGTCGCTGCCCGGAGCAGTGCAGCCGCCAACCGCGACCAGAGCGCCGGCCGCCGCCCCGGTGCCGAGAAACGTGCGTCGATTCATTTCGGACATTGTCGCCTCGCAGAGTCAGAGGGGTGCGACCCGGCCGTGAGGCGTCCGCCCCGGCGCCGGCTCACCAGGCATCATGAGAGCTGTTTCGGCGGACGGTCAATGATCGCGGACCATCATGGTTCGACTCCGACGATGCGGATCACACGGCAATCGAGCATGCCCGAAGAATCGGTGAGACGTCCTCCCGAAACCGCCGTCGAAGCGAACACGCACGCTGGTCCCGTCATGGAAAACGCAAGTCCGGCAACGAATTTCCGCCTGGACGTCATCGGTTAAGTCCCCGGGACTGCAGCCGGCCGGTTCCGGGCGGGGCTGCTGCCCGACCCTATGAGAACAACAGCCGACTGGCGCTCCTGCCAGATAAACTGTCGCTAATTTGTAGCATTGTGTCGCAAACATTTGTGGAAACGAGCCCATGGCCCGACGTTTGCAGAGTCCGTAGCAGCCGAAGGGGGCGGCAGTCAGCTCGGATCCCATGAGCCCCGCTCGGGGTCCCGTGAGCTTGACCGACCACCGTGCCACATTTCAGCAACGCGGTGCAAAATGATCGGGAATAGCAATGGCGTCAGGAATGCCAATGGCCGGATCCTGGGACGCGTCGACCGACTCCCTCCGTTCCCGGAGGGATGGTACTTCATCGCGACCCGCGAGACCCTGCGGAAAGAGAAGCTTATCGAGAAGACCTGGATGGGCGAGGAGATCGTCGCCTGGTGCGACGACGACGGCCGCATCTGCGTGGCCGAGGCATTCTGCCCCCACCTGGGCTCGCACCTGGGGCCGGCGGCCGGCGGTACCGTCCGGGACGGCTGCCTGGTGTGTCCCTTCCACGGGTTCACCTTCGACACCACCGGCCAGTGCGTCGCCACGCCCAACGCCCCCGCGCCCAGGGCTGCGAAGCTGAAGCTTTACGAGACCAGGGAGATCCTCGGCATGGTTTTCGCGTGGTACGGGGTAGGCGGGCGCCCCCCGCAGTGGGACCTGCCGGAGGAGCCGCCCACGGGGGCCGACTGGAGCGGGCTGCGATTCGCCACCATGCGGTTCCGCGGCCATCCGCAAGAGACCGCCGAGAACTCCGTGGACGTAGAGCACCTGGAGTACACGCACGGCTACCACGATGTGGAGCCGACGGCGTTTTCGATCGACGGCGCCTACCTGAAGAGCTGCTTCGACTTCAAGAACGTCCGCACCATCGCGAAGCTGATCAACATCGTGTCCGAGATATCGACCGTCACCCATGTCCACGGCCTGGGCTTCTCGTTCGTCGAATTCCACGAGAAGACGATCGGCATGGACTCGAGGCTGTGGGTCCTCTCGACCCCCGTCGACGGCGAGTTCGTCGAGCTGACGCTCGTCAGCCAGGCGCGGGAGGTCCCGAGGCCCGGGCGCTACTTCGTCGGTCTCGGCTTCCTGCCGAGGAAGTTCCGCAACAGGCTGATGAACCGCGTTCTGATTTCCGAGGAGAGGCGGTTCGTCGCGCAGGACGTGGTCATCTGGGAGCGAAAGCGCTACCAGTCTCCTCCGCGTCTGTGCCGGGCCGACGGCCCTATCGGAAAATACCGCCTCTATAGCCGACAGTTCTATCCGGAAGCAGATCTGGAGACAGGGGGGAGTCCACGCCGCCAGTGGAGGGGTCGCGCTGCATCCGGGCATCTGCCGGAGGGGAACGGCACATGAGATTGCCCGAAGAACTTCTTCTTCTGCTGCATGTCGAGGAGTCGGGTAGCTGCCATCGAGGACTGGGCTGAACCGAGGCCTCCAGCCGGGCAAGAATCTCCTCATTTTCCTATCTTTGGTGCGGCGCCGTTGCGAAATCAGAAACCCCTCCAGACCGAGGCCCATCCGGCACAATGACTTCGAACGGAAGGAATCACGGCGAACCCGGCGGTCCCATCGCCTACATGGCCAGCAACGGCGTGGCCGCCAACCTGCTGATGGTCGGCATCATCGTCGCGGGCGTGGCGTCGTTTTTCGGGCTCGAGCTGGAAGCCTGGCCCACCGTGCCCTTCAATCAAGTCGAGGTCTCCGTCGCCTATCCGGGCGCCACCCCCGAGGAGGTGGAGGAGTCCATCGTCGCCAAGATCGAGGACGAGGTCGAAGGGCTGGGCAACGTGAAGGCGGTGAAGTCCGCGGCGGCCCCGGGCATGGCGTCGGTCAGGGTGGAAATGCGGTCGGGCACGGACATGAACGATGCCGTGGCCAAGGTGGAAGCGGCGGTCGGCCGAATCCAGACGTTCCCGGGAGAGGCCGAGCGGCCCCAGATCAGGGAGATGACCAACGCCGAGAGCATCATGCGCCTGGTCGTCTACGGCGATGTCCCCGAGCGGACGTTGAAGGAGCTTGCCTACCAGATCGAGGATGAACTCGCCGCGCTGCCTTCCGTCTCCCAGGTAGAGACGAGCGGCATCCGCAACTATGAGATCTCGATCGAAGTGCCGCTGCAGCGGCTCAGAGCGCTTGGACTCACGCTCCAGGATATCGCCAACACGATTCGCCGCAGTTCGCTGGATCTGTCCGCCGGCAGCATCGACACCGAGCAGTCCCAGGTGCGGGTGCGCACCCTGGGACAGAGCTACGATCAGCAGGACTTCGAGGAGATCGTCCTGCTCAGCCGCGGGGACGGCACGGTGGTACGACTGGGCGACATCGCCGAGGTGCGCGACGGCTTCCAGGACCTGGACCTGATCGTCCGGCACGATGGTCTGCCGGCCGTCTTCGTCGAGGTATCGAGGGCCGAGGGCGAGAAGGTGATGAATGTGGCGGGCGCCGTTCGGCAGCACGTCGCCGACGAGGTGGCCCCGTCACTCCCGGACGGCGTGGGCGTCACCATCTTGAACGATTCATCCGATGCCTTCGAGGAGCGCGCCGCCATCCTCATTAAGAATGGTCTTCTCGGGTTGATGCTGGTGCTGTTGGCTTTGGGACTGTTTCTCGAACTCCGGCTTGCCTTCTGGGTAGCCGTCGGCCTCGGGGTGTCCGGCGTCGGCGCCCTGGCCGCCATGATGGCGTTCGACCTCGCCATCCACGCGGTGTCCCTCTTCTCGTTCGTGCTCGCCATCGGAATCGTCGTGGACGATGCGATCGTCGTCTCCGAGTACATCCACCTGGAACGCATGCGGGGAACGCCGGGCGTCGTCGCGGCGATACGCGGGGCCCGGCGAATCAAGGTGCCTCTCATCTTCGCGGTGCTGACCACGATCGCCGCGTTCTCTCCTCTGCTTTTCATTCCCGGAGGGATCGGAGAGACCTGGAAAGCGCTGCCGACCATCGTCATCGCGATGCTGGTGATTTCGATGATCGAATCGCTGCTGGTGTTGCCCAACCACCTCTCTCACCACCTCCACGGACCGGAGTGGGCGCCCCGAACGCGCCTTGAGCGATTCGTATCCCGGATTCAGGGTCAGGTCGATCTGCAGTTGGGCAGATTCGTGCAGGGCCCCCTGCACCGCGGCGTGAGTTTCGCGACTGATCGACCCGGAGTGACGCTCTCGTCAGCCATCGCCCTCCTCATCCTGTGCTTTGCCATGCTGCCGGCGGGCATCGTTCCATTCATCTTTTCCGCGGAGGTCGAAGGCGATTTCGCAACGGCCACCCTGGAGATGCCGGACGGGACGACGGCCCAGCGAACCTACGAGGTGGCGCGCGAGTTGGAGGCGGCCGGCCACCGGGTCATCGAGCGGATCTCCGCAGACAGGCCCACCGATGCGCCGCCCCTGCTTTCCGGGGTAACGGTTACCGTCGGTCAACGGCCGCGGGTAGATGGAGGGGGGCTCAGTCCCAACCTCACCCTGAACCCGGAGCCCAATGTCGCCACCATATCGTTCAAGCTGCTGGACGCGCAGCACCGGCGGATTCCCACGGGAGATGTCGTGCAGGCGTGGCGCGAGGAGCTGGGTGTCCTGCCCTATGTGCGCGCGCTCACCATCAGCGGCACAATCTACGATCTGGGCAACCCCGTCGAGGCCGTGCTAGCTCATCCGGATCCCGACCGCCTCCCGGGGATCGCAACCGCGGTCGTCAATGACCTGCGCGAAGTGGGAGGCATCCACGACATCCGCTCCGATCACACTCCCGGCATCCCTGAGATCCAGCTGGGACTGCTGCCCGAAGCGCGAACTCTCGGTCTCACCCTCGAGGACCTCGCCTGGCAGACGCGGTCCGCGTTCTTCGGCGCGGAAGCGCTCAGGGTGCAGCGCGGCCGCGAAGAGGTTCTGGTGTACGTGCGGCTGCCCGAGGAGCAGCGCAACTCGATCACCGACATCGAAGGGTCGCTGGTTCGGACGGCCGGCGGCGCCGAGGTCCCGGTGAGCCGTGTGGCTTCGCTGAGCTCGGGCATGTCGCCGCCCGCCATCCATCGCCAGGACGGCCAGCGCATCGTCAGGGTCACTGCGGATGTGGATCCGGCGGTGATATCCGGCGGGCGCGCCAACCGCATTCTGGAAGACGACATCCTCGCGGCGATCGTCGCCGAGGACCCGGAACTGACCTACACCTTCGGAGGTGAACCGCAGCAGCAGCTGGAATCCCTGAACGCGCTGGGACCCGGCTTCGGGATCGCCATGATCCTGATCTTCGCGCTGCTCGCGATTCCGCTGCGCTCGTATACCAAGCCGTTCATCATTATGGCTATCATCCCGTTCGGGTTGATCGGGGTGATTCTGGGCCACTGGGTCCTGGGCGTCGCACTCAGCTCCCAGTCCTTCATCGGGGTCTTCGGCCTCGCCGGCGTGGTGGTGAACGACTCCCTGGTCATGATCGACTTTATCGACCAGGAGCTCGAGGAAGGCCTTCCGGCACGAGAAGCGATCATCGAGGGCGCCAAGGGGCGTTTCCGCCCGATCATGCTGACGTCGCTGACCACCTTCCTCGGCTTCACGCCCCTCATCCTCGAAGACGCGACTCAGGCCCAGTTCTTCGTGCCCTTCTCCACCTCGATCGGCTGCGGCATCCTCTTCACCACGGTCCTGCTGATGCTCCTCGTGCCGGCGCTTACCTCGCTCCACCAGCGCTGGCTTGCGCGGCGGGCACGGGCTCGTGGCCGCTCGGATGTCCGCCCTGCGATGCCGGAGCCGACTTCGGCGTAACCGTTTCGCGGGACAGAGCGCGCTTCGCTACGCGCTAGCCCGACCCACCGCGGACATGCGTTCCAACGCCGAATGGCACGTAGGCCCCGGTCTGTCTGTGTTCGTTGCGCGGCTTTGCGTAGCGGTCGATATCGAACGTGTCCGGTTTCGGGAAGTACTCTTCAATGTAGTGCGATAGCCCGAGTCGTCGTTGTGCAGCAGCAGGAGCAGCTCTTCGGGAAATGTCATCTTGCTTTTTTCAGCCTATGCGACGGGCTGATCCCACCTGTGAGCGCAGCTCCGGATAGAACTGACGACAATACCCCCGTGGCCCCATCGGCGTCCGATTCGCCGAGGGCGAGGGCCGCGCGGCCGTTTCGATCCGCCTTGACGCCGAGCGGGTGAGGCGAGCTGGCTCGGTCGCCAACGGCCTTTGCCGCTCGGTTGCGGCGTTCTCTCTATCACGGCTATTCTTGTGATGGTTGTTCAGGTGCTATACTCCCTGCACTGCGTCTGATGCTTTCGTGGCGTCGACCCAGCGGCAGTGCCGCGTAGTCCATCTCAGATGCGGAGAGACAGAGCCGATGACTGACAGGGCGAAGACGGCGGAGACGGCGGAAAGTTCGACGGGTGAACCCCTGAGCCTGGTCGACGAACTCATCCTGATGCTTCTCGACGAGCAGGGCGGCTACTTCCATCAGGTACCCGGCTGGCAACTGAACTGCGCCGTCGTCGGCGGAGTGCTGGCGGAACTCTCCTTCCGGTCGCGGCTCGACTCGGACCTGACATCCCTGTTCATCGTGAACCCGGCCGAGACGGGTGATCCCGTCCTGGACCCCGTCCTGCGGGAAATCGTGGACGCACCGGAACAGCGCACTGCCCGGTACTGGATCGAACGGCTCGCCTCCCGGGCGGAGTCGGTCATCGATATTACTCTGGCGCGCCTGGTTGAACGGGATATCCTCCAACACCACGAAGGCGAATTCTGGACGCTGTCCCCCACCGTCCTGCATGGGCAACAGTACGGGATGTCTGCGGAAGGCACGCCCGACCGGTTCATCAAGGCGCGCATCGGCAAGGTTCTCTTCACCGACCAGATTCCCGACCCCAGAGACGTCGTCATCGTATGCCTCGTCAATACGTGCGACGTCTTTCGCCTGATTTTTGAACTCGATGAGAAGGCGGAGGAGCGCATCAAGTTCA
Source organism: Longimicrobiales bacterium (assembly GCA_965232315.1). GTDB lineage: Bacteria > Gemmatimonadota > Gemmatimonadetes > Longimicrobiales > Gaopeijiaceae > BD2-11. Next base: position 112,107 of record CBDDPN010000036.1, on the reverse strand, counting down.
TCTGCCAGATGGACTTGATCGGCCGGTCCATTGCCGATGCGGTCTCTCGGAATCTCGTCGGCCCAATCCGCAGACATTCCGCTCTTTCCAAGAAGATTCCGACGGTTCCGCTGCGCAAGCTGCTGGCCAACCCGCATATTCGGGACGGCAACCTGAACGCCTTATTCGGGCACCTTGCGGAGGAGTACGGCCCGGTGTTCAGTGTCCGCCCTCCCTTCGCGAAGCCCATGATCTTCCTGGCCGGACTCGAAACGAACCGCTGGGTGCACAAGCAGGGGCGGCAGCACCTGAGAACCAGGGACTACTTCAGCGATTTCGAGAAGGTGTACGGTGCGGCCGGCGTCCTTCCCGCCCTGGACGGCGCCGATCACTTCCGGCTTCGCAAGTTCCTGGCGCCGGCCTATTCCCAGGCGAGGCTGGCAGGGCAGATGGATCAGCTCTACGACAGGGGCCGCGCATACATGGCGGGCTTGACGGTTGGGGATTCCTACCGCGCCACGTCCATGTCCCGGGCGTTCGTCAACGCCCAGCTTTCACCGCTGTTCATCGGCGTCGATACGCAAGATCTCATGGACGACCTGATGACGTACAAGGAACGGGCCCTGAGCGTGCATATCGCCCGACTCCTGCCCAAGTTCACGTTGAATACCCCGGGCATGAAACGCCGGGCGAAGACCCTGGACACCCTGATGGAACGGGTGTTGCAAGTCAACACGCCCGGCCAACGGGCGGACGGCTCGCGGAACCTGGTGGACGATTATCTCAGCCTGCACGCGAGCGACCCGCAGTTTCTCCCGGAGTCCAACCTGCTCTTCTCTTTTTCCGCAGCCTTGATTGCCAGCGTGTACCTCGGCGATACGTTCAGCCTCATGGTCTACGCCATGGCGTCGCAGCCGGACCTGTACGCCAGGATCCAATCCGAAGCGGATGCCCTGTTCGCCAACGGCGACCCCGGGAAGGAGGACTTCACCCCCGCCAACATCGACGTGACGCACCGCTTCCTCATGGAGTGCCTGCGCATGTACCCGATCGTGACCATGTCGGTTCGCAACGTGATGAATACCTGCGTGGTCGAGAACCACGAGCTGCCCCTGGGGGAACGGATCCACATCGCCATGACCGCCACGCATTACATGAGCGAAGTCTTTCCCGAGCCCCACAAGTTCGACGTCGACCGCTTCCTGCCGTCGCGCAAGAAGTATGACAGCCTCGGGTTCGCCCCGTACGGGCTGGGCACGCACAGGTGTCTCGGTACGCGGTGGATGGAGATGCACCTGACGGTCAACCTGCTGATGCTGGCGCATCACTTCACGATTGAGGTGTCGCCGGCGAAGTACGCGCGGAAGCTCCAATTCAATCCGTTTCCGTCGATGAAGCCCAGCAAGAAGCTGAAGTTCCGCATCACGGAGCAGCGGCGCGAGTTGTCTGCTTGAGGCACCGAATCCGACTGGGCGAACTGTCGAAAGCGCTGAGGGATGCGTACCGCGGATCGGGCGTCGCGCGTCGCGTGCGATACTTCAACGGCTGGGTCGACCGCGCGGTGCCGGAGACCGGAGACGCCGGCGGCTACGACCACGCGGAAACGGTCAGGGAATACTACGAGCTTTGCAACGGCTTCATGGTGTGGGGTTGGGGTGAATCCCTGCATTTCGCGCCCCTTACGCCTCATGAAAGTCTGAAGGAATCCAAGGTCCGGCACCAGCGCGCGATGATCGCCGAGCTGGAGTTGGAACAGGGCATGACGGTGGTCGACGTTGGTTGCGGGATCGGCGGCCCCATGCGCCGCGTCGTCCGCGAGACCGGCGCCAGGGTCGTGGGTATCAACATCAATGAGGTCCAGCTGGCGCAAGCGAAGAAGTTGAACGCCGAGGCGGGGCTCGAACACCTGGTGGACTTGATAGGGTGCAGCTTCATGGACATGAGCGCCTTCGAGGACGACACCTTCGACCGGGGGTACGCCATAGAGTCAACATGCCATGCGCAGGACAAGCAGCGTGCCTTCGCGGAGATATTCCGCGTGCTGAAACCGGGTGCCCTGTTCTGGGGTCAGGAAATGTGTCTTACGGACCGGTTCGATCCGAACGACGGTCGGCACCGGGCCGTCAAGCAGGATCTCATGCGCGGTATCGCGCTGCACGACATCGCCACGTTCGAGGAAGTGAATCACGCGCTCGAAGCCGCGGGATTTCAAGTCATCGAGGGAAGGGACTGGGACGTACAGGAGGGACCCTCCACGCCCTGGCATCAACCCATGGAGAGTCGCCACGGGACGTTGGGGAACGCCTTGAGAAGGCTTCCGTGGGGCCGCAAGGCGATCATCGCGGGATCGAAGCTGGCCGAGCTGCTCCGGCTCTTTCCGAATGGCTCGGCGGAAGTCGTCCGGCTCCTCGATCGGACCGCGGAGGCGTATGTTGCGGGCGGCAAGACGGGTATCTTCACGCCGCTGTACTGTTTTCTGGCTCGCAAACCTTCTCAGGCCTGAAACAACGCCCACCGCGTCCGGCCGACCGCCGCTTCGACGTCGGCCAGGGCATCGTTGATGTCCGTGCCCGAATGCACCTCCACCCTGACCGAGCCCATTCCCGCGGCCGCCACGGACCTGACCGCCTTCACGTCGTCCAGCCCGCTGACCTGTCCTCGATCTTGACGACGATGCCCTCCTCCACCTCCTCCGGCGTGGCGCCCGGATAGGCGACCGAGACCTCCACCTGGTTGAAGGGCACGGTGGGCCATGCTTCCAGCTCGAGTCCCGCCAGTGACACCAGGCCCGCGGCGAGGATTCCGAACATCAGCAGGTTTGCGGCTACGCTGTTGCTCGCCATGTAGGCGATCGGGCCCGGCTTTTCTCCGTGGCTGATCTGGTTCGGGCTCATGGCGTCGGGTCAGCCGGGTACGGGTACGTGGCCATATGCGCGGTACGTGGCCGTGCGCGCGGGATGTGGGCCTGCGCGCGCGGGTAGCGCGGGTAGAATACTCACTACGGCGCCGATCTGCACCCGAGCCCGCGTGCGCTGCACCCGAGCCCGCATGCGCGGGCACCCGGATGTGGATTGGGGCCACGGAAGGTGAGGCTGGAGGGAAGGGGCGCGGGCGCTCGGATGTGGGGCTCGGATGTGGATCGTGGCCGCGGGAGGTGAGGCCGGAGGGGAAGGGGCGCGGGCGCTCGGATGTGGATCCGGTAGGGGCCGGCCCTTCCATGTTTCCTGGCCGGCCCCTCCGCAGGGTGTTGCAAACATGTAGATGCAACAAATCGTTGCCTTTCCGATAATGCAACACTGTCCGGAGGGGGATGGGACCGCGATGAATACGCTCGCCCGGGGATCGGCTGAGCGCAGAACGCGGAAGATGCGCCTATCCCCCGATTCGCGTGAACGTGAAGGTCCCGATGGGCGCGTCCGAGAAGGGGGCCTCGCCACGGATGTTGCGGATGGGCTGTGGGGGCGAGGAGTCCGCGTTGACGGAGGTGTAGCTGGTGCCGTCGTCGGTTCCCGAGTCGTACGGGTAGAGGATGACCTCGAGCTCGTCCACCCACTGCCCCAACTCGTCCATCAGCGACAGCCCGGACACCCCCACGAACCAGTCAGGGCTCGGGGCGATCATCGTGACCAGGGTGACGAGCGGGTAGTCCAGCCGGACGACGACGCGGGGAATGGTGGCGACGGCCGGGCTGCCGAGCGCGGGTCCGTTGATGACGGAGAGCGCGTTCTGCGGAATCCGGGCCCGGACCTCCGCCGTTAGACGGCCGGTGGCGCCGGTCTCGGCCATGGACTCGATGCCCGGGCTGGCCGTCTCGCCGCGCGCCCAGAAGCGGACACCGTCGTCGTGGACCGCGCCGATCAGCGACGAGAAGTGCGCGCCCCCGGGGAAGTTGTTCGGGTGGGTGGCGGCGCTCCAGGTGGCGTCAAAGACGACCCGGTAGACCGCCGAGTCGGGCACCGGCGGGAGCTCCCCCGCGACCGCGCGGATGTCGGCCGAAACACCGGCGGCCACCGACGCCGTTAGCGTCTGTGCCCCGGCCGCGTCGCCGAGCGTCCAGGTCGTGGCGGCCAGCCCGTCGGCGTCGGTGTCCGCCGCGGCCGGATCGGCGGTTCCGTGCCCCTCGGCCGCCGCGAAGGTCACGGTGGCGCCCGCGACCGGCGAGCCGCCCGCATCGTCCACCCGCACCACCACGGTCTCGGCGAGTGTGCTGCCCGCCATCCCCTCCTGCCCGCCCCCCGACACGACCGCGACGGCCGCGGGGGCCTGCGCCACCACCACCTGGGCGGTCGCGGTCAGCGCGTCGAACGAAGCGGTCAACGTGCCCGAGCCGTTCGCGACCGCGCTGACCACCCCTGTGGCGGCGGCCGTGAACACACCCGGGTCGCTGCTCGACCACGTCACCGTGCCGGCGAAGGCCGCGCCGAACTGGTCTGTGATCGTCGCGGTGAACGCGGCCGTTCCGCCCAGCGACGAAAGCGTCGCCGACTGCGGCGAGACGGCGAGCGAGGTGGCGCGCGCGTCGTCGCGTGGCGGCTCCTCGGGCTCGCTGGTGGAGTCGCCGCAGGCGGAGAGCGCCGCGAGAACACAGCCGGCCGGGAGCAACCGCGCGACCCGGCGGCCGCGAGAGCATGCGCGCACCCGCGAGGTCAGGCGCGCTCGTGCCGGCGCTGCAGATTCCATGAAGTTGTGCCTCAGCTTTGCCCGGGATGGGCCGGCTGCGAACGAGTCCCGATGGCCATCCTTATGCAGGATAGTCGAAAGCGCAACTTTCGAGTGTCGCGGTTCACTCCGGGTGGCCACTGTAATTGAAGCCACCCTGGTGGATCCGCATATCCCGGCACTGCGCGGGTGGTACCGCACGAACGCCTTCACGGTGTCGGGCGGCGGGTGACCCCTGACCCGGCTCGCGCCGGCGCCCGTTCCACGCAGGGCGAGCGCCATCTGGCGCGCGGGAGCCGAGAGTCGTTGCCTGGCGCGCAAGCGCTGCACTCTGCCAAAATGGCAGGAAACAGGCCATGCAGAGCATCCCGCGATCGTGTCATCAATGGTTCGTTGCCCAATACCTGACAAAATGTCAGGTCTACCCCGCCGCGGCAGCAGCCTCCACCCGCACAGTCACGATATCCGTGTCCTGGTACTTCTGGTGATGGACCGATGTCGCGAGGTGCCGCAGGAGTCGCAGCGAGACCTCGTGCTCCCCGGGCTCCTCCGCCGCGTGTCCGCCGATGACGGCCATGCGGTCCTCGATATTGCCTTCGCCGCTCGCAGCCAGGAACTCCATTTCGACCCCGCCTGCATCGGTGCGCGCGGTCAGTCGCAGGCGGCGTTGTCCGTCCGTCGCGCCGCCCCCGCTCTGCTCGATCAGCAGCAGCAGCGTTTCCTCGGCGGCATGCCCCAGCCGTAGCGTGGTCGCGCTCCCAAGCCGCTTGCGGCCGGCGAAGTCCTCCAGAAACTGCTGGATCTCGGGGAGCGACCGGACCTCGAGCGTCGTCTGCATGCGCACGCGCCGCGGCCCCGTCAGCTCCATGAATGCCGTCAACGCCAGCGCGGTCAGCCCCCCCGACGTCATGCCGTTGTCGAGCAATTGTTGCAGGAAGGGCGTCAGCCCCGCGGTCGATATCTCTCCACTCTGAAAGCCGACCCCGACCCAGAAGGAGACGCCCACGATGGTGGCCTTGCGGTAGTCCAGGCCATCCTGCACGACGATTCTGGTGCCGAGCACGAACAGCACGGCGATGATCACCATCGCGTAGGCGCCGATCACCGGATCCGGAATGATGAGCAGCAGTGCCGTCACCTTGGGAAGGAAGGCCAGCGCGCAGAAGATGAGCCCGATGCACACGCCTACCCGGCGGGCTGCGATCCCCGTGATCTCGACGATGGAGACGCTGCTGGAATAGGTCGTGTTGGGCACCGTGGCGAAGAGGCCCGAGAGGAGGTTGCCCAGGCCGTCGGCGGCCACCGCCCCCTGGACCGCCCGGTAGTCCGTGGCCTGCGGCTTCCGCCACGAGACGCGCTGAATCGCCACAGCGTCGCCGACGGTCTCGATCGCGCCCACCAGGGTGACGAACGTGTAGGCCGGCAGAATCGCCCAGAAGGCGGCGCTGAAGTCGAGGCCCAGGCCGGGCCAGCCGGCTGCGGGCACGCCGACCCATGCGGCCTGCGCGAGGGTGGCGGTGTCGATCAGATCGAAGAAGGAGGCCGCCAGACACCCGGCCGCGATGCCGATGATCGGTCCCCAGAGCCGCACCGGCCCAGTGAATTTGAGCATGATGGCCAGGGTCACGACCAGCGTGGCGAGCACGGTGACGGGTGCCGCGAGAGGCGAGGCGCCGGCGGGCACGTTGTCCTGAAAATCGAACAGGAAGGGCATCACATTGACCGCGATCAGCATGATCACCGTGCCGGCGACCGTCGGCGTGATGATCCGGCGCAGAATCGACAGACGCCCCGCGAGGAGGAACTGAAAGAGCGATGAGACGATCACCAGCGTCGTCAGCAGGGCAGGGCCCCCTTGTACAAGCGCGGCCACGGATACGGCGATGAAGGCTCCCGACGTGCCCATGATGAGCACGTACCCGGACCCCAGACGTCCCAGCCGGATGACCTGGACGATGCTGGCCAGACCGCAGACCATCAGGGCGCCGAACGCCCCCCAGGCGAGGTAGGCCTCGCTGCTCTGGGCGCTCCGAAGCACGATCGCAACGGTCAGAACAATGCCCCCGAGCGCCAGGATGCTGTACTGGACCGCGAGCCCCACCGCCAGCGGCCACGGCGGGCTCTCGTCGGGCTCGTAGCGAATGGTCGACGGGGAACTGCCTTCGCGCGATGCCATGCCGTTCTCCTCCGTGGCTAGCGCCTCGAGCCTCCCTCCGAAATCGGCCGCGTATCCGCGTCCTCTCCCTTCACGTAGGTGTCGAACCATCCGATCCAGCGCGCCCACATGTCGAGGTTGTTCTCGATGGCGCGCGGGGTATGTGACTCGAAGGGGTACTCGAACAGCGCCGCGGTCTTACCCAGCCCGGTGAGCGCCTGGATCATCCGCCTCGACTGGATGGGATAGGTACCTGAATTGTTGTCGTCGGCCCCGTGGTACATGAGCAGCGGCGTGTTGATCTGGTCCGCCTTGAAGAACGGGGACATCTCCATGTAGACGTGGGGCGCCTCCCAGATGTCGCGCGGCTCGGCCTGGAAGCCCATCGGCGTGAGCGAGCGGTTGTAGGCGCCGTCGCCGGCGATGCCGGCCTTGAAGAAGGCGGTGTGGGCGAGGAAGTTGGCGGTCGCGAACGCGCCGTAGCTGTGGCCTCCGTGCCCGATCCGGTCCGTGTCGATCACGCTGAGGCCATCGACCGCGCGAATCGCGGCATACATCGCGTCGACCATATTCGAAATATAATAATCATTATAGTTCTCGCCGACTATGGGAATATCAGGATATACGAGAGCATATCCCTGAGTCAGCCATATGTCGGACCAGCGCAGCCAGGTCAGGCGGGTATGCGCGTTGTGATTGCGCGCCCGGATGGTGGCGTTGTCGAAGGCCTCTTCGCTCCTGTACTCACGGGGATAGGTCCAGATGACGGCCGGCACCCGGGTGCCCTCGACATGGTCGACGGGGAGCGAGACCCGGCCCTGGACCTCGAGGCCGTCGCGGCGCGTGAACTCGAAGTCGATGCGGCGCGCGGCGGTGAGCTGCGGGAAAGGGTCCACGTTGCGGGTCAGATTCTCCATCTCGCCGCCCCCCGACCAGAGGTAGCTGTCGGGGAAGGTGTTCCTGCCTTCGCGGCTTACGATCATGCGCTCGAGGTCGGGGTCCAGGGGAACCAGCGGCTGGTCGAAGCTGTCGCGCGAGCCCTCGAAGATCCGCGCGGTGGATCCGGCGGGGAGGGAGACCCGGTCGACGAAGGGCTGGGGGCGGAAGTCCTCCTTCAACCCTGCGCCGCGCAGGTAGGCGCTCTCGCCGTCGGCGGACATCCACGCATGGTCGAGCCCGTTGGCCGTGCGGGCGGTGAGCAGGTTCCCGGGAAGCGCGACCGCATCGGCGGGGTCGTGGAAGGGCACGATGATGTTGCTTTCGGCGCCGTCGCCCAGCGCGTAGTGGGCGAGCGCGACCTCGCCTTCCCTCCGCACCCCCGCGAACGCGTGCCGGCCGTCCAGCGAGTATGTCACTTCGCTGATCGGGTCATCGCTGGACGCCACTTCTTCCTCGTCTCCGTCGCCGAAGGGCGCGCGCAGGAGCATGATGCGATCGGGGCGCGGCGCGTCCGAGCTTCCCTCGTCGCCCGGGGCGGCGCGATGCAGATATGCGACGCCACTCCCGTCGGGGCGCCACTGCCAGGCGCGGGGGCCGTCTCCGGCGCCCCCGCCGCGGCCTTCACGCAGCTCTCGCTCCTCGAGGGTAGCCAGCACGTCGCCGCTCTCCGCATCCAGCACTTCGGTAACGCGCGGGAACCCGGTGTAGCTCGCGATGAACGAGAAGGGCCGCTCGATGCGGGTGGCCATCAGGTGACGTCCATCGGGGCTCAGCGAGACCGATTCGTACATTCCCGCGTCCCCGATGGGGCGGGGGGGCCGGCCGGGGACGAGCTCAACGATCTGGCTGCGCGTGTAGTACTCGAACAGAGCCGAGTCGTGATCGTCATCGAGCAGGAAGGGCATGGTGCGCGTCGGAGTGGCGGTCGCTCGGGTGTGCCGGATCGTGGGGCCGGAGGGCAGGGCCGGCGCCGGAGGCTCGGGGCCGCGGTCCGCCGGGGCCGCCAGGGTGATGATGGACCCCGCGGGCGTCCACTGGAGCATCCGGGACGGTGCCGAGCCCTGACCTCTCGACGAGGTGCCGATGGTCGCGATCACGCGCGCATCCCCAGCCGGGCTCACGCTCCCGTCCTCGACGGATGCGATCCAGACCTCGGTACGCTCCTCGAGATGCGCCAGGAAGGCCAGCCGCGAGCCGTCCGGCGACCACATCAGGTCGCTCACATGGATCCCGTCAGGCAGTGCCACGTCAACGAACGACCGCTGGCTCAACGAGTAGAAGCGAAGTCCGTAGAGTCCGTAGATGTCCAGGTGCCAGGGCCGGTCGGTGGCTGCCCGGATCTCGAGCATCCCCAGGCGCAGCGTCTCCTCACCCACCTCCTCCAGCGTCGACAGCTCGGTCGAGAGCGGGATGACGAAATGGTCGCCGTCCGGGCTCATGTGATCCAGGGTCGCGTAGTTGGGATCGGTGGCGAAGAGATCCTGGACGGTCTGGTCGGGCAGAATGTAGCCCTGCGACAGGTCGAGTCCGCGCGCGTCGCCATCGGAATCCTGGCCGGCCAGCGGCGATGCCGGGGCGAGCGGCATCCCAAACAGGCTGATGGCTATCGCCAGGATTGTGGAAACGAGCGAACGGGGGCAGCTTTTCGCGTTCATGGCCGGCTCCTGGGGGCTGCTCCTGAAGAGGAGGGAAGGAAAGTCGGGTGAAGGTGCCCGCCGGGCGAGGTCCCCGCAAGCCGCTTCCGAACTCCTGCGGTCCCGGCACGGTACGAGTCTGGAATCGCAGCGGAAGCGGAGCCGAACGCGCTTCTGACGCAGTCCGTTCATCCGAGGGGGATGTTTGCGCGAGGATTTCGATGTGGTGGTGGTGGGGGCCGGCTTTGCCGGATTGGCGTGCGCGCGGCGAGCGGCTGAACGGGGCCTCTCGGTTCTGGTTCTGGAACGACAGTCCGAGCCGGGGGAGCGCATCCACACGACCGGCATACTGGTGAAGGAGGCCTGGACGGAGTGGAGCGTCCCGCCCCGGCTGATCCGCCGAATCGACCGTATCAGGGTCTACACGCCGAGCCACCGGTTCCTGGAGCTGGCGCGCGACGGATATTTCTTCATGGCGACCGACACCGCCCGCCTCATGCGCCATCTCGCGGGCGAAACCCGACGAGCCGGGGTCGAGATCCGGTTCGGCGATGCGTATCGCGGGGTCATGCCCGGAACGTCTCCCAAAACCGGGTCCCCGTTCGTCCTCAGGGAATCCGGGATCAGGTGCCGGTTTCTGATCGGCGCCGATGGAGCGCGCTCGAAGGTGGCCGAAAGCTTCGGCCTTGACCGCAACCGCCATCTCCTCAAGGGCCTCGAGTGGGAATTCGAGCCTCGCGAGAGCGACGGCGACTGTCTGCACTGCTTCATCGACCCGGAGTGCGCCCCCGGCTATATCGGCTGGGTGGTGCCCGGCGTCGTCTCGACCCAGGTCGGACTTGCCCTCCACCACAACCTCCGGGCCGACATGCCACGGTTCATCGCCAGGATCGATCCCCTCTTCGGCCTGGGCGGCAGATCGGTGCTGGAGAAGCGGGGCGGGATCATTCCGGTCGGCGGACTGCTGCGCAACTTCCACGAGGACGGCGTGCTGCTCATCGGCGACGCGGCCGGGATGGTGTCGCCCCTGACCGCCGGGGGCATCCACCATGCCTTCAGGTTCGGGAAGATCGCCGCCGATGCCGTGGCCGACTATCTGAACGGCGGCGTGGTCGAGCCCGGCCGCGTGGTGCGAGCAGCGTATCCGAGGCTCTCCTGGAAACACGCGGCGCGCTGGGGCTACGATCACCTTCCGGTGCGGCGGATGCTGGAGGCCGGACTGCTGTCGCAGAGCCTGTTCCGGAAGGTCGCCGGCAAGGTGTTCTTCGACAGCTTTCGCTAGTCGAGCGCCAGCACATCGGCCGGTCCCGACCTACTCGCTCACCCGGCTCGCGGCGCCCGCCCCAAGCGGTCCCCGACCTACTCGCTCACCCGCTTCGCCTGTGCCCGGCCCAAGCCGACCGAGAGCGCGATCCAGATGCCCGCCAGCGGCACGGTCGACGCCGCGACCAGCGCCAGGGTCATGCCGAGGGCGGCGAACAGGCCGTCGATCCCGGCTCCGGTGGCATCCCCCGCGCGATACAGGAAGACATCGACCACGGGCTTCGCCTTGTACTTCTCGGAGGGGGTGACCACGCTGAAGAGCGTCTCCCGGGAGGGCCGCGAGATGGCGTAGCGGGTCGCCCGGTGCACCGCCTGGAAGATCAATATGACCCCGTAGAGCGGCCAAACCGCCAGGACCGCGAACCCGGCAACGGTGACCAGCGGCAGAATCGCGAGCGTCCATCCCACGCCCAGCTTCCTGATGATGCGCGTCGTGATGAAGATCTGGGTCGCGAGGGTTACGAACTGGGCCAGGGAGTCGAAGTTGGCGAAGCTCTCCACCCGCTGGCTGAAGGTGTCGGTGGCCTGCTGGATGATGTTGGCCTGGGTGAAGTAGATCATGGTGCTCGAGATGGCCATGAACACCACCCACAGCCCGACCCCCAGCAGGTAGGGGGAGGCCGCGACCGCCCGCGCTCCCTCCCAGAAGGTGCCGCCGATCGTGGTGCTGCCGTCCGGCCCGGCGGCCGCTCGGCGCCCGCGTGGCAGCGCTTCCAGCTGCGAAGCGCGCGACTGCAACGCCCTCCGGTCCAGCAGGAGCATGGTCGCGATCGCCAGGGAGTAGAAGGCGCACGCGACGAGCATGAGGCCCGCGGGCAGGTAGGGCGACTCCGTCGTCCCGCTGATGAAGCTGGCGCCCCACGCCCCGACCAGCGCTCCGACCGTGCCCCCGATGCCGATGAACGCGAACATCCTCTTCCCCTGGCCCACGTCGAAGATGTCGACCATGAAGGCCCAGAAGAGGCTCGTGGTGAACAGGTTGATCACCGTCAGCCACACGTAGAAGGTGTAACCCACGCCGCGCGCGAGGCCGGTCTCGGCGTCGGTGCCGATGAGCCCGCCGCCCGCCCTCACATCCTGGATGATCAGCGCCGAGAAGACGAACAGGCAGCCGATCACGAAAAGGAAGGCCACCGGGATGAAGCGCCGCCGATTCATACGTGCCACGATCCCGCCGAAGGCCAGTACCGCCAGCAGCGAGACGACCGACGAGAGCACGAACAGCCAGCGCAGATCGTCCATCCCCCGGGCGACGCCCATGGCCTCGCGCACCGGGCGCAGGAAGAAGTAGGCGCAGAGGACGAAGAAGAAAAAGACCGCGGACAGAACGGCCAGCGGGAGTTCGCCGCGTTCCATGTTGACGAACCGGGCCAGAAGGGCCGCCGGGTTCGCTCCCTGCTTCGTCGAGTTCGTCATGCGCGCCCGAATCCTCCGCCACCGTGCCGCGATTCCCGCACCGCCCTTCCCGGGGGAGACGGATGCGCGCCGGGAGGAGCGGATCTCCGTAACGGAATGCCCCGGCTGGGTGTGGTTGGATGTAGAGAGCGACCCGGAGCAAGTCAAGCTGACCGACGGCCCCGCGCGGGGCGTCTGCATGTCGGTTCGGGGCGATGTGCCGTTGCGGCCGATATTTCCCTTTGCCCGCGCGCCCGCTACGGCTACCATCAGGGCTGCGAGCCCTCTTTCGCCCCTTCGAGAGGTTGGTCCATGAACGTTTTCACTCCCCGTTGCCTCGACGTCCGTTCCCCGGAATCCCGTGTCCCTGCGGAACCGTCCGCCGCGCTCACTCTCCTCCTGCTGGCGCTGCCCCTCGCGCTTTCCTGCGCTCCCGCCGTTTCGGCACAGGGGCCCGAGCTGGTGTTCCTCTCCAACATTACCGGGATGTCGGACGGGGACCGCGCGCTTACCACGATCGAGGAACAGACCACGGCGACTCTCGACGCCCTCGGGGCGGAACTCGCCGGACGCGGGCTCGGATACGAGGATGTCGTCGCCGTCAACGTATTCCTCCGGGATCCGCGCCATTTTCAGGCGATGAACGGCATCTATCGCACCTACTTCGAGGAGGATCCGCCAACCCGCGCCACGGTCGAGGCCGACCTGCCGGATGTGGGCGCGCTGATTCAGATATCGGCGGTGGCCACGCCGGACGACACCGAGATCATTTCGCCTTCGGGGCTGCAGTCGCCGGCGCTGCCTTACTCATGGGGGATCCGCGCGGGCGACGTGCTCTTCATCGCCGGGGCCACGAGCCGCGACCCGGATACCTATCAGCCCGTGCCGGGCGACGTCCAGGTCCAGACCCGGCGGGTCTTCGGCAACATCGGCATGATTCTCGAGGCGGCCGGCATGGGCTACGGGGATCTGGTGAGCTGCCAGGTGTTCCTCGACGATGTGCGCCTCTGGGGCGACATGAACGAGGCCTACCGCGAGTTCGTCACCGCGGACGATCCCCCGGCCCGCGCAGCGGTGCGCGGCGGGCTCATGAATTCCGTCTTCCTCGTCGAGATCCAGTGCGTCGCCGAGAGTTCCGACGCGCGCCAGGTGGTGCGGCGCGCGGGGCAGGGCCCGGGGCGTGCGCCTCTCTCTCCCGCCATCGACACCGGCGAACGCCTCTGGCTGTCGGGCATGCTGGCGCAGGGGGACGATATCCCCGGCGAGACGCGCAATACGCTGGCGAACCTCGGCGCAACGCTGGAGGCCGCGGAGCTGGACTTCTCCGACGTTGCCAATGTCTGGGTCTACCTCACCGACGTGCGTGACGCGGAAGCGGTGCTGGAAGTGCTGGGCGAAGTGATGCCGGAAGGGGCGCCGGAGCCGACGGTGGCCGGGCTTCCGCTGGTGGGCCGGCTCGGAGTCGAGATTCAGATGATGGCGGTTCGCTGACATGGGGATGAAGCCGAAACCCCTCAGCGTGGCGCTGTTGGGCACCGGGCGCATCTCTGAGACCCAGCTGGCCCCGGCTCTGGCCGCGGCCTCCGGATTGCGGCTGTGGAGCGTGTTGAGCCGAGACCGGGCGCGGGCGCGCGATTTCGCGGATCGTCATCGCGCGAAGGCGCCCGAACCGGCCCACGACAGCCTGGATGAATTGCTGGCCGACCCCAGGCTCGACGCCGTGCTGATCGCGACGCCGGATGCCCTGCACGCCGAACAGTCGCTCGAGGCCATCGCGGCGGGCAAGCACGTCTTCGTGGAGAAGCCGATGGTGACCTCGGCGGCGGACGGGCGCCGGGTGGTGGAGGCCTCCGAGGCCGCCGGGGTGACCGTGGGCGTTGCCTACCACCTGCGCTGGCACGGGGGCCACCGGGCCATGGACGGCCTCATCCGGGGCGGGGCGCTCGGGGTGCTCCGGCACATGCGGGTGCAGTGGACCTGGCCCGCGCCCGACGACTCCAACTGGCGCGCGGGCTCCGAGGTCGGCCGCTGGTGGAGCCTCGCCGGGGTGGGGACGCACTGCCTGGACATGATTCGCTGGTTCATGGTGCCGAGCTGCGGCGAGGTGGTCGGCGTGCGCAGTGTCACCAACAGCGCGGTGTGGGGCGGACCTCGTGACGAAACCGCCCTGGTGGCGCTGACCTTCGAGTCGGGCGCCACGGCGGAGTTCTGCTCCTCGGTCCAGTTCGAGTCTCCCTCGCGTGTGGAAGTCTACGGCGATCAGGGATACGTCGTGGGCAACCATACCCTCGGGCCCAGGGGCGCGGGCACGGTGTTCACCAAGGCCGGGATGGTGCCCTACATCGTCCGGAATCCCTACGTGGGCGAGTTGACCGACTTCGCTTCGGCCGTGCGCGGGGGGCGCCCCCCGGCCGTGGACGCCCGCGAGGGCCTGCGCAACGTGGAGCTGCTGGAGGAGATGAGGTGATGATGGAAGCGACAGGATCAGACCGGCCGCCAGGGCGACCCGAAGAACGGGCCCGGATACCACATGGCGCGCTGGGTCGACGGAGGCCGGCGGCCAAGGGGTCGCACGCTGGGCCGGCGGCCGCGGCGCGGGCGAACCCCCGGCCTCTCGCCCGGGTTGCCGCAGCGCTGGCCGCGGCCAGCGCCGCCGCCTGCGACGCCCCCGCCCCCGCGCCCATCGACGTGGTGGAGGCCACCATCGCCGGGGTGCAGGAGGCCATCTTCTCAGCCGAGACCACCTGCCGCCTGGTGGTGCAGGCCCACCTCGACCGCATCGAGGCCTACGAGGACCGCATCAACGCGATCACGGTGGTGAACCCCGCCGCGCTCGAACGCGCCGGCGAGCTGGACGCGGCGCTGGCCGCCGGCGAGGAGCCCGGCCCCCTGTTCTGCGTGCCCGTCCTCGTCAAGGACAACTTCGACACCCACGACCTGGTCACCACGGCGGGTTCGGTCGCGCTCGCCGAGAGCCTCCCGCCCGACGACGCCTTCATGGTGCGCCGCCTCCGCGAGGAGGGGGCGATCGTGCTGGCCAAGACCAACATGGCCGAGTGGGCCTTCAGCCCGCGCCAGTCGGTGAGCTCGTCGTTCGACACCACCCGCAACGCCTACGCGCTGGACCGCGTTCCCGCCGGGTCGAGCGGCGGCACCGCCTCGGGGGTCGCGGCCAGCTTCGGGCTGATCGGGCTCGGCAGCGACACCGGAAACTCGATCCGCGGGCCCTCCTCGCGGCTGGCGCTGGTGGGGATCCGCTCGACCATCGGGCTCACCAGCCGGGACGGCGTCGTCCCGCTCGCCTTCGACCGCGACATCGCCGGCCCGATGGGGCGCACCGTGGAGGACGTGGCCAGGCTCTTCAACGTGGTGGCCGGCTACGACCCGGCCGACCCCTACACCGAGGCCGGTCGCGGGCGCAAGGAGGACGACTACACCGCCTTCCTCGACCCGGCCGGCCTGCAGGGAGCGCGCATCGGCGTGCTGCGAGCCCTGGTGGACACCGAAGACGCCGACTCGGCGGTCGTGGCCGTCTTCGAGAACGCGCTCGGGGCGCTGGCCGGGCTCGGCGCCGAGATCGTCGACCCCCTCGACTTCGACCTGCAGGCGCAGCTGGAGCGGGAGGGCATGTCCTGCCGCCGCTTCCGCTACGACATGTACGTCTATCTGCAGTCGCTGGGAGACGCGGCCCCGATCACGGACGTGCTGGCCGTGCTCGAGAGCGGGCAATACGGAGGTGACGCGGAGAGCGGCCTGCGCCGGTCGGAGGGGATGCCCCTGGACGTGCCGCCGCCCGATTGGGACCCGCCCTGTCCGGACTACCTCGACAACGCGCAACGGCAGGGCTACCTGACCGATCTGGTGGCGGCGATGGACGACGCCGGAGTCGATGCGGTCGTCTATCCCACCTGGTTGAGCCCACCCGCGCACATCGACCGCGCCAACGAGGAGTACAGCGGCGACAACAGCCAGCGCGTGGCGCCCGCCACCGGGATGCCGGCCATCACCGTGCCCATGGGCCTCACGGAGAGAACCCACCCCGCGGGACTCCAGATCCTGGCGCGTCCGTACGCCGAGGGCCTGCTCTTCCGGCTTGCCTACGCCTACGAACAGGGGACGCGCCACCGCCGCCCGCCGCCGGGCTTCCCGGAGTTGGGGAACCGCTGACCGCCGTCGTGAGCCCGCGGTGATCCGGCGCGTCCTCCAGCGCACCTTCGGCTACTCGGAGTTCCGCGGGCAGCAGGAGGAAATCATCCGCCACATGGTGGACGGAGGCGACTGTCTGGTCCTCATGCCCACGGGTGGCGGCAAGTCCCTCTGCTACCAGATCCCCGCCATCCTGAGAGAGGGAACCGGGGTGGTGGTCTCGCCCCTGATCGCCCTCATGCGCGACCAGGTGGAAGCCCTCCGCCAGCTGGGGGTGCGCGCCGCCTGCCTGAACTCATCCCTCTCGTACCGGGAGGTGCTGGAGGTGGAAGCCGCCGTGCGCGCGGGGCGGGTGGATCTGCTCTACGTCGCGCCCGAACGTCTTCTGGGCGAGCGCACCCTGGAACTTCTCTCGGGGGCCGGGCTGGCCCTTTTCGCCATCGACGAGGCGCATTGCGTGTCCCAGTGGGGGCATGATTTTCGTCCCGAATACCTGCAGCTGTCCGCGCTGGGCGACCACTTTCCGAGTGTGCCGCGCATCGCCCTCACCGCCACGGCCGACGAGCTGACCCGCCGCGAGATCGTCGACCGGCTGGGGCTCGCGGGCGCGCCCGACTTCGTGAGCGGCTTCGACCGCCCCAACATCCGCTACAGCGTCGTCCCCAAGAACAACGCGCGCGCCCAGTTCCGCCGCTTCCTGGACCGGCACCACAAGGGCCACGCGGGCATCGTCTACTGCCTGTCGCGCAAGAAGGTGGACGGAACCGCGGAATGGCTTCAGGCGGATGGGGTGAAGGCGCTCCCCTACCACGCCGGACTCGGGGCCGCCGAGCGGCGCCGCAACCAGGA
Source organism: Longimicrobiales bacterium (assembly GCA_965232315.1). Taxonomy (GTDB): domain Bacteria; phylum Gemmatimonadota; class Gemmatimonadetes; order Longimicrobiales; family Gaopeijiaceae; genus BD2-11. The sequence continues at coordinate 95,028 of CBDDPN010000036.1, read as the reverse complement.
TCGCTTTCAGCGCGAAGAGGGCGTGGTCATGGTGGCGACCATCGCCTTCGGCATGGGCATCGACAAATCGAACGTGCGCTTCGTGGCCCATCTCGATCTGCCCAGGAGCATCGAGGCCTACTACCAGGAGACGGGACGCGGGGGACGGGACGGGCTGCCCGCCAGCGCGTGGATGGTATACGGGCTGCAGGAGGTGGTGACCCTGCGCAACATGGTGGAGGGATCGGAGGCGGGTGAGGCACGCAAGCGTCTGGAGGTGCGAAAGCTGGATGCCATGCTGGGCTATTGCGAGCTTACCACCTGCCGCCGCCAGACCCTCCTCGCCTACTTCGGCGAAACCGTGCCCGAGCCCTGCGGCAACTGCGACAACTGCCTGACTCCGGTCGAGACCTGGGATGCGACCGAGGCATCCCAGAAGGCCATGTCGTGCGTGTACCGCACCGGACAGCGCTTCGGGGCCGCGTACCTGATCGATGTGCTGCGGGGCAGGGAGACCGACCGCATTCAGCGCTTCGGCCACGACCGCATTCCGACCCATGGGGTCGGCACGGACCTGGGTCCGTATGAGTGGCGCTCCGTCTTCCGGCAGCTGGTTGCCCGGGGTCTGCTGTGGGTCGACATGGAGGGGTACGGCTCGATCCGGCTCACGGACGATAGCTGGCCGGTTCTGCGTGGCGAGACCCGGGTGCACATGCGCCGTGATCTGCGCCCGTCCAGGCCCGCGCGCAAGCGAAAACGCAGCGAGGAGCGTCCGCCGCCCGATCCGGCGACCTGGAACGAGGAGCTCTGGGAGGCGCTGCGCGCGCATCGCCTGGAACTCGCGCGAGCCCAGGGCGTGCCCCCGTACGTCATCTTCCACGACGCCACCCTGCGCGAAATGGTCGAGATTCGCCCGGGCACCCTCGACGAACTGGCCGGGATCACCGGGGTGGGCGAGACGAAGCTGGAGCGCTACGGCGAAGAATTTCTCGCGGTGATCGCGAAGGCGGAGTGAGGGAGGCAGGCGCTCTGGTTCGGGAGCGCCGGCAGGCGTATCGTCAGTGCGCCAGGATGCCGGCCAGATATGCGCGCCCGCCGGACCGGCCCACGGAAGTCATGCGGCGGCGCGCCCGTGTCGACCCGGAGGCACGCACCGAGTGCGTCCGCGAGGGGAGGCCGAGGGGAGGGGTCGAATGAAATACGATTACCACGCGCTGCGCGGGGACTTCTTCGGCGGTGTCACCTCCGCTATCGTGGCGCTGCCGGTCGCCCTGGCCTTCGGCGTGGCGTCCGGGCTGGGGGCGGCCGCGGGCCTCTACAGCGCGATCGCGGTCGGCTTCTTCGCGGCCGTGTTCGGCGGAACCCGTTCGCAGATCTCCGGGCCCACGGCGCCCATGACGGTCGCCATGGCGGCGATCCTGACCACGCACTCCGCCACCCTCGCCGAGGCCATGGTCGTAGTGATCCTGGCCGGGCTGCTCCAGATCGCCATGGGCGTGCTCAGGATCGGACGCTTCGTGGCCTACACGCCTGCGGTGGTGGTATCGGGTTTCATGTCGGGGATCGGCATCATCATCATGCTGATTCAGAGCCTGCCGTTTCTCGGCCTGCCCCCGGTGGCCGGTGGAGCGATGGGCGCGGTGCGGGCGATGCCGGAAGCCCTCGCGACCGCGAACCCGACCGCCGTTACCGTTGGCGTTCTGACTCTGGCTGCCACCCTCGCGTGGCCGAAACGCTACGCGAGGCTGATTCCGCCCCCCCTGGTTGCGCTGGTCGTTGGGACCACGGCCGCAGTCCTGTGGCTGGGCGGCATACCGGTCATCGGGGAGATCCCGACAGGCCTGCCGACTCTTCAGTTCACGATGCCTTCCCTGGGCTTCCTGGTGAGCGCGGTTCAGCCGGCGCTCATTCTTGCGATCCTGGGCTCGGTGGACAGCCTACTGACATCGCTGGTGGCGGACTCCATCACCGGAACCCGCCACGAGGCCAACCGGGAGCTGGTGGGCCAGGGCATCGGCAACATCGCCTCCGGGCTCATCGGTGGGCTGCCCGGCGCCGGGGCGACCATGGGCACCGTGGTCAACATCCGGGCCGGGGGCAGGACTCCGGTCTCCGGCGCTCTGCGGGCGGCGCTGGTACTGGGCCTCCTGCTGGGACTCGGCCAGTTCGTGGAGCCGATTCCCCACGCCGTCCTCGCCGCCATTCTGATCAAGGTGGGATGGGACATCATCGACTGGCGCATGCTCGTGCGCATCCATCACCTCCGGCGCGAGCATGTGATCGTCATGCTGGTCACGCTGGGGCTGACGGTGTTCGTGGACCTGATGACCGGCGTCGCGATCGGGCTGATCGTGGCCGGAATGGCGCACTCCAAGCAGCTGGAGAGCCTGGAGCTGGACAGCGTGGTCTCCGTGCCCCTCCTCGACCGCATGTTCTTCGCCGAACAGGAGGATCAGGAGATGATGGACTGGTATTCGGCGCGGGTGGGCCTGGTCGCGCTGAAGGGCAGCTTCACCGTCGCATCCGCGCACAAGCTGGTCGCGGTGATCGGAGGAGACATCAAGGAGCATGAAGTCACCATCTTCGACTTCACCAACGTGTCCTACCTCGACGACAGCGCCGCCATGCTCATCCTGCAGCTTCTGGATGTCGCCGGGCGCGAGAAGACCGAGGTTGTCGTCATGGGTCTCTCGGGCGGTCCGGCGGAGACGCTCCGGACTCTGGACATCCTGAACGACGTACCGAGAAAGCAGGTTGTGAAGACCCTCGACGACGCGCGCCAGGTCTCGGTTGAACTCCTGAAGAAGCGTGGTTCGGGAAGTCAGCAGCTGATCGGCTGACCGATTCCTAACCCCCCGGCGGCCAGCTCGGGAGCGCGCGCCCCGTGGTCCATGGCACCCCCGCCGCCTCGAGCCGCCCCTCCAGCGCCGGCAGGTCGGTCTCGACCAGCCGCTGCAGCTCGGGGTACACGGCGCTGAACGCCTCGCGGGCGACCCGGTACTGCTCCCGGTGCGTCCCCGTGGGTCCGTGGGTCCCGTTCCAGTGCCCGCGCACGACCTGATTGACCCGCCCGGCGATCCCCGGCAGGTCGGGCTCGGCGCGCGAGGCGCGCGTGCGTGAGCCGTCGACCGCTTCGCGCAGGTCGAGGAGGCTCAGTTCCAGTGCGCGCGCCTCTCCCATGAGCTCGACCGGCGCCGCCGGCCAGCGCTCCAGCGCCTGCTTGATGGCGCCGATCCGCGCGGCGGCTCCCGCCGCGGCCCGCTGCGAACCCGTGACGGCGCGCAGCAGCTCGCCGGTCTCGCGCTGGAAGGCGAGCACAGCCGCCCGGTCCTGGGCGGCGATGACGGGCCGGGTGATCGGCGCGATCTCGAAGGGCACGGGGCCGGCCAGCTCGGTGACCTCGCCGTCCACCCGCTGTGCCAGCGAGACGGTGTAGCTGCCCGGCAGCGCCATGGGCCCGTTGCCGCCGCCGAAACCGCCCCCGCCGAAACCTCCTCCTCCTCCTCCGGTCACGGGCGTGTACGCCGGGTAGCGATAGTTCCAGACCGCCCGATGGACGCCTCGCGAGGTCGAGCCACCCACCACGTTCACCACCTCTCCCCCCTCGCCCCGCACCGTCAGGAACACGCGCGGCGCCTCCTCGCGGTCCTCCTCGCGCAGCTCCTCCCACGAGGGATAGGGGGTGTCCTCGCCCCGGCGCTGCGCCTGCCGCTCCGCCGCCCGCCGCTCGGCCTGCCGGGTCCGCAGCGTTTCTCCGAACCAGTACGTGAAGGTCACGCCCAGCTCCGGGTTGTCGGCCGCGTAGAAGTCGGCGCCGTTGGCCCCACCGGGGTTCCAGGGCACGTACATGTCGCCATCGGCCACCTCGAACAGGTGTCCCGCCGAAGCGAGGATGGCCTCGGACCCCCGCGCCAGCTCGCGGAGCGGCGCATAGTCGTCGATGACGTAGAAGCTGCGCCCGAAGGTCGCCGCCACCAGGTCGCTCTCCCGCTTCTGGATCTCCAGCTCTCGCACCGGAATCGTGGGCAGCCCGCTATCGAACTCCATCCACGCCTCGCCCCCGTCCACCGACACGAAGGCCCCGAATTCCGCCCCCAGGAAGAGCAGGTCGGGCTCGACGTGGTCCTGCACGATGGAGAAGGCCGGGCTGTTGTCCGGCAGTCCGCCGGTGATGGCGCTCCAGCTGCGCCCGCGATCCTCCGATTTCAGGACGTAGGGGCGGAAGTCACCCCGCTTGAAGTTGTTGACCACCGCGAAGACGGCGTCGGGATCGTGCAGATCGGCCTCGACATCGTGCACGAAGCTCGTGTCCGGCACGCCCGGCAGGCTCGCGACCCGGCGCCAGGTCTCGCCCCCGTCCTCGGTCACCTGCACCAGGCCGTCGTCCGTCCCCACATAGATCAGCCCCTCGACCAGCGGCGATTCGGAGATGGCCACGATGTGCCCGAACACCGACGTCGAACGGTTCTTGCCCACGGCGTCGACGCTCCACACGCGCCCCATCACCTCCAGTTGATTTCGGTCGAGGTTGCGCGACAGGTCTCCGGAGACGGCACGCCAGCTCGATCCCTGATCGTCGCTCCGGAACAGGATCTGGGCCCCGAAATAGAGCCGATCATTGTCGTGTGGCGACAGGATCAGCCCCGCGTCCCAGTACCAGCGCAGCGGCGGCCCGCCGGGATCCGCCTGGGGCTTGATGTCCAGCCGCTCCTTGCTTCCCCGGTCGAAGCGCGACAGTACTCCGTGCTGCAGCTGCGAATAGATGATGTCGGGATTCCCGGGGTCCACCACGGGATCGAAGCCGTCACCACCCAGCGTCACATACCAGTCCGAATTGCGGATGCCGCCCCCGAGGGTCTGCGACGGGCCTCCCATGGTATTGTTGTCCTGCGTCCCTCCATAGACGTAATAGAAGGGCTCGTCGTTGGAGGTTGCGACCTTGTAGTACTGGGTGAGGGGAAGGTTGGCGAAATGGCTCCAGCTCTCGCCGAAATCGAATGTCTCGTACAATCCGCCGTCATTGCCCAGAATCAGATGCTCGGGATCGTCCGGGTCGAAGGCGAGGGCGTGATGGTCGACGTGCACGCTCTGCGTCGGCAGCCGGCTCCAGTTCTCGCCACCGTCTTCGGACATTTCCAGGAAGGTATCCAGGGAATAGATGCGGTCGAAGCGATGAGGGTCGGCATAGAGCTCGTGGTAGTACATCGGCGCGCTCGACTGGTAGCGTGAAGTGCGGCTCCAGTTCTCGCCCATATTCCCGGAACGGAAGGTCCCGCCTTCATTCCCCGACGCCTCGACGATGGCGTAGAGCACGTCCGGCTGGATGGGAGAGATGGCCAGCCCGATACGTCCCTTGTCCCCGGAAGGAAGCCCGCGGTTGATCGCCCGCCAGCTCTCGCCCCCGTCGGTGGACTTGTGGATGCCCGAGCCGGGACCCCCGTCGATCATGGTCCACTGGTGCCGGCGTCTCTGCCACGAAGTGGCGTACATCACCTCTGGATTGCGCGGGTCGAAGTAGACCTCGTTGACCCCCGTGTGCTCGTCGATCTCGAGCACCAGCTCCCAGCTCTCGCCCCCGTCCCGCGTACGGTAGAGCCCGCGCTCGCCCCCCGCGGCCCAGAGCGGCCCCTGCGCCGCCACGAAGACGGTGCGCGAATCCGCGGGATGCACCGCGATCATGCCGATGTGCTCCGAGGTCTCGAGTCCCATGTTGCGGAACGAGCGCCCCCCGTCCACCGACTTGTACACGCCGTCCCCGTAGCCGACCGAGCGCTGGCCGTTGTTCTCTCCGGTGCCCACCCAGAGCGTGAGATGGTCGCCCGGGTCGAGCGCGATGGCCCCGATGGAGTACGACCCGTAGTCGTCGAAGATGGGGGTCCAGGTCGTGCCCGCGTTGGTCGTCTTCCAGACGTTGCCCGAGGAGGGCCGCGACGTACCAGGTGCTGCGGTCGGTCGGGTCGATGGCGATGTCCGCGATGCGTCCCGAGGCCACCGCCGGACCGATGCTCCGCCACCGGAACGACGAAAGCAGCCCCGAATTGAGCTCGGCGGGACCGTCCCCGTCCGCACCTTCGCCGGCCTCCTGGGCGTGAAGCCCGCTGGCGAGCAGCCAGGCCACCTCGCCACCGCCGGGAAGGTCCCCCGTGGAGGAGCGGCTGCCCGCGACGGAGGAACGAGGGTCGTGTACGGAGGCAAGCGGATCCTTGACGGAGGCCAGCGGGGCCAGAGCAGCCAGCACAGCGAAGACCGACAGCGCACGGGTGCAGTGGGAGAACGCGCGGCCGGAGTACGAGAACGCCTGGCGGGTGCGGAAACGGAGGTCATGCATCGGATGATCCTCGGGCGATAGTGTGTAGGGACGGGAAAGTGTACGGTTTTCGCAGGCCGTGGAGTAGGGGCGACGAAATGCTCCTTTCGGACGCCCGCTCCCCCTGCCGGACACGCGCGGACGCGTCCGCGTTCGGTGCCGCGGTTCCCCGCGCCATGGACGGCGGTCTCCCCGACCCCCAAGTTGCCGGAACCGTATCAGTCTTCGACACAGGATCGGAATCATGCCGGCCACAGTCTACCGCCGCGGCGTCATCGTCCTCTTTCTCGCATGTGCGAGCCCCGCCTTGCCTGTCGCCCCGAATCCGGACGGAGGCATACCGGCGCCGGCAGCTCCGCTGGCCGCTCAGACTCCCGAACAGCGCTACACCGACTGGACCCGGCTGGAGTTCCGGGCGCAGGAGTACGCGTATCGGCGCGCGCGCATCCTGGACGGCCTGCGCGGCAGCGGGGGGAGGGGTCCTGCTCACGCCGTCCTCCGACGGCCTCACGCACGGCGGGACCTTTCGGCAGCTGGAGGACTTCTGGTATCTGACGGGCCTCGAAGTCGTGCAGTCCATGCTGGTCCTCGACGCCGACCGCGACCGCTCGATCCTCTTCATGCCTCAGCGGGACCCGCGCTTCGAAGATCCGGGGAGGCCGAACGACTTTCCCGGGCGCCCGCTGCTCGGAGACTATCAGCTTCGCAGCATCACCGGCATCGACGAATACCGCGATATCACCGAACTCGACAACTTTCTCCGTCAGCGTCTGGGCGGAGGAACGGCGTTGCGCGTGAACGCAGGTTCCCGTGGTGAGATCGCGCGCCCGGACGTCCCGCTGATCGGAAGCCTTGACCCCACCGCCTCGCTGATCCTCCGGCTGACGACCGACTATCCGGATGCCGAAGTCATCAACGCCTTCGACGTCATCGCCCGCCTGCGCATGATCAAGACCCCCGCGGAGATCGATCACATGCGCGTCGCCGCCGATGCGACCATGGCGGGGATCCAGTCGGCCGCATGGCGCATCCGTCCCGGGGTTGACGAACGGACACTGCAAGGGGAGTTCGAGAATACCTGCCGCACCTTCGGTTCCCAGTCGATCCCCTTTACGCCCATCATCAAGTCGGGTCCCAACAGCCTCTGGCCCTGGCGCGTGCTGGCGGCGCACTATGACCGCCGCAACCGTGCGCTGGAGGACGGCGACCTGGTCATCCTCGACGTGGGGTGCGAAGTCGACGGCTACATCAGCGACGTCGGGCGCACCTTCCCGGTAAACGGGACATTCACGGACATCCAGCGGGAGAAGCTGCTCGTCAGCACGCGGGCCGCTGACGCGATCATCGCCGCGGTCCGCCCCGGTGTGACCCTGCGCGAACTCACCGCCGTGGCCTATGACGCGATCCCGGACGAGGAGGAGCCCCACATGCAGACCGGCTCGTTCTTCGGCCACCATATCGGCCTCTCGGCAGGCGATCCGGCACTGCTGGACGAGCCGCTCGCGCCCGGCATGGTGTTCACCGTCGAGCCGTGGTACTACAACCACGAGATCGGCGTCTCGGTGTTCGTGGAGGACGTGATCCTGGTTACCGAGGACGGAGCCGAGATGCTGACCGCCACGCTGCCGCGCTCGCCCGAGGAGCTGGAGGCGCTTCTGCGGTGACGGGCCGCAGGTTCACATGACGCATGCCCGGCGGCGATCGGCGGTAATCATACCTGGCCGCCGGCAATCAGCGGTAGTCACACTTCGCCGGCGGCCATCAGAGGTAGTCATTCTTCGCCGGCGGCAATCAGGGGTACCGGGTCACGCTTCGTGGCCGCTGATCAGCAGGACGATGAGCACCAGGATCCCCGCAGGAATCCACAGCGTCGCAAGCGGCAATGGAAACGGGAGGTTCGGGAGCTCCGACAGCAGAGTGTTGCCGTTGGCCAGCCACGCCTGAGCCGAACGCCAGACCTCCCTCGGAAGCAATGCGAGAACTGCGCCCATTCCGATGGCCGACAACACGCTTGCGATCCTGATCGGAAGCAGCGCGCGCCGCTGATCCTCCGATCGCCGCTGAATCCGGGCCTTGAGCCAGACCAGATGGGGGTCGGGCAGGGAGTCCGGGCCGGGGTCCGCGGCCTCGGCCAGTTCGAACATCCACCGAGCCACTCGCGCGGACTCGCGGCACGAAGGGCATTCCCTCGCGTGAGCCGCCAGCTCGTCGCCCCATCTCCCCGTCCGCGCGGCCTGAACCACGGATTCCCCGTGGGTACATGGTTCCGGCTTCATGTCACCTCTCCGGTCATGTCACCTCTCCGGTCATTTCACCCCCCCGGGCCCCAGCCGTGGTCCTCGAGGATCCCCGCCAACTTCCTCCGCGCGCGGAAGAGCACGACGCGAACGCTCTTCTCGCGCATGCCCAATGAAGCTGCGATCTCCCGGTGGCTGAACCCCTCCACGTACGCGAGCCAGAGAAGCGACTGCTGTTTCGTCGAGAGCTGGGCGAAAAGCCGCTGCATGTCGAGAGTGAGATCGTGTTTCGGGCATTCAGATGCCGCGGTGCCCCATCCCTCTCGCGAGTTTTGTTCGAGAACGGCCCGCCTGCCGTGATCGGCGACCAGGGTTCGCGCTGTCTTGTACAGATAGGAGCGAAGCTGGGGCATGTTCGCGTCGCTCAACCCGGCGCGGAGGAGCCGGTAGAACGCCTCCTGCAGAAGATCTTCCGCGAGAGCGTCGTCTCTCAACACCACGTACAGGTAAGCCCGAAGCCGCGGTGCCGTTCGCTCATAGAGGCCACGGAACGCGGCTTCGTCCATCTCACGCATTCGCTACCGGCGCCCGCATGTCGGGCCTGAGCTTCCCGGCGCCTCCGTCATCCACGCCATCCCGCGTCAGGCATGTCGGCATCAGACGATGGACGCCCTACGGCTCGGGATCCCCCGACTTCGTCCCCGCCCCCTTGTCCGACAGCCTCCTGGAGATGAACGCCGCAAGGACGAGACCGATCCCGAGCGCCATGGTGACCACACCGGGGAAGAGAAGATAACCTTGCCAAATCACCAGTACGAGGAGCCCCAGGCCCAGGACGGAGGTGACGATGCCGGTACCGAGCACGGCCAGGATGGTCCCGTGCGGGTTGGATTCGAACTGGCGCAGGTACTCCCTTCCACCTTCCGTCTCGATGAACTCGGCCAACTCCTCGCCCGACTGGAACTTGGCCAGGAGCTGCTGCTGCGTCTCCGCCTGTTTGGCCAGCCGAACCTGATTCACTCTGCCCCTGAGCCAGACGACTGCCACGATGGCGCCGAATACCACAACAAGAGGCCCTATTCCCTCAACCACGTCCCAGAACAACAGTCACCTCCGTGTCTCGCGTCCAACGGACCGAACTCTTCCGGCGGCCACGCCTGGATGCCCGGAACTCCGTGTCTCACCAGGTAGAACGTTCGGCCGACCCGCCTGGTTAACACGAGCCCGAAGTGCGAAGGGGGATCGCGCCCGGCGGCAAGGTCGATGCCGGAGAGTATTACGCTGACCCTGAACCGTCATCCCTTCCTTTGATCCGACGGTCATCCGACCTGCCCGACCGGAGCCGCTTCTCGTGGGGGACGATTCTGGTCGACAGGATCGCCATGGCGACTCCCACGACGATCATCTCCAGCAGGCCTCCAAACTCCGTTCCCAGGAATCCCCCGAACGCTCCGCCCAATCCCTGCGCCGCGCGAACCCATCCCCGCGAGCCGCGGCGTTCGGGGTGGCTCGCCGGGCGGCCGGATTCAACCCGGTGACGTGCCACCAGCAGCAGAAAGAGCCAGGCGGACCCCAAGGCCATCGTAAGTCCGAGCATAAGCGTTGTCCCGGATGCTCTCCCATGATCCAACTCGACACGACACCCACTACTCCTTTACTATGCCCGTCTGAGGCAGCCGGGCCAACCGGCACCCGAGCATCGACCCGTTTTTCAGGAGGAGTGGCATGCTCAAGCGATCCTTGCTCTTCGGCGGCACGATCACCCTTTTCGCCTTCGCGGGCCCGACCGAGGCTACCGGCCAGGACCCGTCCGGAAGCCTGTCCGCCGACGGCATGTTCACCGTTGCGCTCACGGGAGACGCCATCATCACCCGTCGTCTCTCCCCCTACAAGGAGACCGAGTACCTCGACATGATCGAGCTCGTCCGCAGCGCGGACGCCTCGTTCGTCAATCTGGAGGTGCTCTTCCATGACTACGAGCCGTATCCCGCCTCTTCCAGCGGCGGCACCTACATGCGCGCGGACCCGAACCTGGCGAACGAACTCGTGTGGGCCGGCTTCGACATGGTGTCGATGGCGAACAACCATACCGGCGACTATTCCGCGGACGGGCACCGGATCACCCGCAGGCACGCGGAGACGGCGGGGCTGCTCACCGCGGGGACCGGGGAGAACCTGGCGGAGGCCCGCGAGGCCCGCTTCCTGGAGACGCACGACGGCCGCGTCGCGCTGATCTCCGTGTCATTGGCGTTCACCGACCACTCGATCGCCGGTCCGGCCAAGGGCGCCGTCCGGGGACGTCCGGGCCTCAACCCCCTGCGCGTGATCACCACGCGCTACGTGGAGCGGGGCCAGCTCGAAGAACTGCGCCAGTCAGTCCAGGGCATGGACCTGGAGGCACTCGGGCAGCAGGGCGACCTCGGCGCTCCCGGCGAGCCGCTCAACCTGTTTGGGACGGTGCTCCATCCGGGCGACGAGTCGGGCATCGACAGCGACCCCGATCCCGTGGACATGGCGGAGATCGCGGCGGTGGTGAACAACGCCTCGCGGCTGGCCGAATACGTGGTGGTCACGATCCACGCCCACAACCAGGGCCCGTACCTGAAGAAGTTCGCGCACGCGATGATCGATGCCGGTGCGGACGTGTTCGTGGGACACGGACCCCATTACCTGACGGGCATCGACATCTACAAGGGCAAGCCCATCATGTACTCCCTGGGCGACTTCGTCTTCCAGAACGAGACGCTGCTGCGGCTGCCCTACGACAACTACGCCGGCCTCGGCCTCGAGGGCGAGGCCAACGCCTGGGTCGCGGACTTCAACTCGACGCGCTACCAGAACGAGACCACCGGCTTTCCGACCCGGGCTCAGATCTGGGAATCGGTCGTCGCGATGCCCACGTTCCGGGGCGAGGAGCTGGTCGGTCTCGAGCTGCACCCCATCTCGCTGGGATTCGGGCAGCCCGCGACCGTGCGCGGCCGGCCGATGTTCGCGGACCGCGAGCTGGGCAGGAAGATCATTCAGGACCTGATCGACGAGTCCAGGCCGCACGGCACCACGGTGGAGTGGGACGACACCCGCGGTATCGGCTTTGTGCGCCTCCCGTCCGTCGCTACGGACGCCAGCAGATCCGGTCCGGGGGGCTGACGCACTCGGCCCCGGGAGGAGGGTCCCGCGGGACTGTCCCCCGGGGCCGAATTCCACCGGTGGGCAGGGAACCAGCTCGAGACCCGGCGGCTCCGATAGTCGCTGGGTCTTTGACAAACCGCCCATCCCGCCGGTACTCTGCCAACAGTGGCGCATTCCAAGCTACGGAGGGCGATATGAAGCGCGTTTTGTCATTGACGCTAGGCACGTTCCTCTTTTTCTTCGCCCTTCCGGCCTCCGATCTCTCCGGGCAGCTGTTCGGCTCGCTGGGCGAGGCCGAACCGGGTGACGATGTCGTGTCCGTGGGGCTGATCTTCGGGCAGATGAACCCGACGACCCGGTTTCGGGACGGTGGAGGATTCGACACCGCCAGCTTGCTCGGAGGCACTCTCAACTTCTGGTTCCATCGGCACATGGGCGTACAGGTCAACGCCTTGTCGACGGATCACGGGACCCTGGGGGCTTCCGACGGACGGACTTCGATCGTGTCTGGTCGTGATCCGCGGATCTGGACCATTCAGGGTGACTTCGTGGTCCGCCTTCCCCTGGCAGCTGGAGGCCTGACGGTCTCACCATACGGGGCTGTCGGTGGAGGATGGAAGTCGTACAAATGGGTCTTCGACCCGGCAGGCGGCCCTGACGCGAGGGGATTCGACACCGCCTGGAGCCTTGCAGGCGGCGTCGAGGCCCGGTTCGGAGCGGAGAGCCGCTTCGGGCTCCGCGGGGAATTCCGGGAGCTGCGGACATCCTTTGCGCGCTTCGGCGAAGACCTCACGCACAAGGACCGGGTCCTCACCGGCGCGCTTCTGATCAACTTCTGAAGCGCCGCGGGATACCCTGCCTCCGCTGTTTGAAGATGAGGGTTCGATGATCGGCGTCCGCAGTTCGGTGGACACTCGGCGGCTCAACCGCCTATCTCGTCACAGGCTCCGCTTCAGCGCCTTCCTCGCGGGCGCAGCCATCCTCGCGCTCCTTCCCCGAGAAGCCTCTTCCCAGTCCATGGGAAGCCTCAAGGGCCAGGTGGTCTACAGCGGAGATGGTCCGGTCCTGCCCGGCGTCCAGGTCCTCTTCCCCGAGCTGGGACTGCGTGCGGACACCGACTCCGAGGGCCAGTTCGAACTGGCCGTGGTGCGTCCCGGCGAGCACCGGTTGTCGGTCTATGCGCTGGGCTGCGAGCTCGCCACCCGGACCGTCGAAGTCGAACCCGGGGAGGCCAACCAGGTCACCGTGCAGGTGGGTCCGCGGGCCTTCGCCCTCGACGAACTCGTCGTCACGGGCACGCCATCCGAGCTCTTGCGCGCCGAGCTTCCCTTCTCGGTGGAGGAGCTGAGCGGCTCCGAACTGAGGACCGGGACCGCCGCCGGCAGCATAGCCAACCTCCTTCGAGGCATCGCCGGCGGGAGAGTGGTGCGGGGAAGCGGTCTTCCCGGTCAGGAGGCCGACATTCTCCTGCGGGGTCCCGCCAGCCTGGGCGGGGCGGAGCAGCAACCGCTGGTCGTCGTGGACGGGATCATCGCGGGCCACAGCACGGCCGGGATCGATCCCATGGATGTCGAGCGCATCGAAGTCCTGAAGGGCGCGGCCGCCGCGGCGCACTATGGCTCGCGAGCTCAGGGCGGCGTGATCGAGATCACCACCAAGCGGCGGCCTGCGGCGCCGAAGCCGGTGGAGGCGCAGCCGTTGCTGGTAGTTGACGGGCTGGTTACGGACCGCGCGCTGGGGGATCTCGACACCCGCGAAATCGTCGACATCCGGGTGCTTCGAGGTCCCGCGGCGACGCTGGTGGCCGGTTCTCGCGGTGCCGCGGGGATCATCCGCGTGACCACGGTTCGCGACTTCAGGAACGTCGCGCAATGCCCCGCGGATCTGCGCCGCTGATCATACCCTGGAGCGCCTCTTCTGCTTGACACGGGTATGGGGCGCGCCGTAGTCTGCCGATATGTAGTGCACAAGCGCTTTTGGCGCACAGATGGGAAGCTGGAACATGGCGGTACTTCATGCCGCGTCGGCCCGGAGTGGGACCATCTGCTCCGAGGGGTCTGCGCGGCATTCTGTTTTTTCCCAGACATTGGCGCGTTTACCTGGACGTCTTGCGTAGTCCGGAAGCTTGCACGTGGGGGCTCATTATGGATGGAATATGCGTTAGGAAGATTGGGTCGTCGTCGGCCGCTCTGGTGACCGCCTTGGCCATAGTCACGGGCAGCCTCGCGGCGCAGACGGGGGTCGTTACCGGAACGGTGACGGATTCGAACACCGGCGAGCCGATTGCCACCGTTCAGGTCCACATCCCCGAGCTTCAGATCGGCATGCTGACGAACGCTGACGGAGCCTACGCGCTCCCCAACGTGCCCGCGGGCCAGTACGAGATCAGGGCGGAACTCATCGGTCGCCAGACCGACGCCCAGGTCATCGACGTGCCCGGCGGGGGCAGCGTAGTCGCGAACTTCTCGCTGCAGTCGCGGGTGCTGGCGCTGGACGGCGTGGTTGTGACCGGCGTAGCAGGCGCTACCCCCGAGACCGAGCTTGCCTTCACGGTGGACCAGGTGCAGGTGCAGGACGCCCAGATCGCTTCGGCCCTCAACGTGGCCAGCCTGCTGCAGGGCCGAACGGCGGGAACGCGGGTGATTCAGGGAACCGGCCAGCCCGGGGACGAGCCGTCCATCCAGTTCCGGGGCCCGACCAGCATCATGCAGAGCCAGGCGCCCCTTCTGATCGTTGACGGCGTGATCTCCACGGGATCCCTGGCGGACATCGACCCGAACGACATCGCGAGCATCGAGGTCGTGAGAGGAGCCGCGGCGGCCTCGCTCTACGGCTCGCGCGCGCAGGCCGGGGTGATGGAGGTGACCACCCGCAGGGGCGCTTCGCTCAGGGAGGGCACCCACGAGTTCACGATCCGCACCCAATACCTGTTCAACGACATCGAATACCTCATGGGGATGACCGAGTCGCACGAGTACCGCATGAACGCGGCCGGCACGGCCATCCTCGATCGAAGCGGCAACGAGCTGGACCTGACGAACCGGCAGAGGGAGTTCAGCGTCGGGCAGTACGCGCTGAACGACAACTTCGGCCAGCCCGGCGGAGCCGGCCGCGATCAGTGGACCACGTTCCAGGACCAGCCGATCCCGCCGAACCTCTACGGAGGCCAGATCTGGCCTCAGATGCTGTCTTCCGGCAACTCCTACAGCACGTACCTGTCGGCCTCGGGGAACGAGGGCAGCACCCAGTACCGCGCGTCGGCCGCATATCAGCGCGACGAGGGCGCCCTGGTGTTCCACGACGGCGCGGAGCAGACGAACGTCCGGGTCAACCTCGATCAAGCGATCGGTGATCAACTCCAGTTCTCATTGAGTTCGTACGTCACGCTGCGGGAACAGGACGTCATTTTCCAGCACGAAAGGGCCGGGTTGAGCGACCTGACGGATCTCGTAGGCGTGGAGCCGAGGGACCCGACAGCCTCCGGGGGCGCAGCCAGTCGCGGCCTCTTCCGCGGGACCGATCACTACCGCGCCTCCACCGACCTCTTCGCGCGTGACGCAGACGGCGACCTCGAGCTGATCGGCGACCTGATCCGCAGGAGCACGAACCCCCTGTATCAGCTGGAGAATCAGGACTGGACCCGTGACCGCCTCAGGGTCATGGGCGCCTTCGACGCGCAGTACGCCCCGTTTTCCTGGCTCTCGTTCCAAGGGAACGTGTCGTACGACCGTACCAATCTGAAAGAGGTGAACATCACCCCGAGTCCGTGGAAGCAACGCTACCCGCGACCTCCGCGGGACGGCGCGATGTTCAGGCTCGAGGATCTCCGGGAGGAGCTCAACGGCAACGTCACGGCGTCGATCCAGCACAGCTTCGGAGATCTCACGACGCGGACTCGCTTCCGCTGGCTGGCGGAGCAATCGACTTCGGACAACTTCGTTGCCGGAGGTTCCACCTTCTCGGTCGTCGGGGTGCCGCAGATGGGACTGCTGACGACGGGCCTGTACACGCGTTCGCACGCGGAGACGGTTCGTTCGCAGGGGCTGTTCGCCATTACCGCCCTGACGTACAGGAGCCGCTACATCCTCGATCTCCTCGCCCGGCGTGACGGCAGTTCGCTGTTCGGGCCGGACGAGCGCTGGCAGAACTACTACCGGGTCTCCGCGGCGTGGAGGTTGGCGGAGGAGGACTGGTGGCCGTTCGACTTTTTCACCGAGTTCAGACCCCGCTACTCGAGGGGGACAGCAGGCGGACGCCCGGGGTTCTCTTACCAGTACCAGAGTTACGCGGTCGACCGCGGACGCATCATCCCCAAGCTTCTCGGAAACAGCGCGCTGAAGCCCGAGTTGGCGACGGAGCAGGAATACGGGGTCGACATGATGGTTGCCGACCGGTATCGCGTCCAGTTGAACTACGTCGATCTCGAGGTGAAGGACCAGCTGCTGCTGGTGCCTCTCAGCTCGGCCCTGGGTTTCGAGTCCCAGTGGCGGAACGCCGGCACTGTGGCCTCCACCACCTGGGAGGCTTCGATCGAGGCAGCCCTGGTGGAGCGTCCCGACCTCCTCTGGACGGCTCGCCTCACCATGGATCGCACGCGCCAGGAGATCACCGAGCTCAACATACCGCCGTTCGAGTTCCGAGACCTGCGCGCGCGGATGCTGGTGCGAGAGGGCGAGGAACTGGGAGCGTTCTACGGCTCCCACTGGCTCAGCGCCTGTGGCGATCTGCCGTCGGGAATGAATTGCAACCAGTTCGAGGTAAACGACGACGGGCTGCTCGTCTATGTCGGCGCGGGCAACGGCTACAGAGATGGAGTGTCGAAGTCTCTCTGGGGCACCGTGGGGGAGGTTGACGGCATGACCTTCGATTGGGGCATGCCCATCAAGCACAACAGGTTCGACTCCGAGCCGCGGAGGTTGGGCTCGTCCCAGCCGGATCTGAACGTCGGCTTCCTGCAGGACTTCCAGTATCGGAACCTGGGGGTCTCGCTCCTCTTCGAGGGTGAGTTCGGGGCGCAGGTCATGAACCAGACCCGCCAGTGGGGTTCCAGGAGCGCCGTCGGAGCAATCGATCAGCGCGGCAAGCCCGAGGAACTCAAGAAGCCGCTTCCCTACTACGGGGCCGCGTTCCTCTACGACCGGAACAACCGGAACAACTGGTTCGTGGAGGATGGAGACTTCGTAAAGCTGCGGGAGCTGTCGGTACGGTACACGTTCGACCAGAACAGTCTGCCGGGGTTCCTGTCGCAGGCGGGCTTCGATCGTGCCACGGTCAACCTGGCCGGTCGCAACCTGATCACGTTCACCGGCTACCTCGGTCACGATCCGGAAGTGGGCAAGACGACGTTCGGAGGCTCGGCGGCCATCGGCCGCATCGACGAGTACTTCTACCCGAACTACCGGCAGCTCGGCATCGATGTCGAGCTCGTATTCTAATTCGACACGCGGACTCGTAGAGCAGGAGCGTGAGACGTGAGATTCCTACCATCAAGACTGCGGAACCAGATAGCTGCCACGGCTCTGATCCTGATAGCGGCGTCGGCCTGCGACCTGGAAGTGGTAAATCCCAACGAGCCCGATCGTGACCGTGCGCTCTCCGAACCAGGAGACATCGAGTCCCTGATCGCAGGCTCCTACTCGACCTGGTGGGACCAGGTGCACGGGGCCGGCGACGAGCTCGCCATGGTGCAGGCCCTCAGCAGCGCGGCCGAGGTTCTTTCCTCCGCGGCCGCAAACCACTTCGCCTCCGACAACAACCAGCAGCCCCGGATCAACCTCACGAACGCCATCGGCTACCAGTGGGGACGTTCGCTGCGGGCTCCCTGGATGGAGCTGAACCAGGCCTTGGCCGCGATCCGCGACGGGGTGCAGGTGGTCGAGGAGAGCGACCTCCAGATCGGGGCGAACGGTCAGGACACTCCGCGGACCCTCGCATTTGCAAAGCTGATGCAGGGGCTGATCCACGGCCATATCGCGAACATCTTCGACCAGGGGTTCATCATCGACGAGACAGTCGACGTCGAGGCGGTGGTGGAGAACGCGGACCTGCGCCCCTATGGCGAGGTCGCGCAAGCGGCGAGGAGCTACCTGCAGGCGGCCCGGCAGATCGCGAGCCAGAACTCGTTCACGATCCCCGCGGGGTGGATGGGCACCAGCGTCTCGAGCGACGACTTGGTCCGCATGATCAACTCCTGGGAAGCCCGGTTGATGACGACCGTGGCCCGGACCCCCGATGAGCGCGGCGCCGTCAACTGGAGCGAGGTGATGAGCCTCGCCCGGGACGGCGTGACGGCTGACTACGGCATCAACACCGTGCCGGGAGACATCTGGGACGATTCCTACAACCGACCCCACCTGCTCGGCATCCGCTTCGTCGGTCCGGCGGACCAATCCGGCGGCTGGCAGGCCTACGAGGCGGCCAACCCGAGAGAGAGGTTCGCCATCCACGTGGAGACGGACGATCAACGGATCCACGCCCCCGGTGATACGGAGGCATCCGGGACGCTCGTTGAGATTCCGGGCACGCTCTTCGGAGACGCGCAACGCGGGATCTGGTTCGTCACACCCTACCGGACGTGGAAGTGGCGGGACAAGTCCGACACGGGCTTCGGGTTCATCCCCGAGTTGACGGTGCGCGAGATGGAGTTCCTCATGGCGGAGGCCCACATCAGGATGGGCCAGCCTGAGATGGCGCTCCAATACATCAACCCGAGCCGTGAAGCCGCGGGGCTCCCGCCCGCCACGGCCGACGGGGTGTCGGGTGACCGGTGCGTGCCCCGGACCATCACGGGCGCGTGCGGCAGCGTGCTCTTCGCCATGTGGTACGAGAAGAGCATGGAACTCCTCTTCGAGTCCGGCGGGCTCGACTACTTCGATCAGCGTGGCTTCGGGACGCTCCGCATGGGGACCCCGCTGCACATGCCGGTAATCGCCGAGGAGCTGGAGGCGCTGAGCCTGGAGGTGTATTCCTTCGGCGGCGAGGGGAATCCGGATACGGCCGCCGGGTGGAGCCTGAGGTAGTCAGACCGGTCCGCGAATCCGCACGCCGGCGTTGATGTTCATCATGAGTTCGTCGGAGACGCTTCTCATGTGATCCTCGAAATCGGGGGTGGCGAGCGGTGACCAATCGCCGCTGGGGAGGATGCCCCGGACCGAGTTCTCGACCCGGATCTCGACATCGTAGAAGTCCCCTCCGCCTCTTCGTCCCTGGACGATGAACCTCGTCCGCACCTCCTGCACGCCCCTTTCGGCCTCGTCGTCGAACGGCGCCCGGTAGAGCCAGGAGGTGTCGTAGTAGACGCTGGTGCGCGTCTCCCTGCGCTGATGGATCGAATAGCCGTGGTCGGCCAGGACCTCCGGCACGTGGAGCTGGATGTCCCGGAGCGTCGCGCGGCCGATGTCGGCCCGGTTCTGGCGCCCAAGAGATGCCCCGCAGCCAGCGAGGAGAAGGGCAAGCGACAAGGCAGGCAGCGCGCGCCGCCCGGCCGCGATCATGTGGTGGACGGATTTGCCACGAGATCCAGGGGGAAGGGTGCCGGCAACCGGGGGTCGCACCGGCCTGCGTGCGGTCGCGTTGGGCATCGGGACCTCCTCGGAACAAAACCCCACCTGTCTGCTTCCTTCAATAGACCCCCGGTAGCAGCGGGCGTTCCTGGCCCGCAAGGCTGAGAACCCGCCGCGCACGCACCCGCCAGCCCGGGTCGGTCCTCGCCGGCCTCGATCTCTGTTCGTATCATGATGGGTCCCGGCGAAGCGTCACCCGACCCCGGATGACAAGGCTCGACCCGGAATCACATCGCCGAGGCTCCAGTTCACCATCGCACGCGAGGTTCAGATGCGCTTCCTTTCGGTTTCCCTCACTCTCTGTGTCGCGGCTCTGGCACTACTGGCCGCGCCGCTGGCCGCGCAGCAGCGCCCGCTCACGTTCATGGACGTTCAGGAGCTGAAGCGCGCCGGCTCGTGGACGCCCAGTCCGGACGGGGCGTGGATGCTCTACACCGTCACCACCCCCGACTGGGAGGCGGCGGAGTCCCAGACCGACATCCACCTCGTGTCGCTGAGTGAAGGCGCCTCGTCGAGCCGCCAGCTCACCTACACCGGCGACAAGAACGAGACCAGCCCGGCCTGGGCGCCGGACGGGTCGTTCTTCGTCTTCTCGTCCAATCGCGACGGTAACGACAACCAACTCTACATGATGCGGCACGACGGCGGCGAGGCCCGGAAGATCACCGACGCGGCCGAGGGGGTGTCGGGCTTCGAGTTCAGCCCGGACGGAGGCTGGCTGGTCTATCGCTCGGGCGAGAGCGATCGGGAGCAGCTCTACCGGCTGCCGGCCGAAGACCTCGTCGGTGGAGAGCCCGAGCAGCTTACCGACGGCGAGGCGGGCGTCGACCAGTGGGACTTCTCCCCGGACGGGAGCCGCGTCTACTTCACGCGCCCCGATTCGTTCGACGAGGACGAGGTGAAGCGGCTCGAGATGGGCTTCACGGTCGACGTGCGGAACGCCGTCACCCCGCTCTCGAGCCTGTGGAGCGTGGACGTCGCGTCGGCCACCGAAAGACGTGAGACCAGCGACGCGTCGTACAGCGTCAACAGCTTCACGCTCTCCGACGATGGCCTCTGGATCGGCATCACCGGCGGCTCGCCGGAGCGCTACGAGCGCAACATCACCGCGCAGCGCCTCTACGCGGATCTCTACCTGAAGGAGGTCGCCACGGGCGAGATCGAGCGCCTCACCGACAACTACGAGATCGGCGAGGGCGGGATGAGCTTCTCGCCGGACGGCCGCTGGATCGCTTTCTCGGCGCCCGACGACATGGATCGCTACTCGATGACCGACAACCGCGTCTACATCCGCGAAGTCGCGGATCGCGGGGGCGCATTCCGGAAGCTGGGCGCGGACTTCGACCAGAGTTCGAGCGTTGGATTCTGGTCGGAGGATTCGGAGACCATCTACTTCAACGCCGGCGTAACGGTGACGACGCAGCTGCACGCCCTCGACGTGGAGACGGGTGCGGTGCGCCAGCTCACCGAGGAGCGGGCAGCGCTCTCCGTGTCCCGGGACGACGACACCGGCACCCTCCTCATCGGCTACAGCGATCCGAAGACGCCACCCACCGTGTTCACCGTGGCGAGCGTGGACGACGTAGCGGACCGCTCCGAGTGGACACAGCTCGTAGACGTGAACCCGCAGGTGCGCGACGTGGCCCTGGGCGAGGAAGTGGAAGTCAACTGGCGTTCCTCGGACGGCAAGATGGTCGGAGGAGTCCTCGTCTATCCCGTGGGCTACCAGGAGGGCACGCGCTATCCGCTGATCGTCGCCATCCACGGGGGACCGGCATCGGCCGACGTCCTTCGCTTCAACGGCGGCTACAACGCCCAGGTGTACGCCGGCGCCGGCTACGCCGTCCTCAAGCCCAACTACCGCGGCTCGCGCAACTACGGCAACGCGCATCGCACCGACATCGTGGGCGACTACTTCACGCTCGGCTACGAGGACATCATCACCGGCGTGGACCATCTGATCGCCGAGGGCATCGTGGACGGCGACCGCATGGGCGCGCTGGGCTGGAGCGCCGGCGGCCACTGGTCGAACTGGATCCTGACGCAGACCGATCGCTTCCAGGCCATCAGCTCCGGCGCCGGCACGATGAACTGGATCAGCATGTATGCCCAGAGCGACGTGCAGCGGAACCGGCAGTTCTATGTGGGCGACGGCTTTCTGTACGAGGACTTCGACACCTACTTCGACCAGTCACCGCTCAAGTACATCACGAACGCGGCGACGCCTACCATGATCCACGTGGTGGAGGGCGACCCGCGCGTGCCGAGCCCGCAGTCGGTCGAGCTGCACATGGCGCTGAAGAAGCTGGACGTGCCGACGGAACTCTTCATGTATCCCGGCCGCAGCCACGGCATCCCGGACCCGCGCAACCGCCTGGTCAAGGCCGTGAGCGAGATGGCCTGGATGGACTACTACGTCCGTGGGATCGGCGAGAAGTTCGAGTGGCGGCAGGTGCTCGCGACGCTGGAGGAAGGAGAGGGGCCGACGGTGGTCTCGGAACCGGAACGGTAGCCCGGAGGGATGCCAAGCCGTTTGATCCGGCGCGCGGTCCGCATTGCGGCCGCCATCGCCATCGTCGTCGTGCCCTTCGGTTACGCCGTCTCGGGAGTCCAGACCGATGTGCTCATCGGAGCGGGCTGTGGGCTGGCGACCGGAGTGGGAGTCGGCCTGCGGGGAGGCTCCCGCAGCGGCGTGTGGATCGGCATCCTGCTCGGGTCACTTGTCGGGATCGCCGCCGCGCTGATTGCCGGCGCAGCTCCGGGCAACGGGGCAGCTCTCATCCCACCCATTCTCGCCCTGGCGGTCGGCTTGATCGACGGGCTCGGCGGAGCATCGCTCTCCGGGTATCGGCATGTGATCCGGGAGACGTTCATCCTGTCTGTCCTGTTGTCCGCAGGACTCCTGCCCGCCGCGGCAGCATTGAGTTCGCCGGTTCTCCCGTTGGCCTCCATCACGATGGTGCCTTTGGTCGCGTTGATCGCCGGGACGCTCAGCCACCGACGCGAGGGATGGCGCGACGCCCGTCCTCCCCGGCTGCTGCTCCTGGCTGCAATTGTGCTCGTTGTGCTGGCGGCTCTCGCGACGGCGGGTGAGGTTAGCGTCCGCGGGGTCTCGGGTATCCCGGCCACCGTTGTCGTCCCGGCGTTCGTCCTTCTCCTGATCCTCGCGCAGCTGGCACTTGCGGCGTCGGCGTTTCTCCTGGGACGCACCGCGATCACCTGGCTCCAGCCCCGGCTGCGGGTGTACGGCTATCTGGCCGACTACCTGCGCGTCATGTGGGTCCCGATCGGCGGGTTTGCGGTCGGCTACCTGACCATCATCGTCCTGTTCTCCGGGTTCTACGGGATGCTCGAGCACTTTCGCCCGGGCGCGTTTGCCGGCGCCGGCGCCGGGATCACCGACTGGATGTCCTTTGCGTTCTTCACGGCGCTGGGCCAGGATTTCACGACCGTCGCCCCCTTGTCGGTTGGCGCGAGGGTGCTCGTCGGCGCCCACCTGATTCTTTCGGCGGGCTGGGCGCTGGTGCTGTTCGCGGCAGTGATGTCCTCCATCGGGCCGAAACTGGACCGGATCGCGCGCCGCCATGCGGAGGAGGGCGACGACTGAGGCGTCGTCCATGATTGATATCGACAATCGTCATTGTTTTTTCAGTGCTTTCAGCGGTCTCTATTGAAGAGAGGCGGGTTCGACATGAGCCGATCGATGTGGTTGGCGGTGCGCATTGCGGCCGTCATCGCTCTCGTAGTCGTGACCTTCGGCTACGCCATAACCGGGAACCACACCGACGTTCTGCTGGGGGCGGGGTTTGCGGTTGCCGTCGGTGTCGGCGTCGGTCTCCGCGGGGGATCGGGGAGTCACCCGTGGACCGGCATCCTGATCGGCTCGGTGGTCGGCGTCGTCACGGCGTTCCTGAGTGGAGCACTGAATGTCGGCTGGGGCATAATCCTGCCGCCCCTGCTCCCCCTGGCGGTCGGGTTGGTCGATGGACTCGGCCGGTCGTCGCTCGCCGGATATCGGGATGTGATCCGTGAGACGTTGATCCTCGCCGTCCTGCTGAGCCTGGGCTTCATCCCCGCGGCGGTCGCGGGCGATTTCGATATGGCACCACTCCTGGCGACCTTCCCTTTCCTGGCCATGCCCTGGACGGCGCTGCTGATCGGCCTCCTCAGCCGGCGCCGCGAGGGATGGGACGGCGCCCGCCCCTCCCTGCTGCTGGTGCTCGGCGCGCTTGCCCTTCCTGTTCTGCTGGGTCTGCTGTTCGGGTTCGGGGTGATTCGGGAAGACGTAGGCTTGACGGGCGTTGCCGCGGTCGTGTGGATCGTCCTGACCATCATCCTCTCGATCCTGGTGATTCCGGTGGTCGCGTTTCTTCTGGGGCGCGCCGCCGCCGTCTGGCTCCGTCCGCGGCTTGAAGTGTACGGCCAGCTCGCCGCCTACCTGCGGGTCATGTGGGTCCCGATCGGCGGGTTCGCGCTCGGCTATCTGACGATCATCTTCCTCTTTGCGGGTTTCTACGGGACGCTGGAGCGCCTTGGCCCGGGCTCGTTTGCCGGAGCCGGCTCGGGAATCACCGACTGGCTGTCATTCGCGTTCTTCACCGCGCTGGGGCAGGACTTCACGGTAGTCACCCCGGTTTCGCTCAGCGCGCGGGTGCTCGTCGGCGCCCACCTCATCCTCTCGGCGGGCTGGGCGCTGGTGCTGTTCGCGGCAGTGATGTCATCCATCGGCCCGAGGCTGGACCGCATCGCACGACACCTCGCAGGTGACGACCGCGACTGAGGAGCTGGATCGGATGCGGAGCGCGATCATCTTGTTGACAAGCGTGAGGATCGCCCCGCTGGCGCCGCCAACACCGACGCATCGACCCTATCCCGACGATCGGATAACATTGTCCGACCTTGTGCTCGCTCGTTCCGTGGGGAACCAGGGTGCGCTTCCCACAACCCGCCAGGATCTGTCCTATGATCCTGCCGTGGATCTGAGTTTCGGAGAGAGCGGAGAAGATCGGATCCTCGACTGGTTCACGCTGGACATCCCATGGCCCAGGCCGGGCCCGTATGAGATCGAGGTCGAGATCGAGATCCCGGATCATCCCCCGGTCTCGCGCGCGCGGAGGCTGCGCGTGACGGGTTGATGCGCTGCATCAAGCCGGGCGCGGCCCCGGCGGCTGGCAATCCTCGCTGGGCGTGACTCGTTGATGCGCTGAATCAAGCCAGGCGCAGGTCCGGCGGCTGGCTATCCTCGCTGCGCGCGAGCTCCGGTTTCGATCGCTGCCTGGAGCTGCCAACGCCCGCCCGCCAGCGCGCTCCGCTGTGGATATCTTGTTCATATCGGCAGAATATCGTCTGGTGTGGATAGGGTGTCAGTCTAGCGTCGTTGTTGACCAGTGCCCGTCCGTCAGTTGCGGAACTCAATACCAACGGGTACGCTGGAGGCAGGCCAGCGGGGATGGTCGCGGAGGCGGCCCCGTGAGGCTCGTTTTGCAACCGACTAAAGGGCGGAATTCTCGCATGATTGGACGGCGAGACAGGGGGGTGTCCAGGGCGCGATCGGGCGAGAGCACCGATGTCACCGCCGCCTCCAGCGGCACCCCGCGAACCGACCTCAACGCCGCCCCGTCACATCGCGCAAGCCCCGGTTCCAACTCGCTGACGCGCCGATCGCTCCTGCGCTCCGGGCTCGGTGCGCTGGCCGCCTCTCCCTGGGCGAGGCCGCTGGCCGCTTCCTCCCTGTTGACTCGCCGGAGCCGCCGCAACGCGGTCCCGCAGGCCGATGACATCGTACTCGGCGTTTCGGCCGCGTTCTCGGGTCCCTCTCGCGGCCTTGGCACGGAACTGTATCGCGGCGCGATGGCCTACTTCAGCTACGTCAATGACAGTGGCGGAGTGAACGGCCGCCGGATCGTCCTCAAGCTCTATGACGACGGATACCAGCCCGAGTCTTCCATCGCGAACACCATCCGGCTCATGCAGGAGGACGATGTCTTCCTGCTCTTCGGGTACGTAGGCACCCCGACCGTCACCCGGGTGCTGCCTCTGCTGAAGAGATTCAGCGACCAGCAGGTCTACCTCTTCTTCCCCTTCACGGGAGCGGAGCCGCAGCGCGAACCTCCCTACGGCGAGTTCGCCTTCAACCTGCGGGCCTCCTACCGGCAGGAGACGGCCGGACTGGTCGACAATTTCGTCCGCATCGGACGCCGGCGGGTCGCGGTCTTCTATCAGGTCGACGCGTATGGGCGCAGCGGGTGGGCCGGAGTGCGAGAGGCGTTGGCACGGCACGGAGAGACGATCGCGGCCGAGGCCACCTACAGGCGCGGCACGCCCTTCGGCGCGAGCATGAGGCGCCAGGTGCAGATCCTGCAGGCCGGGTCGCCGGACGCCCTGATCTGCATCGGCACCTACGCCGCGTGCGCAGCCTTCGCCCGCGACGCCATCGATCTGGGGCTGCACGTTCCGGTGGCCAATCTGTCGTTTGTGGGGAGCGAAAACCTGCAGCGGCTCTTGCGACAGGGACGCTCCGACCCGGATGCGTACACCCGGTTCCTGGTCAATTCACAGGTCGTGCCCGCCTTCGACGACGCTACGTTCCCGTCCGTGAACGAGTACCATCGGCTGATGTTTCAATACGATCCTCAGCTGCCCGAGGATCTGGAGAGAGTCACCCAGGATGCACCGTATCAACCCCTGGCCCGCGGCTTCGTCAGCCTGGAGGGGTATCTCAACGCCAAGCTGATGACGGAAATCCTCCGGCGCCTGGGAGAACGTCTGGACAGGTCCCGGCTGGAAGAGGCGGTCTTCAGCGTCCGTAACTTCCCCTTGGGAATCGGCGAATCCGTGTCCTTCGGACCCAACCGCCGGCAGGGGATGCAGAGAGTCTATTACACCGTTGGCGATGGTGACCACTTCGCGCTCCTCTACGACTGGGAAGCCAGGTTCGGCGCGTCATGACCGGGCCGTGGACGCCCTCCGCATTTTTTCCGAGACCGCAGCATTGTTGCGGAACCACCGAGATAACAGGAATGGGATGGGATTCGAAATGGTGAAACGAGCAGCAGCCATCGCCGTGTTCTTCGCCCTCGCGAACGCGGGTTCGGTCGCCGCGCAGGGAACCTTGCGGGGAACGGTCACTCTGGCCGGCGCGGGTAGTGCCATCGCAGGAGCCCAGGTCAGCCTGGCCGGCTTGAACATCGGGGCGCTGAGCGGTGCTGACGGCACCTACGAGGTCGGGCCCATCCCGGCGGGAATCCACGAAGTAGTGGTGGTGCTGATCGGTTATGAGACCGAACGGCGGCAGGTGACCATTGCGGCCGGCCAGCCCACCACGCTGAACATAGTGCTCACCGAGACGGTGCTCGAACTCGAGGGCGTGGTAGCGGTCGGCAGCCGTGCGCGGCCCCGCACCGTCACGGAGTCGCCTGTGCCCGTCGACGTGATCCCGGCCCCTGAAATCCTGCAGCAGGGCGACACCGACTTCGCCAACCTGCTGCGCAACGTGGTGCCGTCGTTCAACGTGAACATTCAGCCGATCAGCGATGCAGCCACCTTCGTGCGGCCCGCGAACCTCCGTGGCCTCGCCCCGGACCACACGCTGGTCCTCGTCAACGGGAAGCGGCGCCACCGCGCGGCGGTCATCACCTGGTACGGCAACGGCCTCTCCGACGGCTCCCAGGGCCCGGATATCGCCCTCATCCCGGGGCTGGTGCTGGAGCAGGCCGAGATCCTGCGGGACGGCGCCTCCGCCCAGTACGGATCCGACGCGATCGCCGGCGTCGTGAACTTCGTCCTCAGGAACGACCGCTCCGGCGGCTCGATCGAACTCAAGACCGGCGGGTACCCCTTCGGCAAGACCAGCGAGCCGTTTGAGGAAGGCACGTTCCCGGGGGATGGGGAGGTGTACACCCTGTCCGGAAACGTGGGCCTGCCGCTCGGCGAGACCGGCTTCCTGAACCTGACGGGCGAGTACGGCAACGCCAACCCCACGGATCGCAGCACGCAGCGCAGCGACGCCCTGGCGTTGCTCGCATCGGGCAACACGAGCATCCGGTCGCCGGCGCAGATATGGGGCTCGCCCCAGATCTACAACGAACTCAAGCTGTGGGCGAACATGGGCTACCTGTTCAACGACAACTTGCAGTTCTATTCCCACGGCAACTACGCGAGCAAGCAGGTCGAGGGCGGCTTCTACTACCGTAACCCGGGCACGCGCAGCGGGGTGTTCGGAACGAGGAACGCCGACGACCAGCGGGTCCTCCTGATCGGCGACATGCTCGACGCCCGGGACGGTGTGCTGGACGGATCGGCGGGCTGCCCCGAAGTGCGGGTCAACGATGATGGTGTCGTGATGGACCAGGCGGCGCTCGACCAGGTTCTCGCCGATCCCAACTGCTTCACCTTCCGGGAGCTCTTCCCCGGGGGATTCACTCCGCAGTTCGGCTCATACCTCCTCGACGCATCCGGGGTGGCGGGGCTGAAGGGCGCCAGCGGCGACCTCAACTGGGACGTGAGCACGGCCTGGGGCAGATCCAACCTGGACTTCTACATGTACAACACGGTCAACGCCTCGCTGGGACCAAACCAGCCGTGTGCCGACGCGAGCCGGACGATCTCCTTCGTCGTCCCGAATCAATCGTGCACCCCCTGGTTCAACCCGGGCGTCTACGACCAGCAGGAGATCAACCTCAACCTGGATCTGTCCTACGCCCTCAATGAGCGGACCAACCTCGCCGGCGGCGCCGAGTGGCGCAACGAGCGCTTCGAGATCATCCGGGGCAGCTCGGAATCGTGGGTCGAGGGTCCGCTCGCGACACAGGGATTCACCCCCGGCTCCAACGGGTTCACCGGGTTCGGACCCCTTACCGAGGGAGACTGGAACCGGAGCAACTTCGCCGCCTATGGCGACCTCGAGATCCGTGAACCCGAGGGCGCCTGGACGTTCGGTGCGGCGGGGCGCGTCGAGCGGTTCTCGGACTTCGGGACGACGGTCAACGGGAAGGTCGCGGGACGCGTGAGCGCCTCGGAGAACCTGGGCCTCCGAGGCAGCGTCAGCACCGGCTTCCGCGCCCCCTCGCCGGGACAGCAGAACGCCTTCAGCATCTCGACGATCTACGATCCCGCGATCATGGATCTGACGAACAACGGCACCATCCCGTCGACGTCACCCCTGGCGGAGAATTTCGGCGGCGAGCCGCTCAAGCCGGAGAAGTCCGTCAACCTGGCCATGGGGGCGGTGTACGACGATGGTCCGTTTCGTCTCTCGCTGGACTTCTTCCAGATCCGGGTTTCGGACCGCCTGACGACCAGCGCCGACCGGCAGCTCAGCCCTGCGGAGATCGAGCAACTCATCGCCGACGCCATCATCCGGCCGGGCGGGGTCCTCGCGCGCTTCCGCTTCTTCATCAACGACTTCGCGACCCGGACGGACGGCATCGACCTGGTCGGCGCGTATGATGTGCGCGGACCGGGCGGTTCCACCACCACCTTCAGCAGCGCGTGGAACTGGACCCGGACCGCCGTGACGGATTCCAACCCGAACACTCTCACCGAGCACCGGATCCGGATTCTCGAGGAAGGACTCCCCGGCGTGCGCGGCAACCTCGCGATGAATCACGCCTTCGCCGGCGGGTCCCGCTTCCTGGTGCGCGGCAGCTACTGGGACGGCTACTTCGACGGCGAGCAGCCCTACTACGAATCGGATCCCGCAATCACCATCGACTACCCGTCCCGCATCCTCTTCGATGTGGAGGCGGCCCGGAAGCTCGCCGACCGCTGGACGCTCACCGTGGGCGCCCAGAACGTGCTCAACACCTACCCGGCGGAGTATCCGGGCGCCGCAGCCGGCGTCGGCAACCGCTTCGGCCAATTCACACCCTTCGGCTTCAACGGCGGCTTCTATTACACGCGGTTGAGCTACAGCTGGTAGGGATTCCATTCGCTTCCGTTGGGCCGGCCGACAGCTTTGTCGAACACGGAGCCCAGGGCATCCGCCATCTCCACGGGCTACTCCAGAGACTCCTCCACCGCTTCGCGCGCCGCAGCCTCGATTTCCCAGGGGATGGCTGAGTCGCGATAGAGCGCTGCTCCGTTTGAGAGTGTGGGGCATCCACCCGCTTGCGGGGCGCCTTGATGAACCGATGGGACCGGTGGCCAGCTCGCGGTCGATGTTCCCGATGCGGCGCCCTGCTGGTCCGACGGGGCGTGCACCTGATAGCCCTGCGAAACGTCTCTCCCCTTCGGCGTGTCCGCCGGCATCCTCCCTTGCGGCGTGGGCGCCGGCATACTCCCTTGCGGCGTGGGCGCCATCCTTCCCTTCGGCGCATCCGCCAGCATCCTCCCCTTGGGCGTGAAGAACAGCACCGTCCCGTCACGGTTTACGGAAGCCTTCACCCGACCCTCGTGAACGGCTCGATGATGCCGCCTGCAGAGGAGCAGCGTGTTCCGGAGGCTCGTCTCGCCTCCGTCGGCCCAGTGCTTCACGTGATGTGCCTCGGTAAACCTGCACGCGCACCCGGGAAAGCGGCATCCCCGGTCGCGCTCCTCCAGCGCCCGCCGGATGTGCGGCGGAATCGTGCGCGTCCTGCGGCCCACGTTCAGAACCGACCCGTCTTTCGCGTGGACCATGGCGACCACAGCGGCATCGCACGCCATGCGCCGCGACGTCTCCGCGGAAACGCGAATCCCGTCCAGATCCGACCGTCCCGGCTCGCCTTCCTCCGCGAGGGTAGCCGCGTCGCAGTGGACCATGACCTGGTAGCGCTCGGCACGGGTGCCGGACTCGACTTGGGGCGGGGCGTTGCCACCCATGGCATCCACCTGGCCACCGGATTCACGGCACTCTCTCCCTCCGAACCCCGCCGCCAACGCCCGCTCCGCGAGCAATCCCACGGCATCCGCCCGCCGCTGCTTCGGCTCCGGGCGTGCGTCGTCCGCACCTTTCTCGCGCCGGAACAGTGCATCGGACGCCGCCTCCACCGCCCGCATCAGCACCGCGCCGGCCTCCGGCTCCAGCCGCCCCTTCACCACGTACATTCCGTCGCCGTCCACGAACACCGAGAGGGTTCGGCTGCGGCGCCGGGCCTGCTCGGCGGTCAGTTCCTCGTCGCGCGACAACTTCCTCCACATGCGCACCATCTGCTCCAGCTTCGCCGCCGAACCGGCGCGCGCGAACTCGAGCAACTCCGCCTCGCGCTCCGGAGTCGCGACGCGCGTAAGCGCCCGCACCTTGGTGTAAGAGATGCTCCCATCTCGCAGAGCGTCGGCGGTCTGCGGCAGGTTTTCCAGCGCGCGCGCCGTCCGGACCCGTTCGCGAGCCGAGCCGATCTTGATGCCGGTCCTCCAGGCGAGCCATTCGGCGCAGGAGCCGAATCCATCCTTCCAGCCGCCGCGGCGATCGAAGTCCGCGATGAGGGTCATCATCCGGGCCTCGGCGGCGTTGATGCGCGCCGCCAGCTCCGCGATGCGCTCGCCGAGCTGGAAGAGTTCGTCGTCGCCTTCGGAAGGTGGGGCGACGTTCGCCTCCCGTATCATCGCGGGCCAGGGAGAAGGCCTCCGGCGAGTGTCGTACAGAACGTGTTCAGATGCGATCATCAATCCTCCCAACATCATATTGTGAAATGACTTACGTATAAATATAACAGCACCGAAATCGGCCTCTCAGGATGCCCTGTAGTGGCCGAAGTGACGTCAGGAGATCATGGACGGAGGGACTGGCCCGCGAATGCCGTCAGCGAGGCCGCTGGCCCCTCTGGAGGGCTGGAAGAATGCGGGTCTCGGACTCCGCGGGTTCGCGGGCCCGAAATCTGTCAATGGCAGGATGGGACTTGCGCATGTGAATTCGGGAGGCGCCCCATGGGGAGTCCCTGGAACCGTGCAAGGAGATCGTGCGCGAGGTGGCCAGGATCCGACAGATGCCGGGATCCGATGGATTCCGTCGCAATGCGGATGTCGGCCTCCAGTCCGCGGGAAGAGCCAGGCGACCGCCCATGGTCCGCGGCCTGCAGATCGCTCCTGCGAGTTTGCGTGCTCCGTCCGCCGGCCGCATGCTGAGGATTCCCAGGACCGTTGTCACGGGTGAGGCCGGCTGAACGGCCTGGGCAACCCCAGCCCGGGGCCGAGTACACTATCTCGTCACACGATTTGCGGAGGACTTCCCATGAGCATACGAAAGCAGGCGAGCGATTTCCCCCAGGAGGTGCTGGCCCTCTTCGATGGCTATGTCCACGGGCACATCCAGCGCCGGGACTTTCTGGAGGGGGCCGGGAAGGTGCTGGGCGGCGGCGCGGCTGCCCTGGCGGTCCTCGAGGCACTTCGTCCCAACTACGCGTGGGCGCGGCAAGTGGCGACCGACGATGCCCGCATCCGGCAGGAGTACGTCACCTACCCCTCGCCGGACGGCTCGGGGACCATGCGCGGCTACATGGCCGTGCCCGCCGCCGCGACGGAGGCCAGACCCGCAGTCCTCGTCATCCACGAGAATCGCGGCCTGAATCCCTATGTCGAGGATGTGGTCCGCAGGTTCGCCGCGGCGGATTTCGTGGCGCTGGGCCCGGACGCGCTTACCCCACTGGGTGGCTATCCCGGCAACGACGACGAAGGCCGGGTGATGCAGCGGCAGCTCGACAGGGACGTGATGATGGAGGACTGGGTGGCCGCGTTCCGGTTCCTGCGGGACCACCAGTCATCGACCGGGCGAGTCGGGGCCGTCGGGTTCTGCTACGGCGGCGGAGTGGTGAATCAGCTTGCGGTCCGGCTGCCGGATCTGGCCGCTGGTGTGCCCTTCTACGGGTCGGCGCCGGACCGGGCGGACGTGCCTTCCATACAGGCGCCCCTCATGGTCCAGCTCGCGGGCCTGGACGAGCGGATCAACGCAGGCTACCCGGCGTACCAGCAGGCGCTCGAGGCAAACGGGAAGGAATTCGTGGTCCATGTCTATGAGGGCGCGAACCACGGGTTCCACAACGACACCACCCCGCGTTACGACCAGGAAGCCGCCGGCCTCGCACAGGAGCGAACCATCGCGTTCTTCAACGAGCACCTGCGGGGCTGAGCTCGATTCGGGCCGGATCGCGGGCTCCCGCTCTCAGCCCGCGCGCGTCAACCTCGGCACGTTGAGCGGGCTTGCTTCGAGCACCTGTCCCCAGATTCTCCGGCCCACCGCGTCGGCTTCGCGCAGGATGGCCTGCGCGTCCATGGTGAGCACCTCGCGGTCGCGCATGACGAAGCGGCCGTCCACCATGACCGACTCGATGTCGCCCGGGTGGCCGCCGTGGACCAGTGCGGAGATGATGCGTCCCGCGGGCACCAGGTGGGGTCGCAGCGTGTCCACCACGAGCACGTCGGCCTTCTTCCCGACTGCCAGCGTCCCGAGCTCGTCGGGCTGCTGCACCGCCAGCGCGCCGCCCTGCGTGCAGTCCGCCAGGATGTCCTCCGGCTGAGGCGCGAGGCCGGGAACCTCGTCCCCGTCCCGATTGCGGCGGATCCGCTCGGTCAACAGGGCGATTCGCATCACCTCGAAGACGTCGTTGGTGTTGTTGTCGGTGCCGAGGGCGATGGGGCAGCCGGCCGTGCGCAGCTCCGGGATCGGCGGGCTGATGCCGCGGTTGGCCGCCATCCCCGCCTGGTGCGAAATGATGGTGCCGGACCTCCCCAGCAGCGCGATCTCCTCGTGATTGACGTAGCGGGCGTGCGCCGCGAAAAGCCGGGGGCCGAGGAAGTCGTGCCGGTCCAGGTACTCCGCGGGACGCAGGCCATGATGCATGACCATGAACTCGTACTCGGCGCGGCTCTGGTTCAGATGGATCGTGTACCCGAGATCGTGCGTTTCGGCGAAGTCGCGCACTGCCCGCAGCAGCTCGGGCGACGAAGTCTCGGCGAGCGAGGCCGCCGGAAAAACCGTGATGCGGCCGTCTCTCGCGCCGTGCCAGGCGCTGAACAGGTCGTTGATGCGCTGCATGCCCTCGTCCCGGAGCCTCTCCGAGAATCGGGGCGTCTCGCTGACCGCCCGGGCCATCGCCTGCGTGGACATCGGGCCGGGAACGTTCTCGGCGTCGCGGATCCCTTCGGCGAAGACGCAGCGAAGCCCCGAGTCGGCCAGTGCCGCTGCCTGGCGCTGGATGTTCCCCGTGTACTCGACAATGGTGGTCGTTCCGGTGGTCATGGCCTCGAGGGCGGCCACCTGCACCATGAGGTTGCCTTCCTCTCCCTCAAGGAGGCTGCCCGGCGAGACGGCAAGGTTCGCTGTGTTCGGGAAGCCGAAGTCCTCGTTGAAGCCGCGCGCGACGACGGCCCGCATGTGCGCGTGACAGTTGATGAGGCCGGGGAAGAGCGCCTTGCCGCGTCCGTCGTAGACCTCGGCGCCGGGATACTGATCGAGCACCTCGTCGGTGGGGCCGATGGCCGCGATGAGGTTGCCCTCGACCGCGAGCGCCACGTCGTCCTGTACGGTGTCCGGGTTTGCGACCGTGGTGTTCGTGAAGACCACCGTTGCAGCCTGCTGCGCGGCCGACCTCCCGCCTGACCGCACCGCCACCCGAAGGGGGTCGCGTTCGAGCAGCAGGGCCGCCGTGCCCGCTCCTGCGCCGGCCAGCCACTCGCGGCGCGTCAGATGGCCGGAGTCGCGGGATGCGGGTGTCGTCGGGACCGGGTTCTCGCTATGGGATGTCGCCATGGTGGTGCCTGTACTGGTGTCTACTGGTGATATCGAGACAACTTCACTGTTGATATAGTGGTGAATTGGGGTCGAGATCCTGGCGACCCTCCGCCTGAGTCCCTGGAGTGGCGCCGAAGTTCAGGCGGCCGCCGCCTCGGGACGCGCTCCCTTCCGGCTGCGCCGGTGAGGACGAGGTGTGGCCGGATACGAAGAGCCAGCGGCCATCCTCCTTGCGGAGCACGACCGTCATCGCCCCCGAGAAGGAGAAACCAGTGCCGCCGTCCATCCCGATCTCCTGCACGAAGTGACACGACGCCACCGCTGCCTGCGGGCCGAGTGCGGTCACGGTGAGGTCCGATATGGTGAGGGTCGCCGACGACGCCATCTGCGCCAATCCGGCCAGCGACTCGCGCGACTCCCGGGCGGACCGGTACCGGATCACGCCCTCTTCAAGCCAGACAAAGTCGCCGGCGGCCGAGTAGAAGGTGCCTGCCGAGTCGACGTCCAGGGCGTTTACCGCGTCCACGTAGGCTTCAATGGCGGTCCGGGCTTCTCGCGCGGCGGCAGCAAGAGCCTCGGGAGCCGTGTCGTTGCTCTGGCACCCCAGGGACACGATGGGTAGCACGGCGAGTGCCGGAACTTGCCACCTGTAGTCGCGGCGGCTAGCGATTCGTGACCTCCGCCGCCGAGATGCTCCCCCCGGGCGTCAGACCGCTGGGCACCCGCTCCGGGATCGTTCGGTCGAAGTCGGGATCGGTCAGGGCTTCCAGGAACGCGATGATGTCCTCCATCTGCTGATTCGTCATGTCGTCGACGCCGCGAAAGCGTCCCGAGAGCCTGCCGGGGGTGGCCGGAGCCTGGTCCCTGCGGTCGTCATCGCCGCGCCGCCTGCGCCGGTTCGAGACGTTGGGGTTCTCGGACCGCCCGCGATCGTAGAAGGCGAGGACCTCTTCCAGCGTCCCCAGCATTCCGTTGTGCATGTAGGGCGCGGTGAGCGCGACGTTGCGCAGCGATGGGGTGCGGAACCGGAAGCGCCCGTCCCCCGCATCGGGTTCGGCCAGGAGCGGGTTCTCGGCGACTCCCTCCGCGTGCATGTTGAAGTCGGACAGCATTGGCCCCCGGTGACAATCCGAGCAGTCGGCCGCGTTGAACTCGTCGAGTCCCCGCCGCTGCTGCGTGGTGAGCGCGTCCTCGTCCCCTGCCAGGAACCGGTCGAAGGGGCTGCTGCGTGTCACCAGGGTGCGCTCGAAGGCGGCGATTGCCCCCGCGACCTGCGCGGCGTCGATGGAGGTATCCTCGCCGTACACCTCCCGGAAGAGGCCCACGTACTCGGGGATCGCCCGCAGCCGGGCCACGGCCGAGTCGACCGCGACCTCTTCCGGGTAGGCGTCCCCCCGCATCTCCTCGCGGATCGTCAGCGGGAGCAGCGCCTGTGCCTCCAGGCCCCGTGTCCGGCGGTCCCAGAACATGGGAGCCCGCTCAGGATCGACGGTCTCGAGGTCCGCCGGCAGCGGGGTGAACCGCGGTCCGCCCCGGCGGCGCCTTCGGCGCCTGTCCAACCCGTTGAACGCGACGTTGAGCAGCGTGGGCGAGTTGCGCTGCGCCACGGGGATCGCGCCGTCGCCGAGGTCGATCCGGTCGGGACCGAGGCCGACCGCCCCGGACCGAGCGACAGGGCTCGTCCGTCCGCGTATGCGAAACCGGGGTGGTGACAGGTGGCGCAGGACACGTCCATGGGGCCCGACAGGACCGGGTCCCAGAAGAGAAGCCGCCCGAGCTCCTCCTGCGGGATGGGAGCCGACGGGCGCGCAGAGGCGGTGGTCAGGACGGCGGCGGCCGCCACGGCCAGGAAACAGGCGAGGGCGATGGTCCTCGGCTGGTGCCGAGACAGGCGAGCGAAACGGGATGACTTCACGGGAACCCTCCAGCCACGGGAGCCGCAGGCTCCCAATCCAGCAGACACCGCCACAAGACACGGTCACAAGACACGGTCACATACTACGACGTGGCGGGCGCCTCATGCCATGCTTGAGCTCGCGGCCTCTCGGCCACCCGGCTGGCCCGTGACCCGAGATCGGAGCCGGAGACCCCTCTCACGATATGCTCCGCGGCCCCCAGAGCACGTCCGTGTCCGGGTGGAAGGTGGCCCACGCGAACCAGAAGGCCACGTAGGCGTCCTGCACCGGCTCGAGCGCCGCGCCCTCGAGAGGCCCCGCGACCGCGCGGCCCTCGAGCGTCCACGTGCTCCCTGTCTCGACATCATGGAATTGCCCGTCCCACACCTCGAAGGTGAGGTTCCGGCCGTTCGCCGTCGGCTGGTATGCCATGGCCGCCTGGGCGCGCGTGGACCAGAAGACCACGACCTGCTGCGTGGCCACCACATCGTTGTGCACCACCGCCAGGTCGCCCCGGCTTTCGAGCGCGATGAAGGGGAACGCCATCCCGGATCCTTCTTCGAGCGGGATGCCCAGCACGCGCTCCTTGGGACGCCGGCGCGTGTCGATTTCGACATGCGGAAACAGGGTCTGGGCGTTGTCGATCTCCTCGTAGTCCTCGTAGGGATACTGTTCGTAGTCCCGGCCGCGCGGCTGAATCCCCGAGACGACGAGGGTCTCGGGATGAAGATCCTTCCAGGCACTCCAGCGCATCTCGAGCGCCGGAATCAGCTCCAGCGGCTGTCCGTCGAGTGGACCACATCGCGCACTGCGCATCATCTGCGGGAACAGTGATTCCTGGGTCCCGTCGCGGCGGCGGTTGAACATCATCAGGTTGTTGTGGAACAGGAAACCCGACACACCCAGATCGACCCCCTCGATTGAAGAGCGATCGAACACCATGCTCGACCCGGTGAGGGGACCGTAGGTGACGGCGAACGGGCTGCCGAAGTCGTCGAAGTTCACGATCTCGTGGCGCCAGAGGACGTTGTGCGGCACGGCGATGAACTGCCCGTCCACCTCGATCCCGATCACCCGGTCCCCTGCACCGATGTAGGTGGCCTCCGTGTGGTCGGCGGGTACCATCGACGGGTTTACGAGGGCCGGAATGCCATCCCTGCCGATTCCGCCGGAGTGGATGTGTTCCGCGGGAATGCTGCAGAAGGGGTCCTCCGGCGACACCAGCTCGGGATCGTCAATGTCCGGAAACGTCGTTTCCAGGGTGTTGCATGCGGTCAGGATGCTCGCGATCGCGCAGATGGCGACCCGTCCCGGCCGTTTCGACGAAAGGCCATTCATCGTCTGAGCGAAGCAATCGCGCGATGCCATGGGGAAGCCGTTTGGAGCCTCTGAAAACAGGAAGAACTCCTCAAATTAGCACCTGAAAGGCCGATGGCGATATGAGGGGGCAGCGGCATCGGGGCAACGCCCTCGTGGCTACCGCCGGAACAGATAGCTCAGCTTCATGAAGAAGCGGTCCGTGTCCCGCTCCATGCGCCGGAATCGGAACGCGTCGGGGTCGCCCAGCGCCGCGCCGTAGCCGAGGAAAACGGTGGTCCCCGGCGTCGGCCGGTACGAGAGCAGGACGTCGCCCGTAAACCTGTTGTCCTCTCTGCGCACGGACGGCACCCAGCCGCCTGCCGCCGCATCGAAGAGGAAGATGGGCTCGTCGGTGTCGCCGGCCCGGAGCGCGTCCTGCTCGAGGGAGTCGTACTGACCCACCAGCCGAACGAAGAGGAAGCGCGAGATCTGGTACTCGAGTGAGAGCCTGGGAATCCGCTGGACGGACATGTTCGACCCGTCGGAGCGACGATCGAGGGTGAGCTGATTGTAGAGGAAGTTCAGGCGGAAGCGGTCCGTTGGTCGCCAGTTGGCGGTGATGTTGGGACGGAAGAGCCATACGCCGCGCGCCTCGGCAAACCCCACGTCCTGCCACACGTTGATGCCGACCCTGGCCGAGAACGAGGAGAACTCGGGCGTGGTCACGTTCGTGATCCATCCCCTCACGTCCGTGATGCGGTCCGGGGCATCCCAGAACACCGTGTCCGCTCCGGCCGGACCCGGCCGCACGACGCCGTAGTCGGCATACCACTCGGGCTTGAAGGCGTAGCTCTCCCAGCCGTGGCTCACCCGCAGCGACCATCCGCCGCGAAGCTGGAAGGTGCTCGACAGGAAGGTCTTGGTCTCCTCGGGGGCCTCGTTCCCGAACCCGTGGTACCTCCACCAGCCCATGGTGCTGAACCCCGGCGTCCAGCGCTCGATGAAGGCGCCCGGCCCTCCATAGAAGTTCACGTTGTTGCTCGTCCGGGTGTGGATCACCCCCGGTCGGTTGACGAAACCGGCCTGCGTCTCGAAGTCGGGATGGATGCCGTTGATGCGATAGTCGAGGACGAGCCTGCGTCCGGTTCGCTGAAAGACCGCTTCCCAGATGGGTGCCTGGACGGTCGTCTCGCCGGACCGCGTGAAGCTCGCGCCGCCCTGCAGGGCCAGCGTGTAGAGGCCCCCGAACACGAGCCGCGTGTCGGCGGCGGCCACCCGGTTGAAGTCGTCTCCCACGACGCGGTCCGTGTAGACCATCCCGATCGTGGACTGCCCGCCGACATCGCGTTGCACGCGGAGCGCGTTGAAGTACGGATTCCCATCCACGCCCACGCTGTTCGGGACGCGGGCATCGACGCCGGAGAGCAGCCCGATGCTCGTTTCCCCCACCTTCCCGGTCAGCTTGACGCCCGCCACGGGATTCTGCAGCCGGCGCGTGTAGATCAGCCGATTCGGGGTGTCGAAGCGATCGATTCCCTCCAGGAAGAAGGGCCGCTTCTCGGGGAAGAAGAGGGCGAAGCGCTCGTTGCTCGAGACCTGTCCCACATCCGCCTCGACATGCGAGAAATCGGGGTTGACCGTCGCGTCGAGGGTGAGGTTGGCGCTCAGCCCCAGCCGCAGGGTGCCTCCCATCTCCGGATTCGACTGGTAGTTCCAGTTGTCCCCATCGGGTGCGCCGTCCAGCGCCGCCGTCACCGTCGGAGTAAGGTCGACGACCATGCCCCGGTTGAGGTCCCGCAGGTCCACCAGTCGGCCGGACTGGGCGAGAAACGAGGCGGCGCCGACTCTCGTGGAGGTCCAGGTATCGGTGTATCCGGAGTGCTGCACCTTGCGAATGACGTTGATGCCCCAGCTCTGAACCTGCGCCGCCTGATAGCTGATGCTCTGGAAGGGAATGTGGATTTCGACCTCGTAACCGTAGTCC
The DNA here is from genome assembly GCA_965232315.1 of Longimicrobiales bacterium. Classification (GTDB taxonomy): domain Bacteria; phylum Gemmatimonadota; class Gemmatimonadetes; order Longimicrobiales; family Gaopeijiaceae; genus BD2-11. Next base: position 55,992 of record CBDDPN010000036.1, on the reverse strand, counting down.
GTGAGCCGGCCACGGGAGTCGAAGACGTAGTCGGGGGTCAGGTTGATCCCGGTCTCCTGTGCGCCTCGGCCGACCCGGCCCCCCTGCTCCCCCTCGGTCCGGTTTCCGTCCTGCTGGATGCCGAAGGGGTTGACGCCGAAGAGAAAGGCCTGGCGCCGGTCGTCGAAGGTGTCGAGCAGGAGCTGGACGTAGTCCTCGCCGTCGATTCTGTCCCGGTCGGCGAGCGTGGCGTTCACGGGTCCCTCGGCCTCGAACGCCCTGATGCCGAAGTAGATGCCGGTGGGAGAGTACCAGACCAGCACCTGGGTGGTGTCGTCGGCCGGTCGCTGGTCAACGGGCTCGTACTGCGAGAAGCCCGTCAGGATCGCGGCTTCGAGCCACACGGGCTCGTCGAGAAAGCCGTCGATTTCCGCTTGCTGCTCCAGGCGCGGCGCGGAGACCTCGGTCTCGCCGCGGATCCCCGCGTAGGCCGCCCGGGAGGCTTCCTGGGTCGCGGGTACGGCGGTCAGCACGCTCAAAAGTATGGGCAGCATCGTGCTTCCCGGCTGGTGTGACGAGCGCGTTGAGGCACGCACTCCATGTTGAGCCACGCTCCCAAGGGCTGGAGCCACGCTCTCCCGACAAGTATAGCGTGCGCCTCGGGGAGCACGACACCGGCGACAACTTGACGCAGGGCTCTGGATCATCGCATAATAGGGGCTTTCCGAAGTTTTCCCGAGGCGCGACCCGCTGGCCCTCCCAGCTTCTCCGGTCGTTGCCTCACCAGCAGCAAGGAGGCTCCATGTCAGGTGTTCGGAGATCACTTCTCGCGGTGCTTGCGGGTGCGTTGGCAGCCCTTCCGGTGAAGGCGCAGGAACCCGTTAGCAGCTTGTCTCTCGCCGCCCACGGCGGCCTCATCAACGATCCCGCGGGCTACGATGCGGATCGCGTGGTGTCCTACGGAATGGGCATGCGCTTCGGCGCCAACGCGACCCTTCAGCTCTACGAGCGCATCTCGATCCGGGGAGACGTGAGCCTCACTTCCAAGTCCGGTACGGACACGAGCGGAGGCATCAACGAGTCGGTCGACCTCGGGCGGCAGTACTACGGAGGCGGCGTCGAAGTCCTGCTCATGACCGGCGGCAACATGGAGCCCTACGTCTACGGAGGCGGCGGGCTGGTGGTCGTGGACCGGCAGGGCGCGACGGCCCAGAGCTACTCGTATGACGTGACCGAGTTCACGGGCGTCTTCGGGGCGGGCGTGCGATTCCTCCTCGAATCCAACGCGTTCGTATTCGCGGACGTCACGAGCTGGACCTACCAGAACCACGTCGTGGACGAATCGAATATGGATGCTGCGTTCAGCGTGGGGTTCGGCTACCGCTGGGGCGGCTAGCCGGGAAGCAGACGAATCTCAACGCCACCAGATGGCGGAATTCTGTAAGGAGGTACCATGAAGCACTCTATTGTCCGAACGGTGCCACGCACCCTCGCGGCGCTGGCTCTTCTGACGGCCCCGTCGCTGCTCCAGGCGCAGACCGGGAGCGTGACCGGCGTCGTCACGGATCTCTCGACCCTGGCTCCCCTCGAAGCCGTGCAGGTCTCCATCGTGGGGCAGGGGACGGGAAGCACGACCAACGCGGAAGGCCGCTACCTCATCCCCGGCGTCCCGGTCGGGGAGGTCACGGTGCAGGTCGAGCGTCTGGGCTACGTCACCCAGACCGCGCAGGTCACCATCAGCGCCGACGCCGCGGCGGTGGCCGACTTCGCGCTCGAGAGCGAAGCGCTGCTGCTCGAGGAAGTGGTGGTCACCGCGCTCGGCATCACCCGCGAGGAGCGGAGTCTCGGCTACTCGGTACAGGGCATCGACGGCGATGAGCTGGCCGAGGTGCGCGACAACAACGTGATCAGCAGCCTGGCCGGCAAGGTGGCGGGCTTGAGGGTGACGCCTCCCGCCGTCCTGGGCGGCACCGCGAAGATGGTCCTCCGGGGGATCGCCTCGATCTCCGGGAACAACGAGCCGCTCATCGTGGTGGACGGCGTGCCCATCGACAACAGCCGGCGCGAGACGGCCGCCAACGGCGGCACCCGGGGCGCGGTCGTCCGCAACCGCAGCGGCATCGACTACGGCAACATGGCCCAGGACATCGACCCCTCCAACATCGAGTCGGTGACGGTGCTCCGGGGCGCGAATGCGGCCGCGCTGTACGGCTCGCGCGCCTCAAACGGCGTGGTGGAGATCGTCACCAAGTCGGGCAGGGGCGCGATCGGCCGCACGACCATCACGGCGAGCAGCAACTTCGTCGTCGAGTCGCCGCTTCGCATGGTCAAGTACCAGAACGTCTACGGCGGCGGCGCCACCGACGACGGCTACAACTGGGTGGACGGCAGAGGCGGCGGCGAGAACGACGGGGTGGACGAAAGCTGGGGCCCGCCGCTCGACGGCCGCCTTTATCCCCAGTGGTGGTCGAACGGCGTCGCCCAGCCCTGGCTGCCCTCTCCGATGAACGTGCGCGAGTACTTCCAGACCGGGAACAACCTCACCACCAACTTCGCCATCTCCCACGCCACCGAGCGTTCCAACGTGCGTTTCTCGGCGCTGCGCCTGGACGCAACCGGGATGGCCCCCCGGAACGAAATGGAACGCACCCAGCTGGCCCTGAACGCCGGCGTGCAGGTGACCGACCGGTTCGACCTTGACGGCTCGTTCCAGTACACGCAGACGCAGGGGCACAACCGGCCGGCGCCCGGAAACGGCTCCTATTACGCCATCCACATCTTCAACTGGTTCCAGCGCCAGGTCGACGCCAAGCGCATGGAGCGCGCCACCGAGGAATGGGATCCGAATTCCGGCGTACTGACCCCGAACTGGAATCACAACTATCACGACAACGTCTACTGGGTCCAGAACTACCGGAGCAACGACGACCGGCGCAACCGCGTCCTCGGCCAGGTCACCGGCAACTACAAGCTGGCGGGCGAGTGGCTCAACGCACGCGTGCGCCTGGGAACGGACTGGTTCGAGCAGTCCAACAAGGAGGTCTACCCGTTCTATTCCCAGGACACCCCGGAGGGCGGCTTCGTGGAGGCCGCCTCGTTCCACCAGGAGACCAACGTCGAGGCGCTGGTCACCGCGAACCGGCAGCTGACCACCGATTTCTCGCTCAACGTCAGCGGCGGCGCGAACATGCGGCGCAACGACTTCGATCTGCAGGAGGCGGGAAGCCGCAAGCTCAACGTCCCGGACATCTACAACGTGAGCAATTCCGCGGCTCCACCGCTCCTGAACTACGTCATCCAGAAGAAGCATGTGAACAGCCTCTACGGCCTGTTCACGGTCGGGTACCGGGACTTCGCCTTCATCGACGTCACGGCCCGCAACGACTGGTCCTCGACGCTGCCCGAGGACAACCGTTCGTACTTCTATCCGTCCTACTCGGGCAGCCTGGTGTTCACCGACGCGCTGCAGATCGACTCCGATTTCCTCACCTACGGGAAGCTCCGCGGAAGCTGGGCGAAGGTCGGCAACGACGCCGATCCGTACCAGCTCACCTCGGTGTACTCCGAGGTCGACAAGTTCGGCAACATCCCCGGCTACACGACCAGCAACACGATCCCCAACGCCGACCTCAGGCCCGAGGAAACCAGGTCGTGGGAGATCGGGGCGGACCTGCGCTTCTGGTTCGATCGCGCCGCTCTGGACCTTACCTGGTACAACTCGATCACCAGGGACCAGATCCTGGGCGTGGACGTGTCGGAGGCAAGCGGCTACACGCGTCAGGTGCTCAACGCGGGCTCGGTGCAGAACAAGGGGATCGAGGCGCTGCTGACGGTCGACCTGCTGAATCAGCCGGGCGGCCTCGGATGGGATATGTCCTTCAACTTCGGGAAGAACAACTCCGAGGTGCTTGAGCTGGCTCCCGGCCTCGAGTCGATCGTGATCGGACGGGCTGGCGGAATTCGGGGCGCCGTCGAGGCGCGGCCCGGGCATCCGTACGGCATCTTCTTCGGTCCGGTGTGGGAGCGGGACTCCGCCGGCAACATCATCGTCGGGGCGAACGGTCTCCCGATCCGGGGGTCGTCCGAGATCATCGACACCTATCAGCCCGACTGGATCGGCGGCGTCCGGAGCACCGTGTCCTACGGCTCCTTCACCGTGAGCGCACAGGTCGACACGCACAACGGCGGACAGATCTTCTGCGGCTCGTGCCGCCTGGGCTACCGCACGGGCGTGCTCTACGAGTCGGCCAACCCGACGCCCAGGGACTGGGATCCGGACCGCGTGACGGGCCGGGGCCCGGTGGTGTTCCCCGGGGTCACCGAGAGCGGAGCGGCAAACACGGTGGCGGTCGCGCCGCGCACGCTCGCCACACGCCTCGACGACGTGGACACCGAGTGGCTCTTCGAGAACAACTTCACCAAGCTGCGCGAGATCGCGATCGCCTTCGATCTGCCGCCGGCCTACCTGGCCGAACTGCCGGTGTCGCAGGCCCGCATCACCCTCGTGGGCCGCAACGTGTGGCTGTGGACCGCGATCCCCCACATCGATCCGGAGACTGCAGCCATCGAGGGCAGCACCACCGAAGCGAATCTCGCCGGGATCGAAGACAAGCAGTTCCCGACGCCGCGATCCTTCGGGATCAACATCTCCGTCGTGCATTGAGGAGGCGCACATGTCTCGACAGGAGAAACCGATGATGCCGAAGACAGCTGAACCGAGCGGGAGATCGAGAATGAATACGAAGAGAACGATGCATCGAAGCCTCGCGGCCGGTCTGATCGTGGCGATCGGCCTGGGAGCCTCCGGATGCACGGAGGACTTCACCGGAATCAACACCAACCCCAACGCGCCCACCGACGTGGGCGTGCAGTACCTGCTGCCCGCGGGCATCGTGGGCGCCGTGAGCAGCCTGTTGGGCACGGGCTTCGACCGGGGCACGGCCTCGGTCTGGGTGCAGCACTACGCGCGCCTGCAGTACGGCTCCATCGATCGCTACGAGATCGACGGCAGCTTCTCGAACGGGCTCTGGGCCGGCTTCTACACCGGGGCCCTGGTGGACTTCGACGCGGTTGTGCTGAAGGCCGCCGAGAGGGGCCAGGCCAACCAGGAAGCAGTCGGGCGAATCCTGCGCGCGTGGATGTTCCACAACATGGTCGACCTGTGGGGAGACATCCCCTACTCCGAGGCGCTGGGCGGGCTTGCAGACAACAACATCACGCCGCAGTACGATGACGCGCAGTCCATCTACACCGCATTGCTGGCCGAGTTGACCGCGGCCAGTTCGCAGATCGCGCCCATGAGCGGGCTCTTCCCCGATGTATTCCGCGGAACGGTCGGCAATCCGGACCTGATCTACGATGGCGACATGTACAAGTGGCAGCGGTTCGCCAACTCGCTGCGGCTGCGGATGGCGATGCGCCTCATGAGCGCGTCGGAGGCCTCGAGCGCGATTTCCGCGGGCGTCTTCGAGAGCAGGGAGGACGAGGCCAAGCTGGACTGGCTCGGCTCTCCGCCCAACGAGAACCCGATGGCGCCCGCGTTCATCTCCCGCCCCGGCGACTTCCGCATCAGCGCGGCGATGGTCGACGCGCTGATCGAGCACAACGACCCCAGGCTCCCCATCTACGCCGATCCGGCCCGGGAGACCGGTGAATTCCGCGGGATGCCCAACGGGATGGACGACAGCCACGGGATCGAGTTCGAGCAGGTGTCCCGGGTCGGCACGTGGTTCCTGCAGCCCAACACGCCCACCTGGATCCAGTCATATGCGGAGGTGGCGCTGCTTCAGGCGGAGGCCGCGGTCAGAGGCTACGCCGGGGGCGACGCGCGGGCGCTCTACGAGGCCGGAGTCCGGGCATCCATGGAGACGTACGACATCTCCTCAGACGACATCGACGCGTATCTGGCGCAGCCGATGGTGGCGTTCGCTTCGGATATGGATACCCAGCTGGGGCAGATCTCCCAGCAGATGTGGTTCGCGCTCTACGATCAGGGACCGGAGGCGTGGGCCTACTTCAGGCGCGCCGACCATCCCGGCCTGGTGGCGGGTCCGGACAACCTGAACAACGACCTCATCCCTGTGCGGCTGCCGTACCCGCAGAGCGAGGAGTCGGTCAACAACGCCAACCTGATGGCCGCGCAGTCGGCCCAGGGACTGGGTTCGGAGCCGTGGAACACTCGGCTGTTCTGGGATCCGAATTGAGCTGAGCCGCCGGGGTCTGGCGCCTGGTTGAGGTCAGGTCCGGAGCGACGAGAAACCGGCTGGCGCCTGGAGCGGGCCAGCCGGCTTTCTCGTTCAGGAGATCCGCAGCGGGCCCGACAGGAGGTCGGTGTTGGGGTGGAAGGTCGCCCAGGCGAACCAGAAGGCGACGTAGGCCTCCGCAACCGGCTCGAGCACGGAGTCATCGAGAGGCCCCGCGACGGCGCGACCCTCAAGGCTCCACTCGCTCCTCGTTTCCACGTCGAAGAACCTGCCGTCCCGGACCTCGAAGGTGAGCGTCTGGCCGTTCGCCACCGGCTCGTACGCCACGGCCGCCCGGGCCCGGGTGGACCAGAACACGACCACCGGCGAGCCCTGCACGTCGTCGTGCACAGCCACGACATCGCCCCGGCTCTCCAGAACGGTGAACGGATACGCCATTCCGTGCCCGTGGTCGCGGGGGATGCCCAGGACCCGCTCCTTGGGTGGCCGGCGCGTGTCGAACTCGACGTGCGGAAAGAGGGTCTGGGCGTTGTCGATCACCTCGTAGTCGGCGTAGGGGTAGAACTCGTAGTCCCCGCCCCGTTCCCGAATCCCCGAGACCACCAGGGTCTCGGGATGAAGTTCCTTCCACGCCTTCCACCGCATCTCCACCGACGGAAGCAGCTCAAGCGGCTGCCCGTCCAGCGGGCCACAGCGCGCGCCGCGCAGCATCTGCGGGAAGAGTGATTCCTGGGACCCGTCGCTCTGGCGGTTGAACATCATCAGGTTGTTGTGGAAGAGGAGGCCCGAGACGCCCAGGTCGGTTCCGTCGATGGCAGAGCGATCGAAGACCATGCTCGACCCGGTGAGGGGGCAGTAAGTGACCGCGAACGGGCTCCCGAAGTCGTCGAAGTTCACGATCTCGTGCCACCAGAGGATGTTGTGCGGCACCGCGATGAAGCGCCCGTCGGCCTCGATCCCGATCACCCGGTCGGCCTCGCCGATGTAGGTGGCCTCGGCATGGTAGCTGGCCACCAGCGACGGGTTCCGGAGCGCCGGAATGCCGTCCCGGCCCACGCCCCCGGAGATGATCAACTCCTGGGGAATGCTGCAGAAGGACTCCTCGGGCACCGGCGGTACGTTGCTGCCGTCGCCATCGAACGGGGAGGTGGAGTCGAAGATGCCGCACGCGTGCAGGATGGCCGTGATTGCGCAGAGGGCGATCCGTCCCGGCCGTCCCGATGCCAGGCCGTTCATCGCCTCAGCGAGATGATCTCGATGATGCCCCTCGGATACCCCATCCCGTACCGGCTCGCGGCCCTGCCCGCATCCAGATAGCGGATCTCCTGAATGTCCCGCACCTGGTATGCGTTCAGGACATCCAGCTCACCGATGCGCGTGCCGTCCATGAAGACCGTCGGGGTCACCGGCGTCGCATTCGCGAGGCCCACAGTCTGCCCCCGGGCCCGGAGCCACTGGGGATGCAGCGAGCGGATGACGTCGTATGCGGTGATCGCCTGCGACTCCTCGATCTGCGAGCGGGTGATGAGGTTTCGCGAAGCACCCGGGCCGGTGCCGGCGGCCGCGCACCCTTCGAGGCAGAATGCGAGGAGGAGGAAGAGGATGAGGTAACGCATGGGGATCCTCCGGAGGCGGGAAAGATCCCCGAAACGTAGCACCGGGTGGGGCGGTTGCGACATGCGCGAACCGGAGGCGGCGCGATCCGGGTCATCCCTCGACCGGCAGGGTCCCCTCGACTTCGCTCCCGCGGTCGACGGGCTCTCCAGGCCTCGGTTGGGGTGTGGACAGCTTCAGGAGCCCACTCTCTTGCCCCCGCAACCTGCCGCGGCGTAATCTCACTGTTGCGAGTCGACTCTTTCCCGCGGCAGGAGGTGAACATGCGCGGATCGACTTCAACCCGAGCAGGAACCATCCTGGCACGGCAATCTCTCGGCTTCTCCCTCCTCCTCTTGTCCCTGGTGACGGCCTTGCCCGCCCAGGCCCAGCATCGCGATGGGGAAGGGGATATCTCCATGGCCATGGTGGGGGACCTCATCATCACGCGGGCCCTCATGCCTTACGATGAGCCCGAGTTTCTGCAGCTGCGGGATCTGATCCGCGGGACCACAGTCGGGTTCGGCAACATGGAGATGCTGTTGCACGAGTACGGCCCCGACATCATCCCCTCGGCCCAGAGCGGCGGCACGTACATGGCGGGCCACCCGGACCTGGCCAATGACCTGGCCTGGATGGGACTGGACATGCTGGGGCTTGCCAACAACCACACCATGGACTGGGGCGCGGGCGGGATGCGCTCGACGCAGCGAGCCCTTGCCGCGGCGGGGATCAAGGTTGCGGGTTCGGGCGAGAATCTGGCGCTCGCCCGGGCGCCTGCCTACCTGGAAACGATGGATGGCCGGGTGGCGCTCATCGCCGTGTCATCGAGCTTCTCGGAGCACATGAGGGCCGGCCACCAGCGTCCGGACCTGCGCGGGCGACCCGGGCTGGCGCCGATGCGTTTCGAGACGACGTACGTGGTGCCGGGCGATGTCTATGAAAGCCTGGAAGAAGCGCGCTCCCAGGGAGTCGCGGGGATCGAGGGCAACTTCGAAGCCGGCGATGGCTACCGTACGGTCACGACGCCGCATGCGGGCGACCTTGAGGAGTTGCTGGCGAGCGTGCGCGACGCCCGCCGGCAGGCGAACTGGGTGGTTGTGACCAGCCACACCCACCAGGGCGGCGGCAACAGCTACATCCCGGGCCGGGCCGGAGACAAGGCGGGCTGCATGGGTCTCTATGAGGACGCCTGCGACGAGAGCAGATACGTGCCTGCGGACGCGCTGGTGACGTTCGCCCGAGCCGTGATCGATGCCGGGGCGGATGCCTTCTACGCACACGGTCCACACGTGCTCCGAGGCATCGAAATCTACCAGGGGAAGCCGATATTCTATTCCCTGGACGACTTCCTGTTTCAGAACGAGACTCCGTCATTTCAGCCCTGGGACAACTATGCCCAGTACGAGGTGGACGCTTTCAGGGGTCTGCCGTCTGAATTCTACGATGGTCGAGAGGAGGCCTCGGGAGGCGGGCGCCCCGCCGCGGACTACTGGTGGGACGGGGTGGTGGCGGTGACGGAGTTTCAGGACGGAGAGCTGTACAACATCCGGCTGGTGCCTACGGTCCTGGGCTTTGGACTGCCGCGTCCGCAGCGCGGCCGGCCAGTGGCGGCATCGGGCGAAGACGCGCAGCGGATCCTGACGCTCCTGGCCGCCCTCTCGGAGCCGTTCGGCACGTCTGTCCAGATCGACGGGGATGAAGGGCTGATCCGCGGGCCGGGGGCTGTGCGGGCGGACGGGTCGGGTTCCCGGCGCTGATCGCGTTACGCTCTCGGCGCCTGTCGGTCACGGCATTCGCCAGCGCCTCAGCGACGATATGCCCCCGGCTGCCGAGGCCCGACGCACATAGCGCTCGTCTGCCGTAACGAACATGCCTCCGAGGCGAAGCGCCACGGCATGGTACGCCGCGTCGTAGAACGCGACCCCGTACCTCACGGACAGGGACACGGCGCGGCTTCTCCACCTGGCGTCCAGCCGCGCCTCGGTCAGGCCGAAGTCGGCCAGCGACGCCAGCAACTCCTCGGCGTCATCGGGAAACCGCCTCGCCAGCGTGTTGCCGACCTCGTAGATCCAGAGCTGGGGAACGACCAGATCGAGAGTGCCGGCCACCGCTTCGTCACGCAATGCGAGCGCCGCGTCCGTGTCCTGCTCGTCGTCGCCCGGAAGAACCCACTTGAGAAGAACCGACGCGTCCGGCGTTACGATCACGACAGCCGTTTCTCCCGCTCCTCCCGGATCCATCGGACGATCCGGTCAGTCTCGACGGCGGGCAAGCGGGCCCGCAGTGCATCCATGCGGGCAGAGGCATCCCGCCTCCTGGAGGCGCCGGACCACTCGCGGATCGCGGCGTTGACGGCCCGGCTGCGGGTACCGCGCGGCAGTCTCTGAATCACGCGCCACGAGTCCTCGTCCATCATGATGTTGACTCGGCGGGCCATGCCGTTCTCCTCCTGGGTGTCCCGTAGTGTGTGTAAAGATTACACACCGAGACTTGCCCGGACAAGCTCCGGGCAACCCGGTCTGTTGAGAACGGGCTCGAGCCCCCGGCGCTGGCCGTCAGTCGGTCGCGGGCGGCCTCCGGCCCTCGGATGGCGTGATCACGATCCCGGGCAGCGAGCCTGTCGGTGAGCCCTCGTCCACGACGAAGCTGCCGTTGACGAGCACGTAGTCGATCCCGGTCGCGTACTGGTGCGGATCGGTGAAGGTGGCCATGTCGCGGATCTCCTCCAGATCGAGGACGACCACGTCGGCCACGAAACCCTCCCGCACCTGGCCGCGGTTCCTGAGTCCCAGGATCTGGGCGGGCAGGGTGGTCATGGAGCGGATCGCATTCTCGACGGAGAGGACACCGCGATCGAGCGCGTACTCGCGGATCTTGCGCGGGAAGGTGCCGTAGAAGCGGGCGTGGATGGCGGGTCCGTCCTCGGGCAACGCGATGCCGCCGTCCGAGGCCGTCGCCACCCATGGCTGCGCCGAAAAGTTCTCGATGTCTTCCTCGGAGAAGGAGAAGCTGCGCAGACGCCCGCCGCCGCGGCGGTCACGCATGCCCTCCAGCTGGAGCTGGATCGCGGCCTCGACGGGTGAGATCCCGCGTTCGTCCGCGATCTCGGCAACGCTCTTGCCGATCAGGGTGCGGTCCGGATAGTCGAAGACGACGATGTTCTCCGCCCCGCCCCGGAACTCGGTCTCGTACGCGATGTCCTGCCTGAGCATGCGGGCTCGCTCGGGGTCGGCCAGAGTCGCGCGCAGGGCTTCCGCATAGTCGGGTGCTGCCCCCTGAGCACCGCCCGGCGCTCCATCGTCCGCGCCCACTGCCCATTCCGGAATCAGGCTCACGTTTGCCGTCGCTGCCGCTGGTGGCGTAGGGGTACTGGTCCGCGAACATTGCAACTCCGCGGGCCCGCGCCCTCTTGATCGCCGCGATGATGGCCCCGCTCGAGCCCCAGTAGTTGGCGCCCCGAGCCTTGATGTGGGTCGCCACCACTTTGGCCCCGGTGCGCTCGCCGATCTCGATCGTCTCCTGGATGGAGTTGAGCATGGTCGGAGGACCGGGCTCGTCCTGACTCGGCCTCCACCACATCGGCGAGGTCCCGCTGCTCCGTTCATGTTCGATGAAGACGCCGCCGAAAGGCACGATCTCCTCCACGACCGCGACGACCTCGTCGGTGTTGCTCCAGCGGCCGGGCACGTATTCGAGGCCGGCCGACATCCCGAACGCTCCCGCTTGCATTCCCGCGCGCGCGAGGTCCCGCATCCGCTGCACCTCTTCGGGCGTCGCCAGCCGCCGGTAGTCGTCCCCCATGGCCTCCGCGCGGATCGAGTTGTGGCCCACCATGAGGATCGCGTTGGGACCGGTGCGAAGCGCCTCCAGCTGCAAACGTTGCGCGCCGATGTCCACGGGGCTCCGGCCGTCCTGGTTGATGACGACGGTAGTCACGCCCTGGGTGACCAGGTTGGCGGCGGCGCGACGGCGATCGTCCGGCGACTCCAGACCCTGAGCGCCGTGGGAATGAAGGTCGATGAAGCCGGGGCGCCACCACCTTGCCCCGGGCGTCGATGACCCGCTCGGCCGGCGCGTCGGCCAGGTCGCCCACGGCCGCGATCATCCCGTCCCGGATGCCGACATCCGCGTAGATCCAGGGGGTTGCCGGTGCCATCCAGGACCTGGGCTCCGGTGATGAGCACGTCGAACGAAGCGGGCTCCTGAGCCTGTACGCGCGCGACGGGCGTGAGCAGCGAGAGCAGAAAAACGCCAATCGGCAAGCGACGCATGTGTTCCTCGATTCCAGTCATGTATAAGGTCCTCATGTATGCCATGTTTTGAGAGGCGACGCGCTTACGCACCCCAAAGCGCCGGAAGGCGATCCAGGAACCAGAAGGTGGAGAAGGCGCCCAGCGCGTAGCCAAGGGCAGGCTCGACCCGCTGCACGGCCATGCGCCTCGCCCGCCCGGCGATCTTCGCCAGCACGATCAGCGCCACGACGAACGCGAGCTGTCCCGCCTCGACGCCCAGGTTGAAGAAGAGGAGAGCCACCGGAACGTCGCTCGCCCTGAGTCCGATCTCGCCGAGGGCGCCGGCGAACCCGAGCCCGTGCAGCAACCCGAAGACGAAGGCTACCAGCCACGGATACCGGTGCACGAGGGACTTGCGGCCCCGGTGCCCGACCACGATCTCGCGGGCCAGCAGCACGATGGAGAGGGCGATCGCGGCCTCCACCGGGGCGCGGTCCACGGGCACGTAGCCGAGCACCGCCAGCCCCAGGGTGATGCTGTGCGCCAGCGTGAAGGAGGTGATGGTCTTGACCAGCGACCAGAATCCCCCCACGAGCAGGAGCAGTCCCAGCACGAAGAGCAGGTGATCGATCCCGAAGAGGATGTGCTCCCCCCCCGAGAATGAAGTACGTGCCCGCGAGGCGGCCGGTGGTCCCGCCCCCGGCGCGCAGATCCGCCAGCCGGATGGGCACCGAGCGGCCGTCGCCGCGGAAGTAGGCCGACGCCTCGGTGCCGTCGCCCCAGCGCACCAGCGCGACCACCCCGGCCAGCGACCACGGCAGCTCGAGGCTGTCGTCGAAGGTCAGTTCGGAGGCGCACTCGAACGCGAAGCCCGCGCTCACGAGCACGCCCGCGGCCTCCGAGCGAATCGGCTCGCAGCGCTCCGGCAGCACCCCGCGCAGGTCGATGATGGGCGACACCTGAGTATCGACGATGGAGAACACGTACCGGGTGTCGCCGATCTGGTCGAGGTAGACGCGGGCGACGGAGGTGACGTCCACGTCGTGGGTGGGAAGGGGGGGTCGGGGACACGCCGATGAGCACGAGGAGCGCTGCGAGACCGGCGATCTTCATCATCGTCCCTCCGATTCCTCGATGACGATGTGTGTAGCGCTCCCGCAGTCCCCGGACCGCCTGGTCGAGCCTGGCGGCCTCCTGGCTGGCGACCCAGTCGAGACGCACCCGCTCGCGCACGCTGTCGAGGGACGGAAGCTCGGGAGCGGTGCGCTCGACGATCCGGAACCAGTGCTGGCCGCGAACCGTCCCGTGAGGCCCGATCCAGCCTTCAGTGTTCGCGCTGAGAATGAGCTCGGCCGTCACTGGCCCGAACAGCCTCCTCAGGTCGCTGCCCGTCACCTCGCGCAACACGGACGATCGCACGTCGGGGCTCTCGGCCAGCTCCTGGGCGGACCCGCCGGCCCGCAGCTGCTCCACCAGGTCTCCGGCTGCGGGCGAGTCCCCGGCGATGACGACCTCCTCGATGGTGAGCGTCGACTCGGGAGTGTAGCTTGCCCGGTTCTCCCTGTAGAACCCGCTGAGCTCATCCTCGGTGGGCTGAATGACGTCCCCGCTCAGGACATGGAGCATCTTCTGCACGAGGATATCGTCGATCCTGCGATCGGCTTCGAGTCCCATGTCGAGGGCCTCGCGCACCAGAACCTGCTCATCGATGTACGCATCCTCGACGAGCTGCCGCTCTTCGGGACTGAGCGGAGCGCCGCGTATGGCCTCCAGCTCCGCGATCCGAACGGAAATCTGCACGGGATCGATCGTGATGACGTTGCCGCGCCACGACTCGAGCACCGCATTCGCGGCGAACAGCACGGCTGCCAGCAGCACGAAGTGGGACGTCGGCTCGCGCAGGATGCGTTGGAAGAGGGGCGTTGCCGATCTCGGTTCAGCCATGCGCGTGCACCTTCAGGGGCTACCGGGCATCGAGGCCGGCAGTGGTCCAACGGGGTCGTCAAAACGTACTGCGGCAAGGATGAGCCGGACAGACCGCAGGCCGCGCGCGCGGCGGGCCGAGACCGTGCAGGCGGGATCATCGAATGCGCGGGTAAGACCCCAGCACCTTGAACATCGTCGCCCGGGCCTGGATTCCCTTCAGCGCAGCTCGAATAATCGCGTCCTCGCGATGGCCCTCGATATCAACGAGAAAGATGTAGCGGCCGAGACTACGCCGGTCCGGCCGGGACTCGATCTTGATCATATTGATGTTGCGGGAGGCCAGCTCCTCGAGAGCTCCGTGCAGGATTCCTGCCGCGTCTTCGCTGAAATCGAAGCAGATCGAGGTCTTGTCGCGACCGCTCCGGGGCGGATCCCGTGGCGCCAGCATCACGAAGCGCGTCTTGTTGCTGCGCACGTCCTCGATGTTTCGGTCCGCCACGACCGCGTCGAACAGCTCCGCCGCCCGCTCGCTCGATATGGCGGCAGCGGGTCGGTCGCTGCTGAGCATATCGCTGACGGCGGCGGATGTGCTCAACGAAGCGACAGGCTCGGCCCCGGGGAGGTTTTGGGCTACGTAGGCGCGGCACTGGGCCAGGGCCTGCGGGTGAGAGTAGATGATCGACACGTCGCGCGGCCCGACACCGGGCTGAGTCAGCAGGCAATGGTGGATCTCAAGGACGATTTCCTGCCGGATCCTGAGTCTCGTATGGTGAATCAGGATGTCGGCCGTCTGGGTGACCGCTCCTTCAAGGCTGTTCTCGACCGGGACCACAGCTGCGTCGGCGGCGCCGTCTTCCACCGCGCGCACTGCCGCGGGGATGGTCCCGAAGGGAATGAGGACGGCCCCTTCGACCTCGAGAGCGGCTTGTTCGCTGTAGGTCCCCGGGGGACCGAGGTATGCCAGCTTCATGCGAGTGCGCTCTCCGAAACGAGGTGCGACCGGATGCTCTTTGGGGCGTCAGATCGAAGTCGTACCACTGAACGGCGGTTGCGGTTTCCAGGTGGAGCTTGGAAGGGGGACGGTCTAGGGTCGGGGCGCAGGTCCGCTGGCGTTCAGCCGTCCGAGCGGTAGTCAAGGATCGAAATGACCAGGCCCAGCAGCACGATCGGTGGCACCAAGTACCGTGCGATGCTGGAGAAGGTGATGCCGAAGCCGAGGTCCAGAACCGCCCAGACTGTGAGCCAGACGAAGAAGCTTGACCAGAGAGGGCGAGCGCACATGCTGGACAGCCATGTCCGGCGCTGTTGAGCGTCCGCGTCAGAGCTGGTGTCGGTGTCGCAGTGTGGCGGAGACAGCATTGGGAATGATTTGTGGGACTTCGTGGGGTTCATTCCCAATGATATGGGAATCCTGCTCGTCGAGACAGGACGGTGGGCGTGGAGGCGCCTGTCGCGGTCATGGTCGGGCGGTTGGGGCGATTGAGCTGTTCTTGGCGCAGACGTAGGGGTCCGAGGAGTGAAAGGTTTTTCGCAGTGCGCTCCATCTGTGACGAGTGCTTGTGCTCTGTGAAGAGTTTCTCGCAAGTTGTCCACGTCCAGCGCTGTCTGTGGGCGTTTGGTCTCATCAGCATCATGTTGTGATAGATTATTGCTCTACTACGCAATCTGTGATAATATCTTGCACTTCGTGAAGGTTTTCCTACAAGATGGGGAATCCGTGAAGTGGCAGCTCCGGTCATGAATCACCGAGGACGAGCCCTCCCCGAACCGGGGAAGCCTGCAGGCTACGCGGCGCTCATCGCCGACTACGATCTGCAGGTTCCATCTCCGCCACGTCTGGCGGCTATCGCGAAGCGCTATCGTCCCGTCTCCAACCGCGAGTGGCACATGTTCGCCCCGAGTCTTGCGCCTGCGGAGGGTCTCGAAGGCCAACTCGAGTTCGCCGTGAAATGGGAGGGCGTAAGCCTCGCTGTGCTGCGGGCGCTCTTCAGGTGCGTCGACCCCGCTGAGATCGCCCGCATGGTGCGTGACAAGCCCACTGGCGCCTACGTCCGTCGGATCTGGTTTCTCTACGAATGGCTGATGGGCGTGCGCCTGGATCTGCCGGACTCCGGCAAAGTACGGGCCGTTCCCGTGGTGAATCCCAAGCTGCAATTCGCCGGCGGAAGTGAGCCCCTTTCGCGACGCCACCGAGTGCGAAACAACCTCCCGGGTACCCAGCGGTTCTGCCCGATGGTCCGCCGGACCCCGGAACTTGACCGATACGCGCAGATGCGCCTTGACGAGGAGGCTCGGAAGGTAATCGGCCGGACCCATCCTGGTGTCGTCCGTCGCGCTGCAGCGTTTCTCCTTCTCGAAGACAGCCAGGCTTCGTTTCAGATCGAGGGGGAACGCCCGCCCCAGGATCGGCGACTCCGTTGGGCTCAGGCGATCGCCAAGGCGGGTCAACAGGATCTGACCGTTGACGAATTCCAGCGTCTCCAGGAGATCGTGATCGGCGATGCGAGGTTCGTGCAACTCGGCCTGCGGACGGAGGGGGGTTGGGTTGGTGAGCGTGACCGGGCGACCGCGGACCCCATTCCGGAGCACATCAGTGCGCGCCTGGAAGACTTGTCCGATCTGATGCGCGGGCTCGTTGAGTACGCGCACCAAGCCGCGGCAACATCCTTGGATCCCGTCGTGGTGGCGGCCGCCCTGTCGTTCGGTTTCGTCTACATCCACCCGTTCGAGGACGGGAATGGACGCCTTCACCGCTGGATCATCCATCACGTGCTGGCCCGGGGCGGCTACAGCCCGCCGAACCTGGTGTTCCCGGTGAGTGTCGCGATGCTGAGGCGAATCACAGACTACCGTAGAGTTCTCACCAGCTATTCCCGGGAGGTACTCCCCCTCGTCGATTGGCGTCCCACGCGACGGCACAACATCGAGGTTCTGAACGACACAGGCGACTACTACCGTTTCTTCGACGCGACGGCCCACGCCGAGTTTCTCTACAAGTGCGTCGAAGAAACCCGTGACCCGAGATCTGCCCCAGGAGGTCGCATATCTGGAGGGATACGACGAGTTCTCGCGACGCGTCCAGGAGGAAACGGCGGATATGCCGGAGAAGACCATCAACCTCTTGGCACAGTTCCTCCGGCAGAACAACGGCAGGCTTTCCAAGCGGGCGCGCAGCCGCGAGTTCAGGCGCCTAACTCCGGATGAAGTGGAGCGGGTGGAGGGATTGTATCTGGAGTGCTTTGCCAAGGGAGTCGGATAGTCGGGCCGGATTCGGCCCTGACGACCTTCGCGGCGCGCCCGCGTGCGTAGCCTCGGGAATGCCCGAGCACTGAGGTAGCGGCGGGAGGAGCCTGAGACGCGTAGATTGCCGCGAGTACGCCATCCCAGCCGCCTGGGAACTTCCGTCGCGACCACGAAGGACTCAGCCTTGAACGCATACGCTGCCGTCACGGACAAGAACTGGTTCGACCACCTCAGGAGCCTTTTCCATCGCGAACAGGTGGTCGAAGTGAACTTCTGGACTCCGAAGCCCTGGGGTGGCCGCTTCCGCGTGCTCACTCGAGGCCAACCGTTGTTGTTCAAGCTGAAGAGCCCACACAACGTGATCGCCGGCGGCGGGTTCTTCGAGCACTACACCGAACTCCCGGTCGGTCTGGCGTGGCAGACGTTCGGGGAGAAGAACGGTGCTCCGAGCCTCGATGCGGTTCGGCAGCGCACCGCTCATCTCCGCAGGGATCGTCCACGGTCCTCGAACTACATGATCGGGTGCATCCTCCTGGCTGAACCCTTCTTCTGGGATGAGAGGGACTGGTTTCGCCAGCCCGCCGATTGGGCTCCGAGCATCCAGCGCGGGAAGGGTTACGACTTACGGACAGGAATCGGGCGCGATCTGTGGACGCAGGTGACCGGTCGCCTCCACGGGACCATCGTGGCGGAACCGAAGCCCGAGGGCTGGCTCGACCTTCCGGGAGGCTATTCCGATCCCGTGCCCGCGAGACATCGAGTGGGACAGGGGATCTTCCGAAGCGTTGTCACCGACGTATACGAACGCCAGTGCGCGGTAACGCGGGAGAAGGCGCTCCCGGCTCTCGACGCGGCCCACATCCAGCCTTTCAGCGAGGTCCCGGAGAACTACGTCCAGAACGGGATGCTGCTGCGGTCCGATGTACACAGGCTCTTCGACGCAGGTTACGTGACGGTCACGCCGAACCACCACTTCGAAGTCAGCAAGCACATCCACACGGACTTCGACGACGGCGAGAACTACTACAAGCTGCATGGGAAGGGACTATGGGTGCCTGCGCGTGCCGAACACCGACCGGGGCGGGACTACTTGGAGTGGCACAACGAGAAACGGTTCCGAGGATAGCAGCGATTCACATCGTCCAACGCTGGCTCGTTCTACTGCGAGGATTTCTGTGACTGGCAGAGTTGGGCGCAATCGAGTGGCGTGCCGTACGGGCCAACGATTGGCATCGCCTGAAGGAGGGCAAGCAGGCGGAGTTCCTTGTCGAGTTATCGTTTCCATGGCGCCTTGTTGACCGCATAGGTGTGGCCGGACGATCAGCAGCAGCTCGCGTGCACTCCGCACTTCAAGGTACCAGCCATCGTCCGCGAGTTGAGGTCAAACCCCACTGGTACTACTAGGGAAGCGCGAATGGTTCAATACAAGGCGGGCGATATCCTCTCCGAGAGGGCAGATGCTCTGGTAAACACGGTGAACTGTGTCGGGGTCATGGGACGAGGCCGTGCTCTTCAGTTCAAACGCGCGCTCCCCGAGAACTTCCAAGCCTACGCGGAACAGTGCCGTCGCGGCGAGATGCGCCCGGGAAGAGTCTTCGTCTTCGAGACGGGGGTGGGCTGGGAGGCTTGGCCTGGCCAGTCATACGCAGACGTATTCAGGAGGCGCTCAGCGACCTGACGGAGGTTGACGTTGTCGTGTTTGAGCCGCTAGGCCGATCGCAATCCAAGCGTATCGCTTGAGCACCCGGAGTTCCCGGTATGCTGCACGCCGTTGAGGGATACATGGTCACTGGCTACGCAGACGGAGGCGACGAGCCCCACAAGCAACTGGCGCTGGTGCCCGGTGCGCTGGAGGATGCAAAGGCGTTTCTCGCTACGGAAGTAGCAACGCAGGTCCACCTTGAGAGAGTCTTCGATCTGGTTGATGGCTTCGAGTCGCCGTTCGGCCTTGAACTGCTCGCGACTGTTCACTGGGTCGCCAAGGAGCGCGAAGTTGCCACGAGGAGGGACATCGAGAGTCTCGTCTACTCTTGGAGCGATAGGAAGAGGATGTTCAGCCAGCGTCAGCTAACGCTTGCTCGGGAGGTCTTGGCGAAAAAGGAGTGGCTCGCCGGTATGCCCGGAGTAAAGGACGAGTTAACAAGATGACCCAACTACGTAGCGCAGCAACTCGCGGACGTTGGAACCAAGCTTTGCTCGAACAGCGGACTGTATGCTCGCGGGCATTAGCTCACGTAATCACCCTCCCAATCCTCTGCTGCAGCATCCGGTTGAAGTTCTCCAGGTCCTCCGCCAGCACCTCCTGGAGTGCCTCTTCTACCTCGCCGAGTTGCGCCCGCAATAGACCGGACACCTCCCCGTGCTGGTCCGTCGGTCGGAAGTCTGCGCTCGCAACCGCCCTCTGCAGGTAACGCAGCCGCCCCACGATCATCGACGGCCAACGCACACCGTCGCTCCCCGTGTCCTTCAGCTGGATCAGCTCGCTTTCAACCTCGATGAGGGCCGCGTCCAGCGCCTCCCCGGCCTCGATCAGGTCCTCCGCGCCCTCTTCGGCCTCGAGCACCGGCCGCAGGTCGTAGATCTGCCGGCGTAGCAGCTCGATCCGGTTCACCATCTCCGCGGCCTGGTTGCGGTCGGCCATGATCTCCTGCACCAGTTCGGTCTGTGCGGCGATGTCCGCCATCGTGCCTTCCGAGTTGGGATCCTTCAGCACGGTCAGCGGCTGGCTTCCCATCTCTTCATCGTCGAGGAGCAGAGTCACGGTGTACGTGCCCGGTGGCTGAAGCGGTCCGCCGCCGCCGCCGAAGCCCCCACCGCCCACGCGATAGCCCTCGTCCGGCATCGGGAACCAGTCCGAGTAGAGCGGCTTCGTCCGCAGCCGGATCTCGGTCGGGCCGTCCCCGGTCAGGTCCCACCACACGCGGTTGAAGCCTGCGCTGCTGGTGCCGTCGAGCGTCGTGACCTCTTCACCCGTGCTGTCGTCGATGCGCAGTTGGACCGTGCCGGCGCCCTCGCCCAGCCAGTAGGTCAGCGGGGCCTCGCCCTCCGGGTTCTCGCCGTCGGACCAGTCGTCCAGCATGGTCGCGGGCTCGGTCACGGGGCGGAAGCGGTAGGCGTCGCGCGGCTCGAACAGGTGCGCGGCCGAGGCGGCCACCTCATCGGTCAACTGCTGAACCGGGCCCAGGTCGTCCAGGATCCAGTAGCCGCGCCCGTAGGTCCCGATCACCAGGTCGTTGAAGTGCTCCTGCTGGAAGAGGCCGTAGTACGGCGTGGGCGGCAGGTTCGGCATGAAGCGCTGCCAGCTGTCGCCGTCGTCGTAGCTGATGTAGAGCGAGCTCTCGGTGCCCAGATAGAGCAGCCCCGGACGCACCGCGTCCTCCAGCAGATACCGCGTATAGTCGACGGGATAGTTGTCGACCCCGGCGGTGATCCGGGTCCAGCTCTCGCCGAAGTCGTCGGTGCGGTAGGCGCGCGCCTCGAAGTCGCCCACCTGGTGGTGCTCGATGGTGATGTAGGCGCGGGCGGCGTCCCAGCGCGAGGCGTCGATGCTGCGAACCACGCCGTCGGGGGGCAGATCGGGGATGTTTTCGGTCACGTTGGTCCAACTGGCGCCGTTGTCGCGGCTCACCTGCATGAGGCCGTCGTTGGTGCCCGCCCACAGCACGCCGGCCTCCACCGGCGACTCGTCGAAGGCGTAGATCACGCAGCAGAACTCCACGCCGATGTTGTCCGGGGTCAGTCCTCCGGAGATGGTCTGGCGGGACTTGTCGTTGGTGGAGAGGTCCGGGCTGATCACCTCCCAGCTCTGCCCGTTGTTGCGGGTACGGTGCACGTGCTGGCTGGTGACGTAGATCGTGTTGGGGTCGTGCGGCGAAAGCAGCAGCGGGAAAGTCCACTGGAAGCGGAAACGCATGTCCTCCGCGGGCCATCCCAATGTCGACATGGGCCAGACCTCGACGTCCCGGAACTGTCCCCTCGCGACATCATGGCGCACCACGATTCCGCCTGCGGCGCCGGCCCCGGATGCGCTCGACCACACGATGTTGGGATCGCGCGGATCCGGGGTCGCGAACCCGCTCTCGCCTCCGCCCACGCCGCGCCACTCCCCGCGCGGGATGCGCCCGTTCGAGAACAGACCGCCCATCCGCGAATTCGATGGCCCGCGGAACGAAGGCCCGTCCTGGCGGTTGCCGAGCACGTTGTAGGGGACTGCGTTGTCGGCGGTCACGTGGTACATCTGCGCGATCGGCAACTGGACCCTGAACCAGGAGCGGCCGCGGTTCTCGCTGACCGAGAAGCCGCCATCGTGCGCCACCGCGATGCGATCGGCGTTCAGCGGGTCGCTCCAGATGTCGTGATGATCCCAGCCGGGCGCGTCCCCCGCGAAGAGGAAGTTGGTGGTCTCGTGCGTCTCGCCGCCGTTCCGGCTCACGCTGTAGCTGGACGACAGGAAGTAGACCTCGTCGCGGTCGTCGGGCGCCACGCCGCAGCGCGTGTAGTAGGCCTGCCGCGTGGCCAGGTCGTGGCTGTATGAGACGAGGCGCCAGCTGCCGCCCCCGTCGCTCGTGCTCCAGAGCTCGCCCGAGTCGGTCTCCTCGCCGTCGATGGGCACCCCGTCTCCCGTCTCGATGAGGGCGTAGATGCGGTCGGAATCGGACGCCGACATGCAGAGCCCGATCTTGCCGATGCGGCGCGTGGGGAGCCCGTTGCCCTCGATCTCGCGCCAGGTGTCGCCCCCGTCCATGGTCACGTGGATGCCGCTCGCGGGGCCCCCGCTGTCCCGCTTCCAGGTCTTGAGGTCCAGATCCCACATGCTGGCCATGATCTTCCGCGGGTTGTTCGGGTCCATCACCATCTCGTATGCGCCCGCCCCCGGGTCCACGAAGAGCACCCGTTCCCAGCTCTCGCCCCCGTCGAGGGTGCGGTACACGCCCCGATGTTCGGTCGGCTGGTACGCGTGCCCCAGCGCGGCGACGTAGACGACGTCCGGATCGGCGGGATGGATGAGGATGCGGCCCACCCGCCCCGTCCCTTCCAGCCCCATGTGCGCCCAGGTGTCGCCGCCGTCGGTGGACTTCCAGGCGCCGTTGCCGATGGAGACGTTCGACCGGATGGACGACTCGCCCGTCCCGGCCCACACGATCGCGTGGTCGCTGGGCGCCACCGCGAGCGCGCCGATGGAGTGCACGGGCTGGTCGTCGAACACCGGCTCCCAGTTGAGCCCGGCGTCCTCGGTGCGCCAGATGCCGCCGCTGGCCGCCCCCGCGAAGTAGATGTTCCGGTTGCCGGGCACCCCCACCACGGACGCGAGCCGGTTGCCGACCGGGCCGATGTGGCGAAAGCGCAGGCCGCTGAGATGCTCGTGCGGGACCTCCTGCGCCTGGAGGGGCGCGGCCATGGAAGGAACGGCCAGCGCAAGGCTGATGGCCAGCGTGAGGTTCGCGAACAGCGTCAGGCTTGCGGCCAGCACGAAACAGGCTGCGGTGGTGGGCGTGGCCATGCGGAGAGCGGTCACGAATGCGTTAGTGCGGGATACGGTCATGGTCCTGGCTCCACTGGATTGGAAGCACCGATATTCTCGAAAAATCTGCCAAAATGTCAGGAAATGGAGGGTTCAGGGTCAGCTAACGCCGAAAAACCTGCCAAAATGGCAGGTCTCGGCCACTGCGGTCCTCCATCACCCACCGGGGTCCTCCATCAACCACGAGGGGCATGGGTCCTTCATCATCCGCCGCGGTCCTCCATTAGCCGCCTCGACCCGCCATCATCCGCCTCGACCCGCCATCATCCGCCTCGACCCGCCATCAGCACCCTGTGGATGGCCTCCACCGTCGCGTCGGTGCGGAACTCGATCAGCTTGCGCCCATGCTCGAGGGTCTGCTCGACCGGTAGAATGCTGATGCCGTTGATCGTCGCCTTGTCCGCCGCGATGCGCTGCTCGAGGCGCACATGCTGCGGATCATCGTTCATGATGATCGACGTGATGTAGTAGTCGTCGTGTAGACCCTCCAGCCGGGGATCCTCATCGATCCCGAGCACGTCGCGCTGATAGGTCAGCACATCGCCGTAGTTGTAGAACTCGGGGATGTGGGCGATGGTGACGCCCTCGCCCGCCCATCTCTGCGACAGCTCCTCGGCCACAGCCGCCATCCCGCGCTGATTCCCCCCGCTGTCGCCCAGCATGAAGATGCGCGTGAACCCCTGTGCCTTGAGGCTGACCGCCATGTCGCTCAGCACGGCGCGGTAGGTCTCCTGCGAGAAGCGGATGCCTCCGGGCGAGCTCGCGCGCTCGGGATTGCCGGGCTCGATAGTCACGATGGGCGCGACCAGGGTGTTGCCCAGCCGGCGCGCAATCGCGTCGCCCATGACCCGCAGCACGTGGTTGTGCTTGCCGGTGGTGAGGTAGGGCCCGTTCTCTTCGACGCCGCCCGTCAGAATGAGGGCGGTGTTGGTGCCTGCGCGTAGCGCATCGCGCACCTCGAGCATGGTGAGCTCCTCGATCCAGACATTGTCGAGAGCCTCTATGGGGCGCTCGAACTCCATCATGTCGAGCATGCCGTCCCCCTGAGCGGCAGCCTCTCCCGAGCCTGCCAGGAAGGAGACGCCGAGCGCGAGGGCGAACGTTGTCAGCGATGATGTTCTCATGACGAACCTCCAGACGGGTGCGACAGCAGCTGCATGATGGGTCCCTGCATGACTTCATGACGGGAACTTGCATCACCATGCGGAGCCGGGCTCGCATCGGCAAGACCGCCGACGGGAGCGGTCGGATTCACGTCCGTCGTCGAGCGCCGAATCCGGTTTCCCAAGGGCGGCGATTCGTTCCACGGCCTTCCCGTCCCGTGACAATCGATTCCCGGAAAGTCCCATCCTGCCATTTGTACGCCGGGAACCGATTGCCAAATTGCGTATCGCCTGCGTCTCGCTACCTCCGCCTCCGGGAGCGCGTGCTGGCAATTGCACCAACAAGCGACAACATTAGGGAGACCATGATCGCCTTCGATACGCTCAGTGCGGCCAACAGGCTGCGCCAGGAAGCCGGCTTCAACGCGGATCAAGCCCGCGTGCTCGTGGATACCTTCGCGCAGTGTGTGAACGAGAGCTTGGCTACCAAGCGCCAAGTCCAGGATACGGAAATGGCGCTCCGTCGCGACATGCAGCGGATGGAAGCGTCTCTACGAGGAGACCTGGGGTCGCTGCGCAGGGATCTGGAGAAGACTGAGGCGTCGCTGCGCGGGGACCTGGAGAAGACTGAGGCGTCGCTGCGCGGGGATCTGGAGAAGACTGAGGCGTCGCTGCGCGGGGATCTGGAGAAGATCGCTGCGCGGGGACCTGGAGAAGACCAAGGCGTCGCTGCGAGCCGATATGCGCGCACTTGAACATCGCATGACCCTCAAGCTGGGCGGCATCGTGAGTGCGGCGCTTGGAATAATCGTCGCGCTGGAGGCGCTGGTGTTTTGATTGTCGGCACGGACCCCGTCGCCCGCGACATCTGCAGGTCGTCGAGGCTGTGCCGCGTCGACTTCGCCGCGGTGCATCGGATCGTGGTGCATGAGAACATGCACGAAGGCACCTGGAACCACTTCAGCTGCAAGGTGCCAGGCAGGCCCGGACACCTGCTCATCACGCCCGGGCAGACGCATTTTTCGCGCGTGACGGCGAGCAACCTCGTCGAGGTGGGCCCGGGCGGCAAGCCGTTCGGCAGGGAAGGGCGGCTCAACGTGAGCGCGTGGGCGATCCACCATCCCATCCAGCGCGCGCGGCCCGACATCATGTGCGCGCTGCACGTCCACGGCCCGTACAGCACGGCGCTCGCCTCCATCGACGGGTGGACGCTCAATGAGCGCGGAAGCCAGAACGCCGCGGTCTTCTACGACAACTGCGCCTACTTCGGATACGAGGGGCTCGTCACCGAGTCCAACGAAGGCGAGCGCATGGCCGAGGCCCTGGGCGACAAGCGGGTGCTCTTTCTCGCGAATCACGGCGTGCTCGTCGTCGGGGACACCATCGAGAAAGCCATGCTCTGGCTCTATCAGCTCGAGCGCGCCTGCATGAACGAACTGCTGGTGCTCCAGGCGGGTGGGAAGATCCGGCCGATTCCGACCGCGGCCGCGAAACACAATGCCGAACTGTCCATCGAGTCCTGGGGCGAGGCGGGCTATCTCGAGGGCATGAAGGAAGTTCTGGACGCAGGGGGCCAGGACTACGCCGATTGACGCGGCGGGGCGCCGGCCCCCACGCCACACAGGTCGGGACTTGCGTGGGTGGCTGCGTCCGGTTGGCGGCGGCGGCGCAGGCCGGCGTAGTCGCTCCTCATCGGCCAAGGCGCTAGCTTGAGGGCATGCCGAATATTGTTGAACGCGCGCGCGAGGCCTGCAGGCGGCGCGCGGAAGGCCAGTGCCCCATCGCCCAACGCGGCCCCATCGCCCATGGCGGCCCCATCGCCCGCCGCGCCCCATCGTCGCGGCTCCTCCTGCTCGCCTTGGCAGGATTCCTGACAGGGCAGCCCACTCCCGCCACCGCCCAGGCACCCATCGTCGACGGCTTCCGCGGACACCCCTGGGGCAGCCAGGTCGAGGATATTCCCGAAATAGCGGAGACCGAGCAGGTGGGCGAGCGTGAAGGCCTGCGCATCTACTCGACGGAAGTCCGGCTCCTGGGCCGCCAGGCCCTAGCAGGCTACTACTTCCATCCCGAGACCGGCGAGCTGGTCGAAGGCGCCTACGTCATGGTGATGCCCCTGGAGAGCTGCCAGACTATCTGGGACCTCCTGAGCCGGGACATCCAGCGCACCTATCCCGGCCTTGAGAGGCAGGGCGAGCTGCCTTCACGCAGAGACGCGCATCGGCCCGTCTATGAATCGGACTGCGAATACTTCGTCTACAACTATCATCGGGAAGAATGGCGCATGGGCTTCGGAAACCCGGAGCCCCCGCACGACGAAGTACGCATGTGGATTCGCGTGAACGAACGAACGCCGCGGCTCCACGTGGCGTACAGGGGAGAACGCGCCGAGCGCCGCTAGACATCGCCGACGGCTGTGTCCTCCCAACATTTCCATTCCCGCCGGGCGCTCCGGCAGTCATTCCCACAGGGAGGGAAGATGAAATCCGTCACGCCCCATCCATCGCGCACCGTTGTCACTGGTCTGCTCTTCTCGATCTTTGCCTGCGCCCCCGCCTCGGACGGCGGCGAGGATGCGGGCGAATCGATGGACATGGCGGAATCCGCAGGGATGGAAAGCCGCATCCAAATGGCGCCGACCGCGGACGATGCGCTCCCCGCCGCGATTCTCGGCACGGCGCCCGCGCCCCGCGGACAGGACGTTCACTATCTGGCCGGCGACGAAGCGACCACGGGATACCTGGCGGTGCCCGAAGGGGAGGGTCCCTTTCCCGCGCTGGTGCTGATCCACGAGTGGAACGGGCTGGTGGACCGGGTGCGGCAGGTTGCGGACGCCATGGCGGAGGAAGGGTATGTGGCACTCGCGGCGGATCTCTTCCAGGGCCGCACCGGTTCCAATCCGGACGAGAATCGCGCCCTGACGGCGGAAGCGAACGCCGATCCCGACGCGGTCATCGCAAACCTGAACCAAGCCGTCAACCTCCTGCGCGCCCGAGACGACGTGAGCGGCGCGATCGGCACAATGGGGTGGTGCTTCGGCGGCGGCATTGCCCTCAGCTACGCGCTGGGCGGCGAACACCACGACGCCACCGCGATCTTCTATGGGCGACTGGTCACCGATCCGGCCGAGCTGGCCGGGATCGACCACGAGGTGTACGGCACCTTCGCCGAGATGGACGGCGGCATCCCGCCCGACCAGGTGAACCAGTTCGTGGAAGCCCTCCGGGCACAAAACATCGAGAACGACGTCCACATCTACGACGCCGTCAACCACGGGTTCTGGCTGCGCGTGGACGGCGATTCGGAGCTGCGCACCGCTCCGGCGCTGGACGCCTGGCAGCGGCTGAAGGCGTATCTGGCAAGGACGCTCGCGGCGTGACGTACTCCCTGCCCACCGCGCGTTTCGCCGCCCTGCTGACGTGGCTGCTGCTCTTCGCTGAGCACGGATTCGGCCAGGAGCCAGCCGAGGTCGAACCTGCGGCGTCGGACACGGGATCGAGCCAGGAGGCCGCCGAGCCAGGGGCGCCGGCCTCGGACGTGGCTGCGGTGGCGGACCGGGAGCCCGAGCCCTCCAATCCCTTCGCCGGGTTCGAGACCCACTACCTTGCGAACGGCGTAAAGGTGTGGTTCAAGAACCTGCCCGGCGCTCCCAACGTGTCGGTCAGCGCAGGCGTCCCCGTGGGGTCCGACGCCGACCCGCCCGGCAAGGAGCAGCTCGCCCACTTCACCGAGCACATGCTCTTCTCCGATCACGACGGCCGGACCGAGCAGGAGATCAAGGACGCCGTGGAGGGGCTCGGCGGACAGCGCAACGGGTTCACATACCGCGACCACACCTGGTACTACGTCACCATCGGCCAGGAGCACGGACTGTTCGCCATCGAGTGGCTGGCCGGCATCCTGTCTCCGCACGAGATGGACCCGTCCGTCGTTGACCGCGGGCGCCAGCCCGTCGAGAACGAGATCCGCGCCCGGCCCCGCGAGTTGTTCGATCACCTGTTGGCCGCCCTCAACCCGGCGTGGCTCGCTCCCCCGGACTTCTGGGAGCGCGAATTCGGCATCGAGCGACTGCGCGCGCCCTTTCCGTACATGTGGAGGAGCCTGCAGGGCATCACGCCGGAGGAGCTGCGCGGCTTCTACGAGCAGTACTACTCGCCTTCGGTCATGACGGTCACCATCGTGGGGCGACCTCGACCGCGACGAGGCGCTCGCGCAGGCCCAGCGCAGCGTTCGGGTCGATCCCGGCGCGCCCGGTCAACCGCTGGGCGACCGCGGCCGAAGACCCGGGGCGGGGAAGATCCACCTACCAGTGGGGCTTCCAGTCCACGGCCGGGTACCAGTCGCGCCACAAACTCTTCTACGCATCCGGGGAAGAGTTGCTGACGGCGATGTTCATCCGAGACCTCCTCAACCGCAGGCTCAACCAGCGCCTGCGCTACGGCGAACGCAAGGCCGTCTACGGCGCGAGCGCCAATCTGGTGATGCGCGGCCCGGCGGCCTACCTGCAGGTGAGCAGGCCGTATCGACGAAGACGACTACGACTTCGCCAAGGGGGTCATCGACGAGGAGATCGAGTACCTGCGCTCCGGCTCACTCGGTGCCGAGGAATTCGAAGCCGACCGCGCGGCGCTGGTCGAGCGGCTTCGCGCCGCGAACCAGACTTCGCAGTCCCTCAACACCTGGACCCGGCAGACCCTCTACGACCCCGCCACCTTCACCGACTTCCCCGATGTCCTCTCCTTCTACGAGAACCTGAGCCAGAGGTCGGATGGCATCTTTCGCGGCCCGCGCCTTCGACGAGTCGCGCCAGGTGCTTTCGGTGACGCGAACCCAGCCCGTCAGCCAGGGAACGATGGTGTTGGCGGTGGCGGTGCTGGTCTGGATCACCCTGAGGGTCGTGGGCTGGGCGCTCACCAGGCCGGTCCAGATGAAGGACATCCGGTACGTCGCCCATTTCCGGTTGCCGGTGCTGCTGCGGGCGGCGTACGCCCTCGGGATGGCGGCGATCGTGCTCGCGCTCGGGCGCTTCTCCGCGGTAGGGATCGGGTGGATTGCGGACGGGTGGATCACGCCAACGGACAACTATGTCATTCAGCACGCCGGCATCGGCGGCATCCTGGTCATTCTGCTTGCGGGGCTGACCGTCCTCACGGTATGGCCCCCGAGGAAGCTCCTCGTATTCAACGACCACGTGCGGGTCAAGTCGCGCGCCTGGCGTTCGCGCATCCTGAAGGCCGGAAGACATCGATGAGATCACGATGCGGCACGGCTTCGGCCTGTGGCTGAGCCGCGGGGTCTTCAGGAGTCCCCCGCTGGCTTTCGGGCTGATACGTCCCGGCATCCATCTGCGACCCACGAAGGGCCGAAGCTATTTCTTCCGCAGCCGCGACACGGCGGAACTGGCCGAGGTGCTGGGTTCGTGGTGGGGTCGCCCGGTCTCCCAGCCTCTGCCGAAGGAGCGACCGAAGAAGGCGCGGAAGGCCAGGAGTGAGCCCGCGAAGGGTCAGGCGGCAGCCGGAGCCGCAGCACCCGGAGCGCCGACGCCCCGAACCGCGGCCGGAATAACGACACTCGGCGCGGCATCCAGAGCCGCTACACGCCGCTCCACGCCCCCGCCGCCTCCCGGGCCCACGGATCCCGAGGAGGACATCGGACTTCGACAGCATCGGACTCACGGAAGAGGAGATGCGGGAGTTGCTCGGGGACGAATAGCGCTCGACCACTCTCCCGGTACCGCGGCCGGCGTGGACCGCGCGGGACTGCGTGGCCAGGGCTATCCGATCTCCGCGAGCGTTGCTTGCCTCCGTCAGCCGATCTCCGCCAGCGCCGCCATCACGTCCTCGTTGCTGGGACGAATGCGGTAGTTGATCTCGATGAACTTCCAGCGCACGACGCCTTCCTTGTCGATGACGTAGACGGCGGGGTGGGGCACCGGGCGGCGGCTCTCGGCGTTGAAGAGGCCGTAGCGGTCGATCACGGCGTGGTCCGGATCGGCCAGGATCCGGAAGTCGATGGTGCGGTCGTGTTCCTCGGCGACCCGGTCGATCATCATCTGTTGTTCCGGGCGCTCGTCCACCGAGATGGCGAGGATCTCCGTGTCCGCTTGCTGTCCCGCGTCAAGCAGGTCGCTCAGCTCCCCGAGCTGACTGGCGCACCAGGGTCACCAGTGGCCGCGGTAGAAAGCCAGGATGACGTTCTGCTGCCCACGGAAGTCGGAGAGGGTGATCACGTCGCCCGAATAGGCAAGCAGAGAGAAGTCGGGGGCCGCCTCGCCGACCATGACCCGGCCGGTGTCCTGCGCGGGCAGGTCGCGGCCGTCGGCGGGACCGAGGTCTGCGGCCTGGGCGGCCGTGCCGGAAGCGCCCTCGGAGGCCGGCGAGGCTGCGTCCCGGCCATCATCGAGAAGGAGGTAGGTGCCGGCCAGGAGCACCACGGCCAGCCAGATCACCATGCTCGATCGTCGCGACATCATCTTCCTCCAGGAATGGATTCGGCACGCAGCCGAAGCAAGTAATGGTTCCGCCGCGACCTGAGCACAGTGGGGCCGGGCTCAGCTTCCCGCGAGGCTGACGTAGACCCCGCGCACGAAGCGCTCGGGGTTCTCGCCCCAGTCCGCGTCCAGGTCGGCGGTGGGACCGGCGGCGACCACTTCGTCCTCCGTCATCCCGTCGCCCATCATCTCGCTCACCCGCTCGCGCACGGTGGAGAGCATGTCGCGGTAGGCGCGCAGCGACGTCTGGTCGGTGATCTCTCCGTGGCCGGGGATGATGCGCGTTTCCGCCGTCGTGTTGGCGAGCGCGTACTCGGCGATGGCGATCACTCCGTCGACGTTCCCGCCGCTGTCCACGTCGATGAAGGGATAGCGCCCGTTGAAGAACGTGTCCCCCATGTGAACGGCGTTGGCACTGGTGAAGAACACCAGCGCGTCGCCGTCGGTGTGCGCGTTGGGCATGTGGTTGACCCGAATGTCCTCGCCGTTCCAGTGGAAGCTGACCCGGTCGTTGAAGGTCACAACCGGGAGCCCCTCCGGCGCGGACTGCTGGGAACGCCCCACCAGGTCGGCGAACTCGGCGGGGTTGAGGCGCCGGTACACGTTCTCGTGCGCGACGATCAGGGCGCCTTCGCGGCCCAGGTTCTCGTTGCCGCCGGTGTGGTCGCCATGCCAGTGCGTGTTCAGCACCCAGCGCACCGGCTGGGCGGTGACTTCCGCCACGGCGGCGAGGATCTTCTCGGTGAGGGGCGCGAACTGGTCGTCCACCAGGAAGGCGCCGTCCTCCCCGACCGAGAGGCCGATGTTGCCGCCCGCGCCGAACAGCACGTAGAGGCCGTCGGCGACCTGCTCGGTGCGAATCTCGACCTGCGAGAAGTCCTGCTGGGCCGCAGCCGACGCCGGAATCGCAACCAGGACGGCGATTGCGATCAGCAGCGTCGATGGATACCTCGCCCGGGGCCTCATTGGCACACCTTCCGGCCAGTCAAGTAGACGATGGCGCCGCCCACCACGGTGAGCACGACGGACATCATGCTGGAGCTCAGGACGAACCAGATCACTCCGGACGCCATCACGAAGGTGGCGACCAGCAGGACATAGAAGATCAGCGGATTGTGGCGAACAGCGGTCATCGATCGGTCTCTCGGCTGGGATTGCGCGGCGGGGCCTGATGCGGCGGTGCCGGACAGGGTTACCTTCACCTGCTTGGGGAACGGCCGATGGCAGGGCAGCGACACCCTGGGTTGGGGCAAGGTAAGCATCCACGGTGACCGGAAGCTTGGTGAAGACATTGTCACCCGCATGAATTTCATGGTGTGACTGTTGCCGGTCGGCAAATTGCACGGACCTCCTCAAGCCGGCTCTGTGTTCCGCAAAAGGGAACATTAGTGAAACGCCAGAGAAACGTCGCAATCCTGGGACACCCCCCCTGATTCAGGCATGCAACGAAATGCCTCACCTCACAGCCAGGCGAATTTCACTGCGAAAAGTAGTGCTACCGCGATCAGAGTTGGCGAACACTCGCTCCAGCGACCGGCAATCACCTTGATTGCCACGTAGGTCAAAAAGCCGAGTCCGATACCGTCTGCAATGGAGAACGTCAAGGGGATGGAAATGACGGTAACTACCGCGGCGGCGCGATTCGGTGACGTCCTGCCAATCCACGTCCACCAGTGGTCGGGCCATGATGCAAGCGACGTACAGGATGGCCGCTGCCGTTGCGTAGGAGGGAATAGACCCTGCCAGCGGGGCAAAGAACAGACAGGCGAGGAAGAGGATGGCCACGACGACGGCAGTCAGGCCCGTCCTCCCTCCGGCGCTGGCTCCGGCGGCGCTCTCGATGTAACTGGTGACCGGTGAGGTGCCGATCAGGGCGCCACCCACCGTTCCCACGGAGTCGGCGATCAAGGCCTTCTGCATGTTGGGAAGGCGTCCGTTGTCGTCGAGAAGCCGCGCCTGATGGGCCACGCCAATGAGCGTGCCGGCGGTGTCGAACAGGTCGACGATCAGAAACGTCAGGATGACCACGATCATGCCCGCCTGCAGTGCCCCGGCCAAGTCCAGGGCAAATAGTGTTGGGGACGGGTCGGGCGGCAGGGATGCGATCCCCTGCCAATCGGAGACGCCGAAAAAAATGCCCACCAGGGAGACGCCCAGCATGCCGATAATCGCGGCCCCCCGGCACCTGGCGAGAGGCAAGGGCCACGATGACACAGAATCCGAGCAAGGCCAATATCGGCCCTGGCGCCGTGAGGTCGCCGACGGTGACGAGGGTCGCCGGGCTGTCCTGGATGATGCCGGCATTGCGCAATGCAATAATGCCAAGGAACAGGCCGATTCCGGCGGCGATAGCCAGCTTCTGCCCTTGCGGGATCGCCTCGATGATCCAGCGGCGCACCGGTAGCACGCTCAGGATGAGGAACAACAGACCTGAAATGAACACCGCGCCAAGCGCCACCTGCCAGGTGTGACCCATGCCCAGGACGACGCCATAGGCGAAGAAAGCGTTGAGCCCCATGCCCGGGGCCAACGCAATTGGGTAGTTGGCGTACAGGCCCATCAGCAGGGTGCTGAGCGCCGCCGCAACGCAGGTGGCCACGAACACCGAGTCAAACGGTAGTCCGGCGTCCGATAGGATCTGTGGGTTCACGAAGGCGATGTAGGCCATCGTCAGGAAGGTCGTCAGGCCAGCCATCACCTCCGTCCGGACGTTGGTGCCACGCTGCGCCAAGTCGAAGTAGCGTTCAAGGGCTGCTCTCATGGGCTTCCTCCCGGTGAACCTGGGGTTATGTAGGTCAAACTGCCTGACTGGGGCGGTGTAACGGGGCGGGGATAACACGCCGGCAGCGCTGCAGAACCATGGTAGTCACTGCTTGTAGGGCGCACAAGCCGGGGCAGTATTGTTCCAACGCCGTCGTCACGGCGTCTCCCTGTGGCGCTGTGAAGTTGGGATGTGGCAATCGCTGGCCATACGGTGGTGCCGTTCCAAGGTCGGCGGGAACAATCCCGAATCCGTACACATCCGTACACCCCTAACGCGCGCGGGCGCGAAGTAGACAACACGCGGGCGCGCGAGGTGCACGAGGAAATGTCGCGTATCGGGTGTGAAATCCGGTTCCTGATGGCGGGCTCCGGCGTGCTCGGCGGACAGTTGTTGGCGGCATCGAGGGCCATGCGGCGGCGGTGGAGTTCCTTGATTTTCTGGAGGGGAATGAGGCTCTCGTAAATCCGCCCATACAGGAGTGCGGCTCCGGAACGAAGCGTTTGGGCCGAAACTCCAGGCCCGGACGGAGCGCTTCCCGAAGGATTTGGTATAAGGCTTCACGGGCTGCAATGTGGGCTGTTTGGGTCATGGATTGTTACCTCTCCGAGAGGGGCGGGTCGCCGGGCAGGAACTGCATGGATGTGGCAGTGTGCCAACGCTATGGACCGCGCGTCCGGCGCGGCTAGCGCACAGGCGGCGTCAGGTGCGGTACTCGGTGGGGCAGCGGCAAAATGGCTTGCCGCCGCAATCGGCGCAACGCCTGGGCTGTAGACGCCAGGCGCGCAGACTGGCTGACCGCAGGGCCTTGCGTTCGATTGCCGATACGCAGGTCTCCCGACGGCACTCTATTATGGAGGATACGTCAGACAGGGCGGTTTGTCAGATAAAGGATTTCACTATTTTGAGTCTTCTGGGGGGTTCAATCATTGCAGTCGTGATTTCCTGCCGCGGCGACCCCTTGCGGGTTCGGACTCATGCCTCCCATTACGTGACGTATCTCCGAGTCAGGACACAGGCCTGTGAAGACGGTTATCGGATTGGGCCAGTGGGGATGAACGGCAGAATACCTGCCGGATATTCAAGCCTCCGGTCCGTTGCTTTGGTGCCCCATCTGGAGGATGAGGTTCTGAACGCGGGTCGGTACCCCCACGTTGTCCCATAGCGCCAGCGCCAGAGCAGCCCTGGCGGCGTCACCACCGGAACCGTCCGCCGTTCGCTCAAGGGTAGATCGCAAACGTTCCGCGGCAGTTCTCGGTTCATCTATAGGTTCATTTGATTCGGATGGTTCATCGGGCACAGACCTGGCCTCCTTTGTGTCTGGGGTGAAGTCACGTTTGGCTTTGACTGACTCGTACTGCACGAACAATGTGGCGGAGGGGCCGGTGTCTGGCAGCAGCGGGACCCTCCAGGTACCTCATCAGCGCGAGCGATAGGCCGCACTAATATGGAGTTGGCGGCGGGCCCGGACCCAGTCCTGACGAATCTGCTCCTGCAGCCACAAAAACCCTTCGTGCGAGACCGTCAACGCTTTGTTCAGAGCAGCATCAGGAGTTTCGAGCGTTGTCACTTCGTGCCGCAGGCGGTTGACTTCCTCCGCCTTGTCTTTCGACCGCTTTACGAGGTCCCTCAGGGCCCTTATGGCTCCCACCGCCGGCACCCTCAATCGTTTGCTGTCGGCCTCAATCGAGGCGACGACGGTCTCCGATACCCGCGCTCCCATCTCGGGTTGCTGGTCTGCCTCATGCCACAGCTCGAACAAAGCCCGCACGTATCTTTCGTCCGATCCGTTCTGATAAACGGCGAGCAAGTCGCGCTCCTCGCGGAGGAGGTCGGCGATCTCCAGGGAGGCCTTCGTTGGCGCCAATCGCAAGCGGGCTTCGGTTCTGGCAATCAAGTGGACGATTTCAAACCGCAGGGCACCCTTGGCTGAGCGGCCGGTGAGATTTCCTGAAATCGTGTCCACGAACTCGCCGCCCTGAGCGAAGGCCGGCTCCAGTGCCTGGGCGAGCTTGGCATAGCGCCGCAACCTGTTTCTGAAATTCTCAGCCGTGTAAATCTCCGGCCTGTATCTGTCCAGAATGGCTCGGCTCATGAACTCCAGGTCAAAGCTCAGATGGCGCAGAATACGTTCGCGCGCGCCGGGGTCCTGTTCGCTCGCCGGGTCGTTCAGCAACCCCGACTCCGCCAGGCGATGCGTCTCCAGCAATTGGCTTTGAGTTTCCAGGTTCGCCAGCGATTCACTGTCGGTACGCTCGCCGTTGCTGGTTTGCCGTTGCTCCACCAGGCGGGTTTCCACGTGCCGCTTGGTGAAGCGAGCGAAATTGCGGGCTTCGGGCTTGCCGGCAAGAATTTGTTGCTCCAGAAGCAATAGCGCCTGATAGCGGGTGTTCTCGTCAACCTGGCGCGCGACGGTCTGCAGAGTCTGCTCGTAGGCGGCGATCTGCTGGTGCTTTTCGAAGGGATCCGCCGGGCTGTCCAGGATGGTCTCTGCCTGTTGCCGCAAGGTTCTCGCCGCCCGCGCCGCGTCAGGAGTAGAAAAACTCAGGAGACGGTGCCAGGTGTTGCGGAAAGCCTGTAGTCGCTCAGGGTATACGTCCTCGGCAAATCGCCGATATGATTGCGGCAATCGCGACGCTTCGTTACTGAGCCGTTGCAGGCCTCGATCAACCTCATCAAGTCCCGGCTGCAACTCTGATTTGAGCGGCGCGATAGCGTTGCGCACCTCGCCCCGTGCCTCCTCCACAGCCTCGGCAAACGGTCGCCCCTGCACCACGGTGGCGTCAAATAACGCCTCGGCCTGCTCTGCGGACAGGGCCTTCAATGGTTCGTACCACACCTCCACCAGCGAGCCAACGAGAGGCGCCAGGGGGTGTCCGTGAACAACTTCAAGCCCCGAGCCGAGGTCTGACCTCCCTCCGGCGGCATACACGATATCAAACGTCTTGGCGATCATATCGTGCAAGGCGGAGGGTTCTTCCTTGGGCCGCGACAGTTTGTAATTTCGTAGGTCTGTGCTGGCTTCGTACAGTCGCAGCGTCGACCAGGAGGAACGGCTGACGTCGGGAACCGAAATCGCGGCGGGTCTGCGGTTCCAGTGCAGGTCATCGACGGTCTTCTGGATGCCCCTCCAGGTATCCCCAAAGTCTGATGCCGGGGCCTCACCCCGAAAACGTCGGCCCGTAGCCCCGAGGACCTCCCTGTACGGAGCGATTTCATCCTGCGCCGCTTGCAGGGAGCCCCTCACAGCGTCAAGTTGCGCCTGCATGGCGGAAACTTGCAGCGTCTCGATCAGGCCCTCTCTGACGATTTCCCGCGCCGCGTCCTCTACATCCCCCTTGTGTGTGGCCGCCTTCCGCACAACGTCTCCGACGTGCCTCTGCAGGCGCATGACTTGCGTATCAATGCTCTGTGCAGCGCCTTGGCCCAGAAAAATGCTCGTCAGCAGAAAGGTGGAGCCCACATAAGTGACTCCGAGGACCCCTGCCGCCCGTTTACCCACGCCGAGGTATGGAGTACCTGACTTTACGAACGGCAAGACCGCAAGAAGCAGTAATCCCGTCAGGGGTACGGCGGCGTGATTCCCCTGCAGGATTGCCTGCAGAAAAAACGGCAGCAGCACCCGGTCAATAGCGTCTTCGATCTGCGCAATCGTCGTGCTGGATTTGACGATATCCGTGGTGGCCAGGAGCCATTGAAGGTGCAGGGAAAACAGCAGTGCAGTCAGAAAGACAGGGACGACGAACAGAAGGGCTCGGCGGACGGCGCGGCTGACAGGTGAATCAGTACGCCGGGTCAAGTAACAGCCGGCGGACAGGGCTGCCAGCACAACGCCGCAGGCCATCGTCAGTGTGTATGCCATTGCTCTCCCTCAAGCTGCGTTCAGATAAGTCATGGCCCTAATCGGCCAGCGCGGCGTAAGTGAGGTTGCGCAGTTCACGACGGAGCGGGTGGGACGACGACGGCATCAACTGGGTCATGAAAATGACGATGAGATCCTCCACTGGATCCACCCAGAACGCCGTGCTGGCTGCTCCGCCCCAGGCGAATTCGCCGGGACTGCCGAGCACCTGAGCGCGTGCCGGGTCAAGCATGACAGAGAATCCCAGGCCGAAACCCACCCCGGCGTAAGCCGTCTCGGTGAACATTCCCGCCTGCGCCAGCGCTGTCAGGTCCTGCCCGCCCGGCAGGTGGTTCACAGTCATCAGGTCCACCGTCTTGCGGCTCAGCAGCCGCACGCCGTCCAGCTCGCCTCGGTTTCGCAGCATGAGCGTGAAACGCAAATAATCGGGCGCCGTCGAGATCAACCCCCCGCCTCCCGAAAAGAAGCTGCCACCCCGGAACTCGCTGCTGTCGGGGCTGTCCGCAAGTCGCAGACTGCCGTCACGCAGCCGCTCGTAATTGCACGCAAATCGTTCAAGCTGTGCGTCGGCCACAGTGAAAGCCGTATCCGTCATGCCCAGTGGCTGGAAAATGTGTTCCAACAGGAAGGCGTCAAATCTCTGGCCCGAAATCACCTCGACCAGATATCCGGTTACATCGGTGGCTACCGAGTAATTCCAGCGCGTGCCGGGCGAAAATTCCAACGGCAGTTCCGCCAGGGTGTCCACCATGTCCTGGAGGGTGTAATCCGGCTTGCTCCGGTCGGCGATTCGAAGAGCCCGGTATGCGGCGTCGACATTGGTTCGTTCCATGAATCCATAGGTCAGACCCGAAGTGTGACTGAGCAGGTCTCGAATAGTCATCGGCCGCAGCGCCGGTGCTCTGAGGAAGGTCGGGTAGCTTCCGCCGACGAACACCCCAAGTTTCTCCCAGGAAGGAATGAAACGGTGCACGGGATCGTCAAGTTGGCACAACCCCTTCTCCAGCAACATCATAAGCGCGACGGTGGTGATCGGCTTGCTCATGGAATAGATGCGAAACACCGCATCCTGATGCATGGGCCGGCGGCCTTCCAGTTCGAGGTGTCCCTGCGGTTCGAAAAAAGCAACGTGGCCGTGACGGGCCACCAGAGTCAGCGTGCCGGCCAGCTTGCCATCGTCGATGTAGCGTTGAAAATGGCCGCGGATGCGGTCGAGACGGGCAGATGAGAGGCCGACCTCTTCCGGTTTGACAATCATGGGTTCTCCTTCGATTAGGCGGCCTTGGGCCCGCGGCACAGGCGGCTTTCAGGGGCTTGTGACAGATAACCAAATGTGTTCTGATCGTGTCGCCTACCGGATGGTCATGTTAATGCGAGGAAAGGGCTTGAATGATGATGGAATCAGCTTATAACGGCTGGCGCAACTATACCACATGGGCGGTCCACACGTGGCTGTCCGCTGACGAAGAGCACCTGGGCACGGTGCGTCAGATTGCCGGAGGTCGCGCGCCGGAGGAGAGGTTGAGCGAATGGGTTGAGGAGCACGCCTGGGAGGGGCTTTTGGGGGTGGACGAAAACGACGTCCCGGAATGCCTTGGTGCCGACCTGCTGTCATGGGCCCTTGGACAGGTAGATTGGCAGGAACTTGTCACGGCGTTCCAGGCGATGGTAGAGGAAGACGAGCAGCCGGAAGGTGTAGCCTGACCCTGCCCGCGGGTCGGATTGACCAATCACGAGATTGGCCAATCCGACTCTGAGCAGAAGCGGACCTAGAAGTCTACCAACTCCACGTCAAAAACCAGCGTTGCCCGTGGCGGGATCATCGGCGGATAGCCTCGTTCGCCATATCCGAGTTGGCTCGGTATGACCAGGATGCGTTTTTCCCCTTTCTGCATGTCCAGCAGCGCCTCGTCCCATCCCTTGATGACGCGCCCCATGCCGACCTCAAATTCGAACGGTTCGCCGCGTTGTACGGAACTGTCGAATACCCTGCCGCTGAGAAACTTGCCCGTGTAGTGCGCCCGGATGCTGGTGCCGGGCTGGGGCTTGGGACCCTCTCCAGCCTCGACGACGATGTACATCAGGCCCGATTCGGTGGACTGCATCTGGCCTGGGTAGGCTTCCTCCAGAACGGCCATTGCGGTGTCGTATTGCTCCTTGGCATGGGCGTCCTCCGCAGCAGTAATTTCCGCGATCATGCCGTCGAAGGTTGCCTGGTCGGCCTTGAAGGCGTTAGCCGCGTCACCCACCCGCACAATTTTCAGGGTTTCCA
Source organism: Longimicrobiales bacterium (assembly GCA_965232315.1). Lineage (GTDB taxonomy): Bacteria > Gemmatimonadota > Gemmatimonadetes > Longimicrobiales > Gaopeijiaceae > BD2-11. The sequence continues at coordinate 16,804 of CBDDPN010000036.1, read as the reverse complement.
GAATATCGCCCTGCGCAATGGCATTGACCACGTCTTGCCCCTGAATGACGCGTCCGAACACGGCGTGTTTGCCGTCCAGCCACGGCGTGGCTTTGTGGGTAATGAAAAACTGGCTGCCATTCGTGTTGGGCCCGGCATTGGCCATGGACAGCACGCCCGGGCCATCGTGTCGCAGCTCGGGGCTGATCTGATCCGGGAAGCTATAGCCCGGACCGCCGCGCCCGCTGCCTTCGGGGTCGCCGCCCTGAATCATGAAGTTGGCAATTACACGGTGAAACGTCAGGCCATCATAGAACGGTGTACCCAAGGGTTTGTTCGAGTCCTTGGTTCCTTCTGCCAGACCCACGAAATTCACCACCATCAGAGGTGACTCTTCGTGGGCCAGACGAATCACGATAAGGCCCTTCGAGGTTTGCATTTCCGCGTACATGCCGTCGGGATAGGTGTCCTGGGCACTGGCGGGTACCACAAGTGAAGCAAAGAGCAGAGAGGCCAGGGCTGCAATCTGAACGAATTGCCAGGGGCTTGTGAGCATGGGATTACCTTCTTGGAAATGGGGTGCGGGTATAACCGCAGAGCGGGAAAGGCATCAGGATATCCCTAGAAGAACGATGAAACAAACGCTCCGATGCTAGGGTATGGCGGCGCGCAGAGCCTCTACTAAAGCTCTCACGTCGTCGGGGGTATTGTATACGTGCGGTGAAACCCGGAGAGAGGTGCCGCGCTGCGAAACGTGAACTTCTCGACGTCGCAGGTCCTCCAGGAGGGCGGGCAGACGTTCAGCGTCCGGCACGCGAATGCCGAACAGGTGCGGTGAGCGATCCTTTGCGGGCGCCATCATGTACGGGCTGTCTGCCAGAGCTGCCTCTAGTTCCCCGCTTAGCTCCGTGCAGTGGTCCTGAATGGAGGTCACGCCCCAGCTCAGAATCTGCTTCAGCCCTTCATTGAGCATCGCTACCAGGATAAAGTTGGAGCGCTCCCCGGTGTCGAATCGCCGGGCGCCGACCCCATACTCCCGCCGGTAATCGCTCAAGTTGCTGAAGTTCTCGCTATCCTTGCGGTTGATCCAATTGTGCTCGAAGGGTTCACCGTCCAGCAGGCGATCGCCCACGGCGATAACGCCGTACTGGTACGGGCCGAGCAACCACTTGTACCCGGCACAGACCAGCAGGTCGGGTTGCAGGCGATCGAAGTCAAAGGGCAGGGCGCCGACCGACTGGGTGCCATCGATGACGAACAGGGCTCCCACCTCGCGGGCACGCCGGCCGATGGCATCCACGTCAAATGGGGTACCGTCCGTCCAGTGTATGTCGGTCAGGGTTACTGCTGCCGTGTTGCGGTCGATGGCTTCCAGGACGCGCGTGTTCCAGGCGGACGCGGATGGCGGACCGTCAGGGCGGCCCACCAGGCGCAGTTCGGCCCCGCTGCGGTCGCAGGCCGCCATCCAGCCGTACACGTTGCTCGGAAATTCTTCCGCCGGAATCACCACGTTCTGCCCGGCCCCCAGTGAGGTATTGTGGACCGCCACCGCGACGCCGTAACTGGCTGCAGGAATACAGGCGATGCGGCTGGCCGAGGTGTTAATAAGAGTTGCGAATCTTTCGCGCAGGGTTTCCACGGGATCGAAGAAATCCGCGCCTGTGATATCGGCAGGTGAGGCCTTCAGCCTGATCGCTGCTGCGCCGACCTCCTGTACTGACTTGAGCAGGGGCGACATGTAAGCGCAGTTCAGGTAATGCTGAGTCTCGGGCAAGGAAAAGAGGTGGCGTTGACATCGCATGGGGAACTCCCGTTCAGGGGCGGTGTGAGAAGCTGCTTCCCGGTCCTGGATTGACGGCCTCCGCGGGCCGGCCAAACTCCTGGCCGGGCTCAAATGGCAGCGGCAGATAAGTGTAGCCGGTACAACGGTTTGGCTCAATCACCCGGGCCGCTGCACGCCCGTTGTCCAGCATCTTGGTAAGGTCCGGAATCAAGCGAATTATTCCCGCAACTCGGCGACGTGAGACGCCTTGCGTTGGCCCCTGTTGCCGGTTTACGATGCCTGCACCTTCCATCTGGTGTATTGCCTGAACAGAGAAATCCCACATGGCCGAAGCGAATCCGTCCGCCCCTCCAGTGCACGACGCTCCTGTTACAGAGTTCGACCTCCGAGAAGGCATTTTGCTTCTGGCACTGTGGTGGCGCGAGATTCTGGGCCTGACACTTCTCTCAGTAATACTGGGAACGGGCTGGTACGCCGTAACCCTGGATTACGAGGCTGCAGCGGACGTGGTCGTGCTGCGAGCTCAGCCCAGTGTCGTTTTCGACGACGAACGGTTCACTACCCTTCCTGGACAAGGCCGGCAACCGGCGGCAGAGGTGCTTGCTGGCCGGGACACGCTGTTCGGTCTGGCATCCAGCGGTGCGGTGGCGGTTGCCGTGAGCGAGCGCCTGAACGAAAACGCCAATGGCATACCGTGGGAGCCGGCGGGCTTGCTGAAGTCGGTGGACGCTGAGCTGGTAGGCACCCGGGGGGCTCGAAACACCCGTGGCCAAACCAGTGCCATGGTGCGCATCACCGCACGGGCGGGCTCACCCTCACACGCGACGCTCATCGCCAACGCCTGGGCGGAAGCGTACGTGGAACTGGTGAATACCCTGTTCGCTCCGAACTCCGCACGGCAATTGAGCTCTATAACCGAAGAACTGGTCCAGGCACAACAAGCGTACGATGCCGCCCAGCGAGAGCTGGAAGCGTTTGTTGCAACCAACGAAGCCAGATCGCTCGAGCAGGAAATCAAAGGGAAAGTCGCGGTGTTGGAGGGCTATTTCGACTCCGAGATTCAGAGTCTGCACGCCAATCGCGCCACCCGGCGGCGAGTGGGCAGGATTCTGGCAGCGGTTCAAAGTATGCGAACCCAGATTGGTGCAGGAGGCGAGGCTGGCCTGGCGTCCAATGCGCTGGCCATTCAGCTTCTCAAGGTCGAGGCGTATGTCATGGCTGCCAAGATCACGCCCCCGATGACGGCCCAGCCTCTGCCAACGACACCGGAAATCGCGGTCGAAAGTGATGCTCCAGCCAGCCTTGGCAACCTGACGTCCCTGGTTTTGGACCTCAACGACTCCCCTGACCTGACGTTGGATGTCAGCTTCGGCGGTGAGTTGGCGGACGTGGCAGGCCAGCAAGCAGATCTCGAAGCGCTGGATCAGGCCCTCCGAAGCTGGCTCGCCGCACTCGACCGAATCATCGCTGAACAGGGGGGGAATTTGCTGAGCGACGAAGCTTACGGCGGGTTTCCTCATGCCATTCCTGGCTCATCAGGCCCGCCAGAGTCGGAAGACCCTGATGACCCGGTGTTCGCAAGTATGGATGGGCATTACGAAGGCATACGATCCCTGGAAGCCCGTCTGGAGGCCTTGGTTAAGCAGGAGGAACAACTGACGTCGCAACGAGATCGTCTCTTCACGGCCCTGGACGTATTGCGTAACAAAGAGGCGGAGTTTCGTCTGGCGGCCGCTGTTTCGCAGCCCGAACTCCGCCTTGCCTCTCCGGCTGTGCAGCCGCTCATGCGACCGGCCATTGGAACGCATCTCCTGTTTCCAGCCGCGATTTCAGCGGTTGTTGGCTTCGGGCTCGGTGTCGGCGTGGCCTTCATCGGCAACCTGCTGAACAGCGGACCGCTTCTGGTGCGGCGCCGTCATTCGGGCTGGGAATGAGACGGCAGATTGCCGCATATGGAGGGATTTGGCGCGGCCGTGGATGGCGGCTTTGCATCGTTCCTCAGACCGGCCGCGTGTGTTCAGGTAGATGAGCTTGACCTCGCCGTCAACACGCACAGCAATTTCCAGCACCGAGGTTTCTTCATCGCAGCCGACGTTCAGGGACGTTCAGGATGGCGTTGCAAGACGTCTGAAGATCTACGGTACTAGCCGACACGGTTGCCCGCGCAATGTCGTCAATGTAGGTGGAAGGATGCATCTGCTGGCCGTCGCTATTAATAGTGATCGGGTCCCCAGTCTCTCGCTGCCGGGGAATTCGAGCAACGACCAACGTGCAGGTTCCCTCATTGGCCTGTCGTGGGCCGTATAGGTTGAGGTACCGTAGTGAGGCGATGGTGGTGCCAAACATGCGAGCAGGCACGGTGCAGTGCTGCTCGACGATCAGTTTTTGCAGGCCGTAGGGTGCCAAATGGGTCGGGCGTTATTTCCTCGAGCATGAGGTGCGTCGCTTGGTTGCCGCAATTGCCGGATAACTAAAGGTTAACGAGTCTGGGAATCTGGCACCGGCGCACCGCTTCCAGAACATCCAAGGTTCCAACGACGTCGACTTGGCGCGTACCCACCGGGTCTTCTATATAACGGGGGACTTGCGTCCACGCTGCCAGGTGCTAAACGCAATCAGCCCCTGTATGGCGCGGTTCACGGAAGAGGTGTCGAGGATGGAGCCGTGGGCCAGCCGGGATTGGCCGTTGAGGAATGTTAGCGGTTTCCGGTGACTTGGTCTCTTACACCATCATAAGGGTGGCTGACTAAACGATGTCCATATTAAGACCGGTGACGGCAGATACCCCGCGAAAATCGATTACAACCGGTACACAGGACTTAGTTGTCGTCTTGGCGACTCAGGCTGGCCTCTTTGCGGCGAACCTAGCGATCCAGAGTTTGCTCGCCTACGTGCTCCTTCCGCAAGGCCGCGGGGCGTACGCATTATGTGTCATGTTCGGAGGCCTGTTCGGCATCTTGTTCACGCCTGGCGCCGACCGAGGCTCGCAGTATTTCGTCATGACGAAAAAGATGAGCGTTTCTCAGGGTGTGTCTCTCTCCCTGATCATCTGTCTCGTGGGAAGCGGAGTGGCTCTTGTGTTGGCGATCCCGTTGATCCGCAGTGACCTTGCGTTCTTTCAAAAAGCAGCACCCAATTCTTTCTACCTGGCATTTGCATTGGTCCCACTCACGACCTTCTCGACTGCGGTTCAATTGCAACTCGCCGGGCTCAGGCGTTTCGCGCAACTCGCGTTGTTTTCAATAATTCAAGCTGCGGCCAACGTGTTTGCCATGACGGTTCTCGTTTGGAGCCTTGGTCTCGGAGTCGACGGCGCCGTCGCATCGCTCGTCGCAAGCCATCTCGTCATGATCGTCCTTTGTATCCGAGACCTTCGAAGGCATTGCGGGCTGGCGTTAGAATTGCCGTTATGTTCCGGGCTCACTCATGTTCTTGGCTACGGCCTCAAGTACTACTTCGCGCGGGTCGGACACGCAATCGATCCGAAAGTTGGCGTCCTGTTCTTTGGGTTGGTGGCGAGCCGGGCTGAGACTGGCCTCTTTGCTCTCGCAAGCGCACTTATGTTGCAGTTCTTCATGTTTTCGAATGCGGTCTCAACCTCGCTACTACCTCGCGTCGCGGACGATGAGAAGGGCCGGTCCGAACTTGTGGCGTTCTGTGCACGTATTTCGTGCTGGGCCACCGGCACGGCTCTTGCCGCAATGCTGGTAGTCAGTGCACCGCTGATTCGACTCCTGTTTTCGGATGCTTTCCTTCCAGTGGTCCCCCTAATCTACATCATCGCACCCGGCATTTTCGTATACGCGGGCACCCATGTTTTTACATCGTATTTTGTTGGTGTAAACCGTCCGGAGGTCTGCTCGTGGGCCGTATGGATTGGACTGAGTACGCAGCTTGTCGTGCTCGTTTTGGTTTACCCACAACTGGGCATGAAAGCTGCCGCGTTGGCCATGACCATTGGTATGCTCTGCCGTAGCGTTTTCCTCGGGATATTTTTTTGCAGGACGACTCGTATGAGCTTGTTCTTGATGTGGTTGCCACAGCGAGGCGACATTGATGTTATATGGAACTCAGCTCGATCCCTAACCAGCCGTATGTTCGGGCCCCGGTCCGCTGATGTCTGAGGCTCAGGTGCCCGAACTTAGGAAAAGTGGGTCGACCGTGTCAATCGACGGTTACCGGGTCATTAAGACGCAGTCACCCGATCGTTCGCGCTTCGAGCGCGAACGTACTCAATTTGGAACTCTAGTCGCTTCCGCCTGCGGCATGTTCCACGTCCCCGATATTCTTTCGTTCGATGATTCTGCAGGGGAGAATATCTTTCGTTTCGTACCCAGCGCTACCCCACTTAGTTCCTACCTTATAGAGCAGCCAGAGCCACGGCTTCTGGAGCGTGTCGGTCGTGCCCTCGCAGCCATTCATAGCGCTGGCTGCCACTCCAGGGAATCTGACGTGTGCTGGCACGGCGACTACAGCCTGGGAAATCTGTTGTACTGCCAGAGCAACGATCGAATTACGATCGTTGACTGGAACAATGCGAGGTGGACACTCGAGCCTCCCGACCGCTCATGTGGCCCAGCAGGGTTGGATTTGGGTGTTGCTCTGATATCGCTGTTCCATCGCAGAATTTGGGGGGGCATGCACATTCCCGATCCAGAAAAACTCGGTTCAATTTTTCTGGAAAGTTATATGAGAGAACGGAACTGTCTACAAATCAAAGGAATACGACAATGTATTGCGAAACTGATCCCCCGCTTTGAGAGGTACTGGTTGGCTCAGCGTGGAATCTTGAGATCTCTGGCCTATGCCCCTTCAATGATTCGTCTTCGTCTCTTTCTGGCAAGAGCGGAAATTCTGGGTGGTTGAGGTGAATGGGAAAAGTTACCGCGACTCGCATCTGCACAAAGGTGTGGACTATCACGAAACTTTTTCATCGATGCCTCACCGGGCGATGCTGTGGAATCTCGAACGCAAACTGCTCCGCCGACTCGTGCTGGAATTTTTCCCCACTTCTCCCCCTCAATACCTTGACTTTGCATGCGGTACCGGACGGATTCTGGCTCACCTGGCGCCATTCGCGAGAAACGCCGTCGGCGTAGATATTTCGGCTTCAATGCTTGCGGTCGCGCGCAGTACACTTCCGGGTATCGAGATCATCGAAGCCGACCTGACTCGTCATGATCAACTTGGCGCCCGAAAATTTGACCTGATTACGGCGTTTCGTTTCCTTCCCAACGCGGAACCGGCCCTGAGAATGGATGCCCTCGGAGTTCTTGCCAGGCACTTAAATTCCGACGGAATACTGATCTTCAACAACCACAAAAACAGCGGGAACATGGCTCGCCGTATCGCTATGGCCCTAGGCACAAACGACACGGACAAGCCATCGGGAACTGATCGATGGATGTCTCGTCAAGAGGTAGAAGAACTTGTGGCGAGCGTAAGGCTGTGCGTAATCCGCGAATACCACTTCGGAGTACTTCCGTTTACGGACCGACACATGTTGAGGCCCACAGCTTTATTGGAAAGTCTGGAGATGGTTTTAAACCGGGTTGGGTTACTCGCAACCTTGGCTCAGAATCTAATTTTTGTTTGCAGGAGGGTTTGAACATGAGTCATTGGAAACCCTTCGGGACCCAAATCACCTTTTGGAGTGTGGTGATTGAAGATGACCAATGTTGAAACCGTATTCGTCAAATGACGGTAGTACAAATGTGGTAAGAACTGGAATAGTGTTCTGTCGGTATTGGCTGGTGAACGGATCGCTAATGCAGAATGCGCCATAGATCCACACCTTGTAGTGGAAGCATTCTAAAGGCGTTCAGTGCCTGGAAGGATGGGGGAACTCTGGTGAAATGAATAAGGGCGGACTAACCTGAGCATGATGAATTCGACTGTTTCACTGCGTCAGCCTAATTTCCGTGTGCCACGGTCTATCCCGGTAAGTTCGGCATACTGGGTGCTGGCTGCAATAACTCTGTTCAATCTGAATGGGTTAGGCTCGATGGCATTTAATATGGAAAGGATCTTCTCGCCCTTGATCTTGGCCTGTTGTTTTGTCCTGATTGTAACAGGATTGGCTAGACCTTCTTTGCAGCATTCTCTGGGAACTCCCGGTTGTCTCATCTTGTCTTCCCTGACCTTCTATATCGTCATTGGAGGGACGGTAGGGCTTCTCAAGGGAGCCGACCTGCGGCCAGAGTTTTACTTCTGTCTTTCGGCTTATTTCAAATCTATTGTGGTAATTGCTGCTGTTGCGATAGGAAGTTGTGCGCTGCTACTGCGAATGGGAACTGAGCAACTGTTGAAGGCAGTCTTAGGGATGCTGATTGTGAGTAGTGCAACGATAGCGATATCACCCGTGCTTAGTTACGCAAACCTGATACCGCCCGAGACTGATGCGTTCCGTTTGTCTGGTGCCTTCCAGGACCCCAATGAGGCAGGATTTTTTGGCTGCCTGACACTGGTGCTGTCGTTGTCATTCTTGTCGTTCAAGCTGCATCGAAAGAAGGCATACATTGCATTGACCTTATCCACCCTGATAATTCTTGGATCCTTTTCGAGAGCCGCAATACTCATTTCGATAATCGTGTTCGCCTGTTTCTTGGTGGGCAGCGCCAGTGCGCGACGTTCTGTAGTCAAATGGTCGGTCTCCGTGAGTTTGATCGGTCTTATTGCATGGATGACCACTGATTCAGGATTCATGAAATTTGAAGAGGAACAACTGCGCCGGATAAATTCAATTGTCTCGGTTTTTGGTCAGGAAAGGCATTACGACAGCAGTTGGAGTAAGCGTGGTGTCCTGTTGGAACTAGCTCTGGACGAGGTAGCGAATTCTCCCATCTTTGGTAACGGTCTCGGGCGCCTCCATCGGCTCGATAAAGCGCCATATACTAACGAACAGGGCGAGCCTCAAGGTGCACACAATCAGTACCTTGCTTTTGCAGGAGAGGCAGGCGTTATTCCACTGGCACTATTTCTGTTGTTTCTCGCTTCCCTACTTTCCGGACTTATCACGATGCCCAAATCCGTCGCTACCGCCGCTGTATCCGGTTGGACTCTGGCTCTCGCTCTATTTCTCCTGACCTCCCATTCTGCCTTGACACTGAGGTTCTGCAATTTTTTCATCGGCTTGAGTTGCGCTATGGTGAGCATTCGGAGTGTCGAGGTGGCGAGAGGGGTTTGGATGCAACGTTGAAACTGATTCAGCGCAGACCGATCGGACCTTCTGTGATCAACTGCATCCCGTGAGTAGATCGAGACCGGATTCTTGGCGAAGGACGGTTCGACTTTGGTTGAATCGCGGCTACGATTCCTCCGAGCACCTCGTGAGGATGCATATTCTTAGCACAAACCTGCCGCGAGTAGGGCCAGCCAACGAGTTGGGGTGCGTGCCTGGATGTACCTCGCTGGTGCTTTGTGCACAGTTTGGCTTGGATCCCTTGGTGTCGAATACTGTGAGCCAAGGTGGCGGCCAACCTTAAGACAGTTTCAGCGTCAAGGTGTCGTCCCGCAGGGTACCATTCACAGAGAATCTTGCGATACGGCGTCCCTCCGACTATACCGAAAACATATGGTTGTCGTTTACGTCGTTTGGTCGGGTGGGTTGATAGAACACTTCACGGTCTCCGCGATGGCGTTGGGCCATTACCATGTGGAGTCATAGGAGCCTAGTGCGCAACTGGCTATTTTCATGCTGGAGATGCTCGCCACTTATATTCTGAACATTTTGCCCTTTCTTGGGTTCAAGCCCTGTTTCACAACCAACCCCTGCGCACCCGTCACTGCAACTTGACGCTACCTGTGGATTGGTTTGGCCAAGCTGATACGTGGGACTCGCAGGCACATAATTGAGTTGGACGGATCATGAAGGCACTGAAAATTGAAAGGCGAAAGACAAGCAGGCTATGAAAATCCTTGTTGTGGTTCCCACATTAGGCGGCGGTGGTGCCGAGCGGGTAGTTTCGGTGTTAACCAAGGAGTGGGCCAAGTCTCATCAGGTAAGTATTGCGATTTTTGACGGGTCGAAGATGGATTACGATTATGGGGGGCGAATTACTGATCTGCGGCTTCCCGCTTCAAATTATGTCCTAACCAAGATTTACAACGTCGTGGCACGTTCGATCCGGTTGGCCAGACTCATCCGACGTGAGCGCCCAGACAGGGTTATTTCTTTCTTGGAATCCGCGAACATCCCCGCGATTCTGGCTGCGACTTTGACTGTTATTCTGGACAAATTATACGTAAGTGTGCATTGCAATCCGGCAACTCTGCCGCTTTCTTACCGAATCCTTTTTCCAACAGTTTACAGGTTACCCAGAGGCGTCATTACAGTTTCCGAGGGAGTCAAAAAAGCGCTGTCTTCGATGGGACTTCCACCCACCACAATTTCCGTTAACCCGAATCCGGTTGCCAAGCGATGGCAGCCAATCAACACAAAGGAAACCGCTTCTCCATTGTCTGTTCGTTTCGTATTGGGCGTCGGTCGATTGCACCGGGTTAAGGGCTTTGATCGGCTATTGCAGGCGTTTCGCCTTCTGACGCAGTCGGAAGTCCAGTTGGTAATCCTCGGGGAGGGCGATGAGCGGGCCAACCTCGTGCAATTGGCCCGCCATTACGGAATAGAAAAACGCGTGCATTTGCCTGGGCGCGTTGACGATATTGATCTATGGTATCGGCATGCCGAGTGCTTCGTATTGAGTTCACGTCATGAAGCTTGGCCGATGGTATTGATGGAGGCCATGGCGAACGAATGTCCGGTCGTAAGTTTCGACTGTAAATACGGACCTTCGGAGTTTATCAAAGACGGAGAAACCGGATTATTGGTACCAGATGGAGACCTCGGAGGGCTGGCGTTGGCGATTGCCAGAGTACTTGACGATGAAGGCCTTAGTCGTCACATATCGGTAGGGGGCCGAGAACGAGTGCGAAATTATTGCGCAGAAAAAGTAGCCCCATGTTGGCTGGGTGTAGGCTATATCGACTGTTGAAACTTTCGGCTACGGATTTTCGGAATGACGGCGACCATCATTCCTTGTGGGTTGCTACAAGGAAACAGGGCCCCTGATTTTTTGGGGGAAATAGTGTCAATGAGAGAGCCTCAATTCCCGTCGCAGCAGAATTCTGGAATGACAAGTCACGAAAAAAGTTTAACCCCTCGCACAAAGTTGTTACTCATCGGACCCATGATAAATGAAGCCCCGCCGTATACCGACGTAATTGGAGGTGCGGTCGTGCTGTTTGCCGAGACGGCAAGGCAGCTGAGTCAGCGGGGGTTTGACCTGGATATTCTCAGCACCTGGAGAACGCGGACCAACGTGCCCGGTTGGCGAGCCAGAATCAATGACCTCGCCACGTTTATGGTCACGATCTGGGGAGTCTTGATCAAAGTGCGCCGGTCTCAGTTGGTGTTTCTCAATATGTCCACTTTTTCCGCACTTACCTTTGTAGCCCCATTGGTATGGCTCATTTGCAGGGTTGGCCGCAGACCTCTGGTGTTGAAATTCTTCGGTGGACGATTCCAACGGGTGTACGAAGCTTACAATCCAATCGCCCGCTTGTTAACGGACAAGACATTTATGCGTAGCGATATTATCTATGTGGAGGCGCGACAAACTCTCAAAAGCTTCCCGACGCAGAGGAATTTCCGATGGCACCCGAATACGAGAGACGTTCGCTTCGCCCATACAGGCAGGCGCCACTGCATCAGAAAGCTGATTTTCATCGGCCAATTGAGAATGGCAAAGGGGCTCTTCGAGGCGCTAGAGGCTTGTCGCAGTCTGCCGGCAGGCTGTCATCTATCTGTATACGGTCCTAGAATGTCTGACACAGATTTTTCCTTGTTTGAGGGTCATCCACGAGCCACCTACTGTGGAGTCGTAGAACCAGCAGACGTGCCAAGCGTCATTGGAGAGCACGACCTGTTGTTGTTTCCTAGTTACTTGATGGGAGAGGGCTACCCTGGTGTCATCATTGAGGCCTTTCAATGCGGGGTCCCAGTGATTGCAAGTTGTCTGCCATCGGTCCAGGAAATCGTCCGCCACGAAGAAAACGGATTGCTGGTGGAACCACGGTCCGTTACGGATCTGGAGACCGCCGTCATGCATTTGTTGGAAAATCCGGACTTGTACCAGAAGCTAGTCGAAGAGGCAAAACAGACCGGTGAGTATTTCCGCAGCGGGCCTTGGTATGACAGAATGGCTGCGGATCTTGAGGAAGTTGCCCAGACAACGGACAAACATTGGTGACTCTTGCGGGTAATCATGTATTACGCATCATTCAAGACCTGTTTGCATTTCCCCTGATGAATATCCTATACGTTTCGCAAAACTACCCCCCTGAGATTGGGGCCGCCTCGGCCAGAGCGTTCGAGTTGTCCAAGCATTGGGTTGCCAATGGTCATCAAGTCACGGTGCTCACGGGGTTTCCGAACTATCCCACGGGCAGTTCGAATCACCTGAAGCACGAGAACACCTCCCGACTGACACGACGAGAATCAGTAGAAGGTATTAGCATTATCAGAACCTGCCTGTATGGTATTGGCGACCGCAGAATCCATGAGAGGATCCTGAGTTACTCGTCGTTCTGGCTTTCTTCGAGCCTCCGAGGCATCTCCATCCCCCGCCCCGATGTTGTCCTCGCCTCTTCTCCGCCGCTTACGGTTGGTCTCACAGGTTGGTGGCTGAGTCGAATCAAGAAAAAGCCTTTCATCTTTGATGTCAGAGACCTCTGGCCCGAGTCAATTGCAGACCTGGGAGCGATGACGAACAAGTCAATGATCGTCCGCACCCTTGATGCGATCTCAAGATTCCTTTACAGAAAGGCAAATCGTGTGGTGGTCACATCTGAAGCAACGAAAGAGGCGCTTGTTGCAAATGGAAGAGTGGCCCCAACAAGAATAACCACCATTCCCAACGGAGTGGAGACCAAGACCTTCGTTCCCGGGAGGAATGATGACGTCACGAGAGAGGAACTGGGTATTGGCGGCAAGTTCCTGGTGTCGTTTGTCGGCACAATCGGGCTGGCACAAGATGTAGACGTGGTACTCCGCAGCGCCTCCCGCCTCAAGTCGATATCCAACCCGATTCACTTCCTGTTTGTTGGTGAAGGACCGGTGAAACGGCACGCGATGGATGTTGTCGCAAGGCTGGGTTTATCCAACGTTACCTTCCTGACGGGCCAAAGAAGAGACCAGATACCTAAATTTATCCAAGCTAGTGAGGTCTGTCTCGTCACGTTGCGCAAGGCCGATGTGAACGACATTATCATTCCCGTCAGGATGCTCGAATTCATGTCCTGCGGGCGTCCCGTTGTACTATCTGCGGTAGGAGAGGCGGCGCGGATTCTAAACGCGGCCGGCGCCGGTTTGGTGATTGAGCAGGGGAACGAGGAGGCGCTGACCGCCGCAATTGTTCGTCTCAGCCGGGACGCTGGCCTGCGTCAGAAAATGGGTGCAAACGGGCGACGGTACGTCATCGAGAACTTCTCCCGTGAACAGACGGCCCGTCGTTATTTGGGGGTTCTCGAACAGGCAAGCTCGAACTGTATGAAGTCGAAGGGACAGAGCCAATGAAAATCAAAGACGTCAAAACCTACGTGGTTGGCAATCCGCCTCCGCATCACGGCGGCGGGTACTGGGTGTTTCTGAAACTCACGACGGATGACAACATCGAGGGATTCGGCGAGGCTTACGGCGTGCCGTTTCACCCGAAAATGGTTGCCCGGCTGATTGAGGACGTGGTGGAACGCTACGTCGTTGGCGCAAATCCGTTCCAGATCGAAAAGCTTTGGCGGGTCATCTATTCCAGCGGCTACACGCAGCACCCGGATCTGAGTCTCATGGGTGTGTTGAGTGGTATTGAGATGGCCTGCTGGGACATCGTGGGCAAGACGCTCAACCAGCCGATCTACAACTTGCTTGGCGGCCAGGTGCACGAGAAATTGAGGTCTTATACCTATCTCTATCCCGCCCCTGCCGCTGCGGAGCCGGGTGACGATTCGGACGCTCTGGAAGTCGCCAACATTTTCGGTGACCCGGAACGTGCGCCGCGACGGGCCCTGCAATACCTGGAACAGGGCTTCACGGCTCTCAAGTTCGATCCCATCATGCCGATGGGTGCCTTCGATCCCCGGCAGCTCACACTTGAGGTGCTCGATAATGCCGAGCTGGTGGTCAAAAACATGCGCGAGGCGGTGGGCAATAAGTGCGACCTGCTCATCGGCACGCACGGCCAGATGACCACCGCCGCGGCCATTCGGTTTGCGCGCCGCCTCGAGCCATACGAGCCGCTGTGGTTCGAGGAACCGGTGCCACCGGAAAATATCAACGAGATGGCCCGGGTGGCACATTCGACCCGCATCCCGGTCGCCACGGGCGAGCGGCTGACCACCAAGTACGAGTTCGCGCCACTGCTCGAAAAGCAGGCGGCGGCCATTCTTCAGCCTGCTCTGGGGCGAGTCGGCGGTATCCTGGAGGCCAAGAAAATCGCCGGCATGGCAGAGGCCTATTACGTCCAGATCGCGCCGCACCTGTATTGCGGACCCCTGGAAGCGGCGGCGAACATCCAGATTGCTACCTGCAGCCCGAATTTCCTGATCCAGGAGAGCATCGAAACCTTCGGCGGCTTTTACGGTGAGGTGTTGAAAGAGCCCATCCAGTGGCAGGACGGGTTCATCATTCCGCCCACCAAGCCCGGTCTGGGCATTGAGCTTAACGAGGAAGTGGCCGAACGACACGCTTACGAGGGCGGGGTATTTCCGGAGCTGGTGGATACGCCGATCACGGGTCTTGAGTAGGCGAACTGGCAGGCGGCGTCTGTTAACCAGGACTGCACGAAGCCGCCAGTTCCTCCGCATTTCGCTTCATGCGGTGCAGAAGGGCTGTAAGGCCGCGCAGCCTCAGGGGTGAGATGACCCTGTGCAGGCCGAGTTCCTGGTAGAGATTGGTGGGGGTGGCGGCGACGGCAGCCGGCGTGGCGCCGTTCAGGCCGCTGCGCAGGATGCCGGCGAAGCCGCGCACGGTGGGCGCTTCGCGGGGCACGTCGATATGGTAGACCATGCGGCCGTCCTGCAGTGAGGCGTACAGGAAGACGGGGCTCTGGCACTCGTGCACCTGTTCCATGGTGTCCCGCGCGTGGTGCAATTCTTCGGGGAGGTCGGGAAGTTCCATGGCAAATTCCAGGAGCATTTCGAGGCGATCCTCGGGCGAGGCATCGCTAAACTCCGCGATAATTTCCCGCAGCGCTCCCGGGCATGCTGTTTCCTGCATCGCTAGAAAATTCCCAACTGGTCCCTGGCGTCTTCAGACAGCATGTCCGGAGTCCAGGGCGGGCTCCAGACGACCCGGATATCCACGTCCTCGACATTTTCCAGGGTCTTCAATTGATCATCGATCTGCGAAAGGATCATCGGACCTGCCGGGCAGGCAGGGCTCGTCAGCGTCATGGTCACGTCGATTTTCTGGCCGCCGACCTCGAGATCGTAGATCAGACCCATGTCGACAATGTTGATCCCCACTTCAGGATCGATGATCTGTTTCAGAGCCTCGTAGACCGTTTCTTGATCAAGCATCCGTATATTCTCCCAGGTCTGGAGGAAATCCGTCGCGGTCGGCTACAGATCGACCTCGATGCAGATATCGTTGCCGTCGACTTTGACCTCGTATGTATCAACCGGCTCGATTGCCGGCATGCAAAGGGCGGCGCCGGTGCAGACGTCGAAGCGGGCGCCGTGCCTCGGGCAGCTGATTTCCGTGCCAGCAAATTTGCCGTGCGCCAGCGGCGCGCCATCGTGTGTGCACACGTCCTCGATGACGTGGTATTCGCCGCCAACATTGAACAGCGCCACTTCCAGCCCGTCCAGGTCAACCTGTTTCTTCTCACCGGGGGCCAATTCCCCCACCTCCGCTATCTTGACCCACTCTGCCATCTTGTCCGTTCCTCAGTCCCCGAAATCTGTTTGCGTCTCGACGGGATGCGGCTCCGTCCGTCTCGCCCCGGCCGGGTATTCGTCTGCGCAGGAATGCACGATACCACTCCCGCTCCCGTGGCAAAAGCAAGATAGGGGAGGGGCAGCCAGGAGGAGACACTACCGAATTCTGCGGCCGATTGCCATCTTTGTGTGGCTAAATCCTGTCCTCGATAGCCAGGCGTATTTTCTCCTGAACACCCTCCACCGGAAACTCGGTGATGACCGTCTCGAAAAATCCCTGGACGATCAGGCGTTGGGCGTCTTGGCGCGACAGACCCCGGCTCATCAGATAGAACATCTGCTCCTCGTCCACCCGGCCCGTTGTGGAGCCGTGCTTGCAGCGCACGTCGTCCGCTTCGATTTCCAGGATCGGCAGGGCGTCGGCCCGGGCCCTCGGGCTCAGCAGGAGGTTGTGGGTCGCCTGGTAGGCGTTGGTCTGCTGGGCTTCCTTCCGCAAGTGCAAGACGCCGCGGAAGACGGTGCGGGCCCTGTCAAGCGCGACGCCCTTGCACAGCAGGTCGCTCTCGGTGTGCGGCGCCGAGTGGTCCTGGCGGGTCTGATAGTCCAGGTGCTGTCGTCCGTCGCTGAAGGTCAGTCCGAAGAGCCGGGAATTGCTCCCCGGTGCTCGCAGCCACACGTCCTGGGCGGTCCAATGCAGGCGGCTGCCCAGACCGGCCGTGGCCCAGTGAAGTTGGCTATCGGCGTCGAGCACGGCTCGCTGGTGGCTGATACCCCACAGGCGGCGGCTCCAGTTCTGGATCTGCACAAACGTCATCTGGGCTCCGCGCTTGAGGTACAGTTCGACCACCCCGTTGTGGAAACCCTGAAGATCCCTCGACTCCGATATCTGCTCGTCCACGAATGTCACGTTGCTCTGTGAATCGGCGATGACCAGCAAATGGGGCTGTACCATACCGGAGGCCGTGGCGTGCGCGGTCAGCGCCCGCAACGGCACCTGCACCTGAACGCCTTTAGGGACGTAAAGAAAGACGCCGCCTTGCCACATGGCCCCGTGCAGTGCAGTAAAGGCGTCACTCCCGGCCGGTACGGCTTCGGTCATGAAGTGTGCTTCCG
>CBDDPN010000035.1:0-10881 GCA_965232315.1 Longimicrobiales bacterium | reverse complement strand
GCAGACCGAGTCGCCGGCCCCCGCCCCCGTACAGGCCGCCGACCGCTACCTCGACCTGCCCATCCACGGGTCGGTAGGCAGCCGCGCCAACGACGGGCCGGTGTGGTCGCCGGACGGCCGCTACCTCGCCTACGTGTCCGACGGCGTCCTGTGGACGGTCGCCATGACACCCGCGGGCGACCCGGCCGACACGCCCCGCCGCCTCACCAACGAGGTGGCCGACGACCCCACCTGGACCGGCGACTCGCGCTTCATCGTCTACCTGAGCCGCGACCGCCTGCGCCGGGTCGACGCGCTCACCGGCGCCGCCGAGGACATCACGCCCGCCCTCACGTGGTCGCGGCCAGCACCCCCCGGCATCGGTGCTGGTGCGCGCCGGCGCCCTCTTCGACGGCCGCTCCGGGACGCTCCGCCGGGGCGTGGACATCGTCATCGAGGACGGGGGTCATCACCGCGGTCGCCGCCCACGACCCCGCGCGCACCGCCGATCAGGTTCGTGGACGCCGGCGGCCAGGTGGTCATGCCCGGGCTGATCGAGATGCACACCCACGGCGGCCTGGCGGACGGGGAGGAATTGGGGCGGCTGTGGCTTTCCTACGGGTCGTGACCGCGACCCGCTGTCCCGCCTGCGACGGCTACGAACTCACCGAAGCCAAGGAGGCCGGCGAGTCCGGCCGGCGGATCTCGCCGCGCACATTCGGCACCGGCGGCACCTTCGACGGGAGCCGGATCTACTACCCCAACGCCCCCGCCCTTGGCGCCGAGCGCCTCAGGTGGAGCTCGAGATGGGACGGGTCGCCGCCCTCGGCTACGACATGGTCAAGACCTACGTGCGCCTCTCCGATCCCCCTGCATGCGCCGGGCCATTGCCGACGCCCACGCCCTGGGTATCCCGGTGACCTCGCACGAACTCTATCCGGCGGTGGCGTACGGTGCCGACGGGGTTGAGCACGTGCGCGGAACGAGCCGCCGCGGCTACTCGACCAAGGTCTCCGAGACCAATGGCATCTACGGGGACGCGGTCGACCTCCTGGCCGCCTCGGGCATGACCCTCACCCCCACGGTGGGCATCTATGGAGCCTACGGCCTGCTCGCCGCCGAGAGGCCCGATCTTTTTGACGACCCGCGAGTGGAGGCCTTCTTCCCCGATGCCCCCGCCGGCGCCCGCATCCCTCCGGACGTGGAGCTGGCCCGCCGCCTTACCGAGCGGATGTCCTCCCTCCCGCGCCGCGTCCTCGAGGGTGGGGGCCGCATCGTCGTGGGGACGGACTCGCCCATCATCCCGCGCGGCCTCAGCCTGCACGCCGAGATGGAGGCCCTGGTGCGCTACGGCCGCATGCGTCCGGTCGACGTCCTGCGCGCCACCACGTCGGCGTCGGGGGAAGCGCTGGGGTACGAGGGTCGGCTTGGTGTGGTCGCTCCCGGGGCGTTCGCCGACCTGATCGTGCTCGACGAGGACCCCCTGCAGGACATCGCGGCGACCCGCTCGGTGCGCACCGTCGTGCTGGGGGGCGTCGTGTATTCCGTGGAGGAACTGCTCCGACCCCCGGGTTAGAACTCCTGGCCCCGGTTATCCTTGCAAAACCAAGACATACTTTCGTTTTGCCAGCGTGACTCCCGCGTTTTGCCAGCGTGACCCCGCCCGAGCTTCTTCCCGGCCTCGGATAACCGGGGACGCCCAGGCAGCAGGGCTGCAGAGGGGTTGACATCTCTCGGTTCCGGAATACTATTTCGCCGTTGGCACTCCTCGGTGTCGAGTGCTAACAAACGTTGTGTGTCGAGTGCAAACAACGTTCGCGTCGGACATCCGGCCCGGAAACCCATGTATTTCGGACCACCATTCACAGGAGAACCCACGCATGGCAACGAGTGCAGCGAACAGAATCCAGCCGCTCGCCGACCGGGTCGTCGTACAAGCGGCCGAGGAGACCGAGCAGACTCGCGGCGGCCTCTACATCCCGGACACGGCCCAGAAGGAGAAGCCCCAGCAGGGCACCGTGGTCGCGGTCGGCCCCGGCAAGCTTTCCGAAGAAGGCAAGCGCATCCCGCCCGACGTCTCCGCCGGCGACGCGATCCTGTACGGCAAGTACAGCGGTACCGAGGTCACGGTCGACGACGAGGAGTTCCTGATCCTCCGCGAGTCGGACATCCTCGCCATCATCAGCGGCTAACCGCTCCGTTCCCCACAAGCTGATCAAGAAAACGACGAGCCGGCGGGCGGCCAGATCCCCCACGCGGCTCTAAACAGAGGAGAGAGAAAGCATGGCAGCCAAGGATCTCAGATTCGAAGTGGATGCCCGCACGCGACTCAAGACCGGCGTCGACAAGCTGGCCAGGGCCGTGAAGGTCACCTTGGGCCCGAAGGGCCGCAACGTGGTGCTGGACCGCAAGTTCGGTTCCCCCCAGGTCACCAAGGACGGCGTCTCGGTGGCGAAGGAAGTGGAGCTCGAGGACGGCGTCGAAAACATGGGCGCGCAGATGGTGAAGGAAGTCGCCACCAAGACCTCCGACGTCGCGGGTGACGGCACCACAACCGCCACCGTGCTCGCCCAGTCCATCTTCGGCGAGGGGCTCAAGAACGTCACCGCCGGCACCAACCCGATGGGCATCCGCCGCGGCATCGAGCAGGCCGTCGAGGCGGTGGTGCGCGAGCTCGAGGGCCTCTCCGTCGAGACGCAGGGCAAGCGTGAGATTTCCCAGGTCGGCTCCATCTCCGCCAACAACGACAACGAGATCGGCGCGCTGATCTCCGACGCGATGGAGAAAGTCGGCAAGGACGGCGTCATCACGGTCGAGGAGGCGCGCGGTCTCAAGACCACGCTCGACACCGTCGAGGGCATGCAGTTCGACCGCGGCTACCTCTCGCCCTACTTCGTGACGGATCCGGAGCGGATGGAGGCGGTGATGGACGACCCCATGATCCTCATCCACGACAAGAAGATCTCGTCGATGAAGGACCTCCTGCCGATCCTCGAGAAGGTGGCGCAGATGGGCAAGCCGCTCCTGATCATCGCAGAGGACGTGGAAGGCGAGGCGCTGGCGACGCTGGTCGTGAACAAGCTGCGCGGCACCCTCAAGGTGTGCGCCGTCAAGGCTCCCGGCTTCGGCGACCGGCGCAAGGCCATGCTCCAGGACATCTCGATCCTGACGGGCGGCCAGGTGATCTCCGAGGAAGTCGGGTTCAAGCTCGAGAACGCCGTCTCCTCCGACCTGGGCAGCGCCAAGCGGGTCGTCATCGACAAGGACAACACCACGGTGATCGACGGCGCCGGGGCCGCGGACCAGATCAAGGGCCGCATCGACGAGATCAAGGCGGCCATCGACAAGTCCACCTCCGACTACGACACCGAGAAGCTGCAGGAGCGGCTGGCGAAGCTGGCCGGCGGCGTGGCGGTCATCCATGTGGGCGCCGCCACCGAGACCGAGATGAAGGAGAGGAAGGCTCTGGTGGAGGACGCCCTGCACGCGACCCGCGCCGCGGTCGAAGAGGGCATCGTTCCCGGGGGCGGCGTGGCGCTGCTGCGGGCCCAGGGCGTGCTGAACGGCCTCGAGCTGGACCGGCACGACGAGCAGGTGGGCGTGCAGATCCTGCGCCGGGCGCTCGAGGAGCCGCTCCGCCAGATCGCGGAGAACGCCGGCGCCGAGGGCTCGATCGTGGTCGAGCACATCCGCCGCCACGACAACCCCAACTGGGGCTACAACGCCCAGACCGACACCTACGAGGACCTGGTGACGGCCGGCGTCATCGATCCCACCAAGGTGGTCCGCACCGCGCTCCAGAACGCCGCTTCGATCGCGGGCCTGATGTTGACCACCGAGGCCGTGGTGGTCGAGCAGCCCGAGGAGGAGAAGGCGGCCGCGGGCGGCGGCATGGGCGGCGGCGGCATGGACGGCATGGGCGGCGGCATGTACTAGTCCCGACGGGCAGCCAGTCTGCCCTCCGCTCGTCCGGCCGGGACGCCGTTCCGACCGACGTAGCCACCCCAGGAGCCCGGGCGCCAGTCGTCCGGGCTCCTGCCTTTCCTGTGCCGGCCGTTTGCGCCGCCGACACAATTCCGCGCCCAACCGTGTATCTTCCGCGTTCGTGCGCCGGAACTCCGGCACCGGCGGCGCGCGACGACTTCGACACCGGCAACGCCCGACAACTTCGACACCGGCAACGCCCCGACGACTCCGACGCCGGCGACGCCCGGAACCTCCGACTCCCGCAACCCCCGAAGACTGATGGCTGACGATCCCATCCAGGTGCGGCTTCCCGACGGCAGCCCCGTCGAGACGCCGCGCGGAAGCAGCGCCGCCGATGTGGCGGCGAGCATCGGCCCCGGACTGGCCCGGGCCGCCCTCGCGGCCGTGGTCGACGGCGAAGTCGTGGACCTGGGCCGCCCCCTGCCGGCGGATTCGGAGGTGCGCATCCTCACCGGCAGGGACAAGGACGCGCTGCCGGTGCTGCGCCACTCCGCCGCCCACGTCCTGGCCACGGCGGTGCGGGAGCTGCGCCCGGGCGCGGGCATCGGTTTCGGACCCGCGATCGAGGACGGCTTCTACTACGATTTCGAAGTCGACGAACCCTTCACCCCCGATGACCTGGAGGCCTTCGAGGCGCGCATGGGCGAGATCGTCGCAGCCGACTACCCCTTCGAGCGGCGCCGCATCACCCGGGAGGAGGGCAGGGAGCTCTTCGCCGACGACCCGCTCAAGCTCGAGCGGCTGGAAGAGATGGCCGATGACGAGGTCATCACCGTCTACCAGGACGGCCCGTTCCTCGACCTCTGCCGCGGCCCGCACGTGCCCTCCACCGGTGGGGTGAAGCACTTCAAGCTGCTCTCGACGGCGGGCGCCTACTGGAGGGGGGACGAGAAGCGGCAGATGCTGCAGCGCATCTACGGCACCGCCTTCTTCAACCGGAAGGCGCTGAACGTACATCTCGAGCGGCTCGAGGAGGCGCGCCGGCGCGATCACCGGGTGCTCGGCAAGGAGCTGGATCTGTTCAGCGTCCAGGAGGAGGTGGGGTCCGGCTTTATCCTCTGGCATCCGAACGGCGGCCTGGTGCGCCACACGGTCGAGGAGTTCCTGAAGTCGACGCTGCTCGAACACGGCTACGACCTGGTCTACAGCCCGCACGTCGCACGCGAGGAGCTGTACGAGATCTCCGGGCACCTGGAGGTCTTCAGCGAAGACATGTTCCCGGCCATGGACGACCACGGGAACCGCTTCCGCATGAAGCCGATGAACTGCCCGCACCACTTCATGATCTACCGTTCCCGCCGCCGCTCCTATCGGGACCTGCCGCTGCGCTACGCGGAACTGGGGACGTGCTACCGCTACGAGCGCGCCGGTGCGCTGCACGGCATGCTGCGGGTACGGGGATTCACACAGGACGACGCCCACATCTTTGTGCGAGAGGACCAGATCAGCGACGAGTACCATCGCATGCTGGATCTGCTCGAGTACCTGCTGGACGTGTTCGGGTACGAGTTCGAGGTCGCGCTCTCAACCCGTCCGGAGAAGGCCATCGGCGATCCGGCGGTCTACGACGCCGCGGTGGACACGCTTGCGGCGGTGCTCGAGGAGCGAGGGCAGGAATACGACGTCGACGCGGGCGGCGGCGCCTTCTACGGCCCCAAGGTCGACATCCTGCTGGTGGACGCGCTGGGGCGGAAGTGGCAGGGGCCGACCTTCCAGCTCGACTTCCTGATGCCGCAGCGCTTCGGCCTCGACTACGTGGGCAGCGACAACCGGCGCCACAACGTCGTGGTCATCCACCGCACCATGCTGGGGTCGATGGAGCGCTTCATCGGCGGGCTGGTGGAGCACTACGGGGGCGCGTTCCCGGTCTGGCTGGCCCCCGAGCAGGTGCGTGTCCTGCCGGTCTCGGAGGTGTGGAGCGAGAGCGCCCGGGAGCTGGTGGACAACCTGAAGGCGAAGGGGGTGCGCGCCCGCCTTGAAGATCAGGACACCCTCGGCTACCGGATCCGCGACGCGGAGGTGAAGAAGGTGCCCTACATGGGGGTGGTGGGGAAGCGCGAAGCCGAGGCGGGGACGGTCGCGGTGCGCAGGCGCGGCGCGGGCAGGAAGCAGGTGGTCATGGCCCGCGAGGCGTTCGCGGAACAGGTCGCCGGCGAGGTGCGCAGCCGGGTGCGGCCCCTGTATTCTTGACAGAGGCGACCCCCGGGCCGGACATTGGCCGGGTGCTCCCTCCTTCCGTCCGATCGCATCGGGGCGAGGTGTACCGTCCGCGGTCTCAATCTCTTTCGGCGCGGGTTCCGTGTATGATGTTGACGCCTGATCCCATGGCCTGGACCCAGCTTGCGGAGGTCTCACCCAGGGCCCTCCCGGGCCGAGGCGGGAGCCACGCGGCCCGGCGCATCTACACTCTGGTACTCGCTGGCCTGGTTGGCCTCGCCGGCTGCACGCCCAGTCCCGAAGGTGTCCGCCCCTCGACCGGCCGTTTTGGAGACATCACCAGGGCCGAGCTGGACACGGAGGCGTTCACCAGCACCTACCACGCCATCGAGAGACTCCGGCGGAGCTGGCTGCGGAGCCGGGGCGGGCGCACACCGACCAATCCCGATCCTCGGCCCGCGGTCTATGTGGACGGGGTGCGGATCGGGTCCATCCCGGAGCTGTACGGCATCAGCCCGGAGTACGTCCAGACGATCTCGCTGCTCTCGCCTACCGACGCAACGACCCGGTTCGGTACGAATCACGTATCAGGGGCCATCATGGTCGTCACCCGGCGGGAGCCTCCGAACTAGCCCCCCGGCCGCCGCGTGGTCACCACGATCGCGCCCCACATGTGCCCGGTTCCGTAGACCGTGGTCGCATCGCTCGCTGAAAGGAAGCGGATGCGCTCGACATCCTGCACCGGGATGGTGCGCAGATCATCCAGCACTATAAGCTTCGCCTGGTCCACGTAGGCGGCCGGCTCCGGGTTCGGATTCGTGAGCGTGGGCGTGCGCCTGTAGAAGAGCCAGGAGGGCCGCAGCTGCTCCACGGCTTCGTAGGCGCTCTCGGAAAGGACCTGCTCCAGCTCCGGTCGGGTGATGTCGCCCTGGGAGCTTGCGCGGGACGGACCCGGATTGCCCACGACGCAGGCGGAACTGATCGCCACCAGCACCAGTGGAGCCTTGTGCCGCCACCACCGAGTTGTCTTTCTGTCGCCTGTGGCCACCGCCCTCACAAAGGGTCCGGCCTCCGCCTGTAGGGATCGCACTGCTAATATCCTCCCCCGGTCTCGATCGTTGCCCTCAGGAGCCGGTCGAGCATCGGGAACTCGCGGTCGAGATAGTTGTTGCCACCCGCCACGATCGCGCTCTGGTCGCCACGCCGCAGCCCGCCCCCGGAGTTCTCGCCGTACCCCGGGTAGAGGCGGTCCACAACCTCCATGCCCTCCACCACCCGGCCGAAGGGCGGAAAGCCCTGCGGGTCCAGGCGGCTGTTGTCCACCAGGTTGATGTACACCTGTGTGGTGCGGGTGTGCGGTTCGGTGAAGGCGAAGGCGATGGTGCCGCGCACGTTGCTGGCGATCACGTCGTCGTCGTCGGGGATGGTCCGGCCGATCCAGGCGGCCGTGACCTCGGGGTCTCCCGCCAGCCCCCACTGGACGATGAAGTCCGGGACGGTGCGGTGGAAGCGCGCGTCGTCGTAGTAGCCGTGCCGGACCAGGTTGTGGAACCGGTCCGCGCCGATGGGTGCCCAGCCCCGCACCACCTCGATCACAAACTCGCCCGCGCTGGTCTCGAAGCGGGCCAGGAAGGTGTCGGGGGCGGCTTCGCTCCACGCGGGGAGCGTGGGATCGAGGAGGACCTCGCGGGCCATGGCGTCGGACCCCGCACCGGGGTCATCGGCGGGGCCGAGCGCGTTTCCGGGACCAGGAGGGATGCCGCCCGGACCGCCGGGTGGGTCCGAATCCGGCTCGCCGCCACCCGGGGCGTCCGCCGGCGCGCAGGCGACGGCCAGGAGCACCGCCAGAGCCGCCGCGCGTCCGCCCTGGCCGAGTCTGCGTCCAATCCCTGCAGCCACCGGCCACCTCCCGGGTCGGCATGAATGCGCGGGCGGCCTCCACCACGGCCGCCCTTCTCATTCTGACGACGCGTGACGGACATGTCCAATGGGTGGCGTGCCCGGCGGTGCGGTCCCGCCCGCCTCAGACTGAGGCGGGCGATCCGGCCGTCCGTCCGACGGCTCGGGGGGCAACGCACCCGGCCCGGAGCCGGCCCGTCCGGTTGACCGGGCCGGGTCGTGTCCCATGCCCTCGACGGTCCGGGTTGTGGCCGCCGCCGGGTGCGCGCCGTACTATCAGGGTGGAGGCATGTCCGTCATCGCCGGTACCCCCGCCAGGCAGCTGTTCCCCGCGATCCGTTCCTCCGACGGGTCCACCTCCTGGCGGTCCATTCAGCAATACGCGCCTCCAGAGGAGTACGCATGGGTAAGTTTCGTCCGTCCGCACGGGCGCTTGCCTGCCTGGCCGGAGCAATGGCTGTGGTCCTTGCACCCGTCACGCCCGCCGCCGCCCAAACGGGCAACCTCGTCGGTCAGGTAGTCAACGCCGGAACCCTCCAACCCCTCGCCGGAGTTCAGGTCTACATCTCGGGGCTAGACCTGGGCACCGCCACCAACCAGAGCGGGCGCTACATCCTGAGCGTCCCCGCCGGAAGCCACGAGATCACCTTCGAGAGCCTGGGCTTCGGCACCCAGACCGTCACCGCAACCGTCACCGCCGACCTGGCCACCGAGATCAACGTGTCGCTGCGCGAGGAGGCGCTCGCACTCGACGAGATCGTGGTCACGGGTACCGCAGGAGGGACCCAGCGCCGGGCCATCGGCAACGTGGTCGAGACGGTGGACGCGGCCGCCATCCTCGAGGTGTCCCCGGTCACCAGCGTCCAGACCCTCCTGGCCCAGCGTACCGCCGGCATGATCATGCTGCCGTCCGCGGGTCAGGTCGGCACCGGGTCCCCGATCCGCATCCGCGGCACCACCAGCATGTCGCTCGGCAACGACCCCATCGTCTACATCGACGGCATCCGCATGGACTCGAACCCGCGCGGCGGACCGGGCGTGCGCGGGGGAGCCCGCGTCAGCCGTCTCAACGACCTGAGCCCCGAGGACATCGAGAGCATCGAGATCATCAAGGGGCCCTCGGCGGCCACGCTCTACGGCACCGAGGCCTCCAACGGAGTGATCCAGATCATCACCAAGCGCGGAGCGCAGGGTGCGCCCCAGTTCGACATCAGCGTGCGCAGCGGAGCCAACTGGCTCCAGAATGCGCAAGCGCGCGCGGGCGGAGACCCGAACTCCTGCTACAACAACCCGGCATCGCTCGATGCGCTGGCGTGCGCCAACGGCCTCCAGTGGCGCCGAAACGCGAACACCGGTCAGCTGGAGGGCTTCAACCTCGTTCGCCAGGAGATCGACGCGGGACGCCCGCCCATCTTCAGAACGGGCATGCAGCAGGGCTACAACCTGGGCCTGAGGGGAGGCACCGAGGACGTGCGCTACTACACGTCGCTCTCCTGGGACGACGACGAGGGCATCGTCGGCTACGACTACGCCACCCGTCTCAACGCGCGCGTGAACCTGGATCTGGTGTTGTCCGAGGACGTATCGCTCAAGACCAGCACCGGCTACATGCAGAACCGGGTGCGGCTCGCCCAGAACCGGGGCGGGTTCGGCGCGGAGCCCTTCAGCGGCATCATCTGGGGATTCCCGAGCACGATCGAGACGCCCCAGCGCGGGTTCATGGTGGCTCCGCCCGAGGAGTGGTCGAAGCACACCACCCGGGCCGACAACGACCGCATCACCACCAGCCTGGAGCTGGGATACAACCCGGCGGACTGGACCACGCACCGGCTGTCCGTCGGCATCGACCGCGGTGAGGCCGTCGACTGGGTGCTGATCCCGCGCCAGCCCGAGGGGCGCTCCCACTTCTGGGGACGACGCGGTCTCGGCGTCAAGGATGTTGCCCGCATCACGAACCGCTTCACCACCCTGGACTACAGCGGGTCGGCGTTTCTGGACTTGCGCCCGGGGCTGCGCCTCACCAGCTCGGTGGGGGTCCAGTACTACCAGCGCCAGACCTCGATCATCGAGGCCGAGGGATCCGAGTTCCCGGCCGTGCCCATCACGACCGTGAGCGGCGGCGCCGACCGCGATAGCGGCGAGGACTTCACCGAGAACGTGACCCTCGGCGCCTACGTCCAGCAGCAGGTGGACTGGAACAACCGCATCTTCCTGACCGCGGCGGTGCGCGGCGACGACAACAGCGCCTTCGGGGCCGACTTCGACGCCGCCGTCTACCCGAAGTTCAGCGCCACCTGGGTGGTCAGCGAAGAGGACTTCTTCGACGTCGGCTGGCTGGATCAGCTGCGCCTCCGCTCCGCCTGGGGCGCCGCGGGCCAGCAGCCCGGCACCTTCGATGCCGCGCGCCTCTATGTCCCCGGGGTAGGCTACCAGGACCAGCCCGGCCTGGTCCCCGGCTCGTTCGGCAACCCGCAGCTCAAGCCGGAGCGGGGGCGAGGAGCTGGAATACGGCTTCGACGTGAGCCTGTTCGGGGGACGCCTGGACGTCATCTTCAGCCGCTACGGCCGCACCATCAAGGACGCCATCGTACAGCGCCCGGTCCCCACCTCCACCGGCTTCTCCGGGAGCCAGATCGTGAATCTGGCCGAGGTGAAGGCCTGGGGGGAACGAGCTCGGCGTCGACTTCCGAGCCATAGAGGGTCCCGTCTTCAACTGGGACATCAGCGGGCAGTTCGCCACCATGAACAACGAGATCCAGGATCTCGGCGGCTTGTCCTTCGTGCCGGCCGGCGGCCAGCAGTCCCACTACGAGGGCTATTCCATCGGCGCGTTCTTCGCCAAGCGGGTACTCTCCGCGC
>CBDDPN010000034.1:0-83016 GCA_965232315.1 Longimicrobiales bacterium | reverse complement strand
GCACGTCGAGGCCGGAATTGAGGGCCACGCCCTTCGCCCACAGCAGCACGTCGCTGTCCGCGAGCGCCAGCCAGAAGTGGTTCTCGCCCAGGCGAAGCAGCACGGGATCGTTCACGATGCCGCCGTCCTCTGCGGTGATAATGACGTACTTGCCCTGGCCGACGGCGCACCTGGAAAGGTCCCTCGGGGTGAGCAGGTTGGTGAACTCGAAGGCATCCGGACCGGTAATCTCGACCTGCCGCTCGACGCTCACGTCCCACACGGTTACCCCGGTCAGCAGCTTCTCGTACTCCGCGTGAAGGTCGTCGTACCGGGTGGGGAGGAACATGTGGTTGTATACCGTATAGCTCCGGCACCCCGCGCTCAGGGTGGCGTCGAAGTATGGCGACCTGCGGAGCCGCGCTCCACGCTGAATCAGGGCCATGTCGAAGGTCGGGGACATGTCGAACACTCCTCGTGTGAATTGGATTGCGAGTCGGATGTTACCCGTGCGCGCCCAAACGTGCGGCGAGCCCCCGGTCGCGCAAGATCTCGCGCGCCGCGAGGCGGCCGGGAGCCCCGGTGACTCCGCCTCCCGGATGGGTGCCCGCGCTGCACAGGAACAGCCGCTCCACGGGGGTGCGGTACCGGCCCCAACCGGGGACGGGGCGCATGAAGAGAAGCTGGTCGAGACCCATCTGCCCGTGGTACTCGTCTCCGCCTGAGAGCCCGAACTCGGTCTCGAAGTCGAGCGGCGTGAGCAGGCGCTGGTCCAGAACGCGTTCGCCGAGGCCGGGAAGGAACTCGTCGAGCACCTCGAACACGCTGGCGAGCAGGGCCTCGCGCGAAGCGTCGTCGCGCCAGTCGCCGGACCGCAGCCGGCGGGGCGCATAGCGGATCTGGATCGAGGCCAGGTGGCGTCCTTCGGGCGCCAGCCCGGGGTCGTGCAGCGTCGGGACCACCATGTCCAGATGCGGGCGGGCGGAGCAGCGACCGTACTTGGCGGCGTCGCTGGCCCGTTCCAGATAGTCCAGGCTGGGCGCGACCAGGGTATGTCCGGCGAGCCGCTCGCGCGCGTCCGGAATCGGCGGCAGCGCGTCCAGCAGCAGGTGCAGCGTGGCCGTGGTGCCCCGCAACCGGATGTTTCCCACCCGGCGATTGAATTCGGGACCCAGGCGGGGTGCGCCCACCAGCTCGAAGAACGTGCGTCGGGGATCCAGGCCCGACACCACGCAACCGGCGGCGATCTCCTCCCCGCCGGCCAGCACCACGCCCGTGGCAGCTCCGTCATCGATCAGGACGCGCTCGACGCCGGCGCCGGTGCGCACTTCGGCGCCGTTCGCGCGGGCCGCCGAGGCCAGCGTCTCCGACAGCACGCCGATGCCGCCCTTCACGAACACCGAGGAACGGAAGCCGTACGCCTCGCTGCCCGTCGCATGGTAGAGCATGCGGAAGGCGCCGCCCATGGCGCTCGGACCGTGCGTCGTGCCAAGCAGGGCGCTCGAGCCCAGCATCCCCTTCAGGACATCGCTGGTGAACCAGTCGTCGAGCAGATCCCGCGCCGGGAGCGGCAGCACCCGCAGCAGCTCCACCAGGTTGCGCCGGCCGAGTCTGCCCGCCTGCCACAGCGGCCCCAGCGAACGCAGGCGCTCTCCCCGCGAGGCGTCGTGCAGGACCGGAGCCGGGTGGCTGAGGGCGACGCGCAGTACGCGCGCCATTGTGCGCAGGTAGTCGGCCCAATCGGGAAAGCGCGACGCATCCGCCCGGCTCACACGGGCGAGTTCCTCGCCTGCCTTCCCGGGATTGCGCCAGAGTGTCAGCGCCTCGCCGCCGCCGGTGAGCGAGGTGGCCACCGCCGTAGGGTGGACCCACTCGAGGCCGTGGCTGTCGAGCCGAAGGTCGGATACGATCTCGCGCTGGAAGAGGCCGGCGTCCTGCGCGGCCAGGTTGGCCCGGCATCCCGGGAAGATCTCCTCGGTGGCGGCCGCGCCTCCGAGCCCTTCGCGGCGCTCCAGCACGAGCACCCGCCACCCTTCGCGGGCGAGCAGGGCAGCGGTGACCAGCGCGTTGTGGCCCGCGCCCACAACGACCGCGTCGTACCTCCTCACCGCCCCCTCCCCCGGCGCCTGCGTCGCAGGTCCGCGAGCACGGCGGTGGCCGCCAGCTTCCCGGGAGCGCCCATGATCCCGCCGCCGGGGTGTGTCCCCGAGCCGCACTGGTAGTAGCCCCGCACGGGCGTCCGGTACCCGGCGTAGCCCGCGACCGGCCGCAGGAAGAAGAGCTGCGACGGGCTCAGCTCGCCCTGGAAGATGTTGCCCTGGGAGAGGCCGGTGGTGCGCTCGATGTCCAGCGGCGTGAGCACCTGACGGTGCAGGATGATGTCCTTGAGGTTGGGGACGTAGCGCGCCAGCGTGTCGACCACGACATCGCCGAAAGCCTCGCGCTTCTCGTCCCAGGTCCCTTCGCGCAGTTCATACGGCGCGTACTGCACGAAACACGACATGACGTGCTTGCCCGGTGGCGCCATCCCGGGATCGATCGCAGAGGGAATGACGATGTCGATGTAGGGCTCCCTCGAATAGTCGCCGTACTTGGCATCGTCGTAGGCGCGTTCGAGGTAGTCGATGGACGGGCTGATGGAGACAGCCCCGCGCAGATGGGGCCCGAACCCGGGCATGCAGGAGAAGTCGGGTGCCGCGTCGAGCGCCAGATTCACCTTGCCGGAGGAGCCGCGGAAGCGGAACGCGCGCACGCCTCGCACCAGCTCCTCCGGAAGTTCGTGCTGTTCCACCAGGTCCAGAAAGGTGCGGCGCGGGTCGAGGCTTGAGGAAACCGCCCGCGCACGGAGCTCGTCGCCGTTGGCCAGCGCCACGCCGGTGACGCGCCGGTTCCTGACCAGCACGCGGGCGACCGGCGCGTCGGTTCGGATCTCAGCCCCGGCCTCGCGCGCGGCCGAAGCGATCGCCTCCGCGACCGCGCCGGTGCCGCCCTTCGCGAAGCCCCAGGCCCGGAAGTGACCGTCGATTTCGCCCATGTAATGATGGAGCAGGACGTAGGCGGTGCCCGGAGAGCGCGGGCCCAGGAAGGTGCCGATGATCCCGCTCGCCGACAGGGTGGCCTTGAGCACGTCGGTCTCGAACCATTCCTCCAGGAACTCCGCCGCGCTCATCGTCATCAGCTTCACGAGAAGGTGCAGCTGATCCGGTTCGAGCCCCAGGAAGTGGCGCCCGAGGCGGAGCAGGCCGGCGATGTCGCCGGGGCCCAGCCGACCGGGATCGGGCGGGGCGATGTCGAGCAGGTACTTGACGGCGCGGGCCATGAAGAAGAGGGACCGGCCGTAGTCGTCGTAGGCTTCGGCGTCGCGCACCGAGAAGCGCGCGATCTCGCGCCAGCTGCGGTCGTGATCGGCGTCCCGGTACAGGCGGCCGCCGTCCGGGAGCGGGGTGAGCGTGCTCTCGAGCGGCAGGATGGTGAGCCCGTGACGGGGGAGCTTCAACTCGCGGATGATCTCCGGGCGCATCAGGCTGACCACGTACGAGAAGACGCTGTAGCGGAAGCCCGGGAAGATCTCCTCGGTGACCGTGGCGCCGCCCAGCAGCGGACGCGCCTCCAGCACACAAACGTCCAGGCCCGCGCGCGCCAGATAGGCCCCGTGCACCAGGCCGTTGTGCCCGCCGCCCACCACGATGACGTCGTACTGGCGCGCCATGGGGTTCAGGCTCGCTTGCGGGCGGGGTCGAAGAACGGCGTCTTCACCACCCGCGCGGGCACTTCGTGGCGCACGTACTCCACGGTCAGCTCGAAGTCCACCCGGCTGCCGGGACTGGCGAAATCGCGCTGGAGGGTGGCGAGCGCGACGTACTTCTTGAGGATGGGCGAGAAGGTGGAGCTGGTCACGAAGCCGACCTGGGCGCCGGCGGCGAAGATCGGCACGGGCTCGCGCGAGGCCCGGCCGGCCACCAGCGGGGGCAGCCCGACGGAAGCAAAGCGCTGTTCGATGCGCGGCCAGTCGACCTCGAGCCCGGCGAAAGCCCACTTTGAGGGCTTGGCTGCTTCGCGCTCCAGCGCCCTTCCGCCCACGAAGTCACGCCCCGGCCGCGGCTGGACGGCCCATCCGAGGCCGGCCTCATAGGGCGAAGACTTCCGCGACTCGATGAGCGCCGTCCAGGCCGAAACGTAGTCCACTTCCTTGAGCAGAAGCCCCGCTTCGACCCGGGCCACGTCCAGCGCGTCGAGACCTGCCGGCGCAAGGCCGTATTCCCGGCCCGTCTCCACCAGGGCGTCCCAGAGGGCGAGCGCGTGCCCGGGCGCCACCCAGATCTCGTATCCCAGGTCGCCGGTGTAGCCGGTCCGCGTGATCGTGACCGGGATCGACCCCACGGTACCCTCCGTCAACCCGAAGAAGGCGAGCGAGGCGATCTCCGTCCCGGTGACCAGCCGGGCCAGGATGTCTCGCGAGGCAGGACCCTGAAGGGCCAGCGCGGCGAGGTCGAGAGAGATGTCGCGCACGCTCGCATCCATCCCCAGACCGCAGTCCTGGAACCAGCGCAGGCAGGGATCGGCGGCGGTGATGCGGAAGGTGTCCGCGCTCATGCGCTGCACGGTGCCGTCGTCGATCAGCTTGCCGGCCTCGTCGCACCAGGGGGTGTAGAGCACCTTGCCCTCGGGACAGTCGGCGGCGGCACGCGTGACGATGCGGTCCACCAGCGCGGCCGCGTCACGCCCGGTGATCTCGTACTTGCGAAGGGGGGAGATGTCGAACAGCGCGGCCCCGCTGCGGATCGCGTAGTACTCGTACTCGTGGCTCGGCTCATAGCTGCGCGCGACGGCGTAGCCGGACCAGTTTCGCCACCGGCGGTGGTGGCAGAGAGCGCCGGTACGGGCGTGGAACGGGGTTTCGAGGAGCATGCCCGGGGAGCGGACCGTGCCTCAGAAGCGCAGCAGGGTCGTGACCGCGGACTGCCCGGGCCGGATCACGATGATGTAGAGCCGGTCGTACTCCATTGCGTCGATGGGACCGTGGCCATCCCCGCCGAGCGCCTCCGCCATGTCCGGTGTGGTGTTGCTGTGGCCGGATACCAGGTGACGCCCGGGCGTCGCACGGATCGTCTGCGCCAGCTCCTCCAGCTCACCGGGACTGTAGAAGGAGAGCTCCACCCCGTCGTCTTCGGCGATGGGACGGGCGGTATCGCGGGTGCGGGTCAGGTTGGTGGAATGCACGTGGGTGAAGTCCACGTCCGCCAGCATCGTGCGCATTCTCTCGACGCGCGCTCGTCCGATGTCGTTCAGCGGCGAGTCGCCGCTGTCGTCCAGGCGTTCGGCGTGGCGCACCAGGACAACGACCACGGCGTCGTCCGCGGCCTGGGGCGAGACCTGTGCGGCCAGCGAGACAGGCGGCGCGATCACCCCCTGGGAAGCCGCGAGGAAGACGAGAACACCCGTACCGAGCCGTGCGGCGCTCCGCACAAATCGTGATCTGCTCATGGCTGTCTCCCGGCTATTTCAGCGCCACCAGTTGCTCCGGATCGACGCGCACCACGATGTAGGTAATGGCCTCGGTGATCTCGGTGAACCCGTGCGGCGAGTTGGTCGGGATGATCACCATGTCCCCGGGCCCGATGGCCCGGCTCTGCCCGCCGGCGATGCCGCCCAGCGAACTCGGTCCCGTCAGTGTGCGAACAATGTTGCCCTCCGGGTCGAGGGCGCTCGCGTCGGTGAGTTCGCCACCGGTCACCAGCGTGCCCCGTCCCGACACCACGTAGTAGACCTCGGTCTGGTTGTGGTGCTGGATCGCTCCCAGGGAAGTGGTGGGCGGCCGGTGCACCAACCCGACTCCCACGTTGTGCCCGCCCGCGTCGATGTGCCGGATCTGCTGGTCGCTCACCCGGTCCTCCGGAGCGTTGGCGATCGTGGCCAGAATGTCGTCGGCGGAGATGTGGGTGGCGGCCGGGTTTTCCTGGGCCACCGCGCAGAGCATTCCTGCGGCGAGGACGGCAACGAGCAGCTTCGGCATGGTGGTCTCCATCATCGCTGGGTTTCATGGCGTGCGCAGGACAGCCAATACTACAGGCGGAGGGACGGTCTGGTCCACTGGAGACGGGAAGCCGCGAGCAGTCGCGGAGGGACTCGGATGGCGGGATCTACGGCGTGGAACTCGGCGCCCGGAGCATCGGACGCAGTCGTCTCGTCAACTCCCGTGCTTCGCAGTCGACGTCTGCGATCGAAACGATCCGCCAGTCCCTTGCGGTTCATTCCGCCGTAGACGACGAAGGCGATGCGGAGCTGGTCCCTCCGCAGATGCTCCAGGCCGAGAATCTGATGGCAATCGAAGAGATCCCTCGACTGCTTGCGCGACAGCAGCGCCGCCCGCGTAGCTCGCGTAGGCCAACCGCCATTTCCCTCCCGCATGTTCGTCGGGAGTCCGCCTGACGGTGTATCCCTCTCGTGAGAAAACCGCCTGAGCCGCCCGCTCAACCCGGGGTCTGTCCGCCAGCATCTTTTCGCGGTTCAACGCGCCGATATAGTTGAGATCGATGTCCACGGACAGTCTTGGATAGCGCAGCACAAACAGATTCAACGCCGTACCGCCCTTCAACGCCCATCTTCCGCGAAGCGCCGCATGCGAATTCAGAGTGTCACGGCCTCTCTTCCCAGGACCGCTTCAGAACGTCGTCGGGAACCATCAGGTTCCAGTCCTTGACCCACTTGCAGTCACGGCGTTTGGCTCGCACCAGATAGTGGGGCTGCCTGGGCCGCATCTGACGCAGCGCATCGAGATATGCGTCCTCGACCATCAGGTCGTCCCTGTGCTGTTCCAGAAAGAACCCTACCTTGGCGGTGGTCGTGGCATTGTCCAGCAGACGCGTGTATTCGACAACCTGATCCAGGTCGAAGAACTCCACCAACTCCAGGGATCGCCAGATCTCTTCCCATTCGCCGGTCAAGTCGGGGCGGTCCAGAACGTCGACGAGCGTTCGTTCATGACTGGTCACCCGCGGTTCCACGCCGAAGTGGTCCTGGTGGATCACGCCGAACATCTCTTTCCCTTTCCGCAGCAGCGGCGGCGGCACGGGTGCACGCCGGTACTCGTGGGATCGAAACTCCATCGGGAGCGACCTCTTCGCTGATACGTACACCAGCCTCCAGTGTACCGAGTACGCCCGCCCGTGGAACTCAAGAGCGGTATGGTAGGCCAGCACCGCGTCCTCCGTGAGTCTGGCGGCTACGAGGAAGGGGTCGACCGGTGCCTCCCGCGGGCGTATGCCCGGCGGGACCGCCGCATAAAGGCCCCGGCGGATGGGCACGACGTGACCCCTTCTGCGGTGATAGGCCAAAACCCTTGATGATTCTGCGTTTTCTCCCACCCTGTCCTCACGCCATCCCCCTCGTCACCCGCCCGGCCTCCGCACCCTCCGCTTGATCTCCGGGTTCACCCGCGTGCCGTACATGGTGATGCCCGACAGGCGCGAAAAGTAGTCGTAGGCCGCGGCCGAGACCGCTTCGACCACCGCGCCGCCGTTGCCTCCGTAGTTGGACATCACGGAAATCACATAGGGGCGGTCGGGCACGTCGACCAGCCCCCAGACGGTGGAAACCCCGGTGATCCCGCCGGGCTTGAAGGCGATCGGCACCTCGCGGGGCACCGGGTTGCGAATGGGTCCGCCCTTGAAGATCTCGAGAATCTCGCGGACACGCGCGCACCCGGCCTCGCTCATCGGCAGGTCGCAGCCCGCGATTCGCCCCATGATGCGCGCGGCGTCTCGGGGCGTGGACAGGTTCTCGTTGCCGCGCGCCGACTCCTCGGGCCGGATCATCTTGCGCTGCAGCAGCGTGTGTTCCGCCCCGAGCGACGCGGAGAGCGCGTTGATGGCGTCCATCCCCAGTTCGTCGATGAGCACGTTGGTGGCCGTGTTGTCCGAGTACACGATCATGTAGATCGCATAGTCCTCGAGAGACAGCGAGGCGCCGCCGTCGGTCAGGTGAAGGAGCACCCCGCTTCCGCCGGTGCGCACCTCGTCGGTCATGTCGATGCGGCGCCCGAGCAGGCCGGACTCGGACTCGGCCCGCCGGAAGAGCTCGAGCAGGATGGTGATCTTGATGGCGCTGGCCTGCGGGAACTGCAGCTCGTCGTTCACCCGGAAGCGGTCGCCCGAGGTCAGGTCGAGCAGATGCACGCCCGCGACACCCTCGTAGCCATCCACGATGCTCTCCAGCTCCGCCTGGAGCTTGCCCCGCAGGAGGGTGAGATGCGCCTTCTGAGCAGAGAGAGGGGACGAAAGCGCTGGAGCGAGCGCGAAGACCAGAAGCGAGAAGGCTGCCGGGCGAGACGACAACATGCGAATCGGGGTCGTGCGCGGGATGGGCGCCATTGGGATGCCTCCTGCTGATGAATGATGCCGGCGCGGGCACGGAGGATCCGGAGCACCGGCCCGGGCGGCCCGCTGGGATGGTTGGAGTCGAGGGAAAGCCGGCTTCCCCGCCTCAGACCCGCATCGCCGAGAAGACCGCCCGGTGCGCGGCCACGATGCGCTCCAGCGCCTCCTGGTTGGGCTCGAGCGACCACTCTCCGCGCTCCGAGGTTCCGCCCAGCACGATGCCGTCGCTGCGCGGCTGCATGTGGATGCCGAGGCCGCCCCGGGGCGTTGCCGGGGCGCCCCCGAATGTGCCGTAGTTCACTTCCGGCTGCGGCACCAGCACGGTCAGCTGACCCTTCAGCGGCACCATGGTCGCGTCGTCGAAGAGGTCTCGTGCGCCCAGCCCGGTGCAGTTGACGACAAGAGACTCGTCGAGCTCCACCAGCTCCCCGGGCTCCGTGAACTTGCGGATGACGACCTGCCCTCCGAAGTCGACGAAGTCCCGCACCAGGGCGTCGAGATAGATGGACGGCTCGATGCGCATCTGGGTGCGCTGATTGGCGTAGCGGGTCGAAAACGGATGTTCTCCCGGCCCCAGCGCCCTCGTTCCGGTGCGCAGATGCGCCGGAAGCAGCGGCTCGGAGTCCTCTTCCCCACCACCCCGCGGCCGCGGCTCATTGTCGCTGAGCGCGTAGCTGTGGATCCAGGACACGCCGTATCCCCGTCCGACCAGCAACTGCAGCTGCCGGTAGCCGATCTCGGCAGCTTCGCGGAACTGCGCGTCCCAGGCGGGTGTCCGCAGGTCGTCGTCGACGAGCCCCGACGTGGGCGTGAATCCCGCGAACGACATGTTGGAGGTGGTGTTCGGGGGCACGTCCAAAGTGTAGATGGTCACATCGAATCCGCGCCGCTGCAGCTGGCGGGCGCAGGTGAGCCCCACGGCGCCGCAGCCGATGACTGCGGCCCGGCGGCTGTCGTGCGCCAGCGCCATTTCCGCGGCCATCGCGCCCGTGCCCCACGAAAGCGACATGCCCGCCCCGCCGTGGCCGTAGTTGTGGATCACCGTGGTCTCGTCGAGACGCTCGGCCCGCAGCAGGAACCCCGCCGGGCGGTGCGGCCGCAGGCCCACGGTGGTGCGGATGATCCGGTCCGGGGCCGCCCGCACGGGCGCAAGCCGCAGCAGGGGCTGGCCCGGGGGCGCGGAGCGCACGGAACACGCGCCCAGCCCGCTCCCGATCAGCCCCATGCCGCCGATCTTCAGTAGCGTCCTACGGTCCATCATGGTCTCCGGCCCGTTCTTCCATGGCAGGTGTCTTCGCCGATACCCATCTTGGATCGCGCACCCATGCCGGGCAACTCTTGACGAGCCGGGAATCGCTCGCGCAGGCCCGAGCGCGCGAGGACCCACCAACGCCAGACGGCAGTCAGCGACGCCCCGAAGCTCCGGCTTCGCTTGCGGGGTGGAATTGCACCCGCACTACGCGCTGGACATCGAGGGAGTCGCGTGTCGTGCCATACAGAAACAACTCGGTGACCCAGGGAACGCCACCCACCCGAACGCCCGTCGGCCAGCGATAGCGAGCCACCAACTCGGTGCCCTCATAGACATCGGCTTCTCGCAGCTCCTCACCGTCCGCCGGCGTCTTCTCCACCCACAGTCGATCCGAGCGATCAAAGAAGAGGTCCACGAGTGCCGGCTTACGCTCGGGAATGCCGAACGGATGATCCGAGAGGTCCAACCGCCGAAGATCCCCTTCGACAAGGGTAGCCGCGCGCTCGCGCTCGTCCCGGCTAAGCGGCGGCCCGGGAAGCTGCGAACCCTCGATCCGGAGCGCGGTCCCATCGGGTTGGTGAACATCGACCGAGTACTCCGAGGTGATGGCTTCGGCCCAGGCACCACCGGAGCCGTGGCCGTGAATCCACCGCGGGCCGAATGGCTGGCGGACGAAAAAGCTCATCTGCATGTCCCGGAACGTCCGTGACACCGCTGCGGAGCCAGTCGCCTGCCTGTCGGGATCCGCCATGGCCATTGTGTCCACCGAGCCGTCAGGTCCCCTGTGAAAGCGCGCAGTCACGGCCTCGCCCTCCGGGCTGGTCAGTGTCCCGATGTCGACAAGGCGACCCTCGGCGTCGAAGGTGACCGGCGCAACCATACCTACGCCTCCGTGCGCAATCCTGAGCCCGCGGTCGTATCGGGCACCCGCGGCATCGATCTGGAACGCGCTGTAACGGGTACTCTCGCGCACCCACAGCACGCCGTCCGGCCCGAACGCCAGGCAGCAGGGACGGGTCAGTTCACCGGGGCCCTCTCCCTGCCCCCCGAAGCGAAAGAGGAACCGGCCCTCTGAATCGAAGACACGCACCTCGTGCGATTGCATGTCGGCGACGACGATCCGTCCGGTCGTATCCTCGACAATGGACTCGACACGCGTGAACAGATAAGGTTCGTCCCCTTCGATTTCGCCGAACTCGAGGTCGACCACGCCCTCGAAGGTGGGGACCCTGCCTGGCAAGGGGTCACTGTCCGCACCAGTACAGCCGACTCCTTGCAGGAGTAGCAGTGCGGACGCGAGTAGCGGCCGAGCCATCCTGGCCTGGCGGATGACGGTGCGCATGGCGAAGAAGCGGATCAGGGCCTGGACCTAGATGGAGCCGACGGACTACGGAACCCTTGCCGCGCAACGATATCACACGAGTGTTGATAAATCAACACAGTGAGCTGCGGGAATCTAAAGGCTCAGCGCGCCAGGACGAAGCTCGCTGCCCGGGTCACGTCCCGGATGTCGACCACCGCTCCGTCGGTGAAGTCGAGCACGATACGCCAGGGCTGGGCGTCGCTCTCTCCCGCGATGGGCTCGAGCCACACGCGTTCGATCCAGCGCACCCGCTGGAGCGCATCCTCCAGCGCCGCCAGCTCGAGCTGAGTCCGGGGCCCCGCATCGATGTAGTAGTTGACGGTCTCCACATCGAAGGGATGGTTGATGCGCCAGCGGTTGAGCGCCTGGTTGACCGTCATCCAGTCCGCTCCCGTGTCGATGAGGTGCTGGGCGTGGAAGCGGAGCAGCATGTCGTTGTGCTTCGGGCTCCGCGCCAGCGCCTCCTCCAGAAAGCGTTCGTACGCTTCGACATCGCCCGACGCCAGCGACTGCATCCCCTGGAGGAACTCGGTGTCGGGTTCGTCCGGGTTCACCTGCACCAGCACCTCGGTGAGTTCGCGTCCCTCTTCGGTGAACCAGCCGGGGGGCTCGGAGCCGCGCGAGAGCCACCATTCGCGGCCGCCCGCGAGCAGGCAGAGCCCGTAGATCACCAACAGCAGACGGTATTTCTGATGCCACGGCATGCTACAGCCTCACTCCCCGTGCTCCTTCCCACAGCCCCAGGTCTCTCGTCCTGGAGCCCCCGATCGCCGTCCTGGAGCCTCCGGTCTCCATGCTACAACCTGGATTCGCCATCCAACACCCTCCGGGCTCCATGGCACAACCTCGGGTACGCCATCCTACAACCCCTTCTGCACGCTCTTGTCGCGCACCTTCCAGATGAAGGAATCCACGTAATAGTGAGTGAGCGCGTACGCGGCGATCAGCGTCTCCGCAAAGAGCGCGTAGCTGGCGGCGTAGTCGAGTCCGGCGATGTTGAAGTTCTGGATCGCGGCGTAGGGCGCGAAGTTGACCACGCCGAACCCGAACTCGTCGAGTGGACGGTTGATCATCAGCTGTACGACGATGGCGTAGGCGCCCCCGCCCAGCAGGAACCACTTCAGCTTTCCCTTGCCCGCGAGACGGCTCCACAGACCGGGTTTCGATACCTTCGACGCGGCTTTCCGCCCCATGAAGACGTAGACCATCACCATGTACTGGACCCCGTGCATGATGCGGTGGGCCACGTTGTAGATGAGGATGGAGTTGGTGTGCCAGGCGGCGAAGTACCACAGGAAGTAGCTGGCCGCGATGAAGACGTACTTGATGGGGTTGATGCGTCCGCCGTTAGCCGCGAGACGCCAGAGGTGCACTGTATAACACGCCAGATAGATGCCGAGGGCGAGCCAGCTGACGCGCTGCAGGGTCTCCACGAAACCGGCCGAAATGGGGATCTGCATGCGGTGCAGCTCGCGGATCCACAGGTGCCTGAACATGGGGGCCTGGATGAACATGTTCAGGTACAGGCTCCAGTGCAGCGCCAGGTCCCAGCGACCCGTCGAAGGCGTTCCCGCCCCCGCCTTGAAGTCGTAGATGCGGCTGAAGCCGTGTTGCTGCATGATGCTGTGCTGATGGTCCCAGGCCGTGACCATGAGCAGCAGGGTGATGGGAGCCCAGGTGAGTCCCGCGGCGGTCAGCCCGAAGATGACGATGGGACCGAGGATGAGCCGGTCCTTGAAGCGTGCCCACTCCTCCGGCATGCCGTAGCTGCGCACCCAGCCCGCGTAGTGATGGGGCACCGTGATCCAGAGGTTGACCGAGGCCACCACGACGTAGGGGAGCCACATCTGGAAACCCAGGGCGATCGCCACCGCCAGGAAGGGAAGCCCCAGGAACCACACCAGGTCGGCGCGGGGGTTCAGGATGTAGCCGGTGCGGAAGGGCGATTCGCCCGACTGGTTGCCATGTGTGGTCATAACTGATCTGTCCGGCGAGTGTCCGGGAGGACGAGGTGGCCGTCCCCACCTGCCGGCCGACTTCGGCGGCTGAACATCGCCAGCCTGCGGGACGGAGGTCAAGACGCCTCCAGGAGTGCCTTCGCCCCCTCCGCAATCAACGCTGGAAGAAGGCGTCGGCCAGCCCCGCATGGCCCCTGCCAGCGGCCGCCTGCGCCGATCAGCCCGAGATCCGAGGGCGGCGTAGTACCAAGTCCCCCTCAATGCGCTCCTGATACAGGAACCCGTCGTCTCCTTCATCCACCCATGAGGAGGTTTCCAATGCAGCGGCTATCGCTCGTTCTTCCCGTCATGCTGTTCGTTCTCCCCTTCAGCTCTTCCGTTTCGGCTCAGGCCACGTTGTCCCTGACCGGCGGTGTCAACCTGTCGACGCTCGCTGCCGACGCTCCTTCCCCCGGGGACCTGTGGCACTCCGAGTCCCTCGCGGGAATGTCCATCGGATTGGCTGCGACCGTCCCCCGCCTCGAAGTACCTCGGGGTCCAGGTTGGCGTCGCCTACGCGCAGAAGGGCGGTCGGCTGAGCGCGTTGAACAACCGCCAGCTGGTCACCGTGCACATGGCGCTCGACTACTTCGAGTTTACGCTGCTGGCCGTGCCGACGTTGCCGTTGTCGTCGTGGGAGCGCTCCTCGGTTCGACTGTTCGTCGGTCCCACGCTGGCCGCCCGGGTGTCCTGCGACTTCGACGCGTCGGGCTGGCTCGGAGCGGAGCCCGTCGCCGCCGCCGGCAGTTGCGACGCGGGACAGGACGAAATCGACGCCGCGATGGACCTCGGGGTCGCCCTGGGCGGAGGCGTCGCGGTTGGGGTGACGGACCGGGCCGATGTGACCGTCGACCTGCTCTACACGCTTGGCCTCATCCCCATTGGAGAGGGAGAACGGTACTGGAGCGGGCCAAGGCACCGTGTTCTGACGCTTCGGGCCGGCGTAGCGCTTCCGATCGGGTGAGGGTTCGTGGCCGCGTCGATCACCTCGTTGCGGCCCGTGTGCAGCAGGCGGTGGATCCGCCTGACCGCGTCCTTGGCGCTTCGTCCCGGCCGGTATCCGTACTGCTCCGGCTCCAGGTCCGCCTCGAAGATCGGCGACAGAACCAGCATCGCCGACGTCTGCGCAACCCGGTCCCTCAGGCAGGGGATGCCCAGGGGACGGGTCGGTCGGCGGCCTTCCCCTTTCTTGCGGAGGGTCGGCTCCCGCATTTGATGTTTCGAGGCCTGCTCGGCGTTCACTCGCGTTTCGGCCCGCGTGGTCGCTGGGCCTCCTACCGACTTAGCTCCTCCCTTCACGATCTGCGCTTCCTGCCGTTGGATTGGATCTTGCTGGACCGGGCCGCATGAGCGGGGAAACCGGGGTTGAATCGCGGGAGTCGCAATGGTCGAAACGGGCGTCTGACGCTCGTTCCCCGACCCTCGCCGGACCTGGTCAAGAGTGCGAATCTGTGCGGTGCGAAGTATCACGATCATCCTCCAATGATCTCTTCGCACCCGACTTCAGGCCCATCCCCCGCTGGAAACCGATCTCCCGTCATTTGCCGCTGGAAGAGCCTCACTGCTACTTTGGGTAGAGCGAGTGCTACTTTGGGTAGAGCGAGCAATTGAAGGGAGTGTAAATGGATGACTCCATGACGAACCGTGCCTCAGGTTCCGAGGTCGGCCACCACGAGGACCGACGGGCATTCCTGCGACTGCTGGTGGGTGGAGTGTTGGGTGCCGGGATGACGCAACTGGCAGCCTGCACGTATGCCGGCGCTGATCTCGTTGGTCTTCCCCACGATGGATACAGCAGTTTTTCCTCGTCGAGTTCCTCCTCATCGAGTTCCAGCAGCAGTTCGTCGTCGAGTAGCTCTTCGTCCAGTTCGAGTTCGAGCAGTTCCTCGTCGTCTTCATCGAGTTCCAGTAGCAGTTCGTCGTCGAGCAGCAGTTCGTCGTCGAGCTCCTCGCCCTCGAGTAGCTCCTCCTCCAGTTCGAGTTCGAGCAGTTCCTCATCAAGTTCCAGCAGCAGCTCGTCGTCGAGTTCCTCCTCGTCCAGTTCGAGTTCGAGCAGTTCGTCGAGCAACAGCGGTCAGGGTGGGGGCCAAGCGTCCGGCGGTCCGTCGCAGAGTTCGAGCAGCTCGTCGTCGAGTTCGAGCAGCGGCGGCTGGGGTGGGGGTCAGGCAGCCGGTGGTTCCTCGTCGAGTTCGAGCGGCAGCGCCTCGTCGACGGGTTCGAGCAGTTCGTCTTCGGGCTGACGCGCAGCCAACCGGTCACAGCAACCCAACCAAGCAGATGCCTCCCCCATGCGCTCGCCTGGTCCTCTTTGCCACGGCATTGGTCGCGCTGTCGACCACGGCCTGCGGCGACGGCAGTACGGAGCCTGCACCAACTCCGAACCGAGCGCCGGTGCCTGGCGGCTCCATTCCGGCTCAGACCGTTGGCGTCGCGGAAACGGCCATGGTGAACCTGGCCGGCCATTTCACCGATCCCGACGGAGACGCTCTGACCTACGGCGCAACCACCTCCGATGTCACGATCGCGTCCGTGGCCGTGTCCGGCAGCGTCCTGACCATCACCGGCGTGGCGGCGGGCGCCGCCGCGGTGACCGTGACGGCCACGGACGGGGGCGGCCTCTCGGCCCAGCAGAGCTTCGCTGTCACGGTTCCGAACCGGGCGCCGGAGGCAGTGGGCGAGATCGGCGATCTGGAGATCGCTGTGGACAGCGTGGCGGAGCTGGATGTCGCCGGGTACTTCGCGGATCCGGACGGGGGCGGACTGGAGTTCGGGGCCGCTTCGTCGGATACGACCCGTGTGAGGGTGACCGTGTCCGGCAGCGTCCTGACCATCACCGGCGTGGCGGCGGGCGCCGCTGCGGTGACCGTGACGGCCACGGGCGGGGGCGGCCTCTCGGCCCTGCAGAGCTTCGCCGTCACGGTTCCGAACCGGGCGCCCGAAGCGGTGGGCGAGATCGGCGATCTGGAGATCGCTGTGGACAGCGTGGCGGAGCTGGATGTCGCCGGGTACTTCGCGGATCCGGACGGGGGCGGACTGGAGTTCGGGGCCGCTTCGTCGGATACGACCCGTGTGAGAGTGACCGTGTCCGGCAGCGTCCTGACCATCACCGGCGTGGCGGCGGGCGCGGCCGCGGTGACCGTGACGGCAACGGACGGGGGCGGCCTCTCGGCCCAGCAGAGCTTCGCCGTCACGGTGCCGAATCGAGCGCCGGAGGCGGTCGGCGAGATCGGGGATCTGGAGATCGAGGTGGACAGCGCGGCGGAGCTGGATGTCGCCGGGTACTTCGCGGATCCGGACGGGGATGAACTGGAATTCGGGGCCGCTTCGTCGGATACGACCCGTGTGAGGGTGGCCGTGTCCGGCAGCGTCCTGACCATCACCGGCGTGGCGGCGGGCGCGGCCGCGGTGACCGTGACGGCCACGGACAGGGGCGGCCTTTCGGCCCGGCAGAGCTTCGCGGTCACGGTGCCGAACCGAGCGCCGGAAGTCACGGACACGATTCCTCCGCAGATCCTGACGGTCGGAGACGCGCGCTCGTGGGCCGGATCCGAGTACTTCGCCGATCCAGACGGCGACCCGTTGATGCTGACGGCCGGCACGACCGACGCGTCCGTAGTCCAGGCCTCGGTATCCGGGGACGAGTTGGAGATTCTCGCCGTAGCGCCGGGGACAGCTATCGTGACGTTCACCGCTACCGATCCGGAAGGCCTGGGGGTCAGCCAGAGCATTGAGGTGACCTCGGAGATCCCGGGGTCCGTGTTCATCTCCAGTGTTGCGCCCGCCGTGCTGCTTGAGGGCGCGCAAGCGACCATCAGCGGCTCAGGGTTTTCGAGTGTTCCCGGGGACAACGAAGTGGTGATCGGCGGTTTGGCAGGTACCGTGACCGCGTCGAGTGAGACGCGCCTTTCGGTGACGGTCCCGTACCCAGCGACTGTCTGCCCCCTCGGCGCGCCGAGTTGCGCGTGACGGTGCAGGGTGACAGTGACGCCCGGCTGGTGGGGGTGAGCCCGCGCAGCGGGGAAGACATCGATCTTCCGGTGGGCTGGTACCGCTACACCTATGGCGGGAACGGCTGCCTCCACCTGCCCGGAGATGACGCGGGAGGCGCATACGTAATCGGAGTCGTCTCCATCTCCGAAGAGCCGTCCTCTCTGACTCCGGTTGCCGCGACCAGCATCGTCGGAGACCCGACAGTGGTGGCCGGGCGATCGCTCTTCGCCTACTC
Source organism: Longimicrobiales bacterium (assembly GCA_965232315.1). Taxonomy (GTDB): domain Bacteria; phylum Gemmatimonadota; class Gemmatimonadetes; order Longimicrobiales; family Gaopeijiaceae; genus BD2-11. Next base: position 65,825 of record CBDDPN010000034.1, on the reverse strand, counting down.
GGCGCCGCTTCGCGAAGCCGTGGTACCGGCGCGGCGAAGCCCGTTGACGAGGGCCGACGTGGCTGCTCGGGCGGGTGCCGCCGCACCTGTCCGGCCGGAAATCGTCGGGGTTACGCGCGGCTGGGAGCGCCCCCACAACGAGGTGATGAACCGGAACCAGGGGATCGTCCGGAGGCTGGGTCGAGTGGACCCTGCGACGGCGCGTGCTCAAGCAACGCGCGCTCTGTCCGTTAACGACACGCTCACCCTGTTGGCCGGAGGGACGTCTTGCTCGGCCCGCGACCAGATGCGAGCTGTGGTGCGGCTCACCGGCGACCACACCGTGTGGCTCGACGACATCGAAAACCCGAGCGGGACCTTCACGGACTCCGAGCTTACGGAACTGGACGCCTTCTACGGAGCTCGAGTGAAGGGGGTTCACGACGATTACTTCGGGGACCTGTCCGACGTCGACGGGAACGGGGGCCGGGTCATGGTCGTCATGACGAAGCAGGTGAACGAACAGGACGACCCGGATTCGTTCCTCGGGGGGCGGGTCTGGTTTGGGGACCTCTATGCGACCGAGACGTGTGCCACCAGCAACCAGGCCGAGGTTGTCTATGGCCGCGCCCCAGATCCCGCGGGCGTCTTCGGACACGCCTGGACGAAGGAGCAAACCCTTGCATACTACCCGTCCCTGCTGACGCACGAGATCGCCCACCTCGCGCAGGGTGCCGCCTCGGTGTTCGGGGGAGCCGACTTCACCACCTGGGAGCTGGAGGGCGGCGCGACGCTTTCGGAACAGCTGGTGGCCTACGGCCTCTTCGGACATGGATCGGGGCAGAACATGGGATACGAACAGTGGGAAGACGGCCGTGACTGGTACGAGAACTGGACTTTCGGGCTGGCCCGATTCTTCGGGTGGGACTCGAACGATCCGACCGACACCCGCCGGATCCCGAACGCGTCGGAGGAGTGCAGTTGGATCGGCACTCCGGAGGAGGGAAACGACGGCCCTTGCGCCTACCCGTTCAGAGCCGTGTACGATGTTCCGTCGATGGTCTTCCGGTTCGCGATGGACCGCTGGGGAGACGAGTACCCGGGCGGCGAGAGGGCCCTGATGCATCGCCTCATGCGATCTACCACGAGGGGGCTGGCTTCCCTGGCGGACGTTAGCGGCTGGCGGGCCGAACAGATTCTGGCGGACTTCTACATGTCGCTGTGGATCGACCTGAACGGCTGGGACGCCTTCGGCATGACGACCTGGGATCTCGACGACATCTGGAGCCGCTTCGGGCCGAGCCAACATCTTCAGCCCTACGAATCGACATTCGCGGAGTTCACTCGCCAGTGGAATGTCCGAGCCGGATCCACGTCATACCTGGAGTGGAGTCCAAGCGGTTCGCGGGGGCCGACGTCCATCCGGGTAACGTCCCCGAACGGCGCTTCCATTCCGGACCACATATCGGTATGGGCGTTCAGGGTCCGATGAGAACAGCCAGCCGATGCGAAAGCTGATACTCAGGAACTTTCAGTCGCCGGGTGACATCGTGATGCTCACCGCCGCGGTCCGCGACCTGCACAGGTGCTATCCCGAACGTTTCCTGACCGATGTCCGCACTTCCTGTCCCGCACTCTGGGAGAACAACCCGCACCTCATTCCGCTGAATGAGGACGATCCGGACGTGGAAGTCCTGGACTGCCACTACCCGCTGATCCATCAGAGCAACCAGACGCCCTATCACTTTCTGCACGGCTTCATCCACTACCTGAACGAAAAGCTGGGACTGCGGATCGAGCCGGGCGCCTTCAAGGGAGACATTCACATCTCGGGTGGTGAGAAGGAGTGGTTCTCCCGAGTGCAGGAGGCTCACGGGAAGTCCACCCCGTTCTGGATGATCGTCTCCGGGGGCAAGCTCGACTACACGATCAAGTGGTGGGATCCGAAACGGTATCAGGCCGTCGTTGATCATTTTCGGGGCCACGTGGAGTTCGTCCAGATCGGGGAGGTCGGACATCACCATCCGCCGCTTGACGGAGTCGTCGACATGAGGGGGCAAACCACCCTTCGCCAACTCGTGCGGCTCATGTATCACGCGCAGGGCGTCGTGACGCCGATCAGTCTGCCGATGCACCTGGCCGCGGCGGTGGAAGTGAAGCCCGGTATGCCCAAGAACCGTCCGTGCGTAGTCGTGGCCGGAGGGCGCGAGCCACCTCACTGGGAGGCCTACCCGCACCACCAGTTCATTCACACCGTCGGTGCGCTATTGTGTTGCGACAACGGGGGATGCTGGAAGTCGCGAACGGTGCCGCTGGGCGATGGCGACTACAAGGACGGGCCTGACGAACTCTGCGTGGACGTGGTGGGCAACCTGCCTCGTTGCATGGACATGATTACCGCGGAAGAAGTGATCCGCCGGATCGAGTGGTACTTCGATGGCGGAGCGATCGAATACCTGAATCCCCGGTCCCGAGCAGAATAGGTTCCCCCGTCCGGTGCAAGGACACCTTCCTCCCGAAGAGCACTTCCTGGGAAAGACTTTTCCATTCTTTCCGAACCACGAAATCGTAGAGCACATCGGTACGGGGGCAATCGGCCGTGTGTATCGTGCACATGCGGCCCACATAGATGGTGACTTGGCATTCAAGTTCGTACCAATAGAGAATCTTCCTTCGTATCAACACGAGCCGGACGTTTACCTTGAGGAAGCCAGGAAGGCAAATGTTCTGGAGAATCCATGCGTCGTCCCGTATCTGGATGTGCGATCCTGGGAAGATCCCGTGTTGGGACGCGAGTTCGTAGTGTTTATCCGCCAGTATGTATGGGGCACGTCTCTGGAGCAGTTCATCTGGGCCAATCGGGGGAATGTGGAGCTGCGGTTTATCGAGCAATTCCTGAGCGCCATGTTCGGTTTGCTCTTTGAGCTCGAACAGCGCGGAATGATTCACGGGGACATTCACGCGGACAATGTGCTGGTAACACGCTCGCGGTACAATCTCAGAGGAGATGTGCAGTTTAGAGTTATGGATTTCAAGCCAACAGGACACGGGGAACCCAGTGACTACCTGGGCATTGCGCTTTCGCTGAAGAGACTGTTGGAATGCGTCAGTTACGAGGAACAGCAACTTCGGGATCGTTACGTCTTTGAAGTTCTGCGAAACGACTTCCTGGGCCGATATCTTCTGGTCGAGTCGGACCCGGCAGCGGATGACCGTGCCTTCAGTCCGCGCCAATTGCAGAGCAAGCTGGACAGTGTTGACGAGATGTTCGCCGCTGCGAGCGCGTCCCGAGGACCGGAAGCAGCTGTTCGATCTGTTCGTCGCTGAGACCTCGCGACCAGCTTCGCGCAACGGAGCGCGCGGTGAATGGACCTGGTGCTATCGACCAAGTCCACTCAGGACAGGTTCTGCCAGGCCTCGAGCGCGCCGACCACCTCCTCGGGCGTCGCAGTGGCGGCTCCCCGCCGCCCGACGACCACCGAGGCGGTCGCGTTCGCCAGCATGGCCCCGACGAGGATGTCCGTGCCCGCCGCCAGCGCCAGCACCAGTGCACTCGCAACCGTGTCGCCGGCCCCGGTCACGTCCGCCACCTCTCCCTGGCGGGCGGGCGGGATGTTCCGACAATGCCCGGTCCCCTCGAAAACGCTCATCCCCCGGCTCCCGCGCGTGACCACCACGGCGCGCGCGTTCAGAAGGCTCAGGAGTTCCCTCCCGGTCGCCACGACGTCCGCGTCGCTGCGCAGGACGCCGCCCGAGACCCCCGCCAGCTCCTCTTCGTTCGGGGTGGCCACCGTAACGCCCTGGAACTCGGACAGCTGATAGCGGGAGTCGGCACAAGAAGGGATGCCGCGCGTGCGTGCCGCCTGGATCAGACAGGAACGCAGTGCTGGCGCAAGTGTCGCGTAGCCGTAGTCCGAGAGCAGTACCGCGTCCACATCGGAGACAAGCGCGCGAGCGTGCCTGATGAGGGGGTCGATCCGGCTCGCGCCGTAATCCCCGGCCCGGTCGATCCGCAATACCTGCCGGCGGGCGGCACTGGCGGCTCCCGCGAGGATCCGGGTCTTGGTGACGGTGCGGCGCTCCGGGTCGCGCAGAATCCCGTGCGTATCGATCCCCGCCGCCCGGAGCAGCTCGACCACCCTCTCTCCCTCCCGGTCTCGTCCGACCAATCCCAGCGGAATCGGCTCCCCGCCCAGCGCGCGCACATTGCGGGCGGCGTTTCCCGCCCCTCCCAGTTTCACATCGTCGCTCTCGTGCTCGATGATGACGACGGGAGCCTCGCGGGAAAGGCGTGTCGCCTGTCCGACGAGATACCGGTCGAGCAGAAAGTCGCCCGCCACGAGGATTCGGCGGCCGGCAAAAGCGTCGACGCTCCTGAGGGCCACGTCGCGTGCGCGCTTCAACCGGTTGTCGGGGTCCATGTCCTCGTCACCTCGGGCTCTTGTGGCAGGGCGGCCACAATCGCGCGAGCGGCCGCGGGCAGGTCGTCGCAGATCAGGTCTGGCTCGACCAGGCGGCGGCGCACCTCGTTCAGCACATCCTCGGTGAAGTACCCGCGTGTGATCCCGGACTGGTTCGTGGCAACGAACACCCGCCAGCCGGCATAGTTGAGGAGGCGGATGGCCTCGGCCGAAAAGTCGTGCAGCCGGAAGCGGTCCGGATGGTTGATGTAGCCCACCTCCCGCGCGACTGTGCCGTAGAGGTCGAAAAAGACGGCTCCCGGAAGGGATGTGCGGGCGGCGGACATGATGCGACAAGTATATCGTGCCTGCAACGAGGTGGGGAGCCCCGCCGCAGGCACGGGACGTGCACCTCGGTCGAGTTCCCCCGCTTCGATCCAGTTGTACACGGTCCGCCTGCTGATCTCCAGCTGCCGGGCGATTTCGGCCTTCGGCGTCCCCTGCTCGAGATAATGTCGCAAGAGCACCCGTTTCTCTCTCCCGATCACTGCGCCTCCTCCGTTCAATGGAGACGCAAGATTGCCGAGCCAGCCCCGGAACACCCGCCAACCTCGGGTCCAACCCCCTACCGCCTCTGCCCCCCGGACCCGGAAGTGTGCAGATTTGGTCGGCCACATCTGTGAAGTCTTACATGGCCGGGAACACATGCGACCACCTGCCGGGCTGGCAAGGCGCCTTGCTGCCAGGGGTTGGAGCAGCCCTCCCCGACCGCACTACTCGAGCCCGGAGGGCCGCGAGCGCCGGACAATTGGCGGCGTTGCATGTAATGCGGACATTACTTTGATGTAGCTTGCGCATTACATCCTGATGGACCTATCGTGTTCTTCCGAGAGATTCAGCGCCCGTCGGCGCAGGCGATGCGGAGGAGGCCGAGCCCGTTGCCCGCCTGGGAGAAGCGCATGACCGAGACGCAGCTCCACAACGACGTTCGGCGGCACCGCCGGGACCTGGGCCTGTCACAGGAGGCGCTGGGGGATCGGGTCGGGGTGAGCCGGCACGCCATCATGGCGATCGAGGCCGGGCGCCAAGTCCCGTCCACGACGCTGGCGCTGCGGCTGGCGGACGCCTTCGGGCGCGCCGTCAAGGACCTCTTCCGGCTGGAGCACGTGCCGGAGCTGGAGGTGCGGCTCCCTCCCTCCCGTCCCGCCGCGAGCACCTCCCGCCGCGTCCCCTCCTCCCGCGTGGCCGTCGGCCGTGTGGGTGGCCGGTGGGCGGCCCATCCCCTCCCCGCGCACGCGACCGGGGCGGCCGACGCGATCGTGGTGGGAGAGGGAGCGGGCGTGCCGCCGGACGTCTCGCCCGGTCACGTCAATGATTCGCCCGCGGCCCCACCTGCTGTTGCCACCGCGCGGCGGGCCGTCCCGAGTGACGGGAGCTCAACCGCCGCGAGCATCGCCGCCCAACCCGACGAGACCGCCGCAGCCAGGCGTGCCCGCGTGAGCCCCGTGCGCGGCATGCAGCAACTCGAGCGCAACGTCCTGGTGGCAGGGTGCGCTCCCTTGCTCGCCAACCTGGCGCATCGGGTCGGGGAAGGCTCCGTCGATGCGCGCGCCACCTGGATTCCCGCCAGCAGCCACCGCGCCCTGGACCTGCTGGCTGCGAGACTGGTGCACATCGCGGGGCTGCACCTGTCAGGCGGCGAGTCGAGCGAGGCCAACGTCCATGCGGTGCGGCGCCGCTTCCCCGGTAGGCGCATGCTGGTGGTCAACCTGACCCGCTGGCGGCAGGGGTTCGTGGTTGCCGCGCGCAACCCGCTGGGCATCCGGGACGCCGGCGACCTGCTGCGGCCGGACGTGCGGGTGGTGGGGCGCGAGCCCGGCACCGGCGCCGACGACCTGTTCGCGCGCCTGCTCGCCGGCGAGGGCGGCGGGCGGCCCGACTTCTCCGGTCCGGTGGCCGAGGGCCACCTCGACGTGGCCCGGCGCGTGCACTGCGGCGCGGCCGACACCGGCGTCGCCATCGAGAGCGCAGCGCTCGCCTGGGGGCTGGGGTTCGTGCCGCTGGTGGAGGAGCGCTTCGACCTGGTGATCCCCGCCGACATCGCTGAAGCCCCGCCCGTGGCGCGCTTCCTCGATACCCTGGACGACCCCGGCTTCCGAGCCGAAGCGGCCACCCTTCCGGGATACGACACCTCGATCAGCGGGCACGCGAGCACGCTCGAGGGCGGAGGCGCCGCGCCATGAAGGGCTGGCGGCGGTCCGGAACCGGGCTGGCGTGCCTCGCGCTGGTCATTGCCCTGCTCCAGGGCTGCGCACCGGCCGACACCTCCCGCACCCTGGTCGTCTACGCCGCCTCCTCCCTCGCCGAGAGCTTCGCGGCGATGGAGCACGCCTTCGAGGCCGCCCATCCGGGGACCGACGTGTTGCTGGCGTTCGCGGGCAGCCAGGTGCTGCGCCTTCAGATCGAGCAGGGCGCCCCCGCCGACGTGTTCGCCTCGGCCGATCCGGCCCACATGCAGGCGCTGGTGGAGCTCGGCCGTGTCCGGGAGGGGCGCATTTTCGCGCACAACCAGCTGGTGCTGATCGTTCCGCCCGAGAACCCCGCGCGCATCGAGTCCTTCCGCGATCTGCCACGTGCCAGCCGGCTGGTGATCGGGACCGAGGGCGTCCCCGTGGGCAGCTACGCGCGTCGGGCGCTCCGGCGGGCCGAGGCCGCAGGCGAGGGCGGTTTCGCGGCGTCCGTCCTCGCGCGGGTGGCCTCCGAGGAGAGCAACGTGCGACTGGTGCGGGCCAAGGTGGAGCTCGGCGAGGCCGACGCCGCCATCGTCTACCGGAGCGACACCGTCGTAGCGGGAGGCGTGCGCACCATCGAAATCCCCCCCGACCTGAACGTCAGCGCCGACTACTCGATCGGCATCGTTGAGGGGAGCGTGAACCCGGTTCTCGCCGAGGCGTGGCTCGCGTTCGTCCTTTCCCGGGAAGGTCGCGGGCTCCTGTCCCGGCACGGGTTCGCGGCGGAGTAGCTTCGCGTGAGCCGGCAGGCGAACCTGCCCGACGCCCTGGGCACCGGGCGCTGGCCGTCGCTGGCGGCGACGGTGCCCATGCTCGCGCTGCTCGCCCTTCCGGTGGTGGCGCTGGCGCTGGCGTCCTCGCCGGCGGAGCTGGCCGAGGGGGCGCGCCACCCGCTCTTTCTTCCGGCGCTCGGGCTGACGGCGCGCACCACCGTGGTGAGCCTGGTGGTCGTGCTGGCGGCAGGCACCCCGCTGGCGTGGTGGCTCGCGGCCTCGTCCGGCCGCTGGGCGCGCGGCATCGAACAGCTGGTGGACCTGCCCATCGTGCTGCCACCCGCCGTGCTCGGCATCGCGCTCCTCCAGACCTTCGGCCGCAACGGCCTGCTGGGCGGTCCGCTGGAGGCGCTCGGACTGCAGGTGCCCTTCACCACCGCCGCCGTGGTGCTCACCCAGGTGGTGGTCGCCTCCCCGTTCTACGTCCAGTCGGCCGCGGCCGCCTTCCGCCGCGTCGACCGCGACCTGCTCATCGTCGCGCGCACCCTGGGACGGTCGCCGGCGGGGGCGTTCTTCGGGGTGGCGGTGCCGGTGGCGCTGCCCGGGCTGGTCAGCGGAGCCGCGCTGGCGTGGGCGCGCGCGATCGGGGAGTTCGGGGCGACCCTGCTCTTCGCGGGCAACCTGCCGGGCCGGACGCAGACCGCCCCCCTCGCCATCTACACCGCCCTTGAGTCGGACGTGCAGGCAGCGGTCGCGCTCTCCCTGGTGCTCGCGGCGGCCGCGGTCCTCCTCCTGCTCGGGCTGCGCGCGCTCCCGGGCGGCCGCCTGGGACGGGTGGTGGTGGCAGTGGCCGCGGGGGCGGGGCGGCGGTGAGCAGCGCTGACGGGTACCCCTCCCAGGGGCACGCGGCGCACGCGGGCGCCGGTGGCCGGGTGGGGGCGGTGAGCGGGTGGTGGCGGTGAGCGGGGGCGGGGCGGCGGGGCGAGCGACCTGGCACGCCGAGATCCGCATGCAGGTCGGCGTGCTCCACCTGGACGTGCGGCTGGACGGCGGAACGCGGCCGGTCGCCCTGGTGGGCCCCAACGGCTCCGGCAAGACCACCCTGCTGCGCACCATCGCCGGCGCCTACCGGCCGTTGCGCGGGACGATCACAGTAGGCGACCGCGTCCTGTTCGACGCCGCGAAGGGCATCGATCTTCCCCCGGAAGAGCGAAGGGTGGGCTACGTGCCCCAGGGCTACGGACTCTTCCCCCACCTCCGCGTACTCGACAACGTGAGGTTCGGGCTGGCGGGCCTGTCCCGGCGCGAAAACGGTGCGCTCGCCTCCGCCACGGCCGTGCTCGAACAACTGGGGGCCGGCCATCTCACCGACCGTTGGCCGGACACGCTGTCGGGCGGCGAGCGCCAGCGGGTCGCCCTGGCCCGCGCGCTCGTCACGGAGCCGCACATTCTGCTCCTGGACGAGCCACTCGCGGCACTGGACGCGGCCGCGCGCCGGTCCCTGCGTCGCCGCCTCGCGGATCGCCTGGCGGAGAGCGCCGTGCCGGCTCTGGTGGTCACCCACGACGTGCACGACATCGTGGCATTGAACGCCGAGGTCCATGTCATCGAGGAGGGAAGCATCGTCCAGCGGGGCCCGGCCGACGCGCTGGCCGCTCACCCCGCCACCGAGTTCGTGGCGGAGGTCTTCGGGTCACCGCTGGATGCGCGTGGAAGCCGTCCTCCGAACGAGCAGCCCGGCGCGCGGTAGTCACCCTCCCAAAGATCGTCGCGCGGTAGTCACCCTCTTACGGATCAGCTCCAGCCTCGCCGTCGGACCGGCCTGAACCCGGCTGTTCGTCCGTAGACGATTCGGAAGAGGACGAATCGGCCCGGACGCAGAGCGCGCCCAACTCCCCTGCTGTAATCGTGCACCCGCCAAAGCGGAGTACGTCCGCCGGATCGAGCAGGGCCTGACGGATCGGGTGCCATTCGTCCCCGCGGCGAACGAAGGTGCCGCTCCCCGTCGCGCGGTCGGCGACGTGGATTCGGCCCTCCGGCAGGCACACGACCTCGGCGTGGCACCGCGACACGCTGCCATCGCGCAGCACCACATCGCACGTGCCCTTGCGGCCCACGGTCCGAGCAACGATACGAGACATTTCCGGTTCCTCTCAGTTCTCGGGTTTGCCTGCAGATGCGGACTGGAGGGCGAGAGCCGGCCCGTCGCCGAACCGGACCACGGCACCGGGACCGAGTTTCCGGGGCGTGAACGGAACCAGTCTCTCGCCGTCGACCCAGGTACCCTCGCGCGAGTTCAGGTCTTCAATGAAGAAACGCCCGCCCTTGCGGATCACGCGGGCGTGACGCATGGAGACGGTCGGGTCGTGGATGACCTCGTCGACCAGCGTCGGCTGACGGCCGATGACCAGCCCGCCTGCGGCACGCCGGAGCCTGTGGCCCCCGAACCGGATGTCGATGGGTGGGTCGCCGTAGTTCGAGGCATCGGCGACGAACCGAAGATCCGGGAGGGTGCCTTCCTGCGGTGCGCCGCCCCCGGCTGTGGGTCGGCGAGCACGTCCCGCGACCAGTCCGCGACCGGGCCGGAAGTATCTGAACGGCAGATAGAGCCAGGAACCCCGAGGAAGCCCGGGCTCGCGCCCCCCCGCCGACCCCTGCTCGACGACCCGGACAACTTCCCGGCGCGGCGCGCGCATGGTCAGGAACATCAAGGTCGGAAACATGACCGCGGCCATCCCGAGCGTGATCCACAGACCCAGGGCTAACCGGTCCTCGGTCGCCTCCATGCGTTGCTCGGTCGCCTCCACCGCCGACCCCACGGCCTCCGCGGCCGCGCTCGCCGCCGCTTCCGCCGCTTCGTTCGCCGCGCTGGCCGCCGCCTGCACGGCCTGTTCCGCCGCTCTGGCTGCCGCTTCCGCAGCCTCTCTCGCGGCGCTGGCTTCATCATCGGTGCAGCGGGCGTTGCTCGTGCTGACGGCGATCCCGAGCGTCCCCAGTGCGCGCACCGCCTCGGTGATCCGCGAAGCCACGAATACGCCCTGCGATGCGAGGGCACTTCTGGTGTTCACGCCAACCACCATTCCGCAGTCGGAGATCAGAGGTCCTCCGCTGTTGCCCGGATTGATCGCGGCATCGTGTTGAATCAGGTCCAGCGCCCTTCCTCCGCCCCTGATATCCCAGGGCGCGCGGTACAGTCGGCTGATCACGCCCCGCGTCAATGTCGTTTGAAGCGACATGTTCCCGGTGATCGCGTCCGCGATGCCGGGGAACCCCACGGCCCATACGGCTTCGCCCGTCTGCAGCGGCATGGTCCCGAGCAGAACCTCCGGCAACGCCAGCGTGTCGACCTCGAGCACCGCCAGGTCCAGTTCCGGGGATCCCCAGCGTACGCGGGCCTGTTGCATGCCGCCGGTATGCGCCGAGATCACCTGATGCGTCGCGCCGCCGTCCACAACGTGATGGTTGGTCAGGACGATGCCGGGAGCCACCACCGCCCCGCTGCCGGTGCCGAAGCCGGTGGGAAGGAGCGTGATGACCCGCACGACGCTGCGATCGGCCTCCCGGATTCGGTCAACCGCGGTCCTCGACTGGCCGGCTAACGCATCCGGGCGCACGACGAGAACGGACCAGAGGGTCAATGCCGCGACCATCCCAACGCCTGCGATGCCTCGGCTGGACATCGACTCTCTTCTCCTTCCGATGGGCGAGCCTGCGTCTGGTACACCCCGCCGTGAAGGAGGTACCGGCGCGCCCGGCCCGGTCGGGTCGTCGGACTCGAAGTATGGGCTCGCGTACGTAACCTGGCCCCGTGGGCCGGGGTACATCACCCGATCACCATTTTGGCATGTATTTTGCGGCCATGGCGTGGCGATCCAGCTCGTCGCTCGGGCCTTCGCGCCTCCACCCACCGGAAGGGGATGACACCCATGAAGAAGAGCATCCTGTTCGCTGCTGCGGCGATGTCCGCTTGTTCCTCCGCCCCGATCTCGTACTACGGCGTGGCCCCACCCGGCAGAGAGACGGCCTATCAGTGCGCGGTCGCTCAGCTCAACATTCTGGGCTACACGATCGAGGACGGAAACAGCGATGCCGGCTTCGTCCGGGGCCGCAGGCAGACGTCGGGTCTGGGGACCCAGATACTCACCGGCAACACGTACCACGACGTGCTCACGGCAACCGCCTTCGACAACCCCGCCACCGGAGAGACCAACCTGAGAGTCGTGGCGACCCGCATCGCGGACCAGGATACCGGCCTGCTCGGGGCCCTCAGCGACGAGCCGGAGCAGGGAGAGGACGTCATCGCGCCCTCCGGACAGCGGGAAGGGCGACGCCCAGGCGCTGCTCGCCAACTGTGGAGTGTCAGGCGTGACGACTTCCGGGGGGCCGGATGGTTATCTGCTGCAGGGAGTGGCCGGCCCGCGCTGAGCATTGGCCCTCTCCCGCCGAAGCCCTCCGCTGTCTTCTCCCCTCACCTCCCCAGCGGAGGCGTGAACGGCGGCGGCCGGCGGTGCTGCGTGGCCTGCTCGTAGGCGTAGCTGATGCGGATCAGGGTCGGTTCGTCGAAGGGTCGCCCGAGTAACTGGAGCCCGGCGGGAAGGGTGCCGAACGAATACCCCATCGGCACGTTGAAGGCCGGGAACCCGGTCGGAGGGGAGAGGATGGAGCTGTTGGCTCCGTAGGTCGTGTTCTCGTCGCCGATCAGCCGGGCCGGGTAGTTGTAGGTCGGATAGACCAGAACGTCGAGCTCGTGCTCCTCCATGACGGCGAGAACGGCGTCTCGTAACCGCTCCTGGGTCTCCAGGTATTGCGGATAGTCCTCGTGCTCCTCGGGCACGTAGTCCACTTCCCGGTTGCGCTCCAGGCTGGCGCGCAGGAAAGGATGGTAGTCGCCGGACTCCACGACCTCGTCGAGCGTCTTGAACTTCAGTTCGGGACGCGTCGCCAGGTACCTCTCGAAGTCGTACTTCAGCCGGCTGATGCTCGGGAAGTCGCCCCGGATGTCGTCCAGATCCGGGATTTCGACGGGATCCACGATGACGGCGCCAGCGGCACGCATGTCCTCGAGCGCCTGGTTCATCACCCGCAACACCTCGGGATGGATGGTGGTGGGCTCGTCCGGCTCCTGCTCGTCCTGCTCCTGCTCCGCCGGCCCCTGCCCTTCGCTCACCGCGGGCTCCGCATCCCCCTGCGCTTCCGACTCCGCCTCCGCCGATGCCTCCTCCGCCGGCACCATCACGCCGCTTCCAGGCGAGCGCGGATCGTCGTAGTCCCGCGCCTCTTCGAACAGCTGGCGCAGCACGCCGATGCGAGCGCCCTGCAGGGCGTCGGCGTCGAGGAACTGGCGGTAGCTGTCGGGGACCCGGCCCTCGCTCTCGAAGGTGACCGGATCCGCGGGATCCTGCCCCACGATCACCTCCAGCACGGCCACCGCGTCGGCCACGGTACGGGCCATGGGGCCGCCCACGTCGCGGGCGGCGCTCAGCGGCGCGATGCCGTCCCGGCTGGTGAGCCCCATGGTGGTGCGGAACCCCACCAGCGCCTGGTGGGAGGAGGGTCCGCGGATCGAGCTGCCCGTATCCGAGCCGAGCCCCACCGCGCCGAAGTTGGCGGCGACGGCGGCCCCCGTCCCCCCGCTCGAGCCGGCGGTCACCCGTGTCGGATCGTAGGGATTGCGCGAGAAGCCCGGCAGCACCGAGCTGAGCGTGAAGGCGCCGCTGGAGGCGAACTCCGCCAGGTTGGACTTGGCCAGGACGATCGCGCCCGCCTCCCGCAGCTTGCGCACCTGGTAGGCGTCGTCGGGCGGAATCGCTCCGCGGAAGGCGAGGGTTCCGTTGGTCGTGGGGAGGTCGCGGGTGTCGTAGTTGTCCTTCACGATCACCGGAATGCCGTGCAGCGGGCCGGTGAAGGAGCCGGACTCCTGAAAGACGGCGTCCAGCTGGCGGGCCCGCCCCAGCGCGTGCTCGCTTACGGTGATGATGGAGTTCAGGTAGGGGCCCTGCCGGTCGTAGGCCTCGATGCGGTCGAGGTAGTTCTGCACCAGTTCCTCCGCCGTCAGCCGGCCCTCTTCCATCGCCTGGTGGATATCCGCGATCGTCGCTTCATCGACCTGAAAGGAAGGCGCACAGGCGAGCACCAGGGCGAGAAGCGGGAGGGTGACCCGAAGCAAAAGCGCGGACCGCCACACGGGCACGGAGCGGGAGCGCGGAGCAAGCCGGGACTTCAAAGCAGGCCAGGTTGTCATGAGCCGAGACCTCGGGTTGCAGCGGGACCGGCTACCCATCCTGGAACTCAGAACAGATCGGCGGGATCGGGCTCGGCGCCCCGGTCCTCGTAGCGATTGGGGATGAAGTCGCCGGTGACCATGTCCTGGTAGGACAGCCCCGGACCGACCATCGGATATACGTGCGCCTCGGGATCGATGACCACTTCGAGGAAGGCGGGGCCGGGGAAGCTCAGGAACTCCTCCACGACCCGGGGAACGTCCTCGTTGCGGTCCAGACGCTTCGCGTACTCGAACCCGTCGGCCTTCGCCGACAGCACGAAATCCTTCTTGCGCAGCGACTTGTCGCTCGCGGACAGGCGCCCCTTGAAGAAGAGGCGCTGCCACTGCATGACCATGCCGTCGCCGAAGTTGTTGAGGATCATGACCTTGACCGGGAGGTCATAGGAGGTCGCGGTCTCGAACTCCCCAAGGTTCATGCGGATGCTCGCGTCGCCGTCCACATCGATCACGAGCTTGTCCGGGCGCGCGAACTGGGCTCCGATGGCCGCTGGAAGCCCGAACCCCATTGTCCCCATGCTCCCCGAAGTCAGCCAGAGCCGCGGCTCGCTGAAGTCGCAGTACTGGGCGGCCCACATCTGGTGCTGCCCTACGCCGGTCGAGATGATCGCGTTGCCGCGGGTGATGCGGTTCATGACCTCCAGGACGTAGTTCGGCTGGATGAGCGGGCTCTCGCGGTCGTAGTTGAGGGCATAGTCGCGCTTGAGTGCCGCAACCTCGGCGTGCCACTCGGAGAAATCGGCCTGGAAGCCGATGGAGCGACCGTACGCGACCAGCGTGTCGAGCGCCGCCCCGAGCATCCCGGTGTAGTGCCAGTCCGCGTGCTTGACCTTGTGGATCTCGGAGGGGTCGATGTCGAAGTGCATGACCCGCCGGGCTCTGGGCGCGAACTCCGGCGGCGATCCGGCCACGCGGTCGTCGAAGCGCGCCCCCACCGCGATGAGCAGGTCGCAGTCGTCCACCGCGTAGTTGGCGAAGGCCGTGCCGTGCATCCCCAGCATGTGCAGGCACAGGGGAGCGGTGGTGTCGAAGCTCCCCAGTCCCATGAGGGTGGTCACGCCCGGGATGCCGAAGGCTCCCGCCAGCCGGCGCAGGGAGCCCGAGGCGTTGGCGTTGACCACGCCTCCTCCGGCGTAGATGAGCGGACGGCGGCTCTCACCCAGCATGTCGAAGAACTCGTGGCACTGTTCCGGGCCCAGCTTGCGCGAGCGCAGGGCGTTGAGACGGCGGCGGTATCCGGGAATGGACAGCCGTCCCTCTCCGTCGAAGGCGCCGGTCCAGTTCTGCACGTCCTTGGGCACGTCCACCACCACCGGGCCGGGCCGGCCGGTGCGCGCGATCTCGAAGGCCGTGCGCATGGTCGCCTCGAGCTGTTCGGGCCGGGTCACCAGGAAGACATGCTTCGCCACGGGGCCCATCACCGCGGTGACGGGCGCCTCCTGGAAGGCGTCGGTGCCGATCGCCGCGGTGGGCACCTGCCCGCAGATCACCACGATGGGCACCGAGTCGGCCATGCAGTCGCGCACCGGGGTCACGCAGTTGGTGGCGCCGGGCCCCGAGGTCACCAGGACGCAACCCACCTTGCCGCTGGCGCGCGCATAGCCGGCCGCCATGAAGCCGGCGCCCTGCTCGTTGGCGGGTACGATCAGCGGCATTGGCTCGACCCCGTCAACGGTGTTCTGCCGGTTGTACCGGAAGACGGCGTCGTAGGTGGGCAGAATCGCCCCGCCGCTATAGCCGAAGATGGTCTCGACGCCCTCGTCGGCCAGGACCTGAACAATCATCTCGGCTCCGCTCATGATCCGGCCGGACAGCGGGTGCGCCGGAGCTTCGCGCAGCGCGGTACTGGTTGTCATGGAAACGCCTCCCGTGGCGGGCACGGAATGAGAGTGAATGCCTTGGAAGAATAGTCGGTCAAAGCCACCCGGATGGCAAAGCCTTCATACGCGCCTGCATATCTTGCGATGCCTGCGACATCCCGCAACCTTAGACCGCCATGCGACACACCTTATCGATCCTGCTGCAGAACGAGGCGGGCGCGCTTTCGCGCGTGACCGACCTCTTTTCGACCCGGGGCTTCAACATCGAAAGCCTCAACGTCGCGCCGACCGACGACTATGCCGTCTCGCGCCTGACGCTGGTCACCAACGGCTCCGACGACACCCTGGACCAGATCGTGAAGCAGCTGAACAAGCTCGTGGACGTGGTGGACCTGCGGAACATGACCGGCCGCGACCACATCGTACGCGAGCTGGCGCTCTTCAAGCTTCGCCTGACGGCGGGAACCCGGGCGCAACTGGCCGAAGTGGTCGCCGAGTTCGGCGGATCCATCCTCGACGAGCACGAAGGTCACTTCACCATCGAGATCACCAGCAGCGGACCCCGGATCGACGGCTTTCTCGAGAACGCCGGGCACATCGCGGAGACGGGCGCCCTGGTCCGCAGCGGCGCGATGGCCGTCTCCCGCGGCGCGCCCATCACCTGGCGGAGCTAGCTGTTCAGGGGCCCGGTGGGCGGCTTGGTTCCTCCTGCGAGATAGCCCGCACGCGCGTAAGCTCGAGCCCCAGCGTCCTGCCCTTCAGCGTCGCCGGCACCCCTTCCTCCATCCACACCGGAGCGGGCGCGGCCTTCAGGTAGTGGTCGAAGAACTGCTGCATGCGCATCGCCCAGTCCTTCTGGTTATGCCGCTGCCTGAGACCGTGTGCCTCGCCGTTGTAGTTGAGCATCCACACCGGCTTGTCCAGGCGCCTGAGCGCCACGAAGAGCTCGATGCCCTGGTACCACGGAACCGCCCCGTCCTCGTCGTTGTGCATCATGAGGATGGGCGTGTTGATCTTGTCGGCGGTGAAGATGGGCGAGTTCTCGATGTAGCGCAGCGGATACTCCCAGAGCGAGCCTCCGATGCGGCTCTGCCCGCGCTCGTACTGCACCGCGCGGCTGCGTCCCGACTGCCAGCGGATGCCCCCGTAGGCGCTGATCATGTTGGAGACCGGGGCGCCCGCCTCGGCCGCCGCGAACAGGTCGGTGCGGGTCACCATGTAGGCGATCTGGTATCCGCCCCAGGAGTGGCCCTGCACACCGATGCGGTCGGCGTCCACGAATCCTTCCGCGACGAGATCGAGCACGCCGGGGACCACTGCGTCGAGCGCGCTCTCGCCCGGATACCCTTCCCGATAGGGGATATCCGGCACGAAGAGCAGATAGCCGCGGCTGACGTAGAAACTGCGGTTGATGGAGGAGCTGCCCGGCGCCGGCGCCGCGTACCCGTGCAGGCCGTCGGAGGAGCGCTCGTAGAAGTAGACCATCATGGGGTATTCCTGTGACGGATCGAACCCCTCGGGCTTGTAGAGGATGCCCTGCAGCGGGGTACCGTCCATGGAGGTCCACTCGACCAGTTCGGCGGTGCCCCACAGGTAGTCGGACTGCTGCGGGTTGGCGTCGGTGATGCGGCGGCCGTCGTCGAGTGCGGGACCCGCAACCCACAGGTCCGGGAATTCCTGGAAGGTGGAGCGGGTGTAGGCGAACACCTCGGCGTTCTGCGCCCGCAGCAGGTCGGCGAAGCGGGCATCGCCGGCGATCAGCTCCTCCGGGGCGGCGCCCTGGCCGAAGTCGCCCCGCCACAGCCCGGACGACTTGTCGGAGAGATTGAAGGAGGACAGGTAGGCCTCGCCGGAGGGCACCACCGGGTCGGCGGTGTCCAGGTCGACGTAGCGGAAGCGGGTGTCCGACGCCCGCCCGGCGCCGCGGGTGAGGTTGCGGGGGGCGGCGCGGCCGGCCGGGTCGACCGCCCAGATGTCGTAACGGTCGTAGACCAGGAAGGACGCGTCGTCCGCGGTCCACCCCGCCGACCCGTAGGAACCGGGCAGATCCGGGCGGTCGTCGAGCACGTTGTGGAAGCCCGCGTCGATCCCGCCGGTCAGGTCGATCTCCTCGCCGGTGCCGGTGTCGATGGCGACCCAGATGCGGCGGACGCCGTCCCAGCGGGTGATGTAGCGGCCGTCCGGCGAGAGGCTGCCCCGGCCCCGCACCCGCTCGGCCACCCGCCGCCGCGAGCCGTCCTCCACGTCCACGGTGTACAGGTCCACGTAGCCGCCTTCCCACGACACCAGCGGCCGGTAGGGACGGTCGCTCACCCCCATCGCGACCGCGCCGTCGCCGTCACCGGCCACCGTGACGTCGGGCACTTCGGCGGTGGCGAGCTGCGCCACGCGGCCGCTCCCGAGGTCGAGAACCGCCTGGTAGTTGCGCTCCAGCTCGTCCTCCAGCTGCACCAGCTGCATGGGCTGCAACAGCGGGTCCTTCCAGTTCCAGATGTCCACGCGCACGCGTTCGTCCTCGGGGGTCTCGTCCTCGGGATCCGGGAGGGGCCGGGGCGCTGAGTGGAAGAGGACGCGCGCGCCCGATGCGGAGAAGGACACCTCGCCATGCTCGCTCGGGGCCCAGCCGTCGGGTAGCGCCTCCGCGCCCGGCGCCACCCGCGCGCTGGCCGCTCCCTCGCTTGCGGCGTACAGAGAGAAGGCGGGCGCCCCGGCCCCGCGGTCGTCGCGGTCGCTGAGGAAGGCGACGGCGCCCTCGTCGGAGACGGCGAGCTGCAGGTAGCGCCCTTCCCCGCCGGCGACCGTCTCCGCACCGCCGGCGCTTCCGACCCGGAAGACGCCGTCGGCCTCGCCGCCGTCGCCTGACGCGGTGTAGTACAGCGCGCCCCCTCCGGCAGCGAAGGCGTAGCTCACCGCGTGGTCGAAGCGGCGCTCCTCGCCGGTGGCCAGATCGCGCACGACCAGCTCGGTCCCGTCGTCCAGCCGGGGAGGTCCGTCATCATCGTCCTCCTCCCCCGCCTCCCCCGCCTGGGCTCCTGCCTCCTCTCCCCCGGCGCCGCCGGCCTGCTCTTCCCCACCATCCCCCTCCCCCATCAGGTACGCCATCCAGGCGCCGCTGTCGCGCGGCAGGCGGAAGGACTCGACGTCCGCGACGCGCGTCTCCGACAGGTCGGACAGGTCGAGGATCAGCAGAGAGTCGCCCGGAGTCTCCCGCGAGCCTTCCGCCCGCGCCGCGTCGACCGCCTCCTCGGCGGGCTCGACCCGCGCCACCAGAAAGCGGGAGTCGGCGCTGAAGCCCGGATCCGCGCCCCGCGCGACCGTCATCCTGCGGCCGTCCTCCAGGTTTTCCACCACCAGCGCGGCATCGCCGTCACCGGGCACGAGCCGGTAGGCGAGCCAGCGGCCGTCTCTGGAAAAATCCTCGTCCTGGATGCTGTTCCAGATCGCATAGGCGTCGTGATCGAGGGGAACCTGCTGCTGCGCGGAGAGCGCCAGCGGGAAGCTGGCCAGGATCGAAAGCGCCAGTATCCGTCGAATAATTTTCATGACCCACCTGCTCCGGGAGGATGTGTGCCGAGGGGGAGACGCGCGGTAGGGAACGGTAGATGGCGAGGGAGAGCCAGGCAATCCGATTGACAGAGTCCCGGGGTCGGCGTAACTGTGCAGTCTCGCGGACGGCTCGCAGAGAAACCGCCGAATCCGCCGCGAATACCGCCGAACCGACGCAAAGCCGGAATCAGTCAGAGAGACAACCCGCGGAGGACAACATGCGCAACTTCCGGATATTCGCCACCCTCGTCCTGATCGCGGCTCCGGTGCCCCTGTCCGCGCAAGCAGTCCCGGACATCGCTGAACCGTTCAAGGTGGGGACCTTCGAGATCGTCGGCACGCCCACCGTGGCGCTGGTGCTGCGCGACCAGCTCATCGTCGAGATCGACGCCGCCAACGTCGCGCTTCAGCGCGATCCCTACTTCGCGCGCATCCAGGCGCCAGCGGACATGCTGGAGCTGATCGAGCGCTACGAATACGGCCTCAAGCGGCGCCTCTACGAAGTCGTCAACCATCTGGTCGAGAACGACATGCTGGGCGCAAACCGGCCCTCGTACGTACACGATCTCGAAGACGTGCGCACCCTTCCGCCCATCATGTATCCCGGCAAAATCCTCAATGCGGCGGTCAACTTCTACAGCCACGTCAACGAGACCGGCACCGATGAAGAGCGGGCCGAAGCGCGGAGGCAGCGTCGAGAGAACCGGGGGGTGCCGTACCTCTTCCTGAAGCCCAGCAAGGGGGCGGTGGTCGGCAACGGGGACCCCATCGTGCTTCCCTACGGGCGTGATCGCATCGACTGGGAGGTCGAGCTGGGCGCGGTCATCGGCCGGGCGGCGAAATATGTGCCGGCCAACGACGCGCAGGCCTACGTCTTCGGCTACACGGTCTCGCTCGACATCTCCGACCGCGGAGGACGCCCCCCCGGCGGCAACCCCATGACCTCCGACTGGTTCGTGGGCAAAGGGCACGACACCTTCGCGCCCCACGGCCCCTGGATCGTGCCGAAGGAGTTCTACGGGGACCCGATGGAAAACCTGCGGCAGACGCTGAGCGTGGGCGGCGAGCGCATGCAGGAAGCCACCGCCGGCGACATGATCCACTCGCTCTGGGAGCTCATCGAATACGGCTCGTCCATCATCACCCTGTTCCCGGGCGACATCGTCAACAACGGGACCTCCGGGGGAGTCGGAATGGGTACGGCCGTGCGGGGCGCGCAGCGCTTCCTTCAGCCGGGCGAGCAGATCACCGCGACCATCGACGGCATCGGCACGCTGAACATGCCGGTCGTGAGCGAACCCGAGCCGACGGGCCTCACGGGGGCCCACCTGCCTCCCGTGCGCACCTACCGGGGTCCTCCGGGAGGAAACTGACGGGATGTAGCAGGGGGAACGCCCCACCAGCCTTGCCCGAACGCCACCCTCCGGCATCGGACATGGGGCACGATACCCTCCTCCGCTGACCAAGCGATGATTGCGCTGCCTTAGCTTGGCTTTGGCCCAATCCTCGGCCACCTGTGGACCCCGATTCCTCCTGGCCGGATGGTCCTCCTGCATGGATTCGTCAAGAAGTCACAGAAGACGCCGAAACGGGACTTGGAACTCGCGAGACGGTGAGCAAAGGAGCTAGCTTCATGACCCGGAAAAATGGGACGGATCGGCAGTTCCTTTGAGGACTACCTAGCCGGGCAAGCAACCCTTGAGGAAACCCGCGTCGTCGCGGTCAAGCGCGTTCTGGCCTGGCAGCTGGCGCAAGCCATGGAGAGAAGGCAGATGAGCAAGAGCTCCATGGCTCGGGCAATGTGTACGAGCCGGAGCCAGCTGGACCGGATTCTCGACCCCGAGAACGACCACGTCCGTCTCGATACGCTTGCCCAAGCCGCGAGGGTGCTGGATCTCAATCTGAGGGTCGAGCTCACCCCTCCCCCGGCCCACTAACCTGCCACTCGACCACCTCAAGCGACTCGCCGAGCAGTGCCGCCCCGCGAACCGGTGAGATCAGCTCCTCTCCCACGGCACGCCAGACCAGCCGCCTGAAGCGCTGCGGCTTCTCGAACGCGCCGAATCCTTGCTCGTCACCCATCGGTTCCGGTTCCCTCGTTCGCCACGACCGGGCGAAGGTGGCAAACGCGCGCCGGACCGCGGAAGCCCGCAGCACACCCACTTGACCGAGCCGGACCAGCATGGCCGCCGCCGAGACGCCATAGGCGTGCTTGAGACGGGCGATCTCGTAGTAGGTGACGCGGCGACGCCTTGCTCCGACCTTTTCCAGGAGATCCCGACCCGGCACCAGGAAGGCGCCTGCGAAGCGGTTCATCGCCGCCTCCAGCTTGATGGTCGGGTTGCCGGTTGACCGGATAATCTTGTGGGCGAGTTCGTGGGCCAAGGTGAAGCGCTTGCGTTCGACGTTGGTCCGGCTGGACACGACCACCGCATCGGCGACGACCCTCCCCCGCCGCGTAGCCCGGCACGCCAGACCGCTGATGCGCTCGGGGAGGTCGGCTTCGACCACCTTGATCCCCTTTTCCTCCAGGAGGGCGCACAGGCTGGGCACCGGATCCATGCCGAGGTTCCATGCCTCGCGGAGCTCGTCGGCGCGCTCGTCGATCTCGGCTTCGCTGGCGAGGCAGTCGCAACGGCAGTGCTCGAAACGGTCGCGCGCCGGTGGAACGCCGAGAATGTCCTCGATGGTCAGATACCGCTCGAGGCTGTCGATCAGGACGGCTTCGGCCCGGGCGCGGTCGCGGGCGGAAGTGCCTGAGTCCTTGCGGAATTCGAGGCTGTCGAGGACATCGACCCGGTCACTCATGAGAAAGTCCAGCGAGACATCGAGCGCCTCGCCGAGGCCGACCAGAACAGCCGCGGAGGGCATCATCCTGCCCGCCTCGTACTTGCTGATGGCCTGAGCGGTGACCCTGGGATCCATCCGCCCGGCAAGCGCCCGCAGGGAAAGTCCCGCTCGCTTGCGGGCGAGCCGAAGCCGCTGTGCAAACATGCCGTTCTCCCCTTCGGAGGATCGAGGGTTGACATATTACACGCTAATAGGTACTAATGTCAACTCTTAGTTGAGGATATGATGAGGGAATCCATCGGACAGCTGGGACGACACAGGTTGGGACGACGAGGAGGGGACGTGGACAACACAACGCGGCAACGGCCGCACATCATGGAACTGATCGACAACGCACCGTGGCGCGAAGCCGTCACCTACCGGGACACCTGGCCCCACGAATACGTCGTCGTCAAGAAGGATGGCCAGGAGGAGCTGCTGGCGGCGTTCTGCGAACGGATCGGCAGGGGCGAGGGCGTCGAGTGCCGCTTCTTCCACCAGACGCGTCCATACCTCTTCCTCGACGATCACAAGTACTGGATCATGGTGGAGTGGGACGATGTCGACCTCGCCGCCGAGGACGAGGTCCTGAATCGAGCGCGCCTGTACCGCGACCGGCGGGACTTCGTCATCCAGGGGGGCGATACCGGAAGGCGGGAGGACTATCCCGCGAGCCCGGCGGATTAGCGGGCCGGCGGCGCGGTGGACTCCGTCTCCCAACTCCTGAACCACCTCGACGAGGTTCGCCAGGCCCGAAGCGAGGATTGCGTTCGCCTCCTGGACGATGTGGAGGGCATCCGGCGACGCCGTCAGCGCGCCTGCGTCCGTCTCCTGCAGGAGTTGACCCCGCATCTGCACACCGCCCGTGCGGTTGACCGCGAACTGGATCGCCGCCTCGCGCGCCGCTTCAACGTCTTCCGCTACCTCCGCGACGACGAACTCGGCTTGTCTCGGATCATCGCCGACCTGCTCGATCCGACCGGCAAGCACGGTCAAGGCGCGACCTATCTGGAAGTGATGCTGGAGTTGCTGGAGGCTCCTCCCGTGGCACTTGATTCAGGCCGCATCCGCGTCGTGACGGAGCGCGGGTTTGGGGGCAGGTTCATCGACATCACGGTGGACATCCCCACCGACGGCGGCACCTTCTGCCTCGCGTTCGAGAACAAGCCCTACGCCGGCGACCAGTACAGGCAATGCATCGACTACCTCAAGTCCCTCAAGCAGGAGTACGGCGAACGCTTCCTGCTGGTCTACCTGCCACCCCGCTACCGGATGCCCGACGAATCCAGTCTTCCACTGGCGGATTATAACAAGGACTGGAGGGATCACTTCCGCGTGCTGCCATATTGTCGCGACCCACGCGCCGCCTTGGGACGACGGACATTCCGACAAGGATGCAGGAGCGTCGTTGCAGGCCGACTCCGGCGCGGACGATGTGCTCGCCGAGGACGCCGCCACGGATCACGAATCCACAGCTGCCCACGCTGACGCGGTCGTCGGTGATGGCGCCTCGTTGGCGGACTGGTTTCGCAACCTGCTGCAAGCTCAGCGAGGCCGAGCGGCTGCGCTGGTTTCTCCGAGAGGCGCAACTATACTGCCGAGAACATTTTGGAGATTCGACCATGACCGACACCGAAGCCCGCTACATCCGCAAGTACCTTGACCGGAACCCGAGACACCTGCATGCGGCGTTCGCGGTGGCCCGCGCTTGGCCCGGTGTCAAGCACGATGTCTGCCGGCGTTTCCTGGAGCACCTGCGGGACAGGGTTGAGGAGCGGATCTCGGAGGAGATGCCGGAGATTCGGGAGGACTGGCGGGTCGATTGTGGCTACAAGGGGGACAAGCGGGAGTCGAATTTTCTGCGGGTGAGGAGAACGATCATAGTTGAATCCGCGAACAAGGGGGCGATCGCCGTCAAGCTTGAATCCGAGCGGCTCGGCCCCAATAGTTGGTATTGGGGCGTCGTCACCAACCCCAAGAAAGCGCTGTACAAAGAACTGCTGGCCGCGCTGAAGGGTTGCGACCTCTCGCTTGGGCTTTCCGATGACTGGTGGGTCCAATACGAATACGTTCCCCGCTATCGACGTTGGGACGACCGTGTCCCCGAACTCGCCCAGGAGCTCGCCGACAGCGGGGGCAAGATCACCGATTATTACGTCAACGGCCTAGTCGGGATCGCCGAAAAGGCAATCCTCGCCATTGACGAGGTTGAGTTGGAGAACCAGAGCCCCTCGGCTTCGGAAGACTCCTGAGCCAATCCGCCGGCAACCCGCCTCCGGAAGGGAACTGACGCGTTTCGCTCGCCCGGCCTCGGTGCGCCCAAACGGGCCAGCACGGCAAAGGGAGACGAGCCCGGACTGCGGAGGGCCGTGTCTCCTCGCGTTGGCGGGAACCTCAGTTCACGTCCAGGATCGGGTCCTTCTCGCCGGTCATCTCCCAGCGCGTGAGCACGACGGGGATGACGCCGGCGCCGTAGAAGGCGTCGAAGAAGCGCTTGACGGTGAAGTCGTCGCCCTCCTGGATGGCGTACTCGGAGAGCAGCTCCTCGATCTGGATCTTGCCGGTCACATAGCTGGTGCCGTAGCCCGGCTGCCGCAGGTAGAGGCTCTGCTCGCCGCGCACCAGGTCGCCCTCGGTAAGCCATCCGCGCGGAGTCCAGGTCATCGCGTGCTCGACCGCCTCCTCCATGTCGAAGACGTTGCCGTGCAGGTTGAGGCCGCTCAGGGCGCGCGCCGCCCGCTGCGCCAGCATGATCCAGACGAGTTCGCGGGCCCGGGGCGAGTTGTCGTCGAGAAGCCCCAGGTGCATGAACATCTCCTCGACACCGGTCGCCAGCCCCTCGGAGCGTGAGTCGAAGATGTTGTAGAGCGATGGGATGGCCCGGATGGGACTCGCGTGCGGGTCCTCGCGCATGCGCGCCAGCTCGATCCAGTGGTGCATGTGCGGTCGGAAGGCATCCGGATCGCGGTAGATGACTTCCGAGAAGAAGTTCCGCAACTCACCCGGCCCCACCGGGGAGAAGCTTCCGTTGACCGCCCTCAGCGCGGCATCCATGTAGTCCGTGAGGGTCTCGACCTCCTCTTCCTCCAAGAAACGCATGTAGAGGTCGACGGACTCGTTCAGGCGCCGGTCGTACTCCTCGGGGGAGGCGATGCGCTCGAGCTCGGGCAGATCGCGGTTCCGGTTCTCCTCAAGCCGCATCGAGGAATGCGAGCGTGCCAGCTCGCGGCGCATGAGCGTCACCTGCTGCTCCCAGGAATAGGGGACGAGGTGGACGTTGTGCATGTACCAGGTGTAGTTCTCCGGACCGACGCCGGACGGCCCGGTGCGCGAGGCAGCGCCCTCCTCCAGCCAGACGCGAAACTCGTCGGAGGCTGCGCGCGCGTCGGCAATGGCCTGGTCGAGGTCGGCGCTGGTGCCGGCGATCTGCTCGGCGTAGGTGTCGAGGTCGCGGGCCTGAGCGGCGAAGTCGCGGATGCCGGCCAGCCAGAGGTCGCGCGCGTTTGAGTCGGCGAGGTTCACGCGGGCCTGTTCCAGCAGCGCCGGGATGGCGCCGATGCTGCCCGCCAGCTCCGCCGCATCGGTGTCCGATAGCGGGTAGTCGTAGGTCCAGGTGTCGACCCAGCCGTGGATTACGGGGCCTTCATGGGCGGGGACGTCGCTCTCCGCCAGGAAGAGAGTGACGTAGAAGGCCGGGTCGCGCGCCCAGGAGCGACGCACCCGGTGGTCGAAGTCGAGCCCGTTCATCTCCGCACGCACCAAGTGCCAGTCGATCTGCTCCGTGACCGGCCAGCTCTCGGGCGCGAGGGCGTTCAGGCGCAGCCGCCACTGCGGGAGTTCGGCGTGCTGCCGGGCCATCGCAGCCGCGGTATAGTCGGGGACGCCGTCCACGAAGTCGGGCATCTCGAAGGCGCGCCATTCCTCGAAGAGCTGAGCCAGGTCCGCGTGTGAGCCGGGCCCGGCGGCCATGCGGGCGTCGGGCGGATCCATGGTCCGCCGCACAAAGAGAAAACCGAGCACGATGAGCGCGATCCCGGCGATCAGGACGAACGGGCGGAGTTTGCTGCGGGACATGGTGTCCTCCCGAATCTGCGGTTCACGCGAAGTGCAGTCTGCTTCCTATCCAGTCTAGTCGATACGCAGCGTACTCGACATGCGACGCGGTCCCTTGCGGACCGCGCGCCGGTGCGATCGAGGGTGGGTGTTCCGTCCCGGCCGGGTCCTGTCCTTCAGGATCAGCCGGAGTCGTCGCCCAGCGCTCGCGCCAACGCCGCACGGCCTCCCACGACAGGAAGATCGAGGGCGGATCCGGTCAGGTCGACGGTAAGACGGGTCCCGGGCTCGGGATGAAGCGTGAAGTCGGCATCGCTTGAGAAGATCATGAGCCCGAGTCGCTGACCGACGGGGATGATCTGGTCGTCGGGTTGAAGGTCGAAGGCGAGATCGACGAACTCTCCCGGCGCCAGCGGCACGCTCTCACTGAGGGAACCCGCGTTCTGGGGATCGGCCCAGCCGCGCGTGATCAGGTTGTCGTTGATCGGGGCGCCCTCCGTCCAGGGCAGCGCCACCAACCAGACGGAGAGGTTGGCGGCGGCCTCGTCTGCGGCGAGGCGGAGCGAGACGCGGGCGACGCCCGACAGGTGTACTTCCTCGGCGAGTTCGGGCGTGGCGTAGAGCAACCGATGCTCGGAGCCCTCGGCCTCGGCCAGATCCGCGCCCGTGAAGGTCACGTCATCGGTGAGCGACTGATGCCCGGAGGCGGGATCGGCCTGGAGCGATAGCGTCCCCCGCACACCTCCTTCCCCGGACGGGTGAAGGCGCACGGGCCCGGCATCGGGGTTGGGGTAGGCCGCATAGGAGGTCGGGCTCATGCGATCATCGTTCTCACGCACGATCCACGCCCCCGGATCATTCTCCACGCCGTTCTCGACCCCGTAGAGATACCGGGAGAACCAGCGATTCATAAGGCTGAGAGGCGGTTCTCCCCCGTGGCCTTCCTGATGGTAGTAGACCTGCACCGGCACGTCGCGGTCGCGCAACGCGGCGACGATCCGGTAGCTGTGCTCGGGCATGACGTTCCAGTCGTTGAAGCCATGGGCCATGAGGGTGGCGGCGCGCACCCCGTCGATGTGGTTGAGGTAATCGCGGCCGGCCCAGAAGTCGTTGTAGTCGCCCGAGGCGCGGTCGAAACGGGCCTGCATGAGGTCGCTGCGGACGGTCTGGTTGCAGTAGTCGCGGTGCTCCGGAGGGCCGCTGTTGATGAAGTCGTAGAGGACGTCGATATCCTCGCCGGGGTAGCCGCCCGGCGACCGCACCAGTCCGTTCGACCGGTAGTAGTGGTAGTACGACGTGTTGGGCGCCACGGGAATGATGGCCTCCAGCCCCTCCACCCCGGTGGTGGCCGCGGCGAGCGGCAGGGTGCCGTTGTAGGAAGTCCCGATCATGCCCACCCTGCCGGTGGACCAGTAGGCGCTGACCTCCTCCCCGCCCTCCACCGCGCTGAAGCCGCGCGCGCGGCCGTTCAGCCAGTCGATCACCGCCTTCGGCGCGAGCGACTCGTTCTCGCCTCCCACCGTGGGGCAGCCCTGCGACTGGCCGGTCCCGGGGGACTGCGAGTGGACCACCGCGAAGCCGCGCGGGACCCAGGTGGCGATGTGCGAGTTCGAGATGACCGGCTGCTCCTCGATGTGGTCCATCGAGGGCATCACGGTGCGGGTCGGCGGGGGGGCGCCCACTGCCTGGCGGATGTCCCAGAAGTAGTCGAAGTCGAGCCCGCCGGTGCCGGAATAGTACGGGCTGGTCTCGTAGATCACGGCGACCTCGAGCCCGGAATCGGTCGCGGCGGGGCGGGTCACGTCCACATGCACCCGGTCAGGAGCGCCGTCGCCGTCGGAGTCGAAGTCGGTCTCGACCCAGAGTTCGTGGCGGACCCAGGTGGTCGAATCCGCAAACTCGGGAACCATCTGGGCTTCCCCGTCCACGAAGGTGGGCCGGGGGCCGTCGTAGCAGGCTGCCGCGCAGAGCACCGCCAGGGATGCGACCACCGCGCATGCCTGTTCGTGAAGGTGGCCCCTGGTGCGGAAGACGGGGCGGATCCTGATTATGGGCACAGTTCACCGGGTCGAAGAAAGGGGACGGCTGGTGGGCCCGCGAATGTAGCCATGCGGAATCGAACCGGCGAGGCAACCGTAGCAGTGGCCGCAAGGGCGGAGTACAGGCCGACATCGTAGACATCCGTCGAAGCGGCAGCTATCTTGTGCTACGAAGACTTTCGTCACTGTGAGCGAAGGAACCACAGGATGAGAAGAGAACGATTCCCCCGGCGGCCCTTCCACACGACCGGCGGGTGGTTATGCGTTGCACTGGCGCCCCTTGCCGCCTGCGGCGACAGCGGAGATCCCCCGCCTGCCCCGGCCCGGTTCACCGACTCGGCGGGCGTCGTGATCGTCACCAATCCGCCCGGTGACGCGGTGCACGCGACGATCGCCCCGGAGCCGGTCCTTTCCGTCGGTGCCATCGACGGCCCCGACGAGCTGCTCTTCGGACGCATCGCCTCGGTCGCCGTCGACGGCGCGGGCAACCTGATCGTCGCCGACGGGCAGATCGGCGAGATCCGCATCTTTGACGCCGGCGGCGCCCACCTCCAAACCATCGGGCGTCCGGGAGAGGGACCGGGTGAGTTCCGGGCGCTCGCGGGCGCCTGGCCCACGGCGGAGGGCGCCATCGTGGCGGTGGACAACCGGCTCCGCCGCATCACCCGCTTCGGCGCGGACGGCGAACTGCTGGCGACAGCAAGCTTCAGGGGACCAGGCGAGCAGCCCATGATCCGCCCGATCCGCCTGGCGGGGCCGGGCGCCTTCCTCAGCCGGGTGGAATCCGTGAACCTGCCCTCGCTTGAGGGCGCCTCGACCCTGGAAGACATCCTCGAATCGGTGTCGGACCCCCTCGGAATCCGATCCGATTACCTGGTCCGCCACGATCTGGCGGGCGAGCTGATCGACACCGTCGCCACAGTTCCCGCTCAGGCTACCGTCACCTCCGGCCAGGGTAGCGGCACCAACATCTCGATCCAGATCCTGCGGGTGCCCTTCTCGTCCGCCGCCACCGCCGCCGCCTCCCCGGCAGGGCGCCTCGCCGTGACCACGGGCCGGTCCTACGAATTCTCCCTCCACGACCCCCTCGGCACCCTTGAGCGCATCGTGCGCCTCGCCGAAGAGCCGTCCGTCCGCACGAACGCGCACCTCGAAGCCTGGGTTCGCGGCTCGACCGGAGACGGCGAGTCCATGGACGACGCCCAGATGGCGGCCTCCCTGCGCCGCTTCGAAGAGACGCCCCTGCCTGAACGACTCCCCGCCTGGAACTCGCTGGTCATCGCCGAAAGCGGCGAGATCTGGGCACGGCGCTTCACGATTCGAGGCGCCGAGACGGTCCGCCGCGACGTCTTCGGCACCGACGGCGGCTTCCTGGGCCAGGTCACGTTCTCCGCCAGCCTTCGCATCCAGCACATCGCCGACGGAAGGCTGACCGTCATATCCACCGACGATCTCGGCGTCGAGCGCGTGGAAGTGTACGAGATGCGCTGACGGCTTCGGCGCGCAACGGGTCAGGCGGGGCGAAACGCCTCCCGGGCTGTACGCATGGCGGGCATTCATCCCGCGCCCACCCTCCATGGAGCCAGCCGGAATCGAACCGGCGACCTCCTGCTTGCAAAGCAGGCGCTCTCCCGACTGAGCTATGGCCCCGTCAAACAGCTTCGGTCCCGTGTCCGCGGAACCGGTGTTTCTCCCAGGTGTTTCTCCTGCCCCCGTCTGCAGCCTTTCCCGTGCGCGTTGAAGGCAGAAATGTAGGAACGAGTGCCGTGCCGTTCCAGTCGTACCCGTCCGCCGAACCGGCGCGACGCGCGCGCCCGGAGCCGCCCATCCGTGGCCGGCGGTGTGCCCGGTAGCCGGAACGTGACACGTGCCCGGCAGGGCTGCCCGCTTCGCCCGGAGCACGGTATACTGTCGCATCATGTCCGCCCTCCGCTCTTCTCTGCCGGGAGCCGCCTTCCTCGACCTGTACGGCACGGTCGCCAGGGAAGTGGGCTACATCAACCACCCCGACCGCTTCAGCCTGCATGACTTTGCGGGCGAGGCGATCCGCCTGCTCGACGATGCCGGCTACCGGGTGTTCGTGGCTACCAATCAGTCCGGGATCGCGCGCGGGTATTTCACCGAGGATGTGTTGAACGAGGTGCACCGGCGGCTGGTCGACCGCCTCGCGACGCAGGGTGCGCGCGTTGAAGCCGTGTACCATTGCCCCCATCTGCCTCCCGAGGGCCGGCCCGCAATGTGCGACTGCCGCAAGCCGCTTCCCGGAATGCTCCAGCGGGCCGCTCGCGAGCACGGCGTGGATCTGGCCTCTTCCTGGATGGTGGGTGACATGATCACCGATGTGGAAACGGGACACGCCGCGGGAGCGCGGGGCATCCTGCTGCGCACCGGGTACGGACGCGGCCAGATCGAGTACCAGCGGCACCGCTGGCCCACCGAGCCCGACCTGATCTGCGACGACCTGCTCGCAGCCGCGCGAGCGATCGTGACCGCCCCGCCACGGACCCGCCCGTGAGAACGACATGCCTTTCGACGGATCGCTGACCGACGCGCGCGCCGGAGCGCTGGCAACCCTCGATGCCCTGGGCGGCCGGCGCGTCCTGGTGGCGGGTGACTTTCTGCTCGACCGCTACCTCATCGGCCGGCCCACCCGCCTCTCGCGGGAGGCCCCCGTGGTCATCCTGCAGCACACGGGCGACCACGCGAACCTGGGCGGCGCCGGCAACGCCGCCCGAAACGCGCACGCGCTGGGCGGGGAGCCGGTGCCGCTCGGGCTGGTGGGCGCAGACCGCGAAGGGGATCGGGTGATTGAGCTGCTCGAAGCGGCCGGTATGGATACCGGCGGGATTCTTCGCGACCCGGAGCGGCCCACCGTCACCAAGACCCGGGTTCTCGCGGGGGCAGCGAACGCCGCCAAACAGCAGGTGTTGCGGATCGATAAGGGGGAGGGATACGGCCCGAACCAGCTGCGGGAGCTCACCCGGCGCGCCCGGACGCTGCTCGGCGGGGTGGACGCCGTGCTGCTTTCGGACTACGGGTACTCGACCCTGGCACCGCCGGTGCGCTCCTGCCTCATCCAGGCGGCGCGCACGCGGGGGATCCCCTGTTGCGCGGACTCGCGCTATCAGCTCACCGAGTTTCGCGGGGTGACGGTGGCTACCCCGAACGAGGAAGAGTTCGGAGCGATCGTGGGCCGATTCCCGCGCACGGACGCCGGCGTGACGGCAGCCGGGAGAGAGCTGGTGAGCCGCCTGGGTACGCGCGGGCTGGTGCTCACACGCGGAAGCCGGGGGATGCGCGTCTTCGGGGACAACGGGGACTGGCGGGATGTCCCGGCCGCCCGCCAGGGAGAGGTCGCGGATGTGACCGGCGCCGGGGACACCGTGGCAAGCACACTGGTGCTGGCGCTCGCGGCGGGATCGGACATCCTGGGCGCGGCCGTGCTGGCCAATGCGGCCGCTTCGGTGGTGGTGGCGCGGCGAGGGGCGGCGACGGCCACGCCCGACGAGGTGGCTCGTGTGCTCCGCGGCCGGCTGGACGGTGACCTTGCCTGACACCAGGCGCGCCTTACCCCTCGATGACCCGCGCGGCACGCAACAGCGTGGCTTCATCCCATGGCTTCGCGACGAGCTGCACCGCGAGTGGGAGTCCGCCTTCGCCGCTGCCACAGGGAACGCTGATCGCAGGCCAGCCGAGCGCGTTGAAGAGATTCGTGAGATCCGTCGAGGCGGGCATATCCAATAGGGGGGCCACCCCGGGCTGGCACGGCAAGCTCAATACGTCGATCTGGCGGCAGGCAACATCCCAGCGCTCGCGTATCCGGTGCCTGAGGCGCTGCGCTCCGAGGAAGTCCTCGGGACCGAATGTGTATGCGCCCAGCAGGCGGCCGCGGCAGAACTCGCCGTAGTCGTCGTAGTGGGCCCGCAACAGCGGTGCATGCCAGGCGGCGGCTTCAACGACCAGCGTCAGGACGGCGACCTGTCGCAGGAGAGCCATGTCGTCGAGGTCGACCTCGACCAGGGTCGCACCCGCCTCCTCGAGCGCCCGGTTGGCGCGCGCCCACGACCGCGCGGCCGTGTCATCGAGGGGAGCGTTCAGGGCGAGCTCACGGGGCACGCCGACGCGCAGGCCGCGCGCCACCGCGTCTGCCCCTGAGGCCGCTCCGGCTGTCACCAGGGGCCGGCCGGACCGGGTGCGGCCATCGCGCGGGTCGGGTCCGGAGATCGCGGCCAGCAGCAGCGCGGCGTCGTCTACGTTGCGCGCGAGAGGCCCCAGGTGGTCGAGCGACCAGGCCAGCGGGACACAGCCGAAGAGGCTCGCGCGCCCGAAGGTCGGCTTGAGACCCACCACCCCGCAGAGCGCGGCCGGGATGCGGATCGACCCCCCGGTGTCCGATCCGAGGGCGCCGTACACCATGCCGCGCGCCACCGCCGCCGCCGACCCGCTGCTCGACCCGCCAGCGTCGCGGGTGGGGTCGTGGGGGTTGGGAGTGGGGCCGTAGTGGGGGTTGGTCGACCCCGGCCAGTACGCGAATTCCGACAGGCGGGTCTTCCCCACGATGACCGCCCCCGCCTCCTGCAGCCGCTCCACTGCGCCCGCGTCACGGTCGGCGACCCGACCGGCGAAGATCTTCGACCCGGCCGTGGTGGCTGTGTCCTTCATCGCCAGCAGGTCCTTCACGGCGACCGGAATCCCGTGCAGCGGCCCCCGCCACGCGCCGCCGGCCAGCTCGTCTTCCGCGCGGCGGGCTGCTGCCAGCGCCCTCTCTGGCAGGACCAGCTGGAAGGCGTTCGCCCGGCCGTCGTCCTCCTCGATGCGAGCGAGCGCCTGCTCTGTCAGCTCGACGGGCGAGATCGCGCGGGCGCGCACCAGGGGGGCCAGTTCGGCGATGGTCGAGGGCCAGGGCCCGCAATCGCCCGCGACGGATGGTGCGTGCCGCTCCTCCGGTCCGGCACCTGACCGGGCGCCGTCCTCAACGAGTCCCGGCTCCGGAATCGACCAGCCGGACAGACTGTCCGGAATGCCGTCCTTCCCCAGGGTCGCAAGGGCTTCGCGGAAAGCCAGCGCCCGATCCAGGCAGCCCTCGGCAATGACGCGCTCGACTTCACCGTCGCGCGCGGGGATGCCCTCCGCCCGCAGGTTCGCTCGCAGCCGGTCGGCGAGGCGGGCTCTAGCGCGTGAAGACACTGCGGACGACGAAACCCAGGTTGGCGGGCCGCTCCGCAAGTCGCCGCATGTACCACGCGTACCAATGCGGCCCGTAGCTGATCAGTACCCGGACGGGGATCCCACGGCGCCTCAGCGCCAGTTGCTCGCGGGTCCGAATGCCGTAGAGCATTTGCACTTCGAATGCGCCCGCGGGGACGCGGCCCGCGCTCGCCTCCTCCAGGATGCGCGCCAGCAGCGCGGTGTCGTGGGTCGCGATCCCCTGAGGCGCGGAGGGGTCGGCGCTCTCGAGCATCATCCGGGTCAGAACCAGAAAATTCTCGTCAACGTCCGGCTTGCGCGGCCAGGCGATCTCGGCCGGCTCCTGATAGGCTCCCTTTACCAGCCGCAGCCGGGCGCCCAGCGCGAGCAACCGTTCCACGTCCGCCGCCGTCCGGTAGAGGTACGCCTGCACGCACAGGCCGAGGTTTGGATGCTCCGCGAGCGTGTTGGTGAAGATGTCGAGCGTCTCATCGACATAAGGGGAGGCCTCCATGTCCACCCAGACCACGTTGCCATGATCGCCGGCCGTCTTCGCCAGCCGCTTGAGATTGGCCTCGGCGATGTCCTGGCCGATATCCTGGCCGAGCTGGGTGAGCTTGATGGAGATCTGGCTGTTCAGCCGCTCCGCGGCGATGCGCTCCAGCAGCCCGGTGTAGTGATCCACGACCCGGGCGATCTCGTCGCGATCCTCAAGAGCTTCGCCGAGCTTGGTGAACACCGTCGAGATCTCATGCTGCCGCAGGTTCCGGGTGGCCTCGAGGGCCGCCTCGGCCGTCTCGCCCGGCATGAAGCGGGAAACCGCGCGGCGGGCGAAGGCTCGGCGGCGCATCTGCCGCTCGATCCATGTGTTCCGGGAGGCCCAGAGCAGAGCTTGCCGCAGCATCCCTAGTTCCCCTCCCCGATGTGTGCGGCGCGAGGCAGCGGCGCGGGATCGGCTTCGTCGGGCATCGTGGTTCCTCCTGAAGGGCGGAATCAGGCAGTATACGCCGGTCATTTCCACCGAATCAACCCGGCGATGTTCGCTCGTCCCCGCGAAATCTGTTGAGCAAGATGGCTCGCACGATGCACCCAGCGAGCGGCATCTCCTCCACGGCATCATTCATGCAAGCTCCCTGCCATTGACGTGTGTCGGACTGATGCGGAGCGCCGGTTTCTTCGGATCAGGTTACCAGACCGTGTCCGAAAAGAGACATCGACGCTCCCTTCGGTCGTTTGCAACAACTCCGAAAAAAAGGGGAGCCAGAATGATGAGATATTCCAGACGACTCGCGATCAACGCACTCGCTGGAGCCGTAATGTTGGGAGGATGCGAAGACGAGGACGGGGTTGCGCCACCGGTGGAACCACCGGCGCCTGCCGCGACCACTTTCGAGGTCACCATCGAGAACGTCTCCAAGCCGTACGACTTCCTCGGTTCCGGCGTATTCGACACCCCCGACGGCGCGGACGCGCCCGGCCCGCTTCATGCGGGCGAGGACTACCGTTTCGACTTCGCGGCCGCGCCCGGGATGTACCTTTCCTTTGCAACCATGTTCGTGCATTCAAACGACTACTTCTTCGCGCCCGACGGCCGTGGAATCCCCCTCTACGATGCCGATGGCGCTCCTGTGACCGGTGACCTCACGGACCAGGTCATGCTCTGGGACGCGGGGACGGAGATGAACCAGGAGCCCGGATCCGGAGCCGACCAGGCGCCGAGGCAGACGGGGCTCGATACAGGCGCTGCCGATCCTGACAACACGGTGCGGCTGGTGACCGACATGTTCGGCAATCTGCCCGACGTGGCCGACGTCATCCGCGTCACGCTGGAGGCCAACGGCGATGGCATGTTCCATCTTCACATCCGGAACGTCAGCACCGAGGCAACATTGACGACCGCGGACATGATGTCCTTCGCGGACGTCCCGCTCGCGCCAGGCGTATGGGTGGTCCATAGCGAGCGGAATCCAATCTTCTCGGAAGGCGAGGCGGACCGTGGTGAAGGCCGCGAGGGACTCGCCGAAGACGGCACGGCCGGGGCACTTGGAGAGGCGCTGACGTCGCGCACCGGCCTGACCAGCCCGATCGCGCCCGGTGTGTTTGCGGTTCACACCGGCGCTGGCGTTCTGTTCGATGATGGAGCGTCGGCGACGGATGGCCTCGAGTCTCTTGCCGAGGATGGCGACCCGGCGCTGCTCGCAACCGAGTTGGCGTCCGTGGACGGGGTGGCATCCGGCGCCTTTGCCACGCCCGTGGGAGGGACGGGTCCCGCCCCGGCGTTCCCGGGCGAGAGCTATTCGTTCAGCTTCGACGCGAACCCGGGTGACTACCTCTCCTTTGCAACCATGCTGGTGCAGTCCAACGACCTGTTCTACGCGCCGGACGAACGGGGTGTCGGACTCTTCGACGCCTCCGGGGCTCCCATCAGCGGAGACATCACCGACGAGATCCAGCTGTGGGACGCCGGAACCGAGGTCAACGAGGCCCCCGGCGCCGGTCCGTACCAGGCGCCTCGCCAGACAGGTCCCGACACCGGCGCCGACGAGGAAGGCGGTACCGTGCACGAGATTGACGTAATGATGTCCCCTGACGGGTTCTACTATCCGGCCATCACGGACGTTATCCGGGTGACGATCCGTCCGCAGAGCAACTGATTCCTGCCAAACTCCGGTGCTGCGAGCGCCGGACAGCGCCATGGCCGGCCGTTCCGGGGGTTCCGGAGCGGCCGGCCGGGTATGGAGCAATTCGGGGCCACGGCGTAGGTTGGGCCATGCTTCAGACGCTGCTCCTCGAAGAAATGACCTGGCCCGAGGTGGACGCTGCGCTGGCCGATGGGTTCACGTCGGTCGTGGTGGCCGTGGGTGCGATCGAACAGCACGGCCGACACCTTCCGCTCCTCGTGGACGCGGCGCGCGGCGACCGGCTGGCGCTCGAGGTGGCGCGCCGCCTGGGGCGCACCCTCGTGGGTCCCACCATCCGGGTGGGATGCTCCGAGCATCACATGGGCTTCCCGGGCACGATCTCGCTCGCCGGGGACACCCTCAAGGCCATCTGCAGGGACTATGTGGTCAGCCTTGCGCGCCACGGCTTCCGTACTGTCTGCCTGGTGCCCTCCCACGGCGGCAACTTCGCGCCCCTTGCGGCGATGCTGGAAGAGCTGCGGGCCGCCGTTGCACCCGATTGCGACGTGCGCGCCTACACCGATCTGCTGGAGTTCGTGGCGCTGTGGAAAAACGCGGTGCGGGAGGTGGCGCCGGACCTCGTCCACCGTGTCGGCGGGCACGCCGACATCGCCGAGAGCTCGGAGATGCTCTGTATTCGCCCCGACCTGGTCCGCGAAGAGCTGGCCGAGGCAGGTTACGTTGGCGGCTTCGACGCCGCCCTGGCCGAGCGGATCTTCGCAGAGGGGTTGCGGGCCGTCACGCACAATGGGGTGCTGGGGGATCCCCGCGGCATGGGCCGCGAGATCGGGGAGCGGTGTATTGCCCGCGCTGCCGAGGGAGTCGCCGCCACACTCAGAGACGGGGAATGAAGTCGGTCGGTCCCATCGACCTCACCGACATCGTGGCTGCGCGCGAACGCATCGCCGGGGCCGCCATGCGGTCGCCGCTGGTTCGCCTGGACCTCCCCGGGACGCCGGCCGAAGTATGGCTCAAGCTCGAGTGCCTGCAGCCCATCGGTTCGTTCAAGATCCGGGGGGCCGCCAACGCCATGGCGCTGGCCGATCCCGCCCTGCTGGCTCGTGGCGTGTACACCGGCAGCGCGGGGAACATGGCCCAGGGCGTTGCCTTCGAGGCGCGCCGTCGAGGAATTGCCTGCCGCGTGATCGTCCCGGATACAGCGCCCGCAGCCAAACTCGACGCCATCGCCCGGCTGGGAGCCACCTCCGTTCCGGTGCCGTTCGCGGAGTGGTGGGCGGTGCTGCGCGACCACGGACGCCGTGGCGAGGACGGGTTCTTCGTGCATCCCGTCAGCGACCCGGACGTGATCGCCGGCAACGGAACGATCGGCCTGGAGATCGTGGAGGACCTCCCGGACGTGCGTGCGGTGGTCGTGCCCTACGGTGGAGGCGGCCTCTCGTGCGGGATCGCTACCGCCGTCCGGGTGCTCCGGCCGGGCGTGGCGGTCTACGCCGCCGAGGTCGAGACTGCGGCCCCTCTGGCCGCGTCATGGCGCGCGGGCCGGCCTGTGGAGGTCCCGCACACGCAGTCGTTCGTCGACGGGATCGGGGCCGCCGGACTGCTGCCCGAAATGTGGCCCCTGGCGCGGTCGCTGCTGACCGGGTCGCGCGTCGTCGCGCTGAAAGACGTCTGCGCCGCGATCCGGTTGCTGGCGGAACGCGCGCGTATCGTCGCGGAAGGAGCGGGGGCCGCAGCGGTCGCGGCCGCTCTCGGTCGGAATCCGGGCATCGGGGGCGGGCCGGTGGTCGCTGTTGTGTCGGGCGGCAACATCGACGCACGCGTCCTCGCGGCGATCCTTTCAGGCCGAAGTCCCTGACCGTCTTCCGACCCGTGCCCGCGGCCTCGGAACCCACCGCCCCTTTCGAACGTACCTACCCCGCATGAGCGCCCAAACCAAACGACGCCTCGTCTTTCTTGCCGGATTCGCCGTTTACTTCGGCGCGATCTGGTTCGCCTGGGATACGCCCGTCGTATATCCGCTCAAGGTCTTCGTAGTGTTGCTCCACGAGATCAGCCATGGCTTCGCGGCGCTCGCCACCGGCGGAACCATCCAGGGCATCGAACTCAACCCGGCACAGGGCGGGGCCTGCTATTGTCCGGGCGGTAACGCGCTGCTGACCCTGTCGGCGGGGTATCTCGGCAGCCTTGGCTGGGGCGTATTGCTTCTCATGGGCGCTCGCACCGGTCCCCGGGGGTCGCGCTGGATCGTCGGCGCGGTGGGCGTCATGGTGGTCGTGCTGACGCTGCTCTATGTGCGCACGGCGTTCGGCTTCGGTTTCGGCCTTCTCTTCGGCCTCGCGCTCTTCGCCTCCGCCGCGCGACTTCCGGCCCGCGCGAACCGGGTTCTGCTTACCGCGCTCGGACTCACCAGCTGCCTGTACGCCATCCTGGACATCAAGAGCGATGTCATCGACCGGCCCGAGCTCCAGTCCGACGCGCGCATGCTCGCCGAAATGACCGGCATCCCCACCATGGTCTGGGGATTCGTGTGGATCGGGATCGCGATCGTCGTCGTCCTGCTCCTCTTCCGCAAGGCGTTCCGGGACGCGTAGAGGGCCGATCCAGCACCAGCCCGGACGACCCTGGAGCGGCTAATGACGTTGCCGGACGCGAAGGAAGCGCGGCCGGCGGTGCCCTTGGTCCGGCCTTAACGGAAACAGATGGTTCCGCGCGTCCGTTTTCCTGCTTGCCGCTTTCGTCGTAGCCTTGTAATTTCGTGCAGCCGCTCTGTATCGGGGAGCGGCGGGGCCGCTTGGGGAGGCGCCCAGATGGCGTTCCCCGACGGACCGCGGACCCCGGGTCCGCTGGTGTTCGGCCCGATGTCGACTCATGAAAAGGAGGTGATCAATTGTCTAGTCCAAGTACCCTGTTCAGCCTGGCATGGGCAAGCGATCGCCGTTAGCCGAGTGATCGTATCTGTTCCGGCCAGCGGCCATCGTGCCGGGCTGAGCAGAAAACGCTGGTAGAAGGCGCCGTCGGACCGAGTGTTCGGCGGCGCTTTCGCTTTCTTCCGGCGGCAGCGTGACGGCTTCCGGCAACGCTGTCGCTCCTTTGGAATGCGGTTAACCTTCTAACACAACAGCCAGCATGCGAGAGCGTCTTCACGCCGGACTCGCACCGGAATCGTCACACTCCGACCGGAGGCATCTGGCAACGTGGGAGACATGACGTCGAGGAAACTCGATCTCGCGCCATCGAGCGAACCGATCGCGATCGTCGGCATGGCGTGCCGGTTCCCCGGCGCGAACGACATCGAAGCCTTCTGGCGGCTCCTGGAGACCGGCAGGCAACGGCCGTCACCGAAGGGAGTTCCGGGGTCGGGGGCCGGGCGCGTGGGCGAACTGTTCCCGGACCCGGAGGTCCGGAGCGTGGCCTGCCGGTTCGGCGCCTACCTGGACGACCTGGACGCTCTTCGACGCGTCGTTCTTCCGCATTTCGCCGGTCGAGGCCCAGCTGCTCGATCCGCAGCAGCGTCATGATGCTCGAGACGAGCTGGCGGGCGCTGGAGGACGCGGGAATCGACCCGGCACGCACTGAAGGGCAGCCGCACCGGGGTCTACGCCGGGATCAGCAACAACGAGTACCGGGGGCTGGTCCTGGACGTCGAGCGACACCCGCCGAGCCGGCGGCTCAGCCTCTATTCGCGTGACCGGCACCTCCTTCAACACGGCCATCGGACGGGTCGCCTACGCCCTGGGCCTGGAGGGGCCCGCGATCGCGCTGGACACCGCCTGCTCCTCGTCGCTGGTGGCGATCCACCAGGCCGTGTCGGGTCTGCAGCGGGGCGAGGCGGACCTCGCGCTCGCGGGCGGCGTGCACGCGATCCTCTCCGGCAGGCTGCTCGAAATGCGCGCAACCGCCGGGATGCTGTCGCCCGACGGACGCTGTGCGACCTTCGACGCCGCCGCGAACGGATATGTGCGGGGCGAGGGCTGCGGCATCGTGATCCTCAAGCGACTCCGAGTCGAGGCCGAGGCGGACGGCGACCGGATCTGGGGCGTTGTTCGGGGCGCGGCGGTAAACCAGGACGGGGCCAGCCCCGGGCTGACGGTACCGAGCGGCCCGGCGCAGGAGCGGGTCATGGTCGAAGCGGTCCGGCGGGCCGGCCTGCGACCTTCGGATGTGGACTACGTGGAGGCGCACGGCACCGGCACCGAGGTGGGCGACCCCATCGAAGCCAACTCGACGGGGACGGCCTACGGAGAGGGACACGACCACGACGATCCCCTGCTGATCGGCTCGGTGAAGACCAACATCGGCCATCTGGAGGCGGCCGCTGGAGTGGCCGGAGTGATGAAGGTGGTGCTGGCGATGCATCACCGGACCATCCCCCGACACCTTCATTTCCGCACCCCGAGTCCCCGGATGGACTGGTCCCGCCTGCCGCTCAGCGTGACCGCGGAGCAGATGGAATGGCCGCGAAGATCCGCCCGCCCGCCGACGGCGGGAGTGAGCGGGTTCGGGTGGTCGGGAACCAACGCTCATGTGGTGCTCGAGGGGTACGACACGGGCGCTGCGGCGGACCCGAGTCGCGAATGGAAGCCACCCCCCGGTTCCCCGGTATCGGTTGGCGTGCCAGCGCGGGAAGAAGAAGTCCTCCAACCTCGTCCCGCGCGCGTCCTTCTTCTCTCGGGCAGGTCGGAGGAAACGCTGCGAGGGCTGGCCGGCAGGTATCCGGGCTGGCTCGACATCCATGCGCCAGAGCTGTCCTCGGGGGAGGCCGCCTGCGACGCGCTGCTCGCGGACATGGCCTGGACAGCGGGGATCGGCCGCGGCCACTTCACCCACAGGGCGGGGATCGTGTTCCGCGACACCGAATCGCTGCGCGAGGGTCTCCTGGCGATCGCCGAGGGCGATGCCGAGACTCCGGTGCAACCGGTTCTGGAGACGCCGAGGATCGCGTTCGCCTACACCGGACAGGCCAGCCAGTGGGTGGGCATGGGCAGGCAAATCTACGAGACCGAGCCCGTGGCTCGCGAGATCCTCGACCGTTGCGAGGCCGCCTACGTCGCGGAACGGGACGCCTCCCTGCTTGGCGCGATGTTCGGCGCGGGGGACGCGCCGGCGGATCTCGACCACCCGGCGTGGAAGCAACCCGCGATCTACGCGCTGGAGAGCGCCCTGACGGCCCTCTGGGCAAGCATCGGGATTCGGCCCGACGTGGTGATCGGGCACAGCCTGGGCGAAATCGCGGCGGCGCAGGCGGCGGGCGTGTTCGGCCTGGAAGACGGACTGCGGTTCGCGGCGGACCGAGGCGCGCGGATGGCCGACCTGCCCGGCGAAGGGGCGATGGCGGCGATCTTCGCGCCGGCGACCCGGGTGGCCGAGGAGGTCGCGCGGCACAACGCGACGGCGGCGGGTCCCGGTGTAAGCGTGGCCGCGGACAACGGGGCGCACCAGGCCGTGAGCGGGCCGGCGGACGAGGTGGAGGCCCTGCTCCAGCGCTTCGAGCGGGAAGATGTGCGCGTAAGGCGGCTGCGCAGGAGTCCCGCATACCACAGTGCCCTGATCGAGCCCGCGCTGGACGACCTGGAAGCCTCCATGGAGGGCTTCGACATCGCCTCGCCCGCCGTCGACTTCGTCAGCACGCTGACCGGACGCGTGATCGGCCCGGGCGACGTGCTCGACGGCCACTACTGGCGGCGTCAGGCGCGTCAGCCGGTGGCCTTCCGGCAGGCGGTCGAGACCCTCGCCGACAGCGGTGTGAACGTGGTGATCGAGATCGGTCCGCACTCGGTGTTGGGACCCATGGTGGGCCTGGCCTGGCCCGGAGAGGAAGGCCCTCCCGGCCCGCCGGCCGCGATTCCGAGCCTGCTGAGGCCGGGCCGCCACGTATCGGAACGCGACGCCGAGGACGCGTTCGTCGCGGCCGTGGCGCGGGCGTACGAACTGGGGCTTCCGGTCTCCTTCCCGGGGCTTTTCGCCGGGGAATCCCGCCGGCGCGTCGCGCTCCCGGGTTATCCGTTCCAGCGGGAGCGACACTGGGTCAAGGCCGCCAGGCGGCGTCGGGCCGGCGCCGATCATCCGCTGCTGGGCACCCGCCACGAATCCGCCAGCGGCGAGATCACCTTCGAGACGGAGATCTTCCCCTCGGACCCGGAATGGCTGACCGACCACCGCGTGTTCGACCGCCTTGTCGCGCCCGGCGCGCTCTACGGCGCCATGGCGGTGTCCGCGTGCCTGGCCGAGGGCGAGGGAGCGCAGGCTCTGGAGGACGTGCAACTGCAGAGTCCGCTGATCTTCGAGGACGATGACGCCGAGAACGGGCTCGGGGACGGCGGCCGCAAGATGCAGGTGCTGCTCGACGCCTCCGAGGATGGAGCGTCGCGTCGGGTGCGCATCCTCAGCCGGAGTGACGGCGCCGCGGAATGGACCCTGCACGCCGAGGGCCGCATGGTTCCCGGTTCTGCGTCACGCGGGGAGGAAGCTGAAGGCCGGGTGGACGTGGATCGCCTGAAAGCGGGACTGGAGTCCCAGGATGTCCGGGCATTCTACCGCGCCAAGGCCGGCGTGGGCATCGATCTCGGGCCGTCGTTCCGCACGCTGGCCGAGGTCTGGTCGCTGCCCGGTGAGGCCGTCGGCGAGGTGGCGGTCCCGGAGGGCCTCGATGGCAGTGGCGCGGAGGTGCATCCGCTTCTTCTCGACGGATGCTTCCAGATGATGTCCGCGGCGCGCGGACCTGCGGGCACCGAAGGCGGAACCACCTATCTGCCGTTCGGGTGGGACCGGCTGTGGCTGTCGGCGCGCCTGCCGGAGCGCGTCATCTGCCACGTACGCATGCGCGAGGATCCGAGGGACCGGGAGGCGGCGGCAGATGCGGAGGCGGGCGCGGGCGGCGGGGCCGAGGTGTTCGCCGGCGATGTGCGCATCTACGACCTGAGCGGGTTTCTGCTGGGTGGCCTCACCGGTTACACCATCAAGAAGGCGACCAGGGCGGCGCTTCTGTCGGCGGTGGAAGGCCTGAATGAGCTTCTTTACGAGGTGGCCTGGCGGGATCGTCCGCTTCCGCAGGGGATGGCCGACGCCGCATTCCTCACCGACCCCGCAACCGTAGCGCGCGGAACCAGGCTGTTCACCGGCTATCTGTCGGACGAAGGGGTCGGCGCCGAGGACCGGGATGCGCTCCTCGACG
Organism: Longimicrobiales bacterium; assembly: GCA_965232315.1. Taxonomy (GTDB): domain Bacteria; phylum Gemmatimonadota; class Gemmatimonadetes; order Longimicrobiales; family Gaopeijiaceae; genus BD2-11. The sequence goes on along the minus strand of CBDDPN010000034.1, from coordinate 22,875 downwards.
AACTGGAACGGGTTTCGCGCGCCTATGCGCTCTTGGCGCTGGACCGCCTGGGATGGGAACGTCGGGCGGGCGCGGTGGTGCGGCCGGCCGAGCTGCGCGGGCGCCTCGATGTCCGGGACGAGCACACGCGGCTGTTCCGCCGCATGCTCGAGATGCTGGCCCGGTCGGGGATGCTGGAGGAAACCGAGGACGGCTTCAGGGTGATCGTCGCGTCGGGCGAACCGCTGCCGCCCGGCATGCCCGGGGATGCGGACGCCTACGCCGCTCGCATGGCGGAACGGTATTCCCACGGTTCGAACGAGATCGGGCTCTTCCGGCGGAGCGGCGACGCTCTCGCCGAGGTGCTGTGCGGCCGCGACGACCCGCTCACGCTGTTGTTCAGCAGCGGCGAGCCGACCGCGGCCGACCTCTATCTGAAGGCGCCTGTGGCGCGGGCGGCCAACCGCATGCTGGCGGATGCGGTCCGCTCCCTCGTGGCCGAGCTGCCTCCGGGGCGACGCCTGCGGGTCATCGAGGTGGGCGCAGGCACGGGATCGGCGACTGCTTCCGTATTGCCCGAGCTGCCGGCCGACCGGCTCGACTACGTCTACACCGACATCTCCGCCGGTTTCTTTGCGGAGGCGGAAGCGCGCTTCGCGGACAGCGGGGCACCCATCGACTACCGCGTCCTCGACATCGAGAGGGATCCGCTCGAGCAGGGCTTCGACGCGCACGGTTACGATCTGCTCATCGCCTCCAACGTCCTCCACGCGACACGCTTTCTGGATGAGACCCTCGCCCACTGCCGCGACCTGCTCGCCCCCTCCGGGCAACTGGTGGCGCTCGAGAACCTGCGCGGGCAGGGTTGGTTGGACCTGACCTTTGGTCAGTTGGACGGATGGTGGCGCTTCGCCGACCACTATCGCCCTCACCACGCCCTCGCCAGTCCGGCGGTCTGGCGGCAGGCCCTCGTGGACGCGGACTTCGGAGCGGTCGAGGTGTTGGGCGTCGACACATCCGATCCCAACGCGAATCCCGACCGTGGCGTGATCATCGCGCGTGGTCCGGTGGAGGTGGCCGAGGTTCCGGGCGTCTGGATCGTCGCCGGGGACGAGGGCGGCGTGGCGGAAGAGCTTGCCGGGGAACTCGCGGCGCGCAACCAGACGGTGGTGCTGGCGGCACATGACCCTGCGGGCGGCACGCAAGAGACGTCGCAGGACGGCGCCCGGACGGACTCGGCGCCCGTTCAGGCAGGGAATGCCTCCAACGGCGACCCGCGCGTGGTTCGGAGAACCCTCCACATGGAGCGGCGCGAGGAGTGGGAGGCGCTGGTCAGCGGCCTTGCGGGCGCCCCGTCGCTCGCCGGCATCGTGCACCTCGCGGCGCTGGACGGTCACGGTCCCCGCGCGACCACCGCACAGATGTCGGGCGATGCCAGGCACGCAGCTTCAACCGCTCTGGCGCTGGTCCAGGGCGCGACCGACTCCGATGCGGCGCCCGCGGACGGGCTCTGGCTGGTGACGCGCGGCGGCCAGGTGCTGGAGCGCGAGCGCGAGGGCCAGCTCTCGGGTGCGCTCCTCTGGGGCTTCGGCAAGGTCGTGGCCAGGGAGGCCCCCGACCTGACGCCGCGAATGGTCGACCTGGATCCGGAGGCGCCGGTTTCCCCGTCCGATCTGGCCGACGAGCTGCTTCACCCCGAGGCAGAGAGCCACATCGCCTATCGCGCCGGCCTGCGCCGGGTTGCGCGCCTGGTGCGATCCGGGACGGGAACGGAGCGGCTGGCGGTTCCGGACGGGACCAGCTGGCTGCTCGAACCCGATTCCGCCGGCGCCCTCGAACGCATGAGCGTGGATCCGCTGCCACCGCGTTCGCTCGCACCGCGCGACGTGCGCATCGCAGTCGAGGCCACCGGACTCAATTTCTGGGATGTCTTCCGTTCGATCGGCTTCATCGACGAGGGACTTCTCGGCGGTGAGATGTGCGGCCGCGTTCTCGAGGTGGGTTCCGAGGTGTCGACCGTGTCCGCCGGTGACCGCATCGTCGGCTTGGCCTTCGGCACCTTCGGTCCCGAAGCGGTCACCCACGAGGAGATGGTGTGTCCGGCTCCCGAGGACGCGCCGGCATCCGCGCTCGCCACCCTCCCGACGGCGTTCGTTTCCGCTGACCTCTCCTATGAGTTGGCCAGGCTGAAGGCCGGGGACCGGGTGCTGATTCACGCCGGTGCGGGGGGCGTGGGACTCGCGGCGATCCAACTGGCGCAGGCGGTGGGAGCGGAGGTGTTTGCCACGGCGAGCGCCGGCAAGCGCGCCTATCTGCGCTCGATGGGCGTCGAACACGTCTTCGACAGCCGCCGGATCGCGTTCGGCAGGGAGATCCTCGAGGCCACCGGCGGCGCGGGCGTCGACGTGGTGCTGAACAGCCTCACCGGTGAAGGCTTCATCGATTCCAGCCTCTCGTGTCTGGCCAACGGGGGCCGCTTCATCGAGCTGGCGCGGCGAGACATCCTCAGTCCCGGGGAGATGGCAGCCGTCCGGCCCGATGTCGACTACCACATCCTCGAGCTGGACACGCTCAAGGAGCACGATCCGGGATGGCCGGGGACGTCGCTGAAGAGAGTGATGAAGCACTTCGCCGCGGGCAGCGTCACGCCGCTCAGCCACACCCGCTGGCCGCTGGCCGAGGCGCAGCCGGCAATGAGGTACATGCGGGCCGCCAGGCACATCGGGAAGATCGTGTTCACAACCTCCCCTCTCGCCCGCGGGCACCTGCGTCCGGATCGGACGTACCTGGTGACCGGGGGCCTCGGCGGGATCGGCTGCGTGGTGGCCAGGTGGCTGGCGGACCGCGGGGCCGGCGCGATCGTGCTGAACGGCCGACGGGCGCCGGACGCGGAAGCCGAGGAGACCATCGAGAGGCTCCGAAGGCGGGGCGTCACGGTGCGGGCGGAGCTCGCGGACGTAAGCAATCCCGGCGCGCTGGACGAGATGCTCGCGAGGATGGACGAAGACCTGCCGCCGCTCGCAGGCGTGATCCACAGCGTCGGCGTCCTGTCGGATCAGTCGATCGGGAATCAGAGCTGGGATCGCTTCCAACAGGTCCTGTGGCCCAAGGTGCTCGGCGCGTGGCACCTCCACAGCGCCACCGTGGAGCAGGATCTGGACATGTTCGTCCTCTTCTCCAGCGTCGCGGGCGTGCTCGGCAACGCGGGCCAGGCCAATCACGCGGCCGCCAACGCCTTTCTGGACCAGCTCGCCGCCCATCGCCGCTCGCTGGGACTTGCCGGGCAGTCCATCGCGTGGGGCGCCTGGTCGGGGCTCGGCGAGGCAGAGGAACAGCGCGAGCGGATTGCACGTCAGCTGGCTGCTTCCGGAACCGGATGGATCAGCCCGCAGCAGGGCCTCCGCGCCCTGGAGCGGGTCGTGCGCGACGATCCGACGACGGCAATCGTCGCGGCGGTGGACTGGGAGGTCTACGGCGAGGCGGCCGAGAGCCGCTCTCCCCTGTTGGAAGACCTGCTCGCGACCGACGGGGACGCCGACGCCGACGCGTCCGATCTGGCGGACGACCTGATGACCACTCTGCGGGCGACGCCTCCCGCCGGGCACGAAGAGCTGCTCGTGTCCTTCCTTCAGCAGGAGGTGAAGGCGGTGCTGCGGCTGCCGGCAGCCCCTGCGTCCTCGGTCGCGTTCTTCGATCTGGGGATGGACTCGCTCATGGCGGTCGAGCTGCGCAACCGCCTGAACCGGGCGTTCGCCGGGGATTATGTTGCCCCCAACACTGTCGTGTTCGACTTCCCCGACATCGCCGGCCTGGCCGACCACCTGGCCCTCGAGCTCGGCGCCGCGACGCCGGCTGCCCGGGAGGAACCCGGTCGCGAGCCGGAACCGCGACCGGCGGTCGAGAGCCGGGATGACTCCATCGCGATCGTCGGGATGGCGTGCCGCTTCCCGGGAGCACCCGACCTCGCCTCGTTCTGGCGCCTCCTCGAAAGCGGGGCCGACCTGGTGACGGACGGTCGACGCGATCCCGGTCCCTGGGACGGCGTGGCGGGGGATCCGGACGATCCGGAAGACGCTGTCCGCCGGGGTGCCTTCCTCGAGGATATCGACAAGTTCGACGCCCGATTCTTCCGAATCACGCCGATCGAGGCGCGGATGATGGATCCGCGACAGCGGCTGCTGCTGGAGACGACCTGGCATGCCCTGGAGGACGCCGGGATCGATCCCGGGGCGCTGCGAGGCAGCTCTGCGGGCGTGTACGTGGGCGTCGGCAATGGCGACTACCGGGACGTGGCCGCCGCGGCTGGTGAAGACCACGGCTACCTGGGCACGACCATCAGCGTGACCGCCGGCCGGATCGCCTTTGCATTCGGCTTGACCGGGCCCGCGGTGCCGGTGGACATGGCCTGTGCCTCCTCGCTGGCAGCCGTCCACCAGGCCGTGTCGGCGCTTCGTCAGGAGGAGGTGGAACTGGCCCTGGTCGGTGGCGTGAACGCAATCCTCTCCCCCGGGATCGCGACCTTCATGCGCGAGGCCGGCATGCTCTCGAAGCGGGGACGGTGCAGCACCTTCGACGCCAGGGCCGACGGGTTCGTGCGCGGCGAGGGATGCGGGATGGTCGTCCTGAAACGCCTCGGCGACGCCCTGGCCGACGGGGACCGCATCCGGGGCGTGATCCGAGGATCGGCCGTCAACCAGAACGGGGCGAGCGCGGGCCTGACCATCCCCAACGGGCCGGCCCAGGAACGTGTGATCGAGAAAGCGCTCGAGAGGGCGGGAATCGCTCCGGCGGACGTGGACTATCTGGAGGCGCACGGAGCCGGTTCCGACCTGGGTGACCCGATCGAGGTCCTCGCGGCCTCGGCGGTCTACGGGCGAGGGCGAGAGGCGGAGCGACCGCTCCTGATGGGATCCGTGAAAACCAACCTGGGCCATCAGGAGTGTGCAGCGGGCGTCGCCAGCCTGATCAAGGCCGTCCTGGCGATGGACGCAGGGCGGATTCCGAAGCATCTGCATTTCAGCGATCCCAGTCCGCACCTGGAGTGGGACCAGCTACCGGTCCGGGTCGCGGCGGAGGCCACGGACTGGCCTTCCCACCCGGATCGGCCCGCTCGCGCGGGCGTCAGCTCTTTCGGTCTCTCGGGAACGAACGCCCACCTTGTGGTCGAAGCGGGCGCCACCGCGGAGGATGCTTCGCGGCTCACTGGCGCGGCGGGGGCCGCGGGTCCCGCTCGGAGCGTGCCCGCCGAGTCGCCCGGAAGGGCGGGTGAGCTACCGGACGCCCGCGGGGACTTCGCTCCCCGGGAAACACGCGTCCTGCCCCTCTCCGGGAAGTCTCCGGCGGCTTTGCGGAAACTTGCACAGCGGTACAGGAGCTGGCTGGACGAGCACGAGGCGGTCCTCTCGCTGGAAGACGGCGCGGCGGGGTCGCTGCTCGCCGACATGGCCTGGACGGCCGGCGTCGGGCGCAGTCACTTCGCTCGCCGCGCCGGTCTGGTCTTCCGCGACCCCGAGTCGCTCAGGGAGGGACTGACCGCCCTGCTGCAGGCCGACATGGGGCCGGAGCCCAGAGGGATGCCCGAGCCTCCCCCGCCCCCCAGGACCGCGTTCGTGTACGCCGGCGAGGGAAGCGAGCAGGTCGGAATGGGGCTGAATCTCTACGAGACCGAACCCGTGGTACGCGCACTCCTGGATCGGTGCGATGCCGTGTTCGGGGCCGAACGCGGTGGAGCCTCCCTGATCGACGTCATGTTCGGGCGGCCGGGGGCGACGGGGAGGCTGGACGACCCCGAGTGGGCCCAGCCGGCCATCTACTCGCTGGCATGCGCGCGCGCAGCCCTCTGGGCGAGCGTGGGCGTACGCCCCGGGGTGGCGGCGGGCCACGGAATCGGCGAGCTGGCCGCCGCCTGGACCGCGGGCGTGTTCACCCTGGAAGACGGGCTGCGAATCGCCGCAGCCCGCGGATCCGCGATGGCCCGGCCGAGGATGAGGATGGCGGCCGCCGCCCCGGCAGGCGACCTCGCCGCTTCGGACAGGGATCCGCTGGCCGAACTGGCGGAGGCGTGCGCCGGAGTGTCGTTCTCCCCCCCCGAGATCGCGATGGTCAGCCAGGTCACCGGTACCGTCCTGGCCGCGGACGAAGTCCCCGACGGCGAATACTGGCGCCGGCAGGCGAGCGCGGCGGCCATCACCCCGCCACTCCCGCGGGCTATCGCGGAGCTGGACGCCGAACTCGTCGTGGAGGTCGGCCCACGGCCGGGGCCGGGCCCAATCCCGCTGCGCGCATGGTCGGATACGGACGACCGGCCCGACCGCACCTTCGCGGAGTCGGTGGCGAGCGCCTACGAGGCGGGACTGCCGATTTCGTTCGCCGGACTGTTCGCGGGGGAGGGGCGCCGCAGGATCTCCCTCCCGGGCTACCCGTTCCAGCGCAGAAGACACTGGTTCGGGCCGGCCAGGTGAGCGGCCGCAGTTCCGGCAGCGATCCCTCACCTCGCTACCAGCCCGACGAGAAGCCCCCGCAGCGGCTGGTGCTGGGCGTCGGCCTGCAGCTCGCCGTGCTCAACATCGCCGCCGTGATGCTGATTCCCATGGTCGTGATGCGAGCCGCCGGCATGACCGACGCCTACCTTTCCTGGGCCGTGCTCGCGTCGGTGACCATCTGCGGCGTGGCAACCATCCTGCAGGCACGGCGCGCGGGGCGCATCGGCATGGGGCACGTCATGGTCATGGGCACCTCCGGGGCGTTCATCCCGGTGTCCATCATGGCGCTCGACCAGGGAGGCCCTGCCCTGCTCGCCACCCTCGTCGCAATCTCGGCGCTTGTTCCGCTGCTCCTTTCGTGGCGGCTCTCTCTCTTTCAGCGGGTCCTGACGCCCGCGGTCTCGGGCACCGTGATCATGCTCATTCCAGTCACGGTCATGCCGTTCATCTCGAGCCTCCTGTCCGGCTCGTCGGACGCGGGTCCACCCCCCGGCACACCGCTCAGCTTCCTCGCTACCGTCGTGATCATCGGCGGCCTTGCGCTCAGGGCAACCAGCGCACTGCGGCTGTGGGCTCCCGTGATTGGTGTGGCCCTGGGCTCGCTCATCGCGGCCGGCTACGGCCTCTACGACCTGGAGCGCGTCGCCGCGGCGCCCTGGGTCGCCCTGCCACGCCCCCGGGCGCCCGGTTTCGATCTCGGCTTCGGCCCGGCCTTCTGGCCGCTTCTCCCTTCCTTCCTTCTCGTGGCCATCATCGCCGCCATCCGCACCATGAGCAGCGCCATCGCGGTCCAGCGCGTCTCATGGCGCCGCAGGAGCCGCGCGGTCGACTTCCGCGCCGTGCAGGGCGCCATGGCGGTGGACGGAGTCGGGAACCTTCTTGCCGGGCTCTCCGGGACGGTCCCGGGCAGCGCCACCACCACGAGCGTGCCGCTGACCCAACTCACGGGCGTGGCCGCGCGCGCGGTCGGGATTGTGGCGGGAGCGGCCTTCGTCGCCTTCGCCTTCCTGCCGAAGGCGTTCGCGGCCGTGCTCGCCATCCCCGATCCGGTCTTCGCCGGCTATCTCGTCATCCTGCTCGCGATGCTGTTCGCGATCGGCATGAAGATCGTGCTGCAGGGCGGGCCGGGATACCGCGAAGGTCTGGTCGTCGGCATCTCCTTCCTGGCCGGAGTGGGCTTTCAGTACGGCCTGATCTTCCCGCAGGAGGCGTCTCGATTCGCGGGCGGCCTGCTGGAGAACGGCATGAATGCCGGCGGGTTCAGCGCCATCCTGATGACGCTTTTTCTTCGCCTCACGGAGCCTCGTCCGAGCCGCATCGAAACCGAACTCGGCAGTTCGGGGCTCACGAAGATCAAGAGCTTCCTTGCCGATTTCGCGTCGCGCGGCGGATGGGGTGGGGAGATGGCCGACCGGCTCGGGTCCGTCGCCGAGGAGGCGCTGCTGTCGCTGGCGCGCAGGAGAGACCGCACAGCAGGACGCGGCGACGACTGCCTGCGCCTCGCACTGGCCGCGCGCAGCGAGAAAGGCGGCGCCGTGCTCGAGTTCGTCGCCGCCCCCGGAACCGAGAACCTGCAGGACCGGATCGCCCTGCTCGGAGAGCCCTCCGACGAGGCCTCCATGGAACGGGAGATGTCGCTGCGCCTCCTCCGTCATCTCGCATCGTCGGTGCGCCACCAGCAGTACCACGACACCGACCTCATCACGGTTCGCGTCGAGGCTCCGCGCGAATCGGGCTGAGGGATCTTCGCGAGAGCGTCGCGCCGGCCTCGCCGGGACCGGATGACGGCAACATCCGCATCTCAACCCACGGGAGAACACCTCATGCACGCTGTCAACCTGCTCGCAGTGCTGGTCGCCGGGATCGTCCCGATGATCGTCGGCATGCTCTGGTACGGACCGCTGTTCGGCAAGCGCTGGATGGCGCTGATGGAGACGACGCCGGAGGAAATCCAGGAAGGCTTCAACCCTCTCAGGACGTACGGCATCAGCTTTCTGCTCTCCCTGGTCACCGCCTTCATTCTCGCCCAGCTGATCGCCGAGATCGCTCCCGGGACCGTCTCGTCGATGGGCGGCGGCGGCGCATCCGCGATGGTCGGCGTACACGTGGGGCTGATGGCGCTGATCGCCTTCATTCTTCCGGCCGCGCACCAGGGGGTCACCTTCGAGGGACGCAAGGCCGGGCTCGCGTGGCTGAACCTCGGCTACAACGGCGTGGCGCTCATCGGTCAGGCGGTGGTCATTGCCGCGTGGGGCGCGTAATCGACCGTCAGCTCTGAAGATCAGCCTGATCCGGACCCGGCGCTCGTCCTACTGGACCAGCCCGCACTCCTCCAGGAATTCCCGCATCATGCCGATGCACTCCGCCGGCTTTTCCACCTGCAGAAAGTGCGTCGTCTCGGGGACGAAGTCGTAGTTGACGGTCTGGATATGACTTAGATCGAAGGTGGGCAGATACGCGTAGGGCAGCGTGGGATCGGACCCGATCACCTTGGTCGGACACGGAAGATTCCCGAAGTTGACGAGAAACGCGTAGGTCCTCACATAGGCGATGATCTGCGCCTCGTATTCGCGAGGACAACGAAGCTCGTAGCCCGCTTCCCCGGAGGATTCCCGCAGAATCGTCCTGGCCATCAGATCCGCGGCACCAGGAACCGCCCGGACGAGGAGCGGCAAGTAGCTGAGAAGCTCCGTGAAATCGCGTCGCTTCTGGAATCGATGCACCCGCTGTCGCGTGAGCCCGGCCATTTTTGCGGCCACGGCGTCGAAGTCCGGGTCCGTCGGACCGGGTCTGTAGAGCGGAGGATCAAACAGGACCCAAGCCGACATATTGCCGCTTCCACCCACCCCCAACGCTGGTGAGAGCAACGCCGTCAATGCCGAGAGCGAGTGGAAGACGCCGACCGTCGGCCGATCGCCGTATCTGCGGGCCACTGCCTCGATGACCTGTTCCTGATCGCGGACCAGGTTGGGCAGGTTGTGCTCCCGGCGTTCGCCGACAGCGTTCCACCCATGGTTCCTCAGGTCGTAGACGAGCAGATCGAACTCGTCCTCAAGCCGCGACCAGAACGGATAATACAGATCGATTGCGAGCCCGTTGCCGTGGCCCAGCAGCAGCCGGAGGCCGTCCGGGTTCCCGTGCCGACGCACCCTCGTGACGCTGCCGTCGTCGTGGACGACTTCGCACACGGAGACCGGTTCGGGCAGAACCCATTCGGTGCCCGAATTCATTCCGGGGGCCCTCGACCCCGGGGGCCCGGTGTCGGAGCGGGCCTACGCCCGGTAGCACGCCGGGCAGTGAAGCGGGATGCGCCTGGATCAGCCAGAGTCGATACGTGCAACCAGACCGCGCAGAGATCCCATGCCCATCCACTCCTCAGGGGGGATCTCGGTATCGAATTCCCGGGCCACCAGCTTCACGAACGCGACGCAGTCCAGAGAAGACACACCGGCGTCGCCGAAAGGCAAATCAAAATCCGGTGCGTGGTCCAGATCCAGGTGCTCGTCAATGAGTTCGCGGAGGCGTGCTTCGGTAGTGGACATTCTGTTTCGGGCCCCTTTAAAGATGAGTGGTCTGTGAACAGGCGTGCGGGTCGATTCTTCCACCCGGCCGCCGACCTGTCAAGGCATGGGCTCACGTTTCGCGGAAGTGCGGGTTCTGTCATAACGCCGGTTCGATCTGCCAGAAGAGAACCCGGTAGTCGAAAACCGTGAAGGCGATGCGATCCCCGACCGGTGAGAAGGCCGGCTGGGTCTTGTGGGAAGGGTCGAAGGTGAGCTGCTCGGATATACCCCCGCCGGCAGGGACCCGGAAGATCTGGAAGAACCCGTCGTCGGCCCGGTCGACGTACGCCACCCAGCGCCCGTCGGTCGAGGTGCCGATTCCCGAATGCATCTGGTCCGAACCGTAGCTGTGCAGCCGCTCCGGCGTCCCACCCGTGCGGGACACGCGCCAGAGGCTCTTGCGTCCGACCGCTTCGGCCGCCTCGTAGATGATCGTCTCCCCCGCGTCGGCCCACTCCCCCTGGATCACGTCCTGGTCGAAGCCGGCAAGTTCGACCCGCATCTGGGGCTGCGTAACAACCCCGGTTTCCTGGTCGATGCCGATCACGAACAGATGGGCGCGCCGCGCCCCGGAGTCGTCCAGGCGATAGCTGGGGAAGAGAATCCAGCGGCCGTCCGCGGACCACCGCGCCCACCCGGTCTCGTGGCCGTCCTCGCTGATCATGCGCGGCTCGTCGCTGCCGTCGGCGGCCATGAGCCAGATGTCGTCCGACTCCTCGTGGGTATGGAAGGCGATCCAGCGCCCGTTGGGCGAGGTGTGCATCCCCTGATCCTCCGAATAGGACTGGCGAACGACGCGTTCCGGCGCATCGTGCGGCTCGTCCACTTCGGCGCGAACGATGCCGATGTGCTGCGCGATGTCGGGGTAGTGAAAGTCGTCGGTGACGTGGCGCCAGCTTCCGAAGGTGAAGGCCACTTCCGACCCGTCCCAGCTCCAGGTCGGCGTCTCCGACTGGAACGTCGTCAGCGGCGTCGACGGGCCGCCATCCGCCGGAGCGGTCGCCACAAAGACGCGGTAGTCCTGCGACTTGAACAGGACGCGCCCGTCGGCCCCCACCGAGGGAGCGTAGGCGTCGCGCGAGAACCCGGTCAGGCGGGTGGGCTCGCCGCCTCCGGCCAGCCGGGCCCAGAGATCCAGGAAGCCGCCCTCGCCGGGCACCGCATAGTAGACCCTGTCGCCCGCCGGCGAGAAGGCAAGCGGGCCGTAGACCTCCTGGTCCGTGAAGAGCGGCTCGGGCGCCCCGCAGGGCAAATGCAGGCGCTGCTGGCCGTTCTCGAGCGAGAGGCAGGCGAGCCGTCCGTCGGACGACCACGCGGGGAACGAGAGCCGGGTTCCCGTGGCGGCCGGCCGTGCGTTGCCTCCGTCGGCGTCCAGGAGCCACACGGTGGATGCACCGCCGGCCGACGACACGCCCGCCACGGTGGCCCCGTCCGGCGCCCAGACGAGCATGTCCAGCGCGAGCAGGTCGGGCGATGCGTCGCGGCCCGGCCACAGCGGCTCGCGGCTGCTGCCCGCCGGGTCGTAGAGCCACCACTCCTGCCGGCTGCGGTCGAAGACGCGCTCCCGCACCGCCACCCGCCGGCTGTCGGACAGCCACGTGACGAAACGCATCGACGAGGCGCCCGACCCCATGACCCGCTCCGCTCCGCCCCGCACCGGAACCACGTGCAGCCGGTCGCGCTCGGTGTACGCCAGCCAGCGACCGTCGGGCGACACCGTGCCGAGCGGGTCCCGGTAGGCCACCGGCCCCACCTGCTCCGCGGACGCGACGAAGTCGAGAGGTGGGAGGCCCGCCTCCGTCCCGCGGCCCTCGGCGCACCCGCCGACCGCGAGCACGAGGAAGCCGGCCGGAAGGATCCGGCCTGCACGATGGACGCCGCCAGCCATGCCTGGCCGGCCACCCGGTCCGCTGGACACTGCGACGGTCCGCCGAGCCGTCGCGCGGCCACGACGGAGGGTCCCGCCCGGCTCGCTCACGTCCCGAGCCATGCGCGTGCAGGCGGCCAGCAACCCGCCCGCGCCGGCCAGATCGGAAGGCGTCCACGCCCGGCCCGAGGGTCGGACAGGCGAAACCCGGACGCGGGCGTCCCCAGCGCAACCATGGTCGAAGGCGTCAGAACCATTATGCCAATCCCATCCGGTTGGGAAGCGTCTCGAGCTCCACGATCTCGAACCGCCGTCTCCCGCTCGGCAGCCGGACCTCCACTTCGTCGCCGTGGCGCGCGCCCATGAGTCCCCGGCCGATCGCCGACGCCATGGATACGTGCCCGGCCTCGATGTCGATGTAGTCACCGGCCGCAATCGTGTACGTTATCCGCATGTTGCGTGCGTGATCGTGGACCGTAACGCGCGAACCGAATCCCACCCGATCCGGGGGCATGCCCTCCACATCGATCTGTGAGAGCTCGGAGACGCGGTGGGTCAGGTGACCGATGCGGGCGTTCACGAACTGCTGCCGCTCGAGGGCCGATTTGTACTCCGAATTCTCGCGCAGATCCCCGAGCTCCACCGCCTTGCGAATCCGCTCCGGGAGCTCGAAGCGCAACTCGCGCGACAACGCCTCGATCTCATCCTCTATCTTCTGCCTGATTTCGTTCAGCATTATGCCTCTAGCCGATGCGTAAGGATCCGTCGGGCGCGATCCCGGCCAATGTGGGGAGCCCTGGCGACCCGCCGTCAGACACGCGGATCGGAAGTGGCAAGAACCACCTCGCGCCGGGCCTGTCGATCCGCCTTCACCGCCTTCCGGAACCCGGTGTCCGCCACTCCGAGGATCTGGGTGGCGAGAATCGCGGCGTTGACCGCCCCCGCCTTCCCGATGGCCAGCGTCGCCACCGGCACGCCGCCGGGCATCTGAACCGTCGAGAGGAGCGAGTCGAGGCCCTGCAGCGCCGAACCCATGGGCACGCCCAGCACCGGCAGCGCAGTACTCGACGCTACTACGCCCGCGAGGTGGGCGGCACCGCCGGCCGCCGCGATGACTACCCCCAGGCCCCTCTCTTCGGCGGTCCGGGAGTATTCGAGCACCACGTCCGGCGTTCGGTGCGCCGACATCACGCGCACCTCGTGCGGGACGCCGAGCGACTCGAGGGTGTCTGCGGCGTGCGTCATGACAGGCCAGTCACTCTTAGAGCCCATGATGACACCGACTTTGGGGTTTTCCTTGGAATCCATGCGTGAGCAACCGGTGCGGGTAGTAGGAAGTCAGGGCAGAAAGCCCACGATGCAGAACCCCCGCGCAGGGGTCAAGGGTTGAATTGGGGCCGAAACCGGAGTTACTCTCGAAAGTCGCTTTTGTGTCCGTCACGAATGCCACCGTCAGATCAACAGGGGAAAACCGCATGAACATCAGGGTCACGCTCCGCTGGCTTCAGGTGCTCGACAAGCTTGAGCCCTGGTACAAGGACAAGGGCGAGTTCGTCTTCTGGGCCAAGGTCACCAGCGGAGAGCGCACCGAGGAACGCCGGTTCCCCTCAGAGGGCCACTATCCCATCTCGGATCACCCCCGCTGGAACAAGCTCGATCACCTGAACAAGGTGATGTACGAGGGCGAAGCGGGAGATTCCCTGCTCATCGAGTTGCGCGGCCTGGAAACGGACAGATTCTCCGACGACGACGAACTTGAACGCTACGCGCGTGAGTTCGCGGGTCCCGCCGATTCCTGGGTGGGCCGGCACCAACCGGGGGACGAAGGACCTCCCGACCCCGAGGCCATGAGCAACTGGCGCATCTGCTACGACGTGGAGATCGTCTAGCTCCCTGCAGTCCCTGGATGAATCCGCGGGAGCACCGAGAGTGGCGAGGCGCCGGGCCGACGTCAACCAGAGGACCCGCGGAGCGGCTTACCGGTCCGCCAGCCGGACGAGGTGATACCGTTTCTTACCCCGCCGCAGCACCACGAACTCGCCGTCCAGCGCCTGCTTCATGGTCACGCGTGCGCCGACATCCGCCATGCGCAGGTTGTTGACGTAGATGCCTCCCCCCGCGATGCCCCGGCGGGCGTCGCTCCTGGAGGCGGCCAGACCGGTATCGTGAAGCAGCTCGATCAGCGGCAGTCCCTCGCCCTCCAGTGCACCCCCGGGTACCCGGCTCGACGGCACATCCGCGAAGATGTCCGCGATCTCGCCGGCCCCGAGTCCCTCGACTTCGCCACCGAAGAGCACGGCGGTCGCCCTCCTGGCACGCGCCAGCCCGGTCTCTCCGTGCAGGCGCCGGGTGACGTCGGCCGCCAGCGCCCGCTGCGCGAGACGCCGATGCGGCTGCGCCTCCATGCTGGCCTCCAGCTCCTCGACTTCCTCCCGTGAGAAAAGAGTGAAGAGGCGCAGGTAGGCCCCCACGTCGGCGTCCGTAGTGTTAATCCAGAACTGGTAGAAGCGGTAGGGCGTGGTGCGCCGCGGGTCCAGCCACACGGTTCCGCTCTCCGTCTTGCCGAACTTGGTGCCCGCCGAAGTGGTCAGGAGCGGGAAGGTCACGCCATACGCCCGGGCGCCGCGCACCCGCCGAATCAGTTCGATGCCGGCGGTGATGTTGCCCCACTGATCGCTTCCACCCATCTGAACGGTGCAGCCCAGCCGGTTGTGAAGCTCCAGGAAATCGTACGCCTGCAGAAGAACGTAGCTGAACTCGGTGAACGAGATGCCAGCCTGGGGATCATGCACCCGCCTGCGGATCGATTCCTTGCCGAGGAGGGCGTTGACGGAGAAGTGCTTGCCCACGTCGCGCAGGAAGTCGACCATCCCGAGCTTGTCCAGCCAGTCCAGGTTGTTGGCCATGCGCGCGGGATTGCCCTTCACTTCGAAGTCGAGAAAGTGCGCGAGCTGGGCGTGGATGCCGGCGGCATTGGCCTCGGCATCTTCCCGGGAAAGGAGGGCCCGCTCCGCGGCCTTTTCGGACGGATCCCCGATCAGACCCGTGCCGCCGCCGACCAGCGCGACCGGCGTGTGCCCCGCGCGCTGCAGATGCACGAGTCCCATGATCGGCAGCAGGCTGCCGACGTGCAGGCTCGAGGCGGTC
The DNA here is from genome assembly GCA_965232315.1 of Longimicrobiales bacterium. GTDB lineage: Bacteria > Gemmatimonadota > Gemmatimonadetes > Longimicrobiales > Gaopeijiaceae > BD2-11. Next base: position 7,837 of record CBDDPN010000034.1, on the reverse strand, counting down.
GGGTCGAAGCCGATGTAGGCGACCCGGGGCTCGGCGGCAAACGCCGCCGCGGCGCCGTCGGTAGCGTCGTAGAGCAGCCCGCGCCACCGGTATTCGTCGAGCAGGTTCATGGGTTGGGACCGTTCGGAGATGACCGCTGGATCGAGGATGGGCGGCGGGGCGGCGCGCCTGCCAGGGCGACGCCCGGAACGGCCAAAGCTACAGGGTTGGGGACGGTTCTTCCATGGTACGGGGGATGGATGGTGGCCATCGGCGACAGAGCCGCGGTCCACCCCGTCTTCATGGCGCGGTCTCCGTCGCTCGCGGCCCTTCGACGAAAACCGCGACAGAATCAGGGATTCATGCGACAGCGTCCCGGGACGGGCCGAACCGCTGTACCCGGGCCGCGAGGCGGGCGCGGTCGACCTTTCCGTTCGGGTTGCGGGGAAGCGCGTCCAGCACCACGAGCGTGGCCGGACGGGCAGCCGGTCCGAGCACGTCGCGGCAGTAGGCGTGGAGCGCGTCCACGCGAAGGTCGCCGCCGCGCGCGGGCACGACGCCCGCCGCCACCCGCTCCCCCCATTCGGGGTCGGGCAGCCCCACCACGGCCGCTTCCGCCACCCCGGGATGGGCGGCGAGGATCCGCTCTACCTCCGCGGGGTCGACGTTCACGCCCCCGCTCACGATGCGGTGCGACTTGCGGCCGGCGACCCACAGGTGGCCGTCGCGGTCGAGGCGCCCCAGGTCGCCGGTGCGGTACCAGCCGTCCGGGCCGGTCATGGGTCTTTCGCCCACGACTCCGGCATCCGCACGGCCACCCTGGTGGTACGCGCGAGCCACCATCTCGCCGCGCACCTCGATCTCGCCGCCGGCGGCGACGCGGAGCTCCGCCCCGTCGAGCGGAGGGCCGGCCGTGCCCGGCTTGGCGCGCACCAGGGCGGGCGGGGCGGTCGCCACCTGCGAGCAGGCTTCGGTCATGCCGTAGGTGAGCGCCACCGGCAGCCCGGCGGCCAGCGCCCGGTCCACCAGCTCGGGCGGAGCCCCCGCCCCCCCCCACCAGCACGCACCGCAGCGAGGGGGGGATGGGCCGGGGAAACGCCGCGTCGAGCAGGCGGCCGAGCATGGTGGGCACCAGGGAGACGTGGGTGATTCGGGCAGCCTCGATCAGCTCCACCAGCACCTCCAGCCGGTAGGCGCCGCGCACCACTACCCGGCTGCCGGCGGCCAGCGCCCGGTGAACCAGTGCCATCCCGCCAATGTGGGCGAGCGACAGTGAGGCGTACCAGGCATCGTCCGGAAGCAGGTCCAGCCGTCGCCCGACGGCGCGCGCGCTGGCGTCGAAGTTGCGCCGCGTAAGCGCGACCGCGCGCGCCTCCCCTCCCGTGCCCGATGTGCGCAGAAGGGCGACCACATCGTCGGGCCCCACCCCGGGCAGGGGTGCCTTCGATGCGGCCGCCCGCCGGATCCCGGCCGGCACCGGCCGCTCGGGGCCGCGCGCTTCCTCTCCCGGCGCGAGAACCCGCAACGCCTGCGCGGACACCCCCGTTCCCAGCACGGCGAGCCGGGGGCGCGCCTTCCCGGGGGCCTCGTCCCCGGCGGCGGCCTGCCCGGTGGCCTCCTTCCCGGCGGCCTCTTTCCCAGCGGCCTCTTTCCCGGCGGTCTCGTCCCCGAGGACCCTGCGCGCCGCTTCCACATTGGCGGCGTCGCACAGCACGACCGCCGGCCGCACGACCGCGAGGGCGTCCCGCAGCTCGCGGCGCGCCAGGGTCGGGTTGAGCGGAGCCAGCGCCGCGCCCGCCCGCGGCACCGCGTACATGGCCGTCACGGCTTCGGGACCGGTCGCCGCGAGCATCCCCACCGCCTCCCCCGCCCGTACTCCCATCCCCGCCAGTCGGCGGGCGAGCCGGTCGGCCGCCGCGTCCAGATCGCGCCAGCTGTAGCCCGCACCCCCGTCGTCGAGCGCGAGCCGCGCGGGATGCGCCCGCGCCCCATCGGCGACCGCGTCCCTCACGCCCGCGCGCCCTGGCACTCCAGCCTCGTCACCCCAGGGCGAAGCCGAGGCCGAAGAGCACCCCGAAGAGCCCCAGGAAGCGCGCGGTCCCGGCCAGCGCCCGGTTCAGGGCAGCCGGCTCCCGGTAGGTCACGACCGTCCGCGCCGGCCCCACCACCGCCGGCAGCGCGCACAGGGAGATCAGGACCCAGGCGCTCCAGCCGTGCAGCGCCATGCCCACGGGAGGAACGGCCGCGGTCAACCCCATCAGAAACACGTACTGCACCTGCGTCCATCCGCGGCCCATGCGCACCGCCAGGGTGCGCTTCCCGGCCCGCGCGTCCGTCCCCATGTCGCGCAGGTTGTTCACGACCAGAATCGCCGTGCTCGCCGCCCCCAGGGCGACGCCCGCAGTCAGGGAGTCCGGGCGAAACGCCAGAACCTGCACGTAGCTCGTGCCCGCCACCGCCACCAGCCCGAAGAAGACGAACACGAACAGGTCGCCCAGCCCGTGATACCCCAGTGGGTAGGGCCCCCCGGTGTACGCGATCCCCGATGCGACGGCGGCCACGCCGATCGCGACCACCGGCCATCCCGCGACCATGGCCAGGTACACGCCCGCGCCCGTGGCCAGCCCGAACGCCAGCAACGCCCCCCGCAACACGGCCCGCCCCTCGATGAGGCCGGCCTGGGTGACGCGCACGGGACCCAGGCGCCCCTCGCTGTCCCCACCCTTCTGGTAGTCGTAGTAGTCGTTGGCCAGGTTGGTCCCGACCTGAATGAGCATGGCCCCGAACAGCGCGGCGAACGCGGGCAGCGGAGCGAAGCCGCCGTGCATGTGGGCCAGACCGGTGCCGGCGGCCACGGGAGCCATGGCGGCCGTGAGGGTGCGGGGCCGGCAGGCCATCAGCCAGGTCCGTGGCCGGGACACGCTCCCGCCAGTCATGCCTCAGCCCGGCCGGGCCGTCCGCCCAGCAGTCCGTGGATGAATCCGCGCGAGCATCGACAGCGGCGAGGCGCCGGGCTCGCGGGCTGCTAGGGCAACCACGGATACTTGCGGAAGTCCGGCCTGCGCTTCTGCAGATAGGCGTTCCTGCCCTCCTGTCCCTGCTCGGTCATGTAGAAGAGCAGGGTCGCGTTGCCGGCGAGCTCCTGGAGCCCGGTCTGGCCGTCCACGTCCGCGTTGAAGGCGGCCTTCAGGCAGCGGATCGCCAACGGGCTCTTGTCCAGGATCTCCTGCGCCCAGCGCCAGCCCTCCATCTCCAGCTCCTCGACCGGCACGACCTTGTTGACCAGTCCCATCTCCAGCGCCTCCGCGGCGTTGTACTGGCGGCACAGGTACCAGATCTCGCGCGCCTTCTTCTGTCCGACGATGCGGGCCAGGTAGGAGGACCCGTACCCCCCGTCGAAGCTCCCCACGATGGGCCCGGTCTGGCCGAAGACGGCGTTGTCGGCGGCGATCGTGAGATCCGACACGACATGCAGGACGTGGCCGCCTCCGATGGCATATCCCGCCACCAGGGCGATGACCGGCTTGGGCATGGTGCGCATGTAGCGCTGCAGCTCGAGGACGTTCAGCCGCGGCACGCCGTCGCCGCCCACGTATCCGGCATCCCCGCGAACGCGCTGGTCACCCCCGGAGGAGAACGCGTACTTGCCGTCCTTCGCCGGGCCGTTGCCGGTGAAGAGGACGACGCCGATGTCCATGTCCTCCCCGGCGTCGCGGAAGGCCTCCTGCAGCTCGAACAACGTTTCCGGGCGGAAGGCGTTGCGCACTTCGGGACGGTTGAAGGCGATCCGCGCCACCCCGTCGCACTTGTGATAGGTGATGTCACCGTATTCGCGGACCTGCTTCCAATCGGGCTGTTTCATTCACGATCTCCGGCTGTGGCTCGGTCTGCCCCGTCCCCGCCATCCGGCGATGGCCGGGAGACGGGATGACCCGGATCCCTCGCATTTTCTTCCAGGAGCGAGCGGACGGCGTCGTACACGGCCCGGCGGCTGCGCCGATTCCGCTCGCGGTCGGTTCGGACCTCGATGATTCTGCTGCCTCCCCGCGCGATCCCCCGCTCCAGCGACGCCACCAGCTGCTCGCGCGTCTCGATCCTCTCATGAGGCAGCCCGTACAGGCTGGCCGCGTGGGCGAAGTCCAGGCCGTGCGGAGTCGCGAAGTGCCTCGTGAACGCCGGTTCGAAGTTCCGGACGGGGAGGAAGTGGAAGATACCTCCCCCGTCATTGTTGACCAGAATGAAGATGACCTCGGCGTGGTCCCGCGCGCTCAGGAGCCCGTTCATGTCGTGGACAAAGGCCACATCGCCGACGATGGCCAGCACCGCACCCTTTCCTCCGGCTGCGACGCCGGCCGCGGACGACAGGATGCCGTCGATGCCGCTGGCGCCGCGGTTGCCGTGTACGAGAAGACGCTTCCGGCTCGGGAAGGCGAAGGCGTCCAGGTCGCGCACCGGCATGCTCGACGACACGAAGACGGTGCTCCCCGGAGGCGAGACGCGAACGACTTCCGCGCAGACGGCGCCCTCGAAGAGTTCCCCCTCGAGTGCCGCGGCGACCGCCCGCGAGGCCGACTGCTGCGCCCCGCGCCAGCGATCGAGCCATGCGTTCTTCGACTCGCCCTGTGCGACGACATGCCCCATCGGCGCATCCGGCACACCGCTTCTTCCCGCGGGGCCGCGCTCCTCCGCAAGCTCGGCGCACAGCGCGTCGCCCGAGGCCGCGACATCCGCACCCAGGTAGTCGGTGGCGACGTTCAGATGATCCTTCCATCGGTCGCCGCCGTCGATCACCCACTGCTCGCCCTTCGCCTCTTCCAGGAGCGAGAGCAGGCTCGCCGAGGTCGGGCTCGCGCCCAGGCGGATGACCAGCTCGGGCCGCAGCGCCGTCCGCATGGGCGCATGCCGCAGAAGGAGGTCGTATCCGCCGATCCGCAGCGCCCCGTCGGCCTTGCCGAAGCGGGCCCCCGAAAGCGCGTCGGCCAGGAGCGGATAGCCGGTGGCCGCGGAGAGCGCCAGCGCCGCCGGGCCGTCCCGTTCGGGCTCGGGGGAGGGGCCGGCGACGATGAGCCCGCGCTGGACCGCGCGCACCCGCGCCGCCAGCTCCGCCACGCGGCCCGGGTCGGGCGCCGAGCGGCGCACGGCGATGCGGGTGAGGGGCGCACCGCCCGACCGCCCCCGCACCGCCAGCGGACGCGCGGAAGCGAAGCCGTCCGGAACCTCGCCGCCCCCGGGTGTCGGCGCGAGCGGCTCGGCGAAGGGCAGGTTGACATGAACCGGGCCCGCCGGTCGGCCGAGTGCGGACGCGACCGCTCGCGACGCGACCGACCGCAGATGCAGCAGTGCCCCCGCCTCGACCTGCGCGGGCGCGGCCTCGACGAAGTCTCGCACGTAGCCGCCGAACAACCGGGCCTGGTCGATCGCCTGGTTCGCGTCCGCGCCCCGCAGCCGATGCGGTCGGTCGGCAGTCAGCAGCAGGAGCGGCGCCTCGCTGTACGATGCCTCGACCACGGCCGGAAAGAGGTTGGCGACCGCCGTCCCCGAGGTGGTGATCACCGCCGCCGGCCTGCGGGCGCGCTTCCCCACCCCGAGCGCGAAGAACGCCGCCGAGCGCTCGTCCAGGTGGGTGAACACCCGCAGGCGGTCGTCGTCCGCCGCCGCCATCACCAGCGGGGCGGAGCGGTAACCGGGCGCGAGCACGACCTCGCGAATCCCGGCCCGCACCAGTTCGTCCAGGAAGACGCCGGCCCACAGCACATTCCGGTTCGGACCGGTCATGTTCCCGCCACGCTCAGCGAATCCCGCGGGCTCCGGCGGCGTCCAGCGCCCGCAGCACCGGCTCGAACTTGATCCCGGTCTCCGCCCATTCGGAATCGGGGCTGGAACCGGGCACGATGCCCGCGCCGGCGAAGAGGCGCCAGGTCGTGGAGCGCGCCACCGCTGTACGGAGCGCCGGCACGAAGACCCCGTCGCCGCTGGTGTCGAACCACCCCACCGGACCCGCGTACCAGCCCCGCTCGAAAGGCTCGTTCCTCGAGAGCAGATCGAGCGCAGCGTCCCGGGCCAGGCCGCACACCGCCGGCGTCGGGTGGAGCGCCGCCACCACGTCCAGCACCGAGGTGCCGGGCCGGAGCACTGCCCGGATGTGCGACTCCAGGTGCTGGATGCGGGCCAGAGTGAGGACGTGCGGCTCGTCCTCAGCCTCCACTGCCCGGCAGAGAGGCTTCAGACGGGCCACCATGTCCCGGACGGTGAAGGCGTGCTCGACCCGATCCTTCGCGCTGCTCAGGAGCTGCCGCGCCAGCGCGCGCTGCTCCCGGCCGGTCTCCCCGCGCGACACCGACCCCGCCACGGCGGTGGCGCGAAAGCGGTCGCCCCTGACCAGGGCAAGAGCCTCCGGGGTGGCTCCGACGATGGGTCTGCCGGGCGCGGGCTCGAAGAGGAACACGTGGGCGTCGGCATTCTCCTGGCGCAGGTACTCGAGCACCTCCACCGGATCGAGGGCGCCCGTGGTGGATACGTCCAGAATGCGAGCAAGCACCGCCTTCTCCACGCGGCCGCCCCGGATGGCGGTGAGGATCTCCTCGACGGCCCGCTGCCAGCTCCTCCGCCCCGAACGGAGGCGGGCGGCCGGACGCGACAGGGTCTCGCCCCTTCCGCGGCCGGCACGCGCCAGCCCGTCGAGCGTGGAGTCCAGCCGCGCCCGCAGCCGACCGCGCACCCTGCGCACGTCTTCGCCGGGGGCCACAAGCGCCTGCGCGGTCAGGCGTGCCGAGTCGCCGTCGTGCTGCAGCTCGAGTTCCGGGAGAATGAAGCGGGCGCGTGGAAACCCGGCCCAGAAGTCTCGCGGCACATGATCGTCCCGGAAGGAAAAGCCCCCATAGAAGCGGAGGCCGGCCTCTGCGTACCCTCCCTCTCCCCGCCATCCGGTGCCGTCTTCGCGCCTCGCGACCCCGGCGGCGCGGTCACGGATCTGGAGGAAGCGATCTTCCCTGGCATCGGCCGAGTGAAGGACGAGGGACTCGAGTTCGCCGACATGCGCCACCCATCCCCGGCGTCGGGCCCAGAATCCGCGGGCCCCGCCCTGGCCCCATCTCAGGAACGGGACAGGTTCGAGATGGCGTTGCTGAACCGCTTCGCGAACCAGAACGAAGCGTGGGGGTGCCTGAAGTCTCATGTTTCCGGTAAGCGGCCTCCGCGACCCGCGCCGGGCAACGACACCCGGAGGTCTCCTCTCGATGACGGCGACAGCGCCGGGGAACGTTCACAGAGCGGGCGGTACCGTGCAAGGGGCAGCCTGCGGCACCGTACCAGGAGCGCGTTGCCCCGTGTTTCGCTTGCCCCTATCATCCAACGCGGTTCTCGGGTCTTCACGCCCACTTTCAGTCCTGAGGGAGCTAGCCATTCCGTGACGGAGACCGGAGACACACCCGAACGCCCGGTCTCTCCAGAGGCCGGGCGGCTTTCGGATCACACCTGGGAGGCCGACGGCTTCAGCGCACCTGTCGCGCGAGCCTTTCCGACCTTTCTCCAGGCCCTCGGTCTGGTCGCCCTGGTCCTGCTGCTGCAGGGAGGGATCGCGTTCGCGGCGCTGCTGCTGGATCCGACCCCGGGAACCTACAGCCAGCACCCGCTCACGCTCGGCGTGGCCAACCTGCTCGCGTTCGGCGTCGTGATCGTGATCGCGGTGGCCACGCGGCGCACCGGAATCGGCTTCCACGATGTCTGTCCGCTGTCGCCGGTTTCCGTGGGAACCCTGGTCCTGATCGCCGTTCTCTTCCTGGGCACGGTCATCCTGCTCTCCGACATCGACAACCTCGCGCGCTCGGTGTTCCCTCCGCCGGCCGCGCTGGTCGAGGCG
>CBDDPN010000033.1:0-247312 GCA_965232315.1 Longimicrobiales bacterium | reverse complement strand
CAAGACGCACACGGGCATTCACTTCCGCCACGAGGCCGCAAGGGATGCGCACGCGCCCGGTTTCTATCTGCACCTCGAGCCGGGAAGCGTCTTCGTGGGATGCGGCGTCTGGCGTCCCCCGGGGCCCGCGCTCAGGAAGATCCGGGAAGCGATCGATAAAGACCCGGATGCGTGGCTGCGAGCTTCGCGCGACGAGGGCTTTCAGGGGTCCTTTGAGCTGTCGGGCGATTCCCTGATCCGGGCGCCCAAGGGGTTCAGTCCCGATCATCCGCTGATCGTGGATCTTCGGCGCAAGGATTTCATCGGAGTCGCGCAACTCAGCGAGGACGTCGTCACGTCCCAGGGATTCCTCGAGTTGTTCGGCCGACTTTGCCGGGACTCTGCGCCCTTCCAGCGCTGGCTGTGCGGGGCGCTCGGGGTGGCGTACTAGGCGAGTCGGCTTTGGCGAGATCCGGAGCCCGGAAGCATTTTGGCCTGAGTGGGTACCGATAGGGGAAGGAGCGAGCGGAAGAAACCCCAGCTTGAAGTACGCCAGTGGCAAAGCGTCCCCTCCACGCTGCACGAAGAATCCTTTCTGGTCTTTGCGCGCTGATGGTTGCCGTCACGGCCGCGCACGACGCGGTCGCGCTTCAGGACACCGGCTCGGTCATGGGCCTGGTGCTGGATCAGGAGGGTCTTGAGCCCGTGTCAGGCGCATTGGTGGCGCTCCCGGAATTCACCCACCATCGCACTCGTACGGACGCCGACGGGTGGTTTCGGCTTCTCAACGTACCCGCCGGGGAGGTGGTGGTACGTGTCGAAGGGGACGGATTCAGCACCCTCGTCGAAACGTTGGAGATCGCTCCGATGGAGGAGTCGCTGATCCACTTCCACGTCCACCGTGTCTCGGTCGTGCTCGATCAGCTCCTCGTGGAAGTTCCGCGACTCGACGATCGCGGGCGCGGACACTCGGAAGCCCGCGTCAGCGGGACGGGCGCGAGGTCGCGCACCGCTGCCGACCTTCTTCTGACCGGGGTTCCCGGCCTCACGGCCCAGCAGCCCCAGGGCGGAGTCGGGACCGGGGTAAGGATTCGGCTCCGGGGCGTGAACTCGTTCCTCCTGAGCGAGGAACCGCAGATCTTCCTTGACGGCGTCCGCATCGACGCCGGCGGACAGGACCGGGCGATGTTGACCCTCGACCAGATACCGGCCACGTCCGTGACGCGGATCCGAGTGCTGCGCGGACCCGCTTCGACATCGCGGTACCCGGGTGCCGCAGCGGGCGTCATCCTCGTTGAAACGATGGGCCGGGGCGAGTAGGCAGGGGCAACCCCGCGCCCCCCATGGTCAGCATCCCATCCCACCGCCTGACCCGACGGTCGTTGCGGAAACGCGCTCGCAGGGTGTGACGTCGGCTGCGGCGCGGAGGGCTCGGGACCGCACGATCCTGGTCCCGAGCCCTCCTCCGCTACGCCATCACCAAACTCCGCACCCCGCGGAAGCCTCCGGCCCCCGCGAGGGAGAGCCGAATCGGCTTCCGCCGGGTGTCAGATCAGCTTCCCACCTGCTCGTTCTGAGCGATTGGGAAACACGTGGTGGTGCCGTAGACCTGGCCATACTGGTCGACCCCGTTCGGGTGATCGGAGCCGGGTTCACCGAGATACGGGATATTGAACCCGGTACCCCGCCAGCGCAGATGGTCTCTCTGACGATGACCGCCTTCGACGAAAAACTCCCGCCGGCGCTCTTCGATCACTTGCCGAATGACATCGTCCTGGGTGGGCAGGTCTTCAGCGGTCACCGGCGGAATTCCGGCAGCGGTGTGGAAGCCATCGAGAATACTGATCGCCGTGGCCAGGTCCCCCGTGATTGCCGAGGCCTCGGCAATGATCATGCGGGCCTCACGCGACGAGGCAATGACTACGTCCTGAGCCGCGCCCGCGACAAAACTCTCGGGCGTCTTGTTGTGGCGCCAGACGATCGTGGCGTTGTCGTGGCCGATAAGTCCGGTTTCCATGACCGTCACCCGGGGGTCGGGCACGCCCTTCCATTGCACGTCGCGGTAGCTCGGGGCTACCGTCGACTGCTGGTTGGTATCGAGTTCGTTCGTGTTCGCCATCGAGTTCTCGCGCCGGTTTTCGCCATACTCCCGGGTCGCGTAGAAATCAAGAGCGGGATCGTCCACTATCGACTGCGCGTCGGCGATGGCGTTGGAGTACTGCTGCAGGTCGAGATACGCCCGGGCTCGGCCAATACGTGCCGCCTGCACCAGTTCCTGACCCCGGCCCGTCCCCAGCGACCCCGCGATACTCAGGGCCTCCGAGAACTGCTCCACGGCGATCTCCAGGAGCTGTTCCGGTGTCCGGACCACCCCGTCTCCGTTGAGCGGTGTTCCGCAGAAGCCCTCGCCGAAGACCACGTAGATGAAGCCCCCGTACGTCCGCATCTCGGCCAGGTATTGGGTCCGGTTCAGGACGTCGGCGTCGGAAAAGGTCTGAAGCCGGTCAAAATGGCTCTCGAGCATGACCCTCGCCCGATGGAGCCGGCCAAAGATATTGTCCTGATACTGTGGGAGATTCGCGGGGATGTCGCGGAGCTGCAGCCGCCTTCCGGTGAAGTTTCCGGAAGACTGGATGTACTCGTCCGAATGCTTGGCCGCGAAGTCTACGTACTCATCCCACGCCCACTCGAAGTCACCGATGGCGGATACCCGCAGCGTACCCGCCAGACTGGGATCCTCGATGTCATCGGCCGTGACGTTACCCGGAAGATCGACTTCGAGGAGTTCGGCAGTGTCGCACCCCGCCAGCCCAAGGGCCACCCAAAGCGCGACAGTGCCGCGCAGCCCCCGCGACCACGGCACTATCTCGATCACTCTATTCATGACAGATCCCTCTTTGGTTTCGTCTGAATTCAACAGTCCGTTTCCGGATCCCTCCATCCGCGCGCCCATCACCAGGTCACCCGCACGGTCGCCAGGAAACGCTTGAACATCGGAAAACCGTCCTGCGTATAGGCCGAGATCCCTCCGGGGTCGGTGCTCCTTGCACCCGTGTCCCGGATCTCCGAGTCGACGATGGGGTGCCCAAAGGCTTCGTTCTGCGCTCTCCATACCCTCCACAGGTTCTGACCGGAAAGAGTCAGATTGAGCCGGGAGGCACCGAGTCTCGCGGCCATTTCGCCCGAGAAGGTGTGACTCAGCGACACGCTGCGCATCGTGAGCTGGGAAGCGTCGAAGATCCCCGACGGGTTGACTTCGCCGATCTCGTCGTAGCCGAGGAAGATCGGGTCGGTCTTCTCGTTGATCGCCTTCGTGTTGCGGAAGAACAGGTGGGACCCTGCCGTGATCCCGTCCACCATGGTATGCCCGCCCACGTATTGCAGGTCGACGTAGAAGCGTGTGTTGTCCCGTACCGACACGGTCGCGTTGACAGCCATTTCGCGTGTTGGAACAGTCGAACCCCTGTAGACCTCGGGAGCGGTCTCTCCGCTCGTGCACGGCACGGGAGGACCTCCTCCCCGGGTGATTCGGGTGCCCGGCGCCGCGATCGGACCGCTCTCGCACATCACGTTCGTCGCGCGCGCCTGGAGGCCCGTGCCCACGATGTCGGACGACACCACCACCGGCAGGAAAATGGACCCGAGCGGGAAGCCCACCGCGTGGCGCTGGCCCGTCCACCCGGTGGTGAAGTTCCGACCGAACACCGGAATCGGGTCCAATCCACCCAGATCGAGCACCTCATTCCTGTTCATGTGGACCGCCAGGCCGAACTCGACCCCCACGGTCCGACCCTGGTATGCATCCACATTGAGGCCAAGCTCGATCCCTTCGTTCTGAATCTCTCCGATATTCCTCAGCTGGGAGCCGGGAAAGCCGGTCGAAGGCTTCACGGGAACGCTGATCAGGGCGTCCGTCCGCCTCTGGTCGTAGTAGGTGAACTCGAGACCGACCCGGTCGTTGAAGAACCCGGCGTCGAACCCGATCTCGGTCTCCACGCCAACTTCGGGCTGCACGTCGGAGTTTCCGATCGTCGCGGGAGTCACACCGCCCGCGCCCTGGAATCCCGGCTCGGGATTGTAGAGCCTCACCGCAGCGAACTGATCGGGCTGCTGTCCGGCTTTCCCCCAGGCCGCCCGGAGCCGCAGCGAGTTGAGCCAGTCCAACCCCTCCAGCGCGGACTCCTCCGAGACCACCCAGCTTGCGCTCAGCTTTGGATAGACCACGAAGTCATAGTCCGCCCCGAAGGCCGAGTTGTCGTCTCCTCGCAGAGCACCTGTCAGGAAGATCCGGTTCTGCCATGAGGCTTGCTCCTGCACATATACGCCGACTGTCTTGTTGCTGGAGAACCCGTCGGACGTCTCTCGGACTTCTCCGGCAGAGATCGTCTCGAGACTGGGAACCGCAAAACGTGAGCCACGGCCTGCGAGCCACTCCGAGGACCGCTCGTAGTACTGGGCACCGGACGACGTCGCCAGCGAGAGCCCGGCAAAAGGCTCGTAGGTCAACGTGCCGGAGTAGTCGAAGCTGTAGTTGTCGGTGTTACGAAATTCGAGCCTCTTGTCGCCCTGACGGCCGCTGATGCCGACCCGCCCCGACGAGTGGCGGTTGAGCCGGAAACCGTTCGTCTCCGCCTGGTCCAGTCCCACGACCAACCGGTGGGTAAGCCAGTCGAACGGGCGATGCGTGGCCGTAAGCGTATAGATGCTGCGATAGACCTTCTGCCCGGAATCGAGCAATTCGTCATAAAGGTCCGGCAGATATGCGATATAGCCGCGGAAAGCACCATCAAGCGCGTTGGGTGTCCCCGTACCGATCTCGCATCCACCGCCGGGGCAGGACCAGTGGAACCCTGTGACACGCGCAGGCTGGCGCCCCGTCGTGGTGTGCAGTTCGGAGCGAATCCCCCCGAAGCCGAAGTCCACCGTCAGGTCATCGCGGGGCAGCCAGTTGAGGTTCGCACGTGCGTCCAGCCTGTTGTTGGTATTGTTCGGGACGGGTCCCTCATCAAAATCCCAGCCCAGCGTGAAATGATACCGGACTGCATCGGTGCCTCCCGAGACGGTACCGACGCTTCCCATGGGCAAGCCGACCTGGAAGTGCTCCATGCCGAGGACCTCGTAGTCGCGCTTGAAGACGTTCACTTCCACGATCTCACCGGGAGTGCACGGATCCGTCCCGCGGCCGGTGCAGGTGTAAAAGCTCCCCGGCCAATGCTCCTTGGGATCCCGATACCAGTTCTGTCCGACCTTCGACGTCAGGGTGAATACGGGGGCTCCCCGAGCGCCTCGCTTGGTGATGATGTTGATGACCCCGTTCGACGCCTCCGTCCCGTAGAGCGTGGCCGCCGCCGGACCCTTGATGATCTCGAGGGACTCGATGAGTTCCGGGCTGATGTCGTTCAGCCGCGTGGACGGACTCTGCGTGCCCACGCCGAGGGATCCTTCGGTTCCCGGTCCGCCACTGTTCACTCGCACACCGTCTATGTAGATGAGCGGCTGTCCGGAGAGGACCATGGATCCGGCGCCCCGGATGCGGATGTTGTTGCCGCCCCCGACATGGCCACCGCCATAGGCCACGTTTACGCCCGGAACGGCGCCCCCCAGCATGGTCTCGAAGTTGTCCCGGGGCGCGATCACCTGCGTTTCGGCCACCGGGAGGGATCCGACCGTGGTCCCGAGGGAACGGGCCTGCTGCTCGCCTGCCGTCCCGGTAACCACGATCTCATCGAGGTTGATGGCCGTCTCGACCAGGAGGAAGTTCACCTCCGTGGCGGCATCGGCCGTAACCGTGACTGCCTGTTCGGTGGTACGGCGGCCGATCAGCGAGGCCGTGATGACGATGTCCCCCACGGGGACGTTCAGGAGAATGAATCTCCCATCGTTGTTCGTGGCCACATTGATGCCGGTACCCTGGACCTGGATCTCGACACCGCTCAAGGGCGTGAGGCTGTTCGCGTCGGAGACCAGACCGGTCACCGTTACGGTGTTCTGCGCCGCCGCGCTGGCGGGCACCAGCACGAGCAGACACGCGACGAGGAGTGGCATACTTCGCGCAGCTTCCCGTACAGCGGTCCAGTTTGCGCATAGATTTCGCAGACACAAGTCGAACATAGTGACCCCCTTACCGGATGGCGGTTTGCAGCGATCTTTTCGAGGAAAACCCACATTCTAAAACGAAACCCGTGTTTCTGTCAATGGCTTTTCGAAATTGGACCGCCAGCCCCCACCAGTCGCAGAAAATCGAGGTTGCCGTGGAGGCGCTCGAAGCTCCGGTCTCGCGGCAGGGTGCGCATGCGTCCGGGGTTCAACTCGACTGCCCGGCGGAGCGATTCGAGCGCTTCCGCGTCCCGTCCCATGCGCGCCTGCACGGCCGCCAGAGCCACCCAGGCGTTGTCGTTCTCCGGCGACCTGTCGCGCGCGGCGGTGGCGGTGGCCAGGGCTTCATCCAGGTTTCCCTGCGCCCGGCTCGCGTTTGCGTTGCGCACCATCTGGCCGGATCGGAAGAGGTTCAGCACGCGCCGCAACTCCTCGAGCGGCCTGGGGTGGTCGTCCACCCGGATGTCTACCACCCTGTCGCTGAAGCCGCCGCTCCCCCCGCGCGGAGCCACCACCAGGATGGCGCCCGACTGCTTGCCGCGCGCGTCCCCGCCGCTGGCCTCGGCGGCGTCGAGGGCATCCATGAGCCGTTCCGCGAGCGGACCGCTGGACGACTCGAAGGAAGCCGCCATGGCGTCGACCACTTCGGGGCCGACGAGGATGTTGCCCTGGGCGCAATAGTCCCGGCCACACCGGTGGCCCTTCCAGTCGCTGGCACCGGTGCCGGTCCAGGCCGCCGTGCGGCCCTCCATGTCGAGGATGGCCACCTGCCGCCGATCGCGCCCCTCGTCGCTCGCCACCATCATGTCGAGCGCTTCCTGCGGACTGTAGCCGCGCTCGATCAGGTCGACCCCGATCGCGCCGTACATGGGGTTGGCGGACGCCTGGTGGGCGATGACCGCCACACCACCCTTCGCGTGCATGGCCCGGTTGCCGGCCGCGAAGGCCTTGGACTGGACGCCCATGCCCAGTTGGCCGGTGCCCGGGTCGCGCGCGATGATGGAGTAGGTTGCCAGATAGTCGGGATCGTCCTGCGCGGCTACGCCTGCCGGCATCCAGCACGGCAGCAGCGCGAGGATCAGGAGGGCCTTCAGGGCACGGTCCTTCTTGGTGTCAGCTTTCATGCGAGCCTCCAGGGCTGAGAGTGGAAGACGGGTGTACTGCGATCTTATGCCCTCCGCGAACGCGCGAACGGCAGGTACATCCCGGCGACGATGACCAGGAGGAGTCCCTCGAGCACCAGCAGGTACCACGGCCACGCCGGGAAGATGTCCATGAGCGACGCGGACTCCGGTTTCTCTACGATGTACAGGTAGTTCGAGCCCACGAGCAGGTTGAAGACGAAGATGACCGCCGCGTAGACGTGGACGAGCGCGAAGGTGCGGAGGGTCGAGCGAAGACTCGGGGTGTACTTCTCCACGAGGATCACCCACAACCCCGCGACCACCAGCGTCGTGTGGGACAACATCGTCGACACGAAGCGCACGTGGGGCAGTGCGTACGGGCTGTCGGGCTGGAGGACCCCCTGGATCGCCCCGGCGACTCCCAGATAGTACATGAGCGGGCGGGTCCACGGCCGGTCCGTCCACAACCCGTAGAGGCTCACCCACACCATGGCGCCGCACATGTGCAGAGGAAGGCGCTCCCGCACCACCCACTCCCCGTGGAACGCGTACCAGGAGTGTCCTTCCACGAAGGTGATCAGGAGCACGGCGCTCATGCCCCGCTTGATCCGGCGCCGGGTCTCTTCGCTTCCTGATTGCCCGAGGCGGATGGTCACAAAGCCAAAGACAGCGAGCCCGGCCAGCGACAGCAAATGGGCGCGCCCCAATATCACGAACGGGTGCACCGGGTCGCCGGAGGCAAAGAAGGACTCCAAGACGCCTGCCTCCCCTGAGTTCGTGCTTTGACGGAGACCGAGAAAGCCCGGATCGTCAGGCTCAGACTAGCTTTCCGCACCGCGCCGAGAAAGGGAGTTCAGGTCCGTCTCCTGCTTCGGTGGACCTCGGCGACGCGGTGGCGGTCGCCCATCCACTCGGCTTGTTGCTCCGGCCACCCCTCCTTATGGTGACTTTCCCGGTCGCCTCGTTCCCCGACAGCGGAGTCATGAAGATGCTGCATCGCCTGATCCCGTCCCTCGCCGTTCTGACGATCCTCGCCGCCGGCTGCGCGCCGGGCGAAGACGCCCCCGAGCCCGCATCCGAGGATGATCCGCAGGCTCAGCTCCTCGCCCGCGCCGCCGAGCTCGAACTGCCCGGGGAGTACGTGCTCCCGCCGGGCGATGCGCTGATGCATTCGACGGCGGGGTTCGCGAAGATCCTGTGCTCCAACGTCTTCCTGTCCGGGCTGGATCCCGACTTCGCCGCCGAGCACGTCGGATTCTTCAGCGCGCCCCGCGAGTACCGCGGCGGGGTGACCGACCGGGTGGTCGACTACGAGAATCAACGCGTGCACCTCACCCTCGCCGACGGCACGGTGCGGTCGGCCAAGCTGCACGGCGACCAGGGATGCCTCGCGCTCCCCATCGGCGAAGAGGAGCCGTACTACGAGACCGTCGAAGTGACATCGGCCCTGCCCGACGCCGAGACCACGCCCTGGCCGCTGGGCGACCTGCTCCCGGACGAGTCCTTCCCGGCCGACGTGGACATGGACAGGGTGGCG
Source organism: Longimicrobiales bacterium (assembly GCA_965232315.1). Taxonomy (GTDB): domain Bacteria; phylum Gemmatimonadota; class Gemmatimonadetes; order Longimicrobiales; family Gaopeijiaceae; genus BD2-11. The sequence goes on along the minus strand of CBDDPN010000033.1, from coordinate 238,576 downwards.
GAGGCGGTGGAGGCGGCCTTCGCGCCCCCCGAGGCGCTGACCGCGGCCTTCGTGGTCACGCACCGGGGCCGCCTGCTGGCGGAGCGCTACCGCGAGGGTATCGACCACACCACGCCGCTGGAGAGCTGGTCGATGAACAAGAGCCTGACCGGCACGCTCATGGGCATCCTGATCCAGAAGGGGGTCTACGACCTGTGGCAGTCCGCGCCCGTTCCCGAGTGGCAGTCCGAAGGCGACCCGCGCCAGGCGATCCGCATCGGCGACATCATGCGCATGTCCTCCGGCTTGCGGTGCCGCAACCTGGGCGATCCGGGCGACGACCCGAGCATCGGGTACCCCGACCACCTGTACCTCTATACGGGCACCGTCAACTCGTTCGAGTGGGCGGCCGGCAAGGACCAGCAGTGGGAGCCCAACACGGTGGGACGGTACCGGAACTGCGACCCCGTGCTCACCAACTACCTGGTTCGCCTGGGCGTCGAAGGGGAGCTGGGCGAGAACTATCACCAGTTCCCGCAGCGGCATCTCTTCGACAAGCTGGGGATGCGCAACTTCATCGCGATGACCGATCCCTACGGCAACTTCCTGCTGCAGGGATACGGGTTCGGCAGCGGGCGCGACTGGGCGCGGCTCGGCAACCTGTACCTGCAGGACGGCGTCGTGAACGGCGAGCGCATTCTCCCGGAGGGATACGTGGAGTACGCGTCCACGCTCGCGCCTGCCTGGGTGGCCGACGGGCGTCCGGTCTACGGAGGCGCCTTCTTCTGGGTGAACGGCGACGGCCGTTACCCGATCCCGACGAGCGCCTTCCGCATGGCGGGGGCCGGAGGTCAGAGCACCATCATCATCCCCACGCACGACATGGTGGTGGTGCGCATCGGGCACTACAGCGGCGGCGGACCGGGAGGCCGGGCGCTCGACGAGGCTCTACGCCTGCTGATGGAGGCGGTGCCGGCGAACTGAAGGCGAAGCCAACCGCAGGCGAGGCGCGGTCCCTCAGCGCGGTGCGAGCGCGGCCGCGCTCGCCGGTGGCAGCGGCCAGGATGACCGTTGCCACCGGCGTGGCGACCGCATCGCAATCAGGTGCCCTCCTATCTGGTCAAGCAGTAGATGAGCCAATGAAGCGGCCAGCACAAGATCCAGTTGCCGTCGGCGTCGCGGTCCGGACGCCCATCGTAGATCTCCTCTTCGACAGGTTGGGCGTGATCAACGGGCTGCGCGACCGCCGGTCCGGTCTGCAGGGCCAGGGCGGCCGCGAGGGACAGCGCGGCCATCGTGAGGCGGTTCGGGGTCTTGCGTCGAGTGGTCATGTCCATGGTCTCCGGATTGAGGGTAGGCTCTCGGCGGGCACGAGTCCGTGGCCCGTAGCCATCGACCGCCCCGCCCGTCGTTGGCCTGAGGTGCCCCTCATGAACCACACCGAACCCGGATGCCGGGGCGAGTCCATGGCTGGATGGGACCCCTTCGCCGCGGCCTCCTCCCCGGGGGATCCGGACAGGCGTGCACCGAATCCCGGGCCGGTCACCGACCGGCGGAAATCATCTCTCGCCTTCAGCGGCTCGATTGGGTATTCTGGAGCGGTTCGAGCCAAGGGCGGCACGACGATGCATCCGGAACACCGGACGACGACACATCCGGGAAACGACGACATATCCGGAGCACGACCATGCATCCGGAAACAGAGCGGAACCGACAGGAGCGATACGGATGAGCGGAAGACTCGAGGCGATCTGGCTCAAGCGGCAGCGTGGAGGCGAGATGAGCGCCGTCTCCGAAGCCATCGCGGAAGCGGGAGGCGGACTCGCCGGTGATGCGAACTTCGGACGTACCCGGCGCCAGGTCACATTGATTGAGAAGGAAGTCTTCGACGAGCTCAACGACGAACTCGGCACGTCCGTCGATCCGGCGCTGAGGCGCGCCAACCTGATGGTCAGTGGCGTCCGCCTGGCCGACACCCGCGACCGCAGGATTCGGATCGGCGACTGCGTGCTCCGGATCCGCGGCGAGACCCGGCCCTGCACGCTCATGGAAGATGCGCTGACGGGCCTCCGGGATGCGCTCGACCCCGGCTGGCGCGGCGGTGTCTTCTGCACCGTGCTGAGCGACGCCCGCATCCAGATAGGGGACGCGGTGAACTGGGAGGACTAGCTCCCGACGCGCAGGGTGTGGAGCGTGTCCCGAAGCTGAGTCGCGGGCAGGGCGAGAATACCCGGCGCCACCCGATCCGTCCGTGTGCGGGATCCCGAACGCGCGTCCTGATTCAGCGCCGTTCCAGACCTGCCCGTGCCAGTGTCCAACTATCGCAATCGGACGATGGCGGATGCTGCCGATTCCGCCTGCTCTGCCCGACCCCAACTCTCTGGGGGAGGGCCGACTACCGCGGGGGAGGGCCGACTACCGCCGATTCCCTCCCGGAGGCGGAGGCGTCACCGTCTGCGGAATCCCCTTCTCCCTCCACGGGTCGAAGACTCCCAGCCCCTCGCAGAAGTCGCCGGTGTCGAGGAAGTGGGTGTGCTGGCACTCCCGGGTGGAGCCGAGGCTGACCAGCAATTCCTCCGTCTCGGGATAGGCCACGCGCACGAAGAAGCCGGAACGGCCGCCACGCGCCATGTCGGCCGTGGACTGTCCCAGCCGCGTGATGGCGCTCACGTCCGCGCCCTCTTCGACCAGGTACATGATGAGCTCGTTGTCGCCCCGGGCCGCGGCGTAGTGGAGCGGGCGATAGAGCCAGGAGTCCGGCAGGTTCACATCCGCGCCGTGCTCGTCAACCAGGTACTTGACCGCGTTGAGGAAGTTGTCGGGGACGCTGCGCACGCTGAACGCGCCCAGTCCCTGCCAGCCGCCGCCGGCTGCCGCATGGATGGGATAGGCGTTGTACGAATCCTCGGGAATCCAGGGAAGACCCGAGTCCTCCTGCTGGCGCCCGTCCTGCTGGCGGCGCTCCCGCATTCCGACCGCCGGCCACCGAGTGGGGATGTTGGGGTCGGCGCCGTGGGCGGCCAGCATCTTCATCGCCTCGATGTCCTGCGCAAAGGCCGCCCGGTAGAACGGCGTGGCGCCTTCCAGGTTGATGCCCATCTTGGTGAGCCCGAACTCCCAGTACCACAGGTGCGTGTTGAGCTGGACGTTGGGGTCGGCCCCCGCGTCCAGCAGCGCCGCCAGAAGCTCCAGGTATTCGGTCTGTTCGTTGTCGTGCGCGCGCGGCTGCGGGTAGTTGGACTTGGGCGCCCAGTGGGTCTGGAGTACCGCAAACACCGGGGAGATCCCGTCGGTGTCCGCGGCCAGGTCCGGGTCGGCGCCACGCTCGACCAGCTCCATGGCCAGGTCGAACTGGCCGTTGAGGGTCGCCAGCAGGAGCGGGCTGGTGCCGTCGCCGCTCACCTGGTCGATGTCGGCCCCCCCGTCCAGCAGGGCGAGCGCCGCGTCGACGTGGCCCTCGCGGGCGGCGTGCAGCAGCGCCGTCATGCCACCGGTCATGCCCACCAGCGTCTCCCGGTAGGGCGGACGGGCGAGAGCCGGGCCGCCGGGGTAGTCGGGGCGGTACTGAATGAGGTCGTCGGGGTTGAATTCCTGCCGGGCGTGGTCGGCGCGCAGGAACGCACGCTGGGCGGCGATCGCCTCCTGCACCTCCGCGGGGGTGGGCTCCCGCTCGGTGCCGGGTTCGGCCTGGAAGCGCAGTCCTTCGATGCGGTCGCGCAGGAGCTGGCTTGCCTCGCGGTCGAGGGCGACGCGGCGAAGCACGTCCACGACCCTGGTGGCCGCATTCGGGTCCGCCTCGTGCTTCAGAAGCACCTGCATCGCCGGCGTCCGGTCGAAGGCGGCCGCAAACATCAGCGGGGTCTGGCCAGCGGAACCCTCACGCGCGTTCACGTCGGCGCCGTGGTCGACCAACGCCGCGACCGCGTCCTCGCCGGCCACCGCCCGCGCGGCCAGGTGAAGCGGGGTCGCTCCGCTGTTGGTGGTCGCCATACGCGCATCGGCTCCCTTCTCGAGGAGCGCGCGCACCACTGCTCCGTGTCCGCCCCGGCTGGCGAGGTGCAGCGGCGTGTACGCGCCGATGCGGGTGGTCGCGTCCACTTCGGCTCCCGCCGCGAGCAGCGCCTCCACCACGTGGGCATGACCCTGCATGGCCGCCGAGTGCAATGCGGTTACGCCATCGCCCTGCGCCAGGTTCGGGTCGGCGCCCCCCTTGAGCAGCGAGCGGACGGCTTCCGCGTCGCCCTGCTTCGCGACCTCGATCAGCCCCGCATCCTGAGCCTCGACGGTACCGGCCAGCGAGACCAGCAGCAGAGTTGCGCCGAGGACACCCATGTGGCGCCGTGACGCCGGGCCGCCCGTGGCCCTCACGATCCGCTCTCCCGCAACGCGTCCGCAACACCGCCCCGCGGGAAGGCCAGCGGGAATGTTCCCGCGCTGTCGCCGAACGAACCCAGGTTGTCGTGTCCGATCCCCTGCATCAGGCTGACGAAGACGTCGGCCATCGGCGTTCCCCTGGGAGCCCGCAGGTGTACGTTGCCTTCCAGCGCCCCGTTGGCGCGCCCCATCAGAATGAGCGGGCAGCGGCGGTGGTTGTGGAGGTTCGGATCGCCCATCGACGATCCCCACACAATCGCCGTCTTGTCCAGCAGCGAGGCATCGCCCTCCATCGTGTTCTTCATCTTCTCCAGGAAGTACCCCATCAGGCTCAGCCTGTGCGTGTTGATGAGGTTGAAGTCCATGATGTCGGCGGGCACGTTGCCGTGGTGGGACGCCCCGTGGTGCGACTTGTTGGTGCCGCTCAGGGGGAAGGTGCGATTGGACTGGTCGAAGCCGGTCTTGAAGGTGATGACCCGGGTCATGTCGGTCTGCAGCGCGAGCACCTGGAGGTCGAACATGATCTCCATGTGCTCTTCCCAGTCATCGGGGACCCCGGAAGGCGCCTCCGGCATCGCCCGCTCCTCACCGCTGGTGTTGCGCGTTTCGACGAGCGCGATGCGGCGCTCCAGCTCGCGGATGTGGGTCAGGTACTCGTCCATGGCCCGGCGGTCGACCGCCCCCAACTCCCTCTTCAGCCGCGCCACCTCGGTGGCGATCCAGTCGATCACGCTGCGGTCGGTGCGGCGGCGGGCGGCCCGGTCGGCGGCAGAGTCACCCGCACCGAAGAGCTGCTCGAAGACGGCCCGGGGCTCGCGGATCGCCGGTAGCGGCTGGGTCGGAGAGGCCCAGGCCAGAGAGGTCGTGTACGCGCAGTGGTAGTTGTACGCGCATCCGCCCCCGCGGTCGATGGACTCGGTGGTGAGCTCGAGGGACGGCAGTGCGGTGTCCTGGCCGAAACGGCGCGCGTGAATCTGATCCAGCGAGGTGCCGAGATACAGATCCGACCCCTGGGTCTGCTTGGGGTGAGCCTGGGTCAGGAAGACGGCCGTCGTGCGGTCGTGGTCGCCGCCGATCTCCTCCGCCCGATACGCCTCCGCCATGCGGGAGTCCGTATTGCTGATCACCGTGAGGTACTCGCGGTAGGCCTCCAGCGGCTTGAGCTGGCTGGTCGCGGCGAACTCGAAGTCCCGGCCGACGGTCTCGGGCGCAAACAGGAATTGCTCGTCTCCCCAGTCGCTGCCGCCCGCGCACCCCATCGACTCTTCGATGGCCACCAGGCGCGTGTAGCCTTCGCTGGCACCGTCCCGCCACAACCTGCCGGCAGGAACCATGGAGTCCAGCAGGGGGAGCGCGACAGTCGTCCCCATCCCGCGAAGGAAGGTGCGGCGAGAAAGGTGTTTTCCTGTGATGAAATGCATGGCGTTACATCCCCTGGCTGGCTTCCGCATCCGCGGTCGCCTCGGTTCGTCTCATTCGGAACGGATCGGTCTTGACGACGCCCAGAATGAATGAGGACATCCTGTATCCTTCGGTCTCCGCGTCATTTGCGATGACTCGAATGGCCGGCTGATCGAAGTACTCCACGCGGCGGCCGATCGCGTAGGCGAGCAGATGCGCGGTAAAGTTGCGCACGAGCGGGACCGGACGCTTGAGGATGACCCGGGTCAGCTCCGACGGCGTGGTGATGGAAGTGCCGTCGTAGTAGTCACCCCGCGTGTCCAGCGCCACCATGTTCTCGCGGATGCGCCAGCGGCCCGTGACGTCGTAGTTGTCGAGCGCGAGGCCGATGGGATCCATGAAGCGATGGCAGGCGTTGCAGGTGGGGTTGGCGCGGTGCCGCTCCATCCGCTCGCGGGTGGTGAGTCGGCGGCCATCGGCCACCCCCTCGGTCTGGTCGAAGGCGGGGATGTTGGGTGGAGGTGGAGGCGGAGGCGTTCCCATCAGGACCTCCATGACCCACTTCCCGCGCAGAACCGGTGACGTACGCCCCGACATCGAGGTCAGCAGCAGGACGCTACCGTGGCTCAGGATGCCGCGGCGCTTGTCGTCGGGATACGCCACCAGGCGGAAGTCGTCACCCGTGACGCCGTCGATTCCGTAGTGCCGCGCGACCCGCTCGTTCAGGAAGGAGTAGTCCGCGTCGAAGAACTCGAGCAGGCTGCGGTCCTCCTGCACCAGGTGATTGAAGAAAAGTTCGGTTTCCCGCACCAGGGCATCGCTCAACTGCCCGGTGAAGTCGGGATACAGATAGGGCTCCGGGTTGTTCTTGGCGGCGTCCTGAAGGCGCAGCCACTGATGGGCGAAACGGGTCCCCAGCGCCTCGGAACGCGGATCCGCGAGCATGCGCTGGACCTGCGCCTCGAGCACGGCGTCGTCGGAAAGGCGTCCGTTGGCGGCGAGGTCAAGCAGCTCCTGGTCGGGAGCCGAGGCCCAGAGCAGGAAGGAAAGCCGGGAAGCCAGATCCAGATCGCTCAGGTAGTAGTTTTCTCCCTCGCCGGTCCCGGAGGGTTCCCGCTCCAGCCGGAAGACGAAGGAGGGGCTCGCGAGCAACGCCTGGAGAGCGGTGCGCACCCCGATCTCGAATCCGCCTCCCTCCGACCCCTGGTCGTAGAAGGCCATGAGACCCTGCACGTCCTCGTCGGTGACGGGACGGCGGTATGCCTGTCCGGCCAGCCTCGCGACGATGGACCGCGCGCAGGGACGCTCATCAGACTCGGAAGCGGGGCGGCACGAGAAGATCCGGCTGCGGCTCGGCGTGTCGGACACACCGGCAACGGTGGTGGGCCCGGTGATCATCACGTTGGCGAGATGCGGAAGGGCGGTGATGCCGTAGTTGGCCCATTGCTGCGCGTCCTCACCTCCCACGAACGACCAGTCGAAGGGGCTGAAGCGGTCGTCGTAGGGGCCGTCCATGCGCCGCACGAACGCCGCGGCCACCCGGTGCTGGCCGGCGCGCACGAAGATGGGATCGGTGCTCAGCGGCACGGCACGCTCGCCGTTGTGCGGGATCGGAAGCACCGCGACGCCCTCGCCGTCGATCGAGATGTCCAGGTCCTCGAAGCCGGTGCCCTGCCCGAACAGGGTCTCCACCGTCAATACGTACTCGCCGTCGGCCGGGAAGTCGTGGGTCAGCACCATGCCGCCGCGGGTGCCGAAGGGTGCTCCCTCCAGCTGATCCCACGCGTGCTGCGACACCTCGATCGGGTTGGTGTACTTCGCGGACACCGAGACCGCGTCCCGGTTGCCCACGGCGAGGCGGCTGATCTCGGTGGCGGCCCTCATGTAGGAAGCCAGCAGCGTGGTCGAAAGACCCTGGGCCGCGGACAGGTTGTCAAAACTGCCGAGAAGAACATCGGCGGGTAGCCAGCGCCCGGCGTCGATTTCGAGGTCCAGCATGTCGTGGACAACGCGCTCGTACTCCGCCCGGCTCAGCCGCTGGAAGCGACGCACGCCGGGGTTGGGGCGGCTGACTGCAGCCTCGTCCACCAGCTGCTCGAGGGTTGCCACCAGCACATCGAGCGTGTCGCCTCCCGGACGCGGCATGTCCGGCGGCGGCATCATCCCCGCGCGCAGCTTGCGGATCATGCGTTCTGCCGTTTCGGCCTGCTCGGGGGCGCGCTCGACCTCGAATCCCTGAAGCGAGACGTTGCCCGTGAGCAACGCGTCGTTGTGGCAAACCTGGCAGTACTGCACGACGACACGCGTCAGGGCAGGGGATTCGATCGATGTCGTGTGAAGCGCGGCTGCCGAACGCGCGACTTCGGGCGGGGGTTCCCGGGAAGGAAGGGAAGGGGGATCGCCCAGTAGCGCCAGCGCCACACCCAGCGACATGCCAATGGCGAGTGTCCTCATGTCCTCCGCCTGAATTGCGGGGTCTCCGCCTCGTCACGACGAGGCACTCCACACCAGCCTCCAGTATAAGGCAGGGGAGCGGGAGTCGCAAAAGGTTGTGAGGTCGGTTTCCGGCTCCCCGAAGGTCAGTTTCCGGGGCCGTCGCCCCGCAGTGCGGGACAGAGCGCGCGCAGCCTGGCGAGGTCGCCGTCCCGGACCCCGACACCTGCCTGTTCACTGCCCTCGGATCCTGAGCGGCCATGCATCAACGACGCCGGGTCCGGCACATGGCCGAGGCCCAGGGCATGGCCCAGTTCGTGTGCGGCGACCCTGCGCAGGTCGTCCAGATCGGCGAAGCGGTAGATGCGGATCTCGCGGCTGACATCGACCCCGCCGTTACCGTCGCGCATCACCGCTTCCCGGTAGACGCCCGCTTCCGCGGTGTCGGGGGGAAGGAGCCCGGACAGCTCACGCGCGCGTGCTTCGAATTCGGCCGGATCCAGGGTCGGGCGTGCGCGCTCGAGTTCGGCCTCCAGGCGCCGGCGCTCCGCGGTCCGAGCCTGCCGCTGATCATGGATGAACCGGATCGGCATGCCGTCCTCCGGCTCGTGCACGAAGAGCGAATGTCCGGCGGCGGCTTCCCAGAGTCCAGCGGCCTCTCTCAGTACCGTCTCGACGGTGGCGGGGTCGACCCCGAATTCCTCGTCCAGCCTCGCGATGCGCCAGGACAGAGGCAGCTGGCACGGAATCGCGGACCCCTCTGCCGGGAGCTCCACCCAGCCCGGCTCGACCGGGGACGGAAGCGGGAGTGGAGCGGCCACGCGAGGTTCGGGCCGGATCGACGACAGCCACACCATGAATCCGACAACCGACAGGATCGCCGTCAGCCATGGAATGGAGATCTTCATGAAGCCACCTTCGGGCGGGGTCCCTGGTCGATGCAGGCGGGGACGCGAACCTTCGCGCGAGCGGTCTTGTGCCCGCCGCCCGCTCCTTCCTAGTGTGACGCATGTTCGATTCCACCGCCAACGATCGCTTCAAGGCGAAATGGGACAACCGGCTGGCGTGGTCGATCGTGGCCGCCGTGTTCGCCCACACGGCCGGATTCGTCTTCTTCCCGGGCTGGATACTCCGGGATCTGTCGCCGGCGCCCGTTTTCGGTGCTCAGGCCACCGAGTGGATCCTGCTCCAGCCCCCCGGCCCGATTCCCGGAGTCCGGGCCATCGCGGTCACGGCTGTCTCAGGCGCGGGTGAGGATTCCATCTCCGGGGAGTTCGAGGACCAGGCGGATTCGGCGCCCGCCGAACTCGCCGACGCCGGTCGTGACGGACTCGTGGCATCGCTGCTGGACCGTCTTCGCGGCCGCTCGGCTCCTCGCCCGGTTCTCGCTGAACCGGAGCTGGAACCCGTCGAGCCCGAGTCGTCCGTCGATTCCGAAGGCGAGGCAGCGCGCTCCGACGACGCGCTCTCGATCGAGGGCAACGCCTCGACCGTTTCGCTGGAGTCTCTTCCGGACCCCGACGCACTGGACCTGGACCGCCTCTCGGCGCTCGAGCCGGAACTCTCGCTCACGGCGCTCTCGGCCTGGGTGCTGGTCCGGAATCCCGAGGAGGTGATGGAGTTCATGCGGCGGTCCGCGGCGCGCGAGGGTCTGGCCGAGGAGGACTTCATGACGGTGCGCGTGACCCTGTGGATCGACCGCACCGGATCGGTGGAGTGGTCAGAGATCATGGAGTCAAGCGGCAACCGGCGAATCGACGAAATCGCGCTCGAACTCGTGAACGAAGTGATCTCTTTTCGGCCTGCCAGGGAACAGGGGGTGGCGGTGGCGCGATCCGCGGTCTTCAGCATTCCCTTCCCGTGGACCTGATGCGCTCACAACCCGCGGGCGCCGCCCTGCTGGCGGCCCTGATTCTTCTGGGATGTGTGGCTGGCCCGGGTTCCCGTGGACCGGTACGATCCGCCACCGGGATGGTCTATCCTCCCGGCGTGCCCCCCGCCGAGACCCGCTTCTCCCAGACCGCCACCCTCTACCTGAACATCGACGGCGAGGAGGAAGCCGCGCTGGCGCAGGCCCTGGGGGGCATCGATGCCGATCCGGGGAATCCCGTTCATTACTTTCTCGCCGGGGTGGCCGGCGCCAGGCTCGGGGACTACGCCCGGGCCCACCGTCTGTTTGCCGAGGCCGAGCGCATCTACCCGGCATACGAGCTCGACGTGGAGCCCGAGCGGGAGGCCGCCTGGGCCAAGGCTTTCAACGCCGGTCTGGAGGCCTACGCGAGGGGGGAGCTGGACGAAGCCGCGCACCAGTGGCTGCTGGCCACGACGATCTACGACCTGCAGCCCGCCGCCCACCGCAACGTCGCCAGCCTGCTGGTGGAGCTGGAGCGCCGGGACGAGGCGATGCGCGTGTATCAGGAAGCCCTGCGCGGCCTGGAGAAACGACCGGCCACGCGTGTGCTGGGAGAGGATGAGTTGCGCGAGCGCGAGGTACTGCGCGCCGACACGGAGGTTCGTCTCGTTCGGCTTTTCCTCGTCGCCGGCCGCTTCGCCGACGCCGAACCGCTACTCCGGCGGCAACTGGCCCGCGACCCGGCGAGCATCCGGGTTCGGAGCGACCTCGCGACCGTTCTCGTGGAGTTGGGTCAGACCAGGGAGGCGGTCGAGCTGTACGCGTCGCTGCTGACCGAGGAGTCGCTGGCCGCCGCGGACCTGTTCAACCTCGGGATCGCGCTTTTCCGGTCAGCACGCTACCAGCAGGCCGGGCGGGCCTTTGCCATGCTGACGGAAAGGCAGCCCAATTCGCGGGATGCCTGGTTCAACTACGCGAACGCCCTGTTCGCGGCCGAGTCGTGGGCCGTGCTTGCCGAGGCTGGCGGGCGACTCCTGTCCGTCGATCCGCTGAGCGAGGCGGCCCATCTGATTACGGCGCGGGCCCGGTTGGAGACAGGGGACGAAGCGGGTGCGCGCGCGGGTGTCGCCCGGTCCGACAGTCTGCCGGTACATCTCGACGAGCTGCGGATGCGCGTAACCGAAGCGGGTACCGTGGTTCAGGGGCGCATTGTGGGGAACGCACTGGCGGAGGGAGCCCCGGTGCGGCTGCGCTTCATCTTCTACGACAATGCGGGGACGCTGGAAGTGAGGCTGCTCGACGCCCAGGCTCCGGCGCCGCGGGCCAGCGCTGATTTTCGGGTGTCCATCGAGGGGCGCGCGCTCGGCTACCGCTACGAGTTGGAGTCGAACGGGACGCCGTAGCGGATCGCGCCCGGGACCGGCTACCTGCGGCAGGCCACGCGTGAGGCTCGCCGGTGATCGAGCGGCTGCACGGTGAGGATGAGTTGATCGCCGTCCATGACGTCGATGGGATCCGACAGGACGCAGCCCTGGGCGAGAAAGTCCATGAGGAAATACACTCGACCGGCGAGGTTCCAGCGGAAGCTGAAGGTGTCGTTGTTGAGCGCCTCGACCATGCCCAGCCGGTTCTGGTAGGTATCGCTCCATACATAGATCGTCACCGCGTTGCGGCTCTGATTCTGCACCTCCAGCGATATGCCTTCGGGCCGGCCGGGTGGCCGGGCGGTGGGCTCCCTGGGGCCGGCGCAGCCCGTGAGGGAAGCCACCAGCACGAGCGCCGCCAACCCGCCTGCCTTTCCCATCGATGCCGGCGGCGTCTTGCGCACCATTGCTTGCGCGGTCATCCCGACCTGGTTCGTCGAATTCACGTGAGAGTCGTAGCCTCCATGGGAGTCGCATGTCCCCACCCGGGATCGTTCCCGGACGGGCGAGACAGTTCGCGACTGCGTATGCTATACTCCTAGTGGTAGGCCAAACGGCGCGAAGGGGGTCCGATGAACCTGCGCTCAAGCACGAGTCTTCACTTCGTTTCCCCGCCGGCCAGAGCTGCCGCCGTGCTGGCTGCGCTCTGTGGGCTGGCACTCACACCTGTGTCCGCGGCCGCCCAGAGGCCGCTCCACGGCGTGGTCGCGGATCAGGCCACGCTTTCCCTCATCGACTCGGCCAGGGTGACGGTGATCGGCACCGGGCTCGAAGCCGTGACCGGCCAGGACGGCACCTTCTCGTTCGAGGGCGCGCCCCTCGGCTTGCTGGCCGTGCGCATCGAGGCGCCGGGATACCCGGTGGTGGTGGAGCAGGTGGAGGTGGTGCGCGACGTCATCCTGTACATGCAGGTCATGATGCCCCGGGCCGACGCCATCCTCGGAGACCTGATGGGCGCGCCCAGTGGGCAGAGCGAGGCCCGCACCGCGGCCGAACTCGTGGCCCGGAAAGTCCTGGACATGAACCCGAACACGGGGAACCTGGGGTTGAACGCGAATCCGGTCCGTTTGCGCGGCACCGGAACCATCGGCCTCAGCGGGGAGCCGCAGGTGTTCCTGGACGGCGTGCGGATCGGGGGGTTCGGTCCGGCGATGGAGGTATTGAGCCAGATTCCGGCGCGGGACGTCAGGAACATCCGGGTCCTGCGCGGACCAGCCTCCGCCTTTCTTCAGGGGTCCGCGGACGGCTCCATTCATATCGAGACCCGATCGGGGTCGGGCCAGATAAGGTAGCTGCAGGGCTTCGTTTGACACGCGGTATCGTGCGGCGTATTTGTGTGAGCGGGCGATCAGGTTCACCGATCGCGTTTTGCGGAATGCCGGAGGAAGTCCGCTGCCGGTGTCGCCGGGAACGGTCGCGCTGCCCGTTTTTTGCGCTCGCCCGCAGCGCGTCCCGCGTGACGCTACCCCCCGGGAGATTCTCTCGGGATCCCTTCCCGCCTGGCCCGCCACGGTCTCTTGATTCGACCGATGCGCGCGCCAGTCATTCCCCACCCTGGAGGAGCCATGCATCAACGACTTTGTCTTTTCTCCCTGTACGCGGCGGTCTTCCTGGTACTTGTTCCAGGCGTCCACGCGCAGCAGGCGACCTTGACAGGAACGGTAACCGACCGGCAGTCCGGCGTGCCCCTCGCCGCAGTGCAGGTCTTCATCGCGGAACCAAGCATCGGCGCCCTCACCCAGCAGAACGGGCGCTTTCTCCTGGCGGGCGTGCCCGCCGGCACGCACTCGGTCACGGCCCAGCGCATCGGGTACACGTCCTCCACCCTCGAGGTGACGGTGACGGCGGACGAGACCACCCTGCTGGACTTCCAACTGACCGAAGAGGCGCTCGGGCTGGACGAGATCATCGTGACCGGGACACCCGGAGGCACCCAGCGGCGCGCGATCGGAAACGCGGTCGCCACCCTCGAGGCGTCGGAGATCACGCAGGAAATCGCCGTCCTGAACATGCAGGACCTGCTGACCGCCCGGACGCCCGGGGTCCAGTTCGCGCGGGCCGGCGGAAACATCGGCACGGGTTCGGCCATCGAAGTCCGGGGCACCGGGAGCTTCAACCTGGGCACCAACCCGCTCATCTACGTGGACGGCGTTCGGGTGAACAACAACTCGAGGGCCGGTCCCGATCTGGGCAATGAGCGAGAGGTCAACGTCCTCAACGACTTCAATCCCCAGGATATCGAGAGCATCGAGATCATCAAGGGACCTGCGGCCGCCACGCTGTACGGCACCGAGGCATCGGCGGGGGTGATCCAGATCATTACCAAGCGAGGCGCCGAGGGCGAGGCCCAGTTCGACGCTTCGGTTCGCATGGGGACCAACTACCTGCGCAATCCCGCAGCCAGAATCGGGACCAAGTGGACCTGCCAGGGCAGCTTCGATCCGCCCTGCCGGGAGGGCGAGGGACTGGTGCCCTACAATGCCTATGAAGAGTCCAACGTCCTGATCGAGCAGGGAGCGTTTCCGTGGCCGCAGGACGAGTTGTTCCAGAGCGGGCTCAGTCAGAGCTACAACCTGGGCGTGCGCGGCGGAACCCAGAACTACCGCTACTTCCTGTCCGGGAACTACGACAATGACGAGGGCATCGCCTACTACAACTGGAACAAGGCGCTGCGCCTGCGCGCCAATGTCGGCGTCGTCTTCTCCGAGAATTTCTCGCTCGACGTCTCCACAGGCTTCGTGGACGGAAAGACCAGGTTCCTGTCGCCGGCGGACGGCGACGGCGGCATCTGGGAAGACCTTGCCTGGGGCAATGGCTTCTGCTATCCGCGCATCAACGGCCGCAACGCCTGCGCCCGACTGATGGGCTTCCAGGAGCACCTGCCGTCGGACGTGGCGAAACTCGAGGCGACCCGCCAGTTCAGCCGTTTCACGGGGAGCGGGACGCTCAACTTCACGGCCGGGGACTGGCTCTCGTCGCGTGTCGTCGTCGGCCTCGACAAGGGTTGGGACGAGAACACGGTGCTGTGGCCCCTGGAGGTGCAGCTGTCGCCGGTGTACGAGGAGACCGCCTCCGGGCTGATCGTGCTCGAGCGGCCGGTCACCACCAACTTCACGGCGGACTGGTCCGCCACGGCGAGGCTGCCGCTGACCGAAGCGTGGGGCACCGCCACCTCGGTGGGCGCCCAGTACTACTTCGAGCGGCTCTCGGATCTGGGAACCACCGGACGCGGGTTCGCGTCTCCGTTCTCGCGCACCGTCAACCAGACGCCGCCCGCCAGCGCCGATCTCAACTTCGACTACGTCGAGAACAAGTCGATCGGGTTCTACGTGCAGGAGGAATTCAGCTACAACGACCGGCTGTTCCTGACCGGGGCCGTGCGCTTCGACGACAACTCGGCCTTCGGCGCCGAGCTCGAGCCGGAGACCTACCCCAAGGTCTCGGCCACCTGGGTCATGTCCGAAGAGAGCTTCTGGAGCTTCGACATGGTCAACTCGTTCCGCCTGCGCGGCGCGTGGGGCCAGGCCGGACGCCAGCCCGACGCCTTCGCCGGAACCAACCAGTACAGCGTGATCCCCGGGGCAGGCGCGACCACCGCCCTCGATCCCTCCAACCCGGGCAACCCCGCTGTGGGTCCCGAGCGCAGCACCGAACTCGAAGTAGGGTTCGACATCGCGCTGCTGGACGACCGTGTGTCCGCCGAGTTCACCTACTTCGACCAGAAGAACGAGGACGCGCTCCTGGCCGTGGCCCTGCCGCCCAGCCTCGGCTTCGGCGGAGTCACGCAGCGCAACCTGGGCCGCATCGACAACTGGGGATGGGAGGCTTCGGTTAACACCCGGCTGTACGAGCGTTCCGGAATCTCCGTCAACCTGGGCCTCACCGGGTCCTACATCATGAACCAGATCAAGGACCTGGGGAATTTCGCGGGCACCCGCGAGATCCGGATCGGGTTGCCGTACCCGAACTACTCCGAGCCCCGGTACTACGTGATGTCGGCCCAGTTCGACCCCAACGGCCCCATCCGCAACGCGTACGGCGAACACGTCAGCGCCATGTGTGACTCGGGCGTGATCGTGGGTCCCGACGGAACTCCGGCGACCGTTCCCGCGGGAACGGGGCCGACGGATCAGTACGGCGTGGTGCTCGGGGGACCCGTCGTTCCCTGCGACGAGACCGGGTACAACATCATGGCGGGACCGGCTTTCTTCCCGTACAGGTTCTCCGTCAACCCCAGCATCAGCCTCCTCGACAACACCGTTTCGATTCATCTCCTGGCGGACGGCGGCTTCGGCAAGGTCGGGCTGGACGGTGCCCAGGAGTGGGGACACCGCTACAACAACAGCTACGACTCCCGCTGCGAATGCGATCCGGTGTGGGTTGCGGGCGACCGGCTGCGCTCCCAGGCAACCTGGGGGTATTTCGACGCCGACTTCTGGAAGCTCCGGGAGGTTGGAGTGCGCTACAACTTCTCCGAAGGCATGGCCAGTCTCATCGGGGCCGACCGGGCGTCCATGTCGTTCTCCGGCCGCGAGCTGTGGACGATCTGGCAGCGGCAGAAGGAGGTGGGGAACTTCCTGGGCACCCAGGCAGGGAACCCCGGTCTCCCGGTTCTCGATCCCGAGATGGGCACATCGGACTTCGGGAGCGCCAACCACCGGCTCATGGCGCCGCTTACCAGCATGCACCTCGAGCTGCGGGTCACCTTCTGAGTGCTGCACGGGAACGACTACTGTCGGAGGATGGATGAATATGAAGAACTACTTTGAAGACGCGCGCACAGCGCGCTGGATGCGGCGAACGCTCGCCCTTCTGGTGACCGGTTTCTCGCTCGCGGTTCTCGCTGCCTGCAGCGACGTGCTGGAGGTCGATCTGCCCGCCCAGTTGACGGACGAGGCGCTTGCAGATCCCGCCGGGGCCGAGACCCAGGTCAACACGATCATCACCCACTTTCAGAACACCTACAACGACTACGTATGGGAGATTCACGGCCGCGAGGACGGCGGTGAGGTGTACCTCTGCAGCGGCGGGACCGACTGCGGACACTTCCAGTACAACTATGAATTCCGGTTCCTCGATTTCATGACCGCGCGCAGCTTCGCCGCCGGGCTGCACGAGAAGCTGGAGAACGAGTGGACCGCCGATCAGGTCTCCAACCGGGCCCGGTACCTGGCCATTGCCTCTCTCTACGAGGGGGCCGTGTTCAACCTGATGGGCTCGACCATGTGCGAAGTGTCCATCGACGGGGGCCCGCTCATGACACCGGCGGAGACGCTTGGCATGGCCGAGGACCGGCTCTCGCGAGCCATCGGCGAGATTGGCAGCTCCGGCGACTTCGAGCTGCCCTTCGGCATCTCCTCGAGCGCCCAGACCATGGCCTACGGGCTGCGGGCGCAGGCTCGCTGGATGGCCGGGGACAACGCCGGCGCGGTGGCCGATGCCCAGCAGGTGCCCCAGGGATTCCAGGCGTACGCGACCCGGGATCCGGGCGACCCGGTACGCCGCAACAAGCCCTTCTATGCGGGCACCTTCATTCACTACGGGGAACTCTACGGGGTCATCGACTGGTGGACGGGACCGGCCAACCCGGTTACAAGCCAACCCTGGCCGGAGGTCATCCCCTTCACCGGCTACCTCAACCTCGGGATCCTGCCCGATGGGCGCGCGATCCGGGCGGACGGCATTCCCATCCGCACGGCCGGGGCTCACCGCATGATGGACGAGGATGGCGCGGTTCCGGACACCCGGGTGCAACACATGCAGGCGGAGATCCAGGGCGTCGGGGTGGAGTCCTTCGTCAACGCCAAGTACGATGAGGAAGGCGCCGACATCCCGGTCGTCAACTGGAAGGAGATGTGGCTCATCCGCGCCGAGGCCGAAGGCGGTCAGAGGGCGATCGACCTGGTCAACGACCTGCGGCGCGCGGACGATCTTCCGCTGGTGACCTACGCGAATCCGGCGGACGCCGAGGAGATCCGCTACATGATCATCGAGGAGCGGCGCAGGGCTCTCTTCCTCGAGGCCCGTTACTTCATGACCAAGCTCCAGAACCCGGATCTGCTGTGGTTCCCGAGGGACGTGGGCGCGACGCTGCGCGGCGGCCATCAGCTGCAGGGCGGGGTTCGCTTCCTCATGCCCGAGAACGAATTCCACCTCAATGACAACCTGACCATCGCCGATCGCGGCACGATGTGCGATCCGGCTACCCGGCCCGTGAACTTCTAGTTCGGAGACGGGCTGGGCGATTCAGGACGCCCGACCCCGGAGCTCGCCCGCTCCGGGGTCGGTTCGTCTTCCGGTTGGAGGACTACGGAGGCCATATGTCCCTGTTCCATAGCCATCGATCCATATCCGGCAGGGCCGGTCGCAAGGGAAGCCGGTGCGGAGAGGACGTCACGAGAAAGGGCTCGCTTCGAAGCTGGAGCGACGCGCGTTTGCGGGCACGACCGCGCTGGCTGTCGCCTGCCGCGCTGCTGGCGGCGATCACCGCGTGTGCCCCGGCGCCCGAGGCCGTGCCCGCGGCGGCGGACGGCGGTGGCGCCAAAGGGGGCGACGACCGGACCGGCCACTACGAGGTGGTGGAGGGGTGGTGGAAGGCCGCAGCCAGCCACGACGAGGCGTGGACCTGGGGGCGGGTCGCGGGCGTGGCCGTCGACAACCCCGACCGCATCATCGTGGTGACCCGGGGCGACCTGCCGGTGAACTTCGACGACGATCGCCCGTGGGCGGAGCAGGCGCGCCCCGGCAACTTCATCGTGGTGGTGGACCGGAACGGAAACATCATCGAGAACTGGAGCCAGTGGGACTCGATCCTGCGCGAACCCCACACGGTGTACATCAGCCCCTACGACCCGGAGCGGCACGTCTGGGTGATCGACAACCGGCGGATGCAGATCTTCAAGTTCACCAACGACGGCAGCGAGCTGGTGATGGAAATCGGGCGGGCGAACTATCCCGCCACCATGGAGGAGGCCCGCGCCAACGACGAACCGTACGTGTTCGGGCGCCAGGCCGACATCGCCTTCCTCCCGGACGGCAGCTTCTTCGTGGCGGACGGCTACTGGAAAACCCGGGTGGTGAGGTTCAGCGCCGAGGGCGAGTACCTGATGGAATGGGGCAGCCCGGGCGACGGGCCCGGGGAGTTCAACCTGCTGCACAGCATCGCGGTGGACGTGGATCGGCGCGTCTACGTCGCGGATCGCCGCAACAGCCGCGTCCAGGTGTTCACCGAAGACGGCGAGTTCATCGAGGAATGGCCGGACATCTTCGATCCGGTGAACCTCTACATCGACGAAAGCCACAGCGTGTGGGTGCTGGACGCGACCCTCAACCGGCTGCTGAAGTACGACCGCGACGGGCGGCTGCACTACACTTGGGGGGCGTACGGCGAGGCCGGCGCGATCGGGCGGCCGCCGTGGCCGGGCGGGCTGGTGCTGCCGCACCAGGCGGCGGTGGACCAGGAGGGCAACCTGTACGTGGCCTCCTACGACGGCGGGCACGTGCAGAAGTTCGTGCCCAGGCCGGGGGCGGATCCGGGAAGGCTGCTGGGCCCGCCGATGCTGCTGAACTGAGGCGGGAGCACGGCGCACGGTTCGCCCGCCTTCATGAGCCCGTGCCGTGCCAGGCGCCGCTTTGCTGACCGGGTGCGCGTCGCCCCGGTGCGCTCCCGGGGGCTGGACGCGGGAACATAGTCAGGGAGTCCGCTTGCCCGCCGCCCTCTTCCCGGGCATCTTGCCCGCCATGATCAGGCCCGACCCATCCAGCAACCGTTTCTGGCCGCGCACCCGCGACGGGCGCATCGCCGTAGTCGCCTTCATCGCGCTCTTCATGCTGGCGATGCCGCCGGTGACGCACGCGGTGCTGAACCGGATCGAGCCGACCTTCCTGGGGCTGCCGTTCTTCTACGTCGCGCTTTTCGTGGTCTATACGGTGCTCATCGGCGTGCTGATCTGGGCCTACCGGCGGGGGCTCTAGGGTGACGGAGACGGGCTCGGCGCGTCAGGGCCAGACCGGTCGCAGGCCCGCGCCGAATGGGTCCCACGCTGGAGTCACGCGCTGATGGAAACCTGGGTCGTCGCCACCAGCCTGATCTTTATCTACCTGCTGGTGACGCTCGGGGTGGCGGTGGTGGCCAACCGGCACATGTCGGTGGACCTGGAGGACTTCCTGCTGTGCGGACGGGGCACCGGCTTCGTCGTCCTCTACCTCACGGTGGTGGCCACCTTCCATTCGGCCTTCGCGTTCCTGGGCTCGGGCGGGTTCTTCTACACCCACGGCATCGGCTTCTGGGCCGCCGGGGCGTGGACGGTGCTGGTCGGCGCCATCACCTATGTCATCGGCACCCGCATCTGGGCGCTGGGCAAGACGTTCGGCTACATCACCCCGGCGGACATGCTGGCCGACTTCTACGAATCCGAGGCGGTGCGGGTGGCGATCGCGCTGTTCTCGGTCCTCTTCACCATCCTCTACATCCAGGTCCAGGCCCTCGCGCTGGGCTACATCGTGGAGGTCGCCTCGGACGGGCGCATCTCCTTCGAGGTCGGCGTGTTCGTGATGCTCGCGGTGGCGGCAGTGCACCTCGCGATCGGCGGTCTGCGGGCCGTCTACTGGACCGACGTCATGCAGGGCGTGTGGATGTACGTCGCGGTGTGGGCGGGCGCGCTCGTCCTCTCCTTCGAGCTGTTCGGGGGTCCGCTCGAGCTGTGGCGAGCGGTCGCGAGCGAACGGCCCGACCTGCTCACGCTGCCCGGCCCCGAAGGGCTCTTCACGCCGGGCATCTGGGTTGGGATGGTGATCACGCTGTCCTTCGGCATCGTCCTCCAGCCCCACATGATGATCCGCTACTACACGGCGGTGGACGGCAGGACGCTCAAGCTGCTGGGGGCCACCACGCCCATCTACCTGATGACGCTCTACATCCCGGCGGCGCTGGTCGGGCTCGGGGGCGCGCTGGTGCTCCCGGACCTGGCCCAGGCGGACCGCATCTTTCCGGAGCTGCTCTTCTCCTTCGCGCCCCCCTGGCTCACCGGACTGATCCTGGCCGGCGCCGCGGCCGCCGCGATGTCGACCCTGGACTCGATCCTGCACGCCAACATGACCGTGCTCACGCGCGACGTGTACCAGCGCTACCTGGTCCGCAACGCGAGCCAGAGGCACTACGTGCGCGTCGGCCAGGGCATCGTGCTGGCGCTGCTTGGGGTGGCCTACTGGCTGTCGCTGCAGGAAGGCGCCCTGCTGGTGAGCATCATCAACCTCTCAGGCTCGGGCGCCCTCCAGCTGCTGCCGGCCATCATCGGGATCTGCTTCCCGGGCGGCCGCTCGCTGAGCAAGGCGGGCGTGCTGGCCGGGCTGGCCGCCGGCGTGGCCACGCTGTGGTGGTCCCTCCTGCTGGATCCGAACCCGATGGGAATCCACGGCGGCCTCTGGGGCCTGGCCGCGAACATCGGGGTGGCCGTTGCAGTTTCAGCCGTCACCGCGGGGCCCTCGGCCGAGACGGTCGAGCGGGTCCACGGGGAGGTGGAGCGGTTCGTGTACGGGGAGGACTAGCCCGGATTTCTCACAGGGTGGCGGATTCGGGTGTGGAATGAAGGATTGAGGCCGTGGTTGGGCGGGTCAACCGCGTTGCAGGGCGGGAAGGGGTCTCGGTGTCGTCGTGTGAGAGGCGAGAGACGGGGAGAACTGCTGGCTGAAGGGGTCTTCATTGCTCGCGGGGCGCACTGGTCCCGGCGGGCTTGCCGAGAGGATGTCCGGAGTGCGTGGGAACTACGCTGGCAATCGTGCGTGGACCCGGGCGAAGGCGGTCGCGGAGGGGTGTGCGGAGTCCATCGCGACCTTGAGCCGCCGGATGGAGACGGTCACGCGGGCGCCGATCTTGAGGAGCTTGAGCCGAAGGGTTCCGGCGGTGGCGCGGGCCAGGCGCGTGCCGTGGAGCGCACGGCGCAGGGCGTCGAAGAGGATCGAGGCGAAGGCGGAGAAGAGGAGCCGGAGCTGGTTGACGGCGAAGCGGGATGCGGAGGTCCGGTCGGAGAAGAGGTCCAGCTGCTGCTCCTTGATCACGTTCTCCATGTTGCCCCTCGGGCAGTAGACGCGCTCGTAGACGGACCGGGCCGAGAAGGTGTCGGGCAGCGAGGTGACGACGAAGCGGGGGTTGGACTTGCCGGGCAGGTGCTCGGCCTTGGCGACGACCCGGCGCTTGCGGGACCAGCTTGTGAGGGTGGCGTAGAGGAACTCGGTGAACCGTCGGGCCGAGCGGCCCCGGCGCTCCGCTGACGCCGCGGCGTCAGCCAACTCCGGGCCGATCTTCTCGACGAGCCGCGAGTTCCGAGCCAGGCCGATTACGTAGTCCACGCCGTTGTTCTCGCACCAGACCAGGATCTCTTCGCGGGCATAGGCGGAATCGGCCCGAAGCAGGATCTGCAGTCCCGGCCACCGCTGCCGGAGCCGTTCGACGATGCGGCCGAGCGGCCCCCTCACGCCTCCGGCGGGATCTGCGTTGCCCGGCCTCAGCAGCGCGAAGAGCGGGCGGCCGCCGCAGGTGATGTACAGCGGCAGGAAGCAGTAGTGGTTGTAGTAGCCGTGGTAGAAGCCGCCCTCCTGACGGCCGTGGACTTCGTCGTCGGTCGAGTCGATGTCCAGCACGAGCCGCGACGGCCGCCTCCCCTTCCAGGCGTCGATGAACGACTCGAGCAGCACGGCCTGCAGCGCGTCCGCATCGTGCTCGATCCTGTGGTACCGCCCCGGCGCCCCAGCGGGAGGTGCATGCTCGAGACGGTTCAGCGTGCTCTTGCCCGCCAGCGCCGCGCAGCTCCTGCGGCGGCCCTCGAGCTTCCCGGAAAACAGCGCCAGCAGCGGGTCGTGCCGCAGCTCGTCATGGTCGTTGAGATCCTCGTATCCCAGCGCAATGCCCATGATCCGCTGCGCCACCAGCGTCTCGACCGAGTGCTCTGTCAGGCGGGCATCGCGGTGGTCCGTGAAGCACGCGGCCACCCGGTCGACGAGCCCAGTGGACCGGTCGGCCGCTCTGAGCAGCAGCGCTCCCCCATTCGACGTAATCGATCCGCCGTCGAACGCCGCGGTCACCTTCCGGCCCTGGCACCCTTGAAATCCGAACGAAACGGGTCTACACTGTGTCGGCATCGGTCCTCTGGTGTGGTGACTGTCAAGTTTGTGCGGCACATAAACTTAACAACCCCCGGAGGCCGATGCCATCTTATTGCTGTGAGAAATCCGGGCTAGACCCAGCGTCTTTTGGACCCGGCCCAGCCATTCATGGGTCGCCGAATGAGACGATCACGACAAGACCCCGGAAGTCAACACTCGATGATTCGACTGCCCAGGAACCGTCCCCCCACACATCCGGGCGTATTTCTTGTGCGGGTCATGTCCAAGCACGGACTCACACAAACGAAGGCGGCCCAAGCTCTTGGAATCTCGTTGCAGCGGCTGAACGCGATCGTCAACGGGTGCCGAGGCATCACCCCGGACAACGCGCTTCGCCTTGAGAAGATGTTCGCAGTGTCCGCTGGCTTCTGGCTCTCAGCTCAGCTTGCCTGGGATCTCTCGCACCAGATGGCGAGCCGCCAACCCCCTACCTGAACTCCTCCATCAGCGCGTCCATCTGCTCGCTGCCGGGGCAGAGATCCCCGTGCCCCATCTCGGCCAGGGGCGTCGGCGTGGTCGCGTTGCCGTCGTGCATGTCCTCTCCGTCGGGATCCAGGTAGAGAAGCCCGGTTACCACTTCGCCCCGGTTCTGCAGGGTACGGTAGTGGTCATACGCGGAGAGGCGGTCCCTTGGGTCGTAGTCCTCGGGCACCTTGCGGAAGCGCACCATGCTGCCGTCGTGCATGGTGATGGAGGTGCGGCCGCCCTCCTTGTAGGACGCGGAGATGTCCGAGCGGATGGGCACGAAGTCCACAGGCACGAGTTCGTGTCCGTGGTGGCGCGTGTAGAGGTAGCTCTTGGTCGACCCCACGTGGTCGTTGAAGGTGACGCAGGGCGAGATCACGTCCAGGAAGGCGAAGCCCTTGTGCATCAGCCCCGCCTTGAGCAGCGGGATCAGCTGCTGCTTGTCGCCCGAGAAGCCGCGCGCGACGAAGGTTGCGCCGAGCGTCAGTGCCAGCGCCACCGGATCGATGGGCTCGGACATGTTGGGCACGCCTCGCTTCGAGCGCGAGCCGATGTCCGCGGAAGCCGAGAACTGACCCTTGGTGAGCCCGTAGACGCCGTTGTTCTCCAGCACGTAGAGCATGTTGACGTTGCGGCGAATGGCGTGGCAGAACTGGCCCAGGCCGATGGAGAGCGAGTCGCCGTCCCCGGAAATGCCGATGTAGTACAGGTCCCGGTTGGCCGCGTTGGCCCCGGTGGCGAGCGCGGGCATGCGCCCGTGCACCCCGTTGAAGCCGTGCGCCTGGTCGACGAAGTACGCGGGCGTCTTGGCCGAGCAGCCGATGCCGCTCATCTTGGCGATGCGGTGCGGCGGGATGGAAAGCTCGTAGAAGGCTTGAATGATGGCGGCGGTCACCGAGTCGTGGCCGCACCCGGCGCAGAGGGTCGAGATCGTGCCCTCGTAGTCGCGCATGTGCAGGCCGAGGTCGTTGGCGCCCAGGCCGGGGTGCCGTACCGCGGGCTTGGGGATGTAGGTCATGCCACCGCTCCTTCCGGCCTCTCGGCCGCTGGCCTCGCCGTTGCCTCTTCGGGGAGACCCAGGCGCTCGCTCACCGCGCCGGCCACGAAGGCCGCACTCAGGGGAAAGCCGCCGTAGTCAAGCACCGAATGGAGGCGCGCCGGGTCGACCTCGGTTTCCGTCACCAGCAACCGCCGCAACTGTGCGTCCCGGTTCTGCTCCACCACGAAGTTGAGCTCGTGCGCGTCGAGGAATTCTCGCACCAGGGTGTCGAAGGGGAAGCCGCGCACCCGCATGTAGTCCACGGGCACGCCCCGGCTCTCAAGGATGTCGGCCGCCTCCCGCACGGCTCCGTCGCACGAACCGATGGTGACCAGCGCCAGGGCGGCGCCCTCGCGCATCTCGATCGCCGGGGAAGGCACCGCGCTCGCTGCCGAGTCGACCTTGCGGCGCAGGCGGTCCATCACCTCGGTGTACTCATCGTCGTCCTCGGTGTACGTCCCGCGGCTGGTGTGTCCCGAGCCGCGCGTGAAGTACGCACCCTTGGCGTGCACGCCCGGAAGGGTCCGATAGGGGATCCCGTCGCCGTCCACGTCCATGTAGCGATAGAACTTCTCGATCCTCTCGAGCTCCGCTGCCCCGAGCACCTTTCCGCGATCCGGTTTGAACCCGTCGTCCCAGGCGAGCTTCGGGATCATCCAGTCGTTCATGCCGATGTCCAGGTCCTGCACCAGGAAGACCGGTGTCTGGAAGCGCTCGGCCAGGTCGAAGGCCTCCACGGCCATGTGGAACGACTCTTCCGGGTTCGCCGGGAAGAGGGCGATGTGCTTCGTGTCGCCGTGCGAGGCGTACGCCACGGCGGCGATGTCGCCCTGCTGGGTGCGCGTGGGCATGCCGGTGGAAGGCCCGACCCGCTGCACGTCCACGAAGACCGCCGGCACCTCGGCGTAGTAGGCCAGCCCGATGAACTCGCCCATCAGCGAGATGCCGGGACCGCTGGTCGGAGTGAAGGCGCGCGCCCCGGCCCAGCTCGCGCCGATCACCACCCCGGCCGCGGCCAGCTCGTCCTCCGCCTGGGCGATGAAGAAGCTGCGTTCGCCGGTCTCGGGATCCTTGCGGAAGCGCTCGCAGAAGCGCTGGAAGGCGTCCATCAGCGAGGTCGATGGCGTGATGGGGTACCACGCGCCCACGGTCGCCCCCGCGAACACGCAGCCGAGCGCCGCAGCCGTGTTCCCGTCCATCAGGACGTGGTCCGAGGTCGCGTCCATTGTCTCGAGCCGAATCGGCAGCGGGCAGTCGAAGTGCTCCATCGCGTAGTTGTAACCCAGCTCGATCGCCTTGTAGTTGGAGCCGATGAGCTTGGGCTTCGCCGCGAACTTCTCCCGGATCATCCCGCGGATGACATCCATGTCCATCGACAGGAGGGCGGCCAACGCCCCCGCATAGGCGATGTTCTTCATCAGGATGCGCACCCGCGCGCCCTTGAACTCACGCACGCACATCTCTCCCAGGGGAACCCCCAGGAAAGTGATGTCGTCGCGCAGGAACTCCTGGGCCATCGGCCAGGAGGAGTCGTGCAGGAGATACCCGCCCGGACGCACCTCGGCGATGTCGCGCTCGTAGGTGGCCGGGTTCATGGCCACGATGAGGTCGAATTCGGGGGTACGCGCCGAGTAGCCGTCGCCGCTCACGCGGACTTCGTACCAGGTCGGGAGCCCCTGGATGTTGGAGGGGAAGACGTTCTTGCCGGTACAGGGGATCCCCATGCGGAAGATCGCCTGCATGATGAGACCGTTCGCGCTCGCCGACCCCGTCCCGTTGACGGTCCCGATCTTGAACGCGAAGTCGTTGGTCCGGTCGGTCATATCTAAACGTGGGTCGGGCATGCGGCTTCCTGCCCCGCGTAGGGAATCAACAGTTCGAACTTGCGCATGTCCCACGCCGCCGTTGGACAGCGCTCCGCGCAGAGTCCGCAGTGGACGCAGAGATCCTCGTCCTTCACCATCACGCGTCCGGTCTGGGGGAGTCCCTCTGATACCATCAGATCCTGCGTGAGGTTCTCCGCGGGGGCCATGAGGCGGGTGCGCAGATCGTCTTCTTCACCGTTCACGGTGATCGTGAGGCAGTGCACCGGGCAGATGTCGATGCAGGCGTCGCATTCGATGCACAGCTTCGCCTCGAAGTGGGTCTGGATGTCGCAGTTGAGGCAGCGTTCCACCTCACGCGCGGTCTGTTCGGCGTCGAATCCCATCTCCACTTCGATGGAGAGCTCCTCGAAGCGGCGCACCAGCTCGACGTGCTGCATCTTCTGGCGCGCCGAGGGATTGTAGTCGTTGGAGTAGGCCCACTCGTGCATCCCCATCTTGGCGGAGATGAGGTTGTGGTCCTGGGGCGGGCGGTCTTCGGTCAGGGACAGCCCCTGGCAGTAGTTGTGCATGGAGATGGCGGCCTGGTGTCCGTGCTCGACCGCCCAGATGATGTTCTCCGGGCCCCAGGCCGCGTCGCCGCCCACGAAGATCCCTTCGCGGCTGGTCATGAAGGTCGTTCGGTCGACCTCGGGCATCTCCCAGTGGTTGAACTCGATGCCGATGTCGCGCTCGATCCAGGGGAAGGCGTTGTCCTGGCCGATGGCGAGGATGACGTCGTCGCAGGGGAGGATCTCGGTGCCGTGGACGGTCGCCTTCAGCCGGCCGCTCTCTTCGTCCTTGTGCCAGCTGACGATCTCGAACTCCATCCCCGTGAGCCTTCCGTTCTCGAGCACGAAGCGTTTCGGGGAGTAGTTCTCGACGATGTCGACCAGCTCTTCTTCGGCGTCCTCGAGCTCCCACGGGGATGCCTTGAAGTACGGCCGCGACTTGCGCGCCATCACCTTGATGTCGACGCCGCCCAGGCGCTTCGAGGAGCGGCAGCAGTCCATCGCCGTGTTGCCGACGCCGATCACCAGCACGCGCTCGCCGATGGAGTCCACATGCCCGAAGTGCACCGACTCCAGCCACTCGATGCCGATGTGGATGTTGTCGGCGGCTTCCTGGCGGCCCGGGATGTTGAGCTCCTTGCCCTTCGGAGCCCCGGTGCCCACGAAGACGGCGTCGTAGCCCTCCTCGAGCAGCGCGTTCATGGACTCGATGCGCGTGCTGTAGTGGACCTCCACGCCCATGTCGAGGATCATGTCGATCTCTTCGTCCAGCACCTGCCACGGGAGCCGGAAGGCGGGGATGTTTGTGCGCATGAGCCCGCCGGGGCGGTCGAGGGCCTCGAAGATCACGCACTCGTAGCCGAGCGGCATGAGGTCGTTGCACACCGTGAGGGAGGCCGGCCCGGCCCCGACCAGCGCGATGCGCTTGCCGTTCTTGACCACGGGGATCTCGGGCAGGCGGTCGTCGGTCGGATCGCGCAGGTCGGCCGCGACCCGTTTCAGCCGGCAGATGGCCACCGGCTTGCCGTCCACGCGCGTACGCCTGCACGCCGGCTCGCAGGGACGGTCGCAGGTGCGACCCAGGATCCCCGGGAAGACGTTCGAGGAGCGGTTCAGCCAGTAGGAATCGGTGTAGCGTCCGTTGGCGATCAGCCGGATGTACTCGGGAACGTTGGTGTGGGCCGGACAGCCCCACTGGCAGTCTACCACCTTGTGGTAGTAGTCGGGATTGCTGACGTCCGTAGGTTGCATCAGTCCTTGGCGGTGGACCTGAGTGAGCGGAAAGGGCTGGCGGACTCCGCGTTGGCGCAGGCAGGCGCCGGGGCAGCCGGAGGCGAGGCGAGAACAGCAGGGGGCCGAGTATTAGTCAAGAATACGGCTGCGCTGGGTACGACCCCGTTGGGAGCTGGACAAGAGGCTCCGTTGACGCTGGGGGTCGCATCCGACCCCGATGGTCCCCAATGATGTACGAGAGCGACGCCGATGGCAAGATTTCACGCATGCGCGGGCCCGCTTGACGGTTCCGAGCCAAACTTCATTCAGGGAGTGCGAAAGCCGTGACCGACCCGACAACCGCCGCTGACCCGACAACCTCCGAGGTCCGCACGGGGCCTGACCAGGCGCGGGAAAGCGAAGCGCGCCGGCAGCGAACCGCGCCCGAGACCCGCACGGGACTGAACCCCTTCCGGAAGGCGGAGCTGCCCCTCCCGCCGCGGCCCCGCGGGCTGGCGTGGATCGGGGTGGTCGGCCCCGGGGTGATCGTGCTGGGCGCCTCCATCGGTGGCGGGGAGTTCCTCCTGGGTCCCTCCGCCTTCGTCCGTCATGGTCTGGTGCTGCTGTGGGTGACGCTGGTCGCCATCTTCCTGCAGACGGTGTTCAACACCGAGCTGATGCGGTGGACCGTGGCGACCGGCGAACCCGCCTTCACCGGGTTCATGCGCACGCGGCCGTCGGCTCCGTTCTGGGCGGTCGTGTACGGCCTCCTCTACTTCCTGCAGCTGGGATGGCCGGCCTGGGCGGGAACGGCGGCGGGCGCGGTGTTCTTCCTGGTGTTCCGCGACCTGGCCGGGCCGGAGAACGCCGGCCTGGTGCACGCCTTCGGGGTGGGGACGTTCGTCCTGTGCGTTGCGATCCTGCTCTTCGGGCGGCGCATCGAGCGCACGCTGGAGGTCCTCAACTGGATTCTGGTGGTGACGATCCTGGGCACCTTCCTGGTCCTGGCGCTCATCTTCGTGGCTCCCGAGACGTGGGTCGCGGGGGCGGCCGGGCTGGTTGGGTACGATCCCGCCGAGGGGGCTTTCCGGTTCATCCCCGCCGGCGCTGACTTCTTCCTGATCGGCGCCTTTGCGGCCTACTCGGGGGCGGGCGGCATGACCAACCTGACCCTCTCCAACTGGGCCCGCGACAAGGGGTACGGGATGGGAAGCGTGGTGGGGTATATCCCGGCCGCGGTGGGGGGCCGGCAGGTTCGTCTCGCCCCCACCGGCTACATCTTCGACCCCACGCGCGAAGCGATGGGACGGTGGCGCGGGTGGTGGCGGATCGTGCGCGCCGACCAGTGGGGGATCTACTTCACCGGCGCTCTGCTGGGCATGATCCTGCCTGCGGTCCTCTACGTGACCTTCATCGAGGCCGGCACCGACATCCGCGGCCTGTCCGTCGCGGCGACGCTGGCGGACGCCATGGCCACCCAGGCGGGTGCGCTCTTCGGGGGCGTAATCGCGCTCATGGGCGTGTGGATCCTGTTCAAGACCCAGCTGGACATCGTGGACGGGATGACGCGCGCGATCACCGACATCCTCTGGACGGGTTCCCGGCGCGTGCGCAGCTGGCGTGGAGGAGATGTCCGCTTCGTCTACTACACCGTGCTCGTCGTCATCGCCTCATGGGGGATCATCGGCCTGGGGCTGGCCCGACCGATCGTGTTGCTGCAACTGGGCGCCAACATGGCGGGGATCGTCTTTGTCATATCCTCGCTCCACGTCCTCTACATCAACACGCGCTTGCTCCCCGCCGAGATCCGGCCGCCACTCTGGCGAAGGGTCGCGCTGGTGGCCATGTCGTTGTTCTACGGGGCGTTTGTGCTCCTGTGGCTGCGGGGTCTGGTCCAGGGATAGCCTGCGGATTCCGCACGGGCAGGAAAACCGGACGTTTGAAGGAAGGTCTGGCTCTCGATCACACGGACTGACGGTTATGCAGCTCGGATGTGCGACATGCAGCCATAAATCGGGCTTACATCGGCTGCCCGGCTCGCGAAGTCGTTGCAGATACAGCTTGAGGTCGTTGCCGGTATTGGATCAGAAGGCCATCACAGCCTGGCGCAAAGTATGAATGATATGCCGCAAATAACGTTATATTATGCAGTCGCGGTGATGCGGACATCCGGCTGTCATCCTGCGAAAATGACCGACTGATGATCCTCCGTTGACAGAAGAAAGGAGAAGTTGACAGAAGAAGGGAGAAACCGAGTCCGCGGGAGAATCCGGGTCAGCGGAGCTTCTCCAGCCGTGTAGCGATGGGTCCGCATCCAGGCAGGTGAGAGTCATGATCGCGCTGTACTGTGAACCGCAGGCAATGCGAGGACGCCTTCAGCGGCTGCTGCCGACCAACCAGTGTCGACGGGTCGACAGCAGAGGTGAGTTCCAGCGGGCGCTTCTCCGCTTTGGCACCGGAGTTTTCGGGATGCTCAAGTGCCGCCGAGCTGACGCGGAGTGGCTCGCCCGGCTCGTCGACGACTCCCGGCATGTCACATGCACCGCGGTCGTCCCCTTGTCCCTGACCAACCTGCAGAGCCTCCGGCCGTTCCTGTCGGATCGACTGAAGGTGGTCTGGCTGGAAGAGGCTCGGGCGGAACTCCGAGACTTCGGCAACCGGTCGCAGCCCGGCCACGACAATCCGCTTCATCGGCTGGCTGACGGAATCCTCGCATTCCGGGAACTGTCGCCGGTGGCGAAGAGGGCCCTGGTGGAGATCTGCTGTCCCATGCCGCCGCAGTCGAACGACCAGCCGCTACGTCCCGCGCCACCCAGGAACATGGACGATCTTGCTTCACGGGTTCATCACTCCATCTCGGGGATCCGGGTCCACTGGAGGGAACAGGTACCGCTCCGCTGCACGCCCAGGAAGCTCATGGAATGGGCGATGCTGGTCTGGGCGGCCGGTGACCGGGTGTTCAGGTCCGCCGCTGCGCGGGCACGCCATATGGGGATTCACCCGCGGACGCTGGAGCGCATCTGTTCTCGCCTGATGGGGTGTCGGATCAGTGAGGCGTTGCAGGACCCCGCAGCCGTTCACCACCGGTTCGAGGAATGGCTTGATGACGTTCTGGACCTGCCCCTGGACTCCCGGGTGCGGGATACCGGTCGGATGAGACGAACCGGAGGCCCGGGCGACCGTCCCCTCGCGAACGAGAGACTCACCTAGCGCCGCAGCGTGGTTCCGGCGGCAACCCTCGCGCCGTGCTGTCCGCTTCTCCAGAATGTGGGGGGAGATGTTCGCGCGGCCGGCGTGCACCATGTCGTCGGCGCAGGTACCGGAACCGATCAGCGAGGGCCAACACTGAGCCACGACGGCGGAGCGTTCCCGCGGGTCGAAGCGCGAGCCCGAATCCTGGTCGACTCAGAGGCCGTCTGGGCGTCCGTCCAGGCGGATCTGGCCGCCGCACGCGAGTACGCCTTCATCCAGACCTACTCGTTCGAGGGTGACCGGGTGGGGACGGCCCTCTGCGACGCCTTTCTCAGCGCCGGGGCGCCGGACCGCCGGCTGCTCGTCGACTCGTACACGCGCGCCAATCAGAACGACCGCTGGATCGCCCTCCCCGGGACGCTGTTCGATCCCGTGTTTCGGGCCGAGGTGCGCAACACCGGCCGGCTGGTGCGCACGTTGAAGGCCGAAGGAGTCCGCGTCCGCTTCGGCCGTCCCTTCGGCATGCTGGGCAGGCGGTTCCTCAACCGCGACCACAAGAAGCTCATCCTCTTCGACGACCGGGTGTCCTACGTCGGGGGCATCAACTTCTCCGAGCACAACTTCGAGTGGCACGATCTCATGGTGCGGATCGAAGACCCGGGGGTGACGCGCTTTCTCAGGCGAGACTTCCATTCGTCGTGGGAAGGGCGTTCGCAGGACCGGCGCGCATCCTTTCCGGACCTCGAGTTGGACCTTCATCTGCTGCCCGGGGATGGCAACCGCGCGGCCTATCGCGATCTGCTCGCACTGATCGATGGCGCGGAACGATCCATCGATGTCATCAGCCCCTATGTAAGCCCGCCATTCACGGACCATCTGGCGGCTGCCGCCGCGCGTGGAGTTCGGGTTCGCATCGTCACGCCGCGCAGAAACAACAAGGCCTATCTGCAGAAATACCTGCTTGCGACGGCCGGGCGATGCGGTTTCGAGGTCTGGCTGTTCGAGGATCGCATGATCCACATGAAGTGCATGCTGATCGACGACGGCACGCTCGTGACCGGATCCTCCAACTTCGACCTGATGAGCTACAACGGGTTCCTGGCCGAGATCGTCGCCGTGTTCCGGTCAGGCGAGGTCGTCGGGGCGTTCCGGCGTCAGGTGCTCGATCCGGATCTGGAGGCGTCCCGGCGATTCGAGGGAGGAAGCAGCCTCCGGGCGGGGCGACTGCCGGGAGCGCTACGCGAGATGCCCATTCGGGCGGCGAGGTGGCTGGCCGGCGTGCTCGGCCCGGGGTGAACCAGCGCGCGCAGGCGTGAGCGGAGTTGGCGTCCGTTGGTGCGACGCCGGAACGCGCCGGTCGCGGCGCTGGCCGCGCCGGATGCGCCGAACGGTGACCGGAAGGGCTTCCTCAGCCGCGCTCCACCGGACGGTCGGGGTCGGTGACCCAGTGGCTCCAGGAGCCCGCGTAGAGCCGGCCGCCCGTGAGTCCCGCGTGCTCCATGGCGAGCAGGTTGTGGCAGGCGGTAACGCCGGATCCGCAATACGAAATCGAGTGTTCGGGGGGCTGTTCGCCGAGGAGGGTGCGGAAGCGCTGCCGCAGCTCGTCCGCGGACCGGAAGGTGCCGTCCGCCTCCAGGTTGTCCTCGAAGGGCGCGCACATCGCGCCGGGAATGTGGCCCGCGACCGGATCGAGCGGTTCGACTTCGCCGCGATAGCGCTCGCCGGCGCGCGCGTCGAGGAGGGGTGCGGAGGGGTCGCCGAGGCGTGTCAGCACCCGGGACGCGGATACGAGACGCTCCGGGCGCGGCGAGGCGGTGAACGCCCTTGGCGGCCGGGCGGCCGCCTCCGCGGTGACCGGCAGGCCCTCGCCGCACCAGCGCTGCCAGCCGCCGTCTAGCAGCGCGACCGCGTCGTGGCCGACCCACCCCAGCATCCACCAGAGCCGGCTCGCCATGGCGCCGCCCATATCGTCGCACGCCACGACCTGGACCTGCCCGTCGATGCCCCACGCCGCCAGCGTGCGCTCGAAGGCGGCGACTTCCGGGAGAGGGTGGCGCCCGGTCGCGCCCGGGGCGATGGGGCCCGAGAGATCACCTTCCAGGTGGGCGTAGAGGGCGCCCGGAATGTGCGCTTTCAGGTACTCCCGCCGGCCGTGCTCGCCGTCGGCCAGCGAGAAGCGGCAGTCCAGGACCACCCAGTTCGGGTCGTCGAGGTGCGCGGACAGCGTATCGGGTGCTACGAGGGTGGTGAAAGACATTTTGGCATAGCGGGGTATGGAGTGAAAGCCGGATCTGCTTGACCGGATCCTGGCGAAGGGTTACTTGAACATTTTCGGTCTCAGTGCGCCACGCCAGCGCGGCGAAAAGGCGAGGACAGACCGCGGAACGAGGTGACTTTTGTCGGTTGCCAGCCGAACCGCAACACCCCCCGGCTCCGCCGGCGACGGCGCCACGCCGGCCCGTCTGGAGGTTCCCGTCACCGGGATGTCCTGCATGGGGTGCGCGGCCACCATTGAGCACGTCCTGAGCGCGGGCGTGCCCGGAGTCGTGAGCGCGGACGTGAATTTCGCATCCGGGCGCGCGACGGTCCAATACGTGCCCGAGACCGTGACCCCGGCGGAGGTGGCGCGCGTTATCGAGGACGCCGGCTACGGGGTCGTGATGGAAGCCGCCGCAGGAGCGGATGGAGCACCCGAGGGGGCGAAGGAGGATGCCGAGGCCGCGGCGCGTGCGCGGGAGATCGAGCGCCACGGCCGCGAGTTCCGCACGGGGCTGGTGTTTACCCTTCCACTGTTCCTGGTCAGCATGGCCCGCGACTTCGGGCTGGCCGGCGCCTGGGCGCACGCCGCCTGGGTCAACTGGGCCTTCCTGGCACTCGCGGCTCCGGTCCAGTTCTACGTGGGATGGAGCTACTACACGGGCTCCTTCAAGGCGCTGCGCAATCGAAGCGCCAACATGGACGTGCTGGTGGCACTCGGGTCCTCGGCGGCGTTTTTCTACAGCGTGGCCGTGACGATCGCGCTCGCGGAAGGGGTGACGTCGCTGGGCGAGCACGTCTACTTCGAGACGGCGGCGGCGATCGTGACCCTCATCAAGCTGGGCAAGTGGCTGGAGGTTCGGGCCAAGGGCGCAACCGGCGACGCCATCCGCAAGCTCATGTCGCTCAAGCCCGCCACCGCCACCGTCCTCGCGAACGGGGAAACCCGCGAGGTGCCGCTCGACAGCGTGCAGGTCGGAGACCAGGTGCTGGTCAGGCCCGGCGAGCGCGTTCCGGTGGACGGAGTCGTGCTGCAGGGCAGCTCGTCGGTGGACGAGAGCGCCTTCACCGGGGAGAGCCTCCCGGTGGACAAGGAGGTGGGGTCCGAGGTGGTCGGGGGAACCCTCAACCACCAGGGCCTGCTGCAGGTGCGCGCGACCCGCGTGGGTGCCGACAGCGCCCTGTCGGGGATTGTGCGCCTCGTGCGGGAGGCGCAGGGGAGCAAGGCGCCGGTACAGCGGCTGGCCGACCGGGTGGCGGGGATCTTCGTGCCGGTGGTGATCGCGATTGCGGCCGGGACCTTCCTGGCATGGTGGCTGGCAGCGGACGCCGGTTTCCCGGCCGCGCTCATCCGCATGGTGGCCGTGCTGGTGATCGCCTGCCCGTGCGCTCTGGGCCTGGCGACCCCCACGGCCATCATGGTCGGGATGGGGGTCGGGGCGGGGCGGGGCGTCCTGTTCCGCAACAGCGAGGCGCTCGAGCACGCCCGCAGGTTGCGGGTGGTGGTGCTCGACAAGACCGGCACGATCACCAGAGGGGAGCCCGTGGTGCGCAAAGTGGTCGCGCGCGACCCGCGCAAGCTGTTGCAGCTGGCGGCCTCCGCCGAGTGGGGCAGCGAGCATCCGCTGGCCCGCGCCGTAGTTCGGGAGGCGCAGGCGCGCGGAGTGCCGCTCGACCGGCCGCGAGATTTCAGGACCGTAGCCGGATGCGGCGTGGTGGCGACCGTGGACTACCACCGGGTGGCGGTGGGGAAGAGGCAGTTCGTGGGCGTCCAGAGCGGCCGCGCACACACTCTGGACGCGGACGTCGACCGCCTGGAAGCGGAAGCGCGCACCGTCGTCTGGGTGTCGGTCGACGGACACGCGATCGGCCTCATCGGCATCGCGGACGAACTCAAACCGGGCGCGCGCGACGCGATCGAGACGCTTCGGAAGCGCATGCGCGTGATCATGGTCACCGGAGACAACGCCCGAACGGCCGCCGCCATCGCCCATGAAGCCGGCATCCACGAGGTGCGCGCCGGAGTCCTGCCGCGTGACAAGTCCGAGGCGGTGCGCGCGCTTCAGGAAGAAACGGGTGAACTGGTGGCGATGGTCGGAGATGGCGTCAACGACGCTCCCGCGCTGGCTCGAGCCGATGTCGGGATCGCCATCGGAACAGGCACCGACGTGGCCATCGAAAGCGCCGATGTCACCCTGATCCGTGGCGACCTGGCGGGTGTAAACGACGCCATCCAGCTTTCGCGCGCGACCATGCGCACCATCCGCCAGAACCTCTTCTGGGCTTTCGGCTACAACGTGGCGCTCATTCCGGTCGCCGCCGCCAGCAGCGTCCTGCATCCGGTGCTGGCGGCGCTCGCGATGGCGTTCTCGAGCGTCAGCGTGGTGCTGAACAGCCTTCGCCTGAAGCTCAGGGCCGACCGACCGCTGGCCTGGTGAAGACCATCACCCGCCATACCATTCCCTTGCGTTCGAAGCGCTTCGCCAGGCCGTAGCCCTCCGCCACCTCCTCCACCGCCGCGGGGTCGTGGGCGAAGACCCGGAAAGGGTGCCGGCGCAGGCGCTGGACGAAGTTCACGAGCCCTGTGCCGAGACGCGCCAACGGCCCGCCCCTCGGCAACACCAGGCCCAGTGTTCGTGTCGCGAGCGGCGCCGCGGCTCCAAGCAGCGCCGGCATGTCGGGATAGCAGCAGACGACCCGGTCCAGCGTGACCAGGTCGGCCGGCTTGAGCTCGTGCGCCCTCTCGACGAAGTCGCCATCGAGATAGCGAATGCGATCGGCGTACCCCCCGGCCTCGGCTTCATCGCGCGCAGCGCGCAGAAACGCGGGCGCGGCGTCCGAGTGCGTCCCGCCGGCCGCGCCGCGCGCCATCAGGTCGTGCTGAATGGCTCCGACACCCCCGCCGATGTCGATGAAGGTGCGTCCCTGGACGCCATCCTCGACGATGGCCCCGAGCAGCCAGCGCGTGGCTTTCGCCGGACCCTTGCGGCGGTACTGCCGCAGCTTGCTCTTCGCATGGGCGTCATCGAACTGACGCTCGAGCCCGCAACACTGGGGACAGCTCAAGGCAGCCGTCGAGTCAGATGCGCTGGTGGTCGGCCCGCCAATTCTCGACAGCCTGCTTGATCGCCTTCCGGTTCTCGAGTTCTCCATCGAGAACCCGGCGCACCAGTCCGGGCAACTCCCCGTCCGAAGCAAAGCGCAAGGCGATCAGCTGGTCCGTGGTCAGCGCCTCGATGCGGCCTTGCAGATCGTCGGGCAGGATCCTCTCCAGGCGGATGCGCTCCTCCAGGCGAATCACCCGATCCTGCACGCCGGTTGAAAAACGGCGCGCGAAGAGGAGGCCCGCCGCCGAACTGGCAGAGACCAGGAACAGGGCCAGGGTGTCAGCCTGGAAATCGGTGACGAGTTCGAAGCCGAAGAACACCGCCACGGCCGTTGCACCGTAACACCCCCCGAGGAAGAGCAGAGGAGGCCGTCTGCCGTGGTTGGCATAGTTCTGGGGTGTGGCCATGGGTTCTCCGCTGTGACGACGTTCGTGGGATCCCCCTGAGCCGGGGGCGACCTGCCGACCGGCCTACCAGTCCTCCTTCTCCGCGGCTCTCATCTCCGCGCGCAGCCGCTCCCAGTCCTTGTCGGAGACGTCCGAGGAGACGACGGGAACCCGTTCCGGCGCTTGGCTGATGTTCCGGCGCAGGAAAAACCCGATAAGGATGCCCGACAGGACGAATGCGACCCAGGGCATGACGTAGCCGACCCGGTTGAACCCCTCCTCCGGAGGCGAGCCCAGGATGTCCATGCCGTAGTCGGCGACGAAGCCGGCCAGGATCACTTCCTCTGTCTCGCCCGCCTCCAGCGCCGCCATGATGCGCTGCGTGAAGACCGGAGATTCGCCGCACTGCATCTGGTACTGACAGGTGTGGGCGTCGAGGGTGCAGCCGCAGTTGCAACGGATCTGTTGTTCGATGTAGAGCAGCTTGTCCCCGAGCGGCCCGTCGTGCGAGTGCCGGGCAGTGACGGCCTCGGTGTATCCGGCGTGTGTGGGGCCCCTGGAGGGCAGCTCCTGGGTCACGCCGTGGACGTGCACGGCGGATGCGGCGAGCAGAATGGCGGCGGCAGCGGTCATGGTCGTCCTGTCTTCTGAGTCAACCGGCGTTGGCCCGCGGTCCGGGTCGGGATGAATCTAACGGGTCCGGGCGAGGTCGGGGCAACTCCAGTCTTACGACCTCTGGCGCGTACGCTTCCAGCAATACACCTTCGCGGGTGCCATGTCCCCTGAGATACGCCATGCCCAGAGAAATTCATCCCGGGATCCACTGGATTCAAGAGTTCGGGCCGGATCGGCCGGGGATCGCGAAGTCCCTGGTCGATCGCGAAGCCCACTGGTATCGCCCCGGGCGCGAGATCCACGTTCCACAGAACGCGTTCCTCTTCGCAGGGGATCGCACACTCCTCTTCGACACCCTGTCGCCGGCCGCGACAGAGCGGATTCTCGCCGACCTGGAGACGGTGCTGGAGGGCCGCGCGCTCGACTATCTCGCGCTCTCGCACCCTGACGTCCCCCACGCGGGCAACACCTTCCGCATCCTGGAGCGCCATCCCGGAGCGACGCTGGTGGCGCCCCGTTTCGGACGGACCCACGAGCTCTATCATCTGGAAGCCGCGCACAAGGTGGGTCCGGGGGACTCGCTCGACCTCGGCGGAAAGCGGCTGCACTTCCACGACGCCGCGTTCCTCGATGCGGCGATGTCGATGTGGATGACCGAGGAGACGTCCGGGATGCTCCTGCCCGTCGACTGGATGGGGTTGCCGCTGATGGACGGTGAGGGGCTCCTGTTCGCGGACGAGTTCTCCTCTCCCGTGGACGTCGACCGCTACGCGGAGTTCCACGGGCGGGTGATGTTCTGGATGCGGTACGTGGATGTGGCGCGCACGCAGGCGGAGATCGATCTGCTGTTGAAGACGTACCGCCCGGCGATGATCGCCTCCGCGCACGGGCCCGTGATTCGCGCCGAGGTGCCGCGCTACTTCGAGATGATGAAGGAGGTAGTGGAGCGGGTGGCGACCGGCGGTCGGACGGGGGTGTTGTGAGCGCGAGCGTGCAGCTTACGCGAGACGTGTCCTGGATCGCGGAGAACTACCCGCTCGGCGCGGGGCGGAACGTCCACGTGAGCGTGTTTCTTATTCGCGCGGGCGAGGAGAACATCCTCATCGACTCGGGCTCGTTCTATCATCGCGAGAGCCTGGTGCGCCGCATCTCGCGCGCCACCGCCGGGGAAGGCATCCATTCGCTGGTGCTGTCGCATTCGGACTATCCGCACTCAGGCAACATCCCCGCGTTCCGGCGCCGCTGGGGCGACTTCGAGATCGTGGCCTCCTCGGGCGAGCCCGAGATCCAGGGGCTTCCGTACGCCCGCCGCAGCCGGATCGGCGAGAGCCTGGAGGTGGCCGGGCGGGTGATCGACTTCCTCGACCCACCGCTGGCAGATCGCTCCCACACCTCGTGGATCTACGACCAGGCATCACGCGTGCTCTTCGTGGCGGATGGCTTCGGCTACCACCACGCCGACGACGAGACGGGACTGACCTCGCGCCAGCTGCCGGACGGCTTCCGGAGCGAGGAGATCTATACGTTCCACCGCGACACGCTGATCTGGCTTCGCTACGCGGATCCGGTCGTGTTGGTGAGGGTGCTGCGGGAGATGGTTGACGCGCGCGACGTGTCCTGGGTGGCGCCCATCCACGGCAACCCCATCGCCGCGGAGCATCTGGACGACTATCTGGAACGGCTCGAGGAGGGGGTCCGGCGCATCGTGCGCGAGCAGGCGATCTGAGGGGCCCTCTGCCATTTTGGCAGACTGTCTTGGTTGCGGGTTGTGAAGCCCTGGTTGAACTTACGGGATTGCGGGCCGAAATTCCCGCCGATTGATTCCCGCCGAACGTGTCAGGAGCAGGCTCGCCGGTCCGCAAGGGCCTTCCTGAGCTTGCTCTCGTCGGGCCGCTGGTAGCATTGCAACACCGTCTGGGCCGTCGTCCACCCGCCCAGTTCGCAGAGCACCTTCAGCGGCTGATCCATCAGGTCGCTGGCAAACTTCCGCCTCAGCGAGTGCCAGCCGCGCCCGCGCTTGGGCTCCAGCCCGGCCAATCCTTCGGCCCGCCTCCACCACCCGCCGGCCTGGCAGGGGCCGACGCAACGCGAAGGATCGTTGGGCGCGGGCAGCAGCGGAACGTCCCCGATCCCGGGGTTGTGTCCACGAGCCTCTTCCAAGGCCGAAAGCGCTTCGGCCGTCACCGGCGTCCGGTGCTCGTTGCCGGTCTTGTCATGCTCGGCCCGCCACCGGATGAAGCCAGCACTCACGTCGATGTCAGACCACGTGAGCTTGCGGATCGCGCCGATCCGGTGACCCGTCTCGTGCGCGAGGACCAGCGCGACGCGGAAGCGCCAGTCCATCTCCACCGACACCTCCAGCAGGGCCTCGTACTCCGCCTGCGTGAGCAGCACCCGGTTCGGGTTCTTCTCCCTCGGCACCCTGAGGCCCCTCAGCGGGTTGGACCGGAGCAGGAGCCGTCCTTCCCGGTCCCTCGACCTTGCGGCCCAGTTGAGGATCGCGAGCAGGAGCCTCAGGTCCCGTTCGACCGTCCGGTCGGACACGGGCTTTCCGCTCGGCCCGATCCTGCCCGCCCGGCGCGCCCGGATGAACCTGTCCCAGTCGCGCCGCGAAAGCGTTCCGGGCCTCCGGTCTTTCCCGAAGAATCCCAGGAACATCTCCATCGCGGTCCCGTCGTAGCTCCGCGAGCGCCGACTCTTGGTCGGCGTCACCTCCTCACCGTAGATTTCAAACAGCTTCTCCAGGGTGAGCGGCTCGGGTTCAGCCTCCGCGCTGCCGCAGCGTTCCAGGTCGATGAAGCCAGCGGCAAACTCATCCGTCTGCTTCTTCGCCCTCACCCAGTCGCAGTGCTTGAGCGACCTCGTAAGCCTGCGCCCGTTCTCGCGCCACTCGATCTGGAAATTGCCGGTCTTCGGATCGGGGAACACCCTCACCCGGTTCCGGCCCCATTCGCCGGCGCCGTAGCTCCGGCGGCTTCGTTTCGTGCGTGCCATCGTTCGATTCCTCTCTCGATTCGATGGACTGCACGATCTGCGCGAAAGGAACTTCGCGGAGATAACCCGTCTCCGCCAGCCGGTCGCCGCCCCCGCAGGCCAGACCGCGGTTGAGGAGGCGCTGGTCACGGCCTCCG
The DNA here is from genome assembly GCA_965232315.1 of Longimicrobiales bacterium. Lineage (GTDB taxonomy): Bacteria > Gemmatimonadota > Gemmatimonadetes > Longimicrobiales > Gaopeijiaceae > BD2-11. The sequence goes on along the minus strand of CBDDPN010000033.1, from coordinate 198,176 downwards.
GCGAGCGAGACCGGGGGGATGACTTTCGTTTGACGCTGAACGGCCGAGCAGGCCGGGACGCGCGCTTTACAGGTCGGGGCTCGCGCGCCAATATCGTGGCGGAATCCCGAACGGCATCGAAACACGGGGAGGTTCCCAATGCAACCGCGCAAGATCACCGACGCGGTGCGCGGCGAGATCATCGCACGCGCGTGGGACGGCGAGACGTTCGCGCACATCGCTCGGGATCTCGGCGTGTCGTCGTACCAGGTGGGGAGGATAGCGATGCGCGAGGGCGGCTTCCCCAACAGAGCCGAACTGATCCGGTTGCAGCGCGATGCGATCTGCGCGGCCTACGAGGATAGCGGCAGCATGGCGGAGGTTGCGAAGCGGTTTGCGCTTTCGGAACAGGCCGTCTCGAACACGCTGCACGCGCGTGGCGTCCGGACGCGAAAGCCGAGGCGGCGGTAGCGGTACCGGGCCTGATGAGAGCCGCGTTGACAGCACTACTGCTTGCGGTCGCGTGTAGCGACGGATCCGAGATCATGCCTCCGGGGCACGATCGCACCGCGAACGGCGACTGGTCGGGTTCCGCTGGAGCCATGACCGTGCGGTATTCGCTGAATGAGGCTGACGGGACGATCGCGGGCCGCGTGGAGTTCGTTGTGTTCAACCAGGTTGAGGGCAAGCGGGTCGGTCCGGGGTTCGCGGGTTGGCCAACGCATTGAGTTGCGGGCTGACGACGCTGACTTCGTGGCACTCGTTCTTGACGCACACATGGTCGGCAGCGCCACCTTCGGCGGCACCCAGATCGGTGACCGGATCGCGGGCGAGTTCGCCTTCCAGGGTGCCGGCACTGACCCGGAGAGCGGCCGTCCGTTTGCCGTCGAGATACGACCCGGCCCCTTGCCACTCACCCTCGTGCGAGTTCGGCGGTAGGAAGGACCAACACTCCGCCGAGAGTGTTGCAATCGACCAGGAAAGGCCCACGTTGCGATGGCGTCAGGTTCGGGTCCAGTCGGTGGCGCTCCCAACGCCCGATGCCCGCGTCTGACTGCGACGCGAGCAGACGACCCGCGAGCTGCGAACTACTTGTACCGATACGTGATGCGGCCCTTCGACAGATCGTAGGGAGACATCTCGCACTTCACCCGGTCGCCCTCCAGCACCCGGATGTAGTGCTGGCGCATCTTGCCGGAGAGATACGTGTGGATCTCGTGGCCGTTCTCCAGCCGGACCCGGAAGGTGGCGTTGGGCAGGACCTCGACGACCGTCCCTTCGATTTCGATCGCCTGTTTTGCCATGGACGGCCCTCCTTATAACGTGGCGGAGGAGGCGCCACGTCCGTCCAACCTCCGGGACGCGATGCCGTCGCGCAAGCGGCGCCGGGGCCGACCGGCGGGCTGCGGAGAGGGCGGGGAGGAGGCACGGCCCGGGGGTGGACGATGCGCGAGCAGGGCTCGGCGGGGGCAGCGGCTCAGCGAGTGTGTGAACGGGATGGGCCGGATGAGAGCGTGTCGCTCAGGTAGGCGCCCACGCGAAGGCTGCCCACTTCCCGGTCTCTCCCAAGCGCCAGACGTTTGTTCCGCGAGACAAGTCAAGACGCGTTCCCACCGGATGGCCGACAGCGCGGGAGACAGGCGACCGGCACGAAGGCGATGCGTGGAAAAAGCGGTCAACGGCGTGGGAAACCTCCGCTGCGTTGTTGAAAACGATCCGTGATTCATCGTTCGGCTCGCGGAGGTCAGACGGAGATCCCACTCGTGACGTCACCAGCGCACGGTGAGAACCGAGGAAACGTCGCCACGCCAAGCCCAGAGCGGATCGGAGCCGACATGCATGGTTGCCATGCGAAAGGCCGGATATCCCGCCAGCACGGTTGCGTCGTCCTCGCTGGCCGGATCCGCCTCCGGTCCCTCGAAGAGGAAGACGTCCCCCTCCCCGGTGCTCTGGAGGATTACCGCAGTGCCATGCGGGATGCCCTCGAGGATGTTCCGGGGCTCGCGGGTCACTTGAATCCGTGTTCGCTTCATTCAATGCGCGTTCTGCATCAGTGATCGGAGTGCCGGAGACCACCCTCACCCGGCTCCGGTCATTCGCCGGCGCCGTGGGAGCGCCGATTTCGTTTCTTGCGTGCCATCATTCGATTCCTCACGATGATGGACGGTACGATCTGCGCATCGGAAAGCTCGCGGAGAGACGGCTTCTCCGCCAGTTGCGTCCGGAGGGAGGTTCCCGGCCCCGGAACCCCGTCGCCGGGGCCGTAGCGCGAGTGTCCAACCGACGTTGAAGGTGGGCGGACACGAAAACGCCCCTCCGGCGGACACGCCCACGATTCCGCATGTCGCTGCCCACCTTTCGGTTGCGACATGGCCACGGGCGCGGCCGTGACGCGCGGGCGCTTGCGGTCGTGACCGGAGCGTCCTGCCGAACCATCTCGCCTGTCTCGCTAGTGGATCTCCGCGCCAGCTGACCAGGGCGCTGAAGGTGCCCGCGGGTTCTAGGACGACGAGCCCGAAACTCGCCATCACACGGTCCAGTCCGAAGTGTTCAGCCCTTCTTCGGGAACAGACCCCTGGCGATCCCCCGCAGGATGCATACCAGGCCGATCCCGCCGATGGCCAACGCCACCTCAAGCTGCATCCAGTCCCAGAACCAGTTGAACAGGCCGCCGGAAGAAGCGATGGCCCCGAGGATGAACACTGGCCACCAGGACTTCAGGATCTTCATGTCCTTCCCTCCTTCCCATCTTGCAGGCTTTGTCGGTTGCAATCGCTCGGAACAGGCTGCCCGGTTCTCGCGACGCGCCGGCGTGGCTCGCCAAGGCGTACCAGAAGCGGAACCGGCGCTCGTAGGTTGGGCCGCGGCCAAGCGGCACGCGCGAATCTGGCACCAGACGCGAAGACGAACCACGGAGCGGCACGCGTGGCACCGACCACAACGCCAACCGACAGGTGCGGGAACGCGACCGCATGAGCGTTGCGGTAAATGACGCTGATAGGTCGGAACGAGTGGACGAAGTGAATCGGAATCGGTGGACGGAATGCGGCGGAATCAGCAGGCGTCCCGAGAAGCCTGTTTGCCCGCGGCGGCTGCATGAAAAACAACGCGCAGGCTACCGCCGAGGAATGGCCACCACGCCCACCCCCGCGCAGACGGCAGGAACCGAAGGGCGACCTCGGACGATTCCCCTCCATGGACCAAAAGACAGGCAGTGAAACCGATCGCGAGGCCGAGCGTCCAACACAGCCCTTCTACGGCGACCACGAGCGGCATGAGTATTGGGTACTTCATCGGTCTTCTCCCATCGGCTGTTCGCGAGCCACGGACCATGGCTCTGGCCAACGTGCTTCAGCACACCGTCTTAATACGGGCCGGACGCTGAGCGATGTTGCCGTCGCTGTAGCCTTTCTTGCTCAAGCATCTCGGCGGCTCGGATTTCCGCCAGCTTGCCCTTCAATCCACTGAGAAATCCGTTGGCCGCATCTGGTCCATCCGCTTGCACCTCCTGCCATTGTTCGAGCAGGGATTGTTCGGCGGCCAACCCCGGGTATTGGGCCTCATACGCTTGGATCAGCGAGTCGGGCACATTGACCTGGTCCCAGATGCCCCACAGCGCAATGGATGCCGCCGCTACGGCTTCTTCGGCCCCGAGCGCGGCGGCGCGGAGACCCTCCATCGCCTCCCGGAAGGACTTGTATTCGTGGTCGCCTGGGAGCTTCTCGAGACCCGGGATGAGGTCAAGAGACTTCATGCTCATGCAGCCTGCTCCGTCCCTACGCCCACAGAGACACAATGATGGCCGTCAGCGAGACAACGAAGGCCCCGGTCACCAGCCACCGGAGTAGTCGGACATGGCGAGCATGGGCTCCGTACTGTTTGTGCAGCCTCTTCCGTTCCGCTTCGAACCGGCGGGATTGCTTCTCCAACGCGTCGTCGAGCTGATGGCGGAACACCTCCGGCAGGTTGTCGTTTTCTTTGATGTGGTCTGTGAGCAGCTTGTGTAGGTGGATGACCCTCGGGATGAGGACTTGGTTGATCCGGTCCTGCTCTTCCCAGAAGCGAACCTTCTCGGCGATACCAGCGTCCGGTTCGATCGTTTTTCCCGTGGCTTGCTCACCGCCAGTTTTCGAGCTGACCATCGATCTTCTCGCGGACTAGCTGTTCAGGTGTTAGCGGCACGGTCGGGCGTTCCGGTCGAGTGCGAGACGGGCCGCGTCAAGCCACCGCGAAAAAGATAGCCATCCATGTCCGATGAGGCTAAAAGTGGCGCGCAAATCAATGCGGTTCGGGTCGATGTAAAGGCGGAAATACTGGCTCATGAATGACGGCGAGATTTCGGCGGTGCCTCGGGCCGGATTCCCCCGCTCGCGGAGTTTGGCGGTGGTCCAACCCCTCCAGTCAACAGGAGTGGAACCATGAACCCCAAAAGGTGTTTCGCGGCAGGCCGCTCAGGGGTTCTGGCCGCCCTGCTCGCCGCGCAGTCGGCCCTCATGCTGGGCGCGTGCGAGAGCATTTGGCCTGCCGACGAGGATGTCATGACCGAGGCCGAAGCGAACGCGTTCGCGGGAGGACTCTACGATGGCAGCCTGTTCGACCTGGAGGACCTCCTTGTGCCCGCGGATCCCGAGGTCGCCTTGCCGGGCGTGCCCATCCCGCTGGAGGCAGTCATCCCGTGCAACGGCGGCGGCGAGGCCGCGTTCTCGGGTAACGCGACCGTCTCGGTGGACGAAGCTCGGGGCGTGTTCTCGACCGAGGTATCGGGCACTCTGACGGCCGATGGCTGCACGTTCACCAGCGACGGTCTCGGTTTCGCCCTCGACACCGAGTCGGGCCTGACACAGAGGATCGTCGTGTCGTTCTCGTTCGAGGCCCTTACCTTCGAGTTCGACATGACCTCGTCGGGGTCGTTCGGCTGGAGCCAAGGGATCCGCGTGGGCAGCTGTAGCCTGGACAACACGATCACCGCCGAAGTGGCGGCAACCGACAGCGCCCCGACCGCGACGGTCGCGGGATCCGTGTGCGGACTCACCGTCGACCGCACGATCAACCTTGGCATCTCGACCTCCTGACGCGCGCGCACCTCGATCAACGAGCGCGAAGCGGAGACTTGAAGGCGGTTTTCGACGCCCCCCGATGCCGACCCGGAGGCGCACATCGACATCAAGGTCGATGTGCACGAGAACGCGCTTTGGACGTGCACGCCGCCGATGCCGCAAGTTGCTGGCATCATTGCGTTTGTGCCGCAAACGCCGAGGCGTCCGTGACGCGCGGGCGCTTGCGGCCGTTGCCGGGAGAGACCCATCCCTTCGGGGTGCCTGGTACGGCACGGCGAGGGGTGGGATGTGCACGCCATCCCACCCCCGCCCGGGGTCGCTCCCGGCCTCTCTAAAATGATCCTAAGTTGTTGTTATTATTGGCCAAGATATCGATGGCCACCTCAGGATGCCCCCAGAGTTGCCCCAAATCTGCTGGACGGCCCGACGGCCGCCCTTTACCGCACCCAGGAAGGTCCTCCCACCAACTCGTACACCACGACGTTCTCCACGTCCATGTCGTCCCTGAGCACCCCGAGGACGAGTCCTCCGGTCACATCGAGGATTCGAAACCGAGACGGAGTCTCAACCAGTCCCAGCCACTCCCCGTCCGGGGAAATAACGGCGTACGGCGACCCTTCCTCCGGATAGCCCGGCCGGTAGGAGGGCAGCCACACGTTTCCGTCGGCGTCGGCGAAGGGGGAACCGAAGAGCGGTATCGGTTGGCCGATCATGGCGCGATACCGGGCCATGTCTTCCTGAACTATCTCCTCGAGCCGGGCTTCGGATACTCCGTAGTTCATCCAGCCGATCATTAGGTTGTAGGCCTCGACGTCCTCCAGGAGTTCATCGGTCAGCAGGTTGGGCTCGGGCCGCCAGCGCAGGATCTGGTTTACCGTGCCGTCCGGCAAACGCCAAGTGATCTCGGGCCTGTCGGATCTCGTGTACACGAACCGCCCCGCAGCGACCGTGACCTCGCCAACGGGCTGGATGATCGGGTTCGCCGCACCCCGCGTTTCTCGCGGCATGTGGTCGTACGACGCGACCGTGTCCAGCGCACCGGTTTCAGTATCGAACAGGGTCATGTGCCCGCCGAGCCACTCCTCCTCTATATCGAACCATGACCGGTTGGCGTATCGGTTCCAGAGCAGCAACTCACCGGATGAACCGATCCCAGCCACACCGATGTGGGCTGCCCGAGGGGTACTTACGATGCGCGCGACCGAATCGCCGACGAAGAGAGTGAGGCGAGACAGACGACGGTCTGGCACAAGGACGCTGTCCTGGCCCAGGACGAACGCCGAGTAGGGCTCGATCACTTCGCCCGGACCCTCTCCAACCCTCGCGAGCACCTCATGCGTCGTCCCGTCGGGACTCAAGACGACCACTTCGTCGTACCACTCGGCGACGACCGCGCCTCCATCCGGGAAGAGCCGACCGGCGTCGACCGACACGAACTCGTAGTCGCCCGGGTTCGCCCCGTGCCGGTACCGCGGTTCCGCCCCCAAAGCGAAGGGCGCCTCGACCTCAGGTACGCTCAAGTACTCGACGATCCGCACGCCGGCGCTGTCCTCGATCTGGACTTGGACATCGTGTGTGCGACCCGTGTCTTCCCCGCAGGCGACCAGGGTTCCAAACAGCATCAGCGTGGGCTGGCATCTGCTTCGCATTTCAATTCAACTCCCCTTCTGCGGCTGCATCGAGATACCCGCCTTGCTCGGTGGATCCGGTGCATGGGTGGCCGGAGGGTTGGGTTTGGCGACGAACACAAGCACGGCGATACCTGATCGCACGGGCTGGAGGCGGGTGCTCAACTGCAATCTTGGCTGGAATCGCTTCGTAGTTCAAGCAGCCGCACCTGAGAACCCTCAGCGGCTCGGACCCGAATCGCGGTCCGGCCCGCGCGGCGGCAGTATCACCAGCCGCGGCCGCGCGGTCTCACGGCGGCGGATGTCCCGTAGTACTCGGTCAAGCGCGTCACTTGCCCGTCGAGCCGCTCGATTCGCCGCCGCAAGGTGTCGTTCTCCTCGGTGTGCCGCTCGACTTGCCGCCGCAAGGCTTCGACCTGCTCGAATTGCCGCCGCCGTTCCGTCTCGGACTGCGCGGCCAACCTCTTCAAGGCCTCCGTCAACTGCCGTTCCAGCTCGTTCATACAGCTTCCTCACTCTCTTGACAGCTTTGCGGCAGGCCGTTCGCGCCAGATCCAGCGCGGTTTGTCCAGCGTCCCCGCCGACAGCACCACGGCCTGTTCTCCCTTGATCTTCGGCAGCGCGATCCTCCAAGTGTCCACCTCCATCCGCGCGAGCGTCTGCCGGGTCTCCTTGATGTCGAAGTCCAGTTCGGCCGCCGTCTCGATCCGGGCTTGGATACGCGTCCACGGCCACCGCATCGCCGCCCAGCTCTCGGCGCAGATGCCGAGCGAGAGGCTCCGGCCGACGATCAGCGGCTTTGGCCAAGCCCTCAGCAGCAGCAGCAGCAGCACGCGGAGCCGCCCGGCCGCCTCCTCCGTATCGGCCTCGATGGTAGGCGGCGCGCTCCTCACGGCGCGCCACGAGTTCTCGGCGGGCCGCGCGAGCTCGCTCGCGGTCAACTCCCCGATCTTCCTGCGCCCGCTCTCCTGCCGCTCCCGCAACCGGTCGGTCAAATCGTTCGGGCTGGAAGTCCAAGGCGTACAGCCGTCCCTTCAGCCGCCAACGGTCCCCGGTCTCGGGGTCCATCGCGGTCAGGTAGTCCTTGCCTTGGCGCGGCACTTCCAAGCCCGCCTCCCTGAGCGCGGCGACGACATCGAAGCGGTCTTTCACCATGCCGTGCTCGACGCGCTGGAGCAGGTAGTCCCGGATCAGGTCGCGGGGGGAGGCTTCGAGCCGGAGTCCGGCCCGCAGCTGGGCGGCCTCGACGTAGGCGCGGTGTCCGGGCTGCTGGACCCTGGCCCGCGCCGGATCGTCCGGACGGCCCCAGCCGAGCTCGTGGTTGAAGGCGTCCCGGAGCGGATCGAACGTTCTCCGCCAGCCCGGAGGGGCAATGTTAAGGCTCCGTCCGGTCTCAAGGTCGCATCGTGCGGCGAGAACATGGACATGAGCGCCGCCGCCTTCCTCACGGTGGAGCACCGCCGCCCATGCGTAGCGGTCGGGTTCGAGCCCGGCCCAGGCCGTCTTCTCGAAGGCGTCCAGAACCGCGCCGATCTGTTCGTCGGTCGGCTCGTCCTCCGGCGCCCACGCGATCACGCCGGAGGTGTACCTGTGCTCGAACCCCAGAGTGTCCGCCACCGACGCCACCCGGTGTGGATCGCCCCGAAGAACCTCGACGCCTTCGCGCGGCTTTCCGGTGGAGTCCCGCTCACCGAGGAGGTACTTGGCCGCAGCCCGCGCCGATCCGGTTCCGCGCGCGAGAAACTTAATGTGCATCCGCGTCCGGGCTTTGGGCGGGGTCCAAGGCGCTGAGCGTCCGGTTGATGGCGACCAGGTGGGCGATCACCTCGACGGCCTCGATGGCCTCCTTGTGTGTATTTGCCCAGCGAGCGATCTGGTTGAGGTTGTTGCCAAGGCGCGCCAGTTCGCGGGTGCGCTCGCGCTCGACCTCGGCGTGCGCCACGGTCCAGGTGCGGACCCGCCCTATCGACCGGCGCACCAGATCCGACAGGGTCAAGCCCGCCGAGCGCGCCTTGGCGTGCCACTCGGCACGCTCTGGCTCGCTGGCGCGGACCTTCACCCAAACGGCGCGTCCGGCGCTCACGGCGCGCCGTTTCCTTCGAGGGGGTCAGAGGGGGCACGGCCCCCCGCCAGCCCCTGCCGGGGACTCGCGAAGCGTGGCCCCAAAGGGTGGGCTGGCTCTCCCGCATTAGCGGGCAAAACCGTCCGGCGGAGCGCGGAATCGCGTGCTGTCGGAATCGCCATGACGTACAGTCAGGCGAACGTTTCGGGCGGTGTCAACAGGCGTCGAAATGGCGATGTCCAACGGGTTCCAGCACCGTCCGGGACGCGGATCGGCCAGCGCCAGCCGCGCCTCCACGCCACCTGCGGGGCCTCGATCCCGAACTGGACGAGTTGCGGTTGATCGGGCAGGTTTCAGGGAGCTTGCCACCTGCCGGAGGAGGGCCGGATGTGCAGAATCGTGCTTGTGTTGATGGTACTCCCGACTGCGCTGCCAGCGGCCGCCCAGACAACCGTCGGTGTCCGGGCTGGGTTGGGAAGTGCAAGGATGGCTGTTCCCGGAGGCGTCGGTTTTGCGCCATGTCCACCGGAAAGGCATTGTCCCAAGTCCGCAACCGACGCTGTTCGGGGGCTCATCTTCGGAGCCGACTTCGACATCCCGGTATCCAAGTCCGGCGATGTCTTCGGTCTTCGGATTGGCACCGCTTACACCCAAAAGGGGGGTGCAGCGTCCGTATACGACGCCAACGGCGAGCCCAGCAACGAGAGACTCTCGACGAGCTACCTTCAGTTCTCGATGCTCCTACGCGCCCGGACATCCGGTTCGCAGTCGTTGGTCGTCCTTGTCGGCCCCTGGGTTGCGAACCTCCTGTCGTGCGAGAAGGGCGACCTGGCAACGATCTGTAAGGGGGGCGACGCCGGAATCGCCTTGGGCGCGGGGGTGCAGATTGCGTTGCCCGCCAGTTCCAGTGCGAGTGTCGGAATGGAAGGGATCTTCTACCGGGGCCTAAGGGACCATTCGCAGTATGACGCGACGACGAGGTTCGTGGCGATCCAGGCGGGCTTCGTCTTCCCGATCGACTGACGGCTAAAGCGTGCGTGGGCTTGCTGTCACGGCGCTGGCGGGTGGGCGTGCCCCGGTGCCCTGAGAGTCCCCGGGTCGATCTCTCCCGCCCGAAGCCGGTCGAGATAGTCGGCCCAGACCTGCATCATGTGCCTCCGCTCGGGCAGAAACGCCGTTCGGTTGTAGGCCCGTCCGTTGGGATCCTTCAACGCGTGGGCCAGTTGGTGCTCGATGAAGTCGGGGCGGAAGCCCAACACCTCGTCGAGAATCGTGCGCGCCATCGCCCGGAACCCGTGCAGGGTCATGCGGTCGCTCGGGATGTCCAACGCCCGAAACGCACTCCATAGCGTTGCGGCGCTCATCGGCCGCTCCCGCTTCGGATAGCGCGCGTTCGGGAACACATAGCTGTGATGCCCGGTCAGCGTGCGAACCTCGTTCAGTATCGCGACCGCCTGACGGGCCAGGGGAACGATGTGCGGCGTGTCCGTCTTCGTGACCGTGTACCGCCACTCGCCCGCCTCAAGGTCGATGTCGGCCCATTTCGCCTTGCGCAACTCGCCGGGCCGCACGAAGAGCAACGGCACCAGACGGAGCGCGCAACGGACCGGAAGGGTGCCCGAGTACCCGTCCAGCAGCCTGAGCAGCGGACCGACCTCCTTCGGGTCGGTGATCGCCGCGAAGTGCCGGACCTTCATCGGCGGCAGCGCCCCGCGCAGATCCCACGACACGTCCCGCTCGGCGCGCCCCGTCGCCACCGCGTAGCGCAGCACCCGGCCGCAGGTTTGAAGGATCTTGTGCGCCATCGGCAAGTGGCCGCGCTCCTCGACGCGGCGCACCACGGCCAGCAGCTCGGGCGCCGGGAGTTCCGCAACCGGCTTCGAGCCGATGTAGGGGAAGACATCGTGCCGAAACTCCCGTTCGAGCCGCTTCAAGTACCCCGCCGACCAGTTGGGCGAGTGCTTGGCGAGCCATTCGGTGGCCACGGCCTCGAAACCGTTCCCGGCCAATTCCCGCCGGGACCGCTTCTGCGCCTTCCGGTGGGCGCTCGGGTCGATGTCCTGGGCCAGCAGCTTGCGGGCCTCGTCCCTCCGCTCCCGGGCGAGTCTCAGCGGGACCTCGGGATAGATCCCCATCGAGATCCGCTTCTCCTTGCCGGCGAAACGGTACTTGAAGCGCCACGCCTTGGTGCCGCGCGGTGCGATTTCGAGATACAGGCCGCGGCTGTCGTAGAGCTTGCGCGGCTTCTCGCGCGGCTTGGCCTTGCGGATGGCCGTGACTGTCAATGGCATGTTGGGGCATCCTGTAAGGGTTAGGAGGATATGCCCCTGAATGATGCCCCAAGAATTATCCGGCTGTCAAGAGGTGGGATGGGATCGTGCCGGAATGCGAATGTCACATAAAGCGTTGTGTTACAAGCGCTATTGGCACCTTATGAAATCTCATTAGACGTGAACATGTAGTCGCTCCCGGTCCATCGATCCCATGCGGGAAGGCAATCGGCCACGCCCTCGTTGGTGCGCATCAACGTACGGATGGTGGCTCGATTCGAAAGTGAGGGACCAGCCAGACCACGACGCCCGCGGACAGCAGGCACCACGGGCCGAACGTGAAGAAGGCGTGGTCGTAGCCTGCCAGCAGGAACGGTAGCGATGCAATACGGAGGCCGAGTGCCGGACCAATCGCACCGCCGAGGCTGACCGTCGCCCATGGCCCCATCGCGGCCAAGACCATGCGGAGCATCGTTGAGAACGCACCGCGCCCGTTCCTGTCTGCCTTCAACCCCCACCGCAAGCCAACCAGCGCCAGAATCAGGAGCCAGAGCATCAGTGCCAGCCTGACCCAACCGTCGCCGGAGGAACGCGGAAAACCGAACGAGTGTTCCAGCCAGCCACCGACCACTTGGTCGCACCAGTGGTCCATCGGATGGGCGAACAACTCGGAGGCGATCCAGAGAAGCACCCAAGCGCCGAACAGGAAGCCAAATCCGGGATGCACATCCCTGAACCGGGTCGTGGCGATCCGCTGGACGCGGTTCCGGTCTTCCGACATCCCCGCTTCCTCGTGCAGGTCAGCAAAACCATGGCTTTGGCGTGGCCGAGCCCCGCCAGCCGGTCTCCCTTGTCGTCAGCGGCTGGCCGACGCGGAATCTGCCAAGCAATGGACAAGACGCGAACATGCGCCAAGGGCCGGGTGGATGCAAGCGAACCGGAGGCCAACCAAGGACCATCGGATTGCGCGAGCACCGACGATGGCCGGGTCCAGGTGCCTGCGGACCGCGAGGTGCGGATCATCGTCTCAGTGTCGGCCATCTCCTTGGCGGGCAAAACCACCAGCCGAAGCGCGGGAACCTCCGTCGCCACCGTCCGTAGAACCTCGATTCGAAACTGTACGAGTCGCTGTTGACGGCCAGATTCCAAAGGGGCCGCCACCTGCCGCAGGAGGACCGAAATGCGCCCGATCGTGCTTGTCTTGATCCTGCTCCCGACCACGCTGCCCGCGACTGCCCAGACGAACGTCGGCGTCCGGGTTGGGGTGGGCAATGCGAGCCTGGCCGTGCCCGGCTACATCGATTCCGAGCCGTGTCCGCCGGAATCGGATTGTCCCGGTGGCGCAACCGACCCGGTTCGGGGGCTCATCTTCGGAGCCGACTTCGACATCCCGGTCTCCAAGCCCAGCGGTGCTCTCGCTCTTCGGATTGGCGCCGCCTACGCCGAAAAGGGGGGTGCGGGGTCTGGATACTACGCCGGCGGAGAGCGCGACAGCGGCGGGACCCTCTCGACGAGCTACCTTCAGTTCTCGGTCCTGCTGCGCGCCCGGACAACCGGTCCTCAGTCCATGGCCGTCCTGATCGGTCCTTGGGTTGGGAACCAACTGTCGTGCGAGACCGAAGGCGACCTGGAAGCGACCTGCGGGAGGGACGACGCCGGAGTCGCCATGGGCGTAGGGGTGGAGATGGCGTTGCCCGGCAGTGCCGATGCCAGTGTCGGTTTGGAAGGGATCTGCTACCGGGGCCTGAAGGAGCAGTCGGGCGACGACCGGACGAGATTCGCGGCGTTCCAGGCGGGCCTCGTCTTCCCGGTCGGCTGAAGGCTATCGCGTACGCTCACGGCCCTCACGGCAACCGCTGGCTTGTGGGCAGGCCACCCGCCTTTGACGGCGGCTGTGAGAGTGTACGCAGCGTGGAGGCGGGTGAGATCGGGGCCACGGCCATGAGCATCCCCTGAGGATGGCTGCGCCCGGCATTGAGGCTGCCGTCGAGTTGTTGGAGACGGGCAGCAAGCCTGAGAACACGCCCCCGGCCTTGACTTCCACGACACGGGTGTGACCTTGGTGGCTGTGACATCCGTTCCAAAGCTGCTTCGCATCGGCACGCGACTTGGCGTCGAGCGAATGCTCGGGATAACCGGCGACGGACCATGGCAGGACACCTTCCCGCAGGGGATCGCTGGTCTGGGAGCGACCCCAAGGGTGGAGGCAGGGGTGCGCAAACGCGCCTGCCCTCGAACCCGTGGCGAGCCCTCGGACTGCCGGGTCGCCCAGCCCCGCCCGAGCGAGCCCTGCGGCCCCGGTCGCCGGGCCCGCGAGGCGCAAGCCCTTGTGCGCAGAAGCTTCGGCCGCTCCGGCGGTGCGCACGGCCCGAGCGCCGCGGTGCGCACCGGCACCCATGTCGTTTGCGGGGGCGTACACGGCCATGACCCACATCGCGCGGGCGGCCTTGTGAGGGCTCTAAGGTGGACATCCGATTGAGGAGCGAGCGCCTGGGATGACCCAACTGGCTGCCATGGTTTCCGTGTCACGGCCGGGGACCCGGCCGGGGCGGGCAATGCGCATGCGGAGACGAAAGGAGCGAGATAGACGATGAAGGACAGTTTCGCGATTCAGGAACTGGGTGTCGCGCTGGTCAAGCTTGAGCGTCGCGTCGTCACCGGGTTCGATCAACTAAGCGGACGGATCTCCGCATTGGAATCGAAGCTCGGCACGCGGATCGACGAGTTCGAGGCGCACGCGGACAAAGGGCACGTCGAGCTCGGGAGCAGGATCGAAATGGTGTCGGCCAAGTTCAAGCAGATTCGATACTCGCTCGACGGGCTGGAGGACCGCCTCGGCAAGAGGGTCGACGGATTGGACACCAAGGTCCACAAACAGCTCGGCGCTCTACAAGCCGCGGTCGACGCGATCGGCACGCACTTCGTCAGCTCGAAGTAGTCGAGGTCTCCTCTCCTGATGATCGACCTTCTGGCCAGGATGCGCGATCGGGACGATGACGAGTTCCGCGACGTGAGCCATTGCCCGGTCCAGGCCGAGGCCGTGCAGTGCGGCGACTGCGGAAGTCCAACCACGGAGGTCTTCGGCATTCCGGACGCTCGCGGCGCTGAGCGCGCTGTGTGCCCGCGTTGCGCGAGGATGTGCCGCGCAAGGGATGGCAGCGGGACGCGCTTCTGCCCGAATGGCGCGACCGGCCGCTGCCGCGAGTGCAGGGCGATCACCTGCACCTTTCATCGGCGCGGGTGCGAGTTCGAGCACCATCGAGCGCGGGCGCGCGCCGAGCCCTCGAGTTGACAGGGGAAAGAAGGGGAGACTCGGCGTAGCTTGGAAGTCGGCTCGATTGACCGCGTTGACACGGGCGGATCCGGCTTCTCCTCGGTACGGGTGCGGGTGGCAAATCGAGGAGCTGAACGATCAAGTGACGCGCTTCGCCGCAGACTACGAGGTCGGTCGCCCCGGCGTTGCGCGGCCGGTGAAGGTGCTGGGCCGGCGCGGCCGAGCGCGAACATGGTCCGAGCTGCTGATGGTACGCCGCCGCGGTGACCCGGCCCGCCCAGCGGTTGCTCGGCACGCAGGCGCTCTCTGAGCTGCGCATCGGCCAATGGATGACCACAGCGGCGACGACGAATGTCGTCCAGATCCCACCTCCAAAGCGGTCGAGCCGGGTCGATTGGAATTGAACTGGCCGCCGGGAACGCTCTCAGGCTGGACCGTTGTCGGCACTGGCCAGGCGTGGTCACTATCGAGGAACTCAACGAGGCCACCAAGCGAGGCCAGATGAACGCCGACCCGAAGTTTGCCAAGTCGCTCCTCAACCCCCACTGTATTGTGTTGTGCGCGCTCGCATGCGGGCGCGTGACGTTCGAGTTGCCGACCGGGGCAGACGTCTCCGACTGCAATCTCGCACGCGGGTGGCTGGGGCATGATCTCTCCGGCACCGTGAGCGGTGACGACCGCTCCTTGGTGGGTATGCTCACGCGCGGCTGCGACTTCTTCTTCGGTTGACCCGCGGCATCGCGCCGCAACATGAACCCCGCTTGAAAGCTGCCCGAAACATGGTGCGCAATTCGGAACGGACGAGAGGGATGCGATGACGATACCGAGCACGGACGGGGGCAATCGACGGAGTGACTTGGCCCGCGCGGCAGTGCTGCGGGTCGCTGTTCTGCTGATCGGATCTCTCGCTCCGGCGGCAGCACGGGCGCAGGGGTTCGACGACCGTCCGCTCGTGACCGACCGCACGCAGTTATTGGCGCGCGACGCTAACGTCGGGACCTCATTCCTTCCTTCTCACGAGCGCTACGTCATCGTGCACCTCGCCGAGAACCGCCTCTTCGTCATGGAGGGTGAACGAGCCATCTGGTCCGCCCCCGCCGGCACCGGCACGGGCTTCGACCTGAGCGGCGCCGGCCAGAAATGGGATTTCTCCACGCCACGGGGCATCATGACGATCCGGCGCAAGGAGAGGGATCCGGTATGGATCGCGCCGGACTGGCACTTCGTGGAGAGAGGCGTGCCTGTTCCCCCGTGGAATCACCCGTCGCGCCGGATCCCGAGGGCCCTGGGCACGACCGCGATCTACTTGGGCGACGGCATCGCCATCCATGGCACCTTCCAGCCCCAGCTGGTGCTCGATCCCGATCCCGAGCGGCGGCGAATCTCGCACGGCTGTATTCGCCTCACCAATGAAGCGGCTCGTGAACTCTACTACCTGGTGAACGTGGGCACGCCGGTTGTCATCTACTAAGTGTTGTGTCCCATGGGTACATGGAGATAATAATGAAGACAAGGTATCAACCATGAGATGGGCCGTGTTCTGGAGTCGATCTCGACGCGGCGGTCGAGCAGGGCCATCCAGCCGACAGCAGCCGGTGTCTCGCCATGATCGAGCCTCATGCGGAGATCTACGGCTCCGTGCCAGAACAAGTGTTGCATGCGACGCCGGCTACGCCAGCAAGCGCAACCTGCACGAGGCCAAGGCATTTGGCGTCACCGACATGGCCTTCGAGAGGAAGAGGGGGCTGCGGGTGGCGGATACGGCGTCGACACCCGGCGTCTATGACAAGCTCCGCCTCTCTCACCGGAGATTCTCCGGTCCACAACGCACATCCGTCGCGCTACTGGTCGGCTGGCAATCGGGACCTGACGGGGCAGTCCGCCACTCGGCGGATGCGGCGCTGCTCGCGGTGCTGGTTGACAGGCAAAGCCTTCGAAGCCCCATTACACTCGGTAGCGCTTGCCGAACACACTCTACTGCGGTTTGCTCCCCATCTCGATAGTTCCGTTGATCACCGCGCCCCGCTCAATCTCGATCACTTGAGCGTCGATATCACCCTCTACACCACTGGAGGCCCGTAACTTCAGCCGCGACGAGATCGTCAGATTCCCCTCAACACGCCCCGAGACCACAGCGTCCTCGGCCCAGACACTACCTCGAACCACGGCGTTCTCGCCGATGACGACAGCCGCTCCGCCTTTCACGTTTCCTTCAACGTTGCCTTCGATATGGATCGCGCCGCCGGCCTTGCAATCACCGACCACGGCCATCCCTGGGCCGATGATCGACATCGTGTCGCTCTGAGGGCGAGGAGGCGAGGAAGAGCGCTTTTTCAGCATTCTGGAGGTTGATGTTGGAGTTGAGTCTTGTCGTCCATCCGAGGAGGGCGGGCGAGGTCGCTTGCCAGGATCCGACCGGGGGGCCACCTCGCCGCCGCCGAGCCCCCGCTGGAAGGCGTCTCCGGCGATCTCGGTTGCACAGTCGCCGCACAGCCCGTACTTGGGGTCCCGTGTGAACAATGTATACGACCGACCGCAGAGGATGCAGGGCTTGGGGACTGAATGGAGGCTCACCCTGCCGATTCCGAAAACGTCATGCAGCGGCTCCGTCGGTGTACGGGCAGGTTCAGCGATCGGCGCGTGGCTGTCCAGCTCCGCCTTCGGTCCCCCGAAGAGGCGGACCACCGCCGACCCGGTGTTCTGGATGCGCACCGATATCCGACCGGGACGCCCGCGACGAGGTCTGCGGGCTTCGGGGTGACTCGGATCGACGTGCGGTTCACTTCCCTCCCTCCTGACCGTTGCTTGGCTTCGAGTCCTTAGATTAGACCGTGCAGCCCTGCATCTCGGCTCGCGGACTACCGGCCCGCGACTCCCGGACCTCGCGACGTTTCGTGCACCCGCCCAGCGCGGGACCCGGCGATGCATCCCCCGAGGGTCTCGTGATCGCCCTGTTCACCCGACCGGGAAGACCAGCCCGGTCTGAACGGTCATATGCCGGGTCTTGGTCTCGTCTTCATCGACCGCGACAAGTCCGTACGAGTAGAGTGCGTCGATTCCCAACCGAAGACTGCCGCAGAATGGAAACTCGACACCACCGCCGAGAGCGAGTCCGAAATCCAACGTCTTGATGTCGAAGTCCGAAAACTCCTCGTTGTCGCAAGCAGCGCGAGTACTGACGCCGCCCGAGGCAGCCTCCACATCACAGGAGAGTCAATAGCCCGCCCAAGGCCCAGCGACCACGCCGACCGACAGCCCTCCTTCGCCGAGTGTTGCGACTCTTGCTAGGGCCGAGAGCTGGAGGTAGTCGATGTCGAGCCTGACTCCCGTGTCTTCCATCCTGCCGCTGCCACCCTTCCGCGCGAACGATCCGCCGAATCTCAGGCCGAACACGTTCGACATCGGGAAGTCAAGGTCCACGCCGGCGACCATGCCGAAGATGGACTCCTCGTCAATCCTTACCTCCTCGATGGACGCGGATGCAAGGCCGACCCCGCCCTTGAGACCCAAAGTCATCTGGCCGTCCGCCGGCACGGCGATCACCAGGAACGGTGTCAGGCCGACTAGCGCAGAGAGTTTTCGCATGGCAAGACTATCCTATTGTAGCGACCCGCGCGAACGGAGGGACCGAAGGGGCTACGCCCTCCGTTAGAGCAACGGCTCTAATCTAATGTGTACGCGGGAACGCGCCATCAGGACGGTGGACCTGCCGAACAAGGGAGATCCGGGACGCAGCAGCACCTGGCTCGCAGCAACCACCGACCTGCTGCGCCGCCGGCTGCTCTCGTTCGACTACGTGATCGAGCATCCGGGCCTGCTCTGGCTCCCGACCAAGTCCGAGATGATCGCCGCGTTCGAGGTGCTCGGCATCCACCGCTCCCAACCCTGCCGCCCGCGAATCCAGCCGTGCGGCCCGCCGCGAAATCGCCCGGATCTTGACCGCCGATCGGCCGGGGCCGGTGGCGTACCGCGCGTGCACATCGACATCGGGGTGCACGTGCACGGAATCGCCGTGTCCATGTGCAGCGGCAGGGGCTCCGCATGTCGCTGCCCGCGTTGCGGTTGCACCACGGCCGCACGAACGGCGGTGCCGTTCCGGAGGGTGCGGCCGTGGCGGGAGTGACCCCGGTGTTCGGCATGCCTCACACGCCACGGCGATGGTTGGGATGTGCACGCCATCCCACCCCCGCCCCGGGGTCACTCCCGGCCAGAAGTCCCGTGCGGGAAGGCCTTCGGCGGAGCGGAAACGGAACGCCTCTTGCCGGACTGTCGGCCCGCGTCGCTTCCATTCACCTACGAGAGCCGGTTTCCGCTGGTCACCCGGCCTGACGAATGGCTTTACGGGGAGAGCCGGATCCTTCGCGGTCGCGGGGGGGTAAGAGGCGTCCCCAGTCAATTCACACCCTTTCGACGACAGGAGCCACCCAACCCTTAGAGAAACCTTCCAGCACCGCGTCATCATGGAGGCAGCCATGTGCGATTTCGCCAGGGCTCCGAGGCGCTCGCAAGGCCCCGGGGCTCGCAAGACCAGGGACGAACGGCGGCTGAACCATGTACGGAAGGAGGGTGGCCATGAAACGGTATCTCTATGCCTTGGTGATCGTGTTGGCGCTATCGGCCCAGCCGACACCGCCTGCTCCCCCCGCTGAATCGCTTCCTCGTCCTTCGCCCACTTGGCAGGGGGATGTCGATCCACAAGGAATCCCGAGGCGTTTCGCGTTCGAGAGCTTCGCGGATCACCTCGGCAACTGCGGAGCGAACGGTGGCACCGTCGGCGACCCAAGCCACTACAAGATACACCGCTTTCCGGTTCGTGCGGACATGGCCAACGAGCAGGATGCGGAGTTCCCCTGGCTTCCACCTCGACCGTCAACCGGTCAAGGACGGTAACCGCCGATGCGCAACTTGAGGCGAGAATGAAAACCGCCTTATCGCTTCTGTTGGTGCTTGCCCTGGCTTGTGATAGCGAGCCCGCGGTCATCCAGCCGGAACGGGATCCCACCCTCAACGGCACTTGGTCGGGCATGTACGGGGGAGGCACTGTGCGTTTCGATCTGCGCGACCGGGAAGGAGCCGTGACCGGCACGTTCCAGTGGGTGTTCCCGGGCCAGTTCGCAGCCAGCGGGCAGGTACTGGGTAACCGCACGCAGACGAGCGTCGCGCTCAACGCAACCATGGTGATCGCGATGGAAGGGTTCGAGATTCCGGTGAACATGGACTCCAAGGCGGACCTGAGCGGAAGGCTGGCGGGCAACCGGCTCGCTGGAGAGATGACCTTCGATGGCGGCGATGCCCCAGCCGGTCCTCACCCGGAGACCGGCCGACCCACCGGAGTAAGACTGACGCCCTTCAGGTCACCCGTCACGCTCGTTCGTTAACTGAAGGCAGGGCGCGCCAGCCAATGCCACTGGCGCGCCCTGCCTCACCAGAGATTCTCCGGCCCACACCCTGCTGGGGTTTGCTCCCCATCTCGATAGTTCCGTTGATCACCGCGCCCTTCTCAATCGTGATCGCTTGAGCGTCGATATCACCTTCTACACTACTGGAGGCTCGTAACGTCAACCGCGCCGAGATCGTCAGATTCCCCTCAACACGCCCCGAGACCACAGCTTCCTCGGCCCAGACACTACCTCGAATCAGGGCGTTCTCGCCGACGACAACGGCTGCTCCGCCTTTCACGTTTCCTTCAAAGTTGCCTTCGATATGGGTGGTGCCATCGGCCTTGCAATCACCGACCACGGCCATCCCGGGGCCGATGATCGAAATCGTTTCGATCGAGGGTGAGGGAGGTGAGGAAGAGCGCTTTCTCAGCATCTTGAACGTTGATGTTGGTGCTTGAGTCTTGCCCTCCATCCGGGAGGGCGGGCGAAGGCCGCTTGCCAGGTCCGACCGAGGGCCACCTTGACGCCGCCGACCGCCCGCTTGAAAGGCGTCTCCGACGATCTCGGTTGCACAGTCGCCGCACAGCCCGCTCTTGGGGTCCCGTGTAAACAACGTATACGACCGACCGCAGGCGATGCAGGGTCTGGGGACTGAATGTAAGCTCACGCTTCCGATTCCCAGAACGTCACGCAGCGGCTCCGCCGGTGCGCGGGCAGATTCACACCGGGATCGCGCATCCTGCTCATCGGTTTATCAATGACACGGCGAGCATCGAGGAGCCCTTGTCGCACCAAGCCCAGAGTGGATCGTTCGTCACGGTCGCAGTCTCGACCTGGAAGCCCGGATATCCCACCAGCTCGGCGGTCGGCGCGCGGCTGCCCGGCTCCGCCATCGGTCCCGCCAAGAGGCGGACCGCCTCCGACCCGGTGTTCTGGATGACCACCGACGTTCCGACCGGGACGCCCGCGACGATGTCTGCGGGCTCGGTGTTGACTCGGATTGACTTGCGGTTCACTTCGTTACCGGAGTGTAGGGTGCCAATGAAGATTCGGGATGGCGTTGCTGGGCGAACGCAACTGGCCGGGATGCAGTAACCGGGAAGGTAGGTAGGACGCGATACGAAGAACGCCTGTCCAAGATCCCCCTCGTGTCAGTCTGGTGGATCGGAGAAACCCGGAAACACTCCGCAGGGCTGTCGTCCCTGTTGGGCAGGTATCTCAGTGAACCGCATCTCGGCTTCGCGGACTCTAGGACGGCGACTCCCAGACCTCGCGACGTTTCTGCCCGACGCGGCACCCGGCGACACATCCCCTCGATGATCTTGTGGATCGTTCTGCTCACCCGACCGGGAAAACCAGACCGGTCTGAACGGTCAGATGGCGGGTCTTGGTCTCGTCTTCATCGACAGGGACAAGTCCGTACGAGTAAAGTGCGTCGATTCCCAACCGAAGATTGCCGCAGAATGGAAACTCGACACCACCGCCGAGAGCGAGTCCGAAATCCAACGTCTTGACGTCGAAGTCCGAAAACTCCTCGTTGTCGCAAGCAGCGCGAGTACTGACGCCGGCTGAGGCAGCCTCCACGTCACAGGAGAGTCGATAGGCCGCCCAGGGCCCAGCGACCACGCCGACCGAGAGCCCCCCTTCGCCGAGCGTTGCGACTCTTGCCAGGGCCGAGAGTTGGATGTAGTCGATGTTGAGCCTGACTCCAGTGTCTTCTATCGTACCGCTGCCACCCTTCTGTGCGAATGATCCGCCGAATCTCAGGCCGAACACGTTCGACGTCGGGAAGTTAAGGTCCAGACTGGCGACCATCCCGGCAACGGACTCCTCGTCAATCCGTACCTCCTCGATGGACGCGGATGCAAAGCCGATCCCGCCCTTGAGACCCAACGTCATCTGGCCGTCCGCCGGCGAGGCGATTGCCAAGAGCGGTATCGCCCCGACCAGCACACAGAGTTTACGCATGGCAAGACCATCCCCTGTAGAGAGTCGCGGGAGCGGAGGGATCGCAGGCGTTGCCCTCCAATTTGACCGGCTCTAATGTTGTGCGTACGAAGGGAACGCGCCATCAGGCGGCGCCAACTCAGGTCGAGAGCGCCGCCTATTCCAACGTCCTCGCACTCAAGGATCCCGTAGATGAGGCCGTGGCGCAACTCGCCGTGGGGACGACCCCGGCAATACACGTTCATGACGCTGGCCGCGCTCGTGCTCGGGAGTTGCGAGCGCGTGATCATCAACGGCTATCCCCCGCCGAACCAGCCTCCGGGGAGATCAGCCGTCGAACTTCCCCATCAGGTGCTGACCGTCGGCCGGGCGCTGACGATCTCGAAGGCCGAGAACCTGTTTTGGGACGACGACACCCTAACGCTCACCGCCACGTCTTCCGACACGACGGTCGTGACGGTGTCGCTGGCCCTCGAGGAGGGTTCGTATTCCCTGACCATCCACCCGCGGTCGCCGGGCGTGGCCAGCGTTGCCATCGTCGCGACCGAGCCCGATGGCGATGGCAGCGATGACGACCAGCAACCACGGGGCCGGTCGGTGACGCGCAGG
The DNA here is from genome assembly GCA_965232315.1 of Longimicrobiales bacterium. Lineage (GTDB taxonomy): Bacteria > Gemmatimonadota > Gemmatimonadetes > Longimicrobiales > Gaopeijiaceae > BD2-11. The sequence continues at coordinate 175,969 of CBDDPN010000033.1, read as the reverse complement.
GTCGGCGTGACGGTCGTCGAGGCATGAGGGTCGGCGGGTTGCTGTTCGCGGCTGCCGCAGTGCTTTCCCTGCTGGGCTGCTCGCCGCCCACGGACAGCGACGAGTGTCCCGGCAGTGGTCCGCCCAGGATCGTGCCGATCGACCTGAGCGGCACTTGGACCGGCATGGTGCGCGGCGCGATTGCCGTTCGGTTCGAGCTCAGGCAGGCGAACACGGTCACAATGCTCGACCAGTACGGCGACATCACCGGGACCGTGTCGATCACGATTCCCGGCCCCGTGGAGGCGAGTGGTTCCGTGGAGGGATGGACGCACGGGACGGCCGGTCATTGCGACGAGAGCAGGATGGCCGGCCAGTCTGTCAGGGTCTTCGCCCATCTGACCGTTATGCCGACCGACCAACTCGAACTCCCCCTGCATATCGACATGCTGTTCGCAACGGTGGAGGACGGCGAGATTCACGCCGGGCTGATCTACACCGGACCTACTGCGGTCACGTTCGACGGGAACGGCGAGGTGACGGGCATAGAGCTGGACAGCTTCACCGACACGGCGTTCAAGCTGACCCGGGGCAAAGGAGAGAAGACCGGATGAGCAAGTTGGGGCAGGCTGCTTTGCTCGGTCCGACCTTCGGATGCCGAGGCGGCCCCGCCCTCCGCCGCGCCGACAGTGGCGCGGAAGCCCATGGGGTCTTGTAGGGGAAGATCCGGTGCTCCGGGTTCGCCGCGCTCGTCCGCGGCCGCCGGCAGGTCGCCTTCACGCCCATCAGCCGCATGAGCCGCCGGATCCGGTGTCGGCCGACCGCGACGCCCTCGCGGCTGACGCTGCTGCCCGTCCTATATGTCACCGTGTTCCGACTTCAACACTACCACCAGTAGCGGTAATCTCGAAGGCTGACGCTGAATCGGGTGCTGCCTCGGCGGAGCCAGACGCGCGTGACGCGATTCCTCCATTGCCGCGACGCCGATTCGGCTTCGCCGCTTCTGGTCGCAGGCCCGTAGGCTTCGCTGATTCGCGCCTCGACCACCGATGACATCTCGGTGTCAATGTCAAGATAGATCAGCTGGATTCTTCCAATGCGGCCCCGGTACGGATCGATGGACACCGCAATCGAGTCGGTTGTCCCGAAAAGACCCTCGGTACGACCGACTACGGTAAGGGCACCGGACCGGCGCGGCATGGTCTCCAGCGACTCGGGAAGCGGCTCGCCAAGCGCGATCGTTGCCCCCCCGACCAGTTGCACCGCACGCGGAACCGAACGCATCACGGAACTGGGAACGGAGGGTTGAGAGTCGCAAGCCACCGGTGTCAACTCGATCGCGCGGATCCAGATCCGCTCCCCGAGGTTGTCCGAGTGTGTGTTGGCTTTTCCCGCCCATGCCCCCCCGCCATGTGGCACCAGGTGCGCCATGACGCCATGGAAGCCTGTGGAGAACACGAGCCTGAGCGTGTCGTTACGAACAAAGTGGCTCATGTACAGGTGAGGTGTCGGGATGGCACCCGCCGGCACGATGATCTGTCCAACGTTGCCGAGATACGTCGTGTCGTCGGGTGGACGGGCCAAGCGAAGGCGGGGCGGAACTTGGTAGAAGGCGGAGTCCAAGCCTTGGGAACTGGGTACGGACATGATGGGCTGGAACCGGCTGCCGGATCTCTCCTCTGCCCAGTCGCCCTCGGCGACATCATAGCAGCCGAGCAGATACCCTTCCGTCAACTGTGCCGACACTGGCACCGACCAAGCCGCGGACACCAGAAGCAGCGCGCCCAGCCGGGTGGCGCGCGCATCCCGCCCATGGGCGATCCCGGCCCTTGGGACAGGGCGTTCCTTCATCAAGCCGATCCAGGATCCCAAATGATGCTTCCAACCTCTTCTTCCGAGTGAATGACCACGACGGGGGACTTGGCTATCTCACACGAACTCCTCCGACCGCTGGCAAGCCATTCTCTTGGCATATTTTTTGTAGAAGACATCTTCAAAAATACCTACCTCTTGACCATTCAAACGTCTTAGCTTGTTGTTTTCTACAGCCACAATGTCGCCCAAGCCGTCATAGTTAGGCAGCATACAACTTTTGTACGCTGACTCAACAGAGTCATGTTCGTGCTGGCATATCTGACTTATATACTTGACTTTGTACTTTATGTTTCGTTTCTGTTTTTTCCATCCACCCGGTCCGGAAATAATAAAGAATCCAAGTGTAATAATAGCTGTTAGTGCTAACATCGCAATATGGAAAATCGCTACAATTGTATTCCAGCCTTCTTTGTTAGCTTGATTCATAACCTGTCTCCTGTAAGGAATAGCTTATACTGCTGGACGCCATCTCCTTACCTCGGTCCGCCCACGAGGTCAGCAAGTTGTTGGAGCGCGTCGTCGAGGTCCGACAGGATGGACTCGACGCGGTCCGTCGCGGCGATGGTGGCCGGGTCGCCCTGAGCGATCACGCCCTCCTGCACGGCCCGCGCAAACGTCAGCACGGCTTCGGCGATCTTGACCAGGGAATCGAGTTCACGCCCCGTTACGGGCTGAATCCTACGCCTCAGCATGGCGGCCGAAAGCCTATACATCCGCTTGTCCTTTTCGCTGGCGTTGTCGCTTTCAGCGAATTCCTCAAGGAACTTCGCCAGCTTTCTAGTCTCCCCTTTCGTGACCGTCATTTCCACCACCGTCTTGAGCAGGTCATCTTGCGCGCGCGGCTGCGTAGCGCCAGCCATTCACCCTCGGGCTCCATAATAGCCGGGATCGAACCGTGCCGCCACGGGAGACGGAACCGATGACCAGACACACCGTCGGGATCAACATCGCGAAGGCCCACCTTGATGCCTATCAATAAGCCGCGCCCGCGCGCACGGCGGCTCCGGTTCTCGAACGACGCGGCCGGCTTCCGGAAGCTGATGGCCTGGATCGGCCCCGGAGACGGACCGGGTCGTTCGAGCCGACCGGCCCCTGGCACTGCGACTTCGAGGAGGCGCTTCTCGGCGCCGGCGTTGCTCTCTACGCGATCAACCCCGTACCAGGTGTGCTGCTTCGCCAGATCGCGAGGGGCGCGCGCCAAGACGGATCACCGTGGATGCCCGCACACTTGCGCAGATGGCGGCCGTGGTTGTTCGACCTGCGCCCGACCCGGACGATGTCGCGGGTCCGGCGCGACCTCGCCGAGCTGCAAATCGTGCGCGACGCGCTGGTCGCGTACCGGAGCGCTACGCTCAACCGCGGCGACGCCGGCGCGGACACCCCGGGGGCCATAGGCGGCGGAGCCCTCCCCAACCAGTCCGCAACGTTCAACGCGGAGTAGGCGTAGCGCAGGAACTCCGTGTTCTCCATCCGCCGCCCGCCGACCTCGCGGTTGTCCTCCACGATGACGGCCTTCATCTGGTCGAACAGCAGCTCCGAGGGCACGCCCCCGACGTACCGGAACGCCGACTCCAGCCCCTCCATCACCACCGCCATCGTCTGCCGCTCGTAGTGCCGGACCCACATCAGACGCGAGTAGCGCCGAGGAACGTCGAGCGGCGAGGATCAAGGCAGCGATGGTCGCGGCGTGGCCGTGGCAGCCTGGAACGCAGCTAGCTGCTTCCCCTTCGCGGTGCTGGATCGCCGGATCGTGGCGACGTTGCTCCGGGGATCCGGCGCTTGCTCGGACGCTATTCGATGGGGGCGTGACTCCGTCCGTGCATGGACCCCGCACGGTGTGACTCGGCACGGAAACCGTCCCGGATAAAGCTCCGGTTCAGCGGCTATGCCGCGGAGGCGAGCGGAGCTGAGCAGCGGGCCGGGAGTGCGGCCGTCATGAGGGACCCTCTTGCGACGCGGGTGCTTCGGCGTCTCTCGCTTCGCGAGGGGGTGGATCGCCTTGGAGAGTTCGGCGTACCGAAGCATGCGGTATCTGTTGCCCCGGATGTTCACGATGTGGCACCGGTGGAGCAGCCAGTCGAGGAGCGCGGCGGCCATGATCTCGTCGCCGAGGATGCGGCCCCACTCCTCGAAGCCCTTGTTGGAGAAGAGGACCGCCCCGCTCTGGGTCACCGGCAGGTTGCCGATCTCGTTGACCACGAGCAGGGCCGGGTGGATCAGTCCCTGTTCCAAATAATGCCGCAACAGCATCCGCGTCTTTCTTCCGATCATCACGTCTCCTTCGTTCGATGGAGACGCGATGGTAGCCCCCGCCACGGGGCTCAACCCTGACATTTTCAATGCCCGCGCTCCCGCAATTTGCATGCCCGGAACAACCTCCATGCACCGCTCTGGCTGCTACCGGCTGGACCGACAGTTGCCGGGCGAGACTTGCACCCGCAAGGGAAGCGCGCCTTTCCACGACGCATGGGAAATTCGGGCCAGGAGCGCCGACCGGAGCGGCCGCATTGGTGCAGCACCAGTTGTCGCGGTCTGGAACGGCACGCCTGAGACGCTTCCATCGGACGGTCCGGTAGAGCTTGCGCCGACTCATTCCGGGGACGCCTTCACTTCCAGCACGGCCGCGACTTGATCGCGTGCATGGATGAACGCGTTCCGGTCTCCGCCCGCATCGGCCCCCTCATCCGTGAACATCTTCTGAAACGGTGTCCGGCAACAGGTCCCATTCCCCGCTGTCATAGAGAGCGTGAAGATGCTCAAGGGGATTCGTCGGGCATCCGTTTCAGCAACTCCCGAACGAGCATCCCGAGCCCCCGAGTCCGCGCGTCATGTTCAACGCGCAACCGGGACACTTCGTCCTCCAGTTCGCGCACCTGAACGAAGAGCCGTTCCCACCATGAATCCGTCATCCCCCTCCTTCCCCTCCTTCCCCTCCCTCCCCCGTAAGCCCTTACCTTCCATTCAGCTCGAGGATGATCGGATGGCCGGTCCTTAGCGGCTGCGGGAAGGGCGTACAATCAAGGACGCCACCCATGTTCTCCTCATACCGATCAACCCAAGCCCGAAGCTCACAGGACACGGTGCGAGGCCGAACGCTCTCCTGCACCATCGTGAAGGCGAGGAACACCTGCCCTTCGCGACTGTCGTAGTCCCCTCTCACCATTCCGCGAAGCGTGTCCGGTCGTGGCACGTCTGCCTTGAAGCTGTAATCGGTGACGTAGGTTCCGGTGAGTGGGCCGTTGCCGTGCTCCTCAAGGTCAAAGAGCCATGAGGTCGAGCCGGCCTGCCAGTATTCCCACGTCGAGGTCCACTCCCCGGAGAGCGACGTGAAGTCATCGTAGATCACGATGTCGTCCTCACAGCCGAGGAAGATTAGAAACGCCAAGGCGATCCTTCGCACACCGGTCATGTCGCCTCTGCTCATGTCTGCTCCATCATCCACATAGGCAACCATATGCAACCGAGGAGGGCGAGAAAAGTAAGGGACGCCAAGCGCGGTCGCATCCCGGACCAGCAATCCGTGCAGGACGGCGGGCGGGCGGCCGCAGAGGACGCTTGCGGGTGGCTTGGCGACGACTGAGCCATCGGGGGGGCCGCTCGCCTCGCAGGATCGATCTTGCCGAGGATCGTGGCCGCGCCGAAACTCCGTTGGCACGTGCGAAGCGGCCGCCGTGCCGTGAAGCGCGCCCTCAAGCACCGTTCCGAGTCCAAGGCGCTTCGCCGACAACCCGCCCTGGGTGTCTTCGGGTGGACGGATACCGGGACGCCAGCCGCGCGCCCCGGCCCAAACTCCTCCAGCCCGTGTTGGAGCCGATCGAGCACCACGATCGGGACCTCGCCCGCGCCGTTCTCAGTGCTTGGGTCGACTCGCACGCGGCCCTTCGCGACCGGACCGCCGAGCATCTTGCGAGCCGGGGCATGCCGGTGCCTCAGCAACCGGACCCGCGCTTCGATTCCTTCTGGACGCGCGAGCAATGGCGCGGCGAGCGTGAGGCGCTGGCGGCGGTCGACGGAACGGTCGCCCCCAACTCCGCCGGGCTGATGCTCTGCCTGCTCGCGCGGCGGTTCCCAGCGCCACCGCGATTGGCGTCCCCGCTCTTCGAGGGTTGGCTCGACATCCTGCAAGACCTCCCGCCCAACGCGCCAAGTGGATGGAGAACCTCCGGCGGGAGAAGGAGCGCGAACTCCTCGGCTGGTGCCGGGAGCAGATCGCGGGCCTTTGCGGCTCCCTTCGCAAACGGTTCGGCGAGGAGCTGCGCTACCTCGGGATCGACCCGGCTCTCTGGCCGGGACTGGTCGAGATCCGACCCGCACTGATGGGGTCGGCGCTCTCGCTCCTGATCTTCCTGGAAGTCAGCTTCGAGGCGTAGAGCCGATTCGTTTCCAAGCCGCTTCGCGGGACGAGGAACTCGAGCGGTCCGTGCAGCGCGGCGAGTGCGAGGACGCCATCCTCGGGGCGGTCGAGGCGTGGCAGGAACGCATCGCCCAGGCTAACCCGTCGGACGAAGACGACTCCGGGAGTGATGACGCGGTTGAAGCGGGCGCCGCTCCCGGGGCGGCGGACGGTGCCGGTTCGGAGACGGGACTTGCCTCCGGAGCGCCATCGGACGAGGACGATGCCGTCCTGCGCGAGTTGGCGGCCCTTTGCCGCGACCGTGAGCGTCTCGAAGAGGACAACCGGGCGCTCCGGGCGGATAAGGCACAGAAAGACGACGAGGCCGGACGGCTCCGGGAGGAGATGTCGCGAAGCGGGAGCATGGAGGAGCACTGGAGGCGCGCCTACATCGAGGAGCGCAGGCAGGCCCGGGCGTCCGACGGAGAGCGGACGGCGGCGGAAGCCGGTGCGGAGCGTCCGCGAGGCCGTCGCCCAGGCGCGGAAGATGTTCCCCGACAGGCTGTTCATCAAGCTCAACTCCCGCTCGAACCAGGACACGCCCTTCGTGAACGCCCCGGAGGTGCTCGACGCGCTGGTGTGGCTCGCCACGTACCGGTACGGACCGGCCGATCGGATCGGGGAAGCCTGCCCCGGCTGGTTCTACAAATCGCACCAGTCCGCGTCTACGATGGGACAGTTTCCGGACTGGTACCGGACCCGCGTCAACGGAACGGCATGGAGGCTGGCGGCCCACCTCGGCAAGGGGACCAGTCACGACCCGAACCACACGATCCGCATCGCCTTCGCCTGGGACGAGCCCAACGAATGCGTCATCGTCGGATTCATCGGCCTGCACCAGCGGAACCGGCGCTCGTAGGTTGGGTCGCGACACCAAGCGGCACCCGCCCGAGCGTGTCGCACCCGACGCGACGACGAACCACCGGACGGCACCGACAGCACCGACCACAGCGCGAACCGGCAGGTGCGAGGGCGTGTTCCGGGCCGGCTCGTCGAAACCGCCTTCCCGCACAGGGATCGCTGGCTTGGGAGCGACCCGAAGGGGCGGGATCGGGGTGCGCAAACGCGCCTGCCCTCGAACCCGTAGCAGGCCCTCGGACTGCCGGGTCGCTCCCAGCCCCGCCTTCGCGTTCCCTGCGGCCCCGGCCGCCCGGGACCACGAGGCGCAAGACCTTTGCGCGCAGCAGCTTGCGCCGTCCCGCCGGTGCGCACGTCCGGAGCGCCAGGATGCGCATCGGCATCCCATGTCGTCTTCGCAGGCGTATGCGGCCATGACCCATAACGCCGGAGGTGCGCAATCGTCCGTAGCGGACTCCCCGCGAGGCGGATCGCCCGCTACCCTCCGTGGCCACGCGCGCAGCGGTGGGCATTCAAATTGGCGGAGCGCCGTGCGATGGGGCGCGCCCTCGCCAACGACGTGAAGGAACTACGGCTTGTGACCCGCCCCTGCGGTTAGGTCCCGGCGAGGAGGGGCGCGGACATCTTGGCTCGGCGCAGAGTCAGGAACCAGGCTCGAATCTTACCCGCGCAACGCGCCGCACGTCGAGTGAATCCCTTGTTGTGCCGTACAGCACGGACTCGGCGACCCAAGGGACACTTCCGACGCTGACGCGACGCGGCCAGCGATACCGTGCCACCAGCGCGGACCCCGCGTAGACATCGGCTTCACGCATCTCGTCCCCTTCGCCGCCCGTCCTCTCGACCCACAAGCGGTCGGATCGATCGAAGAAGATGTCGGCAATCGGCGGTTTGCGGTCGGGAATCCCGAACGGATGGTTCCGGAGGCCGAACCGCTGGAGGTCACGGTCAACAGCGGCCTGAGCGCGTCGACGCTCGGATGGGCCGAGCCGCGGGCCGGGGAGCCGTGGCCCCTCGACACGGGAAACAGTCCCGTCGGGGTGGTGGAGCGTGACCGAATACTCCGAGGTGACCGCCTCAGCCCACGCGCCGCCGGGAGCGTGGGCGTGAACCCACAGCGGCCCGAACAGCTGGCGGACGTAGAAGGTGACCCGGGACTCGCCGATCGTGCGTTGGACCGTGGTCGAGCCCGTCGCCTGCTTCTCCGGATCGGCCAGCATGACCGTGTCCACGGCTCCGTCAGAACCGTGATGGAGGCGTGCAACGACACTCCCGTCATCGGTCATCACCGGACCGATGTCGACGAGCCGGCCCTCGGTGTCGAAGGTGATCGGTGCAACCAAGCCCACACCGCCGTGTGCGATCCTCGCGCCACGGTCGTACTCGGCACTCGCGTCATCCAGCCTGAACGCACTGTACCGAGTACTCTCGCGCACCCACAGCGTACCGTCCGGCCCGAAAGCGAGACAACAGGGTTGCGTCAGTTCACCGGGTCCCTCGCCCTGACCGCCGAAACGGAACAGGAAGTCGCCCTCGGAACCGAAGACCCGTACCTCGTGCGACTGTAGGTCCGCGACGATCAGCCGTCCGCGCGTGTCCTCAACGATCGACTCAATCCTCGTGAAGAGATAGGGGTCTTCGCCTTCGATCTCACCGAACTCTAGGTCGATCGTGCCCTGGAAGGTTGGAACATCACCGGATGACGGCTCAGGGCCTCCCTCGGAGCAGCCGACAGCCATGGCGAGCGCCAGCAGCAGCACGACGCGAATGGACGTGTGGTCGGTAGTTCCGGCGTATGTCGTCATGTTCTCTCTAAGCGGTTCACTACGCGGCCGTCCGAGTTGCGGCCCCGGGGTGGACGCTACGCTTGTTGGATCCGGTGCCAGTGGCAACATCTTGAGTATATGCGGGCCAGCGGCGATCCTCCAAACGACGAGCCTACGGAGCACACGCGCAGGCGGGTATTGATCCCACCGGGGCGTCGCGAGCGTTGTCGCGCTGGGCCGAGGGATTCGAGCGGGAGCCGGACGGGATCCGGGGCGAGAGGCGGGCGAAGAACAACGCGCGGCGGGCGGGCGAGGTGGTGGTTTGCATCCCGTGGGATCAGCCCCGTCACTGGGCTCGCTTCCGTCGCGAGGGCATGCCGCCCGGACGGGCACTGCGGAAGCGGGCGCCGGTCGATGAGGAGCGCGTCGACCCATGACGGCCTGGCGGCGTCCATCAGTTGGTGGACTCGGTCCGTCAGGCGCCTCTTCGCAAGCCCCAGTACCGCCTGTCCCGGCTGGAATCTCGGATCACTTCATCCTTGCTCCCTCCGTGGTTGGTTGCTCCGGCGGGCTCATTCGGCCCCCGTGGCCTTGGCGATGGCGGCCCCATCCGGGTTTGGTCGCCCGGTGACGTGCTGCGGCGTCCCGACGGTCATCGGCCCCACGGCTATCCGTACTTGGTCGCGGGCGACGTGCACGGGATTGAAAACAAGGTCGTCCCCGGGGTCCGTGGGTTCCGCCGGTTGTTCCGGCCTGACCGACTCGTGCTCCGGGGCCGGGTTCTCGATGCCTTCCCGCACGGTGCCCCCGAAGCCCATGATGCCCAAGGCCGCCGACAGGAATCTGGTTAGTCTGCTCATTGCTCCCCCTTGCTCATCGGACCACGCTCCTGTACAACGTCCCCGTTCCGAATCCCCGCCGCCCGCAGTTCCGCGATCAGTTGCGCCATGCTGCGCTCGCCCTTCTTCGAGTTGCAGGCCCCGCAAAGCAGTTGGAGGTTGTCGAGGTGGTCCGAGCCGCCTTTCGACTGCGGCACGATGTGGTCCCGGAGGCTCAGTCCCCGCCCGGGGGCAACGCCCCCCGGCGCGCTTGAGGCTGGCGACCAACGCGACCGAAAGCCGTCGAGTGGTCTGGACGGTCGTTCACCGCACCTCGGCGGGAAGCCTCCTCACCACCACGCTGGCCACGTCGAACTCGTCAAGCTCGATGAAAGCCGCCAGTCCATTCGGGCCGAAGGCGTCCGGCATCGCGGTCGCGCCGGCAGTGTACGTGCCGACGTAGTCCCCATCGGCAGTCACGACATCGATGGGTCCGTTGCTCTCCGGGTGTTCGCCCCGGCGTTGCACCCAAATGCGGCCATCCCACGAGGTGGCAAGCCCGCGGAGCACGGGCACTTCGTGGAAGTACCTCTCCTCGATCTGGAAGGATGCCTGCGTGGGACGTCCAGGATTGGGAGTGGCTCCTCTCCCACCCTCGCGCACGACCATCATTCGGCTATCCAAGCCCTGCCCCATGCCCGAGTCTCGCCGGGCGGCCGCCCGCCTTTCCTCATACCCCCTCTCGACTGCGGGCGTCACAGGCTCGGGCTGGAAGGGCCGCCGGATGATTCGCGCAACGTCCGTTGCGCCCGGCGGGGTGATCTTGAGCGCATAGGCCGAGGAATCGGAGTGAACGATCCCCCCGTCCGGGAGCACACCCACCAGCATCTCGGGCTCGAACACTGTGGGCATGGACATGTTTGCCAGCATTTCCCGAACTTGGGCGGGCACGTTGGTCGGCGTGAGATCGCTCATTTCGCCCCGCGTGGGCAGCCATCCGTGAACCAAGGTGTCCGCCTGCATGGTCTCGCCGGCGAGTCCGACGTGCATGACCGGACGGGACGTGGGCGGAGCCACGGGACCGGCGCCTGCGCGCCCGATGGTGACGCCCGGCCCTCCGAACGCCCCGGCGAAGACGGCTGCCCCGCGCGGGTCGGGCAGAATCTCCCCCAAGACCGACATTCCGGCTAGGTCGTCGCCGACGCGGACCATGCGGATCAAGCCACCGGAGGAATCGAGGAGTTGGAATGCGCGGTGGCCGACATCGCTCACCACCACGGTTCCGTCCGGCAACACCGCGAACCCGTTCGGCCGGTTGAACTCACCGGGACCTCCGCCCGAGGAGCCGAACTCGCGCACGAAGCTCCCGGCGACATCGAACACCAAGACCCGCAGACTCCCGCCCCCGAGCAATCCAGAGGTCCCGTCGAAGACGTACAGGTTGCCTTCGGCGTCGAAGGCGACCTCGGAAACTTCGGCGAACATCTCCCAGGACTCGCCTTCGAGGACACCGACACGGAAGACTTCCTCGAACTCCGGGTCGATCCGCTGATCCCGGCCCGTGACTTCGACGATCTCCTGGGCGGGAAGAGCGGCGGGCGCGGCAAGGACGGCCACGAGGAGGGCCGAAGAGATGGGGACGAACCTGCTGGCCTGCATCATGATTCTCTCCAGTGCGTCGGATGTAGGAGTCGGAGCGGACAACGCGAGATGCCGCCAATTGGACGCCCTGCCCCGGCAGGAGGGTTGTCCAAGACAGTGCCCGCACATCCACGCAGCCGTCCGGCAGGAGGCTGCTTGGCCCAAGCCGACTGACAAGTGCCCAATTGCGAGCTTTTTGGGTGTCTCTCCGCTGCTTACGGTTCAGTGTTCCGCCACCCCCGGAACCCCGCCCGTCGGCACCGCCATGGCGATTCGCATTTGCAGCACCCGGGGCCTGTCGGGCACGTGACCTTGCTACCCCTTTCCCTCCCTGCCGGGGCGTAGCCTACAACCTCGGTCGGCCTCTGAAGCTCCGCAATCGAGATCACGGATGTCGTACCAGTCGATACCACGAGGTGCGATTCCGTCGGGTCCCGGTTGCCGTTCGACCAATACCGCCAGAGTGTTGCGGAAGAGGTCGAATCCCACTGCGCGGTCACGCACCCTGACGGAGCCGGCAAACTCGGTCCCGATCCAGATTTCAAAATAGGAGAAGGTGTCTCGGTCGAGCGTGGTTGCCACCCACAACCGATCCCTTGAATCAAACGCCAGCGCGCCCGGCACGTTGAACCACCGTTTGGGTTCCTCGCGGAATGTCTCGATGTAGGGATCGGCCGCCGACCTCGGCATGGGCATCCTCCCTCCAAGCCTCGTCAGCCCCTCAGCGAAGGCCTCGACATCCCGTTCGCTCGGGCGTTCTTCCCGATAGGCTGGGGACGTGACGACGGTGGCGGCATCGGCGTCGCTGTCGTCGAGAAAGACCAACTCTCCGCGACATGCCCAGAACACGTATCCTGCTGCCGGTCGAGGCACGCCCGTGTCCAACCCGCCGCACTCGGTGTCTGCGATCGCGTTCATGTCTCCGCGCGTCCACGTGACGGCTCCCGAATTGACGTCCACCTCCGAGTAGATCCGCGTCAAGATCGAATCGCCCGGAGAATACGCTGCCAGATCGACCTCGGACCCGAATACGGTCGCCTGTCGAATTCCGTCGGCGAGGTACATCGGAGGCAAAGCGACCTCGGATACGCGGTCGCCCGTGGCGTTGAAGGTGGTCAGCCGGTTCAGCCTACCGTCCACGACGCCCACACGGCCAAGCGCAACACGAGCCACCAGACTGAGCCCACGGAACTCTCCCGGGCCATCGCCCTCCCGTCCAAATGCGACGACCTCTGCGCCTTCACGCTTTCCACAAACCACCCGAAACTCAAACGAATCAATTACGCAGGCTGTGTCTTCGTCAGCGAGGGCGATGCGCTTGCTGACACTCAGCGGTGCCGGGGACGCCGACGCAGGAAGCAGCGCGAGCGGCGCAGGCATAGCGCTGTGCATGGGTTCGTTCTGGCAGGCGGTCGCAGCCAGTACCGAGCACGAAGCGGCGGTCAGAAGGGCGCATGGGCTAACCGTGCCACGCAGCCTTCGCCGGGCCCAGGTCGGCATGGGAGTGGTTCCTTCAACCATGTTGGTCTTCCTCAAAGGTGATCGGCCACTGGAGCTGGGCTTCTGCCCCGCTCCAGTTCCAACCTGCCGCTGGTTTCAAGTCAATGATCGGGCCGAGGGGTGCCGCATCGACCGCTACCGGTTTGGCTAACATCCGCTGCGGGGCACTCCGAGTGGCCACGCGACGGGCTTGACGGACGGCCTACGCTCGAACGTAGGTTATTGCCGTGCAAGAACAAGAAGCGGCCACACCTCGAACGAGGAGAAGCGATGACCAAGGCTGACCTCGTTGAGAAGGTCGCCGAAGCGATCGGGCCAGGAATCACCAAGAGAGACTATGCGCTGGTGATCGACGGGTTTCTCGCCGCCGTGAAGACGGCGCTCGCCCGAGGCGATAGTATTGAGATTCGGGGTTCGGTACCTTCAAGGTGCGGCACAACAAGGCTCGCACGGCCCGGAACCCGAGAACCGGCGAGCCCGTCGAGGTCCCGCCTCGGAGCGTCCCGGTCTTCCAACCCTCGACCCGCTTTCGTGCCGGGGTGGACCGAGGGCCACGGTTGGACGCTGCGCCCGGGAACGGCTTCTTGAGCCCGGTCGCGGGGGTTGAGCGAGAGATCGAGTGAATCAAGAAGGTCATCCGCAGCGGGGACGAGAGCCTGCTCCGAGAGGTGTGCGGAGACATCCGGGGCGGGCTTGAGCGGCTGGTGGCACTCCAGAATCGGGCTCGCCGAGAGTCCGGTCGCGGGCTGTTGCACCGGGTGAACACATCGCGGACGGAGCGGCTCGTGCGCTCGGTGTCCTGACGAGGAATCGGGCCGCCCCGGTGCCGTAAGGGACATGTGTATTTGACTTCGAGGTCGACCGGACACGCGAGCGATGCCGCAAGTCGCTGACGGTCTTGCGGTTGTGTCCATGGTGTACGGCGCGACCGTGGCGAACCGGCCCATGGGGCCGTGGACGGGAGCGCCGCCCTTCGGGATGCCTGGTACGGCATGGGAAGGTTCGGCATGTGCTCTGCCATCCCACCCCTCGCCTGGGGTCGCCCCCGGTCCATCAATCCCTTGCGGGAAAGCCAAACAGCGGGCTGGGACGGGCGCGTCCCGGTCTTGGTCGGCGATGCTGGACAACCCATCGGCCAAGTGGTCAGCCAACGGGTCCTCCGCCGCCTCGAAGCGGCGGGCAATTCGCCTTCCCGCAGGGAAAATTTGTTCGGGAGCGACCCCAGGCAGGCAGGGGCGAGGGTGTGAAAACACACTCGGCCCTACGCCGTACCGAGCCCTCGGCGAGGGGGGTTGCTCCCGTCCACGGCCCGGAGAAGCGGATCGGCACCGGCGATCCGCGGGCCGTGGCCCAACCCCAAGCCGTCCAGCGACTTGCGGAATCCACGTTCCGCACAGCTTCACGGCATCTCCCTGCACAAGCACCCCGACGTCGATTTCACACCTCCGGATCGGCAGCGGACTCCGCCCGAACGGCGCTCAAATCCGGACTCCGGCAAGGCGGCGCGAATGCCGTGCCGAATGGATGTGGATCTTGGGCGATCCTGCGGCTCGTAGCTTATCCGAAAACGCTCCGGAACCCGCGGAAACGGCCTCTGAGGCGAGCATGGAAGAACGCCGGTTGCGCGCACCACTCGCAACGCCCTGCTGACTGGACCTGCCCCGCTTTCACGAACGGTCAGTTCTTGGGGTCGATGGTGTCTGAGTGGTCTTGCCTCTCCCTGGCGGAGAGGGGCGGCCGGATCGGACCCTCGTTCGGACGGCGGGTCTCCCGGCGTCCGAACGAGGGTGGGCAAGCGAAGCGCGGCAGCCCGGTCCGGGGCCGGGAGGTTCTGGTCGAGGGCCGGCGCGAGGATCTCGACCGATACCAGAAGGGCGAGCGGGTCGCGCGCTGGGGAAGGCGCGCGCCTACAGCGCCCGGCAAATCGAGCGTCGGGTGCGCGAGGCTTGCCGAAGGGGGCTGCGGGACGCGGAGCGGCGCGGACGGGCGAGCCCGGTGTTCTTCGGCGGCCTGCTTCGAGAGGCCGTCCGCGAAGTCTGCCGTCGCCTGGTCATCTCACGAACTGGATGAAGATGAGCGCCGCGCGGCGCACCCTCCGGCTTCGGAAACGTGCGCGCTCTCATGCACAGCTTGCACGTCACCTTCTCGGGGATCTTCGGTGAGCGTGAAGTCGTACAGCCACGCGTCTGCCGGTGCATCGGCTCCCCGGAGGCTCGAACTCCCAAAGCCTAGTCTTGTGTCGTCTCATCACTACTTGTTCCGGCTAACTCGGTAGCGCTTGCCATTTCGCGCGACAGCACGGGGTAGCCGTGTTTCTCCCATAGACTCAAGACCGCAGCCACCTCTGCATCTTGCCGGGCCTTCCTCGAAAACAGCGCAACGACCCGCGATCTGAGATCTTCTGGCCACAAGAGTTGGACCGTGACCTTAAGGATACCAAATCCGAGAGCGATGCTTACAAGAACCCACCACGACCACGATTCAAGCACGATCACATCCGCCGCTTTGCCCATGAACAGGAGGCAGCCTGATGCGAGAACTGTTACGACCATGTGTTTCATGGATATCACCCCCGAATCTGGAACACTCTTCGCAACTGCGTTGTGCGCTCGACCCCTTGGCGCAACCACGTCATTGACGCCGCCACGACACACTTCTTCCGCGCTGTCGCGCTGCCATGGGTTGGTAGGGCGTCACGATCTTGGTCGCCTCCTCGCGAAGTTTCCGGTTGACCCGTTCCGCAGCCTGTACGGCGTCGGGAGTGTTGCCCTTGAACGTCAACGTTTCGCCGCCACGTTGAAAGCTATTTGCTGGCCGCCACGGCTTGCAATCCCCCCACCGGCAGGCGTCACGGTCACGTTGGGAAAGCCGTTTGCAAGGACGCGCGCCTTAACGCCGCCCGTGCTGGTGATCAGCTGGACCGGCGCGTTGACGACCGATGAAGGCGGAAGTGACAGTTTCGGCAGAGTGTCCGGAGGTTCGCCCGAACCCCCATCGTGCCGCCGCGCGAGGTCGGTTTTGATATGATGGCCTTCCAACCAACCGCCGCCACCGCTTCTGGTCTTACAACCGGCGATGGGTCAGGAGGCTTGGGGCGGGGGTGCAAGCTCCTTGATCCCGCGCCGTAACACGGTCAGGACCGCTTCGAGCATGCGTTCGGCTGGGGTTTCGCCCTCGCGAGACTCCGCCAATCGCTCCAAACCGTCCGCGATGTCAGCCGGTACGCGCACGTACACGAAATCGCGTTCGGGACCGAGCCGGTGAAGGGGGCCGTCGAATCGACCGTGCCCCGGAGTGGTCAAGTCCTCCGGCCTCAGCGTAACGGTGCTTTTTCTGGATCGCGGCATGGAACAAAGTGTAACTGCTCGATCAGGCCACGCGAAAGCCCAGCCCCGACATCCCGATCCTGCGCGCCGCCACCATCGCTCCCAGCCCGCAGGTGATCAACGCAAGCGGACGCCGCATCGATGTGCCGGTTCCCGTGGCGCTTACCAAGGCCGGGAAGATCGACGGACTTGA
Organism: Longimicrobiales bacterium; assembly: GCA_965232315.1. Classification (GTDB taxonomy): domain Bacteria; phylum Gemmatimonadota; class Gemmatimonadetes; order Longimicrobiales; family Gaopeijiaceae; genus BD2-11. Next base: position 159,620 of record CBDDPN010000033.1, on the reverse strand, counting down.
TCGCGAGCCCAGGCTAAGCGCGCGGGCCGACGAGGAGAAGCACGCCTCATGACGATCCCCGAATCGGACCGATCACCGCGATAGCCATCCAAGGCTTCGCTCCGCCTCCGGCACGGGTGCGACCTTCAAGGGGTCTCTAAGGGAAGCGGAGCACTCCCCTTGCCAGCCTTCGTGTTCAACAAGGACGACAGTCTGAGCATCGCGCCGGGGAGCGCGAGAAGGTGCTCGGAGTCACGGTCGGCCGCGATCTTGTCCGGGGGCAGGCTTGTTGCCCTGTTGCCGGTCAGACTACGCTCACGCTGCCGTTGCCGTCTGGCTGGCAGCGGAGGCCCGCCCCCCCTTGGCACGTTCCTCGAAAGGAATCCAGTGTCAGCGCTTCCGCGTCCGGTTCCATGAGCGCCGGACGGCCGCGTGCGCCCTACAGAAAAGGGTATGGGTTGTTCATCGGTTCGTCTTCTTCAACGGCAAGACCTGATCCCCTTCCTTCGCCTCGGGCGCTACCCCTTTCGAGAACGGCGCACTCAGAGTATCAACCTCTGGCAGCCTCTGAAAAAACTCATCCAAGGTCTCGACCACCTCCAGTTGATCGTCAACCGCGACAAGTACCTCCGATCCTCCCATTGTCTGGACATCACATCGGCTAGTCACGAAAGCTCTAGCCAGAGTCTCCCATGTGCTCACGGACTCCCATTCAGCAACCAGTTTTGCCTCGGGAATCCATGTCCGGGCGCTCTTGAGGCGATGTTTTGAATCATTCTTTGCCGTGAACCCAATCTTGTAACGGTCTTTTGGGAAGAGCCGGATCAAGTAAACCCAGCCCCTGGTCGGTTTGAAATACTTCTTCTTGCGCCCCGCCATGATACCTTCCGATTCGCTGTAGATGGTCCATGATTTCAACATAGCGATTTCGAGCCGCTGGCGAGACCGGACGCGGGCGTGGCTCAATGACCGGAGCGCCGAGGAACGTGGAGCGGCGAGGCTCAAGGCGGCGACGGTCGCGGCGTGGCCGTGGGAGCCCGGAACGCGCTGCCGTTCCCCCCGCATTCCCATCGGGAGCCGGTCCCGACGGGAAGACGGAGGCTATGTTGCTACTGGGTCTGGTCGACAACACCGGGTCTCACGAAACAACATCCTCGAGAGCTTGAGAGACCACCGGAATGCACCGCAAAGACGCCCTCGGACCGTCCAACGAAATAGGACCGCCTCCGTGTGGGCCGATTCCCGCCAAACGAACCCGGTTTTCCCGCTGTCGCGGCACGATCCAGTGGGGTCCAGTCCAACGTCAAGAAACGCAGATCGTGCAGTCCTGGTTAGACTTAGACGATTCCCTGCCGTGATTCAGGCCACCGTGACCCTGCCATTTTGGCAGACTCACCGGTCACTACCTGACAAAATGGCAGACGTGAAGAACGTCTGTTAGCGGTAGAAGAGCTCCACCAGGCTCATCGGCACCGCGGGGAGGTAGGTCACCATCACCAGGACCGCCAGCAGCACCGCGACGAAGTAGACGTTCACCTTGCTGACGTCCCAGATGTCGGCCTTCGCCACCGAGCACGCGGTCACCAGCACGCTGGCCACCGGGGGGGTCTGCTGCCCGATCCCCAGGTTGAGGGTCACGACCAGGCCGAAGTGCACCGGGTCGATACCGGCCGCGTGCACGAGGGGCATCACCACCGGGACCACCAGGATGATGGCGGCGGCCGAGTGCAGGAAGAGCCCGATCGCGAGGAAGAAGACGTTCAGCAGCGCGAGGATGGCCCAGCGCGACTCGGTGATGCCGATGATGCTGTCGGCCACCCGCTGCGGCACCTGGGCCTCGGTGAGGTAGTCGCCCAGCAGCGCCGAGGTGGCCACCAGCAACATGACCACGGCGGTCTGCACGCCCCCGTCGAGGGCGGCCCGGCGGAGCGCGGCCAGGTCGATTTCCCGGTAGATGAGCCCGCCCACCACCAGCGCGGCGACCACCGCCAGCCCCGCCCCTTCCGTGGCGGTGACCCAGCCGGTGAAGATCCCGCCCAGGATGATCACCGGGAGCAGGAGCGCCCATCCCGCGTCGCGGAAGGTGGTCCACACCCGGCGCAGCTCGAAGGCGTGCTCCACCGGGAAGCCGTTCCGCAGCGCCAGCAGGTACGCTACCGCCATCAGCAGGACGCCGCCGACGACGCCGGGGATGACCCCGGCCACGAACAACTCGACGATGGAGCTCTCCGACATCACCCCGTAGATGATCATGGGGATGGAGGGCGGGATGATGACCGCGAGCGTCGCCGAGGAGGAGGTGACGGCGGCCGCGAACGGCGTCGAGTAGCCGCGCTTCTTCATCGCCGGGATCAGGATCGACCCCAGCGCGGCCACGTCCGCCACCGCGGAGCCCGAGATCTCGGCGAAGAAGAGGGACGCCGAGATGGACACCATCGCCAGCCCGCCGCGGATGGCGCCGAAGAGCGCGGAGGCGAAGGCGATCAGGCGGCGCGAGATGCCGGTCGCGTTCATGATCGCGCCCGCGAGGATGAAGAGCGGGATGGCGATCAGGGGGAAGGAGGTGGCGCCCGTGAAGAGCACGAGGCCGGCGTTGGGGATGGCCGCGGCGCCGGACGTCACCACCATCGCGATCAGCGCGATGACCCCGAGGGCGACCGCGATGGGCACGTTGATCGTCACCAGCGCGATCATGCCCAGGAACATCAGCAGCAGGGTCACGGGCCGCCCTCGCTCGGGGCCGCGGCTGCCATCCGGCCACCATCGGTGCTCGCGCCCGTCGCCGGGCTCCCTCCGCCGTCCGTGCCCGCGTCGGGATCCGCGCCCTCGCCCCTACGCAGCATCTCCGGCAGGCTCAGCAGCTGCGCGATGACGAAGAGCACGCTCCCGATGGGGATGACGGATTGCGTCAGACGCGTGGGCACCCAGGGCAGGCTCACCATGCCGGAACCCTCCAGGATCACCAGCACCCGCCACCCCGCCCATGCCGCGATCAGGAAGAACGCGATCACCACCGCCTCCCCGGCGACCACGACCGGGATCCGCCAGGGCCGCCCCAGTCGGCGCACCAGGTTGGGAAACCCGATGTGCGCGCGCTTGAGGGCCGCCAGCGCCGCCCCGTAGTAGGTAAGCCAGGCCAGCAGGATGGACGCCACCTCGTCGTACCACACCAGCGCCGCCCCGAACTTGCGGAAACCCACGCCCATCACGACGACCACGGCCAGCGCCCCGACGAGCACGAGCACGATGGCCTCGAGCAGGCGCTCGAAGCGGGTGCGCCAAATGGTCACGGGCAGTGTGGGCAAGGAGGCTCTCCGGGAAGGGAGGGTGCGATCATCCGGGCAGCATCCGGAATTGACACGCTGCGGTCAAGTCGAAGAAGAGGCGGAGGCCGGCCGCGCTCCCCCCCTCGGAATCCAGCGCGGCACCTCCCGGCAATACGCATCATAGTCCGCACCGAAGGTCCGACGCAGGTCCGGCTCCTCCCTCACGGTCACGAACACGGTGAGCCACAGCCAGTACGCCAGCGCATAGCCGAGCAGGGCCAGCGACGAGAAGAAGACGGTCTCCCCGAACAGAATGGCGACCACGCCCAGCAAGAGCGGATGACGGGTGCGCCCGTACCAGCCATGTGTGAGGAGCGCGGCGGCGGTCTTCGCGGGGACGGCGGACGTCCGGCGACGCAGCAACTGCACCGCCGACCACAGATAGAGGTAGATGCCGAAGCCCGCTAGCCCGGCGCCCAGCCAGCGCGCGAGACCGATGTCCGGGTGGAGCATCGCCACGCCTTCGGTTCGGCCCAGGATCAGCGCGGGGAGGGCGACCGTGAAGATTCCGTGCAGCACCAAGGCAGTGGCCACAAACGCGATCACGGCGGAGCGCGATCCTCTCGCCTCCCCGGCACGACCGGAATCCCGGTTCTCGGCATGCGCCCTCTTCGACATTACTCTCCCGTGTTGCCGGATTCCGACCAACTCCACCGCGCAACGTCGTCCGGGGACCCGGCAGCGCGCCACGGATGCTCCAGACCTGCTGTCCCTGATATGCGGACCCCGCCAGGCAAGTCCCGTAACGGAACGTAGCACAGGAAGACAAGGAGGCACCTCCTGTTTCACCCTCTCCTGGAAACTCTCTCCCATCATCAACGGCGCCTGCTGGGGGAGCTTGGGACCACGCCACTCGGGTTCGTCCTCCATGGCGGCACCGCGCTGGCGCTCCGGCTGGCCCATCGCAGGCCGGACGACTTCAGCTTCCTGTCGGCTGAGGCATTCGACCCTCTTCGGCTCCTCGACGCGGTCCCGTACCTGCGCGACGCCGAGGTCATTCGACGGGGCAAGGACACGCTCACGAGCATCGTCGATCGCGGCGGAATCGTGCGCGTATCTTTCTCGGGCGGCGTGGTGCGCAACCGTGTGGGGGATCCGGACCTCGCCGAACCGCCCGGCATCGAGGTCGCCTCCCTGGTGGACCTTGCGGCCGCCACCGTCCAGGCGGTCCAGACCTGTTCCCGCGCGGCGGACTACCTCGACATCGATGCCCTCCTCCGGTCGGGCGGCATCAGCCTGGGACGGGCGCTGGGAGCGGCCGCCGCCGTATTCGGCGACCGCTTCGATCCGCCGAGTACCCTGAAGGAGCTCACCTCCTTCGGAGACGGCGATCTGCACAAGGTGCCCGGGTCGGTGCGCGAGCGGCTGACCCGGGCGGCGGACGAGCTCGATCCGGACCGCATCCCGCGGTTGGCGGCGCGCTCCGGACTTCGGCCTGCCCGGAAGCCGCCCGCCCGATCCGCCGGCAACATCCGGACTGCCCGGACTCTGCCCGTCCGGAAGCGGCGCGGGTAGGAGAGGTTCTCTCTGGCACGATACGACGGTCTCGCCGGCCCGATACGACATTCTGCTGGCACGAGACGACGGTCTTGTTGGCGCGATTTACGGCTGCGGGTAGATTGCCCGGACACGAGCCTCTTACTCTGGCAACCGCGAGCCTTCTCGCAGGAAACCGTGACGGCAACATCCCCGCTCCGCAGTCTCGCGTCGGAGTTCTACGCGGACCTCCAGTCGGCGAAGGCGGTTCCGGCGCTGGCGACCGGGTTCACTTCGGGACTGGGCCTGGTGGCCTCCCAGGTGGCTTTCGGGAGCCTCATCTTCTCCGGGGCACTGGCTCCGTATTCCTCCCAGGGCGTCGGCCTGGTTCTGTTCGGCAACTTCGCCGCCTGCCTGGTGGTCGCGCTCGCCGGCGGATTTCGCGGGGCGATATCGGGGCTGTCTCCCGCGCTGGTGATCGTGATGGTTCTGATCGGCGCCACGGTGCAGGCCGAAGGCGAGGCGCTGTTCGCGACCACGGTGGCGGCGCTCATGGTCGGCGCGGTCGCGACCGGGGTGTGCTTTCTCCTGATCGGGCGATACCGGCTCGCCAACCTGGTGCGCTTCGTCCCCTACCCGGTCGCGGGCGGTTTCGTCACCGGGATCGGTGTCGCCGTGTGCCTGGCCGCCATGTCGATGATGGGGGTGGACCCGGACTGGCGCGCGATTCCGGCGCTCCTGCAGCCCTCGGCACTCTGGAAGTGGATGCCTGGCGCAGCGTTCGGGATCCTCCTCTATGTGGTGCTGAAGCGGTGGGCTCATCCGCTCATCCTTCCCGCCAGCGTAGTGCTGGGCGTCGGTGCGTTCCATCTCGTGCTCGCGGCCCTGGGTCTCTCCGGCGAGGAGGCCAGGGAGGCGGGTCTGCTGCTGACGAGCACCTCGCAAGGCGGCCTGTGGCCGGCCGTCGGGCCCACGGACCTTGCGCAGGTGGACTGGACGGCGCTGGCCATCCAGCTCCCGAACCTGCTTGCCCTGATGCTGGTCGCCCTCGTGGTCGTGATCATGAACCTCGCCGGCCTGGAGATGGCCGCGAACGAGGATCTGGACTGGGACCGCGAGTTCAGCGCGGTGGGGCTCGCCAACGTGGTGGGAGGGCTCGGCGGCGGCACGACGGCGAGCATGATCGTGCCCGCGTCGCTGCGCAGCAAGCTGTTCGGGGCCGCTACGCGCGTGACCGGCGTTGTTACCGCCCTCGTCATCGCGGCCGCCGTGTTCCTGGGCGGTGGGATGCTGGAACTGGTCCCGGTCCCGCTGGTGGGAGGCATGCTGTTCTTCGCAGGCGCCGGCATGCTTGACCGGGGACTCGTGACGACCCGGACGAGGCTCCCCCGGACCGAGTACGGCATCCTCGTGCTCATCGGCGCGGTCATCGTTGCGTTGGGGCTGTTCGAGGGCGTGGGCGTTGGGATGATGGCCACGCTCTTGTTCTTCAGCGTGCGCCTGAGCCGCGTGGACCCGGTCGAGTCGCGCTTCAGCGCGCGCGAGCGCCGCAGCACCCGGGCGCGTTCCGTCCCGGATCGTGCCATCCTGCTCGAGGAAGGTGAACGCGTGCTCGGGTACCGGCTGCGCGGGTACGTCTTCTTCGGAAGCGTTTATACGCTGGCCGATCGTCTCAAGGAATCACTGCGCGGCGACCCCACTCCCGCGTGCCTGGTGCTGGACCTCGCCGACGTTTCAGGCTTCGACTACTCGGCGGTGAGCGTCTTTGCCAGGTTCATGCAATCGGCGAACGCGGCGGGGGTGCAGGTGGTGCTGAGCGCGCCCTCAGAACAGCTCAGGACCGGCCTGGAGCGCAACCTTCCGGCCTCGGAGTTCGCTGCCGTGCGGGTCGAGCCGAATGCGGACCGCGCTCTCGAGTACTGCGAGGACGCCGTCATTGCGGCATGGAAGGCTCACGCGAGTCAGGTTGACGCGCGGCGTGCCTCGCTGATCGATCGTGCCGCCGCCGACCTGGAGCGCCATTTGGAGCGCCAGATTCGCTTCGAAGACCTGATGGACGAACTTCGCAGCTGGTTGATTCCGCGCCGGTACGCCGCCGGGGATGCCCTCGCGGGACCTGGCGTGCCGAGCGAAGGCCTCCAGTTGCTGACATCCGGCCAGGCTTCCGCCCACGATGCCGCGGGCAGGCGCTTCCGGCAGTACGGCCCCGGCGATGCGATCTGGCCGGTCGACCCATCGGACGAGAGGGCGTCTACAGTGAGCGCGGACGAGTCCTGCGAGACCATGTTGCTGGCGCCGCCCGCCCGGCACCGGCTGGAGGAACTCGAAGAACGCCTCGCGCTCAAGCTGTATCGGTATCTTCTGGCTGGACGCTTCGAGGCCGGGACGAGTAGCTCCCCGAAGGACGACGCTGCGAAGTCAGGGTCCAGTTCCCAAGAGGAATCCGGTTCATGAGACGCCTTGCTGCCACCGCCGCCCTGTTGTCCACTGCCATCGGGTGCACCCGGGAGCCGGGCGCCGCAACCGCCTGGCCGTTTGTCGGCTCCGACCAGGGGCAGACCAAGTACTCGGCGGCCGAGGAAATCACCACCGCCAACGTCGGCGAACTGGAAATCGTCTGGGAATGGGCGCCGAACGAGGAACCCCTCGAGGAGTACGGCACGCGGCCGGGCCCCTTCCAGGCGACCCCCATCATGGTCGGCGACGTCCTCTACCTCTCCACCATGTACACGCGGGTGGCGGCGCTCGACGCCGCGACGGGCGCGGAACTCTGGACGTTCGACCCCAGGGCCTGGGAGGGCGGACCCGTGGGTGCGGGGCCGACGGGCTTCAAGCACCGGGGCATCGCCTGGTGGAGCGATGGGGAAGACGCGCGCGTCTTCCTCAACAGCCGCGACCGGTTGTACGCGATCGACGCTGCGACCGGCGAGGCGGACGCCGACTTCGGCGAAGGCGGGAGCGTGGTGCTGACCGAGGGACATGGCCGCGAAGTCAGCCGCTACGAGTTCGACCAGACCTCGCCGCCGGTGGTGTTCGAAGACCTCGTGATCGTCGGGAGCCGCGTCCCCGACGGCGTCCAGCACCGGTTCGACCCGCCCGGAACGGTGCAGGCGTTCGATGTCCGAACGGGCGGGCGGCGCTGGGTGTTCTTCACCGTTCCGCAGTCGAGCGGCGACTTCGGCGCGGACACCTGGGAGGACGAGTCCTGGCGCTACACCGGCCACGCCAACGTGTGGGGGCTGATGTCGCTCGATGTCGAGCGGGGGCTCCTCTACGTGCCGACGAGCACGCCGAGCAGCGACTACTGGGGCGGACGCCGGTTGGGGGCCAACCTGTTCGCCGAGTCGCTGGTGTCCCTCGACGCGCGCACGGGCGAGCGGCGATGGCACTTCCAGACCGTCCACCACGGCGTGTGGGACTACGACCTGGCCGCGGCGCCGAACCTCGTGACGATCACGGTGGACGGGCGTGAGATCGACGCGGTGGCGCAGGTCGCGAAGCATGGCTTCACGTACGTGTTCGATCGAGTGACCGGCGAGCCGGTGTGGCCGATCGAGGAGCGTCCGGTAGATACGTCGACGGACGTGCCGGGCGAGGTCCTGCATCCGACGCAGCCGTTTCCGACCAGGCCGCCGCCCTTCGGCAGGCAAGGCGTGTCGCTGGAAGACGCGAACGATCTGACACCGGAGATCCACGCGCTCGCGGTGGCCGAGATGCAGCGCTTCCGGATGGGTCCGCTCTTCACGCCCCCGAGCCTTCAGGGAACGCTCCAGCGCCCGGGCACGATCGGCGGGGCGAACTGGGGCGGGGCGGCGTTTGACCCGGAGACCGGGCTCCTGTACGTGCGGACCACGGAGAGGGCCGACCCGAACCAGGTTTGCACGAATTCGGGCGACGACCCGCGCGTGGACGTCGAGTACAGCAACAACTGCCCCTATGGCGCGACGCTCGTCATGTTCCGGGAGGCCGGCGGACCGGGCACGGTCGAGACCCCGGAGAGCGAACTCGGCCCGATTCCGCTGACCAGGCCGCCCTGGGCGCACCTGGTGGCGATCGACCTCAACGCGGGGGAGATCGCGTGGAAGGTGCCCTTCGGGGAGGGGCGCGAGGAGATCCGCACCCACCCGCTGCTTCAAGGCGTCGATCTGCCGGAGCGGCTGGGCACGCTCGGCAACTCCGGGCCGATGGTGACTCGGGGAGGGCTGGTGTTCCTCGGCGGCGGCGCCCCGTACCTGTATGCCTTCGACAAGGCAACGGGTGCCGAACTCTGGCGTGGCGCGACGCCGTTTCCGACCAACGCGAACCCGATGACCTACCGGTCGGGGTCGGGGCGGCAGTATGTGGTCATCGCCACGGGCGGCGGCGCGGACGCGGCGCTCGTCGCCTTCGCGCGACCCCAGCCATGACCTTCTTCGAGCAGCATCGCGACCGCTTCTCGCAGGCCGAGGCGTTCTGCGAACGGGTGGGGGGCGCGTTTGCCGTTGTGGGCGGTATCGCGCTCGTGGTCCTGCTCGGCGTCACCGTGGCCGAGGTCTTCTGGCGCTACGTCCTGAACAACTCACTGCTCTGGGCCGAGGATCTCGCCACGATGTCGCTCGCGGTGGTGGTGGCGGCGGCGATCGCCTATGGCGCCGGCGAAGGCGCTCATGTCTGCGTCAACCTGATCGCGCGGGTTGCGGGACGCCGCGTAACCAGAATCACGGACGCCGTGGCCCGTCTGCTGGCTGTGGCCGTGACCGCCACGGCTGCGTACGCCCTGTTCGTGCACGGCAGCTGCGGTCCTGCCTGCGGGGCCGCGACCCCCAGCGTCTCGATCTCCCACACCCCGTTCTACTATGCGCTCGGCGCGTCGCTGGCGGCCTACGGACTGCTGCTCGCGTCCCAGTTGCTTCTGGGGTTCGCAACCTGGAACGCCGAAGACCCCAACGAGCCCGCCGACTGATGGACGGGAGCAGCATCGCCCTGCTCGGATTCCTCGCTCTCCTGGTGCTGCTCGTGATCCGGGTGCCCGTGGGGCTCGCGATGCTGATCGTGGGCGTCGCCGGAATCGCCGCGATCCGCCCGGGCGCGGTCGTTCCGGTGCTGGCGGGGGAGGTGTTCGCGGTGGCTTCGCGGTATTCCCTCACCATCCTGCCCCTGTTCATGCTGATGGGGAACCTGGCGGTGATCTCCGGGATGAGTCAGGACCTGTATCGCGCCGCCCACAGCTGGTTGGGCCGCGTCCGGGGCAGCCTCGCGTCGGCGTCGATCGTCGCGTGTGCCGGGTTCTCGGCTCTGTCGGGCTCGTCGCTGGCGGCCGCGCTGACCATGGGGCGCGTGTCGCTCCCCGAGATGCGACGGTACAAGTACGACGATTCGCTGGCGACGGGCGTCATCGCGGCCGGCGGAACCCTCGGCATACTGATCCCGCCGTCGGCGGGCCTGGTCATCTACGGCATCATCACCGAAGAAAGCATCGGGCGCTTGTTCATGGCCGGGGTGATGCCCGGGATTCTGCTCACGCTCCTGTTCGTGCTCGCCGTCTGGATCGTCGTGAGACGCGACCCGGACAAGGCTCCCCACGCAACGGCACCCGTTCCATGGCAGGACCGTTTCAGGGCTACGGGACGAGCGACGTGGATCCTGGGCATCGTCGTGGTGACCATCGGCGGCATCTACGCCGGCATCTTCTCCGCCGTCGAAGCGGCCGCAGTGGGCGCGTTGCTGGCGCTGGTCGCGGCGTTTGCGCGCCGTGCGGTAGACCGGAACGCCGTGACCGAGGTGGTCAGCGCCACGCTGAGGGCGACAGGCACCGCCTTCCTCGTGCTGTCCGGAGCGTTCGTGTTCAAGGTCTTCCTCGGATTCACGGGGATCGCCTTCGTCGCGTCCGAATGGGTCAGCGAGCAGGGGTTTTCAGGGGCTCAGGTCGTCCTGCTGGTCCTGGCCATGTTCATCGTTCTGGGCACCTTTCTCGACGGCTTCGCGATGCTCGTGCTGACCGTGCCCCTGGTTCAGCCCGATTCTCGAATCCCTGGGCGTCGACATGATCTGGTTCGGCGTGATGATCGTGATCACGCTCGAGATGGGCCTGATCTCGCCTCCGGTCGGGCTGAACATCTTCGTGGTGAAGGGCGTGGCTCCCGACGTGCCGGTCCAGACGATGTTCCGCGGCATCGTTCCGTTCTGGCTCGCGATGCTCGCGACGCTGATTCTGATCGCGCTGTTGCCCGGTCTCGCCACGCTTCTGCCCAACGCCATGTTCGGATGAGGGGAGACTACCCATGAAACGCTCACGCGGATTTGTCCACGGACTGCTCGCAGCCGGCTTGTCGATGGTCCCCGGATGCGGGGGAACGACCGAAGGCAGGGAGTTGTCGCTCGCGCACTTCCTTACCGGCGGATCACGTTCTGAACGAGGCCGTGTTCACGCCGTTCTCGCAAAGACTGGCGGAGCTCTCGGGCGACCGGCTGACGGTGAGGCAATACCCCAGCGGCATCCTGAACTCGTCGCTCCCCGCCCAGTACTCGATGCTCCTGAACGGCGTGGCCGATATCGCACTTGTCGTCCCCGCCTACACGCCCGACCTCTTTCCGAGAACGGACCTCATCGGCTATCCGGGCGTCTGCGAGACCGCGCTGGGGTGTACCGAGTCACTCGAGCGCGCCTGGCCGGTTCTGGAACCGGAATACCGGGCCAGGGTTCTGGCGTTTTGGTCGAGCACCCCGCCCGTGCTGCTCACCCGCGAGACTCCGGTGCGGACGCTCGAGGACATCCGCGGGCTCAAGATCCGCGTGTCGTCGCGGAGCGACATCCCGTTCATCGAAGCGCTCGGCGCCAGCGCCCTCATGCAACCGGCCACGGAGCTGCACCAGAGCCTGACCACCGGCGTCATCGACGGGGTTGCCATCGCACCCTCGGGTATCGTCGCGTTCCGACTTCACGAGGCGGCCGCCTACCTGACCACCTGGCTTCCGGTTTCAGGATTGGCGTTTGTTCTGCTCATGAACCAGGAGACGTACGAGGCGCTGTCTCCGGAAGAACAGGCCTGGATCGACGAAGCCGCGGAGAGCGCTCTCTCCGTGGCCGGAGCCATGGCGTTCGAGCGTGTCGATGCCGAGGCCCTGGAGCTCGCGCGTGAGGCCGGGGTCGGGATCGTCGAGCTTGCGGAAAGCGAGAGGCGTCGCTTCGAACAAGCGGTCGAGTCTGCCTCCGAAGCAGGGCTCGCGCGCGATGTGGGCGGCATGACCGCTGGCGAGGTGACCAGGCTCCTGGGCAGGAGGTGAACGGGATGCCGGTCACCGACTCGCAGGGCCAAGGCTCCTTGCGGGGAGTGCCTTGACGCCAAGTGAGAGCAGCTGTGTCGGAAGCCCTCAGCAGCGGGGTCGGAAGCCCTCAGCAGCGGGCCGGCAGCGTGATGAAGCCCGCCGTCATGAAGTGGTAGTCGAGCGTGAGCGCCTCGCGTATGCCCAGTTCGGCCATGACCACGAAGCTGGCGGCGTCGGCGAGAGAGAAGGGCTGGTCGGAGAAGCGCTCGATCCAGTTTCTGATCGCGGCGGTCTCGCGCTCCGGCGTGACGTACTCGACCTGGTTCGGGGATTGGCGAACCAATTCCAGGAAGGCAAGGGCCGCTCTGCGCCCGGCCCCACGAATCAGCAGGGCGTGGGCCTCGGCGATGACCAGGGTGGTGGTCACCATCGTGGCGCCCTGGCGGATCCACGCGCGCAGCGTCCGGGCCAGCGCTTCGTGATCGGGATGAGCCCGGTCGGCCAGCGGGTACCAGGCGCTGGTGTCGACGAACAGGCCCTTCACACGGTATGGGGTTTGGGAGGTTTACGAGGCTCCAGCGGATGATCTGACCAGGAAGCGATCGCGGTCGCGGCGAGATACTCGTCGTGCTCGCGCGCCACGTCGATACCTGGGTCATCGGTCGTGTGCACCATCCCGATGATTTTCAGCACCGGATGATGCTCCGGATCCGAGATCTGGAGTTCCAGAGCCTCCAGGCCCCGGCGAAGGACATCAATTTCTTCTAACGCGCCAACTCGCCCACTCTCCGCACCAGCTCGCCGCCGCCATCGACGTCTTCCGCGAACTCGTCGTAGATGGCGTCACTGGCGGCGCGGAAGCGCGCGCGGTCGGCCTCGTTCACCTCGATGCCGGCCGCGCGCAGCTCCTCCAGCAGTTCTGCGTCCATGCGCGCCGCGGTCTCGTATACGAACGCCTGCATCTCGCGCGCGGTGTCCTCCAGGATCGCGCGCACCTCCTCCGGCAGACGCTGCCAGCGCGCTTCGCCGACGGTCACGAATGCGGGCGTGTACACATGCCCGGTGAGCGACAGGTACGACTGCACCTCGTGCAGCTTGGCCGAGTGGATCTGCGCAAGCGGGTTCTCCTGCCCGTCCATCACCCCGGTCTGGAGTGCGACGAAGACCTCGGCCAGGGGCATGGGCGTGGGGTTGGCGCCGTAGGCCTGGAAGAGCTTGACCCGCCAGACCCCGCGCGGGGTGCGCAGCTTGATGCCGGCGAGGTCCTCCGGCGCGCGGATCGGGCGTGCGTTGTTGGTGATGTGGCGAAAGCCGTTCTCCCACAACGCGAGGATGCGGTAGCCCTCGGCTTCGGCAAGCGGCGCCAGGTGTTCCCAGAAGACATCCTCCTCGATGCGCTTCATGTGTTCCCGGTCCTGCACCAGGTAGGGCATCTCGAAGAGCCCGAAGCCGTCGATGACCGACGACATGACCGTGGACGGCAGCGACATCTCCACGGTGCCAAGCCTGAGCTTCTGCAGCAGCACGTCGTCACCGCCCAGCTGGCTTGAGCCGTAGACGATGACGCGTCCGGCGTCGCCCAGGCGCTGGTTGGCGCGCTCGGCGAATTCGTTCGCGACGATGTCGTAGAGGGACTCGGGGGCGCCTACGTGTCCCAGCCGGATCTCGACGGGGCCGGTCTCGTCGCCCGGGGCGCATGCGGACAGGGCGCAGACTGCGATCAGGGCGGGCGCCAGAATGTTCTTGTGAGACATCATCTCCCTCCGGGGGATCATTGGCTTGTGCCGGCCAGATGTTCGAGCGCGGCATCGACGCCTCCGCTCTGGTGAGGAACCCGCGCGAGCCGCAGCCCCATCTCCACGCCCGCGAGCGTGCCGGCGAGGGTGAGTTCGTTCAGGTCTCCCAGGTGACCGATGCGGAAGATGCGCCCGTCGAGCTTGCCCAGGCCGGTGCCGAGCGACATGTCGAAGCGCTCCAGGATGACCTTGCGCAGGGCGTTGGCGTCGTGGCCCTCGGGGAGCAGGACGGCGGTGAGCGAGTTGGAGTGCTCGCACGGGTTGATGCTGTAGCACTCGAGGTCCCAGGCGGCGACCGCGGCGCGGGTGGCCTCGGCAAAGCGCTGGTGGCGCGCGAACACCCGGTCGAGTCCCTCTTCGGCCAGCATGGCCAGCGACTCGCGCAGGCCGAAGAGCAGGGTGGTTGCGGGGGTGTAGGGAAAGAAGCCGCTCGCGTTGGCGGCGAGTTGGTCGTCCCAGCTGAAGTAGGAGTGGGGCAGCGGGGAGGCTGGGCGTGCCGCGAGGGCCCGCTCGCTGGCGGCGGTGAAGCCGAGGCCGGGCGGGAGCATGAGCCCCTTCTGCGACCCCGTCACGGTTACGTCGACGCCCCATTCGTCGTGGCGGAAGTCGATGGACGCGAGCGAGGACACCGTGTCGACCATGAAGAGTGCCGGATGACCGATGGCGTCGATGGCGGCGCGGATGTCGGGGAGGTTGGTGGTGACGCCGGTGGAGGTCTCGTTGTGCACGACCATCACCGCACGGATTCGCCCGTTCGTGTCGCAGCGGAGCTTGTCCTCGACCCGTTGGGGTTCGACGCCGGCCCGCCAGTCTCCGGGCAACAGGTCGACGTCGAGCGCGAGGCGCGCGGCCACCTCGGCCCACTTCCCGGCGAAGAAGCCGCGGTCGAAGGCCAGGACGCCGTCCCCCGGCGAGAGAGTGTTCACCAGGGCCGCCTCCCACGCCCCGGTGGCCGAGGAGGGGAAGACGAAGACGGTGCCGTCGGTCCTGAAGACCGGCTTCAGGTCCTCGAGGACGGCGAGGGTGAGCTCGGCGAACTCGGGGCCGCGATGGTCGATGACCGCCCGGTCCATGGCGCGCCGGACGCGCTCGGGTACGTTGGTGGGGCCGGGAAGCTGGAGAAAGTGCCGGCCGCTGCGTGTGGTCATTCGCGTCCTCGGGTGACGTGGAGAGGGCCGCCGATTAGAATGCGGCGACCCCCCGGCGACGAACCCTGCAAGCTAATGAAGCGCGCCCATGCCTGACCACCGACCCCGAATCGGCGACCTGTCGCTCGCGGCCCGCCTGAGGCGCGAGCTGCAGGGCGAGGTGCTCTTCGACCCGGTCAGTCGCGGGCTCTACAGCACCGACGCCTCCATCTACCAGATCGAGCCGGTGGGGGTGGTGGTGCCGCGCACCGTGCAGGACGTGAAGACCGCGATCGAGATTGCCGTGCAGGAAGGGGTGCCGGTGCTGCCCCGCGGGGCGGGCACTTCGCAGGGCGGGCAGGCGGTGGGGCGGGCGCTGGTGGTGGACACCAGCAAGCACCTCGGCGCCATCTCCCGCCTGAACCGGGAGACGGGGACGGTTCGGGTCGAACCCGGCGTGGTGCTCGACGACCTGAACCGGTGGCTGGCGCCGCATGGACTCTTCTATCCGGTGGATGTGGCCACCTCCAGCCGGGCCACCCTGGGTGGGATGGCCGGAAACAACAGTTCCGGGGCGCGGTCGATCCGCTACGGCATCATGGCCGACCGGGTGCGCGCCATCGACGCGGTGCTTGCGGACGGCACCGCACACCATTTCGGGAAGGTGCCGGACGGGTGGCTGGGGGCTGGAGGACTGGGGGCTGGAGGACTGGGGGATGGACGGTCAGGGAACGGATCGCTACGCGCCGGTGCCGGCCTGCCGGGGGAGACGTCGCAGGGACCCGGGCGGCACGCGGGCGGTGAGGACGGGCGCGCGTACCGTGCGCTGGCCCGCCGCATGTGGGAGATCCGCTCCCGTGAGGCGACCGAGCTGGCGCGCCGGGTGCCGAAGGTTCTCCGGCACGTGGCCGGCTACAACCTGCATCGCCTGGAGCGTCCCGGTCTGAACCTGGCGCCGCTGCTGGTGGGCTCGGAGGGAACGCTCGCGTTCTTCACGTCGCTTGAGCTCGACCTGGCCCGGCTGCCGTCGCACCGCCTGCTGGGCATCTGCCGCTTCCCCGACCTCAAGAGCGCCCTCGATGCCGTGCAGCACCTCGTCACCCTCGACCCCACGGCCGTCGAGCTCATGGACGCCAACGTGCTCCGCCTCGCGCGCGTCAATCCGACCTTCCAGCCGGTGGTCGAGCGCGTCTTCCCCGGGAATCCGGGAGCGGTGCTGGTGGTGGAGTTCTCGGCTTTCGAAGCCGCGGCCGCACATGAGGGACTGAACCGGCTCGAGGAGCTGATGGGCGATCTGGGCTACCCCGGCCCCATCCGGCGCGCCCTTACCCCCGTGGACCAGGCCCAGGTCTGGGGCGTGCGCAAGGCCGGCCTGAGCATCGTCATGTCGTCGCCCGGCGACGTGAAGCCGGTCTCGTTCATGGAGGACTGCGCCGTGCCTCTGCCGCGTCTCGCGGAGTTCGGGATGCGGGTCAACGAAGTGTTTGCCCGGCACGGGGCGGACGGCACCTGGTACGCGCACGCCTCCGTGGGGTGCCTGCACGTGCGCCCGTCCCTCGACCTCAAGCAGGCGCCCGATGTGGGCCGCATGCGCGCCATCGCCACCGAAGTGCACGAGATCGTGCTCGACCTGGGAGGATCGCATTCCGGGGAGCACGGCGATGGGTTGGTGCGTTCGGAGTTCATCGAGGGCCTGATGGGGCGGCGCCTCGCGGCGGCATTCGAGGACGTGAAGCAGGCCTTCGATCCGCGCGGCTTCATGAATCCCGGCAAGATCGTCGACCCCCCGCGCATGGACGACCGGAGCCTCATGCGCTACCGGCCCGACTATGCGCACAAGCCCTTCGAGACGACGCTCGACTGGAGCCGATGGGGCGGCCTCGCCGGCGCCGCCGAGATGTGCAACAACAACGGGGCCTGCCGGAAAGCCGCCCCGGGGACCATGTGCCCCTCCTACCGCGTGACCGGCGACGAGAAGCACGTGACCCGCGGGCGCGCGAACGCCCTGCGGCTGGCGCTCACCGGGCAGCTGGGCTCCGACGCGCTGCGCTCACCCGGGATGAAGGAAGTGTTCGACCTGTGCATCGGCTGCAAGGCGTGCCGGCGCGAGTGCCCGGCGGGCGTGGACATGGCGCGCATGAAGGTCGAGTTTCTGCACCATTACCGGAAGAAGCATCCCGCCGGCGCGCGGGATCTCGCGCTCGCGCACCTGCCGCGGCTGGCGGCCCGGGGCGCACGGCTGGCGCCCCTGATCAACATCGGCGGGCGGAGCCGGCTGCTGCGCTTGGCAGGCGAGCGTCTCACCGGCATCGCCGGCGCGCGGGAGCTTCCCAGGTGGTCAAGCCGACCCTTCCGGAACCCCCCGCCCCTTCGAGGCGAGCCCGACGTAGTGCTGCTGGTGGACACGTTCAGCCGGTACTTCGAGCCTGAGAACGCACGCGCGGCGCTTGAGGTTCTCGCGGCGGGCGGCTATCGGGTTGAGGTGGCCGGGGCCCTGGCTGGTGCCCAACCCCTCTGCTGCGGCCGCACCTACCTGAATGCCGGGCTGGTGGAGGAGGCCCGAACGGAGGCGCGGCGCCTGCTGGACGCCCTCACCAGCCCACGCCTCCGGAACGCCTCCATCATCGGCCTCGAACCCTCGTGCCTGCTCACCCTGCGCGACGAGATTCCGGCGATGCTGGCCGGCGCCGACTCGAACCAGGTCGCCCGACGCGCCCTGCTGCTGGAGGAGCTGCTGGTCCGCGACGAGGAACGAGTTCGTCCCCTGCTCGACCTGCGGTCGCCCTCCGCGGATTCAGCCTTCATCCACGGACACTGCCATCAGAAGGCCTTCGGCGCCTTCGACGCCACGCCGGCGGTGCTCGACTGGATCCCCGGCCTTCAGACCACCGTCATCCAGTCAGGATGCTGCGGAATGGCCGGCTCGTTCGGCTACGAGGCCGAGCATTACCCACTGTCGATGAAGATGGCTGAGCTGGATCTGCTGCCTGCGGTCCGCGCCGCGCCCAAACACGCCCTGGTCGTCGCCGACGGCACCAGTTGCCGGAGCCAGATCGCGCACGGGAGTGGCCGCGATGCCGTGCATGCGGCGGTGGTGCTGGCGGAGGCGCTGGGCACAAGTGGCTGAACAGCTTCCGAATACAGCTGGGCGTCGGGCATGTCCCGATGGGATCCCCTCTCACCAGGAAAACGTCTGTGAGTATTTGACCGAGAACGAGCGCCCGGTCGACAGCGGAGCCCGCGGGATCATATTGGCGTCGCGCTCCGTGTGCAGTCCCTCATTATAGACGATCCACAGGTCCGTGCCTTCCCTGAAGTGATAGCGGATGCGCGAATTGAGGCTGGTCAGGTCGTCGACCCCGTTGTACTGGGCGTAGGCGCTCACGGCGAAATGGGTGTTGAGTGCCACCTCAACCTTCAGATGCGCGAGATGCGTCGTTGTCGCCTGGTCGCGCTCCGAGAAGTCGATCCGGTTGACGGAGTACGCAGCGCCCAGCTCCAGATAGCGCGACAGGTTCCAGATCGGTCCGACCGACAGGCTCAGCCGGCTGCCGTCGTAGAAGCTACCGGCGGAAGCGCTGTAGCGGCCCCGGAAGCTGTCGCTGCGCGCGAAGCTGTAGTTGGCCTTCAGCTCGTGGAACCAGTAGTCGCCCACCGGCACCACCACGTCGGAAATCGCGAACGCCTCGCGGATGCTCTCGTACTGCGACTCCAGACCCACGTCCAGACGCCCGCCGCTCCTGAACTGAGTCTCGAACCTGGGGTTCAGGAATGTCGATTGGGTGGTCCGGTCGGAGTTGCGGACGAACTGCCGGGTGGTGAGCCTCATGGTCCAGGAGCGGAACGTCGCCGCGGGATCGTCCAGGAATTGGCCATACGCCACGTCCACGCCGCCGAAGCTGAAGTCCTTGCGCCGCTGGAAGCCGAGGCCGGGGTTGTAGTCGGCCCCCACCCGGGAAGCGTCGAGGGTGTAGGTGAATCCCACGTCCCGCCGCCGCTCCCAGCGGCCCTTCATCAGTCCCGTCTTCAGTCCGCCCACTCCCGGGGTGGCCTCATCGAAGGTCTGCGCCCACTGCAACTGGAAATACTCGTCCCCGGTCAGCCTCAGCGAGGTGTCCAGCCCGTAGGCGATGTTGTCCTGCCCGGGGGTGCCGAGCCGGCTGGTGACCATCGCGCCCACGTTGGAATAGGGATTCAGCACCTGCTGGCGCACGCGCAGCACGCCCATGTTCTCCGATGAGCGCTCGCCGTGGGCGGCGGTTTGCATGTTGAGCAGCCCGTAGTCGGTGCCGCCGGCCCGTCCCACGGCGCGCACGCCGCCGAGTATCCTGACGATGTCGCCGTCGTCGAGGCCGATCCTCCGGCTGTAGAAGAGGCGGTTGAAGGGGCCGCCGGTGTTGAAGTCGAAGGTCGCCGAGCGCTCCTGGAAGAACTGGCGCTTTTCGGGCACGAACAGAGCGAAGCGCTCGAGGTTGACCTGGGCGCTGTCCGCCTCCACCTGGGCGAAGTCGGTATTCACGGTGACGTTCAGCGCCAGATTCGAGGTAGGGGTGTACTTGATGTCCAGCCCGGCCTCGCGGGACTGGTCCCGGTCGGTTTCCCAGACCGACATCGGACCCGCCGGGCCATCCACGAGTTGCGGCGTCTGCTGCAGGCCTCCCAGCGCGTATGGAGTCACGTAGACGGGCGTGGACTGCTGCACCCCGCGCAGGACGACGCGCTGCGCCTGCGAGGGCTTGGCGAAGGCGATTCCGCCCCAGCGCGGATCGATGTCGGGGAAGGTGTGGCGCTCGTTCTTGCGGGCGATCACGCGGTAGAAGATGAAGCCCATCGTCACTTCGTCGCCCTGGACCTGGAAGCCGAGGGTCGAGAAGGGGATCCGAAACTCCGCGAACCAGCCCTCGTCGCTCTGGCGCGTGACAACGTCCCAGTACGAGTTCCAGTCGGAGTTCGACGGCATCCCCGCGCGCGGGATCATCTGCGCATCGTTGAAGACCGTGCGGTCGATGCGGTTGCCGGCCGGATTGGTCACGAACCAGACCCCGGTTTCATAGTCGTTGTAGCTGTCGATGACGACGGCCAAGCCATCGTCGCCGCTGTAGCGGTCGCGATAGAAGGTGTTGGTGCGAACCGCCTCCGGCTCCGAGTCGTACAGTCGCCCCGACACGTAGAGGAACTCGTCGTCGTGCGCGACCCGCACCTCGGTGGTTTCGGTGGGCGGCGCGCCGTAGGTGGGACTGAACACCGTGACCGGGAACGGCTCCAGCGCTTCCCACGCCGCTTCGTCGACGATGCCGTCCAGTTCGATGGGTCCGGAGATGCGCGGGATGACGATGGGGACGGTGCGGGAGTCGTCGGTGGCCGGGACAGGGTCGGTTGCGGGGACCTGCGCTCTCAACGCGGAGGGGGGGAGCCAGGCCACCGCGAGGAGGGTGGCCACGACAACGAGGCGGGAGGCCGGAATGCAGGCGCCCGCCGCGAGGGGGCCAGCCGACGCCGTGCGATAGGAAGTCATGGTTCCCCGTCTCGTCCTCGTTCACCCATGCCCGGCTCCATCTCCGTTCTGCCACTCCGACATCCTGGCCACACCACCGCGTTGCTCATACCACCGCGTTGCCCACACGGGCGCGCTGGCCACACCGCGCTGCCCACACCGACGCGCTGCCCACACCGACGCGCTCGCCGGGGGCTCGATGCCGGACGAGCCCGGATCCGCAGGGGAGGTGGCGCCGGCGGCGACCTCAACGCTCTACTCTCCGCGGGCGATCCGCAACCCGGCGCGAGGGCTGTCGCCACGCCCGCCCTCGCGCGAGTCCGGGACCAGGTCGAGCCGCAGTACCGCCCCGGGGTCGCTGACCCGGCGCTTGACCGTCCGCGCCATCCCTCACCTGACGAACGTCCTCGTATACTTGATCGAAAACGCGCGTCCCGACGACAGCGGTGTCCGCGGGATCAGGTTGTCGTCGCGGTCGGTGTGCAACCCCTCGTTGTAGACGACCCACAGGTCGGTCCCCTCGCTGAAGTGATAGCGGAGACGCGAGTTGAAGGTCGCCAGGTCGTCCACCCCGTTGTACTGGGCGAAGACGCTCAGCGAGAGATGAGTATTGAGGGCCGTCTCGACCTTCAGCTGCCCGAGGTGCGTCGTGGTCGCCAGGTTGCGCTCGGGGAAGTCGATCTGATTGATCGAGTAGCTCGCGCCGAGTTCCAGGAAGCGGGACACGTTCCAGATCGGGCCGACGGAGAGATTCAGACGACTTCCGTCGTAGAAGCTTCCCACGGAAGCGCTGAAGTTGCCCCGGAACGTGTCGGTGCGGGACAGCATGAGGTTGGCCACCGCCTCGTGGAACCAGTATTCGCCCGCTACGACTTCCACGTCGGAGATCGGAAAGGGCTCGCGTACGCTCTCGAACAGCGACCGGGTACCGATATCGAGGCGCGCACCGCCCTTCAACTGCCCCTCGAAACGGGGGTTGATCTCCCGTGATTCCGCCGTCCGGTCGGAATTGCGGGTAAACTGCCGCGCGGTGATCGCCAAACCTCGTGACTGGAACGCCGAATTGGCGTCCATGAACTGTGCGTACCCGAACTCCACGGCGCCGTAGGTGTAGTCCAGGCGCCGCTGGAACCCCAGTCCGGGCGAATACCCGGATCCCACTCGCGCGAAGTCCGCGCGGTAGGTGAGTCCCGCCTCGCGCCGCCGCTGCCAGCGCGCCCGCAGCAGCCCGGCCTCCAGTGCGCCGGCTTCCGCCAGGGCTTCGTCGAAGGTCTGCGCCCACTGCACCTGCGCATACTCGTTTCCGACTACCCGGATCGAGGCATCCAGCCCGTAGGCGACGTTGTCGCCCCCGTACGAGCCCAGCCGGCTCGTGACCATGGCGCCCACGGTGGAGTAGGGGTTCAGGACCTGCTGCCGCAGCCGCAGCACGCCCATGTTCTCCGACGAACGGTCACCGTGTGCCGCCGTCTGCATGTTCAGCAGCCCGAAGTCGGTACCGCCGATACGTCCCACCGCGCGCACGCCCCCGAAAATCCTCACGATCCGGCCCTCGTCGAGCCCGATCTGCCGACTGTGAAAGAGCCGGTTGGCGGGGCCACCCGTGTTGAAGTCGAACGTCGCGGAACGTTCCTGAAAAAACTGGCGCTTCTCCGGGACGAAGAGCGGAAAGCGTTCGATGTTGACCTGGGCGCTGTCGGCCTCCACCTGGGCGAAGTCGGTGTTTACGGTCACGTTCAGCGCCAGGTTCGAGGTGGGGGAATACTTGATGTCGAGGCCCGCCTCGCCGGACCGCTCCCGCTCGGTGTCCCAGGACGATTCCGCGCCCCCGGCGCCCTCCACGAGTTGGGGGTTCAGGCTCACCCCTCCGAGTGCGTACGGGGTGACGTAAAGGGGCGTGGTCTGCTGGACCCCCCTGAGGATGATGCGCTGCGCCTGCGAGGGCTTGGCGAAGGCGATCCCGCCCCATCGCGGATCGAGGTCGGGGAAGGTGTGGCGCTCGTTCTTGCGGGCGACCACGCGATAGGCGATCAGGCCCATCGTGACTTCGTCCTCCAGCGCCTGGAAGCCCAGAGTCGAAAAGGGGATGCGGAATTCGGCGAACCAGCCCTCGCCGCTCTGGGTGGTGGCGACCTCCCAGTACGAGTTCCAGTCGTCGTTCATGGGAGGCCCGCCGCCGCTGATCGGCTGGCCATCGGTGAAAACGGTTCGATCGGTGCGGGCGCCCGCGGGATTGGTCACGAACCAGACCGCGTTCTCATAGTCGTTATAGCTGTCGATGATGACGGCCAGGGCGTCGTCGCCGCTGTAGCGGTCCCGATAGAGCGTGTTGGTGCGGATCTCCTCCGGACTCGAGTCGTACAGGCGGCCCGACATATAGAGGAACCGGTCGTCGTGCGCGATCCGGATCTCGGTGGTCTCGGTGAGGGGGCCTCGGTGGGTGGGGCTGAACACCGTCATGGGCAGCGGTTCCACCTCGTCCCAGAACGGTTCGTTGACGATGCCGTCCAGCTCGATGGGGCCCGCGATGCGGGGGATACTCATCGGGATGGTCCGTGAGTCGTCAGCAGCGGGGGTGGTCTCGCCCGGAGGCCCCTGCGCGCTCAGCGGCGAGCGGGCGAGGCAGGCGGCGGCAAGGAGAGATGCCGGTAGAAGAAGGCGTGGGACGAGGAAACCGGTGCCCGCCGCGACGAGTCTGGCGCACGTCGCGCGATAGGAAGTCATGGTCCCCCGTCTGTCATCCTCGTTCACCATCGGCGTGCGCCGAAACCCGCTCAACGCTCTGTGCGCGGAGGGTTTTCCGCAACCCATGCGGCTATCGGCGGCTCGTGATTCGTATTAGGGGTGTCGGCACGGCCTTCTGTAACCCGGGGGCACGGCCAACGCTACCCGCCGGTAACAGGATTCGAACCCCGGAGCGCCGCGAGGTGGCCACGGCCACGGCGACGACGCGCGGGGCGCGACGATGGGGGGATGAGTCGGCTGGAACGTTGACGCGTCACATTTTCCGTCCCCCGGTCGTTCCTGATGCGACAACTCGATAACGGAGAGCGGCTCGGGTGGAGGCAGAGGCATTCCGCGGCATCTACGACGAACTCAAGCCGAAGCTGCTGCGCTACTGCACGTACCGGTGCGGAGATCCGGACACGGCGGAAGATATCGTGCAGGAGGCGATGGTGCGGCTGTGGCAGCGAAACGTCGACGAGGCTCCGGCCGACCCCGGCAGCTGGCTTTTCACGACGGCCAGACATCTCATTCTGGATGGCGACAAGGTGTTGCGGAACCGTCGCCGACTGCTGGCTGCGAATCCCGTTCAGGAGCCCGAACCGGAGCGCGCCGACCGTGCGCTGGAGCGCGAGGAAAAGAGGGAAAGAGTGAGAACAGTGCTGGGCCTGATGCCCGAACGCAGCGGCGAAATCCTGATGCTGCGCTACTCGGGGTTCAGCTATCGGGAGATTGCGGGTGAGGTCGGCGTGGCTCCCGGATCGGTCGGAACGCTGCTGGCTCGGGCCGAGCGCCGGTTTCTGGAACTTCTGAGCTCGTCTGAAGAGGACCTGGGATGATGACCCATCTGACGGAAGCGACGATTCTTGCGGTACGTGATCGCGAGCAGGTCGCGGACGAGGCGCTTGCGCATCTCGACCAGTGCGACGAATGCATTCGGGCCGTTGAGAGCGCTCG
Organism: Longimicrobiales bacterium; assembly: GCA_965232315.1. Taxonomy (GTDB): domain Bacteria; phylum Gemmatimonadota; class Gemmatimonadetes; order Longimicrobiales; family Gaopeijiaceae; genus BD2-11. The sequence continues at coordinate 135,496 of CBDDPN010000033.1, read as the reverse complement.
GGCGCGCGCGCATGCGGTCGAGAGGGCGCTGGCGGTGCTGGCGCTTCCGGTGCGGGTGACCGAGGAGAGGCGACCGCCGGAGGAAGAAGCCAGGCCGGCCACGGGGCGGGTGGTGCCGATCGGCCGGGAGCGGAAGCCCGGCCTGGAGGGGACGGACGAAGGCCGGCGGGCGGGGGATGTCGCCGCCGGCCCGGGGCGGGCGGATGTGACCGCGGGAACCGGTGCCGGCGTTACGCCGATCGATCGCGGGCGCCGGGATGCAGAGAGTGGACCGCGCGTCCGGGGGGATACAGCGAAGAGCCCACGCGCCGAGGGGGATGCGGCAAGGAGACCGCGCGTCCGGGGCGGCGTCCGTACTCTCAGGTGGTTCGGCAGGGCGGCGGTGCTGGTGCTCGTCGGGGCGGGGGCGCTCGCCGCGCTTCCCGGGCCGTTCAACGGGTGGATTCCCTGGGTGTTCTCGGGGGCGCCGCCGGTGGACGCACCGGCCGCCACGGCGCCTGAGCCGCCGGGGCAGGTGGGCGGGCGGATGGCGGTCGCAGGCGGGCCGGTGGTCGTGCGCCTCGAGACGGTTCCGCCCGGTACCGTCATCGACGTCCGTCGGGGGACGGGCCAGGCCGTGGGGGTGCTGGCGGGGACCGGCAGCGAGTTCGCCTACGGAGATGGGGAGGTGCGGGCCAGCGTCGTGGCGGGCCCGGTCATGGTGGAGCTGCCGGAGGGGGTCGTTCCGGCCACGCTGATCGTCAATGGCGGGGTCTACCTGGTGGTGAACGCGGCCGGGATGGAGGTGCCGGGACCCGTGGGGGAGGTCGGCGAGGGCAGCCTCATGACCTTCCAGGTGCCGAATTGAGCATCAAGGGCCCCGAGCCGAGCGGCATGGGACGATGGGCGCAGTTTGCCCTCGCCTGCGTGCTGGCGGCGGTGGGCGGTTCCCCGTCGGCAGCAGCCGCGTCTCCCGCTGGAATCGGGACGTTTCCTGCTGACGATGCGACGTTTCCCGACGCAAATGCGACGTTTTCCGCGCAGGTTTCGGCTGACACCTCGGGCTCCTCCGTGTACGGAGCGGTCACCGGGCTGTTCCGGGGGCGTGCGGGCGCGCTTCCCCACGCCCTCCTGATGGTCGAGACGCCAGCGGGGCGCCGGTGGACGCAGGCGGGTGAGGACGGCCGCTATTCACTGGTCGGCCTGTCGGCCGGCGTCGTTATCCTTCGCGTGCGGCACCCCGGCTACGAGGCGATCGCCGTCGAGGTCACCCTGGTGCCGGACGCGACGGTGCGCGTCGATCTCGAGCTCACGGGTCGGCCGTTGCGCCTCGATCCGGTCGAGATCCGGGCCGACCGGCTGACCGACGCGACCTCCGCCGAGGACGAGCCCGGGCGACCCCGGCCCATCCCGGAACTGGAGCTCCAGGCGCTCGACCTGACCCCCGGCGTCGGGGATCCGGCTCTCGCCGCCGCGGTACGGGCGCTTCCCGGCAACGATCCGGCCAACGCCACGGACGTGCTCTACCTGCGGGGCTCCACGGCCGACATGAAGCTGGTCCTGCTCGATGGCGCGCCGGTGTACACCCCGTTCCACGTGGCCGGACTGATGCCCGGGTTCGAGCCGGCGCTGCTCGGAGCCGCGGCGCTCCACCGGGGCGGAGCGCCGGCCCGCTACGACGGCGGCCTCACCCACATCCTCGACCTGCGCACCCGCTCTCCCCGCCGCGACCGGGTGCGCGCTTCCGGGGCCATCGATCTGCTTACGGCGTCGGGCGCGGTCGAGGGTCCGCTGGGCGCGCGGGGTGGCTTTCTCGCCTCGGCGCGCGGGCTCCACGATGTCGGTTCGGGACCCCTGGGAGGGAGTCGGCCCTACGGATACGCGGACGCTCTGCTCGCGGCGGAGTACGAACCTGGTGACGGTCATCGCCTCGGGCTCACCGCCTTCCGCAATTCCGAGGCCGTTCTGCTCGACTACGAGACCGCCGCCCGGGACGCAACCTGGGCGAATCAAGCACTCTCGCTCAACTACGAGGGTTCCGCCGCCGGTGCTCGCGTGCGCGCGCTCGCGGCCGCCAGCGACTACGACGCCTCGCTTCCCCTGCAGCCGGCCGGTTCCGATTCGGTGCCCTCCGCGGCCGCCCTCCTTGCAACCGGCGTCAACCGGCGCGTCCGCTTCCTCGCCGAGCTGGAGTGGGGCGGCCCCACCGCCCGCACGGCGATCGGCGTGTCCCACAACTACATCATGGCGGAGTACGGCGCGCGCGATCCCGGAGCCGGCGTGGGCTCGACCACGAACGCGACCCACGCCTCCACCGGCCTCCATGTCGACGCGATCCGCCTCCTGGCCCCGGAGGTCACACTGCGCGCCGGAGTGCGCGCCGACCGCTTCTCGGGCGGCGACCTGGCCATCGCCCCCCGCGCGCGCCTCGCCTGGGCCTTCGACCCGCGCGCGCTCCTGAGCGTCGCGGTCGGGCGCTACCACCAGCCCACCCGCACGCCGGATGTCGAGGTCGAGCGCACTCTCCAGGAGGTGGTGGCCTCCGACCTCTCCGCGCGCCAACTCCTCCCGGTGGCCCGGGCGGACCACGTCGTCGTCTCCCTCGACCAGCTGCTCGGCGGGCGCGTGCGTCTCGGGCTGCATGGCTACTGGAAAGGGTACGAGGGCCTCGCCGCGGCATCGGACGACGGAGAATCGATCCGCAGTTCAGGGGTGGATCTCCGCCTGAGCAGCGCCGGAGAACGGGAGGTGATCTGGTTCGGCTACGGCCTGTCCTGGTTCTGGTCCGACCGGGATCTCTCCGGTTACAGCCGGGACTTCGCCGGACGCCACCTCCTCACCGCCGGAGTATCGAGCGAGCTGTGGGGACCGTTGCATGGAGAGTTCCGGGTGGCCTACGGCGCGGGCCTCCCCTATAACGCCATCCCCTTCCGATCCCTGAGCTTCGGCCAGGAGGCGGCCGTGTCGACTCCACTGCCCCCTACCGAGGCTGACCCGGAGCCTCCATCCTCCCTCGACTCGCCCCTCCTCGAAGGACTCGATGAGGACTTCCTCCGAGTCGACCTCGAACTCCACGCCCGACTCACGCCCCAGTGGGGAGGTCGCAGTTGGAGCGTTCGCCCGTATCTGCGGGTGCTCAACGCCTTGAATCGCCGGGACGCCCTGTTCTACGCCTTCCAGCCCTGGCGCGACGACTCGCTCACCCCGCTCGCGGAGCGCCCCTTTCTCCCCGTGATCGGTGTCGCCGTCACGTTCTGAAGTCCCACGGTCACATCCCGAGGCCCGTCATCGCGCCGGAGACCCGCCTATCCACGGCGTCCGCGCCCCCCGTCACATATTAACGCTTCCGTTCGCTCTCCAGATGCACGCCGCGGCACTGAAGCCGCACGACCTGTTCAGAAAAGTGCTGGGAGAATGTATCGCATGAACGCTCCAATGAAGTCTCGAAAGAACGATACGGGAATGTTTCGGCGAAACGATGATGCATCCGGAATACCGCGGCGATTGTCGGTCATTGTCGCGCTCGCGGCTTCTCTGGTTTGTATTCTGGTCCCGATGTCCCGGTTGAGCGCACAACTCATCCCCATCCGCACCGTCCCGGTGGCGAGCGGCGATCAGTTTCTCACGGTTCCCTCGGCCACTCTCGGCATGGCGGGCACCCGCATCGCCGTGGACGACTCGATCGCCGATGTCTGGTCGAACCCCGCGAAGGGGGTGTTCATCGAAGAGCCCGTCATCCTCGGCGCTCCGACCTTCTACGGTGTCTCCGACGAGGGCGGGGCGGGGAAGACCTTTCCCTTCACCGGCCTCGTGCGCCAGGGCGACTGGTTCGGCGGCGCCTCGGTCGCGCTCCAGCAGGTGAGCAGCGGACTGCGGGGCCGCTTCTGGGGTGGTCCTCCGTTCGGCCGCCTTTCGCTTGCGGAGCAGTCGGCGAGAAATCTGTATGGGCGGGCGGCGATCGGCCGGGTGCTGGGCGACGGATGGTCGGTCGGAGCGGCGGTCTCCCGCGCGAGCCTCACGGCGATGACCGGGGTCGACCACCTGTACGCGGGGGCCGACCGCATCGACCAGGAGGGCGGGGTCACCGACCTGCGCGCGGGCGTGTTCCGCGACGGCGAGCGCGACCGCTTCGGCTTCACGGTGATCCACAACCGGGTCTCGATGGAGCACGATGTCCACTACACCGACGTCATCGACCGGGACTCGATCACCTTCGAGCCGACGCTCGAGTTCCGTCAGGAACTCAACGAGGACAAGACGCGCACCCTGGGCGCGCACCTGGAGTGGGATCGCGAGGTGGGGGCGGAAGGATGGCGCATCGGGGCGACGCTGACCGCGAACCACAAGTCACACCCCAAGATCCCCAACTACGAAATCCAGAACATCCCGCGCGACCCCGGGACGACCTGGGCCTACGAGATGGGGTTCGGCATCGGCAGGACACGGAAGTCGACCACCTTCGGCATCGATCTCGCCTACCAGCCCATCTGGAGCCACACCTGGCAGGAGGCCGATCGACGCATGGAGACGCCCAACGGCGTTCTGGAGGTTGGCGACATGACGATCGAGAACCACTTCGTCTTCTCGAACGTCGTGCTGCGCTCCGGGATCGGACATCAATTCAAGAGGTTCGGTTTGCAGTTCGGTCTGGAAGCCCGCTCGTACGCGTACCAGCTCGAGCAGGACGATCACGTGGAGGGGACATCGCGCCGCCAGGACGAGGCCTGGACGGAGTGGACGCCCACCTTCGGGACCAGGTTCCGCCTTCACGACATCGAGATGCAGTTCAGCACCCGCATCACGTCGGGGACCGGCTTCCCGGGGATCGGCATCGATCGCTTCTTCCCGGGCGAGGAGATGGCAGCTGCCCCATCGTCACCCGACTTCATCGCCGCTCCGCAGGGCGCGCTGACGCTCGATGATGCGACCGTCGTGACCCACCAGATCTGGATCCGGGTGCCGATCCGCTGAGACGGGGGTCTGCGCGGCGGAGCGACGGGCACTGGAGCCACGGGCGCTTGAGCCGGGCCCGATCCCGTCCTCCGCCCGGGGCCGATCCGGTCCGCCGCTCGCCGCCGATCCCGTCCTCCGTCCAGGCCCGATCCGTCCTCCGCCCGGGCCGTCGAGGGGATCCACAGGCGCGGGCGCAGGTTATCAGGAGGCGTGGCCCAACGCTGCCGGAGAAGCGGCCCATGAAGAAGATCACGATAGCGGCGCTCGTCCTGACTACCGCCTGCATCGGCGTCAAGCGCGCGGTCATGGTGGAACTGTCGAGCGATCCTGTTCCGCCAGAGGAAGTCGACATCTTCCTGCCCGACGACGACATCCCCGAGGACTGCGAGCGGATCGCCCTTCTTGCCGCCGCCGGAGACTACGGGATGGCGGATTTTGGCGATCTGCTTCAGAAACTCCGCGAGGCAGCCGGCGAACTGGGGGCCAACGCCATCGACATCGAGTTCATGTCGGAGGCGGGAACCTGGGAGCGCATGGATCCGATCAGTGCAGGAGAATCACAGGGCGTTCGGTGGGGTTGGCAGAGACGCGACGCACGAGCGTTTGCGCTGTATTGCCCGAGCGGGACGGGGCCGGTTCGCTAGGGCCAGGCCTCATGCACAAGGCCGCCGCCGCCGCACTCTTCCTGCTCGTCTCCTCCTGTCTCAACACGCCGCATTACCTGCTCATGGACCGGTCCGCATACCCGGTCCCGGCAGAGGAAGTCGACATCTTCCTGCCCGAAGACGACATCCCCGAGGACTGCGAGCGGATCGCGCTTCTCTTCGCCTCCCGGAACCAGCACTTCAGTTACGAGGGCCTCGTGAACAGCCTGCGCGAGGACGCCGGCGAGTTCGGCGCCAATGCCATCGACATCCAGCTCACGTCGGAAGCGGGTACGGCAATGTTCATCGCCCCCACTGGCGGGACGGAGCGCAACGTGGACGCGATCGCTCTGTATTGTCCCGGCGAGACGTCGACGCGCCGCCCGACAGGAGTCCGACCGGCAGTCCGCGGAACCGGCCTGGCGCCGCCTCCGGACCCGGGCCTCCGAGCCGCGGCGCCCTGAAGGCAGCGAAGTGTCATGATCTCAATGAAAGTGTCATGATCTCGGTGATCGTCCCCGCCTACAACGAGGAAGCCTGGCTGGGAGCGACCCTCGATGGCATCCGCGCCGCGGCCGCACATCTGCACAGGCGGTCCGGCGTCGAAGCAGAGACCATCGTCGTCGACAACGACAGTACGGACGGCACCGCCGCCGTCGCGTGGAACAGGGGCGCGACCGTCGTTCACGAACCCGTCCAGAGCATCGGACGCGCGCGCAACACGGGGGCGCGCCATGCGTCGGGAGAGGTGCTGGTCTTCGTAGACGCGGATGTTCACATCCCGCGCGAGCTCCTCCGGGTCATCCACGAGACCATGCGCGATCCGCGGTGCCTCGGTGGCGGCGTGGACACCGAGCATCATCCGCGGCATCCGGTTGTCCGGCTGCACCTGCAGGCGTGGCGGGCGCTGGCCACGGTGATCCCGTTGGTACAGGGAGCCACCCAGTTCTGCCGCAGGTCCGCGTTCGACCAGGCGGGAGGCTACCCGGAGGACGTCTGGATGGGCGAGGACACCGACTTCTACGCGGAACTGAGGAGCATCGCCCGGCGGAGGCAGGGCTCGGTCCGGCTGATCCGGACGCCGCGCGTCCGCCCATCCAGCCGGCGCTTCGACCAGTGGCCCCTGTGGAAGACGCTGGTCTGGACCAATCCCCTCTTCATCGCCGTCTTCCGGCGTTGGAAGGGCGCGTGGCCGGGCTGGTATTCGCGGCTGGTGCGGTGATCTCTACGGCGTGATGTCCGCCGCCGTCACTCACTCCAGCAGCTCCTCCGCCTGCTCCAGGTCCTCGACCCGGACCAGCAGCCGGGCCGGATTCGCGAACGCCATGCCGATCTCGGAACCGCCCGAGTCGTCGACCTGGAGGACGCTGGGGATGCCCGCGGCATCGAGGATGGCGCGCGCCACTTCGCCCTGATAACGGTAGCTGTAGGTGCGCACGATGGTGACATCGTGATGAAGGCTGCGCCGATAGGGAGGGCGTCTCCGCGTCACGGCGCCATGTCCTCGCCGGGAACGGCCGCAGCCCGACCCGGTGACGGGAAGTCGCGCTTCATCTCGCGATGCCCCGCTACCACCCCATCTCCGGCAACACATCCCCCTGCACGCGGAACATCTCGTTGATGAGTTGGACCGCGGCGCGGTAGGAATGGGTCGTGGGATCGAGCATCAGCGCCTGGAGCAGGGTCCCTCGTGAGCCTCTGTCGAAGGCATCCACGAGGAGCTGGTGGATGCTGGTCTGGGTGCGGAGCAGCGACAGGATGCCTTCGGGCAGCCGACTCATCTTCCGAGGATGGAGCCCGCTCGCGTCGACGCGCGCCGGCACCTCGACGACCGAGCCGTCGGGGAGGCCCGGTACATGGCCCCGGTTCGGGATGTTGACCGCGTCGAGATAGGTGTCGACGCCGCACAGGATGCCCTCCAGGAGGGGGACGGCCAGTTCGCCGGACGGGGTCAGGGGGCCGGGGAACTCCAGCCCGCCCGCTGAGGCCGGTCCGTTGTCGGTCGATGTCCCGGTTCCGGACCCGCTGCCGGTGTCGTTCCCGGATCCGCCATCCGTGCGCCCAGAGGCTCCTTCCGCGTTCCCGGCTTCTCCCTCCGCGCGCGCCGCCCGAGCCTCGGCCGCGGCAGCCCTCTGTTCCCGGGTCGGCTTCATGCGGGGCACCGGGCCGCCCGGAAACGCGGGCATGTCGGTGGGATGGTCGGCGAGGTTGTAGATCCAGGTCGGCACCTCGCCCGTCTCCCAGGGAGCGCCCTCCACGGGATCGTAGAAGAACTGCACGACGCTGCTGCCGAGAAACTCCTGCGCCCATCCCAGATACTCGCCGATGTGGTTGGCGCCGGGGCTGGGGAAGCGGCCGAAGACGCGGAACAGGATGCGGCTGAGGGCGATCTCGTCCCAGTCGTGGAGCAGATGGGCCTCGCGCTCACGCTCCCTGAGTCGGGGATAAAGATCCTCCCCGGTTTCGCGGTCGCGCACCGACTCGAACCAGGTGAAGTGGTTGATGCCGCTGGCGCGGGCGTCCAGCTGTCCGGTTGGGACGCCCAGGATGCGGGCCATCTGCTCGATGCCGTGGAAGACGCCGTGGCAGAGCCCCACCACGCGCACGTCGGTAAGCCGTGACTGGGCCTCGCACAGCTTGGTGAGCGGGTTGGTGTAGTTGAGGAGCCACGCCTCCGGACAGTGCTCTTCCATCGCGCGCGCCACGTCGACGCAGGGGCCCATGTTGCGGAGCGCGTGGAAGAGGCCGCCGGGCCCGCCGTTCTCGCCATAGATCTGCGGGAAGCCGAAGGTGCGCGGGATGTGGAAGTCCTGGGCCCAGTAGAAGTAGCGGTCGAGCTCGATGGCCATCACGACCGCGTCGGCTCCCGGGAGCGCGTCGGCGAGGCGGGTCGTGACGGACAGCCGGGGCGAGCGGCCCAGGCGCTCGGCGACCGCCTCGGCGTAGGCTTTCATCCGGGGAAGCTCGGACGCGTCGAGGTCCATGAGTACGATGTCGAGCCCGTTCTCGCAGAGGGCATCGCTCAGCAGCAGATCGCGGATGGAGGCCGGTCCGAACTCGCGGCTTCCGGCACCTACCAGGACGACTTTCATCGGATGGTTTCCTTCCCTGGACTGGACGACGCGTGCACGGTTCAAGGCGCGGTGCCCGCAGGAGCCTCTCCGGCGTTGGCGTGCGCGCTCCGCACCGCCAGCGCTCCCGCGCCCAGCGAAACGATTACAAGAAGCGTGCCCGCGATGGCCTTGCCCGTCAGAAGATAACCGACGCCGAGCAGGCTCGCGTAGACGAAGAGCGCTCCGAGCAGGAAGCCCATCCACATGCGGCCCGCGGACGGGTCGTTCGTGGTGATACCGGTACGGCGCGCGACCCGGTCCCACCAGCCTCCAGGATGGACGCGGCGGTAGAAGCCGTCGAGCACCTCGTCGGACTCGGGCTTTGTCGCCAGGGCGACCGCTACCCATAGCACGGTGCAGACGATCAGGATGAGGACGCCGCGCACGAGGTCCATCCCGGGCGCGTACATGACGTCAATGCCCCGGAGCACGGCGGCGGGGACCACGGGCTCGATCAGTCCGATCAGCACCCGCGTGTTGGCCAGCACCACCGAGCCGGCCATGGCGGCGATCTCGGCCCAGGCGTTGACCCGCCACCAGTACCATCGGAGCAGCCATACCAGCGCGATGCCCGCCGTGATTTCGATGATGTAGATCCAGCCGCGCTGGATGGAGTCCATCTGCCAGGCCACCACTGCCGCGACCCCGGCCAGCAGCACCACCGCGACCCGGGAGGCGGCCACGTAGTGGCGCTCGGAGCGGTCGGGCCGCATGAAGCGGCGGTAGACGTCGTTGACCATATACGACGCGCCCCAGCACAGGTGCGTGTCCATCGTGCTCATGAAGGCCGCCAGGAAGGTTGCGACCATCAGCCCCCTCAGCCCGGAGGGCATCAGGTCGCGAATCATCATGGGGTAGGCGAGCTCGGGGTCGGCGGCGAGCGCGGCGTCCATGGTCGCGGGGGGGAAGACCAGCAGCGAGCCGAGGCCGACCACGATCCAGGGCCAGGTAAGGAGGACCGTACCGGCGAAGGCGAACCAGAGCGACGCCTTCACCGCCTGGCGCTCGTCCCGGGTCGCGAACAGACGTTGCGCCACATAGCCGTCACCTTGCCCGCTTCTCAGCCAGAGGATGCCGATAAGGCAGAGGAACGAGACCATCTCGAGCGAGGACGCGTTGGCTGCGGTCGGCACCAGGTCGAGGGCGCCGGGAGGGGCCTGTGGGACATTCTGGATGGCTTCGGCCATGGCGGCGGGGCCGCCGAAGCGGTTCAGCACGATGCCGGCGAGGGTCAGCGCGCCGAGCATGCCGGCGATGAACTGGATCAGGTCGGTGACCACGACCCCCCACAGGCCGGACGCCACGGTGTAGGCCAGCGCCAGCCCGACGCAGACGGTCAGGGTGAGCGCGGGGTCCCATCCCAGCAGTACGCTGCTGAACTTCACCATCGCCAGCATCACCCAGCCCATGACCACGGCGTTCCTGATGAGTCCCTGATAGACCGCGGAAAACCCGCGCAGGATGCGCGCAGGCGCGCCGCCGTAGCGGATCTCGATCACCTCGGCGTCGGTGATGACCCCGGCGCGGCGCCACAGGCGGGCGTAAAAGAAGGTCAGCATCAGGATGCCGGCCGCCTCGTACCACCAGAGCCAGTTCCCGAAGATGCCCTGCTGGCGCACCAGGGCCGCGGTGGCGAGGGGCGCGTCGCTGGCAAACCATGTCGCGGCGATGGAGGTGCCCGCCAGCCACCACGGGAGGGACCGTCCGGCGATGAAGTAATTCTCCACGCTCCCGCTCGCGCGCCGCGCCATGCCGAAGCCGATGGCGAGGACCACGGCGCCGTAGACGGCGACGACGATCCAGTCGAGGGAGGTCAGGGCCATGGATCAGGGGTTCAGCGACCCGGTGAGAGTACGTTGGAGAGGATGCGGTACGCGCCCGGGACGCCGTAGGGCAGCTGGCGATGCAGCGCGAGGGCGAGGTAGGTGTAGTGGCCTTCGCCGACCTGGGCGGTGAGCCAGATCCCCTCCTGAGGGGCCTGCCCCTGGTCGTGGGTCTCCACCAGAGGGGTGTACGCCGCATCCCACTCGGTGAAGAACTTGGATCCGCGCTGCTCCACCCATCCGTCGAAGTCGGCCTCGGCGATGCGGTTGGGCGCCGTGATGAACGGATGGTCCGGCTGGAGCAGGCGCACCGGGGCGTCCTCCTCCGACACCTCCTGGGCGCCGCGCGGGAGGGCGGCGGGGTAGGGGGCCATCTCCGCAGGCACGAACTCCTGGGTCTGGTAGAGGATCACCAGGTGGCCGCCGGCGCGCGCGTACTCGATCAGGCGCTGGTTGTGCTCCAGCAGGTCCTCGCGCACCGCGTAGGCCCGCGTGCCGACCACGATGGCGTCGAGTCCGGTGAGGGCCTGCGGGTCGGCGAAGGCGGCCGCGTCGAGCATTTCCACTTGGGCGCCGAGCGCCTCGATGGCCGCGGGGACCTCGTCGCCGACGCCCATCACGTAGCCGACGCGGGCGCCGTCCAGGCGGGCGACCGGCACCGACCGCACGGTCGTGGTGGCGGGGCGCCACAGCCGCGCCAGCCGGAGGTCGCGGTGGTCGATGGTCTGGTAACCGGTGCGGTACTCGCGGCCGTCCGCCCGCGAAACCGCCTCGATGGTGGCGGCGCCCCTCCACCCGCCCGGTGGCGTGACCTGGAAGGCAACCTCGGCGATCTCGCCCGGGCGGGTGAAGTGGTGCGCCACGGTGGCGGGCGCGGCGGCCCAGCCGGTGGGGACTTCCAGGCGGGTCGTGGCAGCCAGCGGGCCGGTGTTCGCGGTGACGCGCACGTGGATGGGGATGGCGGCGCCCGCACCGTCCACGGGCACCACCCGCACGGGCGGATCGACCACCACTGCCAGGGCGGGCAGCACCTCGACCGGGCGCGTCACCGACCCGTACGGCAGCCGGGGTACGGGGGCGGTGAGGGGGGTGGTGTACGCTATGGTGGTCCCTTCCACCACCAGGTCGACGGCAACCGACAGGGCGGGGCGCCTCCACGGCAGGTGCAGGTCCGCCGAGTCGGTCACCTGGTAGTGGTTCTGGGCGAGCCCGTTGCGCCCGAAGTAGGGAGCGACGCCCATCGCATCGGCGTCCACCTCGGGAACACCCGCCTCCAGCTCGGCCGAGAAGCCATTGCCCATCCGGACGAAGCCCGAAGTCCGGCCCAGCACGGCCCCGGCCCGGTCCACGATCCGCGCCTCCGAAACCCGGACACCTGCCGCTCCGGAAACCTCGACCGCGATTCCGACCGCCAGACCCTGGCCGGGCACAACCACCGCTCCGGCCGCTCCACCTGGCAGTTCCGCCTGGACTCGAAGGCCGCCCGCCGCAGCAATCGCGTCTTCGAACTGCCGTGCCTTCAACCGCAGATGGAACTGTGTCTCAGGCGCGGCCCCCGACGACGCAATTGCGGAGCGCAAGAGACCGAGACCCCGGACCAAGCGCGGCATGGACTGTCCCGGGGCCCGGAAGTCGAACTCGCCGATAGTCTCATCGACCAGTCCCTGAAGCTGTGCAAGCAACGCGCTGGTCTGAGGGCCTGCCGCCTCGCCCAGCAGAGCGGGAAGCCCGTGCAGCGAGGTGTCCAGGCCGGCAAAGAAGGAATCCTCGGCCTGGCCCGCGGGCAAAGCGTCATCGCCCCGCCCGCGCGCATCCGCGCCCTCGCCCGCATCCCGCAGTTCATATCGATAGAGCCCGCCCCCGATGCGCACCCGTCCCGCCGTCTGCGAGCGCTGGAGCCCGAGCCCCCGGCTGGCCCATCGCTGAAAGCTGGTACCGACCCAGGGACTCTCTCCGCGGGCGTCCACCTCCACGTGGAAGGGCTCGTCCACGCGAATCCCACCGCGGTAGGTTCGCAGCACCCGCCACGGGCGAAGTCCCTCTCGCTCGATCTGGTCTGGGAACCGGCCCGGATCCGCAGCCGCCTCCACCGCCTCCGGAGTCAGAAGTCCCGACGCGTGGTGATGCCCGTGTCCGTCCCGCCGCGACCCATGGAACCGGGCCACGACCACCAGCGGGCGGTTCAGCCGGATCACCCGCACCATGTCCTCCAGCACGGCCTCCCGGTCCCAGCTGCGGTAGGCCTCCTCCACCGTCTTGGAGTAGCCGTAGTCCACGGCGGTGGTGAAGTAGAGGTCGTCCAGGCCATAGTAGCGGCCCGCCAGAACCAACTCGCGCGTGCGGATCAGCCCGAGGCCGTCGAAGAGTTCGGGACCGATGGCGTTGGCGCCGGCTTCGCCCCGGTTCAGGCTCAGGAGAGCCGTCCGAGCACCCCAGCCGCGGCTTGCCAGCGTCAGCATTCCCGAGTTCTCGTCGTCGGGATGAGCGGTCACATGGAGCAGGCTGGCGGTCGTGCGCAGCTTCAAGATGTGCTGCCATGCCCCCATCGCGCCCCGGTCCGGATCGAGCCGCTCCTCGCCCACGGCAGCCGGAAACGCGAGCACCCGATCGAGCCCTGACAAGCCATCCGTCGATTGGGCCGCGAGCGCGCCCGGTCCGGCCAGGGCCAGGAGCGCAAGACCAGCCGCCGCGAGGCGCCTCGGGATGTCCCCATCAATCATCACAGCACTCCATGTCGCCAAACCGGATCTGAGTCACTACCCAAGTCATCATGAGTCGCCAACCGAGTCATCATTCCCATCGGACCGCTCGCCGCTAACCCCCCTCCGCCCCCTGCACCGCGAACTTCTGGGCCCGGAACCCGGCCTGGACGCTGTCTCCGGCGGCGTTGACCACCATGGGCCCGGCTGCCTCGGCCACGAACATGTTCCCCTGGGGATCGATGGACAGGTTGTGTGGGCGCCCGAGCTGCCCGGGCCCCGTCCCCGGCCCCCCGAACTCATCCATGATCTCCAGGTCCGAGCGCCGCAGCACCAGAATCACATGCGAACCCCCATCCGCGACATAGAGCCAGGTCTGCGCCTCGTCGGGCGAAAAACCGACCGAAAAGGTCGCCGACCCCCCGCAGTCCGGCACCGGATCGCCCTCGGGCGGGCACAGCGGGCGCACGACCTTCTCCATCACGTACTCGCCGCTCTGCTGGAATACCTGAACGCGGTTGTTGGCCCGGTCCGCGAGGTAGATGAGCCCATCCCGGGAGCCCGCGATCCCGTGCGCGGTCTGGAACTGGCGCGAAGGCTCGCCCGACATCCGATCCCACTCATAGTCGTCATCGGGCTGCTCGCCATAGGCCCCCCAGTGCCGCAGATACTCCCCGGTCTCGCCATCGAACACGATGACCCGCCGATTCCCGTATCCGTCGGCGATGAAGACCTCGTTGTCCTCGGGATCCACCCAGATCTCCGCCGGCCGACCCATCAGCGTGGGATCATTGCTGCCCCCGGTTTCATCGAAGCGCCCAAGCGTCATCACGTGCTCACCATCGCGCGTAAACTTGAGCGTCATCTGGCTCTCTCGCGCGTTCGTCCACACGAAGTCGTTGTGGTCCACGAAGAGGCCGTGGATTGTGCTCCAGTTGCCGTCCGGCCCCGCCGCGCTCCAGGACTGCACCAGGTTGCCCTCGGTGTCCCATTCGCCTATCTGGCTGGCGTTCGAGGTCCAGACATGCCCCTGGGCGTCGGCGAAGATGCCGATCACCTGGCCCCACTCGAAGCCCTCGGGGAGCTGGAACCACCCCTCCACGGGTGCGAACTGCGGAACGCCATCCGGCATCCCGGAGGCCTCGGGCGCGCCGGATGAGTCGGGTGAGTCCGGCGCCGCGCAGGCCACGGTCAGGCCGCTCAGAACCGCGAGAGCCAGCCCAACCCGCGGCGGCAATGTCCGGCCACTCCTGCGAGTAAGGAGAGCAACAACGCCCGGAAACTTCGTGCGAACGATCATGGGACCACCTTGGCTTGGGGGCCGAACAGGGGAGCTTTCCCATCGTGCTTGCGCCCCGGGCTCCGGGCAAGGGCAAGGCCCGGCTCGCTTTACTGTTCCCGGAGCAGCCCGCTCCGTATGTTGCCGGGTTGCCGGCCCGCAACCGGGAGTCGCGGGCGAGTTGAACTGCGAAGACGCCAGAGGGAGGAAGCGCCTTGACCCAGACAAGCGCCGGGGACCCCAAACTTACGCCTGTACAGAAGTTCGGCGAGGTCATCGCGGACTTCGTCGAACGATGGATGCCGAATCCGTTCCTGTTCGCGATCATCCTCACCTATGTCGCCGCGGTGACGGCCTTCCTGTCCGAAGGATCGAGCCCTGCCGAGATCGCCTTCGCCTGGTACGACGGCTTCTGGGTTCTGCTCACCTTCGCCATGCAGATGGTGATCATCCTGGTGACCGGGTTCGTGGTCGCGTACCACCCGGTCGTAAAGCGGGGCATTCTCTGGCTGGTGCGGCTCCCGCGGAACGGGCGCCAGGCGGTGGTGCTGGTGGGCGTGGGTTCGATGCTGACGGGATGGATCTCCTGGGGCCTCGGGCTCATCTTCGGGGCCATCCTCGCGCGCGAAATGGGAAAGGTCGCCCATCGCCGCGGAACAGCAGTCCACTATCCGCTGCTCGCAGTGGCGGGATACATGGGCATGAGCCTGACCTGGGGATGGGGCATGTCCAGCTCCGCAGGCCTTCTGCAGGCGACGGACAACAACGTCTTCATGCAGATGGGCATCGTCGACCGGGTGATCCCCGCCAGCGAGTGGGTCTTCCATCCCTATCCGCTGCTGCTCACGGGACTCGCGCTGGCCTACGGGTGCCTGATGCTCTATCTCCTCGCCCCGCCGGATCAGAATTGCCGGGGCATCGCCCGCTACCTTCCCGATGAAGCAGACGCCGAGGATGCTCATCCCCCCGCGCCGGCCATCGCCAAGCCAAGCCCGGCCGACCGGATCAACCACAGCCGCATTCTGGGCGGAATCATTGCGCTGACGGGCGTCGTGATGCTGGCCCGGGAATTCGTGACGGATCCGATGGGAGCCCTCGATCTCAACGTCTTCAACTTCGGGTTCCTGATGATCGGGATGCTCCTGTTCATCAGCCCCTCCCGGTATCAGGACGAGTTCACCGACGCGGTGAAGGGCAGCGCCGGCATCATCCTGCAGTTCCCCTTCTATGCGGGCATCGTCGGCATCATGACGGGGACCGGGCTCGTGGAAACGATGACCGAGAGCCTGCTCTCGATGTCCACCCCGGAGAACTTCCCCGTCGTCACCTGGATCACGGGCGGCATCATGAACGTCTTCGTGCCCTCGGCAGGGAGCGAATGGGCCATCGTCGGGGGGCCGATGATGCAAGCAGGGGCGGAACTCGGCGTGCCGCATGGCCAGACCATCGCCGCCTACGCCGTGGGCGACGCGCACACGAACCTGTTCAACCCGTTCTGGGCACTCCCGCTGCTCGCCATCACGGGCCTGCGCGCCCGCGACATGTTCGGCTACGCCATCACGATGATGATCCTGCTGGTGCCGTTCATCGCCGCGGCGCTGTTCTTCCTGCCGTATTGAGGGGTTAGCTTTCTCGCCAAGTAGCCGATTACGCAGGGGATCGTCGGTCGGAGAGCCTGGATGGCCAGAACCACGCTGTTGGACACACGTACCGTCAACTACCAGGAGTTGATCGGCAACGGAAGGGCGTACTTCGTTCCTCCCTACCAGCGCGACTATTCCTGGCGCCAGGAGCAGTGGGAAGACCTGTGGAACGATATTGCCGACATGCTTTCCCCGGAAGACAGCCGGCACTACATGGGTGCGTTGGTCGTCGAAGCGCGGTCGGACCGCAGATTCGTCGTAATAGATGGCCAACAGCGGCTCGCCACGCTGAGCGTACTTGCCCTGGCGGTGATCGATGCGCTTCTCGAGTTGGCCTCGTCCGGCGTAGATGCAGACGAGAATCGTGCTCGGGCGCGCGAGCTCCGCAACCGTTTCATTGGAGAGAAGGATCCGGCATCACTCGTTGAGTCAAGCCGACTCAACCTGAACGAGACCGACAACGGCTTCTATCAGGACTACCTGGTTCAGCTGGAGGAGCCTGGCAATCCTCGCGGTTTGCGGCCTTCCAACAAGCTGCTCTGGGGCTGCTTCCAGTACTTCGGCAAGCAGATTCGAAGTTTGGATGCCGTCAAGAACGACGGGAGAGCGCTCGCCAGCTTGATGTCCGAGACGGTCGCTCGGCACTTGGTCTTCATCCTGATTACTGTTGACGATGCACTGAATGCCTATACCGTCTTTGAGACTCTCAATGCGCGCGGGCTTGAGCTGACAACGACCGATCTCCTCAAGAACTACATCTTCGCGCGAGCATCGGACGCGGATCGCCCCTCGATGCTGCGCGGATGGCAACGCATCGCGGACACCGTTGGTCAGAAGCGCGTTCCCGATGTCCTCCGATATCATTTGCTTTGCGAGCAACCCCAAGTACGCCGGCGTCGCCTGTTCAAGCTCGTACGAGACCGATACAAGTCTGCCCGCGACGTATTGAGTTTGTTGAGAGTTCTGGAAAAGCGTGCCGAACTGTTCGCGGCCGTACTCGACCCATCCCACGAATATTGGGTAGAGACACCGGATGCACGGCCCTACGTCATGGAACTCAAGCTGTTCCGTGTTACTCAGATGATGCCGCTGTTGTTCGTGGTTTGGGAGAAATGGTCGCGGCGAGACTTTGTGCGGACGTTGAAGCTCGTATCGGTGGTGGCGTTCCGATACACGGTAGTGAGCAGGTTGAATACCAACGAACTGGAGCCTGTATACCATCGGGCGAGCAAGGCAGTCGTAGACGGAACAGCCCGAGGGCCACGAGGGCTTTTCGAGGAACTCCGACCGATCTACGTAACCGACACGCAAATGGCCAGCGCCTTTGCATACTTGGCGATTCCGGCCAGGGGTCCGCGCAAGCGACTGGTCAAGCACATCCTGGCACGACTGGAGCAAGACGCCTCCGGCAAGCCGTGCGACTCCGAGCGCGATCCCGGAACGATCGAGCACATACTGCCCGAAAACCCGGACTCCGAGTGGGAGGAAGGGTTTCCGAGAGCGACTCAGCAGGGTGCTGCCAACCGGATCGGCAACCTCACTCTGCTGGAAGCCAAGCTCAACCGGGATGTCGGCAACGGAAGCTACGAGCGCAAGTTGGCCGCATACGACAAGAGTCGGTACGAGGTGACCAAGGCGATTTCGGAGATTGCCCCCGAAGAGTGGACGTTGTCGTTTCTGGATGAACGCCAACGCCAACTTGCAAAGCGTGCGGTCCACTTGTGGCGGTCGGATTTCAGGTAGACCGTGATTGCAGTGATCCTCGGGGCTCGGTCGCGAACGCTCATTGCAGCCGCCGTGGCGCTCTTTTCCCTCGCCTGCGGCGGCCCGGGCTCCAGCCCAGGCGAATCCGCCGACGAACTCATCATCGCCTGGACCGCCTCCCGCGAACCCGCCTCGCTCGACGGCCACATCGAGCCGTACCAGACGGCGTGGCTCATCGACTACAAGATCGCCGATCCGCTGCTGATTCTCGGGCCGGACGGGGCGTTCCATCCGGCGCTGGCCGCGAGCTGGTCGTCCAACGACGTCGCGGACGAGTGGACGTTCACGCTGAAGAGCGGCGTCGTGTTCCAGGACGGCACCCCGTTCAACGCGGAGGCCGTCAAGTACAACGTTGAGCGCATCCTCGACCCGGCGACACGCTCCGGAGAGATGGCGGCCCACGTCGGGCCGGTCGAGCGCGTGGAGGTAGTCGACGACACCACCGTCACGCTCCACTACGAGGCCCCGTGGGTGACGGTCCTCGACGCCTTCCGGAGGATCCCGATCTGGTCTCCCGCGGCGGCGGAGCAATGGGGCATCGAGGAGTTCGACCGCCATCTGGTGGGCGCAGGGCCGTTCCTGCTGGAGGAGTGGGTGCCCAACGACCACGTGACCGTGCGGCGCTGGGACGGCTACGGCGGGTGGAACTCGATCAGCAACGAGGCCGGCCCGGCCAAGGTCGAGCGGATCACGATCCGCTTCATCGGCGAGGAGGCGGTGTTGGGCAACATCGTCCGCACCGGCAACGCCCATATCGCCATGAATCTGCCCACCGCCTACATCGATGATTACCGCGATGCGGAGGGCTTCTCGCTGCTGACCGGCTACCAGGCCGGAACCGGGCTCCAGATGGTCATGAACCTGCGCCGTCCGCCCTTCAGCGACCTCCGCGTCCGGCAGGCCGTGCTGTACGCAACCGATCAGCCCGCGATCAACGACCTGCTGTACGACGGGCACTATCTGCCATCCGACGGCCCCCTGAACACGGTCCATCCGTGCTACTGGGAAGGGAACGCGGACCTCTACCCGCACGATCCCGAGACTGCGCGGCGGCTGCTTGAGGAGGCCGGGTACGCGGACCGGGACGGCGACGGAATCCGCGAGGCATACGGCATTGCCGGCGTGGAGGACGGCACGCCGCTGCGTGTGCGCTGGACCATCCTCGACCGCGAGGAGATGGGAGAGGCGATCCAGGCCCAGTGGCGCGCGATCGGCATCGACGTCGCCATCGAAATCGTGCCCGGCCCGGTGCAGCTGGAGATGGTCAACAACCGCGACTTCGACCTGATGTACGAGCGTCAGCGCAGCCCCGATCCCCTGCTGATGGATATGCTCTGGAACTCGGCCCACGACGTGGTGGGCGGATGGGCGTGGACCGGCTTCGTGGACGAGGAACTGGACGGACTCGTGGGCCAGCTCAGAACCATCCCGGACCGGGAAGCCCGGTGCGAACTCGCCCAGGAAGCCCAGCGCATCATCATGGAGAACGCGCTGATGCTGCCGACGCTCAGCGAGCCGATCTTCTATGCGGTCTCAGACGACGTGCGGGACTTTGAGCTGATGTCGGAGGGGCAGTTCTATTTTGTGCATAATGCGCGGTTAGTGAGGGAGTGATGCGCGGAAAGATGGCCAGGAATATTCTTGGGGCGTTGGCTCTACTGCCATTCTGGATGAACTCGGCGGCGGCCCAGGAGTTTCCGCCGGGATACGTCGACCCCTATCCCCTCCTGGCTGCGGCCGCCGAGGAAATCGGCGAAGCGAATCTTCGCTGCATCACTTTTTCCGGTAACGGTTACAGTGGAGCCGTCGGTCAGACGTTCGAGAACGCGGTCAATGTGGACTGGCCACGGATCGGCGGCCTGAACAACTATACCCGAAGCATCGACTGGGAGACCCGGACCAGCATTGAGACCTTCGACCGGGAACCGGGCATCAGTCCGGCCGCGTGGAAGTACGGCGTGGGATGGGAGGGGGGCACGCCGACTCAGACGGAAACGCGACAGACCCATGTCGTGAGCGGCGACAAGGCCTGGCACATCGATGGGGACGGAGAGCCCGTGGCGGTTCCGCCGGATCTCGCGGAGCTGTACCAGCTCGATCTCTGGCTCAATCCTCCCGGCTTCATCAAGGCCGCCCGTCTGCCCGGGGCCGATCCCGTCGCCTTCTGGCGGTGGGAGCAGATCGAGAAGGGCCGGGACGGGAATGTGGTCCGCCCCGAGAAGATGCACGTCGTGGCGATCACGATGTTCGGCAAGTATCGCGTGGACGCGACGATCAACCCGCAGAACCAGATCCAGCGGATCAAGACCACGGTCAACGTACCCGCGCTCGGCGACTTCAACATTGAGCACGAGTCGACCGAGCAGTTGACCTTCGGCGAGGTGAAGTGGCCGGTCGCATGGCACTCGCACCATGGCTGGGACGACAACTGGCAGTTCTACCGCCGGAGCACGGGTCACAACGGCTACGGCGGCCGGTTCCCGGATGTGCAGCCCAACGTGTGCCCGGATCCGGGCCCCGTGCCTCCGGCAGTCGCGGAGGCGTCCTTCGCAACGGAGGTGACCGTCACCGAGATGGCGGACGGCGTCTATCTCCTGGGCGGGAGCCCCGCGAACAGCTACATGGTGGAATTCGACGAGTTCGTCGCCGTATTCGAGGCCCCGGGCAACGAGGAGCGGAGCCTCGCGGTCATCGAGGAGATCGTCCGGCTCGCCCCCGGCAAGCCGATCCGCTGGGTCATCACCTCGCACCCGCACTTCGACCACATCGGCGGGCTAAGGACCTACCTGCACATCGGGTCCACGGTCGTCACGCACATGATCAACCTCGATTTCCTGAACACTGACGTGCTGGTCTACGAGCCGCGGACCGTGGAGCCGGACATCGTCTCCATGTGGCCTCCGACGGAGTTGTCCGAGGGCTACAACTACGAGGCGGTCCAGGAGAACCATGTGATCACCGACAACTCCCGGATCCTTCGGGTCTACTACGTTCAGCCGTTGCAGCACGTCTCCGGGATGCTGATGGCCTACCTGCCGGAGGAGGGCATCGCATTCGAAGCGGATCTCTTCGACACGCACGAGCCCCCTCGGCCGGCGCAGCTGCCGGCAATGCGGAGCTTCTACAACCAGATCGAGAGGATGGGGCTGGAGGTGTCCACCGTAGCGCCCGTCCACGGGGAGCCGGTGCCCTGGTCGGAGTTTGTGGCGGCGCTGAATGCACTTGAGGGCGGGGATTGACGGAAACCGTTTGCACCCCTGATCGTACCTCAGGTATCCTCCATGGCACCAAATCACCGCAAGCGGGAGGCTCGCTGTGTCGCGTTGGAAGAGGGTAATCCGTGGTGTCCTCGGCATGGGGCTGACCTTCGGCGCTATCGGCGCCGCGCTCTTCTCTCTGGTCGCCGTGGTGAGTACGGTGTTCTTCCCCGGCGGCGAGGATGAGCTGGGGTTCATGATCATCGCGGGTAGCGTTTGGGGCGCCGCGATCGGTACGAGCTTCTCGGCCATTCTGGCGATCGCGGCCCGCGGCCGCTCGATGGACGAGCTTTCGTACTCACGAGTCGCATCGGTGGGCGTGCTGGGCGGCCTCCTGCTGGCAGGGCTCGTTGTGGGCGGCAGCTGGGGAGACTGGCCCAACGGAGCTGCCATCCTCCCGTTCAGCATTCTGCCACTCCTTGGTGCGGGAGGAGGCGTGGCCAGTCTGCTGGTCGCCCGCAAGGCAGGGCGCACGTTGCGCCCCGGCGAGGAGCCGGGCTCCCTTCTGGAAGGATGACGTCGAATTGGCCGAGTTCGACGTGGCCAGCCTGATGGTGCGGAAGCTGCCGACCGAGGTTCGCTGAAATGCTGCGCAGACACCACTCCGCTCTGATGCTGTCGGCAGCTCTCGTCGCCTGCGGGGGAGACGCCGGTCGCGCACCCGACATCCAGGTCCAGATCGAGGACAGCGCCGGCGTGCGGATCGTCGAGTATGCGGGTGTGCCCGAGGTCGCGCCGCCCTTCGCCCTCTCGGACGAGCCGGTATACCGCCACGGAGCCAACCCGGGTGACTACGAGTTCCAGGGAATCAACGTGGGCCGGCTGTTCCCGGATGGAAGCGCGGTCGTTGCTGATCGGGAGAACAGCGAACTGGTCGTCCTGAGTCGGGACGGCGCGACACACAAGGTGCTCGCCAGGCGTGGAGAGGGTCCGGGCGAAGTCATCTATTCCTATTCCATGTTCGTCCTGGGCCAGGACAGCGTCCTTGTGCCTGACCGTCGTCAGTCTCGCCTCACGCTCTTCGTCGGCGATTCGGTCGCGCGCATCGCGAGCCTCCCCCGGTCAAGCAGCCTGGGTGTGGCGGGGATCGGTTCATCCGGGACGCTGATGATGATGAACCGAACACCCTCCGGTTCCTGGTTCGATATGGAGGAGGAGTGGCTCGCCGGGCACATGACCCTGTTCGATATCGAAACCGGCGCCCTCGACACCGTCGCGTCGTACGACCACTGGCCGCGAGAACGGTCGGGGCTGATGAACCCGATCATCCGGCCCGTCGGCAGCGTCACGGTCGCGGCGGGGCGGTTCGTCCAGACGAGGTCCGACAGGCCCGAGATCACCTGGCGTTTGCCGGACGGCACGGTAGAGCAGATCGTGCGCTGGCAGCCCGAGCCCCCCCTGCTGACCGATGAACTCCTGGAGCCCATCGAAGCCTATAACCGAATGATCGGCTGGAGGAA
The DNA here is from genome assembly GCA_965232315.1 of Longimicrobiales bacterium. Classification (GTDB taxonomy): domain Bacteria; phylum Gemmatimonadota; class Gemmatimonadetes; order Longimicrobiales; family Gaopeijiaceae; genus BD2-11. Next base: position 112,882 of record CBDDPN010000033.1, on the reverse strand, counting down.
CTACGGAGTATCCGAAGCCCGGCTCGAGCAGATCGTTCAGGAAGACATGTCCCGCTATCGCGCCATGATCGGCCAGCGGACGCCGCTCTTCGGTTCTCCCTTCGCCGACGCCGACGGAAACGTGTGGCTGCCCTCCTACCAGCCGGCCTACCCGGAAGAGGGATCCCCGTACACCGTCATTTCCTCGGACGGGGCGTGGCTGGGACAGGTTGAGACCCCGCCCAGGTTCCGAATCCTCGATGTGACCGGAGGGCTCGTGCTGGGGGTGCTCAGGGATGAAGTGGACGTGGAGAATGTCGTGGTGTACGAGCTCTCTCCGTAGCTACGGAGAACGGGCAGGGGCACCGGAGGACATGTGAGCAGTCTGAGAGTCGAGTATCCGGGTGCCGGGCCGGCGACCGACCCGGGGGACGGGGCCGCGGCCGGACCGAGAGCGGCGAACCGGCGCGACGGGAAGCCACCACGGCGTTTCCTCGGCAGAGTCGTGCGGTGGGGTGTGACTGGCGTCCTGCTTGCGGTGTTGCCCTTCATCCCCCTCGTCCGCGGCGGCGTCTTCGCCTACCAGCAATGGGGGCTGGGAGCATGGCCCTCGCTGGCCGTCTCGACCGCCGCCACCGCGCTGCTCCTGGCGTGCTACGCGTGGGCCGCGAGTCGGCGCCTGGGGGCAGGGAAGTGGTTCAGGAAGTTCACGATGCGGGCCGCGGCCCTTGCCGCCGCAGCGTTCGTGCTCTACTCGCTGCTGGTCATCGCGGGTGGCAACGTGAAGTCCGAAGAGGTGCGCGCCGAGTACTCGAGCCTTCATCCTCTGTTGCGGATGGCCGTATCGGCTTTCGTCCTGGCCGACGCCGACGCCGTGATCACCGATGCCGACCGCACGCCCGACTTCTACGCCCGCGCGGGGCTCCCCGCCAACGAGTCGTCCCTGCACTTCCGCCAGGACGACGGATTCGTCCACGCGCTGGATCTTCGCACCATCAACCGGCCCGAATGGCGGAACCAGGCGGCCGAGTTGGCGTTCCGGACGATGGGCTTCCACACACTCCGCCACGTGGGCACGGCCGACCACCTGCATGTGTCGTTGAGGTTGCCGGGGTAGGGTGTTGGTGGGGGATGGTAGGCCTCCCTCCTGCGGCGTGTGAAGCCATCCGGGCGAGGCGGGACGCTGCCCGCTCGGAGGGTCGTTGTCATGATGAGCCGAAGACGCATTCGCGAAGCAGTTTATTGATTCGGGTCTGCCAGCCCTTGCCGGTGCCTCGAAAGTGGGCTACCAGATCGGCGTCGAGCCGAATGGTCAGCTGCTCCTTGGTCGGTGCCTTCTGTTTTCCACGCCTGCGACGGAATGCTTCGACTACCTGAGGATGTGCTTCACTCACGGGCCGAGCCTTCGCGAACCACTCCTCGTCGAGTTCCATGGTATCCGGGTCGGCGTCGATGCCAGCACGGATCTCGGCTTCCTCGCCCTGTTCAGCCGCGATTCTCTCGAATGTCATGGTGCGCTTTTCATCGCCGGTTTTTTGCATAACCTCCTCCTCCCACTCGAAGGCACTGATGGCGTGGAAGTCTACGCCATGCTTCCTGATGTTTGACTCCCGTTTGGTTTCGTCCCATTCGTATCCGGATGCCTGAGTCATCGCAAAACGTAACGACAATTAGCGTTTGGAGGCAAGGCATGGGTAACGACTAGCTGGTCGTGATCACCAATGCCGATCACACGTCCGAGTCCTGGGTCACGCGAGGGGGCGGTTACGTTGGTTGACGGCATCCTGACGGAGGGAGATGGCGATGAAGAGTCTGCCCGAGCGGATCATGGGGTACGCCGACGCCAAGCCGGAGGCCACGCCGATACAGGCGGGGGACCTGCTGCACCTCGGTGACCGAGCCGCCGTGAGCCGGGCGCTCTCCCGCCTTGCCCACTCGGAGCGGCTCTTGCGGATCTGCCGTGGCGTTTACATGCGCCCGATCGAGACCCGATTTGGTCATCGAGTCGAGCTGCGGCACGCTCCGAGCTGGCTACTGGCGGCGCCGAACCGAAATGCCGGCACGGTCATCCGCGCGCTCGCCTGGCTTGGTCCCAACGAAGTTGAGGAGAGTCTGGATGCCGTACTTCCCGGGCTCTCGCAGGAAGATTTGGATGAGCTTTCCGCCGCCCAGGCCGTTTTGCCCGGCTGGATGGCGGAACCCATCGGCAGGCGCTTGGCGCGTGGCTGAGGGGAGAGGTGATACTATGGCACGGGGGGCTATGATACTACAAAGAGCTTGCCCGAGCGGTGTTCCGCTTCAAGGACGGCGAGGCGGTGGACGTCGACCCGGTAGATTACCATTGACTGGAAGCAGGAAGGATATGACCGGAAGCGACGAGCGAGTCGTTGCGATGCTCAACCCCCCGCACTTGGGCGAACTGATCCGCGAGAGCATGGACGAGGTCGGATGGAACGTGACACAGACGGCTGCCCGCCTGGGTTGCGAGCGAGGCACGCTGTCGCGGCTGCTGAATGGCAAGGCGGGTGTGTCGTCGAACATGGCGCTCGCGTTGGAGTCCCTTGGCTGGGGCACGGCCGATCACTGGATGCGGATGCAGGCGAGCTACGAGCTTGCGGAGGCGCGCAGGGGAGGACGCAAGTGATGGACACAATCACGATTGCCGTGGATCCGGATCTGGCTGATGCCTATCGAGCGGCGTCGGACCAGGATCGTCGCAAGCTGGATCTCCTCCTCAATCTTCGTCTGCGTGATGTCACGAGGACCGACGAATCCCTCCACGATGTCATGGCTGAGATCACGCAAGATGCGCGGGCCCGTGGCTTGACTCCCGAGATTCTGGAGGAGCTCCTGAGACACTAGGTGATGCGATGCGTCTTTGACACGAACGCGATCATCAGTGCCATGCTTTCCAGGACTTTGACGCCCGGAGTTGCCCTCCGCGTCCCGCCCGCTCGATCCTCCAGACGTCCACGTGGTCCAGGTCCAGGCTGTCCCGGCGGACCGTCACCAGATGACCCGCGCCGAACGCGGGTACGGAGCCTTCCTTGCGCGACGGGGCGGGCAGGCTGCCCAGCAGCCGGCCCTCGGGATCGAAGACCTCCAGTCGGTTGCCGGCCGAGCGAATCACCTCCACCCACAGGGTTCCATCGGGAGCGAGGAAGATGTCCTCGATGAAGGGCTTGCGCGCGGGTCGGCTCGGCCGCCGCGGATCGCAGGACGCGTTTGGATTCTCGACGAGGAACTCCTCGAAGTCCCTGATTCCGGCCGTCCATTCCTCGTCCGAGATGCGCTCGTCCCGCAGCCTGCGCTCGATGAGGCGAAGGGTATCTGTAGCATTCCGGGTGACGGCGATCCGGTAGGCCTCCGTCATCGCCGAATAGTGCACGCCGTCTGCGCCGGGATACTGCACCAGCCGGGAGCCGAAGGGAATGTCGAAGAAGGTGATCAACGGGTCGTGCCTGCAGAGGATCATGCCTGTCGACTCCGGTGGCGGCTGGAGCCACGACAGCGTGTCGCCCGTCTCCCCGCGGCTATCGTGACCGACGAGCACGGAGGTGAGTCCGGTGGCATGCCGCATGTACCCCAGACGATAGACGCGGTCAGCGCTTACCGGCCGGAACCGGATGTGGTCGACGGGTCCGCTCACGCTCCCTTCGATCCGCTGCTGTCCCAGCCACTCGCCCTCGGCCGAGAACTCCCCGATTCGGCCCAGGTTGGGATCCAGGGTCAGGAGCCGATCTCCCAGCCACGCGAGCGAATACAGACTGCGGAACTCGCCCGGCCCCTCGCCGTTGCGCCCAAAGGTACGTCGATGGACTCCGTCCAGTCCGAAGACTCGGACCTCGTGGTTGAGACCATCGGCTACGAACAGGGCCCCATCCGGCCCCACGGCGACGCTGTTGACTCGGCCGAACTCCTCGGCCGCCCCCGTTTCAGCCAGCGATTTCGGTCCAATGGAGGCGACCGGGACGAGTCGCCAATCGAGTGGGGTGCCCGTGTTGCTTACGCGGATGATGTTGCCGACCGTGTCGACCGAAATGGTCAGATCCCTGCGGGTGGGCGGGGACCCGTCCTCGCAGCCGGTGATGGCCGCAAGTGTCAGGATGAGGATGGTGAATCTACGCCTGATCACTCTGGAGTCTCCAGATCGATCCGGGGCGTCACGATGAGGATGAGCACGGGCTCCTCGGAGGAGCGACGAGCCGATCCCAACACGACCCTCTGACCATCGCGGATCGTGACCGAGGCTTCGAGAAGCGGCAGTCGTTCCCTCAAAACCGCATTGCCTGTCACCCGCGAGGTCACGTCGGTGAGGACCACCCTGGCACGGACAACGCTCGTGGAACGGCGCGCACTCACCTCCGCGCTGATCGCCAGCGGCGTCTTGTAATCGCCCGGAACAATCCTCTGGGACCCGCTGCCGGTAACGCTGGCCGATGAGTTGGCTTGTTGTGCGAGGCCGACGTTGAGCACCGAAGTCGACAGGAGCCGGTATCCCCGGAAGTTGAAGAGCATCCGGAGTTCGGCCACGACATCGGCGATGCCGGGATCCTCGTCCGTGAAGCCATCCGCCTGCACCAGGTCAAAGACGAGTTGCACGTTCCGGATGTCCTGATTCTGGCGCTCCTGTGCACTTGCGACGCCCGCAAGCGGACCCAGGGCCAGCGGAACGATCAACGCGCATCGAATATTCTTCTTCATAGTCCTGGTCATCAGTTGCTCTCCTTGGGATTGAACAGCCAGACTACGGCAATGTCGGGATCGTTCGTGGGGAAGACCGCGAACGGCCTGTCGGCCTCCACGTCCAGCTCCGCCGTCATGCTCCGTGCCTGCGGAGCCCTTGGCAGAACGAGGGACTCGTCTCTGTCTCCGGTTCGGCCGGTCCGCATCAGGATCAGCGAAGCGACGATGGCAGCGGCCGTCAGTGGCACCAGGGTCCGAATCCTCCAGGAGGGCCGAGGGCGTAGCGGTGCGGCTTGCCCCCACTCCGCAGCCGGCGGCCTTTCACTCAACCGGTTTGCCATCGCTCTGAGGACGGCGTCCATATTCCGTCCGTCCCGGGCGATCCGCTCGACGCTCTGACGCACTGGGGCATCCATGCCCTCGCGCGAGTCGAGGTCTCCCTCCAGGATCTCATCCGGCCAGTCATCGCGATGATCCATCACTCCCCCGCGTTTCCGTACCTGTGGCCCCGGGACAACATCTCTTTGCGCATCGCGCGCCGTGCGCGCAGCAGATGTACCCTCAGCGTGTTCGGGTTCATCTCCAGCAGATCAGCCGCCTCGATCGGCTTCAGCCCCTGCAATTCCACCAGATCGAAGACCTCTCGTTGCCTCATGGGCAGCTCGCTCAGAAGCGTCCGGATCAGTCTCAGCGTGCGTTTCATCTCGACTTTGTCCAGCGGGTCTTCGAGCGGGGGCGTCTCTGCCTGAGCCAACTGCCCGAGCTTTTCGGCCAATTGTTGGTCCCGCCGCTTCCCTCGCAGGTGATCCAGGCTGGCGCTCCGTGTCATCCGGTAGAGCCAGCTCGTCACTCTGGAACTGCCGCTGAAACCTGTGATCGACGTGAGCATCTTCATCACGACCAACTGTGCAACGTCCTCCGCGTCATCGGGATCGGCGGTCATGACCAGTGCCCACCGGCAAACAAGGGGTCGGAGATCGCCCGCCAGCCTTCCGAGCGCCTCCTTTTCTCCCGCCTTGGCCCTTTCGGCCAACTCCAAGATCTCTCGGTCGGAGAGCATGCATTCTCTGTCCTTTCTTCCGTGCGGCTTCCTGGAAAGAGGACGCCAGGAGAGACCGGAACGTTTACCTTGTTCTTCGCGGCGCGCCGGCGCGACGGGACGCAACACGAGTTGGTGGAGCGCGGCGACGCCGGACAACGCCTTTCAGTGCGGGCGCGGGCACCGATGGGCCGGAGGCCGACCATGGACATCGCGGCAAGACTCCGCAGCTACGACGGGAAGCGCGTGGCACCGTTTCGCGCGGTCGCCGAGGCTGTGCGGGATGCGCCCGAAGTCCCGTTCGGTCACCTTCTCGACCTCGCAGCCTCGGACGAGATGCAGCTGCAAGTCGGGGCGACCTGGGTGCTGAAGCACCTGGCCGAACGGGGGACGGTTCCGCGCGGGGAGCAGGCGGCGCAGCTGGTGGACCTGCTCGGCCGTGCCGCCGCACCCCACGCCACGCTGCATGTGCTGCAAACGTTACAGTACATCGATATTCCGGCGGGACGGGAGCGCGAGCTGAAGCGAGAGCTGCTCACGCTGATCAGGTCGAAGCGAGTGTTCCTGCGGGCGTGGGCGTACAACGGCCTGGCACTCCTGGCGGCCCGCGACCCCGCGATCCGGGCAGAGGTCACAGCTCTCTTCGACCGCGCCGCGGAAAAGGACAGCGCCGCGGTCAGAGCGCGCATCAGGCACGCAAGGAAGGCCTTCTAGCGCATCCGACACCCCCGGGCCTGGAACACACGGGACACACACTCTGCTGGGGACGCTCGAGCGCCATCGGGTTCCAGCAACTGGTCGACGGCGAACCGACGGATGTCCATGTCGCATACGTCCATGTCCGCGAGGTGACGGTATCCCAGGGTGACACCGTGCGGGCAGGCGACCCGGTCGCCCGCATCGGGAACAACGGCTCGTCATTCCACCCCCACGTGCACGTCGGCGCATCTCGCGGCGACATGATGTCGGAAGTCGCCGTGCCGCTTCAGGTGCGGATGGATCTGGCCGCTCTGGGAGGCTCCGAGGGGCGACGGGTCTCCTTGGCAGAGTCGTGCGGTGGGGCGTGACTGCTGTCCTGCTTGCGGTGTTGCCATTCATCCTCCTAGTCTGCGGAGCCGTCTCCGCCACCAGCCATGGGGGCTGGGAGCATGGCCCTCGCTGGCGGTCTCGACAGCCGCCACCGCGCTGCTCCTGGCGTGCTACGCGTGGGCCGCAAGTCGGCGCCTGGGGGCAGGGAAGTGGCTCAGGAAGTTCGCGATGCGGGCCGCGGCTCTTGCCGCCGCCGCGTTCGTGCTCTACTCGCTGCTGGTCATCGCGGGTGGCAACGTGAAGTCCGAAGAGGTGCGCGCCGAGTACTCGGGCCTTCATCCCCTGTTGCGGATGGCCGTATCGGTCTTCGTCCTGGCCGACGCCGACGCCGTGATCACCGATGCCGATCGCACGCCCGAGTTCTACGCCCGCGCGGGGCTCCCGGCCAACGTGTCGTCACTGCATTTCCGTCAGCACGACGGATTCGTCCATTCGCTGGATCTTCGCACCTTCAAACGGCCTGAATGGCGGAACTTGGCCGTCGAACTGGCGTTCCGGGCGATGGGCTTCCACACGCTCCGCCACGTGGGCACGGCCGATCATCTGCATGTGTCGTTGAGGTTGCCGGGGTAGGCTGCTGGCGGGGGATAGTAGCCTCAAGAGATGATACTATGGTAGGGCGAGAGGTGATACTATGAAGCGTGCGCGCAACGCGCAGCAGTGTTTCGCACATCGTCTTCCTGAATCCGCGGCGTCTGACCAGGCGCGACTTGGAACGCGGGCAAGAGTCGGCGGGTAGCCTGCGCGCGAAGTGGAACCTTGATTGAGGGAAAAGCACCCCCTCCGCGTGATGTCACGAGGACCAGCGGATCCCTCAACGACGTCATGACGGAGATCACGCAAAACGCCCGGGCGCGTGGCTTGACTCCCGAGATTCTGGAGTAGCTCCTGAGAGATTAGGTGATGCGATCCGTCTTTGACACGAACGCGATCATCAGTGCCATTGCTCTCCAGGACTGCGACGCCCGGAGTTGCCCTCGCAAGCGTCTACGACATCGGTGACGTTCTCGTGTCCGTCCCCTCGCCGACCTGCTCGTCCTGGATCGCTTCCGTGGCATCAGAATCGTAACGGCAACAGACTTCGTCGAACTCGGCGTCCATGCGTGATCCTGCTCCGTTGCGGTCCGTATACCTGGCTGACGCCGACGCCGAGATCACCGATGCCGATCAGACGCCCGAGTTTACGCTCGCGCGGGGCTCCCGGCCAACGTGTCGTCACTGCATTTCCGTCAGCATGACGGATTCGTCCATTCGCTGGATCTTCGCACCTTCAAACGGCCCGAATGGCGGAACTTGGCCGTCGAACTGGCGTTCCGGGTGATGGGCTTCCACAACCCTCCGCCACGTGGGCACAGCGGACCACGTGGCGTTGACGTAGCCCGACTACAGCTGGCGGGTGAATGTAGCCCTCCCCCCAGCGGCCCGTGGGGCAATCCGGGCGGGGCGGAACGCTGCCCTCTCGGGTTAGCTTGGTGTTTCGCGAAGAGCTCACGCGGGCAGGCTGTTACGTTGGTTGACGGAATCCTGACGGAGGGAGATGGAGCCATGAAGAAGCCTGCCCGAGCCGATCATGGGGTACGCCGAAGCCAAGCCCGGGAGTTGGTCAACAACCGCAACTTCGACCTGATGTACGAGCGCCAGCGCAGCCCCGATCCCCTGCTCATGGACATGCTCTGGAACTCGGTCCAAGACGTCGTCGAGTCCAGTTCCTCGTCCACGAAGCCGGTCCATTCCCATCTGTGGGTTGTGGATCAGCTCAGGACCATCCCGGGCCGGGAGGGTCGGTGTGAGCTCGCAAAGGAGGTCCAGCGCATCATCATGGAGAACGCGCTGATGCTGCCGACGCTCAGCGAGCCGATCCTCTACCTGGTGTCAGACGAGGTGCGGGATTTCGAGTTGATGTCGGAGGGGCGGTTCTGCTTTGTTCATAAATGCGGTGAGGGAGCAGCAGGTTTGCCCAGCATCTGGATGAGCTACAGGTGAGAGATGAGTGATCGTCGCCGCAGGCCCTTCCAGCGCAAGCTCGTCCACGACCTAATCGACTGGGGGACGCGTGGAACGCCGTCTTCTGCGTTACGAGGCCATTGGGAGGGCGTTCTCCGTAGACATGCTGAAGAGCCGGCGTGAGTGTCCTCCGTATTACTGTCATTATCTCGCTTGGCGTCTTGGTGCCTACGAAAACGACGATTTATTCCAGCGCCTCGAAGAGTTATTCTCATGCGCAATACAGCTTCCGAATTGGGAAGTCGAAAAGAAGTCACTCATTAATACAGCAGAGATCGCTGATTTCTGGGCTGTGCTTTGGCAGCTTCAGGTGGCAGAACTGTTGTGTAAAGTTGGAACAGACGTATGTTGGTCTAAACCTGTAGCCGGCAAACGAAGTCCAGATATAACGGTTGTTATCGGTAGTCACCGTTGGTATATAGAGTGCTACACATATCGTAAATCGTTTGACTTGCTCGTTTTCTTGGAGGAGGTTCTTAGGATTATCGACCCGCAGATTAATGTGGACTACGATAAGTGTTTGCCACTGCGACTGCCGAAGAACAACGAGCGATGTGCATTTGTCGACGAGGTTTTGAGCAGAGTTGTCGATCCTAACTTACTATCGAAGGCGCGTAGGCGTGCCAAGACAGAATGGCCTCAAGTTCTCTATAATGACCGCAACAGCTCATTAAGAATACATCTCGAGCACGAAGACATCGACTCCTACTGCCCGAGTAGCAACTCCGTGGGTTCACCTAGAAGCTATCTGGAGACAGTACTCAGAGAGGCCGTAGACAACAAGAAGAACAGTAATGGTCTCGGTAGCCATCGTCCGAACTGTCTCGCGGTAAACTACGTGCTGAGCAGAGACTATCAGCTGGCTCGCTCGTTGCGCGATTGGGGTGCAATACGCACACCAGAGCTTGGACCGCATCTTGACGCTTTGGCGGTTGGCGCGGTCGGAATTGATGAGTGCCTTACGAGAGAAAAGCTCGATGCCGTGACGGTTGGGAGTGCCGTTGATGTTCGGGAACTCCAGAGCTTCGCGAAGTTGGAGGGGATCGCGGGAGGCCATTGATGGCTGGCATCGCGGGGTGACCATCCACGCGTCCGGCACCGTCACCAGGAATAGCAAGCCCACCTGCATGGGAACGTACGTGATAAGGGCCACCCAGAGCTCGTCAGCACCCGCGGCCGAGAAGTCCCGGTCCACCAAGTCCTCGGCAGCCTCCGCTCCCGGCGCGCGTCGCGTCGTCATCGCCTTCCGGCGTCGGTCGACGGACGAGGCCCGGCAGGGAGTTTCCAACAGTTTCCAACTCGAATCGACGAGTTTCTGTCAGGTCGACGTGGTCCAGCGACTCCCGCACAGGGTCAATCGGATCAATTCGAGCCGTCAACTTCGCGAGATGGCACCCGCACACGCTACCAGGCCCACCTCGTCGCGGATAGGTCTATCGTACAGGGATCCCTGCCATGCCGACGAGGCTTGCACGCGAGCAACCCCACAACTCCACATGACCGCATCCAACCTCAGGTCGAACGCCATCTGCCTCTGGGGCTTCGCGGACGACATTTTCCCGTGCCTCGCTTCGGCGGCTCAACGCGGTGCTGGAGCCCACGAAGCCGACGATCCTCGACTTGAAGGCCACGCTGGACGCAAACGGGGCCACGAACCGCGACGCCGTGCTCTGGAACGTGCTGGGGCAGGCTTTCGACACACCTCAAAGCTCACGCTTCAAGGCCTGGGGGTGGGTCGGCCGGAGGGCAACAACTCTTGGCCCATTTCGTGGACTACGTGGGTGGATTCTCGTCGAACCTGCAGGATATCCTCCGCGAGGAGATTAGTACGCGGCGACCCGCGGCAGGGTCCAGAACCGATTTCCAACCGAACCGCGATTCCTTCTCAATACCGATCCCTCTAACCTCCGACGGGTGTCTACCTTGAACGAACAAGCACGCTCATCATTTCCGTCTAGTCTTCGTCCCTATTTGGACGAAATAGCCGCCCGACTTCTGTCTGGCCATGCCGCAGTGATGATCGGATCCGGCTTTAGCAAGAACGCCACACCTTTCTCTTCAGCTCCGCCGTTCCCGGACTGGTCAGAACTGGGGAACCGTTTGTATCAGCGATTACACGGTCACGAGCCCGGACCAAGAACCAACTACTTGCAGGTTCCCGTGTTGGCACACGAGATCGAGGCCGCGTTTGGTCGCCCCGCGTTAGATCAGATGCTGCGAGACGAGATTCCGGATCTCATGCACGAACCGTCCCAGCTACATGTCGATCTGCTTAGTCTCCCTTGGTCCGATGTCTTGACAACAAATTACGATACACTATTGGAACGGGCCTGCCGTTCCGTCGTCTCACAGCGATACGACATAGTAGTCAATCCCGCCGATCTGGAACGTTCGAGACGCCCACGCATCATCAAGCTCCATGGTAGCTTGCCAATTGAGCGACCGTTCGTTGTCACTGACGAGGACTATCGGCGGTATCCGCTTGATTTTGCCCCGTTCGTTAACACGGTGCGGCAGGCGCTGCTGGAGAAGACCTTGTGCCTCGTCGGGTTCTCTGGCGACGATCCAAACTTCCTGCAGTGGATCGGATGGATCCGCGATAATCTGGCTCCCCACGCATCCCGCAAGATGTACATGATCGGTGTGTTCTCGTCCTCGCACTCTCAGAGAATGCTGCTTGAGCAACGGAATATCATTCCCGTCGATATGTCTGAATGCCTGGGAGTGGACCAAGATCATTATGCGGGCCTGGATCGGTTTGTAGCCTATCTTCGGTCCCGTCGCAACGAGGAGGATCCCCTCGCGTGGCCTAGCGGTGAGCCGTCCTCGACCGCGACAGACGATGAGGACGCTCTGCTTGCTGTCGTAAAGGCTTGGCGATCGACGCGCGCCAAGTATCCCGGATGGGTAGTTGTTCCCGAAGATCGCCGACGTGAGCTTTGGAGAACCACTAGAAGCTGGATCGAGCGAGACCTCCCCGGCGAGGGCGCACTTCGTGGACCATTAGATGTTGAGTTCGCGTTCGAGCTGACATGGCGCACGGAGAAGTGCCTGGTCCCGATGTTCGACAACCATGCCCATTTTGTGGAAGCCATCGTGAATAAGTATTGGCCTATGATCCAATCGTCTGCCGCGTTACTAGGATTGGCCGATGAAGCCAGGATATGACCCCCGAATCTTGAACACCCCAGCATTGTGGAGTTGACCTCCGGGAACGACGCTGTTCAGGGTAGGACCTGGCAGACGCGAAGGAGGTGGACATGGCGAGGCGGAGGTACACACCAAAGCTGAAGGCGCAGGTGGTGCTGGAGGTGCTGGCGGGCGACAAGACGCCCGGCCAGGTGGCGAAGGCGTACGGGGTGCACCCGAATTCGGTCGGGCTCTGGAAGCGACGGTTCGTCGAGCGGGCTCCAGAGATCTTCGCGGATGAGACGACGGTCAACGAGTACGAGCGTCGCATTCGGGATCTCGAGCAGCTGCTGGGCAAGAAGGAGGTCGAGATCGCGCTCCTAAAAAATTTCTTGGGCGGGAGAGGCTGAGCGTGAAGGCGAGGGTGGCGCTCGTCACGGGAGCGCGGGAGGCACACGGCCTGGCGGCGGCACTGCGGGCGGCCGGGCTGGCGCGCTCGACATGGTACTACCACACCCGGACCCGGGTGACGTACGCCGAGAAGTACGCGTACCTGGAGGCGCCGCTGAAGGCGATCGCCGAGGCGCACCCGGAGTACGGGTACCGGCGGGCCACCGCCGAGCTCAGGGAGACGTACGGGCAGCGCGTGAACCGCAAGGTGGTGGAGCGGCTGCACCGGCTGTGGGATCTGCCGCTGCGGCGCACCTTGCGGCCGAAACCGAGTGCGATCCGGCGGGCGATCGACACTGCGGGCCCGCGTGCAAACCTGTTGGCAAAACGTAAGAAGGCGGAGATCGGACCGCTCGAGGTCTTCTACACGGACTTCACTGAACTCCGCTTCGCTGGCGGGGCCCGGAAGGCATGGCTGATCCCGCTCCTCGATCACAGGACGAAGTACGTTGCCGGCTTCGCGGTCGGGAAACGGGCGAACTCCGAACTGGCGCTCACGGCCTGGCTTGCGGCACGGAAGACTCTCACCCGCTTCCGCGACTCGATCGAGGGCATGATCGTCCACCAGGACCAGGATCCCGTGTTCACCGGCTATGCCTGGACCGGCCAGCTGCTCTCGGTGGGCGGGCGGCTCTCCTACGCCCTTCGCGGGCCCGGAGACAACCCGGAGATGGAGAGCTTCTTCGGCCGCTTCAAGGTCGAGAACCGATCCCTGATCCTCGACGCCGAATCACTCACGGAACTCAACACAGTCGTCCGGGATCGGATCAGGTACTACAATCGGGTGCGCCGTCACTCCTCCCTCGGAGACCGGCCACCCTTGGCTATCATTCAGGAACTCTACCGCGAGGGCTGAACAGCACAATAGACCCAGAGGTCAGGTGTCCAACTTTTGGGGGTCACGTCACCATGATGCTATCACGGAGGTTGACGGGTCCCATGGTGGCTCGTATGTGCCACTACCTGCTGTTGTCGATGATGCGTTACTACCGTGAAGAGGGATTGGCGGAACAGTGGCAAGCGGCAAGCCAGAAGATGGAGACGATCCAACATGCTCTTTCGTCGGAAGCTGAAGCACGATTCCATTACGAGGGCACGCTATTCAGCATGTTTTCGCTAGATCTGGACGAAGTCAAGCAGCGGCTTCAGGAATGGCCAGAGAACGATGCTCATCCGTTCTGGAGCGCCAAGAAGGCTTCGCTGATGGCGGAGATTGGCCTGTTGGACGAGGCGGAACGCCAGCTTGCGCTTTCACTTGAGGCCATCCGAACGAAATCAAACCTCACGCCAACGCATAGCGATTACACACTTGCGTCTCAGGAGTCGTTTGTGATGTTTTTGCTCCACGCCGCGCGCCATCGGTCCCTTTTTGACAAGGACGATCCATCCGATGCCCGCGATCAGCGTCGGGAGTTTTCTGGCCGATGGGATGCGTTGCGTCAGTACAAGTGCGATCCCTGGCACGAACTGCAGGTGTTCCGAAACAAGCTTGAACGCCCGCCAAAGGCACTGCTGGCAACTGAGGAAATCGCGGCCTTTGATATTGGACGGATTACTCGGAAACATCGCTTCGGGATGTACGATACGGAGCGTATGACCGCATACAACTTTCTCCGGTTTTGCGAAGATTCAGGCGTCCCTTTCCGGTTTGGCGAGGTAGTAATCGGGACCTTAACTGCTACCGGAACACTGCCACGAATCGCAAGCCATTCTTCACACTGGGCGTTGGCTACACTCGTGAGGATCGGAGAACCGAAGGCGGTCGCTGAAGTATATGACAGATCCTCGTTGGGTCGACTGGATGCGGCCACGGTGGACAGCCTCATCGCGGTCTATTTGGGTGCTGTTCGTCGCGCAAGATCTGACATTGAATCTGGCACATACCTTGATGACCAAGGCTTCGGGGACCGGTTAGCCCGGGTTGTGCCAGAGATCTTATCGCGACTATGCTGCAAGTGCTCATTCAAGGCGAAGGAAGAACTGGTCCGTTTTCTACTCGATGTGTACAGATCCGAACGGAGGGTAAAGTATAGGGGCATCCTTAAGCTGACCCGGCGGCTACTGGGGGCGCTGACTGTGGACGAGCAAGCGGCGATAATTCCAGAACTACTGCGGTTTCCAATCTTGCGTGACCTCAGCCATTTCGAGCGGCTGGAGTTTGAGAATCCCTTTAAGTTCGTTCGGATTTTCGAGAAGAGGTCGAACGACAACGCGACGATTGACCGCGAGACAATCGATACGCTACTGGATGCTGCTGGCTCGGGGAGCGCTTCTGGCAGGCGGTGGGCCGTCACCACACTCGGTCAGGTGCACGACTTGGGTATGCTTACGGAGTCGCAGATCATGAGGTATGGCCGGGTGTTGTGGAGTCAAACAGGCGAAGATGGTTTGCCAACAGAAACTGAATACACTGATTATGCACGATATGCGTTCTTGAGCTTTCCACATCCCGTGGATGTCGATCCCAAGATTGCATTTGTGGAGTATGTGCGCCGCGCTCAGTTTCCCGCGCAACAAGATGGAACGAAGACATCGGTCGGTGGGGGTGGCATACAAGTGTCGCTGTGCGCGGAGATTGAGAAGTCGGCAGGAATACCTTGGACACCTGACGATGTTAGGTCTCTTGCCAATCGTCTGATAGCGTGGTGGGACGCGGATAGGAGTCACTTGCGAAGAGCGGCTGCCCGTGAGAGATGGCCGGATGTTGGGGGGCCATCCCTTTTGCGCTCGTTGAGACGGCAAGTGCGACAATTGGTGAGGACATTGGGAGTGGTGGTGAGGAGATGGCCGGACCCCTTGGACAACGATGAGATTCGAGACACGCTTCGACGGGTGGTCGGGGAGATGTCGGAAGACGGGATTCCAACGCTTTCGCTCAGACTGGCATGTAGGCGTCTGTTTCCGGAATGGTGGGAAAGGGCATTGCAAGAGATCGAATACCAAGACGCGTCTACTTCGGAGGAAGATGTTGTTGACGCTTTCGTCGCTATTCTCGTGGTTTCGGAGCGAGGGCATGGCGACGCTTGGCTGGAAGAAGAGGACAATATCGTGGACCGGTTCATGGCCGTGGTTGGGAATGCGATTCGATGGCTCAGGGCGAGGGGGCTCGTCCATGCAATTCAGACGATGAGGCAATTGGTAAAGCGACATCCGTGGGCTTTTATTGGCGAGTGCGAAACTGCGGTCTTGAAGCGGCTTGACGGGTTGATCCGCGACACGACAACAGTAGGCGGTGGCCACGCTGAACGCCAGAGCAACGATGCAACAAGGCGGGGTGCAGGTGAGACCAGTAACGACGTTGCGATCCAGTTGATGATCAGGCGGGAAAGCGCCGCTCTTGCGCACGGACTCTGCGAACTCTATCGGCAGCGGAACGCTTTGATTCCAGAAGTTATCAGGGAATGGGAGAGGATCTGCCGGTCGAAAGAGGAATTCGCCGAGATTAGACGTGAGTGGATGAGTGATGGCGTCGCCGTGGCTTGGGAATGACTCGTAGTTATGGATGTACAAGTACGGAAATCACCTGACACGACGAAGAGAGGGAAGATCCTGGTCGCGACGCTAGCCGCGCTTTGGGTCCGCTTCCCATTGGGTCGGAGTGGCCTCGTCTCGGTAGGTGAAGACGCTTCCTAGGGTGAGCGGATCGAGCTCGGCTTCCGCTTGGCGCCGAAATCTCCGGGCTGGTGGCCATCAGCACCACGCCGGCGATGTCCGGAAGCAGCGCCACATACCCAAGTATAGTGCCCCCGATTTCTCTGGACAGTAGTTTAGCCATCCATCCGGGGTCCAAGAGAGAGGAGGCAGTGGATGTCTCGGAGTACGGACGAGCAGGACGGTGCGGGCGGCTTGGGGAGGCCGGTCGGCCTCCCCAAGCGGTGGAGCGCGCGGCGCAAGGCCGAGATGGTGTTGCGACTGCTGCGGGGGGAGGACATCGGCGAAGTGAGCCGGGAGATTCGGGTTGCGCCGCCGGAGCTGGAGCGGTGGCGGCGGGAGTTCCTGGAAGGCGGCCAGCAGGGTCTCAAGAAGAAGAACCGGCCGGGAGGCGAGCTGATGCGGACCCGGGCGAAGCTGGGGGAGTTGACGATGCGGGTCGAGTTGCAGGCGGAGCTTCTCGAAAAAGGGGGTACGGGGACGAGCTGAGGAAGCTCTTGAGGCGTTTGGACGGGTGAGTCCGGCGACGAACCAGCCGTACCCGCTGACGATGGTGTGCGAGACATGGCGTGTGGCACGCTCGAGCGTGTATGCGCTGCGGGCTCGACGCGGAGAGCGTCCGGAGCCCGATCGCCGACAGCCTGGGAAGCGGGGCCCGAAGAACGGTGCTGAGCGACGAGGAGCTGCTGCAGGAGATCCGGACGGTGCTGAAGGCGAGTCCGTTCCTCGGCGAGGGCCACCGGAAGGTGAAGGCGCGGCTTGCGGCCAGGGGGATCCGGGCCGGCAAGAACCGGGTGCTGAGGCTGATGCGGGAGCACGGGCTGCTGGCGCCGGTGCGGCGGGGGCGGCCCCGCGGAGACCGGAGCCACAGCGGCCGGATCCGGACCGAGCGGCCGGACGAACTCTGGAGCAGGGACGCGGCGCGGTTCTGGACGAAGGCGGAGGGCTGGTGCTGGTTCTTCGCGGCCGTCGACCACTGCACCTCGGACGTCGTCGGCTGGCACGTCGCGAAGAAGGGCGACCACTGGGCGGCGCTGGAGCCGGTCCGACAAGGGGTGCGGGCCCACATGGGCGGCTTCGGCAAGGCGATCGCCTTGGGCCTCGGTCTGCGGCACGACTGGGGCTCGCAGTACCGGGCCAGGCAGTTCCAGGCCGAGATCAAATGGCTCGGCATCCGCTCCACGCCCGCCTACGTGGGCGAACCGGAGTGCAACGGCGTCGCGGAGCGCTTCATCCGCACGCTCAAGGAGGAGTGCGTCTATCTGCACGATTTCGAAACCCTCGAGGAGGCCAGAGCGGTGATCGGGGCCTCCGTCGAGCGCTACAACAACGGCTGGCTCCTCCAGCGCCACGGGTACATGACCCCGGCCCGTGCTCGCGAGAAGCTCAGCCGAAGGGCGGCCTGATGATTAAGCCGTCCACTTGTCCAGAAAACCCGGACTGGTACAGGATGGATGACTTCACGATGCGGATGAGTCTGCGGGTGCCGCCGACGGATGGAACTGCCCCCGGGCAGGACGCACTGCGACCGCGAAATGACCCTGCAGGGAGCCGCCAAAGTGTCCGCGGCGGGGCTTTGCACTCGCTCTTGGTCCCTGTGGACAGAAACGAACGAGAACGGTTCATGCTGTCCCGTCGCACGTATCTGCCGTTGTTCGTAGAACCCACAGGGGATAGGTTGCGTCCGGGATTCATGTTAGGATCCCACATTTCGGAACGAGATCGCAATGAGTCGTCGCATCGAGGTGGTGGAGTTTTCCACCAGAACCGTCGTCTCCGGTCCGCTGAACTTGTGAAGTCAGGGGAGGAGCTGGTGGACTTACCAAACGGTCTTATCGAGGACGTGAAGGCTGGACGGGTTATCCTTTTCCTTGGGGCCGGTGCCAGCGTGGGTTCAGTTGACCCGCAAGGAAACGGTCCTCCTCTAGGTGACGAGCTACGGGATCTCCTTGTTTCGGAGTATCTCGACCCTCGGTTCGCCGGTCGAAGCTTGGCGACGGTCGCAGAGTTAGCCATGTCGGAGAAGAGCCTGCCTATGGTGCAGGACTTCATCGCAGCTAAGTTCAAGAATCTTTCGCCGGCGGTATTCCACAAGAGTATCCCCAGCTTCAAGTGGCGCGCCATCGCCACAACTAACTTTGATCTCGTTATTGAAAAAGCGTATCGTGATCACGGGGGCCGACTCCAAGATCTTCTGCCTATTCTCTCTAACGAGGACCGCGTCGACGAGAAGCTCCGAAGTGATCGGCAGCTCGCATATTTGAAACTGCACGGCTGCGTCACGATTACTCACCGTGACGATTTACCGCTAATCCTCACTATTGATCAATACGCGACATATCGCGTAAACCGTGACTACGTATTTCGACGTTTTGAAGAATGGGCCCGCGAGTATCCGATCGTATTCGTTGGATATCGGGTTGAAGATGTGAACATTCGGGAGAGTCTCCTGAGGCGCTCGAGTTCCATCGCGAGCAGACCGAGGTCATTCCTAGTGGCCCCCGGAGTGACAGAGGTCGACACCCGTTTTTGGGAGTCCAAGAGAGTTACGGCACTTCAGGGAACACTTGAGCAGTTTATGGAAGCTCTTAGTGACCGCATTCCGGCTTCGATTCGCCCGCTCCTAAAGCTTGTTGAAGCGGATCAGCCGGTAAAGAAGCACTTCATTGTCAAACACGAGATGCCTCCGTCCATCGCGGCGATGCTGGAACACGACGTGGAGTACGTGCACGCAGGGATGCCCAGCGAGTCAGGGACGCCCACCGCCTTCTATCGGGGATTCGAGCAAGGGTGGTACCCCATTAGAGCCAAGCTCGACGTCGGACGGCGTCTTGCAGACACGCTTCTCATGGACGTAATCCTTCGTTCGGAGGAGGACCGTCCGATGATCGCGGAGCTATACGTGATCAAGGCGCCAGCTGGTGCCGGTAAGAGCATCTTGCTTAGGAGAGTGGCGTGGGAGGCCGCTACAGAAGCGGATGTCATTTCACTATATGTCCGCCAATACTCGGCGGTCTCTCACGATGACCTAGAGGAACTCTACCGGGTTACGGGAAAGCGCATTTTTGTTCACTGGGACAATGCAGCTAGCAACGTTGCTCGCATACAGCGCTTGATGAACTATGCGAGGCAAAAGGACTTGCCCATCACGGTTATCGTGGTGGAGAGAATCAACGAGTGGAACATGTCATGCGCGGCTCTCTCAAAGTTCGTATCGGACGAATTCGAACTTCGCAGACTCAGTGAATCGGAGATCAATGTACTCGTGTCTCTCCTGGAAGAACACAATTGCCTTGGTCCGAATCTCCGTGACAAGAACCACCGGGAGAGGGTCGAAGAATTCATCAAGGTTGCAGATAGGCGTTTGCTGGTAGCGCTGCATGAAGCAACGAGAGGAGTACCTTTAGCTGACATCCTTCAGGACGAGTTCGAAGGGATCCAACCGAATAGAGCGAAGCAGCTGTATTTGACGGTGTGTGTGCTGAATCGGTTGCGGACGCCTGTGCGCGCCGGGCTAATATCGCGGGTTCATGACATCCCTTTTGAGGAGTTTCGCGAAGAGTTGTTCTTGCCACTCGACCATGTGGTAGAAGCTCATTCTTACAGGGTTGGCGGAGATTACGTATACCGGGCGAGGCATCCGGAGATTGCCCAAATAGTCTTTACGAGGATGCTATCAAATGTCGACGACCGACTGAACGAATATCTTCGTATCGTTGGTAACTTGAATCTCGCCTTCAACACGGATCGCGAATCCTTCCGTGGGCTTCTTAGGGCCAAGTCACTCCACGATCTCTTCCCTGACTACCAACACGTGCGGGCCATCCTCGAAAAGGCGGAAGAGGTGGGTAGTCTAGAGTCATACTTCTATCAACAGCGGGCCAACTACGAACGTATTCGTCCGGACGGGAATCTTGACGACGCCGAGCAATTCATAAAAATGGCCAGAGAGCTAGACCCAGCCGATGATACAATTCGACACACGCTTGCCGGAATCTACCGTGCCAGGGCTGAGAGTGCGCGGACACTGCTGGCTCGACAGCGCCACCGACGCCGGGCACGGTCGCTACTTCGTGGATTGCTCACCGTGCGGCATCACGACGTATACGCACGAGTCACCCTCGTCGAGCTCGAGCTCGACGATCTGCAGGATCTTTTAGGTCATCCGGACTCATCGGATCGAGAGATTGACGAGGCCATCCGGGCGGCGGATAAGTTGATCACGGTCGCACTTCAACGACACCCGGACAATGAGTATCTCCTCAACACCGAGGCGGTATTTAGCTCGCTGATCTCCGATCACGATCGGTCCTTGCAGGCGCTGCGGAAGGCATCGGAGGCGAATCGAAGAGATCCCTATATCGCGAATCGTTTGGCACGAGCTTTGCTCAAACAGGGAGATGTTGAGGGCGCGAAGGACACGCTCGGGAACGCCCTTGAAGGGAATCGCGGGGACATGCGGCTGAATTTCCAATACGGGGAAATATTGCGCCTTTCGGGCGTGCTGGATGGCGATCAGCTCGTATACTATTTCGAGCGTGCGTTTACTCCCGGAGATCGCAACTACGAGGCCCAGTTTTGGTTCGCGCGCTACGCGTTTGAGACGGGGGATGGACGGCTGATAGAGAAGAGTATGGACACGTTCCGTAGGCTACGAAATGCCGACCTCCCTCATGGGGTCAGAGTGGAGGTACGGGATCGAGTCCAAGATGCTGGGCGCGACAAGATTTTCCAGGGGACGATGGAGCGAATGGAAGAGACCTTTGGAAGCGTCAGACGAGATGGCCCGGGTGACTTGATCTTTGTCCATCGAAACCAGGTCGGCGAGGAGGTTTGGAAGGACTTCCGGAATGGTGAGAGAGTTTGCTTCGCGATTGGATTCGCGTTCACCGGTCCGACTGCCGTCAATCTTGAGCTCTTAGGCTAGATAGCGGAGTTGTTGGAATTTCCTGTGAAACGTCGTCTGGACTTCTACGCAGCCTCGCGGATCTCGATGTCGAGGCCGAGTTTCTCCAGGCGGCGGCGGAGGTGCTTGGCCTGGGCGTTCCCTGTCATGGATCTGGAAGTGGTTCGGTACACGCCGAGGTACCGGGATGTGGCGGGGACCGGCATCCGGCCGAGAAAGATCATGGGGTGGGTGAAGGACGCCCACGCCGATGTCCTTGAGCGTATCGCCACTCTGTGCAAGGAGCGGGAGTTTACAGCCTTCAAGGGCGTCTTCGGACCCGACGCGACCCTGGTGCCCGTTCCTTGCCTATTCCGACGAAGTCGTCCACCGATTCCGAGCGAAACCGTCCACCTGTTCCGGGCCAAGCCGTCCACCGATTTCGGGCCAAGTCGTCCGGGTTGAACGGTGATCCTTGAAGGGGTGCTGGACATGGATGGATCAGGCGTGGTCGTGAGGGTTTTGAGCCTCCTTGGTTGAGTCGTACAGCCGCCTCATGGAGCCGCCCTTGAGGGTGATGCGGTGAGCGTTGTTGAGGACCCTGTCGAGGATGGCGTCCCCGAAGGTGGGGTCACCAACGACGTCGTGCCAGTGTTCGACGGGGAGCTGGGAGGCGAGGATGGTGCCACGGCGGGCGTAGCGGTCGTCGAGGACTTCGATAGGATCGTGGCGGCCCTGGCCTGTCAGCGAAGCGAGTCCCCAGTCGTCGAGGACGAGGAGCCAGGTCTTGGCGAGCCGCTGGACGAGTTTGGGGTAGGAACCGTCCGCACGGGCGAGGGTGAGTTGGTCGAGGAGCCGGGAGACGCGGTAGTAGCGGGTCGAGATGCCGAGCCGGCACGCTTGGTGGCCGAGCGCGCAAGCCAGGTAGGATTTTCCGGACCCGGTCGCTCCGGTTACCAGGACGGTCTGGCCGTCCTTGATCCATTGCCCCGAGGCGAGGCGAAGGATGAGGGAGCGGTCAAGACTGCGGTTGGCCTTGAAGTTGAGGTCCTCGATGGTGGCGTCGAGGTGGAGCTTGGCGATCCCCTTGAGGCGCAGGTAGCGGCGCCGTTCCCGTTTCGGTCTTCTCGCGTTCGAGGAGCAGGGAGAGCCGGTCGTTGAAGGCGAGTTCGCCGATGTCGGGCATGGCGAGTTGCTCCTCGAAGGCCTGGGCCATGCCGGCCAGGCGCAGTTCGTGGAGCGGGTCGAAAGTGGGTTGGCGAAGCATGTTTGTCACGACTCCTTTCCGTTGCGGGAGTTGGCTCCGTTGTGGGAGTTGGCGTAGTAGTCCGGTCCGCGGACGTGAGCGTGGTCGGCGGGCAGGGACAGCGCCCGCTGGTCGCCGTCATCGGCCTGGTCGAGGCCGGCGGACAGGATGGTCTTCACGGACTTGTAACTGTGAGCGCCGATGTCCAGCGCGCGGCGGCAGGCGCCTTCCATCCGTTCGGCGGGATAGGCGCGGGCGAAGCGCATGAGGCCGAGGCAGCTTCGGTAGCCCTGCTCCGGGTGGGGCCGGCTCTCGAGGAGCTTCCTCGCGAAGGCCGCGGTCTCGGGTCCGGTCTCTTGCGCCCAGCGGACGAGGCGCGACGGAGTCCATTCGAGGTGGGCGCGGTGCGCGGCGGGCATATGGCCCGGATCGGTCGCAAAAGGCGCCCTTCTTGCGGCCGCGGATGTGAGCCGCCACACGCCGGTGCTTGTGAAAGATCTCGACCGTGGTCGTGCCGAGCCGGACATCGCCCTTCCGGCGAGCCAGCGCGTGGGGGACGCTGTAGAAGCGGCCGTCGGCCTGGATGTGATAGTCGGTGTTGACGCGGGCTTTGCGCCACTCGGCATACTCGTAGCGATCGGCCGGAAGCGGCTTGAGCGCCGGAGGGTCCAGGTCGTCGAAGAGACTGCGGCGGCTGCCCTCGATCTTCTGGAACGGCCGCTCGTTGAGCGCCGCCAGCAAGGGCTCGATTGCGTCGCGGGCCTCCGACAGCGAGAAGAAGCGGTGGTTGCGCAGCGGCGCCAGCAACACCGCCGTCCCGTAATGGACCGCCAGGTCGTGGTACGTCCGGTTCACGTCGGGCTCGTACCGGCTCGCCTGCCGCACCGCCGCCTTCTCGTTGTCCGGGATCACGAGCTCCGGCACGCCGCCCCCAAACTCGAACATCCGCACGTGCGACGCCGTCCAGTCCGGCAACGACCGCGTCCGCGTGAGGTCGACGAACGTGTGGTTCGATGCCGCCAGCACCCCGACGAACACCTTCGTCTCATGGATCTCGCCGGTTCGCCGGTCCGTGATCTCGACCGTCGGACCCGCGTCGTCCACGAACGCCTTCTCGCCCGCCCGGTAGACCTGGCGCAGCACCACATCAATGCGTCCGCGCCACTCCCGGTACCGGTCGCGAAAGCGGCTGTACTGATACCCGTCCGGGTGCGCCTCCCGATACTCCAGCCACAGGAGCTGCAGCGTCACGCCCTTGTGCCGCGCCAGCTCCCGATGCACCCGTGCCCAGTCCGGCTCCGGACGCCGGACCCGCGACGGCGGCGTCGGCGGATACAGCGCCGCCTCCAGCCTCGCGTCGTCCAGCTCGTCCGGCAGCGGCCAGGACACTCCCGCCTGCCGCCCCAGCCGGACGTAGCTGCCGACCGTGCTGTGGGAGATCCGCAGAATGGCGGCGATCTCCCGGTGGCTCCGGCCGAGTCCGTACTTCAGCCGGAGAACATCTCGAATCTTGCGCATGGACAACCTCTTCCGGACCACCGTCTTCCTCCTCGCTCAAGGATCTCTCGCGAGGTTGGAAGAACGGCTCCCTGCATCAGGTCATCCAGCACCCCTCCCCACCCGTTCGACTCCAACGCGCCGGCATCTCAGGATGGCCGCAATGATGGCGCATCCAGGTGGACGATTTGCGTCGGAATGGGTGGACGGCATCCGTCGGAACGAGTGGACGAAATGAATCGGAATCAGTGGACAGCATCCGTCGGAATCAGTGGACGATTTGCGTCGGAATCAGCAGTCAGGCGCTTCATCAAGTCAAGTCGTGGCGGGCTTTCGAGCGTGACGGTATCTTACGGGGCATTTCCGCGTCACGAAGCAGAGTCGGAGAAGCCTGCCGAATGGACATCAGACAAACTTACTCGGGCCTAGGTCGTACGGGCGGCGACTACCGGCTCAGAATCCGGGACTTCGCTTCCATCGAACGCGCCGATGTCGAGTTCCGCCCTCTTACGGTCTTTGTGGGGCCAAGCAACACGGGAAAGTCGTACCTGGCCACGCTGAGTTACGCGTTGCACCGGTACTTTGCGGCCGAAGCCGATCCGTATCGGTGGGGTTTCCGACAGTTCATCCTGGGTCATCGTGCCCCGGGCGGAGTGCCGACGTCGGAGCTTCCCTCCGAACTGGGATCGTGGATGCTCACCGTCACCGAGGACGATGCTCTGCCCCTTCTTCCCGGTTCGGTTGCCGAGGCGGTGCGTGGTGAGATTGAGAAAGGCGACCGTGTAGCCGGCCCGCTGCGAGCGGAAATCGTCCGGTCTTTCGGCTCCGATGGCATCGAAGAGTTGGTTCGCCGTTCAGGGTCAGGTGCCGCAGAGGTCGTAGTCGTCCCCTCCCGACCGGTGGACATCGGACTGTCTGGCTATCGCATCCGAATGGTGGGAGATCAGATGGACGTCGAGGGAAGCGCCTCGGACGCAGTCGATCCGCTTGCTGGCACTAGCCTGGCGCCGGAGGCCAAGCGCTGGACGCGCCTTTTGCGACGCGAGGCCCTAAGGTACCAGGCGCTGGAATCGGACGGACAGGCCGACGAACGTAGCCGGACACTGCATCTCAAACGGGTGTTCCACCAGTTGGCCGAGGCGGCCCGACAACCGGTGGTTGGCCCGCTGAAGCGACTGGCATATTACCTTCCCGCAGACCGGACGGGGATTATGCACAGCCACAAGATGGTCGTCGCCGCGCTGGTGCAAAGCGCAGCCAGGGCCGGGCTGCGGCAAACCCCGGATGTACCGACGCTCTCCGGGGTCCTGACCGACTTTTTGGAGGAACTCCTTGGCATGGGTGACAGGAACGGGCCGAGCGGAGGGCGCCGGATCGGTACACGCATCGCCTCGCGGCTCGAGGAGGCCGTCCTAGGGGGCACCGTGCGCGTCGAGTCGTCGGACAGCAACTATCCTCAGTTCCTTTACCGACCACAGGGATGGAGCAGCGATTTGGCCCTGATGAGATCGTCGTCGATGGTTTCCGAGCTTGCTCCCCTAGTCCTCTACCTGCGCCATGTTGTGGGAAGGGGTGATGTGCTCATCATCGAGGAGCCGGAGTCGCACCTTCATCCCGCCATGCAGGTCGAAGTGATCGGTTGGGTGGCGAGAATCGTGCGTACCGGCGTGCGCGTGATCGTAACCACACACAGTGAGTGGGTCCTGGACGGACTTGCCAACATCGTGCGCGCGTCGCGCAATGACGAGACAGCCCAATCAGCAGACGACCAAGGCCCCATTCTCCATGCGCAGGACGTGGGCGCGTGGCGCTTCATGCCTGCCACGGCCGCACGCGGCGTGGTTGTCGAGGAAGTCGAGATCGACGACGAGGGGTTTTACCCTTCAGGATTCGACGAAGTCGCGGTCAGTCTTCACAACCGGTGGGCGGAACTCGAAAGCCGTGCAAGCCAGTCTGATTGATGGGCCCGGTCGAGAGGATTCGACAGAGCTTCAGGAGCACATGCGTGGTTAGTTGCCTGAGCCGAGATGGGTGCTCAGTGGATCTGGGAGGAGTCCCTGAGCCGCGCTTGCTGATCGATTTGGATCTTCCGGGATCGCCCTTGGACGAACAATCGGTTCGGTGCGACTACTTGGTTTTCGCTGGCGACGAGAAGCGTCAGTTCCTGGTGGCGCCGGTAGAGTTCAAGGCGACATGGCGCAGGAAGGCCGTGAAGCAGCTTCAGGCGGGGGCGGACGAGTCACACCGACACGCCCCGGCGGCACCTGCCGCCACATTCCGCCCCGTTGTTGCTCTCCACCGCTTCGGCCCGAAGATGGCCCGGCGACTCCTGCGTGCGAAAGTAGTCTTCAGGGGCCGGGAAGAGCCAATCCGAGTGGTGATTTGTGGACAGAGCTTCGGCAGGGTGTTGGAAGCATGAGCGCGACACGAGCGAACGGCCGCCGGAAGCGGTGATCGAGGCCTTCGTCGAGCGTTACAACAACGGCTGGCTCCTCCAGCGCCACGGGTACATGACCCCGGCCCGCGCCCGCGACCGCAGCATGATTAATGCGTTTTCGGGGTGCCCAGACCCCGAGGTTATCTCCTCATCCTCCGCTGAAATCCCAGCTTCAAGTGCCGTTCAACGAACCGTCGTCGGTGCCGCGGTGGGAGCGGCTTCAAGTATCCGATCACCCCCAGCACCTCTGAAAGGGACTTTGCGGTATGTGACAGATCCAGCAGAGCCGTTGCCTGGATCGCGGCCCCATCTGCGCTTACGAAGGCGATGTCGCTAGCAAGAGGATCGACTTCAAGCCGAAGATAGGTCAGGGCCTCCGCCTCCCCATCGTGGATTTCCGGCCCATCCGGCCGGTTGATCAAGGTTAGGGTTTCGGCGACATCCGTCGCTTGTGCTTCGTATCGCCAAATCGTCCCGTCCTCAACCCAGCTCTCGGGGTTGACGAAGACCTTCCGTCCCGTGTCTCGTCCGCCCCGCCATCGTCTTCGTCCCAGTCAAGGTAGTAGAGTTCTCCTGGATTCCTCTCCAGGTACTTGGCGGCGACACTTCGAGAGAGGTTGCCTGTCCTGTACGCCAAGGCTACCAACCGTACAAATCGATCTGGAAGATCGGGGGGCGGCTTGGACCAGTGCTTCGGCATGCTTGCTCGGTCCATCCTGCGAAACGACGGGTCATCGAGCCGTTTCCGGACCGCGTCCTCCGATATCAAGTCGAGGCTTCGGAGACGCCACAACAACGCTTCGGTTGAGACGCCGTAAGCCCGAGCCATGTTTACGACTTCGAGATGCGAGGCCTCTCTGCCCTCGAAGCGAGACTGGAACTCGGCCCGCAGGTCGTCACTGGGGAGGAGCAGAGCGGATGCGAATACGTTCGCCAGCTTCTCGACCCGCTCCGGCCATGTCGTGCGTTGGTTCCCGTGCGGCCACGCGTCCATTACGGCGTCCCAGGTTACCAGGTGGAAGAGCTCGTGGGCCAGGCTATAGCGCTGCCGCCAGGGCGCTTCATGGCGGTTTAGCAGAACCGCCGCGTCCGAGTCTGTCCGCACACACGCAGCTGACCCTCCGCTACCCAGGTCATCGAGAAACAGCTTGACGCCAAAACGCTCTTGCAGGACTTCAGCCAGCGACATGGCAGGGCGTCCCCCAAGGTCCATGCTGCGTCTCGCATTGGACGCCAGCTGTTCCGTTTGGCCGAACGATGTCGATTTGTTCACGGAAAACCGCGGCAGTGGCTGCGTGTCGCAACGGGCACTGGTCAGTTCCTCGACACGCCTGAACCGCTCGTAGCGCTCAAGCAGTCTTGCTTCGTGTTGGCACCGGTCCGCCTCGGGCCCATGAAAACGCCAGAAAACGTGCCTTTCGGCTTGGCTGGTGCCTTCGAGCTCGAGTAGCTTGGGCAGGCTGGTGTGAAGGGCATTGGCTATTCTGGCCAGTTCCCATGCCTTGACGTCTCGCTGACCTCGTTCCAATTCGGAGACGATCTGGTGCGAACCAAACCCGACAGCGTCCGCCAGCTCTCGCTGGCTCATGCCCAAGGCCTTCCGGCGGGCGCGAACGGAATGCGCAATAATTTCCTGCATGTTGCTCGTCATATCTCCCTTCCTGTAGATAGGACTCAAGATAATCTTGAAAACAGGCGGATGCCAGACCAACCGAAACGGATCACACCGTCCGGCGCCCGGTGGCCGACCACCATCCGGACCGTCATATTCCCCCGCATGGAACATCGAGCAACAGCCACATCGTCACTCCGCACGCGAACCGCAGCCCTCCCGGGCGGCTGCCAGCCCAGGTCCGGATCCAGGCGTGTTCGGGTAGTGGCCATAGCCTTCGCTCTCCTAGCCTCAACCACCTGCTCACCGGGCGGAGAGCAAGCGCCCTTCCCAAACCGCCCCATCGAAATCGTCTCCTGGGCCACCCCCGGCGGGCCCTCGGACCTCCTCTCGCGGGCGCTGGCCGATGTCGCGCCGGCGCACTTCGGCGGGCAGCGCGTGAACGTGATGACCCGGCAGGGCGGGGCAGGGGCCGCCGGCATG
Organism: Longimicrobiales bacterium; assembly: GCA_965232315.1. Lineage (GTDB taxonomy): Bacteria > Gemmatimonadota > Gemmatimonadetes > Longimicrobiales > Gaopeijiaceae > BD2-11. The sequence goes on along the minus strand of CBDDPN010000033.1, from coordinate 84,695 downwards.
CAGTACATGCAGGGCCGTGCGGGGGACCCTCACGTGCTCGGCGTGTTCACGGCGAGCGGGACGGTGAACATGGCGACGGGGCGGATCCCGTTCGGCCCGGAGGACTTCACGCCCATCCTCCGCATCCAGATCGATCCCTTCCTCGTCGCGGTGCGGGACGACAGCCCCTTCCGCACGCTGGGAGACCTGTTCGAGGCCGCTCACGCCCGGCCCGGCGAGGTGTCGGTGTCGGGGTTCGGCGCGGCGTCGGCGCATTTCCTTGGCTTCGCCCGGTTGCGGGCGGCGGCGGGAGATCCGGATGTCCGCTGGATCGCCTACGAAGGGTCGGCGGACGCGGTGGTCGCGGCGCTCGGCGGCCACACGGACGCGGCGCACACGAACTACAATATCGTGCGCGAGCACCTGCGCGCGGGGACGATGCGCGTGCTGGGGACCGCGCTGCCCGTCGAGGCGCTCCCGGACACCCCGAGCTACGCGGATCAGGGGTATGATCTCCAGCCGGTCCACTGGCGGGGGGTGGTGGGCCCGCCGGGGCTGGACCCGGAGACGCGGGCCGACATCCGCGCCCGTCTCCTGGCCGCGATCGACGATCCGGCGTTCCGGGAGTACATGGAGCGCGCCGCCCTCGAGTACGCGACGATGGACGATGCAGAGGCGTTCGGGGCCTGGATGACGGAGGAAGTCACGACCAGCCGGGACCTGCTGCGACGGCTGAGAATCCTGGATGACTAGCCGCTCCGCGCGCGGAAGCCCTCCACTGCGCCTCCTGGCCGAGGCGGGGCTGCTCGCCGCCGCCGGAGCCGCAGTCCTGCTCGATTCGCGCGGCTATCCCCCTTCGCTGGCCGAGGGCGCCCCGGGCCCGGCCTTCTTCCCCCGGCTGCTCGCGGTGCTCCTCATCGCCTGCGTGGCCTGGCTCGCCATCCGTGCCTTACGCGGCGCGAAGAGGAGTGGCTCGGACGGCGAATCGGGCGAGGGCTCAGACGCTGGACGTTCCCGCGGGAACGCTTCTTCGGAACCAGCCCGGAGCAAGGGGCCCGGGAGCCGGGCCAAGCGCCTCGGACTATGGATCGCGGTGGCGTGGATCGCCGCCTTCCTCCTCGTATGGCCCCGGCTCGGAACCGTCCTCTCGGTGCCGCTCCTCGTCGTCGGCCTCATGTGGCTGACGGGCGAGCGTTCGTGGCGGACGCTGGTCTCGGTGCCGCTCGCCTTCGCCGGGTTCATCTACCTGGTCTTCATGGTCCTGCTCGGCGTGCCGCTGCCGGCCGGGTTCTGACCGGGCGACGCGGGGCGTGTCGGCCTTCCTCGACGGTCTTCTGACGGCGCTGCAGCCGGGGAACCTCGCCGCGCTGCTGGGCGGCAGCCTGCTCGGGGTGTTCGCGGGAGCGATGCCGGGGCTGAGTTCGACGGTGGGTCTCGCGCTCGTCCTCCCGGTGACCTTCGCGCTCGACCCGACGCCGGCGCTCCTGATGATGGTCTCGATCTACATGGCGGCGGAGTACGGAGGATCGATCACGGCGATCGCGATCGGTGTTCCGGGCAGCTCGCCCGCACTCGCGACGACCTTCGACGGCTACGCCATGACGCAGCGGGGCGAGGCGGGGCGCGCGCTGGGGATTTCACTCTTCTCCTCCATGAGCGGGGGGATCCTGGGGACGATTCTCCTCGTGCTGGCGCTCGGGCCGCTCTCTCGCGCGGCGATCGCCTTCGGGCCGGCGGAGTACTTCGGGCTCGGCGTCTTCGGCCTCTCGATCGTCGCGAATCTCGTGGGAAGCGATCCTCTGAAGGGCATCATCAGCGCGCTGCTGGGACTCCTGTTTTTCATCGTCGGGCTGGACGTGCTCACGGGGGCTCCGCGGCTCACGCTCGGCACGAACATGCTCATGGACGGGCTCGGGCTGGTGCCGATGCTGATCGGCTTCTTCGCCATCGCCGAGGCGCTGAAGGCGGCGGCCGGCGGGCGCAAGGCGACGGCGCCCGGGGCCGGCATCACGGGGGCGCTGCCCGGGGCGCGTGAGCTGTTCGGGCTCTGGCGCACGATTCTGCGCGGGTCGGCGATCGGTGGGCTGATCGGGGCCATCCCCGGCGCCGGGGCGACGATCGCTTCGATCGTGGCGTGGAACGAGGAGAGGCGCGTCTCGAAGGACCGGGAGCGGTTCGGGACGGGAGTGCCGGCCGGCATCGCGGCGCCCGAGGCGGCGAACAACTCCTGCGTGGGCGCCGCCATGATCCCCCTGCTCGCACTCGGGATTCCGGGGTCGGCGAGCGCCGCCGTGCTGCTGGGCGGCCTCACCGTGCAGGGCGTCGCGCCGGGCCCGCTGCTGATGGCCGAGCGTTCCGAACTCGTCTACGCGCTGTACGCCGGGTTCCTGGTGGCGGTGCTGCTCATGCTGGCCGTGGGGCGCCTCGGGATCCCCCTGTGGACGCGCGTCGTGCGGCTGCGCCCGTCGATCCTGATGCCGCTGGTCGTGGCCATCTCGCTCGTGGGCGTCTTCGCGCTGCGCGGGAACGCGGCCGACGCCTGGGTGGCCCTCTTCTTCGGGGTCGTCGGCTTCGCTATGCTGCGGGCCGGATATCCGCTGGCGCCGGCGGTGCTCGGCCTCATCCTCGGTCCCATGATCGAGACCAACTATCGGCGGGCCCTCACGCTGTCGTCGGGCTCGCACACGGTCTTCCTCGAGAGTCCGATCGGCCTGGTGCTGCTCGCGCTGGCGGTGGTCAGCTTCGCGGCCCCGGCGGTCAGGAACCGCCTCGTTTCCGCAAAACGACAAGCAAAGGAGCAAGAGTGAGCGCGACACGCGCGGTCATCGACTTCATCCTCGAAACGAACATCATGGACTTCCCGGAGCGGCTGCTGAGCGAGGGGCGGCGCTGCGTGCTGGACGGCACGGGCGTGATCCTCGCCGGGTCCACGGACGCCTGCTCCCGCATCGTGCAGGACCAGATCGCGGCGCAGGGGGGGCACCCGGAGGCGACCCTCTTCGGCCCGCCGGACACCCACGCCCCGGCCTCGCTCGCGGCGCGCGCCAACGGCACGGCGGGCCACGCGATGGACTTCGACGACACGCAGCTCTCGAACGCCCCCGACCGCATCTTCGGGCTCCTCACGCACCCCACGGTGGCGCCGCTGTCGGCGGGGTACGCGATGGCGGAACGGGTGGGAGCCACGGGCGCCGAGTTCCTGGAGGCGTTCCTCATCGGCTTCGAGGTCGAGTGCAAGATCGCCGAGGCGATCGATCCCCGGCACTACCGGGAAGGGTTCCACTCGACCGCGACGATCGGCACGCTCGGGGCCTGCGCGACGGCCGCCAGGCTGGCCGGGTTGGAGGCCGACGACCTCGCCATGGCGCTCGGCATCGCGGCGAGCCTCTCGTCGGGGATCCGGCTCGGGTTCGGCACCATGACCAAGCCGCTCCACGCCGGGCGCGCCGCCGAGAACGGCATCGTGGCGGTCGACCTCGCGGCGCGCGGCTTCACGGCCGGCAGCGACGCGCTGGAGGCGCCGTGGGGCTTCTTCCGCGTGTTCGGCGGCGGCTTCGAGCCCGAGCGGCTGGTCGGCGCCCTCGGCGCGCCCTACACCCTGCTCGACCCCGGCGTGTCCGTGAAGCCCTTCCCCTCGGGAAGCCTCGGCCACCCCAGCATGGCCGCCATGCTCGAACTCGTGACCGGGCACGACCTCGCGCCGGACGACATCGCCGGCATCACCTTCCGCGCCGGCCACAACATCCTGAACCCGCTGCGGTATCCCGTCCCCCGCAACGAACTGGAGGCGAAGTTCTGCATCCCCTTCGTCCTCTCGAGCATCGTCCTCCGGCGGCGGGCCGGGATCCGCGAGTTCCACGACGACTTCGTCCTCTCCGAGGAGGTGGCGGACATGATGCGCCGGGTGACGGTCCAGTTCGACGAGGCGATCGACGCGCGCGGCTACGACCGCATGCGGAGCGCGATCGACGTCCGCCTCCGCGACGGCACCGAACTCCACACCGAGGCGGACACCTATCCCGGCGGTCCGGAGCGGCCCCTGAGCCGTGAGGAACTGCACGCCAAGTTCCGGGACTGCGCGAGCCTCGTGATGGACGACGAGCGCATCGACGCGGCGCTGGAAACCCTTGAGCGGGTGGACGAGTTGGGGCACATCGGGGAGTTGGTCGGGGCGCTTGCGACCGTCTCTGCCGGAGGCCCCGCAGGCGTCCCCGCCGAAAGTCCGGCAGGCGTCGCCGCCGAGGGTCCGGCAAGTGCTCCGGCCGGGGTCCCGAGGTCGGATGGCCCGTTGAAGCTGCGGATTCCACGTCCCGCGTGACATGTGCTCATTCCGGCGGCGGCGACCACGATCGAGCCGACTTCGGCGCGGAACGAGTGCCCCGCGCCTCGCTGCAAATCCAACCCCCGACTTGCTCCCGGCCCGACCCGACCCGCGGCCAGGATCAGCGCATAAGCACGTCAGCCGCTTGGGACTACCATTCGATCGAGAGGACCGCGATGACCGTCGGAGCAGCCGCGTCAGATATCTCCTCTACATAGATCGTATCGCGGTACGGTGCATCTACAATCCTGCCAAGTCCTTCAACCGTTCCGCACTCCTGCACACGGCCACGGTCCAGAACGCACGTGAAGACGTGATAAACGGCTTTGGCCAGTTCTTCATCGTAGCTTGTGTAGATCGATAGGAAGCGATCGCGCCATACATACGCCTCAACGTGAGCCGTCCAGGTCGATAGAAAAGCGAATATATCAGACTCCGAGAAACCCGCGAGCGACCTGTCCTCTGGCGCTTCGTAGAACGGCGGTGCGTAGCTGAGGCCAGGTATCCCACCGTCAATCACCTGAAAGGTCGGCGAGATGGGCTGGGTGCAGCTGATGGCGTCCGTCGTTGCAGTCAGAGCGGAATACTGCATCCGAGCGAGCAGGCCACCCTCTGCCTCGCTGATGGCAAAGCGTCCGTCGCGTGAGCACCAACTTGACACCCACTCCCCTCCATGGGTAAGCCGATGAGCGATATGCCACTGGCCGGACTTCTGCTCTGGCCGGAAAGGCGTGACGACCACCAGCCCGGCCGCATCTGCGGTGATGTCTGTCGGATTGCCCAACACCTCCAGGTCTCGACGCTCGATGAACGTCCCGTCGTGCTCAAACACTGAAACTGCTGGTCCAGTCGTCGGATCCACTACGTAGACGGTATCATCGAAGACGGCCAGAGCCATCGGATCGCCGAACTCCCCCGGTCCACGACCCTGTCCCCCGAAGCCGCGCACGAAGGCTCCGTTTGACTCCTTGTATGCTGTTATGGTCCGGGCCATTCCATCAAGCACGAACAGCAGCGAGTCCGATCGCGCAACTTGCGTGATCGAGTTGACGAATCCGTCGCTATCCTGGCCCAGGTCGATGGTCCGTGCGCGCCGGACGTGAAGCTCCCGTACAGCAACCCCTGGGGGCAGGTCACTCTGAGGCAGTGCGGCCAATGAGGGTGCCGAGTTCTCTGCGCGGCAACCACCCAGCGCAATCACGAGACCGATGGTTGGCCACACCGCTTTCGCCATGCGACGGCGCGTTGACATGTTGTACAACTCCCCCGCGAGGCTCTCACCCAGGTGCCTTGGGCTCCAGATCGGACCCGTGGCAGCCACTCCCTTGCTCTCCGTTTGGAGATTCCGAGTTCCAGCTTGGAGCGGCCTACGATGCCCGACCGGCCGCGAAGTACCTGCGAGGTCGAACGGCGGTCCGACGGCCGGGCCGGTGTCTCGCTCGCCTTGGCTTCACGCGGTAGTTTCCCGCCGGAAACCAGTGCCCTCCACACGCAAGGTCGCCACACACCCGCATGTTCGCCAGCTACCTCGCCGGACGCGTAGCCCAGCTGGGCGTGGTATTGCTCCTGGTTTCGGTCGCGGTCTTCTCCATCATGCACGCCCTCCCCGGGGACCCCGTCCAGCTGATGCTCTCCGGAGCCGAGAGCGGATCGGTGACCCCGGAGCGGCAGGAGCAGCTGCGCGAGGAGATGGGGCTGAACGACCCGCTCTACGTTCAGTACGGGCGCTTCCTGCGGGGCGCGGTGACGGCCGATCTGGGAACCTCGGTCCGGCTGCGCGCACCCGTCCTCGACCTGATCCTCGACCGCCTGGGCTCGACGCTCGCCCTCAGCCTGGGCGGCATCCTCTTCGCGGTGATCATCGGAGTGACCACGGGAGTCATGGCCGCGCTCAAGCAGGGCTCGTGGATCGACGGGTTCAGCCGGGTGCTCGCCTACGCGGGGGTGTCGCTGCCCCTCTTCTGGCTGGGTCTGCTGCTCATCCTCGTGTTCTCGTTCTGGCTGCCGTGGTTCCCGCCGGCGGGATCGGAGGGACTTCGTTCGCTTGTGCTTCCCAGCCTGTCGCTGGGGCTCCTGTCCGCGGGGGTGATCGCGCGGCTGACGCGGGCTTCGCTGCTCGAGGTGCTCGTCGAGGACTACGTGCGCGCCGCGTGGGCGAAGGGCCTGCCCAAACGCATCGTCTACCTGAGGCACGCGCTCCGGAACGCTTTCCTTCCGGTTCTCACCATCCTCGGGCTCCAGTTTGGGGCCATGCTCGCGGGCGCGGTCGTGACGGAAACGGTCTTCAGCCGCCCGGGCCTGGGCCGCCTGGTGGTGAGCGCGATCCTCTGGAAGGACTATCCGCTTGTGCAGGGGATCGTCCTCTTCATGGCAACCGCCTACGTCCTCGTGAATCTGCTCGTCGATCTGCTGGCGGCCTGGCTCGATCCGCGCATTCGGGACGCGACCCCGGCATGAGGGTCGCGGGCCGCACCCTGACCCCCGGATTCATCGCGGGAAGCTGCATCCTCGCGGGGTGGGTGCTGCTGGCCATCTTTGCCGCCCTTGGCTCGCCCCATGATCCCCTGATCACGGTCTCCGGCGCGCGCGAGGCCCCATCGGCGGAGTTCTGGTTCGGAACGGACCGGCTCGGCAGGGACGTGTTCAGCCGCGTCGTGTACGGCGCACGCGTGTCGCTCATCCTCGGGTTCATCAGCGTGGCCATCGGTTTGGCGCTGGGATCCGCGTTGGGGCTCGTGTCGGGCTACTACCGCGGCAAGGTGGACACCGTGCTGATGCGCATGGTCGATGCGATGCTGGCGTTCCCCGGCATCCTCCTGGCCCTCGTCGTCATCGCGGCCCTCGGGCCGAGCATCACCAACGTCATGGTCGCGGTCGGGGTCTCCACGATCCCGCGCTACGCGCGCCTGGTGCGGGGAACGGTGCTGACCGTGCGCGAGCAGGAATACATCGACGCGGCCCGGCTCCTGGGCGTGCCGGATGTCCGGATCATGCTGCGGCACGTGCTCCCCAACACCGCGATCCCGCTGCTCGTGCTCTCGACGCTCGAGTTCGGACACGCCATATCGGTGGGCGCGGGATTGAGCTTTCTCGGACTGGGCGCTCAGCCCCCGACGCCCGAGTGGGGGCTGATGGTTGCCGTGGGACGCGACGTCCTGGGGCGGGCATGGTGGATTTCGACGTTCCCCGGCCTCGCCATATTCACCGTGGTCATGGCCACGAATCTCCTGGGCGACAGCCTGCAGGAGATGCTCGATCCGAGGCTGAAGGGCCGGTGAGTGCCAACAATTGCCGGGTGGAGCGACATGCCGGGTAGAGCGAAATGTCGGGTAGAGCAGACATGCCGGGCGGAGCGACATGCGGGCGTGGAGCGAGGCGGACCGGCGACCGCCCGACATGTATCCAGTAGACACCAGTAAGCCGTCAGTAGATCACCAGTAGACACCAGTAGATCATCAATAGACACCAGTATGAGACAGGGGAGGATCATCGGCCGTGAGCGACAGGTGCGTAGGAGTCCAGATCGGGCCCGCGAGCTTCGTGGACGAGGGCGTGGACGCCGTGCTGGACACGTTGCAACAGCGCGTGGGCGTGAATGTGGTCTTTTTGGGAACGGTGAGCTGGCTCGGGCTCAAGATCGGTCGCAGCATCTCGTGGAAGATCGATGGCTGGCCCGACCACGGCGTGCCCGAGCCGCTCGAAGTGCAGGGCGGATCCTATCTCGCGCATCATCCCGAGTTCTACCGCAACACCAGCGTCACCAACTTCCGCGCGCCGGACGAGGGGATGCAGGGACGGGACATCCTGGAGATGGTGATCCCAGGTGCCCGGGAACGGGGGATGAAGGTCATCCCGGAGCTGATGGAGCCGCTCTTCAAGTATTCGGGCCACGGGTCGGCCAACACGGTCCAGATCCCCAACCTGGTCCAGCTCATGGAGGTGGACTATCAGGGCCGGATCAGCGGTGCGCCGTGCCTTGAGCATCCCGACTACCGGGGATGGTGGCATGCGCTCATCGAGGATCACTGCCGGAGCTACGATATCGACGGCATCATGTGGTGCAATGAGCGGCGGAGCCCTCTGGACCAGCTCGTGACCGGGATGGCGCCGGGATGCTTCTGCAAACACTGTCTGGCGAGCCTGGACAGGGCCGGGATCGACCCCGAGGGAGCGCGGCGGGCGTCAGCGGCCCTTCACGACTACTTCAGGAAGGCGCGGGCGGGCGTCCATTTCACGGACGGCGCGCTGATATCCGGGCTCCGGGTCCTCCTCGACAATCCCGAGTTCCTGCTGCTGGAACGGCACTGGGTAGAGCGCAACAAGGACCTGGACCGCGAGTTGTACGGGCTCGTCAAATGGTGCGATCCGGCACTTGAGTTCGGGCTCAACGTCTGGAACCGCAACCACTTCAACCCGGTGCGCAAGGCGCAGTGGCCGTGGGCCGAGACGAAGGACTACGCGGACTGGGTCAAGCCGATCACCTATCAGCATCAGTCGGGCGGAATCTACATCAACGAGATGAAGCAGCTGCACGCGACCCTTCTGCGCGACTTGGCGCCCGCGGAGCTGACGCCGCTGATGTACCGTATTCTGGGGCTCGACGAGGCGCCGTGGGACGAGCTTCTCGGTGTGGGGATGGCGCCCGCGAGCTATGTTGGCGGGCAATGCCGGGCGACGGTCGAGGCATTGGGCGGCGAACTGCCCGTGCTGATGGGGATCGGGGTCGACGCGCCGCGTGCAAGCGATGCGCAGGCGGCTTGTACGCCGGAGATCGTGTACGACAGCGTGCACGCGTCATACGATGCCGGCGCGGCCGGCGTCATCTATTCGCCCAACTACGCCAGCATGAAGCTGACCAATCTCGACGGGGGCGCGAAGGCGCTCGCGGAACTCGGGATTTGAGGACGCTCGACGCGAACGAGGAAGCGCGCGACCAACCAGAACCAACAGGTCCGGGGCGGCACGATGCTCGTGCGGGCTCGCGCCGAAACTGACGGAGGCGATACACCACAATGCCCGAAGCACCAGCCTGGAAGTTCCAGCCGGTCCTGCAGGATCTGGCCCCGAGGGAGCCCGCGTCGGTAACGCTGAGGGGCCGGGTGATCACCGGCGTGGGGCGCGAGGTGATCGAAAACGGTCACGTGACCCTTGAGGACGGCATGATCACCTCCGTCGGTGAGGGCGGTGGGGCGGTGCGCGGCGGTGGCGCAGGGGCAGGCGGCCGAGCCGGCGATGATGGAGGCCGGGCGGGCGCACGAGCTGTGGGCGGCGCCCTGCCGGTGGTGGAAACCGGCGGAACCATCCTCGCCGGGCTGATCAACAGTCACGCGCACCTGGCCTGGGACGGGATCCACGACCTTGCCGCCCAGTCGCTCGGAGACGCGCCCGAAATCAGCTCCTACAAGGCGGCCGCCAACATGCTGGCCTGTCTGCGGGCGGGCATCACCCTGGTGCGCGACCTGGGGATGAACCGGAGCGGTCCCTTCGCCAAGCAGGCCGTGGAGCAGGGGGTGTTCGCGGGCCCGCGCCTGCTGATCGTCGCGGAGGCGATCGTCCAGACCGGCGGCCACACGTACTGGTGTTGCCGGGAGGCCACGGGCCCAGACGAGATGCGCCGCGCGGTGCGGGAGCAGGTCAAAGCCGGCGCCGATCTCATCAAGATCATGATGTGCCACGACCTCCTGGAGTTCACCGACGAGGAGCTCGAGGCCATCGTCGACGAGACCCATCGCAGCAACCTTCCCCTCACCGCCCACGCCACCTTCGACGCCTGCATCGAGCGCGCCGTCGACTTCGGCATCGACACGGTCGAACACGGCGGCAGCATGTCCGACCGAACCATCGGCAAGCTGGTCGAGCGCGGGGTTCCCATCATCACCACCTTCTCGCCCGTGCTGCTCCAGTCGAAGCCCGAGATCGCGCGCAGGTACAACATCCCGGAGTGGAAGATCAGGGAGCGGCAGCGGCTGGTTGCTGACAAGAGCCGCTATGACGGGCTGCTGAGAGCCGCGCGCGCGGGTGTGCGCATCGTGTTCGGTACCGACGCGGGCAGCCCGGCCGTGCGCCACGGCGTCGTGGTGCCGGAGATGGAGTTCATGATCAAGGTGGGGGTGGTGGCCGACAATCACGCGGCCATCATGAGCGCCACCCGCGAAGCCGCCATCATGAACCGGCTCGACGACCGCATCGGCACCGTGGAGGCAGGCAAGGAGGCGGACGTCGTGGTCGTGGACGGCAACCCCCTCGACGATCTCCGAGACCTGGAGCGCGTGCGCATGACCTTCGTGCGCGGGAGTTGCCTGTATTCGCGGCCTCCGCTGTCGGCGGGGGCGGAATGATGCGCGGACGGGCGCGCGGACGGGCGCAGGTGCTGCGGCACCGGGTGTTGCGGCACCGGATTTCGCGGCACCGGATTTCGCGGCACCGGGTGTCGCGGCGGAGCTCCTGGGGCGGCCTGATGCGGTCTTGCGCCGAACCCAGGGCCGCGGGGGAACTCCCATGACGCCGGTTGCGACCGAATCGCATCTCGCCGCCCGCGCCGTGAGCGTGAAATCGAGCTTCCGCACCCGGATGCTCGAGCTTTCCGCCGGGCTGGACGACATCATCGCCCTCGGCCGGGGCGACCCCGACTTCGACACGCCGCCCGCCATCGTCGCCGCGGGAGCGGACGCGCTGGCGAACGGCTACACCCACTACACGGCCCCGCCGGGACTCCCCGAACTGCGTGAAGCAATCTCGCGCAAGCTCGAGCGCGACAATGGACTCCACTATCCGGGCAACCAGATCATCGTTACCAACGGCGTCCAGGAAGCGCTGCTGATTTCCTTCCTGGCGCTGGTCGATCCCGGAGACGACGTGCTGCTCCAGGCGCCCCGCTTCAACGCCTTCGACTACATGGTCAACCTCGCGGGTGGCCGGGTGGTGGAGGTGCCGACTCTGGAGGAGGACGACTTCGCGCTCAGGGCCGACGCGATCCGTGACGCCCTCACCGAGCGTTCGAAGCTCCTCGTGATCGCGAATCCCAACAACCCCACGGGCGGCCTCACGCGGCGCGCGGAGCTGGCGCGCATCGCGGGACTGGCCGAAGAGCATGACCTCCTCGTCATCTCCGACGAGATCTACGAGAAGCTGATCTTCGGCGGGCGGGAGCATGTCAGCCTGGGCACCTTCGACGCCCTCCGGGACCGCACCGTCACCGTGAACGGCTTTTCAAAGGCCTATGCGATGACCGGGTGGCGCGTGGGCTATCTGGCCGCGCCCGCCTGGTTCATGGAGCCCGCCGTCGAGATCAAGCACACCCTGAGCATCTGCACGCCTCCGGCTCTCCAACGCGGGGCGCTCGCAGCCCTGGAGGGCGGGGGCGAGGCCGTCGCCTCGATGCTGGCCGAGTACGAGCGGCGTCTGGACCTCGTCCTGCGCAGCCTGGACGACATGGGGATTTCGTACGGGCGACCGGGCGGTGGCATGTACGTGTACGCCAACATCTCGAGGACGGGACTGGACGCGGAGAGCTTCTGTCTGGAGCTGCTGCGCCAGGAGCGGGTGATGGTCTTCCCTGGAACCATGTTCGCGGACCCTGCCAACCGGCACATCCGCATCACGTTGCTTTCGCCATACCGTTCCATGGCTGTTGCATTGACCAGAATGCAACGCTTCGTAGAGGGGGTGCGGGGGCAGTGAAGTCGGGCTCGCTCCCGCCGCGGACCTGCTCCGTGCCGGAAAGGGCGCCATGATGCGCCCGACGGGAAGCGGCCGCGCAAGCGACCGCGCGCGCGTGCTCCTCGTGGGTGCGGGCGTGCGCGGAGCCATGTGGGCGCGCGTCATAGCAGAAGCTCCGGACGCGACGCTGGCCGGCATCGTGGATCGCGACGACTCACGTGCGCGGCGTGCCCGCGACGCACACGCACCCGACGCCCCGGTGGAACGCGACTTCGCTTCCGCCCTCACCCACATCAAGGCCGATGCCGCGGTCATCGCCACCCCGCCGGACAGCCATCATTCACTGGTGAGCCAGGCATTCGAACACGGCCTCGACGTCCTCTGCGAGAAGCCCCTTTCCGACGAGATGGACGAAGTCCTCGACCTCATCGCCAGGGCCGACACTGCGGGACGCCATCTCCTGGTCGGAATGAATTTCCGCTATCTGCCCACGTCACAGCGGATCCGCCACTACGCGCAGAGCGCCGAACTCGGCGCCCTCAGCTACGGGCATTTCACCTACCACCGGCAGCGGGACGGCAACCGCCACGACCTGAACGACTATGTGATGACGATGGCTCATCCGATGCTGCTGGAGCAGAGCATCCACCACTTCGACCTCCTGCGCTACTGCTACGACGCGGAGGTGGAGTCACTGGTGTGCGACGCGTGGCGGCCGTCGTGGAGCACGTACGAAGGCGACTGCTGCATCTCCGTGCTCTTTCGCTTCGAGAACGGCGTTCACGCCAACTATCTGGGCACCTGGACGGCGGCTTGGAATCGCATGGATTTCCGCTGGCGCACCGAATTCGAGGATGGGGCCCTGATTCAGCGCGAGCAGTTCGAGGATCTGGTGCGCATCGACTTCGACCGGGGCCTTGGACTCCGCGGGCCCAATTTCAAGGGCGACGCCGACGCCGAGGCGCCCGTGCCGGAGTCGCTCGCGCCCTGCACGGCCTTCGTCGACGACACGCGCGAGTTGCTGGCCGAATTCCTGCGCGCCGTCCGCGGCGAAACCGAACCCGTGACCACCGCCCGCGATCATCTGAAGACCCTGCTCCTGGTACAGGCGTGCATCCAATCGCTCGAGAGTGGAGCGTGGGTGCGCCCCGGCGCCGCATGACACCCGCGTCTGCCGACGACGCATCCCGCGACCTGCTCCGGGTCCGGGGCCTGCACACGCAGTTCCGCTCCGACCGGGGCCTCGTTCACGCGGTCAACGGCGTGAGCTTCACCGTCCGGCGGGGCGAGGCGCTTGCCCTCGTCGGCGAAAGCGGGTGCGGCAAGACCGCCACCATGCTCTCGGTGCTCCGTCTGCTGCCGTCCCACCGCACCCGCGTCCGAGCCGACGAAGTGAGCTTCAAGGGCCGGAGCCTGCTGGCGCTCGACGATGAAGAAATGAGACGCGTGCGCGGAGCGGAGATCGGGATGATATTTCAGGATCCGCGCGCGTCCCTCAACCCCGTGCTCACCATCGGCCGGCAACTGACCGAGAGCCTGGAGGTGCACCTCCGCCTGGGGCGCCGCGCCGCCCGCGACCGTGCGATCGAGCTGCTCGAGTCGGTAGGCATCCCGCGGCCCGCCTCCCGCCTCGACGACTATCCGCACCAGTTCTCCGGCGGGATGTGCCAGCGGGTCACGATCGCCATGGCGCTGTCCTGCGATCCCAGCCTCCTCATCGCCGACGAGCCGACCACGGCCCTGGACGTCACCATCCAGGCCCAGATTCTCGATCTGGTCTCCGAGCTGCGGGCCACGCGCGAGATGGCCATGATCTGGATCAGCCACGACCTGAGCGTGGTCGCCAACCTGGCCGACCGGGTCGCGGTGATGTACGGAGGGTCCATCGTCGAGACGGCCGGGGCCCGGCGCCTGTTCGACACGCCTTCCCATCCCTACACGCGGGGCCTGCTGGCCTCCCTCCCCGCTCTCGGCGGCGAAGGCCGTGGGCGCCTGACTGCGATTCCGGGTCAACCGCCCGACATGGCGCGACTTCCGGCTGGGTGTGCGTTCGCGGAGCGGTGTCCGTACGCCTTCGACCGCTGCCATCGTGAGAGACCGCCCCTGTTGCCGACTGGAGAGGAGGCCCGCGCCGCCTGCTGGTGGACCGGATGACCCCCCTCCTCGAAGTCACGGGCCTGAAGAAGCACTTCCCCGTGCATCGCGGGATGATGCAGCGTCAGACCGGGTCGGTGCGCGCGGTCGACGGCGTCAGCTTCCGGCTGCATCGAGGCGAGACACTCGGCCTGGTGGGAGAGAGCGGCTGCGGCAAGACCACGGTGGCCCGCACGATTCTCCGACTGACCAGGCCTACGTCGGGCCGCATCGTCTTCGACGGCGTCGATCTTACGGCTGCATCCGCGACAGAGCTCCGCGCCCTCCGTCCGCGCATGCAGATGATCTTTCAGGACACCCATTCGTCGCTGAATCCACGCCTGGGCATCGGCCGCTCCATCGCCGAACCCCTGCTCGAGCACACCAGAATGAGCCGCGCGCAACGGCAGGACCGGGTCGGGAAACTCATGAGCATCGTCGGGCTGGATCCGAAGCTCGCCGGACGCCTGCCGCACGAGTTCTCGGGTGGCCAGCGCCAGCGCGTCGGCATCGCGCGCGCCCTCGCCCTGAAGCCGGACCTGATCATCTGCGATGAGCCCATTTCGTCGCTCGACATCTCCATCCAGGCCCAGATCGTCAACCTTCTCGCAGATATTCAGGAAGAGTTCGGGCTGACCTATCTCTTCATCTCCCACGATCTGAGGATGGTCAAGCATCTGTGTGACCGGGTCGCGGTCATGAATGAAGGCAAGATTGTCGAGATGGCGCCGGCCGAGACGCTCTTCCGCGAACCGGGACACCCGTATACACGAGCGCTCCTGTCTTCGCTGCCGAGACGACCCGGGCGGTTCTAGTCGTGCGGCCGAAGGGCGCTTTGCGCGTACGGAACTTCGGCAGAAACATTTGTTTCCGGCCGCGCACTCGATACCTGCCCGGCGACGAAACGGATGTCTTGCGCATCCTCGACGAACACTCCGACGGGACGGTGCGCGTGATCGGCGCCGGCCATTCCTGGAACGGCGGCATCGAGTCGTCGGACGTGCTCCTGGACCTGCGCCACCTTCGCCGGATCCGCGTTCACCCCGATCGCCGCCGGGTCTCCGTGGGTGCGGGATGCCGAATCTCCGAACTTCTGGCCCATCTCGCCCGACGTGGGTTGACCCTCCCGTCCATTGGCCTCATCGGCCGCCAGACCGTGGCAGGCGCGGTCGCCACAGGCACACACGGATCGGGACGGCATTCCATGTCCCATTACGTCGAATCCGTGCGCATCGCCTGCTACACCTCCGATGGAGCGGCAGAGGTCCGCACGGTCGATTCCGGCCGGGCCCTGCGGGCGGCACGATGCTCCGTCGGGGCGCTCGGGGTCATCCTGGAGGTCACACTGAGGTGCGTGCCGCAGTACTACGTTCGCGAACGATGCGTCTGGCGACCCGATCTGGGCGCCATCCTGGACAACGAGTCGGCCGCTCCCCTGCAGCAGTTCTACCTCATGCCGCACACCTGGGCGTACCTGGAGCACGAGCGGAGCGTGGCCGCGGACCACCGCCGTTCGGGCGCCGCCATGCTCTACCGGTTCTACTGGCTCATCGTGATCGATGTCGCCCTTCATCTGGGCATCAAGCTCACCGCCTCGTTGCTACGGAGCCGCGGGCTGGTGGACTTTCTTTATCGGCATCTTCTCCCGGCATGCATCTTCCCGAAGTGGCGGGCCACCGACCGCAGCGACCGGCAGCTGATGATGCGCCACGACCTGTTCCGTCATCTGGAGATGGAGGTGTTCGTGCCGCGCGAGCATATCGAGCCGGCGCTCAGCCTGGTGACGGAGGTTCTGCGCGTGGCCGACAACGCCGACCACGAGGTATCGGCCGGCGTACACGAACAGATCCGAGCCTTGGACATGCAGGAGGCGCTGGAGAACCTTCGCGGCTCCTACAGCCATCACTACCCGATCTGCGTCCGGCGCGTACGGCCTGACGACACGCTGATCTCGATGGCGTCGTGCCGAGGCTCGGAGAAGCGCGACTGGTACGCGATCAGCCTCATCACATTCGCGGAACCCCGACTTGCCTTCCAGAACGTGGCCCGCTTCCTTGCCATGGCCATGGCGAATCTCTTTGGTGCCCGCCTGCACTGGGGGAAGTGGTTCCCGCTCGATGCGGAAGAGGTCGACCGCAGTTATCCGGGGATGCGGGAATTCAGAGCGGCCTGCGAAGAATTCGACCCAGTCGGAGTGTTCCGCAACCGGTTTCTCGCGGAGACCATGTTCCGCACACCTGATCATCATGACTCATGATATATTGGGAGCGACTATAACTATGACGATCGACTATACTTTGACGCAAATGATATTCACGGTCAATATCATAGTCATATTTCTTCTGCTGGCCAGCATCGTCTGGTCCGTGGTCCGGCCGGATCGCCGAGTCTGGCCCCCGCCGGGACGCCGCTCCTGGCAATATGTCCTGACCTGGATCGGCTGGTGCACAGCCATCGCCCTCAACGCGTGTCTGCTGTTTCTGGACTGGAACTCCTGGATCTTCGCGGGCGATCTTCGATTTCTCCTCGGCATCCCTCTCACTCTGCTGGGAGGTCTGCTGGCAATCTGGGGAATCGTCACGATCGGCTGGACCAACAGCACGGGCGTGAGGGACGGCTTCTCTCCCTCCGGCCCCTACCGGTTCACGCGCAATCCGCAATACCTCGGCGACAACGTTCTCTTCCTAGGCCTGAGCATCATCGCCAACTCGCAGCTCCTGTGGATCACCCATGCGCTCCTGGCCCTGTTGTTCATCATCGCGCCCCTCAGCGAGGAGGTGTGGCTGAAGGAGCAATACGGGGAGGAGTACGAGCGGTACCGGCGGGAGGCACCGCGATTCCTGTGAGATCAAGCGTGCACTTGGCAAGTCTGATGCACCCGGCAGATTAGACGGGAAGCCAGTCCCCAGGCGGACACCACCTCGACGCAATCCACCACACCCGACTCCGGGCGCCCCGATGTCCTTCACAGCCCTGGCCCTGCTCCTCGGAGCAGGAGCCCTGCACGCCTCGTGGAACCTGATCCTCAAGCGCTCCAGCGAGCGCCTGCTGGTGTCGGCGTGGGCGCTGCTCGCCGGGGCGCTTGCCTTCACTCCGCTGGTGATTCGGGGGACTGGCCGCCGCCAGCCGGGGTCTGGCCCCTCGCGGGCACGAGCTGCGCCGTGTACCTCCTGTATTACACGGGCCTCTCCCGGGCCTACGGCCGCGGCGACTTCTCGCTCATCTATCCGGTTGCGCGCGGGGCCGCCCCGGCGATGCTCACGGTGTGGGCGGTGCTCTTCCTGGGCGAGAGACCGTCGCCCATGGGCCTGCTCGCAATCACGACCATCCTGTGCGGGCTGGTGGTGCTCGGGGGGGCGCCGCTGTGGTCGCGCTGGCGGGCCGACGGCGCCTCGCCCGGATCTCGGTGGCGCACGCTCCGCAAACACGGGCGGGGCGCGGGCATGGCGCTTCTGGTCGCGCTCTGCATCTCCGTCTACACGGCACTGGATGGCGCGGGCGTGCGCCTCTGGCAGCCGATTCCCTATGTCGTGCTGGTCTTCGGGCTCTCGGGATTCGGGCTCCTTTGCCTGCTCGCGCTGCGCGAACGGGGGAGAGTGTTCAGGGTCGGGCGCACCCACTTCGCGCCCATCGGCGCAATCGCCGTGATGATGCTCGGGGCCTATGCCATGGTGCTCAGAAGCTTCCAGATCGCGCCCATCAGCTACGCGGGAGCGGGCCGCGAGGTGGGCATCGTCTTCGGCGCCCTGGCCGGGTGGCTCTTCCTGGGCGAGCGCTTCGGAGGCGTCCGCACCGTGGGCGCCGTGCTCGTGTTCGCCGGCATCGGGCTGCTGGCGGTGGCGCGGTGAGCGCCCCTCGCCGGGGGCCGCAGGCGCCCCGGAAAAGCGGGCCATCCTACGGAGGGCCTGTGGGACGCCGGGGTGGTGCACGTTCTGGCTCGTTGGTGTATAGTCCCACGCCCCCAAGCCAACGGCGGGGCTGCCTTCCGCCTCGCGGGCGTCGCGCCCCCATGAGTTCCCTCATCCGCAAATCCCCGGCCCTCATCCCCAGATCCCCGGAGCCGCCAGCCATGCCAGACGAGCATTTCGGCCGCAGAGCCATCCTGCTTCGGGGGGGGCGGATCGATGAAGGAGGGGCGGACACCACCGGACTCGGGCCTTCCCGCAACGGGGGCCGGGCTGACCCTCGGTCGGTCGGGACTTCGAAGCCGCGTACAAGAACGTGGCCCCCCTATATTCCACCGTACGCCCCATGCTCACCAGCCGGTCGCTCAAACGAGGCGTCCCGGGTTCGACGTGCGCCTCAAGGCCGAGCTCTTCCAGCGTGGGCGGGTCCTACAAGCTGCGCGGGCCGCTGAACAAGATTGCCCCGGCTGACCGACGAGGAGCGGGGCGCGGTGGCGTCCATCTGTTCATCCGCGGGGAACCACTCCCAGGGCGTCCGCCCTCGCCGCGCGCCAGTATGGGGTACGCGCTGTGGTGGTCATGGCCGAGAACGCCACGCCCTCCAAGATCGCCGCCACCGAGGGGCTACGGCGCGCGCGCGTCGTGCTCCACGGCAGCATCTGGGACGAAGCCAACGAGAAGGCGCTCGAACTGGGTCAAGTCCCGAGGGGCCTGACCTACATCCATCCCTTCGATGATCCCCGAGCTGATCGCGGGGCAGGGGACGCCTCGGGCTCGAAGTCATGGAGCAGTTTTCCCGAGACGGAGTTGCTGGTTGTGCCCATCGGAGGCGGGCGGGTCCTCATCTCGGGGCGTCTCGATGGCGGGCAAAGTCCATCAACCCCGCGATCCGGGTCGTGGGCGTCGAGTCCTCCGGGGCCCCGGCGATGAAGCGCAGCGTTGACGCGGGGGAGTGCGTCGTCCTCGAACATGTCGACTGCTGCGTGGACGGGCTGTGCGTCAAGCGGGTGGGCGACCACACCCGTTCAGTGGTGTCGCGCTTCGTCGACGAAATCGTGACTCTGCCGGACGCCCACATCTTTGACGCCATGCTCTGGCTGATGACGCGGGCCAAGGTCGTGGTCGAGGGCGCGGCAGCGGCCTCCGTCGGAGCCGTGCTCCAGGGGCTCGTGGATGCGCCCGCGGGAACCAAGACCCGTCTGTGTGCTGAGCGGCGGCAACCTCGACGTGGAGAAGATGCGCGACCTCTCCTGGAATTAGGGGCCGGCTACTCCCTCCAGGGATACTCCGGCCGCTGCAGATGCCAGTCCGTCTCCCGCTGGTACCCCATTCCCAGATCCAGCACCGCCTGATCGTCCATCGACGAGCCACAGATCTGCAGGGAGAGGGGCAGCCCGTCCTCGTCGAATCCGCAGGGGATGGCGAGCCCCGGAAGCCCGACCAGGTTGGCGATGTAGTTCAGTCGCGGGGTGTGTGAGATCACGTCGTCGGGCGGCTCCCACTCGTTGCGGGCCGGGATGGGCCAGCCTTCGCTCACCTCGCGCATGGCGGCGCCGTTGGGCCAGGTGGGGGGCGATGACCGCGTCGTAGCGCGAGAGGAGCTCGTCGGTCTCGCGCACCAGCTGGTTGCGGATGCGCTGGGCGGTCAGATAGTCGGAGGCCGGCATCATGCGCCCCGCCATCCAGCCGGCGCGCCGGTCCTCGTTGAACGAGAACATGTTGGCCGCGCTGCCATCCTCGAAAAGCGCCTGGAAGTTGGTGCCGCTCTCCACGGTGACGATGGTGGTGAAGAGCGCCCCGGTGGGCCGGAGCGGCAATTCAACATCCTCCAGCACCACGCCCATCTGCTCGAAGACGTCGAGCGACTCCTGGAAGACGCGCCGGGTGGTCTCCGAGCCCGAGAGCAGGAATTCAGGCCGGTGGACGCCCAGCCGCCGCCCGCGCATGGCGCCCGGGTCCGCGCGGAAGGCAAAGGGGGTGTCGACGGTGGTGGGATCGCGCGGGTCGTGGCCGGCGATGTGCTGCAGGATGTGTCCGCAATCCTCCGCTGAACGCCCCACGGGACCGATCTTGTCCAGGCTCCAGGAAAGCGCCATGCAGCCGAAGCGGCTCACGCGCCCGAAGCTGGGACGGAGCCCCGACGCACCCACCGCGGAGGCCGGAAACACTATGGAGCCGCCCGTCTCGGTGCCGATGCCGAAGCCGATCAGCCCGGCCACCGCAGCCGACACCGTTCCGCTCGAAGACCCGAAGCTGGTGCGGTCGAGCTTCCAGGGGTTGAGCGCGGAGCTGGTGTTTCCGCCGGCGAATTCTCCGAGCGACATCTTCGCCATGAGCACGGCCCCGGCGTCTTCGAGCATGTCGATGACGGTTCCGTTCCGGTCCGGCACGCGGTCCCTGAAGATGCCCGAGCCCCAGGTGGTGCGGATGCCGCGGGTGTCGAGGAGGTCTTTCACGCCGTAGGGAAGCCCGTGCAGGATGCTTCGGCGATTGCCCGCCGCCAGCTCCCGGTCCGCCCGCTCGGCAGCCTCGAGGGCATGGTCGCGCGCGATGGTGACCATGGTGGCCAGCTTGCCGTCGTGGTCGTTGCGCGGCTCGCTGGGCAGCTCGAAGGGCGGGACGTCCAGCTCTTCGGCGCGGTCCAGGTAGGCCTCGGTCAGCTCGACGGAGGTGATGGAACCGTCGGCGAGCCGGTCGGCCAGCTCCCGTACCGTCAGAAAAAAGGTCGATTCCTGCATGGCTCAGCCCCTCCAGAAGACGAGAAGAGGGG
Source organism: Longimicrobiales bacterium (assembly GCA_965232315.1). Taxonomy (GTDB): domain Bacteria; phylum Gemmatimonadota; class Gemmatimonadetes; order Longimicrobiales; family Gaopeijiaceae; genus BD2-11. Next base: position 63,928 of record CBDDPN010000033.1, on the reverse strand, counting down.
GCTCGTCGGGGTCGAGCGGGAAGTCGCGCAGCGTCCGCTGCACGTTGACCATGTTCGCGATGGCCGCCTTCAGCCGCTCCAGCTCCGCAGCGTCGTCGTAGATGCCCCTTGATCCCTGATGATCGAGCAACGTGTTGGCCGTCGCGGACGACACCTCCCCGGTCTCGGCCACCTCCGTACACGCCTGCGCCCAGGCCAGCGCCATCGCGCTCGCGCCGGCGACTGCGGTGAACTTTCGACGATCCATGGTCATGGATTGAAACTCCTGGAATCGATGATTACGCGAGGCATCTCATCTTCACGCTCGCGTGGCTGCAAGCTTACGGAGGCGGGCGCGACATTGCCAGCGCGACGGAGTCCGTCCTGCGGGCTCCGGTCCGATCCCGGGAGGCCTGATGCGCGACTTGAATCCGGCTCGGGATAAGTATATCGTACTTATACCATGAGTAAGAGACTGCAGGTAGTGCTGTCCGAAGCGGAACTTGAGGAGATCCGCGACGCGGCGAGGCGCAATCGCGTCACGGTGTCCGCATGGGTTCGGAGGACGTTGCGCCAGGCACGGGAGCGAGAGCTGCGCGGAGGGGTTGCGGCCGTGCGCGAAGTACGCCCCGAGTACCGGACACCGGAATCCGCCCATTATCCCTACGTCAACCTCGAAGTGAAGCTGCCGGAAGCCGATCTGGAGGCCATCAGGGAACGTTACGGGCTCCGCAACTGGTCTGCCGCCGTCAAGGAAGCGGTCTGGCGCCAGGCGATCGTGCCGATGACGAAGGAGGAGGCGCTCGCGATGCAGGGGTTCGGATGGGACGGCGATCTGGACGAGATGCGAGACGGCAGTCCCGGTGATCCTTGGTGATCGTCGATACCTCGGCGTGGGTCGAATACCTGCGCAAGACGGGGAGCCCGATCCACCTCGCGCTGCGCGCCGAAGTTCAAGCCAGCCGACCCATTGCCACGCCGGCTCCGGTCGTGATGGAGCTGCTCGCCGGCTGCCGCACGGAGCCCGACGCCCGCCAGCTCCTGCAACTGCTCTCCCGTTTTGAAATCATCGTCCCCGATTCGCTGGGGGAGTTCCAGCACGCGGCGCTCATCCAGCGCACCTGCCGCCGCGCCGGCTGCACGATCCGATCGATTGTGAACTGCATGATTGCCGCCGCCGCCATAGACGGGCGCCGCCCCCTCCTGGCTCGCAACCGCGACTTCGAGGTGATCGCCCGGCACACGGAACTGGAACTGGTGGAGCCGGAGGACAATTGCCCCTGATCCTGCGGCGGTGACGCAGGCCGCGGGTCTCCAGCGGAGGTTCAGGCTGCTTCCCCGCGACGCCGACGCAAGCGCGAAGCTTCGGGCATCTGGAATCACACTGGCGTGGATTGCCGATGCGCTGGTGCCGCTACTCTCGCGCGCAATGCCGCCCCTCTCTATGTTGCTCGCGCTCCGGGGGTCGCGACCGCCACCACGCCTCCGGCCCTTGTCCCCGTTTCCAACCTCACACGGAGTTCCCACACCTTGCGAGCACTCCATATCGAACCCCTTGCCGACTGGATCCAGAGCCTCTTTCAGCGGACTGCGGAGGGTGCCGGAGTCGAGATGACGTGGGGCGGCGGGATGGATGAACGGGAATTGCGCGCGGCGGCGGCCAGCGCAGACGCGCTGGTTACCGCAAAACGGCCCATCGGCGCGGACCTGATCGGCGCATCCCCGGGCCTTCGCCTCATCCAGGTGCAGGGGAGGGCGCCGTGGGCGGCGGATCGGGACGCCGCGGCTGCAGCCGGAGTGCCGGTGTCGGTGCTCCCGCACCGGGGCGCGATCGCCGTCGCCGAGCAGACCGTCGCGCTGATGCTCGGACTCTACCGCAAGCTGGTGCCGGGCCATGTCGGCACCCGCGACGCGGAGTATGTGGCGCTCGGCGTCGAGCCCGTGCTGACGACCGAGCGCAAGATCGCCTTCAACTGGCTGCGCTACCCCGACGTCTGGCAGCTCCACGGCAAGACGCTGGGGCTTGTGGGGTTGGGCGACATCGCGCTCGAGGTTGCGCGTCGCGCGCGCGCCTTCGATATGGATGTCGTCTACTGCAAACGTACGCCGATGCCGCGCGAGCACGAAGAGATGTCCGGAGTGCGCCGCCTTCCTCTCCCGGACCTCCTGGCCGAGAGCGATGTGGTCAGCCTGCACGCTCCGCACACGGACCAGACGGAACGAATGATCGACGCCTCGGCGCTGGGGCTCATGAAACGGACGGCCATCCTGGTGAACACGGCGCGCGGCGGGCTGGTCGATGAAGCGGCGCTCGTGGATGCCCTTCGCGAGGGACGGATCGCGGGGGCGGGGCTGGACGCGTTTGTCGAGGAGCCTCTGCGCGAGGGCGATCCGCTGGCGCATGCCCCCAACGTGCTTCTGTCACCGCATGTGGGAGGCGGAACCGGCGGCGGGCAGCGCGGCATGATCGAGGACGTGGTCGCGAACCTGGTCGCGGTGGCTGAGGGCGGGGAGGTGCGGGGGCTCGTGGGTGCTCCGGGGTGATCTCCACCCTGACGACGGGCGCGCCCATGTCGCTCCGGGGCGGGAGAGGCCACTTTCACCGTTCCCATCCAAACAACCCTGAGCCCTGAGCACCATGCTAAGAGACCCCCTTTTGGTTGTCGCCTTCATGCTGGCGGTGGTGGCTTTCGCGCGCTGGCTGGAGGAGCGCTACGACATCATCAAGAAGGTCAGCTCCGCCGTCGTGTGCACCCTGCTCGGAATCACCCTCGCCAACGTCGGCGTGATCGAGCACACCGGCCCGGCGCACGAGGGCGTGTTCACCTTCGCCATTCCCTACGCGATCGTGCTCGTCATCATGGGCACCCAGATGAAGGAATTGGCCAACGCGGGAAGGCCGCTCCTGATCGCCTATCTGGCGGCGTGCGGGGGCAGTTTCGTGGGCGGCGCCTTCGCGGGCGCCACCATGGCTGGATGGGTCGGACCTGAGACCTGGAAGCTGTCCGGGGCGTTTTCCGCAGCCTTCGCGGGTGGCGGGATGAACTTCGCCGCCGTGGGGCAGGGGCTCGAAGTCGAACCGAGCACCTTCGCCGCGGCGGCTCTGGCCGACAACATGTCGACGGTCCCGTACCTGCTGTTTCAGGTGTGGCTGGCCGGGATTCTGGCGGCGGTATTCCTGCGCCGAAGCGGTCCCGGGCTGGCGGCGGCATCGGCCACCGACCCTGCGGAGAAGGAAGATCAGGAGGCGCAGGAGGAGACGATGCGCCGCCGCTGGACCGACACCGACATCAGCATCACCGATTTCGCCATCCTCGGAGGCCTGCCCCTCGCCGCGCTCTGGGTGGCTCGGCTCATCAGCGAAACGCTGGCCGAAGCACTTCCCTCCATGGCCGATGGGTCGCCCCTGTACGGACTGGTCTTCTTCCTGAGCGAGGTTCCCGAAGTCCTCTGGCTCACGACCATCGCGCTCATTGTGGCGCAATTGCCGTGGGTGAGGAAGCTGCGCGGGGCGGAGGTGCTCTCCTATTTCGCGCTGCACATCTTCTTCATCGCGCTGGGTGCGGCTTCCGATCTGGCCACGATCGTCGACGCCGGCATACCCATCTTCAGTTTCATGATCGTGATCATGGGCATTCATGTGGTCGTCGCGTACGGGATTGGCTGGCTCTTCCGCATCGATCTCGCCACCGTCTCCATCGCCAGCCAGGCCGCGATCGGCGGGCCCGGATCGGCACTCGCGATCGGCATGGCGATGAAGTGGCACAAGCTGGTGGCCCCTGCGGTCATCGTGGGCATCTTCGGGTACGCGCTCGGCAACTACCTGGGCTTTGCGTGCGCGCAGTTGGTGGACGCGATGCTCGGCTAGACCCGAGGCCATCTCCTCAAGCGATGGATGCGGCCGCCAAACCCCGCCTCGAAGCCGTCGAGGGCGTCGAGGGCGTCGATGTCCTTGTGACCGGATCCGGTCGCGGGCTGGGTCGCGGCATTGCGCAGGCCATGGCTGCCGCCGGGGCGCGGGTCTGGCTGGTTTCGGAGGTCCGGGAAGAGCTGGAGTGGACCGCCAACGACATCCGCGCAGCCGGAGGCCAAGCTCACATTCTCGTGGCCGACCTGGGGCGCGAGGATGAACGAAAGCGGCTGGTGCGCATCCTTCGGGATGACGCTGACCGGCTTCGGATCATCATCAACAACGCCGGCGTCCTGGAACGCGAGCCTGTGGCTTCGCTGAGCCCCGGGCATTGGCAACGCATCATGAGCGTGAATCTGGAGGCGCCGGTGTTCCTGACCCGGGATCTTCTGCCGATTCTGCGAGAGCAGGGCGGATCGGTGATCAATGTCTCTTCACGCGCCGGCGTGGGGGCGTTCGAGAGCCAGGCCGCCTATTGCGCGTCGAAGTTCGGCATCGAGGCGTTCACCCGTTGTCTGGCCCTGGAGTTGGCGGGATCCCCCATCAGCGCCAACACGATGACGCCGGGGCTGTCCATCAAGCCGACTTCGCTGACGCAGCGCGATGCCGAGCAACAGGACGCCGCCACGCGCGCGCGCTGGCACGATCCTGTTAAGCTGGGTCCTGCGTTTCTCTTCCTCGCGGGACTCCGGGGGCAGGTCAGCGGATGCCGCTTCGACGCGCTGGAGTTGACCCGGAGTCTGGAGCAATGGGGGGCAGAGGGAGTAGTGAGCCGAATTCACGAAATCGCCGAGTACACACCGGAGGCTTCTTGATGTCCGAACCGAGCAACGGAGGAGCGGTTGCCGCAGAGGAAGGACCGGTCGCCGCAGGCGCGAACGCCGTGGATGTGGCGCTTTCGCACCGGGCCCGGGTCGCCGTGGGGTCCGCACGCGGCGCGAAATCCACGCAATTTGCCGGGTTTGCCCGCGGAGGCCCGGCCGAGGGCCTGTTGGCCAGCCTGCGCCATCACCTGCTGGCCGGAGAGACCCACTACCCGGACCGCCCCGGCATGGGGGAGCTGCGCCGTCGGGTAGGCGAAGCCCTTCCCGCTGTGGGGTTTCCCGCGCGCGAACCCGACGGCGTGCTGATCACCCAGGGAGAGGGAGAGTCGCTCTTCGCCACCATTCTGGGTCTCGGTGGCGGGGAGGGAGCGGCCATCGTCGCCCGAGCCGGGAGTCGTCATGAGCACCTGCTCAACTGGATTCGGGTGCGCGTGATCGAGTCCGACACCGATGCTGCGTCCGGAGCCGAGGCGGCCTTTCACCTGATCGAATACGAAGAGGGAGAGGCGACCTCGCATGATGGGAGCGCCTCCCACAACCCCGAACTCCCGCAGGTGCACGCCATCGGCGAACGCCTCTTCGCAGCAACAGGCGACCCGGCGTCACACCCTCACCGATCTCCGCAGCCGGAGGCCGGTACTTCGGCCGGGTCCGCTGACGCCCTGTCCGACGCAATCGTGATCGGCTCCCTCGGCGGCCTCGTGGGCATGCAGCCTTTCTCGCTCGGCTTCGTCGCTGCACCGAAGGACGTGCGGCCGCGCATCGCCAAGTGGAAGCAGGCCTCGTCGATCTGCTCGCCGGCTCCCTCCCAGCGCGCCGCGCTCTGGGCGCTGGGGGTGCGGCCATGAGCGCCCCCAAGCAGTCCCGGGAACGGGCGGGCTCCGCTTCGCTGCGCAAGGGCGAGCGAGCGACCACCCTGCGCTACAAGATGATGGCGCTGGCGCGCTCGCGGCAGAACGTCATCTCCCTGGGCCGCGGCGATCCCGACCTGCACACGCAACCGGGCATCGTCGAGGGTGGGCTGGCGCATTTCCAGGGCGCGATGGGCGGCCGGATGCCCGCATCGGACGGACCGGTGCGCGGTCTGGCGTCGCTGCGCGAGGCGATCGCCCGCCGCTATGCCCGCGAGAAGGGCGTGGAAGTCGATCCCGCCACCGAGATCGCGATCACCAACGGTGCCCAGGAGGGACTCTTCCTGGCCATGCTGGCGCTCGTGAACCCCGGAGACCGGGTCGCCTGCCAGGATCCGCGCTACAGCTCCTACGACCAGGCGATCGGGACCGCGGGCGGCGACATCGTCCCCGTCCCCACCGGTGGCGACCGGCCCTTCGAACTCGGGCGCGACGAGCTCCGGGAACACGCCCGGGGGTGCAAGCTCCTGGTCTTCGTCAATCCCTCGAACCCGACCGGCGCCTGCGTCGGCCCTGACGGCGTCCGGGACCTCGCGCGGGCCGCCGCAGACCTCGGTCTGGTCGTGGTCTCCGACGAGATCTACGAGGACATGGTCTTCCGTGAGGAGCCCTTCCTCTCTCTGCTTTCCGCGGGTGACGCGCGCGGGCGCTCGGTGGTCCTTTCGGGGTTCTCCAAGGCCTACGCGATGACCGGCTTCCGGGTCGGCTACCTGATCGGCCCGCCCGGCTTCATCGACGCGGTGGAGGCGATCAAGAGCACGACCTCCGGCGCCTGCCCGGCGTTCTCACAGTACACGGCTCTCGCCGCCCTCGAAGTCGAGCCCGACCCGCGTCCCGACTACCTGGCGCGCTACCGGAGGCGCCGCCGGGTGCTGATGGAGGGCTTCGCCGACCTTGGCATTCCTCACGGTCCCCACGGCGGCGGCCTCTTCATGTGGGCCGATGTCTCGCGCTTCCGCATGGACGCGGAAACCTTCTGCTATCGGCTGCTCGACGAGGCAGGCGTTCTCATGTTCCCCGGGGCATCGTTCGGCGAGCGCTGGCGCAACTGGGTGCGGGTCTCGCTGCTGTGTCCCGAAGACCGCATCCGGGAGTCGATGGAGCGCATCCGCAGGTTCGCGGGCACGCTGGGGGATGGTTAGACGGAAGGGAGACCGCGCGGCTGCGCGCTGTCACGGGTGCCGAAAGCCGTCACGGACGGGGAACCGCCAACCCACGTGTGGCGTAGTCCCGGTTCGACGACTACGCTTCCGGGCCTGAAGATGCCTGTATCGAACCAGAATCTGGAGGGAAATGATGACATTGCGAATCAACGATGAAGCACCGGATTTCACTGCCGAAACCACCGAGGGAACCGTTCGCTTCCACGACTGGATCGGAGATGGATGGGCGATCCTGTTTTCTCATCCCAAGGATTTCACGCCCGTGTGCACGACCGAGCTCGGGACCGTGGCCGCGCTGAAGGGCGAGTTCGAGCGGCGCAACTGCAAGATCATGGGAATCAGCGTGGACGGGGTCGGCGATCATCACGCCTGGTCCGACGACATCGCGTCGTTCGGCGGGCACGCCATCAACTATCCCCTGGTCGGTGACCCGGAGCTGAACGTGGTCAAGCTCTACGACATGCTGCCGGCGGATGCGGGCGACACCTGCAAGGGGCGCACGCCCGCCGACAACGCAACGGCCCGGTCCGTCTTCATCATCGGCCCGGACAAGAGGATCAAGGCGACGCTGACGTATCCCATGAGCACGGGCCGGAACTTTGCCGAAATCCTGAGGCTCCTGGATTCCTGCCAGCTCACGGCCACGAAGCAGGTGGCCACCCCGGCCAACTGGCAGGATGGGGAGGACGTGATCATTCTCCCAACCGTGTCCAACGAGGCCGCCGAAGCGAAGTATCCGGACGGCTGGGAGCAGCCGCTGCCCTACATCCGCATTGTCCCGCAGCCCAAGTAGCGATTCCCCGCGACAAGGCGAAGCACTGACCGGCCCCCGGCTCGCGCACTTCATCGGCGCGGGTCCGGGGGTCACTGGCACATGGGAGCGCCCGTGACTGAACTGTTGATTGCCGGCGGCACGGTGGTGACGCCCGACCGCATGGAGGCAAGTGATGTCCTGATTCGCGACGGGCGGGTGGCTGATGTGAGCCCGGACCTGAGCACGGATGGCGAGGTTCTGGATGCGCGCGGGCACTGGGTCATGCCCGGCGGCATCGACACCCACACGCATCTCGCCCATCCCATCGACCGCCTGGGAATCACGACCGCGGACGACTTCTTTACCGGTACGGTCGCCGGGGCCTGCGGGGGCGTCACGACGATTATCGACTTCTCGCTTCAGCGCCGGGGCGAGTCGCTGGCCCTGGCCCGCGACCGGCGACTGGGCGAAATCGAGCCTGACGCCGTGATCGATTATGGGTTCCACACCATAGTCACCGATGTCCGCGACGATGTACTCGCCGAGATGCCCGGACTGATCGAGAACGGGTTTCCGTCTTTCAAGGTCTATATGACGTACGGCGACAAGATCGTCAACGACGATGGACTGTTGCGGCTGCTGGAGGTGGCCGGCGACAATGGCGGGCTGGTCTATGTGCATTGTGAGAACGACTGTGCCGTCACATATCTGATCAATCAGCATCTCGATGCCGGAAAGACCGGGCCGGCATTCCACTCACCCAGCCGCCCGCCGGTGGTGGAGGCGGAAGCGACCCACCGGGCCATCATGCTGGCCAGCGTGGTGGGTGCCCCTCTCTGCATTGCGCACGTCACCTCGGCCGGCGCGGCGAGTCATGTTGCGGCCGCCCGCGAGCGGGGCGAACCGGTCGTGGCCGAGACCTGTCCGCAGTACCTGGTGCTGGACGATACCGTCTACGATCCCTGCGGCGGGTTCGAGGTCGCGAAGTTCGTGTGCAGCCCCCCGATGCGGGCCGCCGAGCACCGCGAAGCCCTCTGGCTCGCCCTCGCGGCCGGGTCGATCCAGCAGGTGTCGTCCGACCACGCCCCCTTCCGCTACCACGATCAGAAGACCACCGGACGCGACAACTTCACCCGCATCCCCAACGGCCTCCCCGGGATCGAAACACGGCTGCCGCTCGTGTTCACCGAAGGCGTGGCGACGGGCCGGATCTCGCCCCAGCGGTTCGTGGAGCTCGCCTCCACGGGCCCGGCCCGCATCTTCGGGCTCTACCCGCGCAAGGGCACGCTGGACGTCGGGGCCGACGCGGACATCATCGTCGTGGATCCCGAGGCCGAGACGGAGATCGACGCCGCAAGCCTCCACTCGGCAGTGGATTACAGCCCCTTCCAGGGAATTCGCGCGAGAGGGTTCCCGACCTGGACGCTTTCCCGAGGGGAGGTCATCGTGGATCGCGGTGAGCCGGTCGCGGAACGGGGCAGGGGACGCCTGGCCGAGCGCCGGCCCATCGACCCCGCAGCGCTGCCGTGAGCCTGTCGGGTTCCGTGCGGTCCTGCTTCAGATCTGTTCCCGCGAGTCGTGACCTGCACGACGTGGCCCTCGCACCGCGTAATCGGGTGCGGAGCGTCTCCCCTCCCGGGAGTACCGCGCGCGTCCGTCAATCCACAGATTTCGCTCGCGCAGTTGTCCCATGAACCTGGACCAGATCCGCGCGGCGTTCCCGATCCTCGGGCGGCGCAACTACCTGAACTCGTGCTCGCTGGGCGCGCTCTCGACCCGGGCCGAGGACCGCCTCCGGGACTTCCTGGATCTCTGGCACGACATGGGCGCCTCCGCCTGGTACGAGCACTGGTGGGGCATGCTTGCGGAGCTGCGGCGGCGCGTCGCCGGCCTCTTCGCAGCGCCCGAGGGGAGCGTCGCCCTCATGCCCTCCACCTCGGCCTGCCTGGCGGTCATCTCGGAGAGCGTGGACTGGTCGAAGCGCAACCGCATCGTCACGACCGAGCTGGACTTCCCCACGCTGCTCTATCAGTGGAAGGTGCGCCCCGAAGTGGAGATGGTCGTGCTCGAGAGTCCGGACGGCATCAGCATCGGTCCCCAGCAGTTCGAGGACGCGGTCGACGAGCGAACCCTGGCGATCGCCACCAGCCACGTCTTTTTCACCACCGGCGCCATTCTCGATCTGGAGTCGATCGCGAATATCGCACACCGTGCCGGCGCCTATTGTCTGATAGACGGATACCAGGGCGCGGGCCAGGTTCCCGTCGACCTCCCGGCCACCGGCGTGGACTTCTATACCGCCGGCCCGCTCAAGTGGCTCTGCGGAGGTCCGGGGCTCGCCTACCTCCATGTACGCGAAGACCTGATCACGGGCCTCGAACCCCGAATCACGAGCTGGTTCGCCACCGAGGACCAGTTTCGCTTCAACCCCGGCGAATTCCGCTATCATCGAGACGCGCGCCGCTTCGAGCTGGGGACCCCGGCGCTCGCGACCGTCCACACCGCGCTCGGCGGACAGGACATCGTGGATGAGCTGGGGGTCGCCGCGATCCGAGCCCGCAACGCCGCCCTGGCCGAGCGCCTGATCGAGGGATGCCTGTCCGCCGGTTTCTCCCCCCGGGTAGCCGATGCTCCGGAAACCCGTTCCGCCATCGTCCCGGTGCGCCATCCGGCCCCCGGGGATGCGGTGAGGCAACTCGCCGATCGTGGAATCATCGTGGACAGCCGCCCCGGCATCGTGCGAGCCAGCCCACACTTCTACAACACGACGGATGAAGTGGATGCGTTCGTGGAGGCGCTCGGGGAGACAGTCCGCAGCAGATAGTCGGCGCAAGCAGGATGCGTTCCCGGCGCTCATCGGGGGTTCGGTGATTGCCCGAGAGTGCCGGCAAGAGTTGGGGAGGCGGGGATTCTACCCGGCTACCCTGCCTTCAGGCTCAACACCCGGATCGCCTGCGCACCAAGCTCATCCTTCTGCACTCCCGCAAGCCGTCGGCTATCTCCGGCATACGGAACAAATCCCTCCGGCATCCCCACGGTTCCCTCGTATTCCAGCGTGGCATCGCCAAACAGATCCCACAGCGGCGCGTGATCGGGCGGATCCACGGGTGGCGCCAAATCATCCCCGACCCCCAGGCCTCGGCGGACCCAGATCGTATCCGCAGGCGGACCTCGAAACGCGTGAATGATGACTCGGAAGGTGTCCGGCAAGTCGATCGCCTCGACCATTTCGGGCGGCAGCCCTTCGCGACGCGTACCCAGCAGCGAGGTCCATCCCGCCGGTGCGGACGTCGGATCCAGCAGGTATCGTCGCAGCCTGGACGCGAAACTGTCCGACACCCGGCGAATGGGAACGTCACGCACCATGTCGCCAACGGACTGACCGCTGGCCAGGTCGACAATGGCGAGCCGATAGGCGGCGTCCGCGCCAATGGCTGCTCGACCATTGGAGAGCCGGGCGAACACGAGCCGAGGCCCGAAGAATGGTGCCCGGAAGCTCTCCGGAATGTCCTGGCTCCACAACGTTGCCCCGTCACTCGGTCTTATCAGGAGCAACCGCGCGCCGAAGAGATCCAGCGTCAGCACCACGGGCCGCCCCGATGTGTCGAAGGCTGCAAATACTCCGTTGGCAGGAAGTCTGCAGGTCTCGATATGCTCACCGCTCAGTTCATACAGGCTCGCTCTGTCGCGATCCACGATCGCAACCGTGAAATCGCGAGACACGCTCACTGAGGTTGGCGTCTGAAGTTCACCGGGACCGTCGCCCTCACGACCCCAGCGATGAACCTCGTTTCCTGACGTGTCCCAAACCGTCACGGAACGGTTGAGTGCGTCCAGGGCGACGACATGACCGTTCGGAGACATCGCCATGCCGACGATGAACCCGAACTGGCGGTCGGACACGTCGTGACCGACGGTGAATTCGTCTTTCAGGTCAAAAGGAAGCACTGTCGGCCGAATCCTTGAGCGTTGTTAGGAACCGTCATCTACCCCAGCAGGTCGTCCCTCACCTCGTCGATGATGCCGAAGAAGCAGCACCACTCGCCTTCGAGCACCGCGGGGCGCGAGCGCAGTCCGAACACCACCCCCTCCTGCGGAGCCACCACCCTGCCCCGAACATCGCCGTACAGATCGAAGACCCGTCCCAGCGGCGTTCCCGCCGGAATAGGCGTCTCGAAAGGCACATCGGCGTCCCCGACCCACATCCCCGAGGCCGGAGCGAGCAGCGCCTGCTGATGTCCCATTCGCCAGCTGGACGCGTACCGGGCGTCGCCCTCGATCATCCCGTAGTGGCGCATCACGTTGCGGTAGCTGTCGGCCAAGTCCTCGGCCACCGCGTGAAAATCGGAGGTGAGGGTGCGGCAGTTGCCCCCGAGCTCGATGGTGATACCGGCCTTGCCCAACTCTGCCATCTTCGAGGAGGGATTGGCGCCGCCCACCCCGCTGCGGAACACGAGATCCCATTGCGACCCCATCGCCGCCGCGAGCTCGAAGCTGGGCGGGTTGTCGGCGGCGAAGATCATGTGCGCGAGGTAGGAGTGCTCCCCTCCCGAGTGGACGGCGATCTGGAGGTCGCACGCGTCCTTCATCGCTTGCCAGTGCGCCCACGCGGCTCGTTCGGTCGGGTAACCCCCGGCCCGTCCCGGGTAGATGCGGTTCATGTCGTAGGAGAAGGTGTCCAGCGGATCCCCGCGCTTGCCGGCCTCGAAGGCGGGCACGTTCATCGCCGGAACGCCGACGACGGTCCCGCGCACTGCGCCGGGGTCGAGCGTCGCGAACAGCTTGAAGATCGAGAGCGCGCCCTCGGGCTCGTCCCCGTGGGTGGCTCCGTTGATCCAGAGGATCGGTCCGTGGGACGGGCCCCGGCATATCAGGATGGGAATCTCGCGTGCGACCCCGGCCAGGTCGGAACCGACCGGGATCACGCCCCGGGTCATCGTCCCGGGAGGCGCCTCCGCGCTCCCGATCACCAGCGCTTCATTGCTCATGTACGCTTCCTGTTTGTTTCATGTACGCTTCCTGGCTGTTTCGCGAGTTCGCCGCTACCGGGACACCGCATCAGGTCTCCGGCTCCATCGAAAAAGGAACCCCCAGCTCTTCGGCGAGCGCCCGCAGCCGCACCACGGTCTTCGGGTCCATCGGGATCCCCCGCCTCAGCCGGTTCCGCGCGCGCTCCTGCTCCGCCTGCCCGGGTAGCTGAACCGGGCGGCCAGGGTCGATAGGCGGGGAGGCCAGCACATCCGCGAGCAGCCGCTCGAGTCTCTCCCCGAAACTCTCTGCCGACATGAACGCCTCGATGCTGACGGCGATCATCGTGTGGGCCACGTCGTAATTCTCGTCGTCCTGAAAGACCTGCGCCCCAAACAGGGATCCCGTCAGCACGCCCGTCAGAATGTCGGTGATGAGGCTGAGCCCGTAGCCCTTGTAGTCGCCGATCGGGAGAAGGGGGCCCTTCATGGCCGCGTCAGGATCCGTCGTGCGGGCGCCGTCGGGCTTGAGCGCCCAGTGGTCCGGCATCGGCAGGCCCGCCCTCCGGAGCCAGCGCATCATCCCCTTGCCGGACTGCGTCAAAGCCATGTCGAGCACGATGGGGTCGTGCCCGCCGGGTCTCGGCACCGCCATGCCCCAGGGATTGGTGCCCAGCACCGGACGGGTCGCGCCCCACGGTGCCATCTCCGCGCCCGCGTTCGTCATCGCGATCCCGATCAGACCGCTGTCAGCGGCTCGCTTGGCGTGGAAGCCTGCGATCCCGAAATGGTTGCTGTGTCGCACGCCGACCATCGCGACCCCGACCCGCCGGGCCATCTCGATCGCGCGGTCCATGGCACGTCGCGCCGCGACATACCCCAGTCCCTTATTCGCATCCAGGACCGCAGCAGCAGGCCGCTCCCGCACCCACGCCATCCGCGTATCGGGCAGAATGCCCCCATTGCGCATCCGCCTCGCGTAGCGGAAGAGTTTCTCCAGCCCCTGGTGCTGCCCCGGATGCCACCAGAGCGACGCCGTCACGACTCCGTCGGCGTTGATGCGCGCCTCTTCCGCGCTCGCGCCCAGCGCCCGCAACACCTCTTCGGCGAAACCGCGCACAGAAGGCTCGCGAAACCGCTCGACCGCGATGCGTTCATCCAGGTGGTAGGCGATGAAAGTTCCTCCTTGCTCAGGTCAATGCCGCTTCTCTCTCACGGCGAGCTGGCCGGCGGGGGTGAGACGGTACCTCTGCATTCTGCTGCTGGGCTTGTCCGGCAACGTGTATTCGACAAGAGAGTCTCGGAGCAGGCCGCGCACCGTACGGTTGAGTGCGCTCGACACGGAGCGGTGGCCAAGCGCATCGGCGATCGCGGACTTGGAGAGCGGACCTGTAGCCAGCGAAGACAGGACGCGAACATCGAGTGCCCCAGCGTCGATTCCTTGTGACTCTGGCCCACGGACGGTCGACTCTGGCCCTGACTCTGGCCCCCCGGCGGTCGACTCTGGCCCTGACTCTGGCCCCCCGGCGGTTGACTCTGGCCCTGACTCTGGCCCCCCGGCGGTTGACTCTGGCCCCCGCGTCCCCCCCGCGCGCGCGAAGCAGACACTCACCCAGTGGTCCGACACGGCGAACTCGGGCTCCGGCATCTCATGCTTGTCGCAAAGATCGCGAATCCGACGGACACCGGACCCGATGTGCTCGACGACGCCCATTCGGTGGAGCATCGCGAACAGGAGTGGATTTCGAGGGACGCTTCGCGTACCCAGGTCGGCCTCGTTCATCCCGGTCGGAAGACCGCCCGGGCTCACGATCTCGACCTTGTCCTTGAAGACGTAGACATGGACGTTGCCGGTGGACCGGTAATCCCGGTGCACAAGGGCGTTGGCCACCGCCTCGCGCAGGGCACCCGGAGGCAGCTCGGGCCGCTCCTCGTGTCGGATCCCGCGAATCACCAGCCCGACATCGATCTTGCCCAGAATCCACGTCACGGCCTCGTCGACCATCGACACGATGTCGCTGGAGAAGTCCCTGCGATCCAGAATGCTTACCTTGGTCGTGCCAAGAAACATGGCGCAGGAAACGTGCGCGGAAATGGTGACGGTACGGATATCACGAGCCAGGAGCCAGGCCCCCGCGTGCCTCATTCGATATTCCGCGTCGACCAAGCCCAGGTTGCGGAGGGCGACCGTCCGGTCCATGGACCTGGGAATCCTCGCCCGGTCGCTGAATTCACGCCACCGCTCGTCATCGATGTCCCGATCGATGTCGTAGTTCGGGCAAAGAGCCCGGTCAAAATGCAGGTGTCCGGCGGCGTAGAACATATCTTCGATCTCGGACCGCGACATTCGTTGGCTGCTGGCGCCTTCGCGCATGAAGAAGCGTCCGCCGAAGGAGTACGGTTTCCGGTGCTGCCGCGGGACCACCACCCGGAGGACCTGACCGACGCTGTCGACGTTGACCGTGATCGGTGGATCCGCTGACCTTGCGGTGCTCTGGATACGCGATTTGAGCACGTTGTGATCGCGCACTCCCATGATCTCGCCCGCATCCGAGACCCCGAGGAGGACGGTTCCGCCAGCCGCGTTCGCGAAGGCGCAGAGTTCGCGGCCGAGATCCCGGGTCAGGGATTGCTTGAACTCCATCGCGGGACCCTCGCCGCCGGCGATGACACCGCGGAGCTGGTCGTTGGTCATCCCTACTCCCCGAACCCCCAGCTATGCGCGTGCGGCTGGATCAACTCCACCGTCATCCCGGGAAGCTGATCCGGATAGACAAAGGCCTCGTAGCCATCGTTGGCGTCGAAGATGGTGTCCTGGAAGTGCGGAATCCCGCGTTCGCGCAGTCCCGCCACATCACCGTCGATATCCGTCGTCTGGAGCGCGATGTGGTCCAGTCCCTCGCCTCGCGACTGCAGAAACCGGTTCACGCGCGACTCCGGATCCCAGTTCTGCACCAGGTGCAGCCAGCATTGGTTGGGGAAAAGGACGCGGGCGTCGAGTTGCCTGCCCTTGCCCTGATCGTTGCGGTAGTCCTGAGCAACCAGGCCGAAGAACTGCTCGAAGCGCCGGCACGCGTCCGCCAGGTCGTGCACGCAGAGCCCGATGTGCTGCAGGCGGAAGAGCTCCATCGAGTCGCTCACGGGCTTGCCCACGGCGTCCGGCGGGTAGTACCAGCTGCGATCGTGTGACTGAATCAGTTCGATGGTGAGCCCCGGGAGCTTGTCCGGATAGACGAAGGCCTCGTACCCGTCGTTGGCGTCGAGGATGCGGTTCTCCCAGACGCCGACGCCGATCTCGCGCAGGTGAGCCACGTCGGCTTCGATGTCGTCCGTTTCCAGGCAGATGTGCTCCAGTCCCTCGCCCTTCTCCCGAAGAAACCGGTTGACGCGCGACTCGGGATTCCAGTTCTGGACCAGGTGAAGCCAGCACTCGTTTCCGAGCAGGATGCGGGCGTCCAGCTGCATGCCCTTGCCCTGATCGTCCCGAAAGTCGCGCGCCTCCAGGCCCAGAACGCGCTCGAAGCGCGCGCAGGCGTCCTCCAGATCGCGCACGGCCATGCCGATGTGCTGAACGCGTAGAATCATCCGGTTTCCAGGGTTTCGAGGATCAATTCCAGGGTTTCGAGGATCAATCGAATTCGGGGCCGGCAACCGGATCGTTCCGGTATACTCGGCCCGCGCGCATCACGAACACCACGCGCCCGAGCGCCTCGATGTCGGCGGATGGATCGCCCGCCACGGCGATCAGGTCGGCATCATAGCCGGCCTCAACAGCTCCCAGCGTCGCGCCCAGCCCGAGCGACTCCGCCGCCAGGCTGGTCGCCGAAACGATCGCTGCCATGGCACCCTGACCGCCTTCCTCGACCCGGTAGACCAGCTCCCGCCAGTTGTTTCCATGTGCCCCCGCGACGGCGTCGGTCCCGAACACGATGTCGAGCCCCTCGACACCCAGCGCCTGCTGGAACGTGGCCAGCGCCACCGGCACCGCGGCGCGCATCTGCTCGAAGCCCTCCGCCGTGTAGTTGCCGATGCCCAGATACCGCTCCGCGTTGGCGAAGTAGTTGTCGAAGATGACGTGGATGTGAGGGTCGTAGTACAGTCCGCGCTCGGCCAGCAGCTCGAGGGTGGCCCGGTCCAGCAGCGCGCCATGTTCGATCTGGGAGCATCCGGCCAGCGCCGCCCGGCTCGCGCTCTCTGGGCCGTGGGCGTGCACCACGGAGCGCAGGCCGTGCTCGCCGGCCCGGCCGCAGGCGGCGTCCAGCTGCTCCTGGCTGAGCGTCGGCCCGCCGCCGACCCGGATGCTCTCCGAAGCAAAGATCTTGACCACGTCCGCGCCGGCCGCAGCCACGTCGTCCACATGCGCCCGGATCTCGGCGGGCCCGCCCGTCCCCGCGTTGACGGCCCGCACCGACGTGAGCACCCGCGGCCCGGGCAGCATTCCCCCCGCGATGGCGTCCCGGACGGGGATGTCTTCCGGTCCGCCGACGCTCTGGACGGTGGTGACGCCGCTATGGAGCATCTTCCAGGCGTTCTCTGCCGCGTACAAGGCCCGATCTTCCGGGCCGTCGGTGGAGGCTTCCGTGTGCAGCCGCCCCGTCTCGCGGTCGAAGTGCCACCCCAGGTGGACGTGGGTGTCGATCAGCCCGGGCAGCAGGGTGGCCCCGCCGAGGTCGTAGACTGCGGCCCCCGTGGTGGTCCCGACCCCGACCACCGCCTCGACACGGCCATCGCGCACGACCACCTCGCGCCCGTCCAGTGCCCCGCCGCGCCCGTCCAGCACGCGGTCGGCGCGAAGCACGACCACACCCGCGGCCACCGCTGCCCCCGTCTCCGCAACCTCGCCGTCCCGCCCGCCCGCCGGCGCCTCGCCGCTGCAGCCCACCCACAGCCACGCGAGCGTCCCGATCCACCATGCTCGAGCCCGGTGGCGGCCGATCGGCCAACTCGAAATCATCTGTCGTCACTCCCTTTTTCGGATGCGGCGGCCGGCACGACTGCCCGCCGAACCGGCGCGCGGCTTCCAACCATCGCGCAATAGCGCCATCTTTCGCCCGGCAAGATGCAACGTTACCAGGGGGGACGCGAGTCGGGGGGTGAGATCGTTGGCTGACGGCAAGGCGAAGAAAAAGATAAGTGGCGCGAGTCTCAGGCACGCGTTCCACGAGATCATCTGGCCCCGGCGCAAGCTGGTGCTGATCGGCCTCATTCTCATCCTCCTGAATCGCCTGGCCGGCCTTGTTCTGCCGATCGCCACGCGCCCGCTCATCGACGATGTGATCGCCAACAGCAACCTGCCCGGGCTCTACCAGCTCCTCGGGGCCGTGGCCGGGGCGGTGGTGGTCCAGTCGGTCACGTCGTACACGCTGACCATGATGCTGAGCGTGGAGGCGCAGAACCTCATCGCCGAGTTGCGGGGGCAGGTGCAGCGACACGTCCTGCGCCTCCCCGTGCGCGTCTTCGACAACACGCGCTCCGGGGATCTCGTCTCGCGCATCATGGAGGACGTCAGGGGCGTGCGGAACCTGGTCGGCACCGGCCTGGTGCAACTGGTCGGCGGGGTGATCACCGCAGTGGTGGGGTTCGCATATCTGGTCAGTATCTCTCCCATGATGACGCTGCTGACGATCGGGCCGCTCGGCGCTTTCGCGATCATCTCGACCCGGGCCTTCCAGACGTTGCGCCCCGCGTTTCGCGAGCGAGGCAAGATCCGCGCGGAGGTGACGGGCCGCCTCACGGAGTCACTCGGGGGCATCCGCGTGATCAAGGGCTTTCACGCCGTCGCTGAGGAAGGCGTGATCTTCCGCGCCGGTGTGATGCGCATCTTCGGGAACGTCAAGAAGACTCTCACGACTTCAAGTCTGGTTACGAGCTCCGGCACTTTCTTCATGGGCCTCGCCGGGGTTCTGGTCATGGGATACGGCGGATGGCTGATCGTCCAGGGCCAGATGACGGTGGGGGAGCTCTTCTCGTTCACCTTTCTGCTGGGCTTTCTGATCGCTCCCGTGATACAGATGGCCAACATCGGGACCCAGATGACCGAGGCCTTCGCAGGCCTTGACCGGACCGCCGAACTCCTCTCATGGCCGACCGAAGACGACGACCCCAAGCGAGTGGTGGACATGCCGTCCATCCAGGGACGGCTCAGCTTCGAAGATGTCCACTTCAGGTACGAGGAAGACAAGCCCGTTCTCCAGGGCATCAGCTTCCAGGTCGAGCCTGGGACGGTCGTGGCCCTGGTCGGCAGCTCGGGGTCGGGCAAGTCGACCATGGCCAGCCTGGCCGCGTCGTTCCTCACCCCCGACGAGGGCCGGATTCTGGTGGATGGTATCGATCTGAGCGAGGTGAAGCTGGCGAGCTACCGCACGCAGCTGGGGCTCGTGCTGCAGGACGACTTCCTCTTCGACGGAACCATCAGCGAGAACCTGCTGTTCGCGCGCTCGACGGCGAGTGAGCATGAGGTGGAGCATGCGGCCCGTCAGGCCTACGTCACCGAATTCAGCGACCGCTTCCCGGACGGGCTCGACACCATCATCGGCGAGCGCGGGGTCAAGCTCTCGGGCGGACAGCGCCAGCGCGTTACCATCGCCCGCGCGATCCTCGCCGACCCGAGCATCCTTTTCCTGGACGAAGCTACCTCGAGTCTGGACACCGAGAGCGAAGCGCTCATCCAGGTCTCTCTCGCCCAACTGCTCAGGGAGCGCACGACGCTTGTGATCGCCCATCGCCTGTCCACCATTCGCCGCGCCGATCTCATTCTCGTGTTGGAGGATGGCCGCATCGTCGAGCGGGGACGACATGAGGACCTCATTGCGCGGCGTGGCCGCTATCATGAACTCTACACCGTTCAAGCACGGATCTGACGAGCGTGGGGGGCGCCCCCGCCTCGGCGGTCACTGCATCGTGTCTCCATCCGGGGGTCCCGTTTGATGCCCGCGCGCACCGCTACGCGGGGACACGACACTTGCGTTACGGCTCTTTTTTCTGAAAAATGGTTAGAAGAGCAATCTCGGACGACTTGCTCCACAAGAAATGTCGCACCAACCGACAAAAGGAGGTCTCGAATGACCGATCCTGCCGGAAATCGGAACCGTTTCACACGTATAGCGACCATTCTGTTGCTATTTGCGACATTTCCTGCGGCGGCGAATGCCCAAGGCTCCGTGGAAGGCACGGTTCGCGACGCCTCGACCAACCAGGGCCTCGCGGGTGCCCAAGTCTTCATCTCCGCCCTTTCCGTCGGAACGCTGTCCGACAACGAAGGTGCCTTTGAAGTCCGGGGCGTGCCCGCGGGCACCCACATGGTCGAGATTCAACTCATCGGGTATGCGATAGTGCGGCAGGAGGTTACGGTTACCGTCGGCTCGGCGTCCCGCCTCGATGTGGCCTTGTCCGAGGAGGCGGTCATCCTCGGCGGGATCACGGCCATCGGAACCCGCGCCCGACCGCGCACCGTGACGGAGTCGGCCGTTCCGGTGGACGTCATCCCCGCCGCCGAGATCATCAACCAGGGCGATGTCGACTTCGCAAACGTGCTGCGCAACGTCGTACCTTCCTTCAACGTCAACACTCAGCCCATCAGTGACGCCGCCACCTTCGCGCGGCCAGCCAACCTGCGCGGCCTCTCGCCCGACCAGACACTGGTGCTCGTGAATGGGAAGCGGCGTCACCGCTCTGCGGTGATCGTGTGGTACGGCAACAGCATCGCCGATGGCGCGCAGGGTCCCGACATCTCACTCATCCCCGGGCTCGCGCTGGAGCAGGCTGAGGTCCTGCGCGACGGCGCGGCCGCCCAGTACGGGTCCGACGCGATTGCGGGGGTCATGAACTTCATCCTCAAGAACGACCGCTCCGGTGGGTCGATCGAGCTCAAGACGGGCGGGCACCTGTTCGCCGAGACAACCGAGCTTCTGGAGGGTGGCCTGTTCCCCGGCGACGGCGACATGTACACGCTGACGGGCAACTTCGGCCTGCCGCTGGGGGAGTCCGGTTTCCTGAACCTGACCGGCGAATACGGCAACGCCGATCCGACCGATCGCAGCGTTCAGCGCAACGACGCCAGAAGCCTGATCGCCTCCGGGAACACTTCCGTGCGCACACCCGCGCAGATCTGGGGGTCGCCGACGGTCTCGAACGACTTCAAGCTGTGGGCGAATACTGCCTACGTCTTCAACGACAACCTCTCGTTCTACGGACACGGCAACTATGCGTCCAAGCAGGTCGAGGGGGGCTTCTACTTCCGTAATCCGAACACCCGCTCAGGCGTGTTCAATAACGGTTCCGGCCTGCTCCTGGTCGGCGATATGCTCGACGCCGCCGACGGAGTGAATGACGGATCGGCCGGGTGTCCGGAAGTCCGGGTCGTGGACGGCCTCGTGGCCGACATGACTGCGTGGCGGGAGGTCCTGGCCAATTCCAACTGCTTCACCTTCCAGAAGATGTTCCCCGGTGGGTTTACGCCGCAGTTCGGATCCTACGTCTCCGACGCCTCCGTGGTGACGGGGCTTCGAGGGGCCAGCGGTCGGTTGTCCTGGGACGCCAGCGCGTCTCTTGGCAACTCCAGCCTCGACTTCTATATGTACAACACCGTCAACGCCTCGCTGGGGCCCGACCAGCCGTGCAGCGACAAGGGAACCTCACCGGCCGTTCCCGACCAGCTCTGCACTCCGTACTTTAACCCGGGAATCTACGACCAGCTGGAAACCAACCTCAACGTCGATCTCTCCTACGCCGTCAACGACCGGGTCAACATCGCGGGCGGTGCGGAGTGGCGTAACGAGCGGTTCGAGATCGTTCAGGGCGATGAGCCATCCTGGACGGAGGGGCCGCTGGCCTCGCAGGGCTTTACACCCGGCTCCAACGGCTTCACCGGGTTCGGGCCGCTCACGGCGGGAGATTGGGACCGCAGCAACTTCGCGGGATACGGGGACCTCGAGTTCCGCGAACCGGGCGGCGCCTGGACCCTCGGCGTGGCGGGCCGGGTCGAGCGCTTTTCGGACTTCGGGACGACGGTCAACGGGAAGGTTGCGGGACGCGTCAGCGTGTCCGAGGGATTCGCGCTGCGAGGTGCCGCCAGCACCGGGTTCCGGGCACCCACCCCCGGACAGCAGAACGCCTTCAACATCTCGACCATCTACGATCCTGCCCTCAAGGACCTTACCAACAACGGCACAATCCCCTCGACGTCGAGGCTCGCCCAACAGTACGGTGGAGAGCCCTTGGAGCCGGAGAAGTCGGTCAACCTGTCTTTCGGTGGCGTGTTCCAACGAGGCAACTTCAGCCTTTCCACGGACTACTTCCTGATCGACGTGTCGCAACGACTCACCACCAGCAGGAACATTTCCCTCACGAACAGCGAGATCGAGCGTCTGGTTGCGGATGGCATTATCCGGCCCGGTGGCGTGCTCAAGAGGTTCCAGTTCTTCGTGAACGACTTCTCGACCCGGACGCAGGGGCTCGACGTGGTGGCCGCCTACGATGTCGAAAACGAGCGGGGCGTCACCACCGTGAGCGCGGCCTGGAACTTCACCAGCACGAACGTGACCAAGCACAACTCGGAGACGCTGGACGACAGTCGAGTGAACGCTCTGGAGAAGGGCCTGCCCTTCAAGAGAGGGAGCGTTACCGTCAATCACGTCTTCCCGGGTGGGACTCGCCTGCTCGTGCGAGGCAGCCATTGGGACGGCGTCTTCGAGCGTTTCGCGCCCTACTCCGGCGATCCCACGATCACGACTCGTTATCCGGGACGCCAGCTGCTGGACTTTGAGGTGTCCCAGACGTTCGCCGACCGGTGGACACTTACGGTCGGTGGTCAGAATGCGCTGAACACCCGTCCGGGCGAGTTCCCCGGCGCAGCCGACGACTCCGGTCAGCGATACGGCGAGTACAGCCCGTTCGGCTTCAACGGGGCGTTCTACTACAGCAAGATGTCCTACAGCTGGTAAGTTGGCGCAGCGATGCGAGTTGGTGGATGCCGACGCTGATTCGCAATTCGCACCGACAACCTGGCGACCCCGGGAAGGTGGGACTACCCGCCTTCCCGGGGTCCGTTAGCTGTTAGCCCGGTGATCCAGAGCGACTCAGGTCGGGTGTCCAACTCTTGGGGGTCACTTCAGATAGCGACTAGCGACGGTAGCTGTCGGACAGCAGAGCCCGAAAGTACTTCCGAGAGCCCCGTGAGGGGGAAGGGGATCGGGCTACTTAACCAATAACCAGAAGCGTCACATCTTCGCATAACACATCGGACAACGTGAAGGCCAGCGTGTACCTGAGCGTATCGCCAGGTTCGACTTGGAAACCCTCGGTAAGCGCCTCCACGCGAACCGCGCGTTCCCAGTCCGTCACGTTCACGCCCCGCACCCATCCCAACTCCGAGGTCTGGGCGAACGTCGTCTCTTCGTCGGGGTCGGACAGCAACCACACCCCGACTTCCTGCCACGAGTCCACATCCGCCTCGAGTTCGTTCGGCTTCCATCCCCTGCACGCCAAACCCTCAGGCCCGACGCCATCTGCGCAACCCGCGATCACGGCCAGAAAAATCAGTGTGAGGCATGATCGGTTGAACATGGCACTTCCTCCCTTTGTTGGGGGTGTCGCGCTCCACGCCGTTGCGCAATGGTGCCGAACCCTCATGCAGGAAGAACCACAGGAAGGCCCTGCCTGTTTGCAGGGACGTGGTGATCAGCCCTGCCCCTTGGCACATCGGCTGCTCCATTCGGCAGGAGACCCGACTCGGATTCCTGTATGACTGCACTGGCTAGCGGGGAAGGTGCGGGGAGAGGTGCGGGCGTGTCAACCTTGGGTGCGGGCGTGTCAACCATGGGTTATAGCCCCTCTGGAATCGCACTTGGCGGGGGCCTGTTGGGCGTAGTCGCACCACGCCTGAAGAACCTCGGAGCGGCGCGCCGTACCTCCATCCGGGCATCTACGATCAGCAGCAGGTCAACCTGATCGCCGACCTCTCGTACGAGGTGAACGAAAGGATGAACGTCGCCGGCGGCGCTGGGTGCAGGAACGAGCGCTTCGAGATCGTCCCGGGCGACGAGCCTTTCGTGGACCGAGGATCCGCTCGCGACCCAGGGCTTCACACCCGACTCCAGCGGCTTCACCGGCTTCGGCCCCCTCACAGAAGGCACCTGGAACCGCAGGCCCGTCCACGACCCTGGACACTGTTGCTCAAATGACTCATTGTTGGTCGCATGAACTCACGTCCGGTCAAATGACTTCGGGTACCTCGGTGCCCACGGCCCCGCCCATTCCCCGGGCCCTGCTTGTCGGCGCAGGCCTCCTCGCCACTACGGCGTGCGTCTCGACGTCGGCGCTGGACTTCTACGGCTCGGATGACGGGCCTTGCTACGATCGCTCCGTCGAGCCCCAGACCGCGGTTGTAGATGCCCATCTCCACTTTCGCCCCTTCGGAGGTGCGGAGGTCCCGTTTCACGAAGTCGTCTCGTATCTGGAAGAAACAGGCGTGTTGTTCGCCAACGTCTACGGCATCGGCCAGACCCTCCCCGACTCGTCTTCGTGCACCTACTACCTGGACTGCCCGGGAACGCCCTTGACCCCGTCGCTCGACAACGATCTCGCCAATGCCGCCGAATACTCGACACGCCCGTCTCCGGCCGTCCATCTGACGATGTCGATGACCTTCCCCGACCTTGCGCGCCCCGCCACCATCCTCCCGGCAATGCGGCGCCTGGAGGAGGAATATCCGGGCGTCTTCTCGTGGATGGGCGAAGTCAACCTGGTCAAGCAGGCGGTGTTCGCCAACGGCCGGGGCCCGGTCCCGGAGGGAGTCCTGGACGAGTGGGCGCCGTTCATGGAAGTGTTGCGTGAACGGAACATGCCCCTCGCCATCCACGCGGATCTGGGCAACAACGAAGACCCGACCCTGTACCTGCCGTTGATGGACGAGGTGTTGAGACTATATCCCGACAATGACATCGTGTGGATGCACATGGGATTGTCCCGCGAACTCACCGAGATGGGCCCTGTACAACACATCGCGATCATGAAGTCGATGCTGGACCGCCATTCGCATCTGATGCTGGATATTTCCTGGCGTGTCCTGGACGACGCCTATTTCTCGCATTCCGAAGCACGAGCGGTCTACGTTCCCTTCCTGAACGAATACTCGGAGCGAATCCTGCCCGGGACGGACTTCCTGGCATCCAGGGACAAGGACCTCGAGGTCTATCGCACCGAACTCCGCGTCACCAGCCGTATCCTGCGCTACCTCGACAACACCGCGTTCCGGAACATCGCGCTGGGTCAGAACTACTTTCGTCTGCTGGGCCTGGACTATGTGGCTCCCGCGGTGTGCGATGGTCCCGAGGGCGGGCCCTGAGCAGACGTACCTTCTGCCGCCCGGCCGCGGCAGGACAACTCCTCGGCTCGCACCCTCAACCCCGCTTCACAACCGTGCCCGTATCTCCCATAAATCCGGGAAAACGGGCTTGTTGAGCGTCGTGGCCAGGTAGCGGGATCCCGCCGATCCGCCCGTCCCGGGCTTATGGCCAATCGTCCGTTGGACCATCTTCATGTGGCGGTAGCGCCACTCCTGCAGCCCCTCGTCCAGGTCCACCAGCCGTTCGCAGAGCTGGACGTTGCGAGCGTCTCCGCGGTAGATGTCGACCAGGACCGCCTGCACGCCCTCGTCCGCGACCACGGGTAGTGTAAAGTCGCGTTCCAGACTATCGCGGGGAATGTCGTATCCTTCTGTCGCCAGATAGTGCAGGAAACAGTCCCACAACGTCCGCGAGTTCCAGCGCCGTTCGAGATCGGTTCGCGCCCGGCTGCCGGGTTCGAAACGCCTGAGGGCCGCGCCCTCCTTCCAGCCCAGGCAGAATTCGAGGGCCCGGAACTGGTCCGACTGGAAGCCGCTGGCCGTGTCGAGGTGGTCGCGGAAGGTCAGGAACTCGATCGGGCTCATCGTCTCGAGGATGTCGAGCTGAGCCACCAGCACCTTGAGGATGGTGAGGATGCGCTTGAGGGTGTGCCGGGCCCGGGGCACGTCCCCGCCCGCGAGCAATCGACAGCAATAGTCGATCTCGTGCAGCATCACCTTGAACCACAGCTCATACACCTGGTGGATGACGATGAACAGCATTTCGTCGTGCTCGACGTCGTCACGCGGCTTCTGAAGCCCGAGCAGCTCGTCCAGCTTCAAATAGCGCTCGTAGTTGACGGCCTCGGGGTTCGGCATCACGCACCGAGCCTCGGAGGCTCCTCGAGATAGCCCTCCTCGATCAGGATGGCTTCGATCTCATGCCACACGGCCAACCGGCTCTCGTGCGCGCTGTCGTGTTCCAGCGCCACCTCGGAGATGCGCCCCTCGCATTCGTTCACGAGATAGAGCGCGTCGAGAACCGCGTCGTCTTCCTCCGACTCCGCGGCCCCATGCGCTTCCAGCACCAGAAGCACGTCCGCGGAGGTGACGTGATAGGCAAAGCTCAGGTCGCACCTCCGCGGATAATGCCTCCGTTCCCGGGCCTAGTCGGCCGCCGTGATCGTGGCCCTGAGGAGTCGCTCCAGGTTGCGGATGTGCACTTCAAGCTCCGCCTGCAGCTCCTCGTAGCGCACCTGCGCGTCCCGTCCCGGCATCTGATCGGCGCGGTTGAGCATCGAGTAGAGGTAGTTCATCTGGCTTAGCAGCATGCGCTCGGGATAGCGGATTCCGTCCTCGCTCTCATTCACCAGCGCCTGCTCGATGGTCTGCAACTCCTCCAGGGCCTCCTGCATCTCGTCCCGGTCCTCGAGGCCGGGGGTGACTTCCGCGATCTTCGCGGCGGCCATGCGCGCCTGGCTGAGGGCGTCGCGCACCTGCATCGCGAGCGCGAACTGCTCGCGCAAATGCCCCATGGTGACCCCGTCGGCGGCCACCCGCGGGTCCATGTCTACCTTGGCGCTCGCGGTGGCGCTCCATCCGTCCGCGTGCAGGCGCACCTGGTAGTTTCCCGGCACGGCCACCGGCCCGCCGCGGCCCGCCCGCGCGGGACTGGCGTCCCAGGGCCCCGGGTAGCGGAAGTCCCAGGTGAACCGGTGCAGGCCGGCGGAGTTGTCCACCCTGGGCGTGCCGACCCGCTCCATGGCGGGCGCGCGCATGCCCGGTTCGGCTGGCGGCACCATCTGCTCGCCCATGGCGTCGCTCGAGAACGAGCGCACCAGATTCCCTTCCGCGTCCAGGATGTCGAGCGTCACAGCGTCCGCGCCGTTCGCCAGGTAGTAGTCGATCACCAGGCCGGGACGCGGGTACTCCGGGGCTGCCGGGTCGAAGCCTCCGCCGAAGCCGGAACTGAAGGCGCGGTACGCCGGGCGGGGAGCGAAGAGGTGGGCGTCCGCGGCGGCGACCTGCGCCGACAGTTCGTGCAGCGGACCCAGGTTGTCGAGGATCCAGAATCCGCGGCCCATCGTCGACAGGACCAGGTCCTGCTGGTGCACCTTCATGTCGGTGATGGGGGTGGTGGGCATGTTCAGCTTGAACGACTGCCAGCTGCCGCCGTCGTCGAAGGAGACGAACATCCCGAACTCGGTGCCGGCGTAGAGCAGCCCCTCGCGGTCCGGATCCTCGCGCACGACGCGCACCGGGTGGTCGTCGGGAATGCCGTTGTCGCCCGTGGTGATCCGGGTCCAGGACCGGCCGTAGTCCCCCGTCCGGTAGGCGTAGGGCTCGAAGTCGCCCAACTGGTAGCGGAGGATGGTCGCGTAGGCCCTGGCGGGATCGTGCGGCGACACCTCGACGTTCTGCACCCGTCCGCGCCCCGGCATGTCGGGGGTCACGTCGGTCCAGTTGGCGCCGCCGTCGCGGGTGACGTGGATGGGACCGTCGTTGGCTCCCGTCCAGATGACGTTGGGGTCGTGCGGCGACTCCTGGATGTCGTAGAGCACGCTGTAGTGCTCCTCTCCGGTGATGTCGCGCGTAATGGGCGACCCGGAGGCCATCTGGGTCTCGGGCTCGAAGGCCGTGAGGTCGGGGGAGATGGTCTCCCAGGTCATCCCCTCGTCGGTGGTGCGGTGCACGTACTGGGAGGTGTGGTAGACGACGTTGGCGTCGTTGGGGGACACGTGGATGGGCGCCACCCGCTGGAAGCGGTAGGGCAGATCGGCGGGGTTACGCCCGTACAGATCCCAGGCGCCGACGTAGTACTGCTTCTCCTGGTCGGTGCTCCAGCTGTAGCGGCCGAAGCGGCCCTTGCAGTTGGCGTAGACGATGTCCGGATTGCCAGG
Organism: Longimicrobiales bacterium; assembly: GCA_965232315.1. Classification (GTDB taxonomy): domain Bacteria; phylum Gemmatimonadota; class Gemmatimonadetes; order Longimicrobiales; family Gaopeijiaceae; genus BD2-11. The sequence goes on along the minus strand of CBDDPN010000033.1, from coordinate 36,198 downwards.
TTTCGGTACCACCGGGCCGGTCTCGCAGCCGCCGACGGCGCGCCAGTGGGCGGTGTGGCCCGCGGGCATCCCGTAGGGTCGCCGGCTGGGCACCGCGATGGTCGAGTTGTCCTGCTGGCCGGCATACAGCCAGTAGGGAAAGCGATCGTCGATGTCGACCTGGTAGAGTTCGGCCGTGGACTGGTTGTTCTGGGTGGACCAGGTCAGACCGCCGTCACGGGTGACGTTGGCCCCGCCGTCGTTCGACTGGATGAAGAGATCGGGGTCGTCCGGATTGATCCACATGTCGTGGTTGTCGCCGTGCGGGGTCGGGCGGCGCTCCCAGTCCGCCCCGCCGTTGGTGGACTTGTAGAAGCCCTCGTTGTTGACGTAGACGATGTCCGCGTTGGTTGGGTCTGCGTCCACACCGGTGTAGTAGAAGGGGCGGTTCAGGATCGGGTTGTAGCTCGACACCTGACGCCAGGTGGCGCCCCGGTCATCGGAGCGGTAGAGGCCGTCCTCGGGCTCGGGCGCCTCGATGAGGGCGTACACGCGGTCCGGATCAGCTGGCGATACCGCGAGGTCGCTCTTTCCAAAGAGCCCGCCGGGCAGGCCCTGCTCGAGCTGCGTCCAGCTGTCTCCCCCGTCCGAGGACTTGTAGATGCCGCCCTCCATGGCGCCGCTGATGATCGTCCAGGGCTTCCGCTCCCCGCGGTACATGCCCACGTAGATCTCGGCCGGATTGTCGGGCGCGAATTCGAGGTCCACCGCCCCCGTCGAGTCCGAGACGAAGAGGACCTGCTCCCAGCTGCCGCCCCCGTCGCGGCTGCGGTAGACGCCACGCTCCGGGTTGGCTTTGAAGGTATTTCCCATGGCCGCCACGAAGACCAGGTCGGGATCGTCGGGGTGCACTTCCACGGCGCCGATCTGGCCCGCTTCCGGCAGGCCGATGAAACGCCAGCTGCTGCCGGCGTCGTCGGACCGGTAGATCCCCTTGCCGGTGATCACGTTGCTGCGGATGCCGTCCGAACCGGTCCCGGCGTAGAGGATGTCCGGATCGGAGGGCGCTACCCGGATCGCTCCCATCGAGCCGGTTGCCAGATAGCCGTCGGAGATGGGCCGCCAGCTCTGACCGTAGTCGGTGGTCTTCCAGATTCCCCCGCCGACCGTCCCCATGTAGAAGGTTTCCGGGTGGCTGGGGTGCCCGGCGACGGTGGTGACGCGTCCACCGCGTGCGGGCCCGACGGACCGGTAGCGCATCCCGTCGAAGAGGGAGGGCGCGAAGCCGGCGGATTCGGACGAGCTGGACTGCGCCAGGGCTGGTGCGCCCGGGAACATGAACGGAAGCGTCGAAACGGCAAGCGACAGGATGATGATTTTCTTCATGGGAACCCCTTTGGAGGATCAGCGTCGAACCGATTCAATGTACAGCGACGGGCCGGGCTCCGCTTCCCTGTGGGAACCCGAACGCCGGGATTGAGCATCTGCTGCTCGCACGGCAGTTCCCAGCGTGTTGCATGCGTCAGGACAGGCTCCCTTCCACGCCTGCCTGTCGGCTCAGGCATTCCCGGGGTCGCGCCCGGCCGCCAGGCGCTCGACTCTCCGCGCAAGCCCAGGCTCACCCAGGGCCTCGGCCACGCCCTCGAAGCCCGGCGCCGCCCCCGTCCAGTGCAGTTCGCCGACCTCGCTGAAGAGCGGAGCGTGATCCCGGAGCGTGGCCAGGTCGCGGAAGAGCAGGGCATCCTGCCACCCTGCCCGGAGCATCCCCTGAAGCCGCGCGGCGCCCCGGACCGCTACGCCCCAGGGCAGGCTGCGCCGGGGGATGGCTTCCAGGTGCCCGTAGTGCGCGAGCACCGTCGAGGTCGACTTGGCGCCCCAGCCCGGAATGCCCGGGAACCCGTCCGCGCTGTCCCCCACCAGAGCCAGGTAGTCGGGGATCGAAGCCGGCCGCACCCCGAACTTGTCCACGACCCCTTCCTCGTCGCGGAGGACCCGGTTGCGCCGGTCGAACTGGACGACGCGGGTTCCGGCGACACACTGGCTGAGGTCCTTGTCGGGCGTGCAGATGAAGATCTGCTCGACCCTCGGGTCCGCGCCCGCGATGCGAGCCGCCGAGGCCAGCCCGTCGTCCGCTTCCAGGTCGACCATGGGCCATACTGCGATTCCCATCGCGGCCAGGGCGCCCTCCATGGGATGAAACTGTGCCCAGAGCGCCGGGTCGATGCCGGCGGAGTTCTTGTATCCGGGCCAGAGGTCGTTTCGGAACGATTCGATCACGTGATCGGTGGCGACCCCGATATGCGTCACCCCGGCCTCCAGCATCCCGAGGAGAGACCGCACCACGCCCAGCAGCGCACCCACCTCGCGGCCCGCCCGGTCGCTGCGCGAGGGGACCGCGTAGAAATGGCGGAAGAGCTCGTAGGTGCCGTCGATGAGGTGAACGTTCACTTGGGGGTGGGTGTTCGGGTGCTCGGTGATGACCCGGGACGCTACCGGTGTCGGGTGATGGCCGGCTGGCGACGGCGTCCTCGAAGGACACGCGGCGGCAACGCGATGCAGCCGCGGTAACCATGCGGGATGCGCGGTCCGGCACGCAATCCGCACGCGAGCGGCAAACCCGGCGCCGCCGATCGCCCACCGGTTCCCGATTGACACGCGATTCGACGGGCAGCCTTATTGACGTGGCACAGCGCCTGGTGCGCGCGGCATCCGTCGATGTGGCGCATCCATCGATCATTGGAGGAGGTTTCGACATGCGTGCTCCTGCCCGCCGAACGATTCTCGCCGCTGCATGGCTGGCCATCGCCGGTCTGGCCGTGCCCGTTGACACCCGCTCCCAGGTGCCGCCTCTGCGCACCGCCGCGTTCGTGAACGCAAACGTGGTTCCGATGGACCGCGACGGCGTTCTCGCCGGATACACGGTCGTCGTCTCCAATGGGCGCATCGTGGACATGGGTCCGGCCGCCTCGGTCGATCCCCCCGCCGGCGCCATGATCATCGATGCCGGCGGCAAGTACCTCATGCCCGGGCTCGCCGAGATGCACGGGCACATGCCGGGCGGCGACCTGGAGGAGAAGGTCATGTTCCTGTACGTGGCGAACGGGGTCACGACCGTTCGCGGCATGCTGGGGCAGGACGGGCACCTGGCGCTTCGCGCGCGAGCCAACGCAGGCGGGATCGTGGCCCCGACGCTCTACATGGCCGGCCCCAGCTTCAACGACCAGAGCGTGAACTCCCCGGAAGAGGCGGAAGAGCGCGTGCGGCGGCAGAAGCAGGAGGGGTGGGACCTCCTCAAGATCCATCCCGGGCCCACTGTCGCGGAATACGACGCGATGGCTGTGACCGCTCAGGAAGTGGGGATCCGCTTCGGGGGCCACGTGCCCGCGGATGTGGGGCTCGAGCACGCCATCCTGATGGGACAGGAGACCTTCGACCACCTCGACGGCTACATCGAGTACCTGGACGCGTTCGAGGGGCCCGTCGATGAAGATCGCCTCAGTGAGATCGTGCGGCTCACCCGTGAGGCTGGCGCCTGGGTGGTGCCCACCATGGTGCTCTGGGAGGTCGGCATCATCGGCCGGGGCGACGCCGACGAAATGATGCGCTACCCGGAGATGCGCTACTGGCCGACCGACGGGGTGCGGGGCTGGGCGAACCGGCAGCGCGGAGCGGCTTCTCGAACCAGCCCGGAGCGGGCGGCGCAGTGGGCGGCGAACCGCAATCAGGTGTTGAAGGCGCTCTCGGACGGGGGCGCGGGCGTGCTCCTGGGCACCGATTCGCCCCAGATCTTCAGCGTGCCGGGCTTCTCGATCCATCGCGAGATGCAGGCGATGGCCGACGCAGGGATGTCGGCCTGGGAGATCCTGGTCAGCGGGACCCGCAGCGTGGGTGAGTACTTCCAGGGGAAGGACTCGTTCGGCACGGTGGCGGTCGGGCGGCGGGCGGACCTCCTGCTGCTCAACGCGAATCCGCTGTCCGACGTGGCCAATGTGGCGGACCGCGCGGGCGTCATGTTCCGGGGCCGCTGGCTGCCCGAAGAGGAAATCCAGAGGCGGCTCGAGGAGATCGCGGATGAGTTCGGGAACTGAATTGCGCGTTGGACCCGGTGCGGCCGGTCGGCCTGCGCGGGTGGGTAGCGTGACCCGCGAGGCCCGCGGCGCGGATCGTTGGCCCGGCCCGGCGTTGCGCAGAGCCGTCACATCCATCTGCAGGATGTCGGTGTTGACAAGGGGTTACGCCATTGCTGCACTGCTCGCAACGTTTTCTGTTGCGCGCCCGGGCCTCGCCCAGAGCGTGGAGGCAGACGCATGGCACGCCGCCATCTCCCGTTTCGAACAGAAGATCGAGGCCCAGGTGGCGGCCGACGACGTCGGCGGCATCAGCGCCGCCGTTGCGAGGGGAAGCGACGTGGTGTGGGCGCGGGGCTTCGGCTGGGCCGACCGCGACCGCCGCATCCCGGCCGGAGTGGCTTCCATCTACCGGGTGGGTTCCATCTCCAAGACCGTCACCGCCGTAGTGATGATGCAGGCGGTCGAGCGGGGCTACATCGACCTCGACCAGCCGTTGAGCGCGGCCTTCGCCGCGGCGGGCCGCTTCCCCGAGGCGAGGGAAGGCGCGCCACCGCCGACCGTGCGCCAGTTCGCCAGCCACACCTCCGGGCTGGTGCGCGAACCCGCCTGGGACTCGGCGGCCTCCGGCCTCATCGGCCTCTGGGAAGAACGCGTCGTGGCGTCGATTCCGCTGACCCGTTTCCAGAACGCGCCGGGCGCCGAGTATTCCTACTCGAACATCGGCTACGGTACGCTGGGGCTGGCTGTTGCGCGCGCCGTGGGGCGGCCCTTCATGGAACTCGTCGGGGAGGACGTCTTCAAGCCGCTGGGGATGACCAGCTCCACGTTCGTGATCGGCCCTGAACTCGCTCCGCGGCTGACCACAGGCTATGTGAACCGAGGTGACGGCGACCCGAACCCCGAGGTGCCGGCGCGGGAGCATGCCGGACGCGGCTACAAGGTCCCCAACGGAGGTGTCTATTCGACCGTCGCGGACCTGGCCCGCTTCATGGGCGCGCTGCAGGGCAGGGCGTCGCCCGCCGTTCTCTCCGATGCGAGCGTCGAGGAAATGAGCCGGGTTCAGACCCCCGAAGACCCGGACAACGGCTACGGTCTCGGCCTGATGGTGCGCATGACGGAGGACGGAGCCCGACTCATCGGCCATTCCGGCTCGGTGGCGGGGTACAACGCCTACATGCTGTTCGAGCCCGAGTCGGGACTGGGCGTCGTCCTGCTGCGCAACTACAACCAGAGCGAAGCCGGCCTGGGTGCGGCGGGCCAGGAGCTGCTCGAGGAGTTGCTGGCCGCGCTGCAGTGACCGATCCGGTTCAGCCGCTCGCCGAAAACAGCCGCATCTGACCGCCGCGTTCCGGCCTGCGAAAGCCTTCGGTCTCCAGCTCCAGCGAGCGGCGATTGAGACCCAGCTTGCGGCTACTCACTCGGAACAGGTTCCAGAGATGCGCCGCGAAGGGCCCCTCGCCACGGCCCCGCCGCCCGAAGCGGGAGTCGTAGAGCCGGCCCCCGTTTGTTTCCCTGATCCGCGCGAGCACCTTGCCACGCCGCTCGGGGAAGTGCTGCTCCAGCCATTCGGCGAAAAGGTGCCTGACTGCAAGCGGGAGTCGCACCAGCATCATGCCGGCGTGGGACGCTCCCGCCTCGCGCGCCTCCGCCAGGATTTCCGGGACTTCATGGTCGTTCAGCCCTGGAATGACGGGCGCAACGTTGACGCCGACCGGGACGCCGGCCGCCGCCAGCCCCTTCACCGCAGCCAGCCGGCGGGCGGGTATCGATGTTCGCGGTTCCATGACCTGGCGAAGCTTCCGGCCGAGTGTCGTGATCGAGAGCGTCACCACTACCGTACGCAGCTCGGCCATCTGCCCCAGGATGTCGATGTCGCGGGTCACCAGGTGGTTCTTGGTGATGATCGACACCGGGTGGCGGCACTCGAGCAGTACCTCCAGGCAGGCCCGCGTGATGCCCATCCGGCGTTCGACGGGCTGGTAGGGGTCGGTGATGCCGCTGAGCGCCAGCGTTTGAGGCTCCCATCCAGGGGCCGACAAGGCCTCCTGCAACAACTCCGCGGCCCTGGACTTCACAAGGATCCTGCTCTCGAAGTCGAGCCCCGCCGAGAAGCCCAGGTACTCGTGCGTGGGTCGGGCATAGCAGTAGCTGCAGCCGTGCTCGCAGCCGCGGTACGGGTTGAGGCTGACGGAGAAGCCCAGATCCGGACGCGCGAGATGACGCTCCGGGAGTCGTCGATCAGGAATCGGGTCTTGCGGGGCGCTCGATCCCCGGCCTCGCCTTCCACCTCTACATCCGGTTCCAGATGAAGCCGCTCGAAGCGGTTGGGCAGGTCGCGCGAGGCACCGCGGCCATGAACAGGCAGTCGGATGGGCGTTCCTCTGTCCGCCATCAACAGGACCTCGGCTGTGTCCCCATCCCTTCGGGGAAGACGGTACGGATACGATGTTCGGTATTTATTCGGTAACATGGCCTCGAGCAATCCGCAAGGCCGAGGGCGCACGGGTGGTGAGGCTCAGCGTGGGGGCAGCCGGGTTCTCACCTCGACGGGCTGCCGGGAGTCACCGCCAAACGGGCGATTTGGCCGGGCTCTGTGCCGATACTGGGCGGATAGGCTAGTTTGAGCGCATGGCTCTGTCGCCGGCGCTTCCGACCGTCGTCCGCTGGGGGAATGCGGTCCTTCTGCTGGCCCTCGTTGCCTTTTGGCTTGCCCCGCGGCCCATCAAGGGCCAGGAAGCCCCTCCGCCCGACACGGCGGTGAACGAGCGGCCGGTCGATCCGGAAGCCGTGCCCCGGCCCACCGTCGGCGCCCGGCGGGCTACCGGTCCCATCTCGGTGGACGGCTACCTGAACGAGGCCACCTGGGCCGACGCGGAGATCATTACCGGGTTCGTACAGTCCAAGCCGAACGCCGGATACCCCTCCACCGAAAACACCGTCGTGCGCGTGCTGTTCGACGACGAAACGCTGTATGTCGGGGCGGTCCTCTACTACGAGGATCCGGAGGACATCACGCTTCACTCCCTGAAACGGGACTTTCCTTCGGGTGAGGGCGATATCCTGGGCATCGCCTTCGATACCTACCTGGACCGAAGCAACGCCTTCATGTTCGGCGTCAACGCCGGTGGGGCGTTGATCGACCTGCAGACCTTCGACAACGGCCGGGACATCAATTTCGCCTGGGACGGGATCGCGCAGCGAGCCGTCCGAGTCCACGACGAAGGCTGGACGGCCGAGGTTGCCGTGCCCTTCAGCACGCTTCGTTTCGACCCCAACCGGGCAGATCGGCCCTGGGGTCTGAACTTCGTCCGGCGCCTGCGCCGAAAAGGCGAAGACAGTTTCTGGGCGCCCATCGACCGGCGCTACAGCCTCAACCGCATGTCCGAGGCCGGCACGCTGACGGGTCTCCCGGGAATGAGCGGAGGGCTGAACCTTCTGGTCAAGCCGTTCGCGCTCACGGCGAGATCCTCTGGAGAGGCCGCGCTGGAGGGAGAGGCCACGGATTTCGACGCAGGAATCGACCTGAAGTACGCCGTCAGTCAGGGTCTGGCCCTGGACCTGACCTATCGCACGGATTTCTCTCAGGTGGAAGTGGACGACGAGCAGGTCAACCTGACCCGGTTCTCGCTCTTTTTTCCGGAAAAGCGGGACTTCTTCGTCGAGAACGCGGGACTCTTCGACTTCGGCGACATGCCCGAGAGAGGATATCGCCTCGGAGCCGGTCTGGAGGACTTCAAACTCTTCCATTCCCGCCGGATCGGGCTGGTGGGAGGACGTCCCGTGCCGGTTCTGGGAGGGGGCCGGCTGACGGGAAGGGTAGGGGAGTGGGGCGTGGGGTTTCTCAACATGCAGACGAAGAGCACCCCGGACGTAGCCGCTGAGAACTTCACCGCCTTGCGGCTCCGGCGAACCCTGCTCGGGAGTATTCAGCTCGGTGGCATATTCCTGAACCGGGCCGTCACCGACGAGGCCCGCGGCGGCGGTTACAGTCGCGGCGTGGGGATGGACCTCTATGCCCGTTTCTGGGACCGCATGATCGTGCAGTCCTACCTGGCCGAGACCATCGACCAGGGCGAGGACGGAAACAGCCGCGCCGCACGGCTCTCGCTGGCCTGGCGCGACCAGTTCCTGAACACGTCGATCATGTTCCGTCAGATCGGAGACGCATTCCGCCCTGAGATGGGATACATCCGGCGCGGAGCCGTTCGCCACGGCTATGCGACCGCGGGCGTTCATCACCGGCGGACGGAATCGCTGCTGAACGAGCTCAATCCCTTCGTCGAGATGCACTACATCACCAATCTCGAGTCCGTGCTGGAAACAAGGACCGGAACCGCCGGATTCATCGCCACTCTCTCAGACGGCAGCCGGCTGTCGCTGCAGTACAAAGATCGTTTCGAACGGCTGCTCGAGCCGTTCCGGATCCTGGGAGACCAGGAGATCCCATTGGGTGCCTACAACTTCGGCGAAACCGTCGTCGACCTTCAGTCGAGCACCGGTCGGGTGCTTCCATGTGACATTCGGCCGCGACCATGCGGCGACCTGGCACTACGCCTTCCGCGAGTACAGGATGACCCCGGAGCAGCAGGCGGGGATGGAGAAGGCCGTGGCGGGGGAGGGGGGCAAGTGGAAAACATTCGTGTTTGTCGAGGACGGCAGCTTCATTCGCTGGAGGGAGCTGACGGTGTCCTTCGACGTGCCCTCGAACTATATCGACTTCATTAGTGCCACCTCCGCGACCATCGCGATCGGCGGCAGAAACCTGTTGACCTGGACCAACTACACCGGGCTGGATCCCGAGACGATCACACCCGGAGGGCGAACCGCATTCCCCGCCAACGAGGAATTCTATGGCGAGGGACAGGTAAGACGCTGGCTTGCCCGCGTTCAGTTGGCTTTCTGATGTCACCTGGGGATGCAACGATGCACTGCCCACGACGTGAATCCCGGAGAATTGGAACTATGGAGAGCCAGACTATGAAGAATCATCCTGATTATGGGAGAGTCCGGCGGAAGAAAGCGGGGCTCGGCGCTCGACTTCTTGTGATGGCGCTCGCCGTCACTGTGACACCGGCGTGCGAAGGCCTGCTCGAGGTGGCGCCGGATCCCCACTATGTGGACGCAAGCCTCAACCCGGCGCAGCTGTCAGAGACGATGGTGGGCGCCCTGGTGGACCTGAACTTTGCCTACGACGTGTGGATGTACGAGACCAACATGTTCTCGGGCGGCATGGTGGCCCTGGGCCTGCTGCGTTATACGCAATCCCTCAGACAGCAGGACCGGGGCGGGGGCCAGGCCGGCGGACTCACGGGAGGCGGGCGCGACCGGCGCGGTCCGGGCGTCGCCTACTACGCGTTCCTGCAACAGGCGATAGCCTCGTCCCACGCAGCACAGGAGCGGATCCTCGCCGGGGAGTTCGAGACCATCTCCAATCCGTCCAGCTCCGCGGAATTCGCGAGAGTGTCGGTCTACAACGGATTCGAACTGGTGTGGCTCTCGGACTTCTACTGTGAGTTCGTGCTCTATGGAGAAGGCCCGGCCCATTCGTCGCGCCGGGGATACGAGATGGCGGCGGAGCAGTTCCAGGCAGCCCTGGCAGCCTCGGGCGTGGAAGAGGAGATTCGGCTCGCGGCCCTCGCGGGGCTGGCACGGGTGAACAGGCTCCTGGGCAACGGCGCCCAGGCCGTACAGTACGCCGAACAGGTGCCCGCGGATTTCGAGTTCCACGCGACCTACTCGACCAACACCTTCGAGCAGACCAACCGGATCTGGTTCCGGACCTGGGGATTCGGAGAGCACTCGGTCTCGCCCGGCTTCCTCGATCTCACACTCGACGATACCGGAATGTCCGATCCGCGGACGGCAACCGTGCACAACCCGGTTCCTCCGCGAGGTGACTTTTTCGATGTCCATGCACCCATGAAGGTGCCCTCGGGGTCATCGCCGCTGATCATCACCTCCGGCGTCGAGATGCAGTACATCATCGCGGAGGCGCAACTCTCCATGATGAATTACGACCAGGCAGTGGAGATCATCAACGAAGTCCGGGCCATGCGCGGCGTCGACGTGCAGTGGACGCCGATGAACATGATGAGCGCCACCGAAATCGCCGCCAAGCTCGTTGACGAGCGTCGGAGGACGATGCTCTTCGAGGGGACGCTGATGGGCGACACCCGCCTCTACAAGGACAGCTACGGCGTCGATCTCTTCCACACCGCGGTTCCGCAGGGAATTGAGGTGGGAACCGAGACCTGCAGGGCGCTGCCGCAACGCGAAATCGACAACATTCCCGGTCTGCAGTACTCCGGTGGATGACCGGCAGCGGGGAGACCCGAGCACGTTTGAAGGAAAGAGCAACAGCAGGGTTGGAGCTACGGGCCTGCAACAACGCAGGCGCACCGAACCACAGCACGGAGAACCAAACATGAAGCGAAGAGACTTCTGCAAAGGAATGTCGGTCCAGGCCGTTGCCGCGACCGCGCTTCCCACCGCCTTGCTCGCGCACGACAACGTGCGCATCAAGGAGGTGGACACGGACCGGACCATGGACCAGGCGGCCGATCTGGTCGACCTCTTCACGGCCCACATGAGGCTCAATGCAGTCCAGGAAGGAGAGACCTTCCTCTTCTACTCGACTCCGGGCTTCGAGCGTCCCGAGTACGTCGAAGCTTCGCTGGCGGCCGCGAAGAACCTGGGGGCGAACGCCTTTTCCCTGGTGGCGACGACCGCGCCGACCGCCCAGATGAGCACCGACCGTGACATCGCCCCGGCGGACCTGCTGGAGCAAACGTTCACGGCGGCGGACATCGTCTACGGACAGATTCCGCTCTACACGGATGCCCACAACGCCGCGCTTGCCTCCGGCACTCGCACGCTGATGGTCGGTCAGGGCGTCGAGACGCTTCGGCGGATGTTTCCCGACCAGGCGGTCATCGACCGCACCTATGCCGGCGCAGAGCGCATGTGGAACGCGAGCGAGATCCGCGTGACCGACGAATTCGGCAGCGATTTCACCCTGCAGAAGGCGGGGCGCAAGGGCCACGGCCAGGTCGGCGTCTCGGCAGACAGCGGGCGGTGGGACCACTGGCCCTCGGGTCTGGTGGCCTGCGGGCCCCATGAGGACCAGTCGGAGGGCGTCTACGTCGTCCGGCCCGGAGACGTCATCCTCGGGCTGCAGCACCGCTGCCTCGACGAAGTCCGCATCACCATGGAAGCCGGGCGTCTCGTCCGCATCGAGGGTGGTTACGACGCCGACATGATCCGCGAGCGGCTGGAGCTGTTCGAGGACTACGTGGATCCCGACGGCAATCTGGCCGATCCGTTCCGGATCGCGCACGCGGGCTGGGGGACCGAACACCGCGCCCAGTGGCACGTCATGGGAATGGACTCCGAGAGTCTGTATGGGACCGTCATGGTCTCCATCGGCCGCAACATGTTCGATTCAGCGGACCGCTATGCGGGCCTGGGCGGCCTGAACTACACGCCCGTGCACATCGACATCTGCTGCCGGAACAAGAGGATGTACCTCGACGGCGACCTCATCATCGACAACGACACCATCGTTCCCTCGGATCTGGCCTAGACCGAGCGGAAATCAGGCGGGGGGATGCGCCGTTCCGGCATGATCAGGGAACGGCGCATTCCGCCCGACAAGAGCGCGGAGCTGGCGAAAGTCCTCGAATCGCTGATCGACTTCAGTCGGATCTTCAGGATCGTGGAAGTCGGTTGCGGGAGAGGCAGGCTGGCCATCCGGATGGCCGGGCTCGTCGGTGGCCGTGGACATGTACTGGGGCTCGATACGAGCAAGGAGGTATTGGGTTTGGCGGCGCGGGACGCCCGTGCCGAGCGCGTCTCCAACGTCACGTTCGACGTCGGGGACGCCCGTAGTCTGCGCCTTCCGGACGGAGGGGCCGACCTGGCCGTATGCAGCAGCCTCCTCTGTTCACTGAAGGAGGCGGATGCCGTGGTTCGGGAGATGCTGCGCATCACGCGCAAGGGTGGGGTCGTCGCCATCGCCGAACCGGCCGGCGAACAGAGGTGTCGCGATCCGGACAGCAGGCGCTTCACCTACCTGTCCGCCAAGCTGAACAACGCGTTCGTTCGTGGATGGAAGCGCAGGGGAGTGGATCAGCATGTGGGCTTGAAGGTGCCCGAGATCCTGCTGCGCCACGGCGTGAAGGACATAGCCGCGGAGGTCGTCTCCCAGGTTTTTCTGATGAGCGACCCCCGCAGGACGCTTGAAGAGGTCGAGGGCCAGTTGAGAACCGAGTCCTCTCGCTTGCCGGAGCCGACCATGGCCCTGGTGGGCCGCGGAGGCATGACTCGAAAGGAAGTGGGGCAGCATCACGCCATGGCCCGTCGAAGACTCGCCGAATTCATATCCAGCCCCGAGGAGATCCGGGGCAGCGGCTACGTCCGGGTGACGTCGCCGCTGCTGGTATTCGCAGGGAGTGTGCCCGAATGAACCGTCCAACATGCAAAGAAACCGTCTGGCTGCTCTCGTTGCTGCTTGTGATGATCGGCGCCTGTGCGCCGGCGGATCCCGGGACGGATGCCGCTCGGGACATCCCCGAGACCCGCACGCTCAGCCAGCAGGAAGTCATCGACATGCTGGTCGGATCCTGCATCCAGGCCACACGCGGCTGCAGCACGGCCAACTACATCGAGCGCGTGAGCGCGGCCATGGCCGAGGGAGCGGAGTTCCAGATGGTTTCCGCGGAGGATCTTCCCGACGACTGGATGGCGGTGGGTACCGCCGGCGTCGGTGGGGGCGGTGCCTGGGAGCACGTGATCGAGCGCACGGAAGCGCAGGGACTGGAGCGCGTCGAAGGCACCAACCTCAGGTCGGTCGAGCTTCTTGCCGATCACATGGGGGTGGAATTCAACGCAGTACTGCGCCTCGAGTCCGCGGGCGCGACCGTTCAGGCGCTGATGCTCGCCTCCGACATGGGGGCTCCGCTGGTCGATGCCTGCCTGTCGGTGCGGGCCCGCCCCGAGATTCAGCAGCAGATCCCCTGGCTGGTCGGCATTCCCTCCACCCCTTCCGCCCTGGTCACGCGTTGGGGTGACCAGGTGGTCATCGAAGGCGTGGACGACTATCGGGCGGAGGACCTCGCGCGCGGTGTGGCCGTGAGCAGCGGCGGCGGCGCTTCCATTGCGATGAACCCCATGACCGGCGCAGAGGTGAAGCGCGGAACCATCACGGGGGCCCTCACCGAGGCCATCGAGTTCGGTCGCGCCGTGCGCGAGGCCCGCGAGCAGGGGAACGACCCGATCGCCGCCCTGATTGAACTGACCGGCGGCTACAAGCTCTTCCAGGGCATCGTCACCAGGTCCGACCAGCGCGGCGACCGCGGCTTCAGCTGGACGGACGCGGAGCTCGCCGGGGTGGGCGAATTCGAGGGCCACACCTACGAGATCTTCGTCAAGAACGAGAACATCGTGTCCTGGCTCGACGGGGAGCTCGATGTGATTTCCCCCGACTACATCTTCAATCTCGATCCCGAGACCGGCGAGGCGATCACCGGCGGCGGCCTCGGCGGATATCCCATGGGAATGGAGGTGGTCATGGTGGGCGTTCCCGCCCATGCGGAGTGGCTGACGCCGGAGGGCATCGACCTGATCGGACCCCGTCACTTCGGATTTGACTTCGACTATGTACCGATCGCCGAGTTGCAGGCCGGGCGGCCTTCGTTGAACTGAGTACGGAGGTCATACACCCGTCCGACCCATGCTTGGAAAGCAGTGAAACATCCAGCCGCAGGAGGCAAGTATGAAACGTCGCAACTTCGTCAAGATCGTGGGAGCCGCGGGGGCAGGGTCCTCGTTGATGGCCATTCCCGCGTCTGCCGACCCCCTGGTATCCACTACGGATGACCTCAACGCGCGCCCGGAGCCGGCCTCTCCCATGGTCGCGCACTGCAAGCGGATCCTCGAACAGAACCTGTTGACCGAAGGCGAGACCTTCGTGGTGGCCACGCCGATGGTCTTCGACAACGACTACCTGCTGGCGTTGCTGACGGCGGCGGGCGAAATCGGCGCCAACGGAGCTCACATCGCGGTCTTCCCGAAGATCAATGCCGACGGGAGCTTCGAGAGCGCTCTGAGCACCTGGCACTGGAACGCCTACGCGGCCGCCGACCTGCTCATCACGTCCGGTCTCGGGAATAACCTTGGCCTTCCGGGTGCTTCCACAGCCTATGGGAACAAGGTGGGCGACCACCCCTACCGGACGGACTTCGAGGCCATCAACCGGCCGGGCCATACGACCCGGTGGCTCGCGCTCGGCTACGATGTGGCGCGACAACAGCGCTACTTCCCCACCGCGGAGCGGAGGGAACGCACGCTCAGGGGCGCCCGGCTTCTGGACGAGACCCGGGGCGAGCTCCGGGTCGTGAGTGACGCCGGATCCGACTGGCGCTGCTCGATGGAGGGACGCCCGGGGCATGCCCAGTACGGCATCGCGGACATGGGCGGCCGTTGGGACAACTTCGGCTACGGCTGCGTCGCGTGCGGCCCGCTCGAAGACAGCGCGGAAGGAGTATTGGTGCTCCAACCCGGAGACATCATCACCGATCTGCATCCCCAGGTGCTCGAAGAGTCGGTCAGCCTCCACTTCGAGGGCGGGTATGTGACCAGAGTGGAGGGTGGCAGGCGAGCAGGAGAGTTCGAGACGCTTCTCGCCTCCTACAACGATCGTGAAGCATACGGCCTCAGCCATTTCGGATGGGGGACGCACGAAAACACCGAATTGGCGGAGCCGGCCGACGTCGGCCACTACCATCACAACAAGGAGGGAAGCCTTCTCTATTCCCTTGGGATGAACTTCGGCCACGGTCTGGGAGGAGCGGGCGCCGGATACTCCGGGCTCGGCTACTCGGCCCGGATCGCGCCCAACCACACGCACTTCGCGATGTTCGGCTGCGACGTCTACGTCGCCGGAGACCGGCACATCGAGGCCGGCAGAGTATCAGCCGAGGCAGGCGGGAGCATGTAGTTTGCAACCTTCGGCCGCGGTCGTATGGTGTAGCGTCCGCGGCCGGGGGGCAGCTGCGACCGTTCTCGCAGGTATGACAGTTCGACGACGCCGGTGTTCACATCGTCAGGATCCATAGCGGGCCGGCCGGTGTGGCCCGGCGTCGTTGATGGGGGTTTGCATGCTCAAGCGCAAGGAAGAATCGATCCAATGAAGAAACCGCGTTCGTACCCGGTGATCCACGCCGCGGCCCGGCTGGCGGCGAGCATCGTGCTGCTGAGCATTGCTCTGCCGTCGCTGGCCGTCGCGCAGGGAGGAACCGGTACCATGGCGCTGGTGGGCGGGATGCTCCTCGACGGATACGAGACGCCTCCCATCCATCACGCGACGGTGGTCATCGAGGGCAACCGCATCGTCGCCGTGGGACCGGCCAGCGAAGTCGAGATTCCGGCCGGAGCCGAAGTCGTCAATACCGAGGGCATGACCATGCTCCCCGGCCTTGTCGATCTGCACGTCCACCTGATGATCCTTGGCCATGGAGAGTACGCCGAGTGGTGGCCGATCCTCGACGGGGCCAGGGAAGAGATGATGGCCATTTCGGCCAGGCAGCTCTTGATGGCGGGTGTCACCACGGCCGTCGATCTGGGTGCCCCGCTCGAGATCCTCAACGTGCGGGACGACATCAACGAAGGTCGGCTTCCGGGGCCCCGCATGCTGGTCAGCGGCCCCTGGGTCACCCGTGTCGGGCAGCAGTTCCCGCCCTGGTTCCAGCGTCGCATCACCTCTCCCGAGGAGGCCGCCGAGCAGACGGACGACCTCATCGATGCGGGGGTCGACCTTATCAAGATCTGGGCCGGGATGAGCGAGGACGACATGCGGGCGGTCGTCGACGCCGCGCACCGGCGTGGCATCGAGGTCCACACCCATCTCTACGCGCCCGAAGACATGTGGGCAGCCATCAACGCGGGAACGGATGTCATCCAGCATGCCGGGTCGGGCGGCAACCCGCCCTACGGCGACGACCTGATCGCGGAGATCGCCCATCGAGGCATCCCGATCGTCCAGACCATTGCTCATCGGATCTGGGTCTATCCCGCGACCCTGGAGTTCCCGGAGCGGCTGCAGGATGCCCGGCTAAAGGAGGATCTGCCGGCCGACCTGTACCGGGAGTTCCAGCGTTCCTTCGAGGACTTCCACAGGAACTCGTACTTTCGCACCACCCCGCGCCAGATTCGCAACTCCGAGATCGCAGCCCGCCAGTTCATCGAAGGAGGCGCGGTCATAGCCATGGGCACCGATTCGGGGTCTCCCATGAACTTTCATACAGAAGCCGCCTGGAGGGAGATTTCCGCCCTTGTCGATTCGGGCATGAGTCCGCTGGCCGCGATCTCCGCTTCGACCAAGACGGGTGCCGAGGTCATGGGCATGGGCAGGGATCTGGGCACGATAGAACCCGGCAAACTGGCCGACATCATCGTGGTCGAGGGCAATCCGCTGTTCGACATCAACGTTCTGGGCTATGTGCGGATGGTCGTCAAGGATGGCGTGAGGTACAAATGATCCCCGGCAGGGGGATTTCAACGGCACGCCCCGGGGCATCGGCGGGAAGGCGAGTCCGAAGTCGCCGGGGCGGCAAGGGCCAAAGGAGAGAGAGCATGAAGAGCGGACGACAATTGCTCGTAGTGGTGGGGATGCTGGCAAGCGTGGCGGTTGCGGGCGTGCCTGAGACGATTGGAGCGCAATCTTCCGATCAACTGGCCATCGTGGGCGGGGTGCTCATCGATGGGCAGGAGGGCGTGCCGATCCAGAACTCCGTGGTGCTGGTGGAAGGGGACCGCATCACCCACGTCGGCACCGTCGCGGATACCGAGATTCCGGCGGGGGCCAGGGTGATCGACGCCAACGGGCTGACGGTCATGCCGGGGCTGAACGAAGCGCACGCTCACCTCTTCATCCTCGGCCACGGCGTCTACGACGAATTCTTCCCCCGCTACATGGGCCGGTGGCGCGAGATCATGGAGATCTCGGCGCATCAGCTGCTGATGGCGGGTGTGACTTCGGCACGCGATCTGGGTGCTCCGCTGGAGGACGCCCTGTATATCCGGGACGAAATCAACGCCGGCCGCATGGTGGGCCCGCGCCTGTTCGTGTCCGGGCCATTCCTGCAGAAGAGCCTCCCGGCCGCGCAGGGCACGAGCTACGACTCCCAGGTCCAGGCCTTCTTCCGCTGGACGGTGGACGGACCCGAGGACGCCCGCCGGAAGGCGCGCCAGCTCGTGGATGCCGGAGTGGATCTCCTGAAGGTGATCCAGCTGGCCCAGCTGACCCGGGAAGAACGGATGGCCATCGCGGAGGTGGCCCGCGAGTCGGGGCTGCACATCGCGGTGCACGCCAGCACGGTGGAGGAGGTAAGGCAGGCCGCGGAGATGGGAGCGAACTCCATCGAGCACATGGGCGGGCGTCCGTATCCGCTCTATCCCGAAGAGACCATCCGGCTGTTGGCCGACAACAACATCGTGGCCTCGGTGACTTCCATGGTCAGCAAGGTCTACGACATCACGACGGAATACCCCGAACGCCTGGACAATCCGCAACTGAAGGCGGACCTGCCCGCGGCCATGTACGAGGACGTGCGCGGGTCGCTGGACTTCTTCAGCAGGCTCAACTACTTCTCCGGCGCCAAGGAGTCGAACGCCCACCACCCGGCAAAGGTGAGACAACTCTACGAGAACGGGATCCGTCTCGTGGTCGGGACGGATTCGGGCACGCCCATGAACTTCCACTATGAGTCCACCTGGCAGGAGATGGACCTGTTCGTCCGCTATGGGATCCCGCCGATGAAGGTCATCAGCATGGCGACGAAATTCCCGGCCCTGCTGTACCGCGAGTTCGACGAACTGGGCACCATCGAGCCGGGCAAGCTGGCCGATATCATCGTCGTCAACGGGAATCCGCTGAGGAACATGGCCGCGCTTGAGCAGAACAACGTGATCCACGTGATCAAGGGCGGCGTGGAGTACAAGGGCCCGGGCGTCGAAACGTCGCGACCGGTATCCGACGCGGATTCGGGACGCCGGCAGTGAGCAGCCCGGGGTCCCTCCGGGTGACGGGACGCGCGATCCCCCGGGTTGCGGAGGGGCGTATGGGCATAGAGCTCCCTCCGCGCTCGCGCCTGCTGCTGGTGGCGGCGTTTGCGGTCGCTCTCACAGGCACTCCCCAAGTGCTCCGGGCGCAATCCTCGAACCAGCTCGCCATCGTGGGCGGCATGCTGATCGATGGCCATGAGGGAGTCCCGATCCAGAATTCGGTAGTCCTCGTCGAGGGGGACCGCATTACGCATGTCGGGACGGTCTCCGACACCGGGATTCCCGCGGGCGCCAGGGTGATCGATGCCAACGGGCTGACGGTCATGCCGGGGCTGAACGAGGCCCACGCCCACCTCATCGTCATGGGTCACGGAGTCTACGACGAATACTTCCCGCGCTACATGGGCCGCTGGCGGGAGATCATGGAGATCTCCGCGCGCCAGCTTCTGATGGCGGGCGTGACCACGGCCCGGGACCTGGGTGCTCCCCTCGAAGACGCCATCTGGGTACGTGACGAGATCAACGCGGGTCGCATGGCCGGCCCGCGGCTCTTCGTCTCGGGACCGTTTCTGCAGAAGAGCCTGCCGGTTCCCCAGGGCACGCGCTACGACTACCGCACCCAGGCCTTCGTTCGCTGGACCGTCGACGGGCCGGAGGATGCCGCCCGCAAGGCGCGCCAGCTCGTGGACGCGGGGGTGGATGTCATCAAGGTCATCCAGCTGGCCGAGCTTACCCCGGAGGAACGGATGGCCATCGCGGGCGAGGCCCGGCGGGCCGGCTTGCACATGGCCGTGCACGCACGGTCGGTCGAGGAGGTGCGCGCGGCGGCGGAGATGGGGGTGGGCTCCATCGAGCACATGGGTGGCGGTCCATATCCGCTCTATCCGGAGGAGTCGCTACGCCTCATCGCCGAGAACGGCATCGTTGCCTCCGTAACATCCCTGGTGAGCAAGATCTACGACATCACCACCGAATACCCGGAGCGGCTGGACAATCCGCAACTGCGGGCCGATCTGCCTCCGGACATGTACGAGGATATCCGGAGCTCGCTGAGCCACTTCAGCAGGCTCAACTACTTTTCCGGCGCAAAGAACGCCAACCGGCATCATCCCGCAAAGGTGAGACAGCTGTACGAGAACGGGGTTCGCCTCGTGGTCGGGACCGATTCAGGCACCCCGATGAACTTCCACTACGAATCCACCTGGCAGGAGATGGACCTCTTCGTTCGCTACGGCATCCCGCCCATGAAGGTCATCAGCATGGCAACGCGGTACCCGGCGCTGCTGTATGGCGCTTTCGAAGAACTCGGGACGGTAGAGCCCGGAAAGCTCGCAGACATCATTGTGGTGAACGGGAACCCCCTTCGGAACATGAGTGCGCTGCAACAGAACAACGTCATCCATGTGATCAAGGGGGGTGTTCAGTACAAGGGCCCGGGAATCGACCCCTCGCGTCCCGTGTCCGACGCCGCCCTCCGGAGGGACTAGCCGATTACGTCGGTTGCGCTATATCTGTACGCGGTCGCGCGCGCGAGCTGAGGCGTCCGTAATCCGCCCGGGTCAAATCGAACCGGCGGTGCTCAAGAATAAGGAGAGGACCATGGCGAAGCAGGCAAAGGGAATGAGAGGCCATCAGAAGGAGCGAACCCGGGCTGTCCGGATCGGGATGCTGCTCTCGCTGCTGTTTGCAGCTGTTTGGACAACCGGTCCAGCGGGGCTGCACGCCCAGCGGGTGACCCTCCCCGACAGCTCCGACGTGACCGCGATCATGGCCGGCCGCCTCATTGACGGGGTGGACGGCAGCGTGCGCGAGAACGTCACCGTTCTGGTGCGCGGCACCCGTCTGGAGGCCGTCGGCGAGGACATTTCGGTCCCGTCGGGGGCGACCCGCATCGATCTCTCCGACCATACGGTAATGCCGGGATTCATCGACCTGCACACGCACATCACCAGCGGGGACGGAAGCCGGGACAGCCGAATGCGTCGCTGGCCGGGGCACCTGGCCATCGTGGGCGTCATGAACGCGAGGATCACGCTGGAGGCGGGCTTCACCACCGTGCGCAACGTGGGAGCCGACAACTTCGCGGACGTGGCGCTCCGGGACGCCATCAACGCCGGCCTGGTGCCGGGCCCGCGGATGTACACGGCGGTGTATTCCCTGGGGATCACCGGGGGGCACTGCGACAGCAACGGCTACCGCCCGGACCTCTTCGAGGAGCCAGGCATCGAGCAGGGCATCGCCCAGGGTATCGACAGAGTGCGCGAGGCGGTGAACTACCAGATCAAGTACGGCGCCGACGTCATCAAGTTCTGCGCGACCGGCGGGGTGCTGTCGGAAGGCGACGCTGTTGGCGTGCAACAGTTTACGGACGAGGAGATGGTCGTCCTCGTGCAGACCGCGAATATGGCGGAGCGCACCGTGGCCGCCCACGCCCACGGCCTGGAGGGAATCAAGGCGGCCGTGCGGGCGGGCGTCACCACCATCGACCATGGCTCAATGATCGACGACGAGACCGTCCGGCTCATGGACGAGCACGGCACCTATCTGGTTCCAACCATGATGGCGTTCGAAAACGTCCGGGAGCGGGCGCTGGCCGGCACCCTCACCGGACTTCCGGGGGAGAAGGCGCTCGAGATCTATCCGCACTTCCGGGAGTCGATCCAGCTGGCGGTTCGGGAAGGCGTAAAGATCGGTTTCGGGACGGACGCCGGAGTCTTCCCGCACGGGGAGAACGGGGGCGAGTTCCGCCTGTTGGTGGACGTGGGAATGTCGCCGATGCAGGCGATTCTCGCCGCTACCCGGGAGGCCGCCATCGTGCTGCACCGCACGGACGACCTGGGAAGCGTGGAGCCCGGCAAGGTCGCCGACCTGGTGGCGGTGCAGGGCGACCCGCTGGCCGACATCGACCTTCTCAGGAACATCGACTTCGTCATGAAGGATGGAGTCGTCTACAAGGAAGGCGGGCGCAGTTCGCGGCGCCCGGCCACGGAGGAAGGGACTCGGTGACCGAGCCCCTCGCCGGCCTGCACCTGCATCACCGAACTCACCCTCAGACTGGACCACGAACCCAATGAGCACCAATCGACGCGACTTCCTCAAGCTCTCGGCCCTGGCGGGCGGGGGTCTCGGTATGGGCCTGACCTCGCCGGCTCCGCTGGCCGGACTGCTGAACGGATCAGCCGCCGCGCCGCGACGGGCCTCCCGCATCCTCCTTCTCGGGGGCACGGGGTTCATCGGTCCGTGGCAGGTCGACCGTATCCTGTCACGTGGCCACGAACTCACCCTGTTCAACCGCGGGCGCAGCCAGCCGCGCATGTTCCAGGACCGGTTCACAGGGCTCGAGAACCTGATCGGGGACCGCGACGGCGACCTTTCGGCGCTAGAGGGGAGCCGGACCTGGGACGTGGTGATCGACAACTCCGGCTACACTCCGGACCAGGTTCGGGCCACGGCCCGCCTGCTGGTCGACCGGACGGATCAGTACGTCTTCATCTCCACCCAGGCCGCCTACATGTCGCGCGTGGAGAACGGCATTGACGAGTCCGCCGCGGTGGGGCAAGCCGACCTGCCGATGGAGGAATGGGAGGGCTACGGTCCCATGAAGGCGTTGGCCGAGCAGGAGCTCCAGTCCGCCTTCGGGGATCGCTGCACGATCGTCCGACCGGGTCTGGTCGCGGGGCCGGGGGACCGAAGCGACCGCTTCACCTACTGGTGCGCGCGCATGGACCGGGGCGGGGAGGTGCTGGCCGCCAACACCCCCCTGGATCCCGTCCAGTACATCGACGTCCGGGATCTCGCGGAGTTCATGGTCCACCTGCTCGAGCAGGAAACGAGGGGCGTCTACAACGTGATCGGGCCGGAGGGCGACCTCCACATGGCGGAGTTCCTGTACGGCATCAAGGCCGCGACCTCGACCCCGTCCACCCTCACCTTCGTGTCCTACGACTTCCTTCAGGCGCAGGGGGTCCGGCCCTGGAGCGACCTCCCGGTCTGGCAGCCGCCCGAGGGACCGACTGCGGGATTCGCGCTCATGAGCCGAGCGCGCGGCATCGCCGCCGGCCTTCGCTACCGGCCGCTTGCGGTCACCGCGGGAGAGACGCTGGAGTGGTGGAAGGCGCTGCCCGAAGAAGACCGCACGACCATGCGCGCCGGGCTGACTCCCGAGCGGGAGGCCGAGGTGCTCCAGGCCTGGCATCGGAGGTCCGGATAAGGCGCACGACAGGGCGCGAGATTCCTTGCGTAGAGTCGGGCTGAACGTTAGGGTGCCGAGGCATTGCCACGGTCATGCCTGGCCGCGGTCCCGCAATCCCGGAGGAACAAGATGACCCGGTTTGTGAAGCTGTCCGTCCTCGCCCTGCTCCTTCTCCCCAACGCGGTCGACGCGCAGCAGGCGCCCCGGCCCGGGAGCGGCGGAAACCCGATCGACCCGGAAGCTACCCGGCCGATCGACGCGCTGGAGTCGGTCTGGATCGAGGAACTCACCTTCATGGAGGTGCGCGACGCGATCCGCTCCGGGAAGACGACGGTCATCTTGCCTACTGGCGGTGTGGAGGAAAACGGCCCCTACCTCGCGGGCGGCAAGCACAACTACATCCTGCAGCAGACGGCAGAAGCGGTTGCACGCAAGCTGGGCAACGCGCTGATCGCGCCGATCATCAAGTACGTGCCCGAAGGGGAGATCGACCTGGAACCCGGCACCATCCGCTATCCGGGCACCATCGGGGTCAGGGTCGAGACCTTCAAGAGCGTGCTCACCGATGTCTCCACCGCCCTGCGGGCCAACGGCTTCGAGCACATCGTCCTGATCGGCGACAGCGGAGGCAATCAGCAGCCGCAACTGGAAGTCGCGGAGGCGCTATCCGCCAAGTGGACGGACGGCAAGACCAGCGTCCACCATGTCCCCGAATACTACAACTGGGTGCAGCGCCAGGAGTGGCTGCGCGAAAAGGGCATCAACGAAGTGATGCAGGACCCCGGCCTGCACGACGAGTTCAGCGCCACCTCCATCATGATGCTCACCGATCCCACCACCGTTCGAATGGAGCAGCGCATTCGCGCGGGGCACTTTTCCATCAACGGCGTCGACCTGGCGCCGATCCCCCGCACCCTGTCCCTGGGGCGTGAGCTCGTGGACTGGGTCGCGGACGTGACCGTGGCGGCCATTCACCAGGCCACCGGGGAGACGGACGGAAGCTGATACCGACCCGCCTGGGCTCGCTCGGGCCGGCATCCGCAGACCTGCGTTCGTCCCCTGAATCGGGCGGAAACACCACACCTGTAGAGGAGATCGTCATGGAGTCGCGTACCGTCACAAGGATCGTCGCAGCCGGGATCGTGTTGCTGCTCTCGCTGTACACGATTCCCCTGAAAGCCCAGGTACTCCACGGTGGAGAATTCCTGGCGGGGGAATCCGCGATCGTACAACACAATCTCATGGTGCCCATGCGCGATGGCACGCTGCTCTCGACGGACGTGTACCGGCCGGCGGGGTCCGGCCAGTATCCCGCCCTCCTGATCCGGGACCCGTACGACAACGGGTCCGACGCCGCATCCTGGGAAGAGGGGCTGCGTTGGGCGGAGCGGGGGTACGTGTACGTGCACCAGAACGTGCGCGGCCGCTTCGATTCGGAAGGAAGCTGGTATCCCTATCTCGCCGAGGCAAACGACAGCCACGACACCCAGAACTGGATTGGACAGCAGCCCTGGTCCGACGGGCAGGTCGGCACCCACGGCAACTCCTATCTCGCCACCACCCAGTGGAAGGGCGCGGAATTCCGCTCACCCTACCTCAAGGCGATGGCCCCCAGGGTGACCCCGTTCAACTACTACTTCGACACCGCCTATCCGGGCGGAGCGCTCGCGCTGGGCTCCCGCATCGGCTGGGCCTCCGGGATGGGCGGCCGCACCGGGCAGGCGGGCAACCCCGACTGGGATCAGGTGCTCTGGACCATGCCCCTGCTGGAGATGGGCGCGGCCACGGGACAGGACAATCCCTGGTGGCGCGACTTCGTGATGCATCCCACCTACGACGCGTATTGGGAGGTGCTCGACTCCGAAGCCCGCCTGGAGGATTTCGCCGCGGCCTCCCTCAATATCGGCGGATGGTACGACGTCTTTCTGGACGGGACCCTGGTGAGCTATACGGGCATGGTGGAGAAGGGCCGCGGCGAGTACGCGCGGGAGAATCAGAAGCTGCTCATCGGTCCCTGGCCCCACGCCAGCGTGCCCAACTTCGTGTATGACGGGATCGACTACGGGCCCGACGCGACCGTCGATTTCGACAGCCTGCACGTGAAGTGGTTCGATGCCCTGCTCCAGGGAGCCGACAACGGCTACCTCGACGAGCCGCCGGTGCGGATCTTCATCATGGGCGAGAACGTGTGGCGGTCCGAGAACGAATGGCCCATCGCCCGCACCGAGTACACGAACTACTACTTCCACAGCGGGGGCAACGCGAACAGCTCCTCGGGCGACGGCACCCTGGACACGGAGATGCCGGGCGCGTCCGAGCCGGTCGACGAGTTTGTGTTCGACCCCATGGACCCCGTCCCGACCCGCGGGGGCAACCTCATGTTCGGCCCAACCCCCCCAGGCCCCTTCGACCGGGCGGACATCGAGGAGCGGGACGACATTCTGGTGTTCAGCACGCCACCCCTGGAGGAGGCTGTTGAAGTGACCGGGCCGATCACGGTCACGCTCTACGCGTCCACCTCCGCGACCGATACCGACTTCACCGCAATGCTGGCGGACGTGCATCCGGACGGGAAGGTCATCAACCTCGCCGACGGCATCCTCCGCGGGCGCTTTCACAGCAACCCCGACTTCAGGGACTTCGAATTGCTGGAGCCGGGGACGGTGTACGAGTTCAACATCGATCTGTGGGCGACCAGCAACCTCTTCCGGGAAGGCCACCAGATCCGGGTCGAGATCTCGAGCAGCAACTTCCCCAAGTACGATCGCAACCCCAACACCGGCGGCCCGATCCATCTCGAAACCGAGGTCATGACCGCCGATCAGACGATCCATCACAACGCCCGGTATCCGTCGCACATCACCCTGCCGGTGATTCCCCGGTAGCAGCACGCGAGAGGAAGAGCAGCGCGCGGGCGCGTCGGCGCGTGGCATAGCCGGAGTCGGCTTGCTTGCCAGCGGGAAGGACGCGGTCGTAACTTGAAGCGATTCCATGCCCGTGAGCCGTGTGCCCAGGCGGCACGCGCGCGGCACGCGCAGCGATCTGCAGGCGGAGGTGCAGTGTGAGAGCTTTCCTTCCAGGAATATCGCTCCTGGGCCTGGCCTTGTTGCTGGGCCAGGATGGAGGGCGGACGCCGACGCCCCAGGCTCTGGCTGGACACCCCGCGACGGCTTCCCCCGCGAGTCATGGCTCAGGTGCCGGCGGCAGCCCTTCCGCGCGCCGCGGCACGCCCCCGTCCGAAGCGCTCAACGCCGTCGTCTTCCAGTACTGCCAGGTGTGTCACAACGATGCCATGATGACCGGCAACATGTCGGTCCAGGGTTTCGACGTGACCGCCGCGTGGGACCACTGGGAGACGGCGGAGCGCATGATTGCCAAACTCCGCACGGGCATGATGCCTCCGCCCGGCATGCCGCGCCCGGGGGGAGACACGCTTCTTGCGCTCGTCGAAACGCTCGAGCAGGCCATAGACGAGCACGCGGCCGCCAATGCCAACCCGGGCAGCCGCAGCTTCCAGCGCCTCAACCGGGCCGAATACGAGAAGGCCATCCACGACCTCTTCGGCATCGACGTGGAGGCGAGCCTCTGGCTTCCCCCGGATCTCTACCTGGGCAACTTCGATCACATGGCGGTCTCGCAGCCCCTGTCGCCCACGCTGCTGAACGCCTATCTGAATGCCGCCAACGATGTCAGCCGCCTGGTTCTCGGCCATCCCGACGCGACCTCGGACTCCAAGACCTACCTGGTCTCCACCTACCAGTCCCAGCACGAATGGGACCATGTGGAGGGCGCGCCCTACGGAACGCGCGGCGGCATCGTGGTCGACCACCATTTTCCCGCGGACGGCGAGTACATCTTCGAGATGTCCTTCTGGGCCGGGGACCATGAGCGCTTCGCGGAGATGGACATCTCCATCGACGGCGAACGCGTCGCTCTCATTCCCGTCGAAGAGCTCCGCCGGGACGCGGACTTCGGCCCCAACTGGAACCAGTTCACGGACCCCATCTTCGTAAGCGCGGGCCAGCATCGCGTTGCAGCGGCCTTCATCCGTAAGCAGGACGGCCCCTACGCCGATCTGCAGGAACCCTTCGGCTGGTCCAATTCCGGGGTCCGCTTCCGCATCGGGACGGGCTTCGTGGTGCTCACCCACCTGCGCGATCTGACCGTCCGGGGTCCCCTGGACCCGCAGGGAGTCTCGGAAACCCCGAGCCGTCAGCGCGTCTTCAGTTGCCGGCCCACGTCGCCGGACACGGAGCGACCCTGTGCCCGGGAGATCGTCGCGCGGCTTGCCAGACAGGCCTACAGGCGGCCCCTGGCGGAGTCCGACATCGAAGGGCTCATGTCGTTCTACGACGTCGGGGCCTCCGAGGGAGGCTTCGAGACCGGGGTTCGCACCGTTCTGGAAGCCATCCTGGCGAGCCCTCACTTCGTCTTCAGAATCGAGGAAGCCCCCGAGGTCGCGCCCCGGCCGGGAGAGAGCTACCGGATCAGCGACATCGCCCTTGCATCCAGGCTGTCCTATTTCCTTTGGGGAACGCAGCCGGACGACGAACTGGTGTCGCTTGCGAGCAGCGGCCGACTCTCGGACGCCGCCGTCCTGGAACAACAGGTCGAGCGAATGCTGGCCGATCCGCGCTCGGAGAGTCTGGCCACCCGTTTCGCCACGCAGTGGCTGAGGCTTCAGGATCTCGAGCGGGTGCAGCCGGATGCCTTCTGGTTCCCGCATTTCAACGAACAGCTCAAGAGCGCCATGCGGCGCGAAACCGAGTTGTTTTTCGACCATCTCGTACGCGAGGACCGGAGTCTGCTGGAGCTCTACGGCGCCGACTACAGCTTCATGAACAAGCGCCTGGCAGAGCACTACGGCATTCCGGGCGTGGTCGGGGAGAGCTTCCGTCGCGTGGACTATCCGGAAGGCATGCTGCGCCAGGGGCTGCTTGGGCACGGCAGCGTGCTGATGTCCACGTCAATGGGTACGCGAACGTCCCCGGTGTTGCGCGGCAAGTGGGTGATGGAGGTGCTGCTGGACGCGCCGCCCCCGCCGCCTCCCCCCAACGTGCCCGCTCTCGAAGAGACCGAAGGCGTGGGGGAGGGTCGGCTTCTGACCACGCGCGAGCGTCTCGAGATCCATCGACGTAATCCGGTGTGCGCCGCGTGCCACCAGTTCATGGACCCCATCGGGGTGGCGCTCGAGAACTTCGGCGTGACCGGAGAATGGCGGATCCGGGAAAGCGGATCCCCTCTCGACGCGCGGGGTCAACTGTACGACGGCACGCAGCTCACCAACTCGGTCCAGCTCGCGGACGCGCTTCTGGAGCGTCCGATTCCGCTGGTGCGCACCTTCACCATGAACCTTCTGGCGTACGCCCTCGGGCGTCGCGTCGAGTACTACGACGGGCCGACCATTCGAGCCATCGCGCGGGAGGCCGAAGCAGACGACTACCGAATCTCGTCCTTCATCCTGGGCGTGGTGGAGAGCGACGCCTTCCAGAGCAGGCAGGACCCCGGAACCGCCGCGGCGGACGGGGTCGAGGCCAGATAGAAGATCGAACGATATCCTTCGGGGCGGCGCCCCGGGGCACAACGATGAGTTGAGGGAGCACGAAGATGACAACCAGTTTCATCACGGGCGCACACATTCCCCGCCGTACCTTCGTTCGCGGGATGGGAGCCACCGTGGCGCTGCCTCTCCTGGACGCCATGATCCCGGCCGGGCCCCGCCGCTGGGGACGCGCCGCGGCCGCCCTGGACGACCGCACCCGTCTCGTGTGCATCGAAGAGGTGCACGGGGTTCCCGGATGCAGCGAGTGGGGCGCAAGCCAGCAGCTGTTCGCGCCCGAGAAGACCGGGCGCAACTTCCGCCTGGGCGATGCGAACGTGCTCAAGCCCCTCGAGCGCTTTCAGGACTACCTCACCATCGTCAGCAACACCGATGTGCGCATGGCCGAGGCCTACGAGCCCAACGAGATCGGCGGTGACCACTTTCGCTCGACGGCGGTCTTCCTGACCCAGTGCCATCCGAAGCAGACCCAGGGCTCCGACATCTACGTCGGCGTCTCCCTCGACCAGTTGCAGGCGCGCCGGTTCGGGCAGGGCACGGCGCTCCCGTCGCTGCAGCTCTGCATCGAGAACCTGGGGCAGGGGGGAGGCTGCTGGTACAACTACCATTGCGCGTACACGGACGCGATCAGCTGGGCATCCCCCACCGAGCCGCTGCCGATGATCCGCGACCCGCGCGCCGCGTTCGACCTTCTCTTCGGCGCCGGCGGAAGCAATGAGGAGCGGGCGGTGCGCAGGCGGACCAACCAGAGCATCCTCGACTGGATCGTGGAGGAAGTGGCGACGCTCAGGGCCAGAGTGGGCACCGAGGACCGGAACCGGCTGGACCGGTACCTCGAGAACGTGCGGGAGGTGGAGCGCCGGATTCAGAAGGTGGAGGAGTTCAACACCAGCGGGGAACAGCGTGAGCTGCCCGAAGCCCCCGCAGGTGTGCCCGACTCGTTTGCCGAGCACATGGAGCTGATGTTCGACCTGCAGGTTCTGGCCTTCCAGACCGACATGACGCGGGTGGTGTCCTTCAAGATGGGCCGCGATGCCTCCAACCGCATCCACCCGGAGAGCGGCACCACCACCCCGTTCCATCCCGCCTCGCATCACGGCAACAGCGAGGAAGCCATTCTGGATTTCAACCAGATCGCGCAGTACCGCATGAGCCCGCTGCCGTACTTCCTGGAGAAACTGCAGGCGACCATGGACGGGGACGCGAGCCTCCTGGACAAGTCTGTGATCGTGTGGGGCTCTCCGATGGCGGACGGCAACGTCCACAACCACAGGCGCTGCCCGCTCATCCTGCTGGGCCATGGCAATGGACGGCTCGAGGGCAATGTGCACCTGAAGGCGCCCGACGGGACCCCCATGGCGAACGTCTTCCTGAGCCTGTTGCATGAGCTGGGTCACGACGACATGGACAGCTTCGGCGACAGCACGGGCGAGTTCTCGCTGGGTCATCCCGGCGGTGCCGTGGCCGCGGCGCAGTCCTCGAGCCGATAGGGGCGCGCCGGTGAATCCGACGACTGTGCTGGCGATTATCGCGCTTCTCTGGGCCGGCCCGGTCGCAACGGGGCCGGTAGCCGAGGCGGCCATGCGCGGGGATCTCGAGGCCGTACGCGCCCTTCTCGGAGAGGGGGCCGACGCCAACGAGGCCCAGGGCGACGGAATGACCGCGCTCCACTGGGCGGCGCGCCACGGTGACGCGGAGATGGCGCGGCTGCTCATCACGGCGGGCGCGCACGTCGAGGCGGGGACCCGGATCGGGCGCTATTCGCCGCTCCACCTCGCGAGCCGTGCGGGGAGCGCCCGGGTGGTGGAGGCGCTGCTGCGGGTCGGTGCGGATGTGCATGCGGCGACCACCAACAGCGGGGTAACCCCGCTCCACCTGGCCGCCGAGTCGGGGAGTTCGGACGCGATACGCCTTCTGGCCGGCGGCGGAGCCGACCTGGACGCCCGTGAACGGGAGTGGAGGCAGACGCCCCTCATCTTCGCGGCCGCCCATAACCGTCCGGAGGCAATCCACACGCTTCTTGAACTGGGCGCAGATGTTTCCCTGTCGGAGCACGTGATCGAGGATGTGGACCGGCGGGCGACGGTGGATGTCGCGGCGCAACACCGGCTGTACGACGTGCTGGCCCAGTTCCGCCCGGACTGGCTCGAGAACGACCCGCGCGCGGATCCATGGGGACCGGTCGACGAAGGGGAGCGTCCGACGCCCGGCCAGGTGGCGGTAGCCATCGAAGCCGCGCGCGAAGTGCAGCGCAAGGGCGAAGTGCTGATCCTGGACGGGGAGGTGCAGGCCATCTCGCCGATATCAACCAATCCACCCCCCGGGCAGCCGGCCCTCGTAGGCAAGTGGGGTGGTCTGACTCCGTTACTGCACGCCGCCCGCGCCGGGCATGTGGAGGCCGCCGGGGCGCTCCTGGACGGGGGCGCCGACATCGACCAGACGAGCGGTGACGGAACCAGCCCGCTGCTGATCGCAATGTTGAACGGGCGCTTCGACCTCGGGCTCTACCTCGTCGAGCGGGGAGCCGATCCCAACGTCGCCAGCGATCCCGGAGCCACACCGCTCTATGCCGTGATCAACGTCCAGTGGGCGGGCACCTCCTTCTATCCCCAGCCGCGCGCGCACGAGGCACAGCAGACCGGTCACCTGGAGGTGATGGAAGCGCTGCTCCAGGCGGGAGCCGACCCCAACGCGCGGCTCACCAGGGATCTCTGGTGGGCACATCAGCGGCTCGTCAGTGCAAACCTGGAGGGGACAACGCCCTTCTTCCGCGCTGCGCTCGGTGTCGACGTGGCCGCGATGAAGCTGCTGGTCGCCTACGGCGCGGACCCCGGCATCCCCAGCCGCAAGCCGGCGAAGGCGGCCGTGGTCGTGGCGACCAACGAGCCCCCCAAAGCGGACGTCAGCGGCATCCCGCCGGTTCCCCCCGGGGGCGCCGCCATGTATCCCATACATGCCGCCACGGGTGTCGGGTACGACCAGCGGGCGGCCAACGAGCATCGGTACGTGCCGGGCGGATGGCTGCCGGCCGTGAAGTACCTCGTCGAAGAGCTGGGGGCGGACGTCAACGCCCGGGACCTGGATGCGCGCACGCCGCTCCACAACGCCGCGTCGCGCGGGGACAACGAGGTCATTCTCTATCTGATCGAGCGCGGCGCGGACGTGCACGCCGTGACGCGACTCGGCCAGACCACCGTCGACATGGCCAACAGTCCGAGCTACAATGTTCGACCGTTTCCGGCGACGATCGCTCTGCTGGAAGGACTGGGAGCCATCAACAACGACAATTGCGCCATGTGTTAGTTCACGGGGTCGGGGGTCGCAAGGCAGGTCCGCCGACCCGGTGAACTGATTGCAGGGTCCTGAGGCAGGATCAGGGCCGTTCCCCAACAGGAGGTGGAAGCATGAAAGTCCTTCGTAAGGTCATCACCGTCACCGGCATGATTTGCGCCATGGCCGCCGTTCTGGCCGCGCCCGTGTCGGCACAGACGGGTACGATTGCAGGATCTGTCCAGGAAGTGGGCACCGGACTGCCGCTGGCGGGCGCGCAGGTGAGCATCGCCGCGGAGGGCGTTGGCAACGTCACCAACGCCAACGGCCGCTTCGTGCTGCTCGGCATCCCCGTCGGCAACCACGTTCTGGAGATCCGTTACATCGGATACGGGACCGAGACCCGGGATGTCACCGTGGTCGCGGACGAAACCGTGAATGTGGATGTCCAGCTGGAATCGGAGGCGATCGCTCTGGACGAGGTGATCGTCACCGGTACCGGAGTCGTCACCGAACGGCGGCGGCTGGGCGCGACGGTGGAAACGCTGGGGGCCGAAGCGCTGAACGCCGCGCCCGTATCCAACATCACCGAGGCACTCTCGGGTCGCATCACCGGGATGGTGCCCGGGATCGCCCCCAACGTGGGAACCTCGAGCCAGATCCTACTGCGCGGAGCCGTCAGCCTGACGCAGCGGAGCGCCCCGCTCATCTACATTGACGGGGTTCGCATCGACTCCAACTACAGCAAGGTGGGAGGCGCCCGCCAGGCTGGTACCATCGACCGCCTCAATCCCAACGACATCGAGCGCATCGAGGTGATCAAGGGCGCGGCCGCCGCGACCCTGTACGGCACCGAGGCCTCGAGCGGGGTGATCCAGATCATCACCAAGCGGGGGAGCGCCGGCGATCCGGTGTGGACCTTCGGAACCGGCTTCGACGGCACAAGGATCCCGTCCGCCCGTCTGAAGGGAGTCTGGGGCTACAACTTCGACACCAAGCAGTTGCAGACCCTCGGCAAGCCCGCCCTCGACTACCTCGGCGGCTGGGGCTCGGTCATGGACTTCAACGCGGACGTACGGGGCGGAACCTCGACGGTACAGTATTTCGCCTCCGGCCGTCTCCGGGACGAGGTCGGGCAGATGGGCCGCGAATACCGCGACTTCCAGGGAACCCTGGACGCCAACATGCGCGCCAACCTCACGGTGCAGGCCACGGAGAGGCTCGGCATTCGCGTGGACATGAACACGGTCTTCAGCGACCGGCGCCAGCCCGGGCAGAACGGGCTCAACTGGGGGAGCGGATACCTCTGGGGCTTCTTCCTGGCGACGCCCAGGAATCCGGCGCCGAGGTTCCCCTACGGCGGGCGCTACGGCGTCAACGCCTACGAGATCGCGTGGCCGCCGCCGCACGGGTACAGCGGACCGCTCTCCGCGAGCGAGCACTTCCTTCCGCTGGACAGCGAGCCCATCGCGAGCGTGACGTCGAACCAGGACGAGCAGCGGGTGACGCTCAGCGGCGCCATCGACTACGACTGGGGCAACGGCATCCGCTCGGAGCTCATCATGGGCCGGGACCGGATCACCGAGGAGTACATCGAGCACGTCGCCAAGGGCCTTAACATCTATCACGAACAGGGCGAGCGCCTGGTGCGCACCTCCGAACGTACGGCCACCACGCTGGACTTCAAGACGTCCTGGAGCCGGGATTTCAGTGAGAACCTGACGTCGACTCTGCTTGTTGGTGGTCAGAGCTTCTGGGAAGAGGAGTGGTTCAGGACGCTCGGAGTCCGGGACTTCCCGCTGCGCCAGCTCGCAACCCTGCCTGCCGGATCGCAGCTCCTGCCGCCCAACGAGCGGTTCCAGGAAGTCATCAACGCCGGCGTGTACGCCCAGGAGGAAATCGGGCTGTATAACCGCTTCTTCCTGAACGCCGGTCTGCGCGTGGACGGCAACTCGGCCTTCGGTGAAAACTTCGCCTTCCAGGTGTACCCGAAGGGCGGTGCCTCCTGGGTCGTCTCGGACCATGACTTCTGGCCGTTCCAGACCTGGGACCAGTTCCGGGTGCGGGCGGCCCTCGGCGCGGCCGGGCTGCAGCCCGGTGCGTTCGACGCCACCCAGACATGGCTGCCCGGCATCGCCGTGAACAACCTCTCCATCGTGAGAACCGGCAACCCCGGAAATGCGGACCTGAAGCCCGAGCGCACCCTGGAGTGGGAGTTCGGGACGGAGTTCGGCTTCCTGGATGGTCGCGTCGGGCTGGATCTGGTGTACTACAACGCGACCACCAGCGACGCGCTCCTACCCGTGCCATCCGCGGCCTCCACCGGATTCCTCCAGCCGGTGGTTTCCAACGTCGGCCAGATCCGCAACCAGGGGTTCGAGTCTTCGCTGGACGTTACCTGGGTCCGCCGTCCCAGCCTGAGATGGTCGACCACCTTCCAGGTCGCTCTGAATGACTCCAAGATCCTCGACATGGGCGGCGTGCCCGCCTACCGGGTTCACATCCAGGGCGGTACCAGCGCCGGCAGGTACTATCCCACCATGAAGGAAGGGTTCACACCCGGCGCGTGGATCGCTCCGGTGCCCGATCCCAGCAACCCCTACACCGTGGCGGTGCCCATCGCGGAGCTCACGAGGGTGAACCAGATCACGCCCAACAAGCTCAAGAATGCCGCGGGCGGCGATTCGCTGGAGTACGTGGGGCGCCCCATCCCGCTCTGGACGGGAAGCTTTCTCACCTCGCTCGACCTCCCCGGGGGCGTGAGCGTCAACGCCACCTTCACCGGGGCGTACGACTATCACATGTTCTCGGAGGTGTCGGTCATTCAGGACGCCTTTACCCGGAATTCACCGCGAGTGGCCGAGTTCGAGGCCATCCTGGACGACCCGAACACCACCGTGGAGGAACGCCAGCGGGTCGCGGACGACTTCGGCAACCAGCATCCTTCGATGATCTCCAGCTACCTCTTCAGGGCCGACTTCCTCCGCTTCGCGGACCTGTCCCTCAACTACAACGTCCCGGAGAGATTCCTGGGATCTCTTGCGGGCATGAATTCGCTGGTGGTCAGATTGTCGGCGAGCAACCTGTTCCTCTGGAACAAGTGCCCCGTGGACGTCTGCATGTCCGATCCCCTGACCCCTTACCACGGAATCCCCGACGCCCGCTCCGGCGGACCCTACAATGCATTCGGCATGAACTCCGATTACGGTCAGCCGCCGAGCCCCAGACGCTTCGGCATTCGTTTCCAGGCAACGTTCTAGGATACGATTGTGCGACGGGTATCGAATCGATCGCCAATGGCGATGAGCGGATTTCTGAAGAAGGAGATAGCCATGCGGATGCAAGTTTTGAGACTGGGAGTACTGTCATTCACCGTAGTGGTCGCAGCGGGCTGCGGTGACCTGTTCACCGTCGACAACCCGGGAAGCCTCACGCTTGCCGATCTGGAAGACCCGAACCTGATTCCGGCTCTGGCCGCCACGCCCGAGGGCGTGGTCTGCGACGCCTGGGACGGCATGGTCGCGGCCAACGCGCTGCAGTCCGACGATGTCACGTTCATATCGAGTTTCACATTCACCGAACTCCACATGTGGGGTCACATGGAGGGGTTCAATACGGTCCAGAACGGGGCCTGGAACTCCATTTCCTCCGCCCGCTGGATCGCGGAGGAGGCCGTGACGCGGTTGCAGGAGTCGAACCCCGGGGACACGACCATCGTGCGCGGCATTTTCTGGGAGGCGTTCGCGCGGATCGGCATGGCCGACCACTTCAAGGAAGTGCCCTTCAACGGCGAAGCGCCGCTGGCGCCGGATGTCGTGCTTGAGCAGGCGCTGTCCGCGCTCGACCAGGTGGCGCAGGCAAGCAGCCCGGACCTGCGGGCGGCAGCGCTCGCCACCAAGGCCCGGGTCCATCGGTCGCTCTACTTCGAGCGCGGCAGGGACATGGGCCAGATGGCGTCCGCCATGCAGGCGGCCGAGGCGGCGCTCGCGGTCAAGCCCGACTTCTTTTTCGCCTGCCGCTACCAGCAGCCCGGCTCGCTCAACGGCCTCAACACGTATCACCAGTCGATCACCGGCGTAATCATCGATCCGCGCAACGTGGCCATTGAGGACCCGGCGAGCGGCATGGTGGATCCGCGCATCGGCACGCGCGTCGGTCCGCCCGAGCTCGCCGCGCCGCCGCCCCATACGGGCGACGTGCACCGGTTCTTCAAGTACGAGGGGCTGGATGCGGATCTTCCCGTCAGCCGCTGGCAGGAAGCGCGACTGATCCTGGCGGAGGCCCACCTGGTGTCGGGCAACTACCAGGAGGCGGTGAACCAGATCAACATGGTGCGCGCCGCCTGGGATCTGCCGCCGTTCATGAGCATGAACACGGACGAGGTCTACGACCAGCTCATTCACGAGCGCAGGCTTGAGTTCATGGTCGAAGGCCGCCGGCTTCAGGACCACCGCTACTACGACATCAAGCCGTGGCAGTGGGACGAGGTCACGAAGCAGCTGGGGACGAACCGGCGCTGGCCGGTCTCCTCTGAAGAGATCGCCGGCAACCCCTTCTACCAGGGCGGTAGCTGATCAGCTTGCGGCAGGTATCGGTATCTGACATCGCCTCCCCGGCGCACCCAGGAGCGGCTGTGACCGTTCCGGGTGTGCCGGGGAGGCGAGTGTCTGCGCCCGCGGCTTCCCAGCCGCGGATGGGGACGCCAGGAAACGGCAGGTCGATGAGCGCGAGGGAGCGCTCGGCGGTTCCCCGGCCTCGATGGGCGCCCGCATGTCGATGCGGGTTGGCGGAAACCTAGGGAAAGCGTAGCCGCACGAACGGTTCCGCGGGTACGTCCGTCGGCGGGACACTGGGCACGCCTTCGCTGCCCTCGAGGATGTTGACCACCGCCCAGGCGATCGCGGACGCCGCGACCGCCACTACCCCACCCGCCAGCAGCCCGGTACGCGTGCGGTCGACTTCGCGTACGTCGATGCTCAGTACGTCGTCCGGATCCACGACCAGCCTCTGGCGCAGGCCCGGGTCGATGCCAGTTCCCGCGTTCGCAAGCGCGGTGGACAGCAGGA
>CBDDPN010000032.1:0-79777 GCA_965232315.1 Longimicrobiales bacterium | reverse complement strand
CGCCGTCTGGTGGCCGACGCCCGTCTGGAGAGCGACATCAGCGGCCACACCGCCTCCCAGTACACGGCCTCACGCTTCGCGGGAGACGGGTTCCTCCTGGTCGGAGACGCCGCCAGCTTCGTCGACCCTCTCGCCTCCGTCGGCGTCAAGAAGGCCATCGCCTCCGGCTGGCTGGCTGCGGTGGTGGTCCATACCTGCATCTCAACGCCCGACATGCACGACGTGGCACTCGAGTTCTTCAACAGCCACGAGCGGGATACCTGGGACGCCCACCGGCTCCATGCCTCGCAATACTATCGTGAAGCGGCCGCGGCCCATGGTCACGGCTTCTGGAGCGCGCGCGCAACGGCCGCCGGAGACCTCACGACGCCCGCCGGCCTCGCCCTCGACCCTGCCGCCGAAGTGCCCGTACCGGATTCGAGCCAGCCCGACATCGCCGCACTGCGCCAGGATCCCGCCGTCCTCCAGGCCTTCAGCGAACTACGCGCCGCGCCCGCCATCCGCCTGCGCCACGCACCCGGTCTGCGCCGCCTGCAACTGCCCGCCGTGCGCGGCCGCCGGATCGTCCTGGACGAACACCTCGCCTCTCCCTCTCTCCCCGACGGCGTGCGCTTCCTGCGCGACGTGGATCTCCCGCCCCTGGTCGAAATGGCTGGCGAGCACGACCAGGTGCCCGATCTCTACCAGGCCTACCTGGACCGGGTCGCCACCGTCTCCCTGCCGGACTTCCTCGGCGCGCTGTCCGTTCTGCTCGGTAAAGGGATGTTGAAGAACGACCTGTAGGCGGATCGTTCTTCCTGCTGGAACAACCCGCCCGGACTCCTGCGCTTGGCCTTTCGCGACGGGATACCGTGAGGATCGGGGGTTCAACATCGGCTTCGGTGTCGCCCGGACGATGAACTGAAGTCCGCGGACCGGATCGCGGGAGCGGCCGCCGTTCCCGCACACGGTCAGGCGGGATCCGCCGGTTCCCCCGTGTAGAACGCGCCGGTGCGTCTTGCCGCGGCCAGGGCGGCGTCGGGATCCTCTCCGGCCGCGGTCGCCGCCCGTCCCCAACCCTCGCTGCTGCCCGTCATGAACGCTTTGCCCTTCTCGGAAGTGGCGAATTCAACCTCGTCGATCTTCGGCTCGTTCGGCTGGGCGAGATGAAGCGCGAGTCCGAGAAGCCCCGCCTCCCAGCCCACGCCGACCGCGCCTGGCCCGTACGTGTCCCAGTGTTCCGACAGAAGCTGCGTATGCGTCAGCTTGATGCGCGCGCGGCCGGGTCCACCTTGCGAAAAGCGTACCTCCACCCAGCTTACGTCCCCGCCGAACTCCCACGTGAGCGCGAGATGCCATGGCCGCCCGCACGCCGTGATCACGCCACCTGCGTTGCCCTCCAGTTGATAGGCGCCGCCAGGCCGGAGCTCGCCGCTGACCGGCAGGAACCAGCGCGGAATGCGCTCGCCGTTGGTCACGGCGTCCCAGAGGTCACCGAGTGTCGTAGCGTAGCTGCGGGACAGTGTGACCGCGCGAGCGGCTTGCCCGTCACGCTCCAGCGACGACACCGTGCGCTCCGTGGCGCCGAGGTGTTCTTCGACATCGAAGTTCATGGCTTCTTCCTCTGCTCCGGGCCCCTGACGCGCTGCGGCTTCCTTCAGGGCACCGTGTGTACGGTCCGTCAAGTTGATGGTGGGGCGTGGCATGGCACGAGTTTCCGAGGTTTGTCTCCCGTCCCGGCAGACGCTATATCATCCCCTACGCATCATCCGATGTTTTCCGCATACACCGGTAAACAAGAGTTTCTCCAATTTAACGGGTCCCCGCATGGTTCACCGCCCTCGATTGACCCGCGCGCTCTTCCTGGGGGGGCTGCTCGCCGCAGGCGCGTCCGTTGCCTCGGGCGCCGCCGCCCAGAGCGACGAGGAAGGCTTTCCCATCGACCATGAGACGGTCCGTGCGCGCTGCGCGGCCTGTCATCTGCCGGACTCGCAGGGACGCATGTCGCGCATCTCCTTCGAGCGCAAGACGCCGGAGGGCTGGCAGACTTCCCTCCAGCGCATGATCGCGCTCAACGGCGTATCGCTGAATCCCGAGGAAGCCCGCGAGATCGTCAAGTACCTCTCGGACAATCAGGGGCTGGCGCCCGAGGAACTGCGGCCGGGTCTCTTCGAGGTGGAGAAGCGGCTCATCGACCACCGCTACGAGGCGGACACCGACGTCGAGTTCACCTGCATCCAGTGTCATTCGATGGGGCGCGTGATCACACAACGGCGCACGCGCGAGGAGTGGGATCTCCTCATGGCGACGCACCGCGGCTACTACCCGCTCACGGACTTCCAGTCGTTCCTGCGCATGGGACCCCCGCCAACCGAACCCGGCCCCGACGGCGAGCCCCCCGACACGCGCCAGCCGATGGAACGCGCCGTCGACCACCTGTCGGACGTCTTCCCCCTCCACACCCCCGAATGGGCGGCGTGGTCGGCGACCAAGCGCCCGCCCCGCCTGGAGGGCACCTGGGTCCTCTCCGGCCGCCAGCCCGGCCGCGGCGCGGTGTACGGCACGGTGACGATGGATGCTGCCGGAGCGGACGAGTTCACCACGCGGACCACCTACACCTTCCCGGCCACGGGCGAGACCGTCACCCGTACCGGCCGCGGGCTGGTCTACACGGGCTACCAGTGGCGGGGGCGCGCCTCCGCGTCGGGCGCGGCCGACGATCAGTTGCGCGAGGTAATGTTCGTGGAGCGCGGCGTGAACGAGATCCAGGGGCGCTGGTTCCAGGGCGACTACGACGAGATCGGCATGGACGTGCGACTCAGCCGCCTGACCGGTTCCGCCATGGTCGCGGGGGTGCATCCCCGGGCCATGGAGATCGGCGGCGGCGAGCGCGAGGTGCGCATCTTCGGGGCGGGTTTCGCGGATGGCGTTGGGCCCGGGGACGTCGATCTGGGTCCCGGGCTGAGCGTCACCGGGGTCGTGCGCTCCACGGCGGAAGAGGTCGTGCTGCGGGTCGCGGTGGCCCGTGACGCGCTCCCTGGCGGCCGCGACCTCTTCGTGGGGGACGCCAGCCTGGCGC
Source organism: Longimicrobiales bacterium (assembly GCA_965232315.1). Lineage (GTDB taxonomy): Bacteria > Gemmatimonadota > Gemmatimonadetes > Longimicrobiales > Gaopeijiaceae > BD2-11. Next base: position 76,719 of record CBDDPN010000032.1, on the reverse strand, counting down.
AGGCGGTGATGGTCCACGACGGCGTCGACCGCATCCAGGTGCTGCCGCGCACCGGCATGGCGCGGTTGGGAGGCGTCGTCTTCCCCAAGGGATACCAGCAGTTCGAGGCCGTCGCCTTCAACGACGGTCCCGACGGGCGCCCCAGCTCCGACGACGACCTGGAGCTGGGCCCGGTCGATGTCGAGTGGAGCCTCGAGGAGTACGCGGCAACCCTGGACGACAACGACATCGACTTCGTCGGCAGCATCGACCAGAGAGGGCTGTTCACGCCGGCCGTCGACGGTCCGAATCCGGACCGCGACCGCAACCGCAACAACGTCGGGGACGTATGGGTCGTCGCCACACAGCTGGGGGGCGACAACGGCGACCGTCCCCTGCGCGCGCGCGCCCACCTGGTCGTGACCGTTCCGCTGTACATCCGTTTCGACCCGGGAGCCGGTCTCGGCGCGGGAACGAGCGCGGATCCAGCGGCAAGCCCGGCACGGGGAGGAAGCCGAACCCCGGGACCGAACCCCGGAATGCGAGGGAACCAGAAATGAGCACAGCCACAGTTGCCGCCCCCCCGGTCTCGCCCACGAGCCCCGTGCCCGCGACGCCTGTCTCCTCCGGAGCGCCCTCGGGGGCCCCGGAGGTCCTCACCCTGGGGGAGTTCCACTCCTTCCAGGCGGAGGGTTCAACCTTCCTTTACCTGGTCCCTAGCGCGGCCATCTTCCGCCTGGACGCGCCCTCGCGGGCTGTTCTCGAGGCGCTGGAGAGAGCCAACCGCACACCCGCCGAGCTGGTGGGCATGCTGGAGCCCCGCTTCCCTGCGGAAGAGATCGCCAACCGCGTCGAGGAACTGTTGGGCGTGCGCGCCATCGGCCTTCTCGGCAAGCCCGCTCCGGGCCCTCCGGACATGCTGCCGCCCAAGGGCTTCCCGCTCACCACGATGGTCCTGAACGTCACCAGCAAGTGCAACCTGGCCTGCACCTACTGCTACGAGTACGGCGATGACCGCATCGTCGAGGCCGACTCCAAGCCCCGCTACATGGACCTGGAGACCGCCCGCGAGAGCGTCGACTTCATGTTCGAGCAGGGCGGCACCAACCGCCTGGTGCACCTCACCTTCTTCGGCGGCGAGACCCTCCTCAACTTCAAGCTCCTGAAGAGCACGGTCGCCTACGCCCGCCAGCGTGCGCGCGAAGTGGGCAAGGAGGTCGACTTCAGCCTGACCACCAATGCGACCCTGCTCAAGCCCGAGATCGTCGACTGGCTGGCGGAGAACCGGGTGGGCGTCACGGTGTCGATCGATGGGCCCCGCGAAGTCCAGGACGGCCTGCGCGTCTTCTCAAACGGCATGGGCAGCTACGACATCATCCTGCCGAAGATCAAGGATCTGCTCGCGCGTCATCGAACCCGCCCCATCGGCGCCCGCGTCACCCTCACCAGCAAGAACCTGGACGTGAAGCAGATCTTCACGCACCTGACCGAGGAGATCGGCTTCTGGGAAGTCGGCTTCGCGCCGGTGACCAGCTCGTCGTGCCGCGACTTCTCCATCTCCGATGCCGGCTACGACCAGATGCTGGGCCAGTTCGAGGCGCTTGCCAACGACTTCCTCGAGCACGCCTGCGCCGACCGTCATCACGGTTTCTCCAACGTCAAGGACACCCTGGAGGAGATCCACAAGGGCGTGAGCAAGGCGTACCCGTGCGGCGCCGGCCTCGGGCTCATGGGCGTGGCCACCGACGGCGACGTGGCGCTCTGCCATCGCTTTGCCGGATCGGACGAGCACAAGATCGGCTCGGTGTCGGAGGGCGTCGACGTCGACGTGCAGTACGATTACCTGAAGAAGCATCACATCAACAGCAAGACAGACTGCCATACCTGCTGGGCCCGCCCCATCTGCGCGGGCGGATGCTATCACGAAGCCCATACCCGGTACGGGACCACGGGGACCCCGAACCTCCACTTCTGTGAGTGGGTTCGGAGCTGGACCGACACCTGTCTGCGCGTGTACGGAGCCATCTCGGAGCGCAACCCGGCATTCCTGGCGCGTTTCGACGCCTGAACCGGGCTATTCGCGACCGGTCAACGAGGAGAGAGAACGTTGGGACACTTGAAACCGATCAACCGCAAAGCGGACCGGATGGTGGCCTACCTGGCGAACCAGGGCGATGTGCCCCAGGCCGAGCAGATGGCGGGCCCCGTGGGGCCGAACCCGGCCGCGGACGATGGCGCTGAAGAGAACGCCGAAGACGTCGTCGCGCTCGGAGGGCGCCTCCCGGAGATCCCGGAGATTCCGCACATCCCGCTGGGGTGCTCGCTGGTCTTCGCGCCCGGCTGGGAGGTGGACGAGGCGGGCGGCACGGCCGGTCTCTGTCAGCCGGTGGAGCGCGACCTTTTCGACTGCCACCTGGCGTGCTTCTGGCCCGCCCACGTCCCGGACCAGCTGAACCACAGCCCCGACTGGACCGGAAAGTGCGCGGCGGCGCAGAACGACTGGCGCAAGCTGGAGATGATCTTCCCGTAGGCCGAACTACCCGCGGGCTCGACGGGTTGGCGCAGGCCCAGCGCGCTCCCGGGGGGCCCGCGCGCTCATCCCTCCCTCGACCTTCCCTCGACGGAACCTGACAAAATGGCAGTCCTACCTGACAAAATGTCATACCTCGCGGGCGATGCCCGGCGCCGGATGGCCGCCGAACTTCGGCGTTCGCGTACTCGCCGCGTGCGGCGTTGGCTCACGGCCGCCGCGGCACTGGCGCTGCTTCCGGCCGCTACGGCGGCCCAGGAGGTCCGCTCGGGCGGAAACGGCACCATCTACATGGGGGCGTACAACGAGTCGGTCTATGTCATCGACGAGGCGACGCTGGAGGTCACGGAGCGCATCCCCGTCACGACCGGCATCCCCAACCGGTTCGAGCTCTCTCCGGACAATGAAACCCTGTACCTCCGCGATGCGGCGATGGAGCACGTCGAGGTGGTCGATCTCACGGAGGGGCGCTCGGTCGACGCCTTCACCCTGAGCCGGGGCAACACGAGGGTGCGCATCCGCTCGATGGCGGTGGATCCGGGCGAGGAGTACATCCTGCTGGCCGTGCGCAGCTACACCAAGTTGCTCGACCGCTTCGAGATCAGCGACTACACGCTGGTGCGCGTGGATCTGGACACGCACGAGGTCACCGACACCATTCCGATGCCGCACGGCGAGCAGCGGCAGGGCACCAATCTCATGTTCTCCCCGGACGGCGAACTCCTCTACTTCTTCGGCCGCGACATCATCGCCGTGGAGACCGATAACTTCACCGAGGTCGACCGCTGGGAACTGTCGCGCCCGCTGGAGGAGGGACTCGGGCGCATCAACCTGAACTTCCAGCGCAGTCCCTACGATGAGGGCGGCATCTTCACCAGCCTCTTCCGGATGACGGACCCGGTCCAGGGCCGGTCCATGATGGGCATCGCGCGCGTGGATCTGGCGGCGAAGGATGTCGACTTCTACACGCTCGGACCCAGCGAGCCCGTCAGCTTCCAGCTGGCCCCGGGCGGACGCAAGGGGTACGGGCTCCGCTCGGAGATCGGCTTCTACGAATTCTGGACCTTCGACCTGGAGGGGCGGCGCGTTGAGAGCCGGGTAGAGTTCCCCGGGCGTCCGCGCATGGCGCTGCAGCCAAGCTCCAACGGCGAACTGCTCTACATCTACAACGCCGGCAACACCATCGACGTCTACGACGCCGACACCCACGAGCTGCTGCGTACGGTGTGGCTGGACGCCGACATGACCCGCTTCATCCTGGTGCCGGAGATGGCGGCCGCCAACGACAACGGCGGTTCGTAGGAAGCCTCTGTCCGCACCCGCCAAGGCCCGGTCCGTATCCGATGGATCCCGGTCCGGGCGCTCTGAATCCCGGTCCGGTCGCTTCGTAGACCGCGAGGTGCGCTGGGCGCTCGGCTTCGTCCGTCCGTACGCGAGGTGGCTGTTCCTGGTGCTCGTCGTGAGCCTGGCGGGCACCGCTCTCTCGCTCTACATCCCGTACCTGTCGAAGGACCTGGTGGACACCGCGCTGCTGGGGCAGGACTCGGCCGCACTCACACGCATCGTGGCGCTGTTCGCGGGGATCACCGTGGTGTCCTTCGGGCTGAACGTGGTCGCGGGGTTGCGCTATACGCGGACGTCGGCCGAGATCCTCTTCGACATGCGGCTCGCGCTGTACCGGCACCTGCAGCGGCTCTCCCCCCGATTCTACGCGCGCACGCCGGTGGGCGACATCATGTCGCGCATCAACAACGACATCGGCGAGATACAGCGCATCGTCTCCGAGAGCCTGCTCGCGTGGCTGATGAACGGCGCGTACCTGGTGGGGACGGTGGGCATGTTGCTCTGGCTGGACGCGCGGCTCTTCCTGGTGAGCCTGGCGGTCCTGCCGCCCTGCCTGTGGGCGCTGGTGCGCTACCGCAGACGCCTGGAGAGCATCACCGGTGAGTTGCGGGAGCGGAGCGCCGAGATCGGCAGCTTCCTGATCGAGACCATCCTCGGGCTCAAGCTGACGGTGGCGTCGAACGCGCAACGGCGGGAACAGAGGCGGTTCAGGAAGAAGAACGACGGCTTCATTCGGACGCTGATGTCGATGCGGCTGCTGACGTACCTGGCGGGGGGGCTGCCCGGGCTGATTCTGGCCGGTGGGGTGGCGATCGTCTTCCTGTACGGGGGCCAGAGGGTGATCACGGAGGCGATCACGATGGGGACGTTCGTCGCCTTCATGGCCTATCAGATGCGGCTGCTCGGCCCGATCCAGGGGCTGATGGGGCTGTATGCGAGCCTGGCGACCGCGCGGGTCTCGCTCGGGCGCGTGCATGCGATTCTGGATACCCCGGTGCAGGTGCGGGACCCGGAGCGGCCGGTGAACGCGGAGGGGCTGGGCGGGGGGCTCCGGCTGGAGGGGGTGAGCTTCTCGTTCGGGCGCGAGGGCACGGTGCTGGACGGGATCGACCTGGCGGTGCGCGAGGGGGAGGTGGTGGCGGTGGTTGGGGCGAGCGGGAGCGGCAAGTCCACCATCGTGGACCTGCTGTCGCGGCAGCTCGACCCGGACGGCGGGCGGATCCTGCTGGGCGGCCGCGACCTGCGCGCGCTCCGCCTGGGGGACGTGCGCGCGGCCGTGGTGCCGGTCGAGCAGGCGCCGTTCCTGTTCAACACCACCATCGCGGACAACATCCGTTACGGCCGGCCGGGCGCGTCGGACGCGGAGGTGGAGGCGGCCGCGCGCGCGGTGGGGCTGGACGCCTTCCTCGCCACCCTGCCGGACGGCCTGGCGACCCGGGTGGGCGAGCAGGGGCGGGAGCTGTCGGTCGGGCAACGCCAGCGGGTCGCGGTCGCGCGCGCCTTCCTGGCCGACCCGGCGGTGCTGGTGCTCGACGAACCCACCTCGTCGCTCGACCCGGCCTCCGAACGGGAGCTGATGGAGGGCTACCAGGTCGTGATGCGGGGCCGCACGACCATCCTGGTCTCCCACCGGCTCGCACTCGCCCGGCGGGCCGACCGGGTGGTGGTGCTGGAGCGCGGCCGCATCGTGGAGGAGGGGACGGCCGCGGAGCTGTTGAGTCGCGCCGGCACCTTCGCCCGGCTGTTCGGGGGGGCGGGGGGGTAGGCCAGGGAGGGGGCTGGGCCGATGTCCTTTTCGAAGCGTCGATGCCCTTGTCGAAGGCAGGTGCCGACGGGTGACGCCGAGCGGACGATTCGGCGCTCGTCCCCGCGGGCGTAGCGGGCCATCGCCGCCCGGCGGCGGCGCGGCTCGCACGACGTACACAGAAGTCGCCGTTCGCGGTCATCAGCGAAATGTCGCCGTTCGGAGACATTGCAATAAAGTCGTCGAACGGATACACTCTTGGCTAGCCAACCGCAACCAGAGAAGCCCGATGTACGTCCGCACACCCGTCGATCTCGGCTTGATGATCCGCGAATCCCGGCGCACCCGCCGCATGACCCAGCACCAGCTCGCGCGCGCCGCGGGCGTTGGCCGCCAATGGATTGTCGCCATTGAGGCAGGAAAGCCGCGTGCCGAGCTGGGCAAGGTGCTCCAGACCCTCGCGGCGCTCGACCTGTCACTGTCGATCCGGGGCGAGGGCATCCCCGATGTCTCGGCCGGCGATGCCCCGATCGAGGCCAGCGACATCGACGCGGTGGTGGAAGCGCACCGACGAGCGCAGCCGTGACCGAGCGGCTCGTCGCGGTGGCGAGCCAGCGCGTCATGGGGCACGTCACGCGCCAGGCCGGGGGCCGGCTCGCCTTCGCATACGACGCCGGCTGGCGGGGGCGGAGAACGCATATCCGTTGTCCCTGTCGATGCCCCTCGCGGCTGCGGAACACGGTCACGACAAGATCGAACCGTGGCTGTGGGGATTGTTGCCTGACAACGAGAATGTCCTCGCGCGCTGGGGTCGCAGATTCCAGGTATCGGCGCGCAGCGCGTTTGCATTACTGAGTGCGACCGGGGAGGACTGTCCGGGGGGAGTCCAGTTCGTCCGCCCAAATCGCGTTGACCGGCTGCTCGGCGGCGAAGCCGAAAGGGTGGAGTGGCTGGCGCAGGTTGGGGCCCGCCTCGGCGCCTTGGGCGAGGACGGCAGTGCATGGCGCTTGCCGGGCGACGCGGGCCAATTCAGCCTTGCCGGGGCACAATCCAAGACGGCGTTGCTCCTGAAGGATGGAAAATGGGGCATCCCGCGCGGGTCAACGCCCACCACGCACATCCTGAAGCCGCCGGCCGCCTGCTCCCAAGGCCTGGATCATCCGGTCGTGCCCGCATTGGAGGACGCGGTCATCGCCCGCGCCGGGACATGCCTGGCCAGCCTCGATGCCTGAAGTCAGGGGCGCCGCAATGTTGTTCGGAGGGAAGGGGGTCAGTCCATCGGGCGAGGGGGCCGGGCGCGACCGAACACTTCCACCCGAACCGGAAGCCGGGGCGCTCTGGCCAGACGGGCATCCGTGGTCAGCAGCGGTGCATCGAGGCCTTCGGCGAGCGTGACATATGCCGCGTCGTACGAGGTCAGGTTGTATCGCCAGGACCAGATTCTCGACAGGAACGGTCCATGCGGGTGCCGGCGCATGTCGAGATCGCTCAGATTGTCGATGGCGTGGGCAACGCGATCGGGCCGGACGATGTCCGCCAGTTCATACCGACGGAGCGTGTTGAGGACCTCGATGTCCACGAGCTCGGGACTGTGCAGCGAGAGCTGCGGATCGGAGATTCGCTTGAGAATCTCCATCCCCGACCGGGTTCCGAGCACCAGCTCGATGACCGCGGAGGCGTCCAGGACGGCGATCACGCCGTGCTAGCGCCCTTCCCGCCCCTCCCGCAGGATTTCGCTCGGAGGGGGATCGAGGTCTATGGGTGGCAGCTGGGCGATTCTCGCGAACAATTCTTCGCGCGTCGGCTTCTCCAGTAGCCGCTCGATCTCTCGTAGCACGTAGTCGGACATGGACAGGCCGAGATGTGCGGCGCGAGCCTTGAGCCGACGGTGGAGGCCAACGGGGAGGTTTCGAATCTGAAGCATCTTGTACATGTGAAGAGCATGGTTTCTTGTGGATAACATGTCAAGTTGTCTTTCCGCCAAGCTGCTCGTGTTCGCGGTCGCTTCAAGGCTATATCATCGACTTCATGTCACACATGGAAGAATGGGAACACCGCGAACTGCGGCTGGACGATGCCGCCCTGGCGGAGCACAGGGGCGAGGGCATCCGCATCGCCGTGGTAGACAGCGGCGTTCACGTGGCGCATCCGCACGTGGGTGGGGTCGCGGGGGGAGTGGCGATCGGGCGGGACGGGACGGAAACCGACGACTATGTCGACCGGCTCGGACACGGCACGGCCGTCACCGCCGCCATCAAGGAGAAGGCGCCCGGCGCGGAGTTGTTCGCCGTGAAGGTGTTCGGCGACCGGCTGGCCACCAGCTGCGGCGGCCTGGTGCGGGCCATCGAATGGGCAGCCCGGCACCGGGCGCGGCTCATCAACCTCAGCCTGGGGACGACGAATCCGGCGCATGAAGCCAGGCTCGCTGAGGCGGTGACGTGCGCGGCGGATGCCGGATCGCTCGTCGTGTCGGCACGCTCCGCCGGTGGCCGAACGGGAGGGGCGGAAACGCCGGTGGGCGATGGCGCGCGCTGGCTACCGGGGTCGATCCCCGGCGCCATCGGCGTGCTGCTGGACTGGAGCTGTCCCCGCCATGCGGTGCGGGTGGGAACCGACGAACAGGGAGCCCCGGCGTTCCTTGCCTCGGGTTTCCCGCGACCCATCCCCGGCGTTTCTCCCGCACGCAACCTGGGCGGGATCAGCTTCGCGGTGGCCAACGTGACCGGTGTGCTTGCCCGGCTGACGGAAGCGGAGCCGGGGGTGCGGGGCGCGGGTGAAGTCTTCGAGGTGGCGCGTCGTCACGCCGTCTTGCGACCCGCCATCCAGTAGAACACCAACCCGGCCGCGATCAGCCCCAGGCCGATGACGCCCTGCACCGGGCGGTCGATCAGGATGTAGAGCAGCGTCCACGAGGTCAGCGCCAGGTAGACGACGGGCGTGATTGGATATCCCCAGGCGCGATACGGGCGCGCGAGGTCCGGCTCGCGTCTCCGCAGCACGAAGATCCCCGCCACCGCAAGCAGGCTGTTCAGCCCCAGCGTGAATCCCGAGAACACCAGGATCGCCTCGAAGGAGGCGCTGAAGATGAAGAGGAGGGACAGTGCGGCCTGGGTGAGAATCGCGACTCTGGGAATGCCGGTCGAGGTTCTCTTCTCCAGGAATCCAAAGGCCGGATAGTCCTCGCCGATCACGTGCAGCACGCGGGGGCCGGCCATGACCATCGCGCTCACCGTCGATACCAGCAGCACAGCCAGGGTGACGCCCATGATGTCGGCGCCCAAGGGCCCGAAGATATGCATCGCGGCGATGTGGCCCACTTCGAGTCTTCCTTCCAGCTCAGCCATCGGCGCCGCGCGCAGGAACGTGTAGTTGAGGGCCAGATAGAGGACCATGACGAGCAGTGTGCCGCCTGCAAGCACCCGCGGGAGCGTCCGCCCGGGGTTCTCCAGTTCGCCGGTCAGGTAGGTGGCCGCGTTCCATCCGGTGTACGCGTATGACACGTAGATGAGCGACACGGCGAAGGCGCCGCCGAAGACCAGCTCGGCATCGCCGGATGCAGGAAGCAGGGCCACGGGCTGGGGCGTGTCGACCATGGACAGGGCGGCGACGCAGAAGGCCGCGATGAGGATCACCTTGGCGGTGGTGAAGCCGCGCTGGAACAGCGAAGATGCCCCGTAGGTCGCCGAGTGCACCCACGCGGCCGCGGCCACCAGACCGGCGGCCAGCCAGGTGGGCGACAGGGCGGGGAAGACCGAGGCCAGGTAGGTGCCGAAGGTGATCGCGGCCAGCGCGGTGGGCGCGGCGAACCCCACGGTGGCCGAAATCCACCCCGACACGAAGCCCGCGGCCGGATGGTAGATGCGTCCCAGAAACGTGTACTCGCCGCCCGAACGCCGGAGCGCCGCGCCCAGCTCCGCGTAGGTGATCGCGCCGCAGAAGGCCGCCACGCCCCCGACCACCCAGAGCAGGAGCAGCGGGAAGGTGGACTGGATGGTCTCGAGCTGGAATCCCAGGCTGGTGAACACGCCCGTGCCGATCATGTTGGCGACCACCACCGCGGCCGCGGCGTGGAAACCGTACCCGCGCCGGGTTGGCGCCCGGCTGTCGTGCGCCGGGTCCCCCGACCTGGGGCGGCCGGGCTCCCGAGCCGCGGCCCCGCGGCCGCCAGGTACCGCATTGCCACGCCCGGCGCGGCCGGAGCCGGATCCCGTCTCTCCTGCTGAAGTGGGTCGCATGGGCGGCCTGGGGCTGTATTCCATATCGGCTTGACCCCGCAAGATACGGCTCCGGGGCGTCAGGGCGACCCGTGTGGGCCTCAGGGCGGCCCGTGTGTAGCGTCAGGGCGGCCCGTGTGAGCGTCAGGACTACCCGTGTGGGCGTCAGGGCGGGCCCGTGTGAGCGGCAGCCCGTCCCGTCCAGCGGAGATCCACCCTCGGATTGCGACCGGCGAGCTGGTGCCAACGCCCTCCGCGCCCCCGTCTCGGTATGAATTGCGAGCCCCACGATCGTCCGGCATCTTGGTGCGGGAAACCTGCAGCGGAGCAGGACATCGGTCATCGGAGCGGAGTTGACAGGTGCGGCGGAAGGATCGGCGTTCCGCAGATCAGCTTCGCCGACGACAGCGCGGAGGACACCTCATGCATCATCATTCATTCCCGAAGACACTCGCCGGCATTCTCGCAATGGCCTGCCTCATCGGCGCGCAGTATGCCTGCCAGCCCGACGAAGCAGCCCGGACTGAGGGCGAGATGGACGCCGAGCATGCCGAGAGCGCAGGCGACGGCGAGGTTCACTGGAGCTACGAGGGCGCGACCGGTGCCGACATGTGGGGTGGGCTGGACCCCTCCTTCGCGGTCTGTGACAGCGGCGTGCAGCAGTCTCCGATCGACCTGGCGGATGCGATCCCGGCAGGCGGAGGCGCGCTTGAGATCCGGTGGCAGCCCACCGACGGGCAGGTGGTGGACAACGGGCACACCATTCAGGTCAACATGGAAGCCGGCAGTGCCATCACCCTCGAAGGCCGGCAGTTCTCGCTCCTGCAGTTCCACTTCCATCTGCCGAGCGAGCACACGGCCGAGGGCGCGAGCTACCCGATGGAGGTGCACTTCGTGCATCAGGCCGCGGAAGGCGACCTCGCGGTGATCGGGGTCTTCATGGATGCCGGCGAAACCCATTCAGCCATACAGGCCATATGGGATGCCATACCCGGCGTCGACGAATCCCCCGCACCGCTCGCCGGTGTCGATCCCAACGCCTTCCTGCCCGAACAACGCGGCTACTCCAGGTATGCCGGCTCCCTGACCACGCCGCCCTGCTCCGAGGTGGTCAGCTGGGTGGTCATGACCGAGTCGATTTCCGTTTCCCAGGCACAGGTCGACGCCTTCGCGGCCATCCATCCCATGAACGCGCGTCCGGTGCAGCCGCTCAACCGGCGGTTCGTTCTGTCGAGGTAGGGACCGGATAACTCGTCATCGAGCGGAAGAGACACGCCGATGCCGAAAGGGAGCCCACGCCGCATCCCCGTAGTCGGGGTCATGGGATCCGGCACGAATGCCCACGCCCGCCTCGCGGTCCCACTGGGGCGCGCCCTGGCCCGGATGGGCGTGCATCTTCTGACCGGGGGCGGAAGCGGGGTGATGGAGGCCGTGTCGAGAGCATTCCATGAGGCATCGGGGCGCGAGGGCCTGGTCATCGGCGTGCTTCCGGCTGGGGACGAAACTCCGCGGCCCGACGGTGCGATCCCCGGTCGGCGCGGTGTCAACCTCCGCCCCGGGGACGCGGAGTCGCGTCGGGCCAATGCAGATCCAGGCACTCCCTCCGGCTATCCCAATCCCTGCGTGGAACTCGCCATCCGTACCCATCTCGACGCCAGGGGAGACGACGGCTCCGGCACCCGGTCCCGCAACCACATCAACATCCTGTCGTCCGATGTCATCGTCGCGCTTCCGGGATCAGCCGGGACGGCCTCGGAAGTCGAGTTGGCGATCCGCTATGGCCGGCCGCTGATCCTGCTGGGAGACACCGTCCGGGCCGAACGCCTCTCGGTCTCCGTACCGACTGCCGAGAGCGTGGACCAAGCCGCGGAATTCGTGCTGCGAGCCCTGCACGGGAGCGATGGGGCGTCCCTGCTTCCGGAGTCTGGGCGCCTTCGACCAGCCCCGCGTCGAGGGGGCGCTCGAGATCCCGCGCCATGAACTCGCAGTGACGATGCGGCCCGGGTCCACCGAAGCGCGATAGAGCCACCGGGCCGTTAGCTTCCGGGAAGACACGACCACCATCCAAGGAGCAAGAATGCGTAAACCATCAAGAATGCGTAAACCATTCCGCGGTGTATTCGCCATTCTGGCGCTGACCTGCGTCGCATGCGCGGCCGAACCCGAAGTCGTCACCACCGAAAGCGGTCTCCAATACGAGGTGCTGCGACAGGGTGACGGCCCCAGGCCGAGCATTGATGACGAGGTCGTCGTCCACTACCGGGGCACGCTCACCGACGGGTCCCAGTTCGACGCCTCCTATGACAGGGGCGAGCCCAACACCTTCCCGGTGAACGAGGTCATCGAGGGGTTCAGCGAAGCGCTCCAGCTGATGTCGGTCGGCAGCCATGTCCGCGTCACGATCCCGTCGGAGCTGGCGTACGGCGAGGCTGGCGCGGGCTCGGTGATCGGTCCCAACGCGACCCTGATCTTCGAAATCGAGCTGCTGGAGATCGTTGGGAAATAGCGGTGCGGCCGGAAGTCCGAGACGTCGCGAGGCTCCGGTTGCCCTCGGCGCTAAAGGTTCCCCGTCACCAGCCGGACGACAAACGCGACCATGAGCATGATCGTGGGGATGACGAACGCGACGCCCACTCCCAGGGTCAGTCCGGCCCGGAAGAGCGCCGGCCCGACCGGGCGCAGGCTGCCTCCCCAGATCCTGTTCAGGACGCCCTCGACCATCCATCCGAGCGTGTAGCAGAGATTCGCCATGATCGCGAAGGGCAGGATCGCCGGGAGCGCCTGCATCACCTCCGAGAGCGGGTTCAACGTGAGCAGCGCCATGAAGATGGTGCCCATCCCGCACCCCGCGAGCACCGCGTTGTAGGCCAGGCGCCGCTTCTCCCACCACTTGATGATCCTGCCGGCCTTGCGTTCCGCCGGGGCGGGATACAGGAACCGGACGAGCGCCGACTCCGCGGGGCCATCGGCCGCGGCATACTCCTCCAGGCTCAATGGATCGGATGGGGTCACGGGTCTCCTCGCTGGACGGTCGTATCGGTTGGACACGCGCTCGGGTCCCGGAGTTGCCCCGGAGCCCGCCTCAGAAGCGCGATGTCACCGTCACCCGGAAGCTTCGGGAGGCTCCCGGATTGCGTTCCTGTACGTCTACGTATTCCGCCTGCAGAAGGTTCTCCACCTTCGCCCGCACATCCACGTCCATGACTTCGAGCGCGAGCCGCAGGTCCAGCAGCGTGATGGGGCCGCGGTCGTCCAGCGGAAACGCCAGAACGGTCTCGGCTACGCTTCGGTGGCGCACGTCCAGCGCCAGCAGGTCGGCCCATCCTGAGAGCGTCGTCGTGATGTTGTGCCGCGACCGGTAAGCGAGCGCCCGGCCCGTGCCCAGATCCCGTGAATCGATGAAGAGGTAGTTCGCGTGCAGGTTGAGTTTCCGGGGAACGAGTCCGACGCGCACGCCGGCATCGAGCCCCCGGACGCGTGCCTCGGCCACGTTCCGGAACTGGAAGGTCAAAGGCTGGTTCGGTGCGCCCGCCACCTCGATCAGACCGGAATACTCGCTCCAGAAGAGGCCGGCGTCGAACCAGATCCGCTCGCTAGGGGCGACCGTGGTGCCCACTTCCCCGGCCCACGCCGATTCTCCTCGAAGCTCCAGGTTGGGGACCACGCGAAAACCGAAGGTGGTGGTCCTTGTGAACTGCTCGGAGACGCTGGGCGACCGGTATCCTCGGCTCAGGGAAGTCCTCAGGCTCATGTCCGGAGTGGCTTCGAAGACGAGCCCGATCTTGGGATTGAGCGCCAGGTCGCTCTCGACTACGGAAGCCTTGTGAGAATCCAGCCGAACGCCCGCGGAACCGCGCAGCCGATCCGAGAACGCGAGTTCATCCTGAACGAACAGCGCGAGATCCGTCACGTCCGGGGTCGGGCTGAGGAAATTGGACTTCACATCGGTTCGGGAGGCCTCCCCTCCCACCGTGATCGCGTGCCGCCTGCCGGAGAAGAACGAGACCTGCAGGTCGGTGCCGTAGCGCGTGGAATGGTGAAAATCCTCGTTGTCGTGGAAGTAGTTCTGGTTGCGGACGTCCTGCACCTGGGGCCGCAGCTGCAGCTTGAGCGTCGGGGTTACGACCGGAGTGGCCGTCATCCCGAAGACAAGATCGGAATTGCGTCTCCAGTCTCCCAGCTCGTCAGGATCCACCTCAAGCCGGCGCTCGGGAGAGAGCCAGGTGAAGAACTCCTCCAGGTCCTCGCGCTTCCAGCTGGCAAACACCTCCAGCGGTTTCGACGACTCGGCCCCGAAGACGGCCTTGGCCCGCCACTGCCAGCGCTCCTGGCCTCCGTTCTGGCGGAAGCCGTCGGAGCCTTCGCGGCCCGCAAACACGGTAACCCCGGCTCCCCCGATCTGCCTGGAATGCTGGATCTGCAGGCCCCGCATGCTGAGCCGCTCGTCGGTGAAATCAAGGTTGACCGGGGTGTCGAACACACCGTAGTAGCCACGCACGGCGGTGCGCGGGGGCCCCAGCGGCGGGCGGGTGATCACGTTGACGACGCCGGCCATGGCGTTCGTGCCCCAAAGGGTGGAGTTGGGGCCCTTGACGATCTCGACGCGGTCGACGTCCAGGAGCGGCAGGATGTTGTAGTCGATCCCCGACTCCACCCCGGTCAGCGCCCGGTGGCCGTCCAGCAGCATGAGCACCCGGCTGCCGACGCCGCGGGCGATGCCGCTGGAGCCGCGGATGTCCAACTGGCCCGCGTTGAAGGTCACGCCCTGCGCGAACGGGAGAGCCTCCTTGAGATTGGTGACGTCGCGGCGCCGGAGCTCTTCTCCGCTCATGACGGCGATGCTCACGGGGGCCTGGCCGGGACGCACCGTGGTGCGGCTCGCGGTGACCGTCACGCCCGGCACGTCGAAGAGGAGCGGCTCGAGCGAGACGCGGAGGGGGTCGGAGGAGGTCGCACCGGGGTCGGCCGTGACCTCCGCGGTGCCGTATCCGTCGGCGATCACCACCAGGAGGTAGGCGCCCGTCTCCGGAACGGCGAGTGCGAAGCGGCCGTCGTCGCCGCTGAGGGCGCGCAACGGGGTCGATTGTACGAGCACCTCCGCTCCCATGACGGGCGTACCCGCCTCGTCCACCACGAGGCCGCGGATGGTGGGCCCGGCCTGGGCGGCCAGCGGCGCGCTGGCGAGTAGCATGAAGGGCGCGAACACCGCGATCGGGGTCAGGGGCCGCCGTGGGCGGAAGCGCGCCGTTAGGCGGCTGACCGGACCCGGGCGTCCACTACGCCCTCCCGACCTCTCTACCTCCGCCGAACGGACTACGCCCGCCACCGTCAGTTACGCCGCCAGACGGTGGTGGAGACGTTGAGCGCGGGCTCGGTCACTTCAACGGTCAGAATGCCATTCAGGAGCGTATACGTTCCGAGACCCTGCACCTGCCTGCCGGCCTGTTCCCACGTCCCGTCGAGGCGATTGACGTAAGTACCCTGATCCTCGATCGTGGCGGTCCCGCCCAGGCCGTCCGGAAGCATAATGTTGAGCATCGTTGTGCCTGAGGCCTCCGGACCCGTGACCGATGTCTGCTGCACCGAAAAGGAACCGGAAACGTCTGGAGGCGTGAGGGTTTGCCCGCCGGTCACGATGGCGGACAGCGATTGCATCGTGTACGTGCCCGTGAGGTCGGGCGGTCGTTCCGGCTCGGGTTCCACCGGATCCTCGCCGCCCCCACATGCCGCGACGACACAGACGGCAAGCAGGAGGGGAAACCGTGCCTTCGAGATGGAATGGAGCATGGCCCTCTCTTCGTTGACAGACCGGGTATCATCCATCTTGCGGGCACCCCGGAAACGCTCCTTCCCCGTGCCCGGATGCGCCCGGAAAACCGCGCGACATTCCCAATAACGTATTGTCGCAGGGGTGGTGTCACCAGAAGGGCGCATTTTGCCGCCGAAGTCATGGCGGGTGCCCTGGAAGCGGGTGGTTGATGTCATCACGTTGCGGCTTCCCGCCCCTACCCTACATTTGGCCTCGGCTTTCAGGCTCACGACCCTCAGTCCCTTGCGAACCAGGATCAGCGTGTGACAACCCCGGCAGAGCCCCACGTCGAGTTCGAAGACATCGCCAAGAGCTATGACGGCCGGGTGATGGCGGTACAGGGACTGAATCTGGCCGTGCGCCGGGGCGAGTTCCTCAGCCTGCTGGGGCCGTCGGGCTCGGGGAAGACGACCTGTCTGATGATGCTCGCGGGGTTCGAGACGCCGACCGCGGGAGCCATCCGCATCGGCGGACGCTCGGTGCATGCCCTGCCGCCCCGCAAGCGAGGCATCGGGATGGTGTTTCAGGACTACGCGCTCTTCCCGCACATGACGGTGGAGGACAACCTTGCCTTCCCCCTGGACGTGCGGGGCATCGGGCGCGACCAGCGACAGGCTCTGGTTGAGCGGGCGCTCCAGCTGGTCCGCCTGGAGGGCTTCCGGAACCGCCGGCCCGGACAGCTTTCCGGAGGACAGCAGCAGCGGGTGGCGATCGCGCGGTCCCTGGTCTTCGAGCCCGAACTCGTGCTCATGGACGAGCCCCTGGGCGCCCTCGACCGCTACCTGCGCGAGGAGATGCAGTACGAGATCCGGCGCATCCACCGGACTCTCGGGGTGACCATCGTCTATGTGACCCACGACCAGCAGGAGGCCATGGTCATGTCCGACCGCATCGCGGTGCTGCGGGACGGCAAGGTGGAGCAGGTGGCCGAACCGGAGGCCCTCTACGAGGAGCCGGAGCGCTCCTTCGTCGCGCGCTTCATCGGCGAAAACAACCGCCTCCATGGCCGGGTCGCCGCGGTTCGCGGAGACTTGTGCGAGGTGATCGTCGGCGACCACCGGGTACGCGGACTCCGCGTGGCCGAGTGCCGCCCGGGCGACCCGGTCACGCTCTCGATTCGGCCCGAGCGGATCGCGCTCCATCCCGAGCCGGGACTGTACTCCAACGAGTTCGACGCCGTCATCGATCACATCACCTTTGTGGGAGACCACCTGCGCATCCGCATGGAAGCGTGCGGACGCCCGGACTTCGTCGCGAAGATCTCCAACGTGGTTGGGCAGGGAGCCGTTCTCGAGGGAGATGAGATCCGCGTGGGATGGACGCCCACCGACTGCCGGGTGCTCGACTACGGCGGCGAGAAGGGCGCGGTATGAGACGCGTGCCGGTGGCGCTTGCGGTCGCGGCGCTGAGCGCGGCCTGTGGCGGGGAAGGCGTTGATTCGCTGACCGTTGGCGCCTGGGGCGGTGCCTACACGCGCGCCTGCAAGCTCGCCTATCACGAGCCGTTCACGGCAGAGACCGGCATCGTCATCCGGGACGCACAGTACAACGGAGGGCTGGCCGAGGTCCGCGCCCAGGTCGATGTGGGACGGATTCACTGGGACGTCGTTCCCATGGAGATCGCCGATGCGGTGCGCGGCTGCGATGAGGGACTGCTCGAGCCTCTCGATCCGGCGATGTGGGCTCCCGGTGCGGACGGCACCCCGCCCGAGGACGATTTCTTCCCCGGCACGCTGACCGAGTGCGGCGTCGGCGCGGAGTTCTACGCGACCACCATCGTGTACAACCGGGAGAACATCCCCGGCCGAAAGCCCACCACCATACGGGACTTCTTCGACCTGGACGCCTTTCCGGGGCGACGTGGCATGCGCCGCAAGCCGATGGGCAACATGGAGTTCGCGCTCATGGCCGACGGGGTGCCGCCCGAAGAGGTGTACGCCGTATTGGATACGCCCGAGGGGATCGAGCGCGCGTTCCGCAAGCTGGACACCATCAAGGACGAGATCGTGTGGTGGGAGGCGGGCGCGCAGCCTCCCCAGCTGCTGGCGGACGGCGAGGTGACGATGACCACGGCCTACAACGGCCGCATCTTCAACGCCCAGGTGCTGGAGAACCAGCCCTTCGAGATCATATGGGACGGTCAGCTGCTGGACTTCGGGCAGCTGGTGGTGGTGGCGGGCACCCCGAATCTGGACGCGGCGCTCGAGTTCCTGGCCTTCGCGACCACGCCCCGGTCGATGGCCGCGGTCAGCGCCAACATCTCGTACAGCCCGACACGCTATTCCGGGCTGCCGCTCGTGGGCCAACATGCCGAGACCGGAGTCGACATGCTGCCGCACATGCCCACCTATCCTGAGAACCTCGAGCGGGCGCTGCGCAACGACTGGGAGTGGTGGGTGAACCACACCGACGAGATGAACGAGCGCTTCAGCGCCTGGCTGGCTCGATGATGTCGGGCGACTGGCGGCCGCGTCTCCGCGCCGCGTGGCTGGTTCTGCCGCTCCTGGCCTTCATCGGCGTGACCTTCGTGGCCCCGCTCGCGACGATGCTCAGCCGCAGCGTATACGACGCGGTGGTGTCGGACGCGCTGCCCGAAACCCTCGCTGCGCTGGAGGGATGGGACGGGGAGGGCGTGCCCGCCGAGGAAGTCTTCGCGGTGGCGGCGCGCGAGCTGTTGCGTGCGCAGGAAGACCGCGTGATCGGCCGGGTAGCCGGCCGCGTCAACCGGGTTCAGGGCGGGATGCGCAGCGTCATCGCGGTGACGGGACGGCGGTTGTCCGCGTCGCCCGACCGGTCGTGGCGCGAGACCATGACCGCTATCGACCCGTCCTGGGGGGAGGCGGCCACCTGGCACGCCGTGCGCACCGCCGGTGAGCGCTTCACGACGCGCCACTACCTGGCCGCCGTCGACCTGCGACGGCTGCCCGACGGTTCCGTGGTCCGGCAGGACGAGGACCGCCGCATCTACCTTCGCCTCTTCGCGCGAACCTTCATGGTCAGCCTCACGATCACGGGGCTGTGCCTCCTTTTCGGGTACCCGCTCGCGCACTTCATCGCCCATGCGCCGCCGCGCCGCGCCGGCCTGCTCCTGGCCCTGGTGCTGGTCCCCTTCTGGACCTCGCTCCTGGTGCGCACGACCTCGTGGATCGTGCTGCTGCAGGGACAGGGGGTGGTCAACGACATCCTGGTCGCGCTGGGGCTGGTTTCCGACGGCGGGCGGCTCGCGCTCATCTACAACATGACCGGCACCTTCGTGGCGATGACGCATGTGCTGCTGCCCTTTATGGTGCTGCCGCTCTACTCCGTCATGCGCGGCATTCCGCGCTCGCACATGAACGCGGCGGCGTCGCTGGGCGCCGGGCCGGCGCAGGGCTTCCTGCGCGTCTACTGGCCGCAGTCGCTGCCCGGCGTGGGTGCGGGAAGCCTGCTCGTGTTCATCCTGGCCATCGGCTACTACATCACCCCCGCGCTGGTCGGGGGCAGCACGGGCCAGCTGATTTCCAACATGGTCGCGTACCACATGCAGACGTCGCTCAACTGGGGGTTGGCGTCGGCGCTGGGCGGGATCATCCTGGCATGCGTGATCGGCCTCTACCTGCTGTACGAGCGGGTGGCGGGGACCGAACGGGTGAGCGTCGCCTAGGATGCGGGCGCTCAGCAGGGGGGAGCGGGCCGGCCGGGCCGTCCACATCGCGTTCTGCGCCGCGGTTCTGTTCTTCCTGATGGCGCCGATCCTCGTGATCGTGCCGCTGAGCTTCAATGCCGAACCCTACTTCACCTTCACCGAGGGCATGCTGCGGCTGGATCCGGACGCCTGGTCGTTGCGCTGGTACCAGGAGATCGCCACCAGCGACGTGTGGCGGAGCGCCCTCGTCAACAGCCTGGTGATCGGCTCCGCCGCCACTGCGCTGGCCACCTTCCTGGGCACGCTGGCCGCGCTCGGGCTCTCAAGTCCGCATATCCCCGCCCGCCGCTTCCTGATGGGCTTCCTGGTCTCGCCGCTGGTCACCCCGGTGATCATCTCGGCGGCGGGGATGTTCTTCTTCTACTCCCGGATGGGGCTGGGGCAGACGCATCTCGGGCTGATTCTCGCGCATGCGGCGCTCGGGACCCCCTTCGTGGTGATCACGGTCACCGCCACGCTCACCGCCTACAACACCAACCTCAACCGCGCCGCGGCGTCGCTGGGGGCGGGGCCGGTGCGCACCTTTGCCCGCGTGCAGCTGCCGCTGATCGCGCCGGGGGTGCTCTCGGGCGCGCTCTTCGCCTTCGCCACCTCGTTCGACGAGGTCGTGGTGGTGCTTTTCCTGGGCGGGGTGGAGCAGAACACCATCCCGCGGCAGATGTGGGCGGGCATCCGGGAGGAGATCAGTCCAGCCATCCTGGCCGTGGCGACCTTCCTGATCGTGTTCGCGGCCGCGCTGCTACTGACAGTGGGGTGGCTGCGGAAGAGGACGACGCCAACTGCCTGACAGGCGCCGCGGGCTCCCTCGGTGCCTGCGCGCCAAGCAGCTACTCGACGGCGGCGGACATCCCGTCCATGGGATGCGACCGTCAGCGATGAGCGTCCAGGACGTCTCGCGCGACCGGGCTTATGTACTTGCGAGGGTGCAGAGGTCACGGTAGCGTCCCCATCATATCTCAGTATATCGTGTAATCAGCATGGTTCTGTGATTAGCGTGATGGGTACTATGGCCGAAGCTGACAGATTTGGGCGGGTCTTGGAGCATCTGTACAAGGCGGCGCTGGGCGATGTCACCTGGGCTTCCGCGGCTGGCATGATGAACGACTTGATCCGGACCAACGGCCAGAGCGTTACGTACATGGAGGCAGGTCCCGGGGGTGAGCCCGAGATTCAGCTGTCCCGGTTCTTTGTGGCCGCGGAACGCCGGGACGACCTGCGGCAGCTGTATTACCGCGACTACTTCTGGCGGGATGAAGCGATTCCGCGGCTCGCCGGACTGGACGATGGCGAGCTGGCCTGGAAGTCGGAGCTCTACAGCGACCAGGAAATGAAGACATCCGCGGCATACAATGAGTTCCGGGTAGCCAACAACACGCAGAACGGCCTCTTCACCGCAATTCACGGGTTGGACGGGTCGGGGATCGTCTGGTCCTGCGGTAACTCTACCGAGCGCGAAGGATGGGGGCACGATCAGGTCCGGGTCATCAGGCTTCTCACGCCTCACATACTTCAGGCTTGGCGGGTTCACCGTGCGATGGCCGATGCCCGGGCGTTGGGCGCGTCGCTGGTCGGACTGCTGGAGAACGGGCGGCTGGGGCTGATCCAGCTGGATCGCCGCGGACGCGTCATGGAGGCGAACGACCGGGCCCGGGACATCCTGCTGGAACGCGATGGACTCCGCGATGGGGGAGGCGTGCTGACGTCCGGGCACGCAGGGGAGAACGAGGAGCTTCAGCGCTTGCTGGCCAGGGCGTTGCCCCGGTACGGCGTTCAGGGGGCCGGGGGTTCGATGAAGATCACGCGCAGGAAGGCTCGAACGCCGTTGGTCCTCGAAATCCATCCCGTGCGGGGCATGAGGGTGGGTCGTCGTGCGCGCCAGGTCGGGGCACTGGTGCTCGTCGTGGACCCGGCCCGCCGACCCTGGGTCGATCCGGACCTGGCGGCCAGGCTCCTGGGATTGACACCCATGGAGAGCCGCGTGGCGGTGGCGGTGGCGGCCGGCCAGACGGTCGCTGGCGTTGCGGACGCGCTGGACTGCGCGGAAAGCACCGTGAAGACGCACCTCAAGCGGGTCTACCGCAAGCTCGGCATTCGCAAGCAGACGGAGCTCGTGCAAAGGGTTTTGTCGCTGGAAGCCCTGAGGGGATCCGCCCGGTAGCGCCCGTCGACCCGGGGAGCCCGCGGGATGCAGGTGGGGCTCGCCAACATGACCATCGCCTTGCCGTTGCGAAGGGACGCGAAGCCGGTGGCGCCGATATCGTCCATGCGGTCGACCACCTCGAAGCCGAGCACGTCCGTGTAGAAGCGCACGGACGCGGGAACATCGGCGCATAGCAGCATCGGAACGAGGTCGACGAACGGGGAGAGGGCCATCCGGGAGAATCCGGCTGCGTCGTCGACGGAGAACAACCAGCCCCTCCCCGGGTCCGCTCGGGACGGCGGGGAGGGACGCTGGAGTCAGAAGCCGACTAGGGCTCGGGGGTGGCGGCGTCGACCATCGCCGCGAGCTCCTCGTAGGCGGTCGGATCCACCTGGGCGAACTGGGGGATCACCCCGGCGATGCGTCCGTCCGGTCCCACCACGATGACCGAGCGGCTGTCGACCATGTTGTTGTCGCGCTTGCCGCCGCCGAACGCCTCGTAGGTGGCGCCGTTGGTGCCGGCATCGCTGACGAACAGGAAGGGGAAGTCTTCGTCCTTGAGCCAGGATCCCAGCTCCTCGGGGCTGTCGTTGGAGATCCCGACGACGACGACGTTCTGGCCTTCGTTGAACAGGCTTGCGTACTGATCACGGTACGCTCTCATCTGCACTGTTCACCCACGCGTTCGAACGCGGAAGAAAAAGGCGAGGACCACGGTTTCTCCCCGATAGTCGCTGAGTCGAACCGGGTCCTCGAGTACGCCGAAGCGGGTGGCGCCGGGCAGTTCGAAGTCGGGAGCCATCTCTCCAACTTCAAGCAGCTGGGCATCCGCCTCCGAGGGGCTGCCGAGCCCAAGCAGCCCGGCGAGCAGGAAGAGTGCGGCGAACCTGCGCATGTGTGATCCTCCTTGCAGTCGGTTGGAGGGGTTGGAGAACTCCGCCGGAGGGGCGGGGCTCATCACGGACCGCATGCCACAAAGTGCGATGTCGGCTCCCATCGCGACAGGGGCAGCGGGGAGACGCGGTGACAACGACACCGGCCGATGGGAGGGTACCGGTTACGGGAGACGCGTCGCGTCCATGAGGTAGCGGTCGATCTCGCGTGCCGCCTCCCGTCCTTCGCGAATCGCCCACACCACCAGCGACTGTCCCCGGCGACAGTCCCCGGCAGCGAACACGCCTTCCACGTTCGTGGCGTAGGCGCCGAAGTCTGCGGCGTAGTTGGAGTATTCATCGTACTCGATGCCGAGGGGATCCGAAGTCCCATGTTCCGGGCCCGAAAAGCCCATCGACAGGAGCACGAGATCCGCGCTCCACTCGCGCTGGCTCCCTGGAATCTTGCGCAGGCGGCCGCCATGGAAGGTGACGTCGAGGGTGCGTACCCCTGCGACCTTGCCGTCCGCCCCGGCGAAGAAGCTCTCTGCGGAAATCGCGAATACACGCGGATCGTGTCCAAGATGGGCGACCGACTCCTCGTGCCCGTATTCCACCCGGAAGATGAGCGGCCAGGCAGGCCAGGGGTTGTCGGGGGCCCGCTCCTGCGGGGGCCGTGGCAGGAGTTCGAAGTTGATCAGGCGGCGGCAGGACTGGCGCAGAGAAGTGCCGATGCAGTCGGTGCCGGTGTCGCCCCCGCCGATGACGACGACATCCAGACCGGTCGCGGGGATTCGGGGCGAGTGATCGCCCAGAACCGCCTGGATGCTGTCGGTAAGGTATTCCATGGCGAAGTGGATGCCGGGCAGTTCCCGCCCACCCACCGGCAGGTCCCGCGCCTTCGTGGCGCCCGTGGCCAGCAGCAGGGCGTCGAAGCGCGTCCGCAGGTTGCGCACATCCAGCGAGCCGCCGCTCCCGTCAGCGACCGACGCGTTGGTGACGAACTCGACTCCCTCCTTGCGCAGCAGCGAGACGCGGCGCTCCACGATGCGCTTGTCGAGCTTCATGCTGGGGATGCCGTACATGAGCAGGCCGCCGATGCGGTCGTCGCGCTCGTAGACCGTGACCGCGTGTCCCGCGGAGTTGAGCTGGGCTGCGGCCGCCAGTCCGGCGGGGCCCGAGCCCACCACCGCCACGCGCTTGCCGGTGCGCGCGGCTGGCGGCCGGGCCTTCACCCATCCCTCGTCGAAGCCGCGGTCGGCGATCGCCATCTCGATGTTCTTGATGGTCACCGGGGGATCGGCGATGCCGAGGACGCACGATCCCTCGCACGGTGCGGGACAGACCCGGCCGGTTACTTCCGGGAAGTTGTTGGTCTTGTGCAGGCGGTCGAGCGCCTCGCGCCAGCGTCCGCGGTAGACGAGGTCGTTCCACTCGGGGATCAGGTTGTAGACCGGACAGCCGTCATCGGACTGGCAGAAGGGCACACCGCAGTCCATGCAGCGCGCGCCCTGCGTCCGCAGCCGACCCTCCCGGTGCTGAGTATAAATTTCGTCGAAATCCAGAATCCGCTCGGCCGGATCGCGATAGGGCGCCGCCTCGCGCGCGTATTCCTTGAAGCCGGTGACCTTGCCCATTCGCCTGCCCGTCAGGTGCCGGCCGTGACGGGCAGCTCCGAGCGCCGACCGGATGCGGCCCGCTGCTCCAGCGCCCGCTTGTAGTCGATCGGCACCACCCTGACGAACTGCTGATGGCAGGCGCCCCAGTCGGCGAGGATGGCGGCCGCCACGGTGGAGCCGGTGTACTTCGCGTGGCGTTCGATGAGCCTGCGGACCTCGGCTCTCTCTCTCGCGTCGGAGAGGGGCTCGAGCACCACCAGATCCATGTTGCAGCGGCCCGCCAGGGTCTCGTCGGGGTCCCACACGTAGGCGATGCCCCCCGACATGCCGGCCGCGAAGTTGATCCCGGTCTCGCCCAGCACCACCACGCGTCCCCCGGTCATGTACTCGCAGCCGTGGTCCCCGATGCCCTCCACCACCGCGGTCGCGCCGCTGTTGCGAACGCAGAAGCGCTCGGCCGCGATGCCCCGGAAGTATCCCTCGCCGCTGGTGGCGCCGTAGAACACCACGTTGCCCACCAGGATGTTCTCCTCCGCCCTGAACCGCGACGCCCTGGGCGGATAGACGATGACCCTTCCGCCGGAGAGCCCCTTGCCCACGTAATCGTTGGCGTCGCCCTCGACTTCGAGGGTCACACCCCGCGCGAGCCACGCGCCGAAGCTCTGGCCCGCGCTCCCGCGGAATCGGAAGTGAATGGAGCCGTCGGGCAGCATCCCGGGACCCACCCGCCGGACGATGTGGTTGGACAGCATCCCACCCACCACCCGGTGGCTGTTCGAGATGGGCATGTCGTGCCGCACCGGCCTGCCCTCCTCGATGGCCGGGCGCGCCAGGCGGATGAGGATGTGATCGATCGCGCCTTCGAGGCCGTGGTCCTGCTCGTGCCGTTGAAAAACGCCCAGGCAGTCGGGCGGTTCCAGCGCCGGCATCAGGAGCGCGTCCACGTTGATGCTTCTCGCCTTCCAGTGGCCGGGCCTGGGCGCGACCCGCAGCGCGTCCACCCGCCCGATCATCTCGTTCACGGTGCGGAACCCCAGGCCCGCCATGATCTCCCGCAGCTCGCGCGCGACCATGAACAGATAGTTGATGATGTATTCCGGCTTGCCGGAGAACTTCTTGCGCAGCTCCGGGTCCTGGGTCGCCACCCCCACCGGGCACGTGTTGAGGTGGCACTTGCGCATCATGACGCAGCCCAGCGTGATCAGCGGGGCGGTGGAGAAGCCGAACTCCTCCGCTCCCAGCAGTGCGGCGATGGCCACGTCCCGGCCCGTCTTGAGCTGTCCGTCCGTCTGCACGACGACGCGTGAGCGCAGGTTGTTCATCACCAGCGTCTGGTGGACTTCGGCGATCCCCATCTCCCACGGGAGGCCCGCGTGCTTGATGGAGGTGAGGGGGGAGGCGCCCGTGCCTCCGCTGTCACCCGAGATCACCAGATGGTCCGCGCGCGCCTTCACCACTCCCGCTGCGACCGTCCCGACACCGATCTCGGCGCACAGTTTCACGCTGATGCGCGCCAGCGGGTTGGCGTTCTTGAGGTCGTGGATGAGCTGGGCGATGTCCTCGATGGAGTAGATATCGTGGTGCGGGGGCGGGCTGATCAGCCCCACGCCCGGCGTGGAGTGGCGGATCGAGGCGATATAGTCGTCCACCTTGCGGCCCGGCAGCTCGCCTCCCTCCCCGGGTTTGGCTCCCTGCACGATCTTGATCTGCAGTTCCTCGGCCTCGGTGAGATACTCGATCGTGACCCCGAAGCGTCCGCTGGCCACCTGCTTGATCGCGGAGCGGCGCAGACCCCCGTCCGGATCCGGGATGTTGCGCGCGGCGTCCTCGCCTCCCTCGCCCGAATTGGACTTGGCGCCGATGCGGTTCATGGCCAGGGCGAGCGACTCGTGGGCCTCCCGGGAGATGGAGCCGAAGCTCATGGCGCCGGTGGCGAAGCGCTTCACGATTTCGGCCTCGGGTTCGACCTCGCCGAGATCTGCGGGCGGACCCCGGGGAACGAATTCGAGGAGACCGCGCAACGTCGCCTTGCGCGTGTTCTCGTCGTTGGCGTGTCGGGCGAAGTCCCGGTAGGCCGCCTCCGAGTTGCTGCGCGCGGCGACGCGAAGGCCGCGTACGGAGGCCGGATCCCACATGTGACGCGCCCCGCCCTTTCGCCAGTGGAAGTCCCCGGGATTGGGCAGCGCGCGCCCGTTGCTGCGCGCCTTGCCCGCAAACCCCAGCTCGTGGCGGCGCTCGATTTCCTCGGCCAGTACGCGGAACCCGATCCCGCCCACGCGGCTCTCGGTGTCGGTGAAGCAGCGGTTGACCACCTCCGGCCCCAGCCCGACCGCCTCGAAGATCTGCGCCCCCTTGTACGACTGCAGGGTCGAGATCCCCATCTTGGCCATCACCTTCAGGATACCCTTGCCGACGCCCTTCCGGTATGCAGCCACCACGTCGTCGTCGGAACGGATATGGTCGAAGTCGTCCATCTGTCCGTCGCGCCGGGCGCGCCACAGCGACTCGTAGGCGAGGTAGGGGTTGATGGCGTCCGCCCCGTAGCCCAGCAACAGGCAGTGGTGGTGGACCTCGCGCGCTTCGCCGGTTTCCACTACAAGGGCGATGCGCGTGCGCTGATGCGTCCGGACCAGGTGATGGTGGACGCAGCCTGCGGCGAGCAGGGAGCTGATGGCGAGGCGGTCGGGGTCGATCGCGCGGTCCGAGAGCACGAGCAGCCGGTATCCCTCCGCTACGGCCCGGTCGGCCTGCTTCTCGAGACGGCTGAGAGCGCCGAGCAGGCCCCGCTTCCCGGAGCCCCGCGCGAAGGTGGTGTCCAGGGTTCGGCATCGCCAGCCGCGGTCCTCCATGTGCGACAGGGCGGCGAATTTTCGGTTGGAGAGGATCGGGTGGGGGAGCCGCAGCCGGTGCGCGTGCTCCTCCGTGACCTCCAGGAGGTTGCCCTCGGGCCCGATGTAGCATTCGAGCGACATGACCACTTCCTCGCGGATCGAATCGATGGCGGGGTTGGTCACCTGCGCAAAGCGCTGCTTGAAGTAGTCGTACAGCATGCGCGGCTGGTCCGACAGCGCCGCCAGCTCGGCGTCGTTTCCCATCGAACCGAGCGGGTCGCGCCGGTCGCGCACCAGGCTCAGCAGCATGAACTGGAGTGTCTCGGCCGTATAGCCGAAGGCCTGCATGCGTTGCATCACGGTGGCTTCGTCGTAACCGTGGGGATCCTCGGCCTCGCCCAGTTCGACCCGCTGCCGCGCCAGCCATTCCCCGTAGGGCCGCTGTCGCGCCCACTCCGCCTTGATCTCGTGATCCGGCACCAGGCGCCCGGCATCGAAGTCGATCAGAAAAAGCCGCCCCGGATGTAGCCGTCCCTTCTTCACCACCCGCTCCGGCGCTACCGGCAGCACGCCCACTTCGGAGGCCATGACGCAGCGGTCCTCGTCCGTCACGTAGTAGCGGCTCGGACGCAGCCCGTTGCGGTCCAGCACGGCCCCGATGCAGTGGCCGTCCGCGAAGGGAATGAGCGCCGGACCGTCCCATGGCTCCATCAGGCAGGACTGGAACTCGTAGAAGGCGCGCTTCTCGGCCGGCATGTCCGGCCGCTGCTGCCACGCCTCCGGGATCATGGTCATGATCGACTCGGGCAGGCCGCGTCCCGTCATCAGCAGGAACTCGAGCACGTTGTCGAAGTTGCCCGAGTCCGAACAGTTGGGCTCGATGATCGGGAAGAGCTTTTCCAGTTCCTCCCCGAACAGCTCCGAGCGCAGGACGCCTTCGCGGGCGTTCATCCAGTTGCAGTTGCCCAGCAGCGTGTTGATCTCGCCGTTGTGGCACATGGCGCGGTTGGGCTGGGCGCGGTCCCACGACGGGAAGGTGTTCGTGGAGAAGCGCGAGTGCACCATCGCCATGTGGGACTCGTAGTCGCCGGCGCGGAGATCATCGAAAAACTCGAAGAGCTGATGGGGCGTCAGCATCCCCTTGTAGATCAATGTGTTGGACGACAGCGAACAGAAGTAGGGCAGCTCCCGGCCCGAAAGACGCGGGTCGCCCCGCAGGCAGTGGCTGGTGTATTTGCGGATAATGTAGAGCTGGCGCTCGAAGGCAGATTCGGCAAAGCCCTCCCCGGCCCCGATGAAGAGCTGCTCGAGGTGCGGCATCGACTCGAGCACAGTCGGCGTCAGGCCCGCGCGTTCCGCGCTGTGCGGGAGCCGGCGCCACCCCAGGCAATGCTGTCCCTGTCCGGCGATGATGGCTTCGGTCCGCTCCTTGCAAATCCGCCGCTCCCGGCGATCGTGCGGGAGAAACGCGATGCCGACCCCGTACTGGCCGGAGGGGGGAAGGCTGATCCCCAGCTGCTCCCGCGCGACCCGGGCCAGAAGCCGGTGCGGCAACCCGGTCAGGAGTCCCGCCCCGTCGCCCGTACCGGGCTCGCAACCTATGCCGCCGCGGTGCCCCATGCGGCAGTTGATGCGGTTGGCGTCGTCCAGAATGGACCGGCTGGCGCGCCCCTTGATATCGCAGACGAAGCCGACCCCGCAGCTCTCGTGCTCGTAGCGGGGATTGTACAACCCCCGGGCGGGAGGCGGGCCGGAGCGGGGGGCGCGCGGTGCGTCCATGGCGTGTCGAGCGTCCTCGGGCTTCTGTTCGCAAAATGTCCCGCCATTCCTGCGCGAGTGTGACCGTCGCAGTGGAATGAGCGGGACGGACTATCAATATTGGGACGGCTGGCGGGCGTCCGCAACTGTCGTTCGGAGGAGCAGGATGGCGGACCGCGAACGGACTCCGGACGACGCCGCCTGGATGCGGGGATGGGCGGGGATGGAGACGGGGGTCGAGGGTCTTGCCAGCGCGCGCTACGCCGTCCCCCCGACTCCGTCCCCCCGGTTCAGATTGTACCGCATGATCCGCCCGTGCGGGCCACCCCGGTCGCGCTCGACCTCGAACACGTCTCCTCTGACCGTGTGCGGCACCGTCGCCTCCAGGCGTTCCACATCGGACGGCGTGAGGCGCACACGGCGGCCGTCCACCGCCAGCCCCCTGCGGCTCAATCCGACGATGACGGCCGCGGCGCCGGGTTGGCTCAGCACGTAGGCTGCCGCCGCGTCCGCCATGGTGGCCCCGTGCCGGGCAGCCAGCTCCTTCAGCGCCGCGCGCGCCCGCCCGAGCACCTCCCGGCCACCTGCCTCTTCGACGATCAGGCGGTACTTGGTCAGCGACCGGGAGTCCAGCGCCTTGCCGTCGGCATCGGACAGCAACCCGCCGGCCAGGGCGCCGTAGCCGAGGAGGGCGATGCCCCGTTCCCGGCAGAGGTCCGTCAGGCCCTTCAGGGGACGACGGTCGAGAAGGGAGAGCTGCACCTGACTGGACACCACCGGGATGCCTGCGTCCAGGAGGGCGCTCAGGGAAGCCGTGTCGAAGTTGGTGACACCCAGGTTGCGAATGATCCCCTCCTCCCGAAGCTCCGCGAGCCACTCGGCGGTCTGCACCCACTTCGGTTGGGACAGGTCCCACCACGCGAACTGGACCAGCTCCAGCGCGTTCACCGCGAGGCGGTCGCGTGACCGCAGCACTACACGGCGGACATGGTCCCGGTCGATGTTGGGCAGGACGTCGAAGTCGGGCACGAACTTGGTGTGGACGACGACGTCATCGGCCATCTCCGGCCGTCCGGCCAGCCAGTCCCCGATGAGGCGCTCGACACCGGTGTAGATATCGGCGCAGTCCAGCACGAGAGGGAGACCGGCTGCGGCTGCGGCGTCCAGGGCCGCGAGCGCGCGTTCCCGGTTCCACCCCTCGCTGTGGCCGCGTGAGAGTTGCCAGCAGCCCCGGATCACGCCGGAGGGGGGTAGCCGGAGGGGTGATCGCGCGGGAGTCACCGCGGGCCCAGGGGAACGCGGGTGACCTCGCTGTGGCGAAAGGTCGACGTGCCGGTCCGCGTGATGCGGAAGCGGGCGCTGCAGAGGGGATCCGGGCAGGCGATCTCCGTGTCCGTGGTCATCCAGTCGTGCGGGTGGGTCTCGCGCTGCTTTGCGGGAAGGAGGGGAAGGAGGGCGGCCAGGGGGTAGATGGGGAACGTCTGGCCGGCGGGAAAGGACAGGTTCTCGCCGCTGAGCTCGAAGTAGTCACCTGCCTTGTGGTTGCACACCATCCTGCCCTCGCCGGCGACCACCTCGACCCGCAGGTCGTAGAGTTCGAAGACGTCGTCGACGCTCATGGGCGTACCCTCTTTCGCTTGGAGACGGGCGCCGGAAGCTGGACCGTCCGGGACCAATCCTCGATGATACAGCGTGTCCCGTCACCCAGGAAACCCGCCCGGAACCGTGAACCGCGAACCCGACCCACCGCCCTCGAGCACGCACGCCGAGTCGGTGGCGCCGGCCGGTTCGCCGCCGGCGCAGCGACCCCTTCGTTTCCACCTGGGCCTGGCCGGCGCCGCGACCCCCATCCTGGCGTTCGCCGCCGGTGCGGCCTGGCTGGGCTTCTCCGGTGCCCCCGACGAGCGCGGCCTCTGGCCCATCCTCCTGGGAGCCCTCGGGGTCGGACTGCTGCTGGCCCGGAGTGCTTCCGACTACAGCGCGGCCGCGATCCGCGGGATGTCCCGCCCGATCGTGATGCTGATGGTCGCCGCGTGGTTGCTGGCGGGGGTCTTCTCGGTGGTGCTGCGCGAATCGGGACTCGTGCACGCCCTGGTGTGGGCCGGAGGCGAACTCGGTGTGAGCGGCGGAGGTTTCGTCCTCATGTCGTTCCTCATCGCGGTCCTGTTCTCCACGGCCACGGGGACGAGCCTCGGCACGATCCTGATATGCGCTCCGCTCCTCTACCCGGCGACGGCCGTCCTCGAGGCCAGGCCGGTCGCCGTGATCGGAGCCATTCTGGCCGGGGCCACTTTCGGCGACAATGTCTCGCCCGTGTCCGACACCACGATCGCATCGGCGAGCAGCCAGGGGGCGCCCATGGGGGGCGTGGTGCGCAGCCGCCTCCGCTACGCGCTTCCGGCCGCGGTGGTCGCGGCTCTCCTCCTCACCCTGCTGGGCGGCGCGGAAGCACCCATCACCCGGCCGGCCGGGCAGGCTGCGGTGCTCGCGGGCGATCCGGCGGCGTTCCCCATGCTGCTCGCGCCTCTGGCCGCCTTCGTCATGCTGTGGCGGGGGCGCGGCCTGGTGGAGAGCCTGTTCGCCGGTGTGGCCGCGGCCATGGTCCTGGCCCTGACGCTGGGCCTCGTCGCGCCGGTCGACCTCCTGTACATCGACCGGGAAGCCTTCCAGGCCCGCGGGCTGATCCTCGACGGGATGGAGGGGGCCGTGGGCATCGTGATCTTTACCATCCTCCTCATGGGCATCGTGGGGGCGGCGCAGGAGGCGGGGATTCTCGACCATCTGGCGCGGAGCTCCAGTCGATCGGCCGAAACGGCGCGCGCCGCGGAGTTGCGGATCTTCGGCGTGACAAGCGTGGCGGTACTGCTGACCACGCATTCGGTCATGGCGATCCTCGCCGTCGGAGATCTGGTCAGGGACTCGGGCCGGCGTGCCGGTGTGGGACGTTTCAGGCGCGCCAACCTTCTCGACATGACCGTCTGCACCTACCCCTTTCTCTTCCCCTTCTTCATTCCGACCATTCTGGCGGCCTCCGCCACGGCTTCGGGCGAGTCCTTCGGAATCCCCCGGGTCTCGGCTCTCGAAGCCGGGTTGGCCAACCCCTATTCGTGGGCGCTCCTGGTCGTGATTCTGATGGCCATCGCCACCGGGCTTGGAAGATCCGAAGCTGACAGGGACACGTTGCGGGCGTAGCTTGCGACCTGTTGGCCGGGATGGCGGAACGGTAGACGCAGGGGACTTAAAATCCCCCGGGCCATCGCCCGTGTGGGTTCAAATCCCACTCCCGGCATTCGGCAGCTGGCGGGCTCACGGTCGCGCTCGCTGCAATGGACGAGCCGCGCGCGTGAAAAACCCGGCGCGAGGCGTTACTATGCCCGTCGAAACCTGACAAAGACCTGGAAACGAGGACCGTTTCCGCAAGACACACCGGCGAGGAGGCCCAATGTCGCAGAAGCATCAGTTCAGCCGCAGAAACTTCCTGAGAGGCGCAGGAATGACAGCGGTTCTCGGGGCGGTAGGGGCCCGACCCGGCGGAATCGGAGGGACGGCTGAGCTTCTGGCCTCGCCGTCCCGAGCCGACTTCGACTTCGACGAGATCTATGACCGCAGGGGCACCGACTGTACCAAGTGGGACCGTGCGATCGAGATGTTCGGAGAGGACATCGAGGTCGGCATGGGCATCGCCGACATGGACTTCCGTGCGGCCCCCTGCATCACCGACGCGCTGGCGAAGCGCTCCGAACACGAGAACTGGGGCTATCTGGTCCGGCCCGCCTCGTACACGCAGGCCATCGCGGACTGGAACCATCGCCGCTACGGGCTCGAAGTCGACCCGTCCACCATCGAGCTCACCACGGGCGTGCACCCCGGGCTTATCGCCGCGCTCCACGCCTTCTCGCCGCCGGGGTCGAGGGTGCTCATGAACACCCCCACCTACAACGGCTTCTACAGCGACCTGCGCTTCACCCGCACCATCGCCGAAGACAGCGAGATGCACGTCGTGAACGGGCGCTACGAGATCGACTGGGACGACTTCGAACGGCGCGCCACCCGGGTCAACACCTTCCTCCTTTGCAATCCCCAGAATCCGACGGGGAACTGCTGGTCCGAGGACGATCTGCTGCGCATGGGCGAGATCTGCCTCCGGAACCGGGTCATCGTGCTTGCCGACGAGATCCACTGCGACTTCGTGACCGCGGGCAACAAATACACGCCCTTCGCGAGCCTGCCGGACCAGGACATCGTCAACAACAGCCTGACTTTCAAGGCGGCCAGCAAGACGTTCAGCCTCGCCGCCATGAAGGCCGCCTGGTACTTCTCCACCAACTCCAATCTGCTCGCGCGCGCCCGCTCCTATACCCGTGCCGACCTGAGCACCCTGGGCATGGAGGCCAACCGGGCCGCGCTTACGGACGGTGACGAGTGGCTCGACCAGCTGCTCCTCTACATCGACGGCAACCACGACCTCGCCGAATCCTACCTGAAGGACGTTCCCGGAGTGAACTACACCAAGGCCCAGGGTACCTATCTGGCCTGGCTGGACGTGAACGAGCTCATGGACGAGGTCGGCGCCCGCGAGAAGGCGGCAGAGGAGAACAAGAGTTCAGAGTCGACGGTCACGCCTGAACAGATCATGCAGCGGTGGTTCGCCGAGAACGCCAGGATCTACCTGAATCCGGGCCATTCGTACGGCACCGGCGGCAGCGGACGCATGCGCATGAACCTGGCGACCTCGCGCGTGCTGGTGCAGAAGGCGCTGCACAACCTCGCCGAGGCGGTGGCGAAGGCGTAGCGCGAAAGCCCTGCCGGGCCGGGACTGCCGGCCGAATACGAAGACGGCGGCGGGTCGCGACCAACGGACCCGCCGCCGTCTTGTTCGTGGGCTGGTGAGCTGATAATTACTGTCGTCTACTGGATAATACTGGTAATACCGACGCCGCTCTCCCCCGCGGCGTGCGGCGGCAGCGCCGCTCGTCAGCCCGGCCTCAAGCGGGCAGCCCCTGCCGGATCACATGCTCCATCGCGTCGCCGAAGCGGTCGAGTTCCTCGAGGGTCGTGTAGACGCTGGGCGTGATGCGTGAACCCGTGCACTCCTCGTGCCCGATGCCGACCGCGATGATGCGGTGCTGGTTCCACAGGTACTGGTTGAGCGCGCCCGGGTCGACCCCGTCGATCTGAACATTGGCGAGCCCGCAGGCGAAGCCGGGTTTGCGGCTGGTGTGCAGGCGCACCCGGTCGTGCCGGAGCAGCCGGTCCGCCCAGTAGTCGCGCAGGTATACCATGCGGGCGTCCTTGCGCGCCCCGCCCATCCCCTGATGGAAGGTGAGCGCCTCCGCGATCGCCAGGTAGTTCGCCGCGGGATGGGTGCCGATCTCCTCGAACTTGCGGATGTCGCTGTCCCTGCTCTCCGGGGCGGCCGTGAGCGGCCATACTTCCGGGATCCTCTCCTTGCGGACGTAGAGCAGCCCGGTCCCGTGGGGCGCGAAAAGCCACTTGTGCAGCGAGGTGGCGTAGAAGTCCACGTCGAGTTCGCCCAGATCGAAGTCGAAGTGGGCCAGCGCGTGGGCTCCGTCCACCAGCACCGGGATGCCGTGCCGGCGGCCAAGTGCGGTGAGTTCCTTCACCGGCAGGATCTGGCCGGTGAGGTTGATCATGTGGCAGCACAGGATCATGCGTGTACGCGGGGTGATCGCTTCCTCGAACAGGCGCACGATTTCGGCGGGATCCTCGGCGGGAACCGGGATCCGGATCTGTTTCAGCACGATGCCGTCGCGTCGCTCCCGCTGCCGGAACGTGGTGATCATGCGCCCGTAGTCCTGGGTCGTGGTGAGGACTTCGTCGCCCGGCTCCAGGTCGAACCCGTGCTGCAGGATCTGCAATCCCTCGGAAGCGTTGCGGGTGAGGGCGATTTCCTCGGCGTCCACTCCCCACTCGCGGGCCAGGCGGCTGCGCACGGTCTCCCGCTGGGGCTCGAGGATCTGCCACATCGTGTAGGTCGGCGCCTCGTTCGAGTAGTCGAGGTGGCGCTTCATCGCCTCCTGCACCCAGCGCGGCGACGGGCTCACGCCCCCGTTGTTCAGGTTGATGAGGCTGCGGTCGACGGTGAAGGCCCGCGCGACCTCGACCCAGAAGTCCTCGTCGCGCGCGACCTGCCCCGGCGTCCCGGACCAGCTGCCGAGCTCATCGGCAATCTCGCGAGCGCTGGCGGCGAGGCGGGTGGGTACGAAGGGGAGTCCTGCAGCGGCCACGGCGGGCACGGTCAGCGATCCGAGGAAGTGACGGCGGCTGGACATCATCGAGTCTCCTGTAGAGTTGGGCACACATGCTTCGTTGCAGGCACCATAGGGCGCGGAGGGGCGAATGTCACGGGGAACATTTCGTCCGTCTTCGGGCTATCTCGGCGTCGTCACGTGTGTGTGCGAAATACCTCGCCCAGTCCGACGCAGCCCATCCTTCGAAACCTCACCACCTCGCGCGGTGACGGGCAACCCAGGCATGAACAAGAAGAGGATTGCGATGCCGAAGTTGCCCTGCCCGGCGTGCGCGCTCGCATGCGCCATCGTGCTCTTCTGCGCTACCGTGCCCGCCACGGCACAGGCACCGCCGGGCGAGCCGCCGGGCGAGGCGAACCCCGACTCTGCGGACTTCGAGATGGATCCGCTGGTCGTCACTGCGACACGGCTGGGTACGACGACCGACGAACTGGCCGTTTCCGTCAACCTGGTGGAGCGCGCCGAGATTCGCGAGCAACCCAACCGCCTGCTTCTTGACGCCCTCGTCGCTGAGCCCGGGGTGCTGGTGCAGCAGACCACCGCCGGACAGGGGGCGGCCTTCGTGCGCGCGCTCACCGGGAGCCAGGTGCTGCTCATGGTCGACGGGGTGCGCCTCAACAACGGCACCTTCCGCCAGGGGCCCAGCCAGTACCTCTCTTCCGTCGATCCCGAAATCGTGGAACGAATGGAGGTGGTGCGCGGGGCTTCATCCACCCTCTACGGCTCCGACGCGATGGGCGGCGTGATCAACGTGATCACGCGGCGCGCAGCCGATGTGCTGGAACCGGGGGAGAGTTGGGTCGCGGAGGGCTCCTACACCTTCGACGGGGCCACCAGCGGCAACCGGGGGCGAGCCTCGGTGGCGGCGTCCTTTCCGGACTTCCTGTCCGGGCTGCAGCTGTTCGGAGGCGGCAGCTTCGGCTCCTGGTCGCATCTGAAGCCGGGCGGTGGACTTCCGCCCCAGGACCCGACCGGATACGACCAGTGGAGCAGCGACCTTCGCGTCGACCTTCAGGCCACCCCGCGGCTGCGGATCGAGATGGCCGGCCAGCATTCCGAGCAGAGCGATGTCCCTCGCTACGATCGCTATGTCGACTTTCGGGCACCCGGGGTGGCCGGCGGAGGCGTGGGCCGCAACGCGCTCTACCTCTTCGAGCCGCAGGACCGCTCGCTTGCGCGCCTGAAGGGCACACTGGCCACACGCCGTCCGTGGATGTCCTCGCTGGACTTGCAGGTGTCGTGGCAGGAGCAGCGGGAGGGGCGCGCGATCAGGGCACAGTCGCTTCGGGACGACCTCCTCGTGCCGTCGGAGCACATCAACTACGTGGCGGACGACGTGCGTTCCGTAGCGCTGGACATGCAGGCGCAGGCGATTCACGGCGACGGCCACAGCGTCACGTACGGGCTGGAAATGTGGGACAACGTGACTCGCTCCCGCGGCCGGGAAGAGCACCTGGCCACCGGCGTCGAGACGGAGTCGTTCCGGTGGAGCGAGGATGAACATGTGCCCACGGGTCGGTTCCCCGATGGCTCCCGCTTCGGGGGCGGCGCGCTGTACGCCTTCGCCGACGAGCCCTGGGGGAGGTTCCGGTTACAACTGGGCGGTCGAGCGAGCGTCTACCGAACGACCACCCGCGTGGGGGACCACTACGGTGGTGACGTGAACTCCCGGATCGGCAACGTGACGGGCGAGGTCGGTCTTGTCTACCGGGCAACGGAGGGGATGTCCCTGCGCGCACGTGCCGCCCAGGCCTTTCGCGCGCCCAACATCTACGACCTTACCCTCGTCGGTGACGTCCCCGGGGGCATCGCACTGCCCAATGCGGATCTGAGTCCGGAGCGCAGCTACACGCTCGAGATGGGAGCCGGTTGGACCCGCGGCAACGTGTCAACCGAGCTTACCGTCTTCCGCATCGACATCGACGACCTCCTAGAACGCACCTTCGGAACCTTCCAGGGACAGGACACCTACGGACCCGACCGACTTCCCATCCTCACCATCCAGAACATCGGCTCGGCGACCATCGACGGCATTGAGGGAGCCTTCTCCGGGAGGGTTCCCGCCGGGGGCCGGCTGGACCTGTCGGCCTCGTGGACCCTGGGGGATGCCGTGGTGGCGCGGGACGGCGAGCTTCGGGAGGAGCCGCTCAGCCGCGTTCCACCCGCGACCGTGTCGTATCGCCTGCGGTGGCCGCTTCCCTGGGACGGACGCTCGGCTTGGGTCGAGTACTTCGGCAAGGTTGCGGGAGAACAGGACCGGCTCGGCTTCCGCGATCAGATCGACAGCCGCATCGAGGACGGTGGGACACCCGCATACCTGATGCACTCGATTCGGGGAGGGGCCGCCTGGGGCGATCGTTTGCGCGTCTCGGCGGGGCTCGAGAACCTCTTCGACGTGTTGTACCGCGTTCACGGCTCGGGAATCGACGCCCCCGGCCGACACCTCTTTCTGCGGCTGGATGTTCGCCGCTGACCGGACCCGCGTCGGGCGCGAAGAATGATTCGAGTGACGTTTCTGGGCACCTCGGCCGCCTGTCCGACGGTGCGGCGCAACGTGAGCGCCATCGCCGTGCAACGGGAGGGCGAACTCATGCTCTTCGACTGCGGCGAGGGGACCCAGCGGCAGATGATGCGCTACGGCACCGGCTTCTCCATCTGGGCGGTGTTCATCACGCACATGCACGCGGATCACTTCGTGGGCGTGACCGGGATGCTGCGCACCATGGCGCTGCAGGGGCGTAGCGAGCCCCTGTTGCTGACCTGTCCGGTGTCCGGGAGGCGAGTGCTTCAGGATGCCGTGCATCTCGGCTTCGACCGCCTGAGTTTTCCGGTCAAGATCCGGGAGCTCAGGCCCGGGGAATGCGTTTCCAGGGACGGATACGAGGTTCGCGCCTTCCGGGTGAACCACGGAATGCCCGCGCTCGGGTACGCGCTGCGCGAGGAGGACCGCCGGGGGCGGTTCGACGTGGAGAGGGCGCGCGCCCTGGGCGTGCCCGAGGGGCCCGCCTTCGGTCGCCTGCACCGGGGGGAGCCCGTTGAAGTCGACGGGCGGCTGGTACGGCCGGAGGAGGTGGTCGGGCCGAGCCGGCCGGGCCGGACGGTGGTCTACACGGGGGATACCCGGCCCGTGCGTTCGACCGTGCGGGCCGCGGCCGCGGCCGAACTGCTCATCCACGAGTGCACCTTCGCCGGCGACGAGGCGGGACGGGCGCGCGCGACCTTTCACTCGACCGCCGCGGCCGCGGCGCGCGTCGCCCTTGAAGCAGGTGTGGCCCAGCTGGCTCTGACCCACGTCTCTGCCCGCTATTCCGAGAACCCCGCGCGCCTCGAGCGGGAGGCCTGCCGGGTGTTCCCGTCGGCTGTCGTGGCACGGGACGGGCTCACCCTGGAGGTGCCCTACCGGGACGGTGACCCGATCGGACCGCCCGACGGCGGAGGGGAGGGGTAGCGGTGAGCACGGGGGCCGACCAGCCGGACATCTTCGCCGGCGATCGTCCGGATACGCCCGCCGGCACTCACCCGGGTATCCCGGCCGGTGACCACGCGGCCACCCCCGCCGGCTCCCGCCTTCGCGCCCCCGCCCATGACCGGCCCTTCCGGACGGTGGCGATCGTCGGACTGGGGCTGATCGGCGGCTCGCTGGCCCGGGCGCTCAGGGTGCTGCCCCGGCCGCCGCGGGTGATCGCCTCCTCCACCTCGGTGCGGGATCTGGAGCTGGCCGAGCAGGCGGGGGTCA
Organism: Longimicrobiales bacterium; assembly: GCA_965232315.1. Classification (GTDB taxonomy): domain Bacteria; phylum Gemmatimonadota; class Gemmatimonadetes; order Longimicrobiales; family Gaopeijiaceae; genus BD2-11. The sequence goes on along the minus strand of CBDDPN010000032.1, from coordinate 38,187 downwards.
TCGAGGACGGGGCAACCGACCCGGACGCCGTGGTCGCCGCCGCCGAACTGGTCGTCTACGCCACCCCGCTGGACGTAACCCTCGACCTGCTCGCGGAACACAGCGGCCGCTGGGCGCCGGGTGCCGTCGTGATCGACGTGGCCAGCCTGAAGGCTCCGGTCGAGGAGGCGATGGGCGCCCTGGGGGAGAGCGCCCGCTACGTGGGGTCCCACCCCATGGCCGGGGGGGAGGGGTCGGGGTTCGCCCACTCCGCGGCCGACCTGTTCGCGGACGCGACCGTCTGGCTGACGGGGAAGGGGGTGGGCGGGGCGGCGGTCGAGTCGCTCTGGAGCGCGGTCGGCGCACGCCCGCACTGGACCTCCGCCCCGGAACACGACCGGCTCATGGCCTGGTGCAGCCACCTTCCCCAGCTCGCGGCCAACGCAATCGCGCGGGTGCTGGCAGAGACGGGCCACACCGCCGGCGACCTGGGCACCGGCGGGGCCGACATGGTGCGCCTCGCCGGAAGTTCGCCGGACATGTGGCTCCCGCTCCTCGCGCGGAGCGAGGTGGCGAGCCCGCTGCGGGAGCTCGCGCGCGCCGCGCACGAGATCGCGGACGCGGTCGAACGGCGAGATCTCACAGCTCTCGAAAAATGGATGACGTCCACCCGGGCCTGGCGCGCCGGTGCCCCTGGCGCGCCGTCCCCGCCCGCAGGCCCCGACCCATCCCCCGCCGCGGCCCCGGAACCCCCGCGCTCGCCCGCAGGCCCGGCCTCGCCCCCACCTGCGGCCTCCGACCCACCGGCCCCGCCCCTCGTTCCCGGCGAACAGGCGGAGAGTCTGCGATGATGACCGAACTGCGGGTTCCGGGCGACAAGTCCATCTCCCATCGGGCGCTCCTGGTGGCATCGCTGGCCGGCGGCGAGAGCCGCATCCGGGGCGTCCTCACTGGAGAGGACCCCCAGGCGACTGCCTCCATCCTCCGGGCTCTGGGCGTCCGGATACCGCGCCTGGTGGCGAACGGCGAAGTGCGCATCACGGGGGTGGGCGCGCGCGGGCTGTGCACCCCGCGCCAGGTGCTCGACTGCGGCAACAGCGGTACGACCGCCCGTCTCCTGCTGGGCGTTCTGGCGGGGCAGAAACTCCAGGCCACCCTCACCGGCGACGACTCCCTGCGTCGGCGTCCGATGCGGCGCGTCACCGATCCGCTGTCGACCATGGGAGCCCGTTTCGACTCCCTCGCGGCCCCCGGCAGGCTCCCGCTGCGCGTGACCGGCGGGGCCCTCCGCGCCCTCGAGTACCGTCTCCCCGTGGCCAGCGCGCAGGTCAAGAGTGCGCTCCTGCTCGCGGGCGTGACCGGCGGCGTGCCGGTGCGGCTCACCGAACCCGGTCTGTCGCGGGACCACACCGAGCGCATGCTCCGGGCCGCGGGATGCACGCTGGCCAGCGTGTTTCGCGACGGCGCCAACCAGGTTCGCCTGAAGGCGTCGCCCCCCGCCCTCGAGCCCGTGGACGTGATCGTGCCGGGCGACTTCTCGTCCGCCGCCTTTCCCCTCGCGCTCGCCCTGCTGGGCGGGGCAGGGGAGGGAATCGTCCTGCGCAATGTCGGGCTCAACCCGACACGAACAGGGTTGCTCCCCGTACTGGAGAGGATGAATGCGGAGATCGAAGTTCATCCACGATCCTCCCCGGCGCACGCGGAGCCGATCGGAGACCTGGTCATCCACCCCTCGAACCTGGTCTCCACCGAGGTCCGGGGTCCCGAAATCCCGGGCCTCATCGACGAGGTGCCCATCCTGGCGATGCTTGCCGCGCGCGCCCGCGGCACGACGCGCATTACCGGCGCGGGCGAGTTGCGAGTCAAGGAGTCCGACCGGCTTGGTGCGCTGGCCGCGAACCTCTCCGGGCTGGGCGTGGAGGTCGAAGAGCTGCCGGACGGCCTGGTGATCGGAGGCGGCGAGCGTTCCCCGGCCGGTTCCGTGGAGGCGCGGGGCGACCATCGCATCGCCATGGCCTTCGGCGTTCTCGGAGCGCTGGCCGGCAACTCCGTCATCGTGGATGCCCCCGCTGCCGTCGATGTGAGCTATCCGGGGTTCTGGGCGATGCTCGAGCGCGTCTCCGCGCCGGTCGACCGAGCCCTTGCCGCCGATCGCGGGACAGGGGCTGCAAGGGCTGCGCAACCGGTGCGGACTCGTGCGCGCGAGCGTGGGCCGGTGATCGTCATCGACGGGCCGGCGGGCTCCGGAAAATCAACTACGGCGCGGATGGTGGCACGCCGCCTGCGCTGCCGGCACCTGGATTCGGGCGCGCTCTACCGGGCGCTCACGGTCGCCCTGCTCGAATCCGGCCGGCCTCCGGACGCCTGGCCCGCGCTCACCGAGTCCGACCTGAACGCCTACCCGGTGCGCCTGGTTCCCGCCGGGGCGTCCTTCCGGATCGAGCTGGGGGCGCGCACGCTCACGTCCGAACTCAGAAGCCCGGAAGTCGATGCGCACGTGTCGGCGGTCGCTCGTCTGCGTTCGGTGCGCGTGTGGCTGCTCGAGCGGCAACGGCAGGCGGGTGCGGAAGGTTCGCTGGTGGCCGATGGGCGCGACATGGGCACGGTGGTTTTTCCGGACGCGGATGTGAAGATCTTTCTGGTGGCCGATCTCGCCGAGCGCGCGCGCCGCCGCCTCCTGCAAACGGGGCGCGACCCGGTCCGGAGGCAGGAGATAGCGGCCGAAGCCGCCCGCCTGCGCGCCCGGGACCAGCTGGACACGGAACGCGGGATCGCGCCGCTCCGCAAGGCCCCGGACGCGGTCGAGATCGACGGAACGCGCCTCTCGGTCGAGGACCAGGTGGACGCCGTCCTGGCCGCGGCGGAGACGGATCGGGACGCGATCCCGCCGATCGCTGAGAGCTGATTGACGCGATGACCAGCGACCCATACCTTAGTACGCTGAAAAATAGTATTTGTCCGTAACGCCTACTGGAGGAAGCAGCTCCACGAGCCCGGCCTCCGGTGTACGAGGGGCCCGCCCGGGTTGGATCATCCCCCATTCCAGCTGCAGTCTCTCGTCAACCCTGAACCCGGACCGCGCAAGGCGGGGCCGGCCAAGCAGGGCGCGTTCCTTCGGGGACGCGCCAGGGACAACAACCAATGACTGACCAGACCGAAAGCGCCACCGCGCCGCAGGAACCCCCCTCGTCATCCGCCCTCCCCTCCGGCGGTTCGGAAGAAGGAACTCCTTCAGACCGGCCCGGAGATTCAGAGCAGACCGAGGCAACGCCGCCGCCCCTCAGCCAGGCCTTCGGGGATTTCACGGCGTTCGACGCCCCCGACGAGCTCTTCGCGGATCCACGCGGCGATGCCGGGTTCGACTTCTCGGACGACGCCGGGGACGGTGACGACCATTCTCTTTCGAGAGACGACTTCGGCACCATGCTGCAGGACTACCAGTCCGGCATTCAGGAGGTGCGCGAAGGCGAGATTGTCAAGGCCAAGGTAGTGCGGGTGACGGATACCAACGTCATCCTCGAATTCGGCTTCAAGAGCGAAGGCGCGGTTGCGCGCGACGAATTCAGGGACTCCGAAGCTCTGGAGCCCGGCTACGAAGTAGAGGTGCTGCTCGAAAGCCTCGAGGACGACGACGGAGTTGTGGTCCTCTCGAAGAAGAAGGCGGACTTCCTCCGTGTCTGGGAGAAAATCCGGGAAGCCCACGAGTCCGGTTCGCCCATCCAGGGTACGCTGGTGCGCAAGATCAAGGGCGGCATGACGGTGGACCTGATGGGCGTGGATGCCTTCCTGCCAGGCTCGCAGATCGCCTTGCGCCGGGTGCCCAACATCGAGGACCTGGTGGGTGAAGTCTATGACTTCAAGATCATCAAGCTGAACAAGAGGCGTCGCAACATCGTCGTTTCGCGGCGCGTGATTCTGGAAGCCGAGCGCAGCAAGAAGCGCGACACTCTGGTCAAGGAACTCCTGGTTGGCCAGGTGCGCGCCGGCGTCATCAAGAACATCACGGATTTCGGTGCCTTCATCGATCTGGGTGGATTGGACGGACTGCTGCACATCACGGACATGTCCTGGGGACGCGTGGGGCACCCGTCCGACATGGTGACCATCGGCGCGGAGCTCGACGTCAAGGTGCTCGACATCGATTGGAAGCGGGAGCGAATCTCGCTCGGGCTCAAGCAGCTGCTTCCTTATCCGTGGACCGATATCGACCTGAAGTACCCGGTCGGCGTGCGGGTACACGGACGGGTGGTCTCGATCACGAACTACGGGGCTTTCGTGGAATTGGAGAAGGGCGTGGAGGGGCTGGTCCACATTTCCGAGATGTCGTGGACGCGCAACATCCGGCATCCCTCCAAGCTGGTCTCCATCGGAGACGAAATCGAGGCCGTGGTGCTGAAGGTGGACCCCGGAGCGGAAAAGATCTCGCTGGGGATGAAGCAGATCGAAGAGGATCCCTGGCTGGCTCTCCCCGTGAAGTATCCCACGGGAACCAGGCTGCAGGGCAAGGTCCGCAACCTCACTTCCTTCGGTGCCTTCGTCGAAATCGAACCGGGAATCGACGGGTTGGTGCACGTCTCCGACATGAGCTGGACCAAGCGCGTCGAGCATCCTTCGGAGATCGTGAGCAAGAGCCAGGAACTGGAGGTGATGGTTCTCGATGTCGATGGCGAGAACAAGCGCATCTCCCTCGGAATCAAGCAGGTGCTGGAGGATCCGTGGCCGTGGCTTTCGGAGCGCTTTGCGCCCGGCGTGGAGTGCGAAGGCGCCGTCGTCCGGGTTCAGGAGAAGGGGGTTGTGGTGGATCTGGGCGAGAACGTGGAGGCGTTCGTGCCCATCTCGCACAGTCGCGTTCGGGAGGGCCAGCTGCTGGAGGACTACTACGGGCCGGGTGACGCGGTCGACCTGAAGGTGCTCGAGTCCGACGCCGCCAACCGCAGGATCGTGGTGGAGGTGATGACCGCCCCGCGCCGCCGCGTGGTCGAGGCGCCCGACGCCGCGGAGGCACCGTCCGACCCCGAAGGCGCGGCGTCCGACTCCGAGGCCACCCCGTCCGCCCCCGTACCCGGCGCGCCCGGCTCAGAGTCCGACCCGCCCGCCACCTAGGCCGAGCAGCCTGTGGACGAACTCCTCCCGGCATTGCCAGCCCGGCAACGGGCGACAGTTTCGCATCTGGTTGTGGTGGTTGCATTTGCATGCTTGGCGGGGTCTGATTCCCTCCGGTTGGTTCCCGCTACTTGCGACTTCGGGTGCGCGCCCGGCGGCGGGCGTCCAGTGCCTTCCTGAGTTGTCTCTCGTCGGCTCGCTGGTAGCAACGTAGGACCGTCTTTGCCGTCTTCCAACCGCCGAGTTCGCAAAGCACCTTCAGCGGCTGGTCCATGAGGTCGGTCGCAAACTTGCGCCTCAGCGAGTGCCAGCCCCTGCCGGGCTTCGGTTCCAGCCCGGCGAGCCGCTGGGCCGTAGCCCACCACGAGCGCGCCCGCGACGAGCCCACGCATACCGAGTGACTCCCGGGTGCGGGCAGGACGGGAGCGTCGCCGCCCCCGACCCTCCTCCCTCGCGCCTCCGCGAGTGCCGCGAGCGCTTCGGCGGTGACGGGCGTCGTGTGCTCGTAACCCGTCTTCTCGTACTCGGCCCGCCACCGGACGACTCCGGCATCGAGGTCGATGTCGCACCAGCGGAGCTTTCGGATGGCTCCGATCCGGTGGCCGGTTTCGTGCGCGAGCACGAGCGCGATGTGGAACCGCCAGTCCACCTTGCGGGACACCTTCAGAAGAGCTTGGTATTCGTCCTCGGCAAGGACGACCCGGGTCGGATTCTTCTCCTTGGGCGTCTTCAGCCCTCGGAGCGGGTTCCTGTCGAGCAGCAACCGGCCGCGCTCGTCTCTGGACTTCGCGGCCCAGTTGAAGATCGCGATCAGGAGCTTGAGGTCGTACTCGACCGTCCGGTCGGACACGGGCCTTCCGCTCGGGCCGACCCTGCCCTCCCTTCTCGCCCGGATGAACCGGTCCCAGTCCCGCCGCGAAAGCGTTGCCGGTTCGCGGTCCCGTCCGAAGAACCGGAGGAACATCTCCATCGTGGTCCGGTCGTGCTGCCGGGTGTGCTCGCCCTTCGTAGGCGTCACCTCTTCCGCGTAGATTTCAAAAAGCATCTCCAGCGTGAGCGGCTCGGTCTCGGCCTTGCCGTTGGGCCGATGCTTCGCGAAGCCTGCGGCGGCTTCGTCGGCCTGCCGCTTGGCCCTTGCCCAGTCGCGGTGTTGGAGCGACCGGCTCAGCCTTCGCCCGTTCTCGCGCCACTCAATCTGGAAAAGACCGGTCTTGGGATCGGCGAACACCCTCACCCGGTTCCGGCCCCATTCGCCGGCACTGTATCCGCGCCGACTTCGTTTCGTGCGTGCCATCATTCCATTCCTCTCTGGACGATGGACTGCACGATCTGCGCGTTTGTAATGTCGCGTGCGCGAGGCTTTCCGGCCAGTGCCGGATCGTCCGGCACGGACGCGGTGGCTTTCCTTGGCGGGTGGGCGCGGGCGAGCCAGGGCGCGCTGGGCAGGCTCTCGACGGATGCGCGGCCGGTCGGATGCCCCTTCATATCCGGCCCTCCTTCCGCAGCCGCCAGTAGCCCTTGTTCCTCGGCAGGTAGTGGGGCTTGAGATAGACGCGCCGGGCGGGAAGCGACTTGACGCCGTCGTAGGGCAGGCAGATCGCTTGGTAGTTGGCGAGCAGCGTGAACTCACGGGGGGTGAACATGGGCTGCATGCTCCGCTGGAACGACTTGCTCGCTCCGATGGTGCCGCGTCCACCTCCGGCGCGGCCGGAGAGCAGCGAGAACTCGGGTCTGCCGGTGGTCTCGGTGAACGTGTAGGAGGGCTGGGTCTTCATGACGGAGCCGCACATCTCCGACGCGATCCGTGCCGAGGAGTCGTCGGAGAGCGACAGGAAGATCCGGGTGCGGAGCGTCTGGACGAGCGTGCGCCACGCCTCGCCCGAGGGCAGCACGGAGCGGAGCGACGAGAGCGATTGGGTGGCGACGATGGGGATGCAGCGGCACTGCCGGGTCAGCGCGAACGCTTTCTCGTCCCCGGAGGGATCGTCCTGCCCCACGGTGGCGAACGCTTGGTACTCGTCGCAGATGAAGACGGCGGGCCGCATGTAGTGGTCTGGACGCCGTGCGGCCTCTGCGGGCCTCCGGAGCAGCGCCTGCATCCACGCGTTCTTGAGGAGCACGCCGATGGCGCGGGCAAGTGCGGGGTTCGCACCGGCGGGCATGTTGAGGGCGAGGACCCTGCCGTCGCCGATCAACTGCGCGAGCGGCGGGAGCCTTCGGCGAAGCCCCGGCAAGGGCGGGACGGCGACATTCTCTTGATCCGGCACGGCTTCCTCCGGCGTCCCGGGATCCGGCGGCGGGGGACAGAACACTCCGGCCACTTCCGGCTGGTCGAACAGCGAGAGGAACACGCTGATGCCTTCGACGATCGAGGTGCGGAGCTTCGCGTCGAGCGCCATCCAGTCCTTGCGGTACCACCGCTCGACCGCCTCGACCTGCTCGCGGAACTCGCCGCCCGCTCCGTTCCCGTCGGCTTCGGTCGTGAACTCGATCTTCCGCTCGGCGAGGCGGTTCCGGAGATCGGCATCCAGTCGGCAAGCCGCGCTGGCCGTGCCGGGGACCGGCTCCCACGCCCAGCCTCCGAGTGCTTCCTTGTGCTCGGCGAGGTCGCCGTTGGCGATCACGGCGCGCTGGGGACACAGCCGGTCGGCCCTGGCCCTGGCTTCCCCGATCTTCTCCGCGAACAACTCCGCATCCACCGTGCAGCGGTAGATGTCCCGGAGCGTGACCCAGCCCTCCGGCAGGAGCCGGTGCAGCTCGATTATCCACCGAACGAGGTTCGTGTACGCCTGCTGCCAGAACGGTTCGCGGGACTTGCCGAAGAGCTGGTTGATGAGGGAGGCCACGCCGTAGGCCAGCGAGTAGGAGTCGAGGAGCGGATCGTCGAGCGGATTCCACTGCCAAGAGCCGCCGAGCCCGATTTCGAGATAGTCGTCGCCGCGGCCCGCGTCCCCGAGGATGCTCCGGACCTGTTGGCAGAAGTCTCCTTTGACTTCGAGCACCAGCGCACCCGCGCGGCGCTTGGGATCGTCGGCCCGCCAGTGAAGCAGCTCACGTGCGAACGGATACATGCAACCGGCGGTCTTGCCCGTGCCGACGGCCCCGACGACGAGCACGCCGGTATAGAGTCCCTTCTCGGGAATGACGAGCCAGGACGGCCGCTCACTCGGGCGCGGAACGGTGGGATGGTGCAGTTCGCCGACCACGAGCGACGGCGCTTCGTCGCTGGCCGAGGTGGGCCACTTGGGCAGCCTGCCCCGGCGAACGATCCGCACGAGCGGCTGGAACCAGACCCTCCAGATCGAGCGGCAGAGGCTTCCGGCGAGGATGACGGCCGCGGCGGGTGCCGCGTGATACCAGACGCGGATCGCGGTGTGGATGCCCGGATCGTGGTGGGCGATCAGGTCGAGGTAGGGGTTCTCGCCCACGCCGGGGAACGGCGCGCCGATGGCGCGTCCAAGCGCGGCCCCGACGGCCGCGCCGATGATGACGAGCGTGCCGAGTTTCATCGTTGTTTCAACCTTCCCGTAGGGATTGATGATGCGGTAGCGACCCCGAGGGCTCGGGGGCAGGGGTGCGCAAACACGCCTGCGCCCGAACCCGTACCAGGCCCTTGGACTGGGGGGTCGCTACCGCCACGGACTGTGCCGCCCGCGCGGCACCGGCCGACTGTTCTGCGAAGCCGCAAGACGTTGCCGGACTGGGGCTTCCGCCGCTGTGCCGCTGCGCATCGCCGGAGGGCCGAAGTGCGCATCGACCCCCCACGTCGATTGCGCGATCGTGTACGGTCGTGGGACGCCATCCGCTCACAGATAGCGCACTCCTTGGAGGCGAACGGTCCGCCAAGCGCTGGCGCGGTGGATCGTGGCGCGCCGGGGCTGCTGCCGCGCCTCCCTCTCCAGCGCCACGCTCTTCTGCATGGCGGCTTGCAGCCCTCCGTACTCGTCGAGGATTTCGACCGCGCCCTCGATGATCGCGCGTTCGATCCGGGCAAGCTCCCGGGCCACCATGGGGTCGGGCTCGGCGGTGCCGGAGGCTTCGGTCCAGTAGCGCATCACCTTCCTGGCCCGCTCGACCTGCCGAGACGTGCGCGCGACCACGACCGCCTCGACCGACCGACCCAAGGTTCCGAGCGCCAGCCAGAGTTCCCGGTGCGCCCTGCCCCACGACCGGAGCGCGGTCGCGGTGTCGTGGCCGGGATCGGCGTAGACGAACACGGCGCGCTGGGAGTCCAGCGCGACGGGCAGCTTGACGTGGAAGTACCGGTGCGTCGTTCCGGCGGCGCCCCGGTACACCCGGACGGGCAGGAGCCCGCGCCCGATCCCGAGCGCGTCGAACGCGGCAACCTTCTCGGCCTCGGTCGGGAGCCACGGCAGGTCCGGATGCTCGATCACGTGTTCGAGCGACAGCAGGCGGCGCAGGAGGACCACCGGGGAGGCAGTCCTGCGGTGGCGGATGTGCTCCGCGCCGAGCGCGCGGTAGAGGCTGCGCGCGTAGATCCGGCACACGCGGCCGATCCCCCGGACGCGCGGTACGGTCTCCTCGGCCGCCAGCCCCTGCGCGATCAGCGCATGGACCATGCGCCGCGCCCGTTCGTGGTGCGTCTTCAGGAACGCCGTTGCCTGCATCCGGGTGAACACCCCGCTGTGCAGGCACACCAACGCGATCCACTCGGCCTTGCGGCCCTTCCAGCCGAACGGCTCAAGGGCCTCCGCTCGTTCTTCGAGACGGGCGGTCATCGCTTCGCCCGCGTCGCGAGCCCACTGCCGGTCCCAGCCACTTCAACGCTTCGGCGTTTCGCGATCCGGTCGCGGAGCCAATCGTCCAGTTCCGACTCGATCCAGCCCACGGCCCGTGCGCCCAGCGGGACCGGCTTGGGGAAGCGCCCCGCGGCCACCATCACATAGATCGTGCTCCGCGACAGGCCTGTGCGGGCCATCACCTCCGGCAGCCGCACGAAGCGGACCGAACGGGACGTTCCGGGCTCCGTCTGTTGTTTGCTCATCGCTCTGTTCCTCTTCGCCTTCTTCGTTCTCGATGCAGGTTTCCGGTACCCGGGGCGGTTGGGCTTGTGGCGCGCACCGCCCGACTCCCGGCCGAAGCCGGAAATGAACGCCAGAACACGGTCCGCCGTCCGCAACGTCGGCGAGCGGCCGCCTTCGATCTGGCGCATGAGGTTCGGGTCGCCCAGCGCCATCCTGCCGAACCTCGTCCGGCTCAGGCCCGTGTCGTCGAGAAACCCGCTAACCCGTGTGCTGAAGTACTCTTGCAGCGTCTCCATGTCCGAACGCTGAAAGGCTTTCCGCAAGCCCGTCAACCTGTAGGAAATTGTCCACAGTCCGGGGACGTTTCAGGACGTTCCGCAGGGTCGCAGGCCCGTCAGGTCGCTCCGCCAGCGGCGCGGCAAACGCCCCCGTCAGCGTTTCGGGGTGCCTCTTCACGGAGGTTGACGCCCGATCCGGGGCGGGTTGGACGGACGGCTGTTGCTCGCACGGGGCGCAGATCGCTCGCCATCTTTCGGCGTAACGCCCGGCCAACCCAGACCGTCGAGCGCGATAGCAACCGGTAGAGACGGGCGTCCGGGACTTCGGATTGCGCCTATCGAGTTTCCCGCTACCTTCAGGTGCACTTCAGAAGCCCTGCCGCGACGACATTCGCGGAAGGGGCGAACTCCAACCTTCCCCCACATGGGAGTAATCTCGATGAAGACATTCATCTCCTCCGCCACTGCTCGGCTTACCCGTCATCGGTTTGCCCGCATCGCCTCCACCTTCGCCTTGGCCATCGTGACGGTCGCTGTCCTGCACGTCGTCATGGGTTCGAGCGCTCAGGCGAGCGTGCCGAGTACCTGCGGCCATGCAGCGTGCAGTGGCCCCAATTGCGGGGGCCCCACCGCCAACCATACTTGCTGCTACGCGAGTGGCTCGTGCGAGACGGTTAGCTGCATCATCGGTTCCTGCGAGCTCCTTTGAGAGCCGTATGGTACTGCCTTGTCATGGTGCTCCCGGGGTTCTTCGCTCCGGGGGCATCTGGCAGGGCGTTACAGGACACCGGACGACTTGGGCCAGAGAGTTTCCCAGCTTTGACCCAAATTGGGCGATTTGGCGTTCTAGATGGGGACACGACGTTGGTTTTCGGTCGCTTGTCCGGCCTCGCAGTTGACGGCGAGCGCGGTATCGTGTTTGTCGTGGACGAGTTGATCCACAGGCTCTCTGCGGTTACGAAGGAAGGTGAGTTTCTCGCGTGGGCTGGGCGGCGAGGACAGGGGCCCGGCGAACTGATCAATCCGAAGGCGGTGGAGTTCGGCGGATCCGAGGTTCATGTGCTCGATGCGTGGAACCACCGCGTGACGCGCTACGAGATGGTGTCGGGCGCGCTCAGGTACGTGGACGCGACTCGGCTGCCGACCTCCGGCGGCTGGGAGTTCTGTCGGTTCCGTGACGACTACGTCATCTTGAAGTATGAGCACACCAACGGAAGTACGCTCCACCGCTTTGACCGCGCGGGCAATATCGAGCTTTCCTTCGGCGTTCCATTCCTCCAGGCGGATCCCGCCTTGCTCAACCTGACCGACATGGGGCTCCTCGCCTGCGATTCGGCGAACCAGAGGGTCTATGCGGCCTCGACCGCCGTTCCTCGGGTCCATGGATATAGCGGCGACGGAACCCTGCTCTGGACCACGGAGCTACCCCGGGTCGAAGGCGCGGTCATCGAGGCAACACCCAGGGGCGTGAAGTGGAGCCTCCCGGAGGGAAGAAGCACCTTCGAGAGCATAGTCACGCTTTCGGTTGTCTCGGAAGATCGGCTGTTGGTGCAGTACGAAGAGCAGGAATGGGAGCAAGGGGCCGGAGGAGGCTCTGAGGTGGGCTCGTTTCTGATCGACACTGCCAGTGGCGTGATCGTTGCTACATCAGAGTACGCAGAAGTCCCACGGATCAGCGCCTTCGGAGGAGACTACGCTTACGGCGTGGTGGCTGAACCGGTCCCCGAGGTCAGGGTGTATGAGTGGCAGCGACGGGGTAGGCAATGAGCCGAGGCAAGCGCACCTTGCTGCTTGGCGTAGTATTGCCGGCCTTGGCTTACTTGGCGGTGCGCGCCGTCTTCTTTTCGCCGATGCCTACTGCGTTCGAGCGCTTGGGAATCGATCCAGCTTCGATCGATCCAGACACGCTGCCGCCCCGGATAGCAGCTGACTTGGGTCTGATGACTCGTCTTGCCACGACCGAATACGTCGTCTTGGTAATCTCTTCGTCCATTTGCCCCGCCGCCGCAACCGACGGCTTTGACGACTCCGTCAAGACGATACGGCAACTGCTGAGGGACCAGCTCGCCCATCGCCCCGAGGCGGTGGAGCGAATGGTCGGAGTGGCGCTTGACCGAGATCCATGGGTCGGGGCCGATTATTTGAAGACTCTGGGCGGATTTGATGAGATCATCACAGGTGGGACTTGGCTGAACACTGCTACCGAAAAGTACTTGTGGGGCGCGTATGCGGTTTCCCCAGAGACGCCTCAGGTAGTCTTACTGGAGCGACGCACCCGTTACATCGATGGCGCGGTACTCGTGGAGGACGAGCACCTCATTCGGGCGATTCTGGGCGCTTCGGAGATCATGAAGTGGGTAGCAGAGGGGGCAGTGCTAGCACCAGTCGAGCACGCATCGGATCGATCAGGCCCCCGTGTGGACCAACGTTTCGGCTCACACGAGATGAGTAGGTCGCCCGCGAGATCCGCAGCCCTTGGATTGTTGGATCCGATGCCGCTTGGACTCCCGCCATTCTTACCCGGTGTTCAGGGCTTTTCGGCGCGGTAGACTCGCTTTCGAACCAATCGGCAAGAAGGGCAGATCGTGCAGCCCGAGTTGAACTTACATGACTTCTTGCCGTGATTTGCGATTCTTCCGTTCTGCCAGCCCGGCGCCTCGCCGCTCTCGGTGCTCGCGCGGATGCATCCACGGACTGCCGGGCCACGCCCCATCCGTGATGCGTAATCCGGTCCGTGTCCGAGCCCTGGTCACCCTCGCGACCATTGCCGGCTGCGTGCCGGTGGCCGCAGGGGCGCCCCCGCCCCCGGAAATGCAGCAACCGGATACGGTCCCCGAGCCCGTGGCTTCACCTGAACCGGAGGCGCCCGTTCCCGAGCCGGAGCTGGCGGCCCCTCTGGTCGGTGTCATGCTCCCGACGTCCGGCTCGCCCCGCCTGCGGCAATATGCAGCGCTGATCGAGGAGGGCGTTCGAGCCGCTGTCGCCTCCGCCCGCGAGCGCGACGATCTTCCGATCGTGCGCATCATCGACAGCGCGCGCGGACTCGAGCGGGCGGGGGAAACGCTTGCCGAGCTGGAAGCCGAGGGCCTGTCGGCGATCGTGGGGCCACTGCAGGAGGCCGCGGTGGCGCGTGTGGCCGAGAGCCGCAACCGCCTCGTGCCACTGATCGCTCCCGCCGCGCGGGAACTGCCCGAGGGTCAGGTGGGCGTCTATTCGCTGGCCGGGCCTGATCCGGGAGTTGCGCGCGCGCTGGGCCGCCACGCGTGGGTAAGCGGCATCCGGCGCGTCGTGGCCATCGCCCCATCCACACGCCATGCGCGCTTCGAGGTCAACACCTTCAACGCGTCTTTCCAGGTCGGAGGCGGGGTCCTGGCGGGAGCCTTCTACTATCCCCCCGGTCAGAACGACTTTCGCGCGGAAGTCGCGCAGCTGATCCGCCTCGACCCCGACGCGGTTCTGCTTCCGCTTCCGCCCCTGCCCGCGATGGACATTGAACAGGTGGCGGGCCAGGTGCAGCACTACGGCCTCGACGACTCGCTGAGCGTCGAAGTGCTGGGGACTGCCGCGTGGTCGACGCCCGACGTGCTCCGCGACGTAAACGCCAACTTCACCGAAGGGGTCCACACGGTTACCGCGCGCCCGCCGGGGCGCCCTTCGAGGGCGTACGAGGCATTCGTGCGGGCGTATGAGACGGTGCACCGGAAATCACTGCGCAGCGATGTACCGGCTCTCGGCTGGGACATCATGGGCCTGCTGCTCGCGACCTTTCGCACGGGAGCGCGCACCCCGGCGGAGGTCCGCGCCGCGCTCGAAGACATCGACGACTTCGAAGGCGCGACCGGAACCCTCTCGGTGGAGAACGGTCGCATCACGCGCGACTACGAAGTGGTCATGATCCGGGACCGGGAGCTGGTCCGGGTCTACTGATGTCTCGGTGCTCGCCCGTCGTACACCGGGTGACGTCGACCCCGCCCGGCCCCCTTTCGCCATGAGCATGCGCGAGAAGCTGGACCAGCTCGCGCACCTGCGCCGGAAAGCGGAGCTCGGTGGCGGGGAGAAGCGTCTGGCGGCGCAACACGCGCGGGGCAAGCTTTCGGCCCGGGAGCGCCTCGATCTGCTTCTCGACCCGGGTAGCTTCGTCGAACTCGACCGCTTTGTGACCCATCGCTCCAGCGGGTTCGGGGTGGAGGAGCGCAGGGTGCTCGGAGACGGGGTGGTCACCGGCTACGGACGCATCGATGGCCGCCTGGTCTACGTCTTCTCCCAGGACTTTACCGTCTTCGGCGGGTCGCTCTCGGAAGCACACGCAGAGAAGATCGTGAAGATCCAGGACCTGGCGTTGAAGACCGGGGCGCCGGTGGTGGGACTGAACGACTCCGGTGGAGCGCGCATTCAGGAGGGCGTGGCTTCGCTTGGGGGCTACGCGGACATCTTCCTGCGCAACACACTGGCCTCGGGCGTGATCCCGCAGATCAGCGTGATCATGGGGCCGTGCGCGGGCGGGGCGGTCTACTCTCCGGCGATCACCGACTTCGTCTACATGGTGCGCGGCACCAGCTTCATGTTCGTGACCGGGCCCGAGGTGGTGCGCACGGTCACGCACGAGGACATCGACATGGAGAGCCTGGGAGGCGCCGCCACCCACGCCTCCACGTCGGGCGTCGCCCACTTCGTCCGTGACTCCGAGCCCGCAACCCTGGCCGCCGTGCGCGAGTTGTTCCGCTACATCCCGCAGAACAACACCGAGCCCGCGCCGCGCCGGGATACTCGGGATCCGGTGGACCGGCAGGAAGAAAAACTTCTGGGCATCGTACCGGCCAACCCCAACAGGCCCTATGACATGAAGGACGTGATCGAGCGCGTCGTGGACGACTGCGCCTTCTACGAGGTGCATGCCGATTTCGCGGCGAACCTGGTCACCGGCTTCGCTCATCTCGGCGGACACTCGGTGGGGGTGGTGGCCAATCAGCCAGCGGTGCTCGCAGGGGTGCTGGACATCGATTCGTCGGACAAGGGCGCGCGCTTCGTACGTTTCTGCGACGCCTTCAACATCCCGCTGGTGGTCTTCGAGGATGTGCCGGGGTTCCTCCCCGGCGTGGGACAGGAGCACGGGGGGATCATCCGTCACGGCGCCAAGCTGCTCTACGCCTTCGCCGAAGCGACGGTCCCCAAGGTTACGGTCATCACCCGCAAGGCGTACGGGGGTGCGTACGACGTGATGAACTCGCGGCACATTCGCGGGGACGTGAGCCTCGCGTGGCCCACCGCGGAGATTGCGGTCATGGGTCCCAGGGGCGCCGTCGAGATCCTCTTCCGCAAGGAGATCGCGCGTGCCGACGACCCGGAGGCCGCGCTCGAGGCGCGCATGGAGGAGTACCGTGCGCGGTTCGCGCATCCCTACATCGCCGCGGCGCGCGGCTACGTCGACGACGTCATCGACCCGCGCGAGACCCGTGCCCGACTGGCCGGCGCCCTCGATATCCTCGAGAACAAGCGCGACGCCAACCCGTCCAGAAAGCACGGAAACATTCCGCTCTGAGGAGCCGCCGGTGCTCGAATCGGTTCTGATCGCCAACCGGGGCGAGATCGCGCTGCGCATCGTGCGTGCCTGCCGGGAGCTGGGGATCAGGAGCATCGCGGTGTATTCCGAGGCCGACCGTGCCGCTCCCCATGTGCTGGCGGCCGACGAAGCTCACCTGATCGGCCCCGCGCCCTCTGCGGAAAGCTATCTGCGCATCGATCGCCTGCTGGAGGCGGCGGCCCGATCGGGCGCGCAGGCGGTGCATCCCGGATACGGCTTCCTCTCGGAGCGGGGCCTCTTCGCGCGAGCGGTTCGGGACGCCGGACTCGTCTTCATTGGCCCGAGGCCCGCGACCATCGACGCGATGGGCGACAAGGTGCGGGCCCGCAAGCTCATGCGAGAGGCGGGCACACCGGTGATTCCGGGCTCCCCTGGGCGGGTGGGCGATCTGGCCGAGGTGCGCCGGCAGGCCCGCGCGATCGGCTTTCCGCTGCTCCTCAAGGCGGCGGCGGGGGGCGGCGGCAAGGGGATGCGGGTGGTCGACGACCCGGCTGGGCTGGAGCCGGCGCTGGACGCCGCTCGTCGCGAGGCGCAGGCGGCCTTCGGCGACCCGGCCGTCTATCTGGAGCGATATCTGTACGCCCCCAGGCACGTCGAGGTGCAGGTTCTGGGCGACGAGCACGGCAACCTCGTCCATCTGGGCGAGCGCGAGTGTTCCATTCAGCGGCGCCACCAGAAGCTGGTTGAGGAGTCGCCCTCTCCCGCGAGCACGCCGGGGCTGCGCGCGCGGATGGGCGAGGCCGCCGTGCAGGCGGCGCGGGCGGTGGGGTACGTCGGCGCGGGGACGGTGGAGTTCCTCTACCTCGACGGCGAATACTTCTTCCTGGAGATGAACACCCGCCTGCAGGTGGAGCACCCGGTCACGGAACTGGTCACCGGGATCGATCTGGTCGAGTGGCAGCTGCGGGTGGCGGCGGGCGAGCCGCTCGCCTTCACCCAGGAGGATGTCCGCCTGAGCGGCCACGCCATCGAGTGCCGCATCACCAGCGAGGATCCCTTTCAGGGCTTCCTGCCCGCGACCGGGCGGGTGGAGGCGCTCGAGGTGCCGGGGGGAGTGGGGGTGCGCTGGGACGGCGGCATCCGTGCGGGGCTCGGGATCGGGCGCCACTACGATCCGTTGCTCGGCAAGCTGGTCGCCTGGGGCCCCGACCGCCCGGCGGCCGTGCGGCGCATGGCGCGCGCGCTCGAGGAACTGACGATTGTCGGTGTGCCCACCAGCGCGCCCTTCCACCAGCGGGTGATGCGGCACGAGGCCTTTCGGGGGGGCGACCTGAGCATCCGCTTCCTCGAAGACCACCCGGAGCTGACCGCCGACCACATCGACCCGGAGACGCTGGGAGTGCTGGCGGCGGCCGCCGCGCTGCTGGCGGAACGCGACCGTCGCCGCGAACCCGGCCGAGGACGGCGCGCGGACGGACATCCCGCCTTCTCGGCGTGGCGCAGGGCGGGAGCCAGGTGGGGGGTGTTGCCGTGACGCCCGTGCGCTACTACGTAACCATCGGAGGACACGTCCTGGAGGTGGAGGTGGACGGCGACGCCGCGCGGTTGCCGTCCGCCGCGGGCGAGGCTCGGGTGCTCGAGGAGGGCGAGGGGCCGGCGCTCTGCCTGCTGGTGGCGCGGCGCCCGCGCCGGGTGCACGCCCGCCGTCGGGGCGACACCACCTGGGAACTCCACTACCGGGGGCGTTCCTTCCGGGTCGACGTGGCAGACGAGAGGAGCTGGCGCGTACGCCAGGCGGACGGAGGCGGGGCCACGCCGGTCTCCGGGGTCGAACCGTTGCGCGCGCCCATGCCGGGCCTCGTGCTGCGGGTCGACGTCGAAGAAGGGCAGGAAGTTGCGCAGGGCCAGGGGCTGCTCATCGTGGAAGCCATGAAGATGGAGAACGAGCTGCGCGCGCGCGCCTCCGGGCGGATTCGCCACGTCCACGTCGCGGCCGGCAAGTCGGTCAGTCGCGGCGATGTCCTCATCGAGTTCGAACCATGAGCGATGATGCGCGGCGCGCCACCGACAGCGGTATTCCCGTCGAGCGGCTGTACACCGCCGATTCAGGGAGTCAGGATGCTCGCGACGATCCCGGGGCGCCGGGGGAGTTTCCCTTCACGCGCGGGATCCACCCCACCATGTATCGCGGCCGTCCCTGGACGATGCGGCAGTACGCCGGGTTCGGGACGGCCGCCGAGACCAACCGCCGCTATCGCTACCTGCTCGAGACCGGCACCACCGGGCTGTCGGTCGCCTTCGATCTCCCGACGCAGATGGGGTACGATTCCGACCATCCGATGGCCGCCGGCGAAGTCGGGCGGGTCGGGGTGGCGATCGACTCCATCGAGGACATGCGGCTCCTCTTCAAGGGGATTCCCCTGGAGGATGTCTCCACCTCCATGACGATCAACTCGACCGCGCCCATCCTCCTTGCGCTCTACGTTGCGCTTGCCGACGAGCAGGGCGTCCCGCGGGAGCGACTCTCGGGGACGGTCCAGAACGACATCCTCAAGGAGTACGTCGCCCGGGGGACGTACATCTATCCGGTTCGGCCCTCGCTGCGGCTGGTGTCGGACGTCATCGCCTTCTGCGCGCAGGAGCTGCCCCGATGGAATCCGGTGTCGATTTCCGGCTACCACATTCGCGAGGCGGGCTCGACCGCGCCCCAGGAGGTCGCCTTCACCTTCGCCAACGGCCTCGAGTACGTGCGCCGGGCCCTCGCCTCCGGCGCCGCCCTGGATGACTTCGCGCCCCGGCTCTCCTTCTTTTTCGCCGCACACAGCGATTTTCTGGAGGAGGTGGCCAAGTTTCGCGCCGCCCGCCGCCTTTGGGCGCGGCTGATGCGCGAGGAGTTCGGAGCATCCGACCGGAGTGCCAGGTTGCGGTTCCACACCCAGACGGGCGGCTCGACGCTCACCGCCCAGCAGCCCCTCAACAACGTCACCCGCACCACCCTCCAGGCCCTTGCGGCGGTGCTGGGGGGCACGCAGTCGCTGCACACCAACGGGTACGACGAAGCACTCGCGCTCCCCACGGAGGACTCCACCCGCATCGCTCTGCGCACGCAACAGATTTTGTTGCACGAGAGCGGAGTGGCGCGTACGGTCGACCCGCTGGCGGGGAGCTATTTCGTTGAAGCGCTTACAGATGAGATCGAAGTGCGCGCGCGGAGGCACCTGGCGCGAATCGCGGACAAGGGCGGGGCGGCGCAATCCCTCGACTACATGCGCGACCACATTCACCGGTCGGCGTACCGCGCCCAGCTGGCGGTCGAGTCGGGCGAAAAGGTCGTGGTCGGGGTGAACCGCTTCGCCGAGGAGGGCGCGGATTCGTCCCGGAGCGCCCCCGACTACCGGGCGCTCGAAGCGGGGCAGTGCGCGAGGCTGGAGGAGCTGCGGGCCGGGAGGGACGGGCCCGAGGTCGCACGCGCCCTCGAACAGGTGAGGGAGGCCGCGCGCACGGGCGCCAACCTGGTGCCTCCCATGGTGGCCGCGGTCCGGGTCCGCGCAACACTCGGCGAGATCAGTGAGATTCTCATGCGGGAGTGGGGGCGGTACGCCGGGCAATAGCCGGAAGAGGGCATTCATCGCGACGCACGATCCCGCATGTGCGTTTCCCGGTTTCGCCCTGCTCCGCAAAGACGATTAGTTTGGCGGGTCGAACAACCCCGAATTGAGCACCATGCCAACCTACGACTACCTGTGTACCGGCTGCGGGCAGACCTTCGAGGTCTTCCAGCGGATGTCCGACGAGCCGATCTCCAGCTGTTCCGACTGCGGGGCTCCCGCGCGGCGCCGGATCACGGGCGGGACGGGCTTCATCTTCAAGGGAGACGGCTTCTACATCACGGACCACCGCAGCCGGGAATACAGGGACAAGGCCGCCTCCGAAGCGGGCCAGGAAAAGCCCGCCGAGGCCCCTGGGGCCGCGTCCGAAAAGGGATCGAAGGGACCGCCGTCCGGGGGGGAGAAGGAATCGGCGGCCTCGACCTCCGATTCGGGAAGGACGTCATCCGGAGCCGATTCGAACAGGCATTCGTCCGGGAGTGAGTCGACCGGACGGCCAGCCGGAGCCGGCTCGGCCACGCCATCGTCCGCGGACGGTTCGAAGCGATGAGCCGACAGGGATTGCGCCACATCCTCGAAGCGGCGCTCGCCGGGATGGGCGTGACAGACCACGAGATCCGACTGGAGCGGCCGCGTGACCCGAGCCACGGCGACATCGCTTCGTCGGTGGCCCTCACCCTCGCCTCCCGGCTGCGCCGCCCTCCGCGCGGCATCGCGGAGGAGATCGCGGAGCGGCTCGAGCTCGACGGCACCGGCATCGCCTCGGTCGAGGTGGCCGGCCCCGGCTTCCTCAACTTTCGGTTCTCCGCGTCTCGGGTGTCTTCGCTTCTGACCGAGGTTCTGCGCCGGGACGGGAGCTACGGCCGTTCCCGGGAGGGCCGGGGGCGCGCCGTGATGGTGGAGTTCGTCTCCGCCAACCCCACCGGCCCCCTGCACCTCGGGCACGGGCGCCAGGCGGCTCTTGGCGACACCCTGGCCAACCTCCTCGACTGGACCGGATGGGCGGTGTACCGGGAGTACTACTACAACGACGCCGGCCGCCAGATCGAGCGGCTGGGTGAGAGCGTCGCGTGCCACTATCTGCGCCTCTTCGGCGTCGAGGCCGCCGTTCCGGAAGACGGGTACCGGGGCGCGTATGTGGCGGAGGTCGCCGAACGCCTCGCCGAAGCAGAGGGCCGCCGACTCGTGGATGCGGAGCCCGGGGAGCGGCGCGCCGCCTGCCAGCGCTTCGCCGTGCGTCTGCTTCGCGACGAGCAGGACCGGGACCTCGCCGACTTCGGCGTGCGCTTCGACCGCTACTTCCTCGAGTCCTCGCTCTACACCGACGGGGCGGTCGACACGACCATCGCCGCGCTGCGCGAGACCGGCCACGTCTACGAGCAGGAGGGCGCTACCTGGCTCTCCACCACCGCCTTCGGAGACCAGAAGGACCGGGTGATGGTCAAGAGCGATGGCAGCCCCACCTATTTCCTCCCCGACGTCGCCTACCACATGAGCAAGTGGGGCCGCGGCTTCCACCGGGTCGTCAACGTCCAGGGAGCGGATCACCACGGCACGGTCGACCGGGTGCGCGCGGGGTTGCAGGCGCTCGGCCGTCCGCAGGGCTACCCCGAGTACCTGCTCCACCAGATGGTGACCGTGGAGCGCGGCGGCGTCGAGGTGAAGCTCTCCAAGCGGTCCGGAGGCTACACCACCCTGCGGGAGCTGGTCAGCGCCGTGGGCGTGGACGTGGCGCGCTACTTCTTCCTGATGCGCAAGCCGGAGGCGCACCTGGCCCTGGATCTGGACGCCGCCCTCGACCACTCCGACCGCAACCCGGTCTACAAGAGCAAGTATGCGCACGCGCGCATGTGCAGCATCTTCCGCAAGGCGGGAATGGATCCGGCTGCCGCGGCCGCCGACTCGCTCCCGGACGACCTCGACCTGTCGCTCCTCGGCCACCCGCGCGAACGCGAGCTGACGGGGCGCCTGGGCGAGTTTCCGGAACTGGTGGGTCGGGCAGCGCGCACGCGCGCGCCGCACCTGGTGTGCGAGTACCTGGAGCACACCGCCGGCATGGTGAACTCCTGGTACCACGCCGGCAATCCGAGCCGCAACCCCGGCCTCGCCGTCCTGGCCGCGGATCCGGAGCTGCGAGCGGCCCGCCTTGTCCTCACGGCAGCCGTGCGCATTGTGCTGCGCAACGCACTCACGCTGCTGGGCGTGGAGGCGCCGACCCGCATGGAACGCCGCGGGGACTGAGGCGACCGGCATGTCTGCTCTGGTAGTGGGGAGCATGGCCCTCGACACGGTCGAGACGCCGTTCGGGAGGGCCGAGGAAGTGCTGGGCGGCTCCGCGTCGTTCTTCGCGGCGGCGGCGAGCCTCTACCGGCCGGTCCAGGTGGTGGCGGTGGTGGGCGACGACTTCCCGCTGGCCGAACTGGACTTTCTGCGAGAGAGAGGCGTCGACCTGTCGGGGTTGAGGGTCGTGCCCGGAGAGAGCTTTCGCTGGGGAGGGGCCTACAACGCCGACTTCAGCGAGCGGGAGACCCTCTTCACGACGCTCGGGGTCTTCGCCGACTTCAGCCCTGCCATCCCCGCCTCCTTCCGCAGGGCGCGCATCGTCTCCCTGGGCAACATCCATCCGGTCCTCCAGGGAGAGGTGCTCGACCAGGTGGAGAGCCCCGAACTGGTGGTGTGCGACACCATGAACTACTGGATCGAACGGGAGCGGGAGGCGCTGATGCGGCTTCTCGGGCGCGTTGACGTTCTGATGGTGAACGACACCGAAATCCTTCAGCTCTCCGGCATCGCCGATCCCGCGCGCGCGGCGCGCTGGGTGCGCGGGCACGGACCTCGCCAGGTGATCGTGAAGGAGGGTGCCCAGGGCGCACTCCTCTTCGGCGAGGACGCCGCTCTTCGCTGTCCAGCCTATCCGGTGCGCCGGGTCATCGACCCCACGGGAGCCGGGGACGCCTTCGCCGGGGGGTTCGCGGGATACCTGGCCGGCGTGCCTCACTGTACCGGGGCTGCGTTGCGAGATGCGCTGGTGCACGCCTCCGTGATGGGATCCTTCGCCGTGGAGTCCTTCTCCCTCGATCGCTTCCGGAAGCTCGCTGCCGGCGAGGTGGCTGACCGCGTACAGTTCCTCGGCGAACAGGCCGGTTCCGAACCCTTTCCCGCGGGAGCGAGCGTTGTCTGACGATTCACCGAGACTGGACTACCGCGCCGCGGGTGTCGATCTGGACGCCGCGGACCGCGCCAAGCAGGCCATCAAGTCGCTGGTGGCGAGCACCCACGACAGCAACACCCTCTCCGGCATGGGCGCGTTCGGCGGCATGTACGCGGTGCCCGGCGAGTTCGAGGCGCCGGTGCTGGTCTCGAGCGCGGACGGGGTGGGCACCAAGCTCAAGGTGGCGTTTCTATCCGGCCGCCACGACACGGTGGGGGCGGACCTGGTCAACCACTGCGTCAACGACATTCTGGTCCAGGGCGCGCGCCCGCTCTTCTTCATGGACTACCTTGCGACCGGGGACATGGACGCGGGAGTGGTCGGGCAGGTGGTCACGGGCGTTGCCCGCGCCTGCCGGGACAACGGCTGCGCGCTGCTGGGAGGCGAGACCGCGCAGATGCCCGACTTCTACGCCCCCGGGGAGTACGACCTGGCGGGATTCGTCGTGGGGATCGCGGAGCGCGGCGAGTTGCTGGACGGGTCGCGAACGCGCGCGGGGGATGTTGTGGTGGCGCTGCCTTCCTCCGGGCTCCATACCAACGGCTACACGCTGGCTCGGCGGATCGTCTTCGATGTTCTGGGGCTAGGCGCGGAGAGCCGCTTCCCCGATTCCGGCGCGACCGTGGCGGAGACGCTTCTGGCCGTGCACCGGACCTACCTCGGCCCACTGACCCCGGAGCTGGCACGCGGCACGGTGCGGGGTCTCGCACACGTCACGGGAGGGGGCATACCCGGGAACCTGCCCCGTTCGCTGGGGCCGGGGCTGGGGGCGCGCGTCGACCGCGCCAGCTGGCGGCCCCCGTCCGTGTTCACCGTGCTGGCGCAGTCCGGGGGGGTCGAGCGCGAGGAAATGTACCGGGTGTTCAACATGGGCGTGGGCATGCTGGTCGTGGTCGCTCCGGAGGAGGCCGACGGGTTGGTTTCCCGCCTGCGGACCCGGGGGGAGGAAGCGTGGATCGCGGGAGAGGTGGTCCCGGGGTCGGGGGTGGAGTTGGGGTGAGGGCCGCCGCGGGAGCGGTGCTGATGCTGGTTCTGGCGGGTCTCGTGCCACGGGCGCATGCACAGCTCGTCACGGAGACCACCGCCCGGTGCCTGGAGGCTTCCGGGGGCGCTTCGTGGTGTGCCGCCGGTGCCGTCGCCTATCAGGCGGTCGCGTCCGGAGTGGGGCTGGCCGCGTCAGGCGGGAGCGAAATCCCCGGCACCTCGAGCACCCTGGGATGGCGCCGGGGGCTGGGCCCGCGCATGGCGCTGAGCGCTCGCTTCACCGGAGCGCGCATTCCTCTTCCGGTGCTTGACGAAGCGTCCGCATCCCGACTGCCGGCACTCCGCTCAATCGTCGGCGGAGCATCGCTCGACGCGGCGGTGGGGCTGTTTGACGGGATTCGTCTCGCGCCCCTCTACGGGGGGATCCTGGCGCTGGACGCGGTCGCATCCGTGGGCATCCTCGGGCTTGAGCGCGAAGATGGCTTCCAGGGCAACGCCTGGTCCGCCGGGGTCGGCGTCCGCCTCGGGATCCTGCGCGAGTCCTTCGACGTTCCGGGCATCTCGGTCTCCGCCGTGCGACGCTTCCTCGGGGAGGCGGGGCTGGGAGCCGACGGAGCGCCGGTCAGCGTCCGCGTGGAGCCGGTCGCGACTTCGGTGCGGGCCCTGATCGGAAAGGATGTTTCCACCGTCGGGGTACTGGTCGGAGCTGGCTGGGACCGCTATTCCGGAGACGTCACCATCGCGGGCGCGGCGACCTCGGGAGGACTTCCGGGCAGCGTGGCGTTCAACGGGCCGGCGATGGACCGCCTGCTCTTCTTCGGAGGGGTTTCCCGGACCTGGCAGGTGGTTCAGGTCAACGCGGAGATCGGTTGGGGCGAGGGCGTCGATCGGCAATCGAACCCGACAATGATGTCCTTCGATCCCGGTGCCGGCAGCATGTTCGGCTCCCTGATCCTGCGGCTGACGCGGTAGCGGAGGTGGCCCCATGACAGAGAGGCCCATGCGCGGGAGCGAGCAGGCTCCGGGCGAGCAGGTCTCGGGCGGGCAGGCTCCGGGCGGGCAGGCTTCGGGTGGGCAGGTCTCGGGCGAGGACATGAGTTTCCTCGAACGGGCGGTCCAGCTCGGCCGGCATGGCTGGGGGCGGGTCTCGCCCAACCCGATGGTCGGGTGCGTGGTGGTGCAGGCCGGCAAGGTGGTGGGGGAGGGCTGGCACCGGGAGCTGGGCGGTCCGCACGCCGAGGTGCACGCGCTTGCGGAAGCGGGCCCCCGGGCCAGGGGCGCCACCGCCTACACCAGCCTCGAGCCGTGCGCCCACACGGGCCGCACGCCTCCGTGCACCCTCGCTCTGCGCGCCGCCGGCGTGGCACGCGTCGTCTTCGGTGCTGCCGACCCGGGGGTGGGCGCGGGCGGGGCGGCTGTGCTGCGCGCCGCCGGAATGCGCGTCGACGGGCCCGCCTTCTCGCCTTCCCGGGCCGCGGCGTACAACCCGGCGTTCCTGCACGTTGCGCGCACGCGCACCCCGTACCTGGCCCTGAAGCTGGCGCTCAGCCTGGACGGGCGCATCTCGCGCGCGGGCGAACAGACGACTCTGACAGGCCCGCCGGCGCACGAGCACGTGCACTACCTGCGCGCCGGCTTCGACGCAATCCTGGTCGGCGCGAACACCATGGAGGTCGACGATCCCCGCCTCACGGTGCGCGGCCCGCTGAGGCCCCGCCGCGCGCCCGACCGCATCGTGCTCGATTCCCGGGCCCGCCTCTCCGCCGAGGCGCGGCTTCTCCGCAAGGACGAGGAAGGACGTGTGCGCATCTTCACCCGCCCGGACGCGCCCCAGGGGCGGGCGCGGGAACTGCGGCGATGCGGCGCCACCGTCCACATGGTGCCCGGCTCGGCTCAAGCCATACAGGGATCCAATTCCGCGGCCTCCTCCGAACCGGCGCGCACGCGGGGATCCAGCCCAGCCGGCGGCTCCGCGGGCGGCCTCGACCTGGGCGCGGTGCTGCAGGTCTGCTACCGGGAAGGCCTCACCTCGCTCCTGTGCGAGGGAGGAGGTGTGCTCGCCGCCTCCCTCCTGCGGGAAGGGCTCGTCCAGCGCGTTTATCTGTTCCTGGCTCCGCGCACGCTGGGGCCCGGCTCGGTCCCGGCCTTCCCCGGCCTGGACGACTCGGTCTGGGAGGGATGGCGACCCGCCCGCCCGCCGGCCGCGCTCGGGCGCGACATCCTCTGGGTGCTGGACCGGGACGGCTGATGTTCACCGGGCTCGTGGAGGAGGTCGGGGTCGTGGTGGGAGTGGCGACCCGGCGGGAGGGCCGGCGGATGACCATTCGTGCCCCCGGCATCGCGCCCCACCTGGCGGAAGGCGCGTCGGTGGCGGTCGACGGCGCCTGCCTCACCGCGGCCGCCCTGGCGGACGAGGCCTTCATTGTGGACGTCGTGCCCGCCACGCTCTCTCGCACGGTGGCGGGCGGGTACCAGGCCGGAACGCGCGTCAACCTGGAACGGGCGCTCCGCCTGGGCGACCGCCTGGGCGGCCATCTGGTGCAGGGCCACGTCGACGGCGTCGGATCCCTGGTCTCGCGCACCGACCCCTCCCCCGAAGAGAGCGCCCGCCTCCTCACCTTCCGCATCCCGCCCGAAGTCGCCCGTGCCACCATCCTCCACGGCTCCATCACCCTCAACGGGGTGAGCCTGACCGTCAGCGAGCTGCCCGGCGCCGAGCTGGTGCGCGTCGCCATCGTGCCCTTTACGTGGGAGCACACCAACCTCGCCCGCCTCGCCCCGGAATCTTCCGTAAACGTGGAGGGGGACCTGATCGGGAAGTACGTGGGTAAGCTCCTGTCAGGTCACACCCCGGATCCTCCCCAAGGCTGAGCCCCGTGCCGCACTCCCGCGTGGAAGCTGCCATCCGCGACATCCGCGAAGGCAGAATGGTCATCGTCGCCGACGACGAGGACCGGGAGAACGAAGGCGATCTGGTGTGTGCCGCCGCCGCCGCCACCCCCGAGGTCGTCAACTTCATGACCAGGTTCGCGCGCGGGCTCATCTGCGTAGCCGTTACGCGCGAGCGGGCCGGCGAGCTCGGCCTTCCGCCCATGACCGACAACAACACCGACCCCCAGGGCACGGCCTTCACGGTGTCGGTGGACGCGCACCGCAAGTACGGCGTCACCACGGGAATCAGCGCATTCGATCGGGCGAAGACCATCGAAGTGCTGATCGATCCCGCGAGCCACCCCGGTGACCTGCGGCGGCCGGGTCACATCTTTCCGTTGCGCGCCGTCCCCGGGGGGGTGCTGCGCCGGGTGGGGCAGACCGAGGCGTCCGTCGACCTGGCGCGCCTTGCCGGCTTTGCTCCGGCGGGCGTGATCTGCGAGATCCTCAACCAGGACGGCTCCATGGCGCGCCGCCCGCAGCTCGAGCTGTTCGCCCGGGAGCACGGCCTGCTCTTCATCACGGTGGCGGAGCTGGTGGCGTACCGGCTGGCGAAGGAGAGGCTGGTGAAGCGGGTGGCCACCGCCAGGCTTCCCACCGCGGCGGGCCGTTTCGACATCATCGGCTACCGCAGCCCGCTGGACGAGCGCGAGCACGTGGCGCTGGTGAAGGGAGAGATCGACGGGCGCGCGGATGTGCTGGTGCGCATGCACTCGGAGTGCCTGACCGGAGACGTCTTCGGATCGGTGCGCTGTGACTGCGGCCAGCAACTGCGCGCCGCGATGCGACAGGTTGCGGAAGAGGGCCGCGGGGCAATCGTGTATCTGAAGCAGGAGGGCAGGGGCATCGGCCTGCACAACAAGCTCAAGGCCTATCAGCTTCAGGACGATGGCCAGGACACCGTCGAAGCCAATCGCTCTCTGGGGTTCGAGCCCGATCTGCGCGACTACGGCATCGGGGCACAGATCCTGCTCGACCTGGGCCTCAGCTCGATCCGTCTGCTGACCAACAATCCCCGCAAGATCGTGGGCCTGGAGGGCTACGGGCTGAGCGTTACGGGCAGGGAACCGCTCAAGATCGATCCCTCGGACTTCAATCAACGCTATCTCGACACCAAGCGCGAGAAGCTCGGGCACCTGATCTGACCAGGATGACCGGTTCCAACACCTTCAGCGCCTCGCTTGACGGATCGGGGAAGAGGTTCGCCATCGTCGTCGCCCGCTTCAACGCCGAGATCACCGACAACCTGCTCGCCGGGGCCGAAGCCCGCCTGGGCGAACACCATGTCGCGCCGGCCGATGTCGACGTCTACCGGGTGCCGGGAGCCTGGGAACTGCCCCAGACCGTGGCCCGACTGGTGCAGCTCGGACACCACGACGGCATCATCGCGCTCGGGTGCGTCGTTCGGGGCGAGACCCCGCACTTCGACTATGTGGCCGGAGAGGCGGCGTACGGTCTCGGCGCGGTTGCGCGCAATTCCGGGATTCCCATTGTCTTCGGCGTGCTGACCACGGACAACGGCGAGCAGGCCGAGCGTCGCGCGGATCCGGAGGGAATGGACAAGGGCGGGGAGGTGGCATCGGCCGCGGTCGAGCTGGTGCTGCTGTCCGAGAGGCTCGCCTGAAGGGCCATGGCCCTGGACGAGCGATCCCGCCGCAACCGCACACGCGCGCGGGCCTGGGCCCTCCAGGTACTGTATCGATGGGAGGCGGCGGACAGCGACTCGGTCCTGGATGCGCTCACGACCACACTGGCCACCCGCCGCGTAGCCCCTGAATGCCAACCCCATCTGGCGCGGGTCGTGCGCGGGTTTGCCGAGCACGCCGACGAGGTGCGGGATGCCGTGACCAGGGCGCTGGACAACTGGCGGATCGAGCGAGTCGCCCGGGTCGACCGCTGCGTCCTGTTTCTGTCCGTCACCGAGATGCTGTTCCTCGAGCGAATCCCGCCCGCCGTCGCGATCCAGGAGGGAGTACGGCTCGCGCAGCGCTACGGCGGCGAGCATTCGGACCGCTTCGTGAACGGGGTTCTGGACGCGGTCTACAAGGCTCACCGGGGGAGGAACGCCCACTGACCCGCCTCGCCCGTAGACCTGTGACCCCGTCCCTTCTACCTTCTGCGGGGCAATCATCCAACCACGGATCTTGCGGTCGGGAGAGACCATGACCATCAACACGGTCGCGCGCCATTGCGACGTGCCGGACCTCATCATCAGACAGGCCAATCAGAAGATCGGAAGGCTCACTCGCTTCGAACCACGCCTTACCTCCGCCGAGGTGGTCTTCGAAGTGGAGCGCCACCTCCATCGCGTGGAGGCGGTTCTCTCGCTGAACGGAGCCCCGCCCGTCGTTGCCCGCGCCGAAGGTACCGACTTCCGGTTGGCGCTGGACCGGACCACGGACCGACTGAGCAAGATCCTCCGCCGGGGCCGCGCCCAACTGGTGGAACACCGGGTCGGCCGGTGAGCGGGAGGCTCTTCACATCCGAATCGGTCACGGGCGGGCATCCGGACAAGCTCGCCGACCGGATTTCCGACGCTGTCCTGGACCACATCGTAGCGCAGGATTCCCGCGCCCGGGTGGCATGTGAAACCCTGGTGGCGACCAACTTCGCCCTGGTCGCCGGGGAGATCACCACCACCGCCACCGAACTCGACTACACGGGAATCGTCCGCGACACGATCCTGGCGGCCGGCTACACCCGGGACGAGTACGGCATCGACGGGCGCGCCTGCCAGGTCGAGTCGAGGATCGACCCCCAGTCGCCGGATATCGGCGCTGCCGTGGACGTGGGCGGCGCCGGTGACCAGGGGCTCATGTTCGGCTATGCCACCGACGAGACCGACCAGCTGATGCCGGCCCCCATCCTCCTGGCCCACACCCTCGCCCAGCGTCTTGCCTGCGTTCGGGAATCCGGCGTCCTGTCCTGGCTGCGGCCGGACGGCAAGACGCAGGTCACCATGGAGTACGACGGCGCCCGTCCCGTGCGCGTGCACACCGTCGTGGTGAGCGCCCAGCACGACGACGACGCGGACGACGGCCGGATCCGCGAGGGGATCACGGAGGAGGTGATCGCGCCTGTACTCTCCGCATCCCGCTTCGAGTGGGAAGGCTGCATCCGCCACATCAACCCCTCCGACCGCTTCGTGATCGGCGGCCCCTACGGGGACGTCGGCCTTACCGGCCGCAAGATCATCGTCGACACCTACGGGGGCGCCGCGCGCCACGGAGGCGGTGCTTTCAGCGGCAAGGATTCCACCAAGGTCGACCGCTCGGGCGCCTACGCCGCGCGCTGGGCGGCCAAGAACGTGGTCGCCGCGGGGCTCGCCCGCCGCTGCGAAATCCAGCTTGCCTACGCCATCGGGAGAGCGCGGCCGGTTTCGGTGGCGGTCGAGACCTTCGGCACGGCCGAACGCGGCATGTCGGACGACCGCGTCGCGGGCGCCTTGCTCGAGGTGTTCGACTTCCGCCCTGCCGCGATCATCGACCGTCTGGGCCTGCGCCGCCCCGTCTTCACCCCTACCGCGGTGCACGGCCACTTCGGTCGCAAGCCCGAGTGCGTCCGGTGGAAGGACGGGTCCGGGGTCGAGCTGTTTCGCTGGGAGAAGACCGACCGCGTGGAGGAGTTGAGGCAGGCGCTGGGGAGCTGATCAGGTCCCGTCGACCGCCCGTTTCCCCGGCCGGGCCGCCGGAACTTCACCCGGTAGCGGGGGTCTAGGCTCCACGGTGCTGAAGCGATCCCTTGTCCCACGCGGGAACCAACCCACAATCCCGGACTTTCCCGGGAGCGTCCCGAAGAGGAAATGGCTACGGTTGCAAGAATCCCTCCGGTCCGGCAATCCCTCCGGCGGCCACCCTTCCAGGTCAAGGACCTGAGCCTGGCCGAATGGGGACGCCAGGAGATCGACCTCGCCCGCAAGGAGATGCCGGGACTGATGGCGTTGCGCGAGCAATACGCCGGTGAGAGGCCCCTCGCCGGAGCGCGCATTTCGGGCTCCCTGCACATGACCATCCAGACCGCCGTGCTCATCGAGACCCTGGTTGAGCTCGGCGCCCAGGTGCGCTGGGCCTCCTGCAACATCTACTCCACCCAGGATCATGCCGCGGCCGCAATGGCAGACGCCGGCGTCCCCGTCTTCGCCTGGAAGGGGGAAACGCTCGAGGAGTACTGGTGGTGCACCTGGATGGCCCTCGCCCATCCGGAGGGCGGGCCTGACCTGATCGTCGACGACGGGGGTGACGCCACGCTGCTGATCCATCAGGGCGTCGAACGCGAGATGCAGGCGGAGGCCGGGATCGCGCGCGCCCCCGGAGCCTCCGAGGAGGAGGAGGAGATCGGCCGGCTGCTCGACAGGGTACTTGCCGAAGACCGGAGCTTCTGGCGATCGCTCGCGGCCGAGGTCCGGGGCGTCAGCGAGGAGACCACCACCGGCGTGCACCGGCTCTACCGCATGGCGGAGGAAGGCAGCCTCCTGTTTCCCGCCATCAACGTCAACGACTCGGTAACCAAGTCCAAGTTCGATAACCTGTATGGTTGCCGGGAGTCGCTGGTCGACGGCATCAAGCGGGCCACCGACGTGATGGTTGCCGGCAAGAAGTGCGTGGTGCTCGGGTACGGCGATGTCGGCAAGGGATGCGTGCAGGCCTTCGGCGGGCTGGGCGCCGCCCTGTACGTCACCGAGATCGATCCCATCAACGCCCTTCAGGCGGCCATGGAGGGCCATCAGGTGGTTGCCATGGACGAAGCCTGCGCTTTCGGCGACATCTTCGTCACCGCCACCGGCAACGTCTCCGTCATCACGCGCGAGCACATGGACCGCATGAAGGACGGGGCCATCGTCTGCAACATCGGCCATTTCGACTCCGAGATCGAAGTGGCCGGGCTGGCCGGCCTCGAGTGGACCGAGGTCAAGCCGCAGGTGGACCGGATCACCTGGCCGGATGGCAAGAGCATCGTTCTGCTTGCCCGCGGCCGCCTCGTCAATCTGGGCTGCGCCACCGGACATCCGAGCTTTGTGATGAGCGCGAGCTTCACAAACCAGTGCATGGCGCAGATCGAACTCTGGCAGAAACGCGAAACCGAAGCCTACCGGAAGCAGGTCTACACGCTGCCCAAGATCCTCGACGAAAAGGTGGCCCGGCTTCATCTGGGCAAACTGGGAGCGCAGCTTACCGAGCTCACCCCCGAACAGGCGCAATACATCGACGTTCCGGTCGGCGGCCCGTACAAGCCCGACTACTACCGCTATTAGACAGCACGCTGTCGCGGTCGTCCGCGACGACCGGCGGGGTCGCGTCCCGCGAGGAGGACCGTTGGTCGAGGTCAGGGTACAGAGCCTGGGGCTGGACCCGTCATCCAACACGCCCGTCGTCATCCTCCGGGAAGTAGAGGGCGAACGGGTTCTGCCGATCTGGATCGGTCCGGGGGAGGCCAGCTCCATCGCCATGGAACTGGCCAGCATGAAGTTCAGCCGGCCGCTTACCCACGACCTCATCGTCTCCGTCATCGGCGGACTGGGCGGCACACTGAAGCGCGTGCTGATCACCCGCGTCCTCGACAACACCTTCTACGCGGAGTTGATCGTCCAGAAGGACGGCGATGTCGTCTCCATCGATGCCCGGCCTTCGGACTCGATCGCGGTGGCGTTGAGGACCGAGGCGCGCATCTTTGCGCAGGAGGATCTCCTCCACAAGACCTCGATCGAGGTTGCGGACGGGGACGATGCGACGTCCGGTCAGGGGGATGAGGAATCCCCGCCCGGCATGGACGCCGAGGAACTGAAGGAACACCTGCGCAAGCTGCACCCCGAGGATTTTGGTCGCTTCACGCCCTGACGCGCGGGCGACCCGGGGTCTGCCGCCGTCGAATCGCGGATCGCGTTCACGCCCCGACGCGCGACCGATCCCGCGTCGGGCCACGCCGTCGAATCACGGATCGTCTTCACCTCCTCCAGCGTTCCTGCTGGGCGTTCTGCTGGCCACGGCCGGCTTCGGGCCCGCCCCCCCCGCCGCCGCGCCAGCTCCGTCCCGTGCCGCAATCGCCCCCCCCGCCGCCGCATCAGCTCCGGCCCGTGCCTCACTCGCCCCCCGCCCCCGCAGGACAGGAGGTAGAGGGGGCCGCGACCCGCGAGCAGGCGACCGCGACGTTGCTGGGCAGGGTCACCCTTGGCGACATCGGCGTAGCATCCGCGGTGGTGACGCTGCACGAGGTGACACTCGGCGGCGGAAGCGAAGTCGACTCGGTGCAGGTGCAGGACGACGGGTCCTTCGCCTTCGAGTTGCCGAGGGTGCCGGACCCGGAATCGGGAACCGTCTTCTTCGCCTCTACGCTGTACGAGGACATCCTGTACTTCGGCATTCCCGTCAACAGCGTCATCCAGCTTGACAGCACCTACCAGATCCGGGTGTACGAAACCGAGCCCGCCCCGCCCGGAGGCGCGGACCTGCCCGTGTCCGTGCGCAACCTCTTCCTCCAGGACATGGGCACGGGATGGAGCGTGGTCGATCTCATCCAGATCAGGAACGATGGGTTCCGGACCCTGATCCCGGCGAACGGTGACGCGGTCTGGTCGTACCCGCTGCTGGGGGGTGCGCAGGATTTCGAGGTAGGGGAGAGCGACCTGGCGGAGGACGCGGTGAGGTTCGCCGACGGGCGCATGTACATCGCGGCTCCGGTGCCGCCCGGCGAGCGGCTGTACGCCGTCCGATACAGTGTGCCGGGTCACCAGTTCGTCGCGCCCCTTCCGGGACGCACCGAGGTCATGGAGCTGCTGGTGCGCGAACCGGCCCCACCCACCACGGTCACGGGACTGCAGCCGCTCCCGCCGGTCGAGGTGGAGGAAGGTGTCACCTATCGGCGGTATGCCGCCGAAGAGATCGTCGACGAGGCGGTGGGCCTGCTCATGGCGGAAGAGCGCGAGGCGCTGCCGCTGGAATGGATGGCGGTGATCCTCTCCCTCTTCCTTGCATGGCTGGCGCTGTACGCGGTCTACCGGGACCCGGCCGGAGCCACGGCTGCCATCGCAGATGAGCGACGAAAACTCCTGCGCGAGGTGGCGATTCTGGACGAAGCCTATGCGCGCGAGGGCAAGGTGGGAAGCAAGGCTCGCAAGGCCTACCGTCGCAGGCGCGAGCGGTTGTTGGCGCGCATCGCGCTCTCCGACGATCGCGGGGGATGAGGGGTGTCGCTCCTGTCGACGCACGCCATCCTGCTGAGGTCGCACGCCTACAGCGAATCCAGCCTGATCCTGCGGTTTTTCACGCGCGAGAAGGGTCTGGTCAGCGTCATGGCCCGTGGCGTGCGTCGACGCGGGACGCCTCCGGAGATCTTCTCCTCGGGAGTATTGGTGCTCTACTACCGCCAGACGCGGGATCTGCAGACCTACAGGGAATTCTCCGTCATCCGCGCCCATCGCGGGCTGGCGGGCGACGTCCGGCGTTTTGCGGGGGCGTCGTTGCTCGCGGACCTGGTCCTGCACCACAGCGGAGAAGAACCGAGCGACGTCCTCTTCTCCGGGCTCGATGCCGCGCTCGGCCGCCTCGCGGAAGCTTCTCCCGACAGGATCGCCTCGCTCATCCTGGCCGGAGCCTGGGCGCTGGTGTCGCTGATGGGGTATGCGCCCGAACTCGCCGCCTGCATCGATTGTGGACGGGAACTGGAGGAGACCGAGGTGGGGCGTCTCGACTACGCGGCGGGAGGCGTGCGCTGTCGCCGCTGTGCGGGCCCGTCTTCGGAAGCGCCGCGCATCGGTCCGCGCGCACGCGAACAGCTGGGCGCGTTCCTGCTGGGGGAGCCGGTTGACGGGCTCGAGCACACGACCACGCACGTGAAGGTGCTGCGCAACTATGTGCATCATCACCTCGCGACATCGCGCCCGCTGCCCTCGTTTCCCTTTCTCGAGAGCGTCGTCGGTGAGCCCGCCTGATTCCGGGTCAGGCGCCCGGGGCCGTCGGCCCGACCGCGGGCCATGCCCTCGGGTGGCAGCACCTCCCGCCCCGGAGCGCGCATGCGCCGCCTGATCCTCGGCACCGCCGGCCACATCGACCACGGCAAGACCGCCCTTGTGCAGGCGCTCACCGGGGTGGACACCGACCGGCTGGCGGAGGAGAAGCGCCGCGGCATCACCATCGATCTCGGGTTCGCCGAGCTGCCGGTGAGCGACGACCTCTCCCTCGGGGTGGTGGACGTCCCGGGCCACGAGTCGTTCATCCGCAACATGC
This sequence comes from Longimicrobiales bacterium, assembly GCA_965232315.1. Classification (GTDB taxonomy): domain Bacteria; phylum Gemmatimonadota; class Gemmatimonadetes; order Longimicrobiales; family Gaopeijiaceae; genus BD2-11. Next base: position 3,368 of record CBDDPN010000032.1, on the reverse strand, counting down.
TGGCGGGCGCAACCGGGATGGACCTGGTGCTGCTGGTGGTGGCCGCCGACGAGGCCACCATGCCCCAGACGCGCGAGCACCTGGCGATCGTGCGCCTGCTGGGTGTCGAGCGGCTGGTGGTGGCGCTCACCCGTGTGGACCTGGTGGAGGAGGAGTGGCTGGAGCTCGCCTTGGACGACGTGCAGGAGCTGCTGGCCGACACTCCCTACGCGGACGCCCCCATCGTGCCGACCTCCGCGGTCACGGGGGCAGGGCTGGACGAACTGCGGGCGGCGCTCGCACGCGAGGGCGGCCGGGCGCGCGCGCGCAGGCACGCAGACGTCGTGCGGCTCCCCGTGGACCGGGTCTTCACGGTGCGCGGGACCGGGACGGTGGTGACGGGCACGCTCTGGTCGGGGTCGCTCTCCCTCGACCAGCGGGTGCGGCTCGAGCCGGGTGGGGTGGTGGCGCGCGTGCGCGGGTTGCAGGTGCACGGCCGCTCCGTGGAAGCCGCGCGCGCCGGGGAGCGCACGGCGGTCGCGCTCGCCGGCGGCCGCGTGGGGAAGGAGGCGGTCGGCCGGGGGCAGGTCGTGGTCGGCGACGCTCCGTGGATGGCCGCCGACCGCATCACCGCGCGCATCGAGCTGCTCTCCGACACCGCCTGGCGCCTCGAGCGCGGCCAGCGGGTGCGCGTGCACCTGGGGACGGCCGAAGTGATGGCGCGGGTCTTCCTTCTGGACTGCGCCGAGATGGAAGCCGGAGAGTCGGCCTGGGCGCAGCTGAGGCTGGAGGCACCGCTGGTGGCGCGCTGCCGCGACCATGTCGTCCTGCGTTCCTACTCGCCGATGACCACCATCGGCGGCGGGATCGTGGTCGAGCCTTCTCCGCCGTCGCGGACGCGGCTGCGGGGCAGGGCAGGCGAGAGGCTCGAGGCGATCCTCTCGCCCGACCCCGAGCTGCGCCGGGGAGCGGTGCTTGCCCTTGCGGGGTGGGCGGGCATCCCGGCGCCGGAGCTGCCCATTCGCACGGGCGATCCTCCGCCAACCCGGCCCCCGGACGGCGATCGCGCGGTTTTCCCGACCAACCGGGCTCTTTATTCCGGGACGCTGGCCGACGAAGGGTGTCGTCTTCTCAGGCATCGGGTCGCGCGGTACCATGGCGCCGAGCCGCTCAGACCCGGCATGCCGCTGGCCGACGCACGCGAGGCGCTTCCAGGCGGCGCCGGCCCGGAGCTGGCCGATGCCTTGCTGACCCGCCTGGCCGAAGAGGGGAAGCTGGAGGTCCGCGGGAACCTGGTGCGCGCGCCAGGCTTCGAGCCGTCCCTCACGCCGGAGCAGGAAGAGGTGCGGTCGGCGCTCGCGGAGCGGTACCGGAGCGCGGGCCTCTCTCCGCCGGCCATCCGCGAACTGCCTCCGGCGCTGCGCGATCATCCGGACCTGTGGCCCATCCTCAAGCTCCTCGAGGAAGCGGGGAGCATCATCGTCCTGAACGACGACTTCTTCGCGATTGCGGACGCCGTTCGACGAGGTGCCCGCGAGGTGGAGGCCCGGCTAGGGGGACGATCCGGACTCGGCCCCGCGGACTTCCGCGAGGTTCTGCCGGTAACGCGCCGACACCTGCTCCCGCTGCTCGCCTGCTTCGACCGTCTCGGGGTCACCGTGCGGCGTGGCAGCGGGCGGGACGTGCCCGCCGGCTAGAGGCGACGTCCTCGCCACAGTTCCTGAATCACCGATCCTCGCGCATCCCGGATGCGTGGCGGCCGTGAACGTTTCGGGGGATTGTGGTGTTCCACACCTGTAAACAGGGCACGCCGTGCAGGTAACCGGGCACGCGTGCAGGCCCCTGTTCATGTTGACAAAGAGGGTTGGACGCTCGTACCATGCCTTGGTGGTGCAGGCTCAAACTTTCTCCACAGCGCCCGGGAGGGCTATCGTTCCTAAGCTACTGCACAGCAAAACCTGTGCGGAGGTTCATATGAGACGCTTCCTACGCGTCTTGACAGGCCTCCTCCTCATCCCGCTCGCGGGTCTCAACTCGACTTCGGCCCAGGAAACGGGTGATCGGGGCAACCGGAACCCCGGATTCGAACTTCGGCAGAACTATCCGAATCCGTTCAACCCGGAAACCCGCATCCCCTTCGCGCTGGATGATGAGTTGTTCTCGGATGGGGAGCCGGTCGTTGTATCAATTCGCATCTACAACGTACTCCAGCAGTTGGTCGCTTCCCCCACGGCTCTAAACAATCCGGGGAGCGACGGCTTTCCCGTGGCGGACATGGAATACGAGACGCCGGGAGAGTACGAAGCCTACTGGGACGGACTTGACGTCAACGGGAACCAGGTGGCATCGGGGATCTACATCCTGGAGTTGGTAGTGAACGGTCGCGCCAGCGTCATCAAGATGTTCGTGACCAAATAGGCTGCGGCATCGCCGTACGCTGCGGTATTCTCTTTCGTCGACTGCCGCATCTTCAGTAGTGCAATCCGTCGGGCTGATCCGCCCGGCTGGCCTCCGCTTCTCCCCCATCATACGATTAGCCCGTACGCGCCCGATTTCGCGGGTTGCGACAAGCCTTCGCCCGCGCGAACAGGGCGACGTTTCCGGGGAGAAACCGAATGAAGCCGCTCGACCGCCGCAACTTCATCCGAACCACCGCTGCCGCCGGTCTGGCGGCGCTCCCCGCCAGCGGATTGGCGGCGCAGATCGCTGGCGGGACCGAGCCCCGCCCCGGTGACACGGCAGCGCCGAATCCCGCTCGCACGCCATCGTCCGCGGATGACCCGCTCGGCGTCCGAGCCAGCTTTCCGGTCACCGAGGAACTCGCGTACCTGAACACGGCCTCGGTCGGGCCGGTCCCGGCTTCCGTCCGCGACGCGCTCCACGCCTATGCCGACGGCAAGATGCGCAGACGCGGCGGCGGGGCCGGACTTTCTCCCCGCGACAAGGCCGTGGCAAGCTTCGGCCAGTTGTTCGGAGCCGGCGAGGACGAAGTCGCTCTCCTCTATTCGACCACCGACGCGGAAAACATCGTCGCGAGCGCGCTCGACTGGCGGGAAGGCGACAACATCGTCGTGGACGAGCTGCATTTCGTCTCGACCTACGTGCTCTACCGGCAGCTGGAGGAGAAGAAGGGGATCGAGCTGCGCGTGGTGCCGTCGCAGGACGGCGTGGTCACGACCGAAGACTTCGCCCGCCGAACGGACGGGCGCACGCGGCTGCTCAGCGTGGCCTGGGTGTCCAACCGGAACGGCTTCCGCCACGACCTTGCCGCGCTCGCCGAGCTGGCGCACGGCAACGGGGCCTACCTGTACGCGGACGCGGTCCAGGCGCTGGGCACCTTTCCCGTGAACCTGCGCGAGGAAGGAGTCGACTTCGCCTGCGCCAACGGA